>NZ_PDNI01000001.1 GCF_002925845.1 Roseovarius nitratireducens | reverse complement strand
GCTCTGTGGGCTGTGCTGGCAGTCACGTTGCTGGCAGGATGTCTGGCGGAGGGGGAGCCGGAGCTGGAGCCGGAGGTCACAGATCGAGTGGGATGGCAGACCAACCAGCCCTGGGAACAGGCCCTGGGCCGCTTCTGGGATTACCTGCGCTGGGTGCAGACGCTGTCTGACCAGGTCCAAGAGGAACTGCAGACCGCACAGGTCACCCAGGAACTGACGGTCCTGATGGAGGACACCATGACCGAGGTGAAGGCCTACAAGGCGGAGCTGGAGGAACAGCT
>NZ_PDNI01000033.1 GCF_002925845.1 Roseovarius nitratireducens | reverse complement strand
TGTAACCCGAGCGGGGGCTGTAAGGTGGTGTGGATGTTGCCGTAGCGCTGTGGGCCTGGTCCGGTCGTGCTATTGCTGGCCCGCCCGTTTCAAGTTGGTAGTGGACCGCTGGGGCCCAAGCGAAAGCTTGGCCTCACGGTCCGTAATGTTGGTAGGCACAGCGTGAGGCTGGCTTCACAGAGCAACGACAACTGCCCGCTTCCAACGGTGAAAGGATAACGGGCTGCTGCACAACCGGGCCACTTGGGTTGGGCCTCGCAGCCTACTCCAACAAACCACCAC
>NZ_PDNI01000090.1 GCF_002925845.1 Roseovarius nitratireducens | reverse complement strand
GCGGGGGCTTTGAGGTGGTGTTGGACGGTGTTGTGGTGCTGTGGGCCTGGTCCAGTTGTGCTGTTGTTGGCCCGCCCGTTCCAAGTTGAGTAGTCGTCCGGCGGGGCTTATGCGAAAGCTGGGCTTCACGGGCCATGATGTGGCAGGCACGGCGTGAGGCTGGCCTAACGGTGGAAGGATAACGGGCCGCTTGGGCCTCACAGCCTACTACTCCAGCGAAC
>NZ_PDNI01000069.1 GCF_002925845.1 Roseovarius nitratireducens | reverse complement strand
GCCTCGTTGGACGTGCCAGTCGGATAAGCCGCCAGCGTCTCGTCCTGATCGATGAACAGCGTCGCCATGTCTTCCAGTGTCGTGCCGTTGGCAAAAGCTGTGCCCCAGAAATTCAAACCGACAGCGTCAGGTGCCCGGTTGAAATAGGCGATATAGATTTCAATGAGGCTCTCGAATTCCGGCTCGGACAATCCGGCTGTGCCGCCGAACGTGGTCAGATCGTAGGACGATCCGAACGAGTTCGTTTCAAAATCGAGCATTTCAATATCCACCAGCTCGTCCGTTCCGTTCCCATCCAAGCGCCGGTCGGTAAGGCTGGTTGAGGTCGGGCTGAGGGTAAGGGAGTAGCTGGCCTGGTTCCCGGAATATGTGACCGTATCGTGCCCGGTCCCGCCATCGAGCTTATCATTGCCCTGGCTGCCCACTATGGTGTCGTCGCCCGCATAGGCTTCAATCAGATCGGACCCAGTGGTGCCGTTTAGTATATCGCCTGCGGATGTTCCATCGATGACCTCTCCCAAGGTTGAAAAGATACTTTCAGCCGCATCAGGGGTGACACCGATAAGCGTGATACTCCCCGACAATCCTTCATCACTGACATTAACAACGACCCTGGCATCGCCACCGGACGTCGTTTCAATGTCCAGAAGACTGCCGGTGCCTTTCAGTTCGAGACCATCCGATCCGAGCAGCTCCAGAAAGTTTTCACCCACGCCAAAATCGGAAATGATGTCATCGCCAAAAAAACCCGAGAAACTGAATGTATCAGAGCCACCGCCGCCAGCTAACGTGTCATTGCCAGCACCCCCGGTGAGGGTGTTGGCCACGGAATTGCCAGACAGATCATCGTTTCCAGACCCGCCAATGACGGTCTCGATGAACGCTTCAAACGCGATGCCAATGTTTTGTGAGCCATTCCATCCCGGTGTCGGCACGTCAGAGTAGGAGCCGGGTGTCAGGTTGACGGAGATGTCGAGTGCGAAGTTACTGAAATCGAACGTGTCCTGGCCACCGCCATCCCAGATGGTTTTCTGCACCGCTTCGGTTGAGTCGAAGGTGTAAACATTGTCCCCGGAATTGTGGTCCCAGTTGGCTCCGTACGAATGCTGTGCTGCCAGAATATCGTAAACCATCGGGGTTTGGATGGTCCAGGAGCTTTGCTTCGTCGAGCTGTCCCAGGCCCATGCATTCTCGGGGTTCGTGTATGACATGACCGTATAGGCACGCGTGTCATACGCTTGGGAGTAGATGTCACCGTCGCTGCCATCAAAGGAGTGCTCCAAACCCAAGGTATGACCGATCTCGTGCAAAAGTGAGTAAAAGTTGTAACTCGATTTGCTCCAGTCCGTGTCACTGGCGTAGTCAGAGTTTATCCAAACATCGCCGCCGCTTGGCCAGTAGTTGCTCGGGTAATATGCCCACCCCCACGCATTTTCTACGTTTGATGTGAATGCAAACCGCAGATCGCCGACGGATGTGTCGGTTTCATATGTCTTTGCAAAATCGACATCGATTACATCGGACCATGCAGAGAGCGCATTATCGACAGCGGTCATTTGAGGGCTGCTGAGACCGAAATACGAAGCCGCCTCCAGCTCGCCGTTGCCATAATCCATGCCCCACTGGGCCGTGTCCGATGTGGTCCACGGAAAGCTGTAGCTCAGCGTTGTGTCCGTGCCATCGCCCCAACGGGTGAAATTCTCATTCAGAAGCCCCGTAACGAAGGGGTCTGTTGTATAAGGGGCGGTGCTTGTTGGACTGCCAGTAAAGGGATCGGCCATTTTCTAGAGTTTCCTGCGATATGACCTGCCCCTTTCCTCGGGGCCACATAAGTAGACATGCGTTTTTGAAATTTTGATCTGAGTTCGCGATAGGTGTCTTGGAAACGCACCGCCCACCATATGATGTTCAGAGGCTCCGTTAATGGCTCCTCAAACCGTCATCTCAACCATGACAATGAAGATACCGGTTCCGCTAGCTTAATACCATTGGGCCTGATGGGCTAGCCAAACGGCCAGTGGAACGCGTATTTGCTTTCCTTGATGTACTGCTCGGCGGTGCCGCACTGGTTATAGAGCTGATCTGATCCCCGGAATTTGGACCATTTGAAGCTGGAGTTTTCCACTACGATTTCCCGGCTGGGAGAGGAGCGGACTCACATGAAGGCATCGAAATTTTCGAACGCGCGAGACAGGCGTTCATCATCAAGCAGGGCGAAGAAGGCACGCCGGTCGCGGAGATCTGTGCCGGAAGGCGGAGATCAGCCAGGCGACCTACTTCAACTGGAAGAAGAAGTATGCGGGCCTGTTGCCGACGGAGATGACGCGGCTGAAGCAGCTCGAGGACGAGAACGGGCGGCTGAAGAAGATCGTCGCCGATCTGACCTTGGACCGCGAGATGTTGCAGGACGGCATCCGCCGAAAGATCTGACGCCTGGAATGAAACACCCAGCATGTGACAAATCAGATCAGCGCATCCTCCCGGTCATCCGCCTTATCAGCAGTCAGGAAGCCAGAGGCTGATTCACCCCTGGCTTGGCGTCTCAAAGTCCGACGAAGGGGTCGTCAATGACACCGACAAGGTTGAGCAGAAATTCCCCGTTATCCGGGTCCAGAGCGGCGCTGTAGGCATTATCGACGACAGTCTTGCCGGCCGTCAGATCAGCACCTGCCTGGTCGCCAAAGGCGTCCATGACGGCACGTGCATTGTCGACATCGCTCATCCCCTTGATAGCCGAGAAATAAGTTGCAAGATCAATCTTGTCGTCAAGGTAGCTCCTGTCAGGTGTCCCGTCCTCGACCCCGCGCAACACATCGAGAATGAATTGATCACGGCTGACACTGCCTGAATCGAGTTGGCCCACCCAGAAGTCCAAACCGGCTGCATCCGGGGTGCGCCCGAGGACGTTACCATAGACGGTGTTGGCGAACGCCTCGTTGGACGTGCCAGTCGGATAAGCCGCCAGCGTCTCGTCCTGATCGATGAACAGCGTTGCCATTTCCTCCAGTGTCGTGCCATTGGCAAATGCCGATCCCCAGAAAAGCAGCCCTTCACTGTCCGCCGCCCGGTCGAAATAGGCGATATACATCTCCATGAACGAGGCAAGCGACTCTGCAGAGAGGTCGATAACGTCGGAGACGCTTTCGAGATTCCAATCCGTATCGCTGAAACCGAGCGTCTCGATATCGATCAGAGTATCGGTCCCATCTCCGTCACTCCGACGGTCAGAGATCGATACGCCGACATCCGATAGTGTCACGGTGTAGCTGTCCCGGGAACCAGAATACTTTGCGACATCATTACCTTCGCCGCCTCTCAGGATATCATCACCTTTGCCGCCGTCGAGGATATCGTCACCGGCGCGCCCGACGAGGGTATCATCGCCTCCCTTACCAAGTATCGTCATGTCATTGTTCGCACCGTCAGCATCATCGACCAACCTGTCCGGTCCTGTCGTCCCCTCAATGACATCGGCCGGCGGCGCTGAAATGATTTCTTCGAGGATGGCAACCAAAGCGTCATCATCGGCGGCATCAGAGAAGGTACCGCCATTGTTTCTGGCAATAGCCTCAAGTTCCGATGTGTCGACGCCATCCGGCCCCGTAAAGATGGTGAATATCTCTACATTTGCTATAGATGAGTCCGTTATGGGGACGCTGCCTTCATCAACAAAAGGATTGATGTTTCCTTCCGTGTTACGCTGGTCAGCTGCTTGTTCATGTTCCGACAACGTCAGCTCGAAACTATCCTGCCTTCCGTTCGCGCCCTCGACTGAAGCCCGAGACGTGATCACGGCACCTATACTGTTGGCCAGGCCCGTGACAATCGAGGCAAGATGACCGTCCTTTGCAGATGCATCCGTAAACAGGGCGACCCGCAGCTTGGCAGCTCCGGCACGCCAGTCTCCCATTGATCCGTCGAGCGCTGCCTTCAGGCCGGAAAACGCTGTTTCGGGAAGATCACCACCGCCTGATACGGTAATACCATTGATCGCCGCCTCGGCTGCGGACTTGCGGTCCGCAAAGGAATCCTGGTCAGTAAAGGGCAGGATAACCTGCGTCGCTTCGCCGATCGTTTCATCCTTGAACCCGACAACGCCGATACGGGCATCCGCGGCTCCGCCGGCGAAAGCGGCATCTATCAGAGTGGCGGCCTGGGCTTTGACAGCCCCGATCGATGATCCCATGCTGCCCGTCGTGTCGATGACCAGGGCAAAATCGGTTTGAAAGCTGAGACCCTTTTTGGTCAGATTGAATGTCTCGCCATCGCTTCCAAACTGGATCTTCTCGATATTCTTTAACGTGTCCTCGCCTTCGGTCTTGGCACCGCGGACATGCTTGACCGTCCAGGTTCCGTCGTCGTTTTTGCGGACATCATATTCCAACTCGTCGTTGAGATAGACAGCCGTGTCAGTGCCGTCTCCGCCGGAGAGCGTGTCATTGCCGCCCCGACCGACCAGGAAATCATTCCCCTTCCCGGTTTGCAGCTTGTTGGCACTCGACCCGCCAATGACAAGATCCTTCGTGTTGTCGGGAGTGTTGTCGTGAGTGCTGATATCACTGTCGCGCGTTACAGCCACATCGATGGCTGTTCCGTTCGTATAATCCCTGTCCCGCTCAAGAAAATCACCCGAGTCGTAAGCTGTATAGGAAATCTGCTCGGGAAGTCCGAGCTCCTTGTATATCTTGTTGACAAAGGTGACGTTGTCACCTTTGTAATCCGCTTTCGTGTTATTATCGAGCTTGCCCGTCAGGGCATGTCCGAGTTCGTGCACCAACCCTGTGACCAGCGTGTCCTCGACGGCCTTGCCCTTGGGGCTGATATAGTCGTTGTCAGCAAGCCAGGACACATCTATCTCGACATCCCCGGTATTGGCGAACGCCTGGAACTTGCCAGCTTTGAAGTCGATATCGATCGTCTTTCCCGCCGCGACCCAATCATCGAACATGGTCTTGGCGGTGGCCGAGCCGTCATAGGCTGTTTTCATCGCCGCCAAGATCGCGGTTTTATCAGCATTCGAAAACCCGGTTACATTTGTTTTTGCTTCAATATCTGCGAAAGCCATGGCCCCCTCCATTAGCTAACCATCTTGCAAAAAGATCCTATGATCGTATACTATTTCGAGTTCTGAGTCTAATTTTGGATGACGTAACGTCATCCATTGGCTTCATGAAGCGCACCACCTGCCCCTCGACGGGCCCCTGAGACGGGGGGGAACGATGTCGAAATCACGGTTCACCGGTGCGCTTCTGGTCGGGTTGTTCTTGGGTGGAGCGCATGTTGTCAGCCCCGCCGAGACATCTTCAGAAATGACGGACAGCATGCATGGCAGCCAACCCGAACACGTTACCTGCTGGTCGGAGCGCCTGACTATAAAGCTCATCCACGATCGGGAATCCCGAACCTATACAGCGTCTGATCTCGATCAACTCGCCGATGAGCGGCCAACGCCGTTCAACACTTTTGCGCAGGTCACGACACGGTTCCTGATCGATCTCTTGGCGTCCCGCCGGTCATGCGACACCGGTACCAAAGGCGCAGACGCATCGACACCAATCTCGCTGACATTCCTATATTGTACATTGTCCAAGGATCGGTCGGAATGCAATCAGCCCTCGGATGGATCGACCCCCGAGGTCACGCTCCTTGCCGAAACGCCTTGGGCGAGGATCGGGTACAGCGCACCCGACTCAACCCAGATGATCGGAACCTTCAAGTGGGACATCCGGCAATTCCTGACTGACAGGTTGGCTGTCGAAACTGGTCTGGCCGTTGCCCCTCCTGACACGCTGTCTGCGGAGAGGTTCAAGGCCCACCTTCAGGACTATATTGAAAGCATTCTATTGGCCAACTCTGCCGAAGCACGTGACAAACAGCTTAAGGAAATCAAAAAGCGTATACCTGCGGATATCTTATGGCTGTTTAGCAATGCTTGGCAGACAACACGCGGACCGTTTGAAAACGAAATTGCCAATGCCGTGAATGCTTTCGAAGAAGATATACTGGAATATGCTGTAACCCTTACCCGTTATATCCTTGTGAAAGCGCTTGATGAGAGAACCGGCACGCTGAACATCACGACGGCCGCACAAGTGCCGGAAGATATTCAGAACCTGTTGCACGACATCAACCTCAGAGATTAGGCCACTCGTGCCCAACCTCGAATGTGGAGCCCCCGGTCATCACTGCACGATGTCGAGGATCGATTGTATTTCGGATGACAGCCCGGACAGATACGATCAAATCCGGGTTGCCTACCCTGGAAACACCGCGGTTCTCAAAAAATGCCCTCGGCGTAAGGCGGGTGTCGCATCTTAAATACGCTGTCCTCTTTCACGAAACCGGCCCAGCCTTCGCCTTGTAGACGGTGCCGCGCGAAATTCCCATGTCGCGGGCGATCCGTGTCGGCGACTGGCCCTCTGCCAGCCTGGCCTGGATGGCGGCCATGTCGATCCTGGGAACGCGCCCCCGGTAGACGCCGCGCTCCCTGGCCGCGGCGATGCCCTCGGCCTGGCGTTCGCGGCGCAGGTTGGTCTCGAACTCGGCAAAGACACCGAGCATGTCGAAAAACGCCTTGCCGGTGGCCGTGGAAGTGTCCACCGGCTGCTCGGTCGCGGCCAGGTGCGCGCCCTTGGATTTCAGGCGGGTGACGATGGTCTGCAGGTCACCGAGGCTACGCGCCAGCCGGTCAATGCGGGTTACGACCAGCGTCTCGCCCGGATGGATGAAATCGAGGATCGTCTTGAGCTCGGGCCGCCCGTCCAGGCTGGCCCCGCTCTTTTGCTCCGTCCGGATCATGCCGCATCCCGCGGCCCGGAGCACGCTCACCTGCGCTTCGAGGTTCTGCTCGGTGGTCGAGGTGCGCGCATAGCCGATTTTCACGTGAGAACTGTTCATTTTGGGTGTGCCCTCGGGATGATATGTTCATTATGCCGGAATGGGCCCAAAATAAACAGCCGAAAGTCGTTTTTGTGTGTTCAGGAAAAGTGTCACCAAGGGTATACCCAAAATAGCATACTTCGCACCTTTCATCCATTACATGATCTGTCACGAATGGGGACATCTCGGCCTAAATCATGGTTTCAGCATAAGCGCGTTCGATCTGCGCCGCTTCATCATCAGTCAATGCCTTGAACTCATTGGTTCTGGCGCGACGCGAAAGTGTGCCACCGTTTTGCTGCAGGAATCGGAACAGCAAATCGATGGTGAGTTGGGGCATTTCAACAATGCCTTCGATCTGGTCACGGAACGCGTCGTAGCTTCGCAGGAAGGCCATCTCGGAGGGCAGGTCTTCTTCAATTGTCTTCTGAACGCATGAATAGAGAAATTCCGCGTGCGGGGTCGCGTCAAAGAAGCGGTAAAAATTACCCGTGTCATTCAAGACACGAACGTTGAATTTCTCTGTCGGCTCCCACTCGATCAGCGGCAGCAGCCGCGCAGAATAGCTCTCAAGGACCATTCTGTACTCATCGATGCGCTCGAAGATCGCGGCGGACACCGGGAAGGTCACGCCTGGCGGGTTGAAGCCGCGTTCCGCCAGAACATGATGAATCAGGTAGCGGTGCAGTCGGCCGTTACCGTCCTCAAAAGGGTGGATATAGACAAAACCGAATGCGAGGATTGCAGCGGAAACGACCGGGTCGGAGTGCCGAGACGCACCCTGGTCAAAAGCGATCATACCGTCGGTCAGGGACGGAAGATCTTCATGCCGCGCGCTGATGTGATCAGGCAGAGGCATGCGCGTCTCGCGGTCATGCGCCCCAACAAAACCGCCCTCGTCGCGGAAACCCAGCTTGATGAAACGCGCATCGCCTATGACGATCCGCTGCAGTCGTAGCAGCTCATCTCGGTCGAGGGGTTGGCGACCAGCTTCGCCGATGGCACGGCCCCACCGTTGAATGCGGTCTTGAGGCGGGCGTTCACCTTCGATCGCATAGCTGGAACGCGAGTCCTTGAGCAGCAGGAATGCAGCCGTTCGTGCGAGCAAGTCTCGGGGGACGTCAGCGATGACCGCGCGGGCCCGGCCCGGCAGGTCCATTGCGATGAACTCTTCGAGTCGTCGCGTGCGAAAGACCAGCGGGCAGAAATCTCTCGTTCCCGGCAGATTATTTTTCACGCGATATCGGGGAGCGTTTTCACCTTCCGTCGCGAACTGCTGGCCGGGATCAACTACAGGCACATAGCGACCGCCTTCCGCATCTGGCAAGTCCAGCTGGTTGCCTGTAAGCCATTCATACAAAAACCATACGCGCCTTGCGTAGCTGCCGGTCGGCTTGTTGTGCACAATCTCTGCGATGGCGTCGGGGCCGGTGGCCGCGAACAGCCTTATGAGGACAGCCAGATCAAGCCCTTCGTACTTGAGTGCGAACGTGAGGTGGCCATCGAGGTCTGCACTCGGGGCGTGACGTGGTGTCAGGATGCGCCAGGTATCATCCTCGAAGATGCGGTGATGGTTACCCGTCGCCGACAGTTTGCGGGGCAAGGGCACTGACAATTCATAGGCATCGATCAGTGCGCCGTAGCCTGCCAGGGTAGCGGTCTCCGGAAGACGACGCTCCTGAAAAATGGTCCTCGGGCCCGAAAAATGTACCTCCTGGTCGGACGGCATGAATTCCGTTCCTTTGGCGTGAATTTTCGTTGGAGACTTTGGTCTCCATGAAATTTGTTCCTATCACATGAAAAACATGCCTGAAAAGGCGCATTCTGTGAAAACAGAGCGCTTCTCGCGGAGCTTACGTGTAGCCAACTTCATTGGCGATGTGCATCAGCTGATAGGCCAGGATCGCGATGAGCAGGCGCACCTCGTTGCACGCGAAGGCGCTTCTCCGGATCAGGGACGCGAGGTTTCCGATGAATAAGACGGGCTTGCCATGCATCGCTTCAGCCGCCAGGTGTGCCCGTCCGGTCTGCACCTGTCCGGGCGCTGCGCCCTTGCAACGCTCACTCTTCGATCAGGCTCTTGCGGACCGCGTCGAGCAGGGGTGACGCGATGAAATTCAACACCGTCCGCTCCCCCGTCGTGATGATGACATCGGCCGGCATCCCGGCCGTCAGGCGGCCTTCGATGTCCTTGGGGATATCTTTCTCATCCACGTCGATACGGGCCAGATAATAGGGCATCTCCTGGGGGTTTTCCGGCGTGATGACGTCATTGGAAACGGATTCGACCTTGCCGAGCATGATCGGTGTGAGTTTCGTCTTGAAGGCCGTGAACCGGACTTCGGTCTCGAGCCCCGGCGAGACATTGTCGATATCGCGTGGCGTCACCCGTGCGTTCACGATCAGCTCCTCGTTCTCGGGAACCAGCTCCATGAGCACATCGCCCGCCCTGATCACGGAACCCACGGTGTGAACCTTCAGGTTCTGGATCGTGCCGGACCCGGGGGCACGGATCTCCGTGCGTCCGAGAATGTCTTCGGCGACCGTTTTCCGCTGTTCGAGTTCCGATATCTCGGAGCGGACTTCTTCCAGTTCGGAATTGGCGCGCTCGCGGTATTCCTGCTCGACCTGGAGCGCTTCGAGTTCGGTTTCGCTGATGACGTTGCGGGCTTGTGCGGTTTCGGAAATCACCTGCCCGAGGGACGCCTCGATCTGGATCATCTCGTCTTCGCGCTGCGACAGGACATTGCTCTGAACCAGGCCTTTTTCCTGGCCGCTGCGCATCCGTTCGACCATGTGGCTGAAGTTTTCGACGCGGCGCTTCAGGGCGGATTTCTGAAGCTCGAGCCCCTCGATCTGTTCCTTCGTCTGATCGACCCGGCTGGACAGGATGTCGATCCGGGATTTCATGATGGAGCGGCGGGCCTTGAAGCGATCCCTCTGATCCGCGATCACCGCCTTCAGGTCTTTCGATGCGGCATCGGGGTCAATGTCGTCCGGCAGGTCGATCCGGTCCGCCATCTTGCGTTCTGCCAGGAGGCGGGCTTCGGCGACCAGGGCCATGTTCAGCCGGGTGTTGATGACCTCGAGGTTGGAGTGTGCCTCGACACCGCTGAGGCGCAACAGGACGTCGCCTTCATTGACCGTGTCGGCCTCTTTCACGCGGATTTCTTCCACGATCCCGCCTTCGAGGTGCTGCACAACCTTGCGGTTGCCCTCCAGAGAGACCGTGCCCGGCGCAAAGACGGCGCTGTCGAGCTTGGCGACGGCGGCCCAGCCTCCCAATACGCCGAACGTGATGAACACGATCGCGTATCCCATGATGGCAATCGGTTTCGGGCTCGGTTTGATGGCCATGTACGGCACGTCCTTGTGTGGCTTGGTCCGGTTCCGATATTGTCCGGAAACCCGTTTTTACAAGCGGGCGCTGTCAGCTCTCGTCCTTTTCGGACGTGGACAGCTGAACCACCGCGGGCGAGTTCCCGGACGCGGCTTTCTGCGCTTTTTCCGCAGCCGGCGCGGCTTGCGGCTGTTGAAAGAAGTCCTTGGTCAGGCCGAATTTTTCGACCGTGCCGTTCATCAGCATCAGGGTCTTGTCGGACAGGGCAAGCAGATTGGTCTTGTGGGTTACAAGAACGACGGTCTTGCCCATAGCCTTGAGTTCCTGGATGCAGGAAACGAGCGCTTTCTCGCCCATGCTGTCCAGGTTGGAGTTGGGCTCGTCCAGAACCACGAGGCTGGGATAGCGATACACGGCCCGGGCGAGGCCAACGCGCTGCCGTTGCCCGCCGGACAGGAACATGCCGCCATCGCCGACATTGGTCTCATAGCCATTGCTCAGCTTCTGGATCATGTCATGCGCTCCGGCCAGGGTGGCGGCGGCGACGACATTGGCGTCCTCCGGATCGTCTTCGAACCGTGAGATGTTTTCAGCGACGGACCCGCCGAAGAGCTTCACATCCTGCGGCAGGTAGCCAAGGTAACGCCCGAGCTGTTCGGGGTCCCAATGGTGCATCTCGGTTCCGTCCAGACGCACGGCACCGGCGGCCGGCGTCATGGCCCCGACAAGATGCCGGACCAGAGAGGACTTGCCCGATCCGCTGGGGCCGATGATCGCAAGCACTTCCCCCTGGTTGATGGAGAAGCTGATCCCCCTGAGCAGCGCGTCCCGGGTGCCCGGAACGGTCGCGAACAATTGCTCTACCTTCAGGTTCCCCTTGGGCTCCGGCAGTTCGGTCCGCTCTTCCTGTTCCGAGATGTTGGCGAACAGCTGCTTCAGCCGCTTGTGAGAGGACCGCGCGTTGACGAACTGCTTCCACTGGCCGACGGCCTGTTCCACCGGCGCCAGCGCGCGCCCCATCACGATCGACGCCGCGATCATGATACCGGGCGAGATAAGCTGCTGGATGGCCAGGTAGGCCCCTGTCCCCAGGATGGCCACCTGAAGGCTCATGCGCACGAATTTCGACGACGCCATGATCGAGCCGGCGCGATCGCTGGCCTTTGCCTGGTGGACCAGCATGTCGTCATGCTGGCTGAGCCAGCGCTTGGTCAGCTGCTTTTCCATGCCGAGCGCGCGGATGACCTCGGCGTTCTGCATGGTGGTGTTGACGAAATGGTTGGCCCCCTGCGATGCCTTGCTGGCATCCTGCAGGGCGTTGCGGGTCGCGAATTCATTGGCGAGCGCCAGGCCAAAGATGATGACGGCCCCGATGGTCGCCACGAGGCCCAGCCACGGGTGGAACGCGAAACACAAGGCGAGAAACAGCGGCACCCAGGGCGCGTCGAAAAACGCGAGAATCCCCTGCCCGGTCATGAATTCCCGCACCTTGTCGATATCGCTCAGGGCGATCTGCGCATTGCCGCCCGGCAGGGCTGTCTGCTGCTTGACGACGCGGTGGAACACGGGATTCGCAAGAACCTCGTCGAACTGCATCCCCGCGCGCACCAGAAGGCGCGAGCGCGTGAATTCGAGCAACCCGTAGCTGACCAGCATGGCAATCGCGATTGCCGAGATCATGATCAGGGTCATCTCGTTCCGGCTCGACAGCACCCGGTCGTAGATCTGCAGCATGTAAAGAGGGCCGACGAACATCAGCAGATTGGTAAAGAAACTGAAGACGACGGTCGCGATGAACGTGGACCGGAACCTGCCATAGGCTGTCTCGAGCGAGGTTTTCTGGCGCATTTTCACGAAGTCTCCGCAGCCCGGGGCATATGAATTTCGCTATACACTAGCATAGCCTCGAAATTGTTTCCATCGGCACAAGTCATCATCCCGCCTCATTGGCACGGAGAGTGGTATCCGCGCATGCGTTGCCGACTCTGGTCAATTCATCCGCGCCATGTCGGCCGGGGAGTGGTCCGGGGTGATCCAGCCGGGCCAGAAATCGCCGCCCCACCCGGCCTGGCAATAACACTTGTGCAGCACGCCCAGCCATTGCCGCAGGGCGTCCCCGGTGAAGGGGACCGCCTCCAGCACATGTTTGCCGCCCTTGAATTCCACGCACAGCCCCCCCTGCCCGTCACGCAGGCCGATGCTGGTCACGAGCATCGCAACCCCCGCCTGCCGGGCGGTGGTCCCGACCCGGACGGGCTCTTGCGGCCTCAGGGACGCCTCTGCGGCCTGCTGGGTGAACCGCTGCTGCGCCCCGCTTTTCAGCGGCCTGTCCGTGGATACGCCCGACGGCGCGGCGGCATCGATCCGCCTGACCAGTTGCACCACCAGCTTGTTCAGCAAGGGGCGTGTCAGCCACAGGATACGCACGGCCCCGTCATCGCGCTCCAATGAGAGCCGCATGCGGTCCTCGACCGGCACGTAATCCGTGGTGAAGCGCCGGATACCGGTCATCGGGGCGCACGCTCCGCCCTCAGTCCGTCTTGCTGGTTTCGCCAGCGAGCATCTCGCCCAGCGAACGGGCATAGGCGTTGCGGGCCGTCTGGATGACGGCCGCCTCGTTCTTGAGCTCCTCGATCTTGCGATCGCAGTAGGACACGTTCTGCACCTGCCGCTTGACGTCGTCCGACAGATTGTCGGTATCGTATTCGGTGCCGTCGACGGTGATCTTGGCCATGAGCGTTGCCTTCTTATGTGATGAAATGCGTTGGCCGTCCTCTATCCGATGAGGACCGCAGGATCAACATCGCGCGCCTTGTGCCTGCGTTTTGTCGCCGAAAGGCGTGAAACCGGTGCGCCCCCGCCACTTCTGACAAAAACTGCGAGCCCCGAACGTCCAGCCTCGCGTTCACACGGCACCGGGGAGATCCACACTCGAGGTCAGGCACGAGGCTTGCCCACACGGCTACGGGTCAATGGACAAGCAAGATGCAAACGCCATATAGGCGGGGCGACGGCCTGCTACGACGACGAAAAACCTAATCGTGAAGACCTCTTAACTGCTCTGCATCCTGGCCAGGAGCGCCCTTGCGAGATCTCGGGACATGTGGAATACCGCCAATATCGTCACCGCCTCGGCGCTGACCTCATAGACGATCAGGTAGGGCAGTCCCGAGACGCTCAGCTCCCGCGTCTCGGGATGGCGACCGGGGCGTCCCAAGGCGGAGAACTCGGGCAGTCTTTCCGCTGCCCGCACGATTCCCCGATACACATTCTCGGCGGCGACCGGATTATCCAGCGCGATATAATCCACGATCCCCTCAAGATCGCGGGCTGCTGGTTCGGCAATAACCAGATGCTTCAACGTGCCCAATCGTGCTTCGCGGCAATTCCGGCAAACACCTCATCGGCAGGAATGACCTTGCCCTCTCGGGCGGCGGCGATCCCGCTCTTGATCCGCTCCATCTGCCAGGTGTTGGCTTCCAGATATTGTTCGATGGCCTGGTTGACGATGTAGTTGCGGGAACGATCCATCGCATTCGCCAGGGCATCAATCTCAGATACCTTGGCTGTGCGGATGGTGATTGGCTCGGAAGCGGCGCGCTGTGGCATGGTGTGTTCCATTGTAGTCACTTGTAATCATAGCACCTGATGCCGTCAGTTCCAAGTCGTGCAATCACTCCTCGATCCCCTGACCGCCCGCCGCTTCAAAATGCTGAGTCGGCCAAGCACGAAGGAATCAGGCGTCTCGGGGTAAGACCTTTCATTCTGGATCAGGCCATGGCGTCAGATTCACCATCAAGGTGGAACTTGATTTGTCATGACAAATCATGACATCATGTTGGAGAAAGGAAGGTGCTCCATGTCCCAGAAAGTCCGTGAGAAATTCGCGACCCAGGTCAACACCGAACTCCTCTCTGCCGTGCGGGGTCTTGCCAAGGCAGAAGGGCGGCAGCTTCAGGCGCTTGTCGATGAGGCGCTTACCGATCTCATTGAGAAGCGCAAGCACGAGCGTCCGCGCGGCCATGTGATAGACGCCTATCGTGCCAGTCGCGCGAAACGTGAAACGCTCTACAGGAAGCTCGCTGAGTGACAGATTATCTCACCATCATCGAGGTTCTGGAAATCCATGCCGACCAGATCGAAGCGTTCGGCGGTGCTGATGGCATCCGCGATCCCGGTTTGATCGAAGCGGCGCTGTATCGGCCTCAGACTGGCTACTATGACGATGAGATCGAGCAGGCGGCAGCGCTCTGGGAGAGTTTCGCCATGAACCATCCGTTCGTGGACGGAAACGAGCGTGTCGCCTTCGCCGTGACCGAAACGTTTCTCGCGATCAACGGCTTCTCCATTACTGCGGGTTCCGATGCGATCTACCGCTTCATCATCGAGAGCCTCGAAGGCGGCGCGTTTCGCCATGATCGGATCGTGCCCTGGCTGAGGGAGCATACCGCGCCATTTGACGCTTCGAGATAGGCGGCTGGCCCAGCCCGATGCGCTCTCCTGGGTCCCTGTTGGGTCCCTGTCTTGAGGTCCTGTTTTCCAGGCAGGCGACCATCCAAGCACAGCTCCGCCACCCGCTCCTTCCCCCCGCATGCAGGGGAAGGCCCGTCATCTGATTTGCCGTATCCACGCGATGCCCGATATCGGAGGCCAGCCGCTTCCCCGCAGAGTTTTCATCTGCCCCCGACCGACTGACAACCGTTGGGCAAGCACATGTGGATAAGCACATGGGGCAAATCAACGGGTCAGGGGTCAAGTCCCCGCTCTGATACATATATGGGGTGAACCAGGATAAATATATCCCGAGGTTCGATATGAACCGCGTCGGTGGGTTCCGTTGTCGCGTTTCTGCAATGACCTAGACGGAGCCGGATCAAAGCGGGTCGGGTGAAGTCCCCGGCAAAGAGCCACTTTTGAGGGCCGGCAAGTGACAAGCCGTAGCGGTAGCCTCTTTCGTCTTGTGGCTGTGAGACCCCAGACAGGAGAAGGACCCGGATAAACCCTAGACCCCCAACATACACACTGGGCCAAGCAGCACATTAGTAGGGTGAAACTCATTCATACCAAGCAGGAAGCAACAGAAGGCACCTGGGCACAGAGTTCAAACCTAAGGGCTGGAGAGTTTACTAGAGTTCACCTCGGTCAACTTCAGTGTCGTCATGGGAATTCCGAGTTAGGACATAGGGTTGTCATAGGTCGGGAATTTTCAGAGATAGGCCTTAGGTTGCCCAGGTCGAAGACGGGGATGTTGTGGGCTTTGGTTTTAGGTAGAGGCGAGTTCCTCATCGAACTCCATGTCTCCTTCGTAGATGTCGACATGGCTGGGTCGCTTCCAGTCGATCCCATCGGAATGATCTGAGTACAGGGGGAACTCCTTCCATTCAGGATCGTCCTTGAAGAGAACGTGGAAGGTATCCCACTTGACGAACCATTCCTTGACATCGGCCCAGGTATGAGGGGAAAGGTCGGCTGTCCCCGCTGCGCTGCAGTTGTAGGATGTTGATACGGTTATGTGCATGAAATTACATCCTTATTCTGTATCAGCTGAAGTACTTGCTGGTTGATTTCACCGAGATCCATGGATCCCATATCAAAGACAGGAATATCATGTGCCCGAGCAATGCGGATGGCTTGGCCGGTGCCGCCTTGGCCCTGGCCTCCAGGGGTTGAGCAGAGGACGAAGAGGCAGGGGCTCTGCATGTCCCGGCCCATGATCTGGTAGCTGTTGCGGATCATGAGGGGTCTGATGCCCAGGGAGAGCTTGTCCCAGGCGGGGTGATGTTCCTTGGCGAGCTTCTCGGCTTCGTAGTAGTGATTCATATCCTTACCAATGACACCTGGTTCCTCAATAAAGCGACGTTGGAAACCCTGCCAGGGGATGTAGATCTCCTTGGGTCCGTGGGCGTTATCGCAGCCATTCTCGAAGGCTGTGTCAGCCCCGTAGGCGGCTCCTGAGCGCAGGGTGAGACCCAGGGAGGCCAGGGCTTGTCCAGCGGCTTCCATGGCGTTCAGGATGGGCTCCTTGGTGCGTCTCCCGCGCCCGACGAAGCATCTGCTCGACCTATCCCTGATCGACCGGGGCCGCTCGGGTCATCAGGTCGTCCCAGCCCGTAGGTGGATCGCCCGCAGCCAGACGCTTCTGGAAGATCCGGTAGGCGTCGGTCTTGCTGCCGTAGGCCCTCTTGGTGCCTTCGTCGTTCACCCAGCCGTAGATGATAACCCTGGAGTTCGTGTCGTAGCGGAAGAAGAGGCGGAACTGCTGCAGGAATTTCGCCCGTTTCCAGGCCCGGTATTCCGGCCCGATCGTGTTTCCCATGTCAAAGGCAGAGGAGGTCGGATCCGAAGGAATGACCTCCTTCGTCAACTTCTCTATGGCCGCCAGGATCTTCGTGGGTGCTTTCTTCCGGTAGGTCTCTGGATGCTTCTCCCGAAGCATCTCGACGGTCGCGATGAGGTCTTCGTATGCCTCTTGGAAGGCCGTATCCTGAAGCAGGGTCCAGCCGTTTATGACCAACGCGCCGTCAATCTGGCCATTCTGGCCATTGCTCATTCGTCGTCCAGCGGTGCGTCCAGATCGACCTCGACACCGTCGGTCAGTTCCGCAGCCCGACGGGTTGTCTCGCCGCCAAACGCTTTAAGACGTTGCGGGTTGGTGACCATCTCCCGCTCGAGAAAACCAAGGAAGGCCTGGACCACTGGGTCGACCTGGCTGTCCTCGGGCTCGGCTTTTTCCAGGATTACCTGGCCGCCCCGGATGACGTAGGCGACCTTGTCACGCTTGCGAAGATCCAGGACCTTGCGGACCGCGGCCGGGACCGTGTTCTGGTATTTGTCCGTCAGGGTCGCTTCGAAGCGCGGTGCTTGCACATCGCTCATGCCGGTGCTCCTCAAGCAAAGCTCATCAAGAAAGTAATGCAAACCCATTACCTTTTCAAGGTATCTGGGCAAGGACTCAACCTTAGCGTTAATATCGGCAGTCTGACCCCAGGGAACCACCTAACAAGAGAGGTACCTGGGAAACTGTTAGAGTTTAGGAATGGAATTCTCGAGTTTTGTCAAAAACAGCCCTTTTTCTCGGATTAACGCAGCCTCTGGCAGTCTCTGGCTGCCTCTGACTGCCGCTCCGGACCTATGGATTCCCTATACCCTGAAGAGTCCTCTTCGGTTTTCTATTAAAAAGTGTCAAAAGTCTCCATAAACTCTCTTTAAGTTGTATACGTTATCTGAGCGAGCTGTCTGGGTCGTGTCCACAGATTGAGATCCGGACGTTTGTGAGGGAGAAACGCGCGAAAGTTGGTGATGCCCTGAGGGGCGGCATATCATGGCGGTGTTCAGATGCCGTCAATTCTCGGTCGAGAAAGGGATATGCCACATGTCAGACGACACCATCACCCAGCTGCCCGATCGGTGCCAGAATGGAATTGCGCCACCACAGGGCCGCTCACAGGCGATCTCAGGGGGTATCCGGGGTGACCCCACGGAAGATCAGCGCGGCTGTGGTGCTGTTGTGACAGGATTAGTGTGCTGGGCTGATATGACGGGGAATATCCATTGCTTCGTGCAAAATGCGAATGATGAGGATGTGATCGTCGGTCTGCTCAAAAATGATCAAGTGGCGACCCGCAGTGCTTTGGCGTAAATTTGATCGGCTGTTCTGTACCGGCTTACTGAATACAGCGTCCTGCCCAATCTTCTGTATCTGCAAGTTCAGTTGCGAAGAATACCGTTCCGCTTGCCGCCTGTCCCATCTACGGATGCTATAGGTGAATATGCCCTTCAAGTCCTGCCGGGCAGCGTTGGTAAACTGGATTTCGGCCATCAAGCTTCGGCAACAGCTTCGGCAAACAGATCATCCCAGTCGAACGGTTCGCTAATACCACTCGCATAACCCTCCTCAATCGCGTCGTTGAGCCGTTGAATCGCGATCTGCTGTTGTTCGAACAATCGCAGCGCATCACGTACAACCTCACTGACCGTGCCATAGCGCCCTGTCTGGACCTGCTGCGCAATCAGTTGATCGAAGTGGTCACCCAATATGATCGATGTCGCCTTCGCCATCACGTCCTCCATATATTATTAAATCATATATTGGAGAGCGCCGGAAGGTCAAGCGCGCCTTGATTGCCCGTCACCGACCTTGTTCCGTGGACCATGGGACTCGATTCATCACCCTCCCCGTAAATCGTATAATCGGTACAAAACATATTTGCAGATGCCATTATTTGTTCTTTTTTGCTCCGTATGCCGGGATGATCCTCCAAGGTTACTTCTCGAACACGACACAGGGGGCCTTTTGGCCCCCTGCCCTACGGGTTTTCCCGTAGTATTACTGGTTGCCCGAGGGCAGTTCGGCCTTCAGTGCATTGGCATAGGCATTCCGGGCTGTCTGTGCGATCGCCTGCTGCTGCTGCAGCCGGGCAATTTCCTGGTCCACGACGCGCAGGTTGGTCAGCTGGTCTTTGGCGGCGTCACTCAGGCTTTCCAGCTCGTAGTCCTTGCCATCGATGGTCACGGTTTGGGTGTTGGCCATGTCGGGTCTCCTGTTTGGCTTTGACGGCACGCCTATCAAGGTGATGCGAGGGACAAAAGCCCTGCCCCTTCGGAAAGCAAAACCCCCGACCGAAGCCGGGGGTTTCATTGTCTTTACCTATTTCGCAACAGGCTCCTCATTCAGGCGAAGAGCTTATGCGATTTCCAGCGTGCCATCGGTCTGGTTGTAGGACGCGGTGGACAGGTCAACCGTGCCAACGATCTTGATGATGCTGTCAGTGCCGTTCTGGAAGTCATTGTTGTTAGTATTGTCACCCGACTGAACAATGTAGGTATTTCCATCGAACTGGAACCAAGCTGCATCGTCGTCGTCTGTTCCCAGACCGTTAACAGCCGCATTCGCAAAGTCCTGGAACACTGCGGTATCCGCGAGATTAATCGCAGCCGAGGAGAATTCGACAGTGCCAGTATCAGTACTATCGAAGTCGATGATATCCCCCGACGACAGGTCCATGATGCTGGAAAAGCTGTTGAGATTGGTCGGTGCATTGATGTCAGCATCAAACACGAACGTGTCCGCACCCGCGCCACCGGTCATCTCGGTCAGGTTTGCACCGGTCAGGGTGTCGTCTCCGGCACCACCAATCAGTTTGTCACCCGAACCAGACGCCGTCAGGCTGTCAGCACCCGAACCACCAGTGACGGTCGTCGTGCCATCATCAGCGGTGTAGGTCAGAGCGCCGGTCATTGCCGAAGCATCAACCGTTGTGAGGCTGCTCGCGCTGCTGACCGTCAGATCAACATCTGCATCGCCGCTCACAGTGACAGTCTTAGCAGAGTCCGCATCAAGGGTCAGAGTGGCTTTGCCATCTTCATTCCCATCCGTATCCAGATCCTCTGCACTCACCGAAATGGTTTCGACATCATCGACGGTGACGAGGCCGAAATCCTTACCGTTCTCTGCTTTAGCAACAATGTTGAGGGAGTCAGCAGTACCAGTAGAAGCGTCGGTGACTCCAACAGTCGTTGTCACAGCGTCAGTAAGAACCACAGTACCATTGCTGGCCATGTTGTTCAGCGTGATACCTGATGCATTTGCGGTGGTTGCCGCAACAGCAATGGTGTCATCACCACCAGTATCAGTGGGATTTGCCACCGAAACCGTAAATGGAACACCTGCGTTATCAGCCGTCAGAGTGAAAGTATTGGTTGTAGCTGATGCAGTAACAGCCAAGTCTGTATCGGCATTGACGAGAGTTGCGAGATCCGATGCGACCGAGGTCGCTGTTTGCGCAGCGGTTGCTGTATGGCTGAAAGTCGTACCATTGATCGTAACCGAGAAGACATCTCCGGCTTCCACACCAGCAACAGCGGCATCATCAGTCACTGTCACCGTGTTGACTTGAGCGGTACCAGTAGCTGACCCCAGAGTGACATAATCGATGTCATCCAAGTTGGCCAGATTGACCACCTCTTGACTAGATGCATTCCCGATAGTCAGGCGCTCGAAGCTGTTGATCTTGGTTTCGAACGTGGCCGTTGCTGAGTTGGTTTCAGCGTCAGCAGCGGTAAGCTCCAGCGTATCGGTACCGTCACCACCTTCGAGGACTTCCGTAGAAGTGTCGCTGCCGTTAGCCAATGTCAGGGTGTCGTCGCCTGCGCCAAGGTTGATAGCCTTGGTCGGATCAGCAACGTTAACGGTGACATCATCCGCACCAGAGCCGCCCGTGAATGCCGCTTTGGTGCCATCGATGGTAGTCGTCACACCACCTGTATTGCCGGTTGCAGACACTGATGTGGCACCTGTGCCGGAAATATCACCAAGGTCCACAGCACCCGCACCCGATACAGTCACGGTTTCTACAGCAGTAAGTGTAGAGCCCGTAGCGATATCCAAGTCGACGGCTGCGTCCACAGTCAAATCCGTTACCGCGGCTGCTGTCAGCCCGAAGGTCGATGCCTCACCGGTCGCATTCAGCGTCAGAGTATCAACTGTGGCTCCTCCACCGTCCAAGCTAACGGTTGCATCAACGTCTTCGACGTTCAGCGTCAGGGAAGTAGCCGTAGTTGTCGCGGTCGCCGTACCCGTGTCAGAGTTCTTGAGCGTCAGAGTCTCAAGGGCATTCAGCGATGTGCCGCCGCCCAACGTGGCGTTGGCTCCGTAACCATCAACGGTGATGTTTTTGATCGACGCAGTTGCGTTATCATCGATCGTGACAGCGCCGTTAACAACACCCAACACGCCTGTAACGCCGGTCACCGCAGTAACAGCGTCTGCCGTTTTAGTGACCGTTATGTTACCGCCAGCAGCAGTATCTGAGTTGCCGTCGAATGCGGTGCCAGCACCAGCAACCGCTTGCGAGAAGACGACTGTATCGCCGCTCGCCGCACCGGAAACCCAGCTGCCATCAAGCGAACCAGTATAGGTACCGTTCGCTGTCGGACCTCCGGCATCCTGCGTATCGCCATCTTTGGTCAGGCCTGCAAAGGCTTCAGCAACTTCAGCTGCGGTCAAATCTTTCGATGCGGTGAAGGTCAGACCGTCAATGGTCGTGCTTTCGCCATCATCCAGCGCGACAAACTTAACCGACTGCTTTTCAGAAACACCCGCAACTTCTTCTACGAAGTTTTTCGCGGCGACTTCTTGGTCTTGAGTGACCGTCACATCAGTTGTGCTGTCTCCAGCATCGATATCTACCGCACCCAACGTGTGAGAGTTAGCGGTTGTGTCTTTTTCAGCTTCAGTCATGTCCGACGTAGCCGACTGCGTGACATTAACCGTGGTACCACCGGTAACGTCGATTGTGTCAAGCGTTGCGGCGGCACCGTCTGTCGCAGCGCCGGTCGATGTAACGTTGACCGCTCCTGTTACCGCAGTGGTACCACCAATTGTAATACCCGATGCGGCTGCGTCAGATTCTGTTGCAGTGACGGTCACATCCCCGACGTTATCGATATCAATGTCGTCAGCGGCGACATTCATCGTTTGTGTGACGGTCGCGGATTTACCCCCATTGATATCCGTTTTGAAATCACCAAGGCCAGATGCGCTCACATCTGTTGTGCTCGACCCCGTCAGAGTCACAGCACCACCAGCCTGCTGGACATTCAGCTGCTCAACACCGGTCCAAGAGCTCGAGTCCACCGTGACAGCAGCCGCACCCTTGACGTTTACGATTTCAACGTTCGAAACATTTGACCCTGCAACGCTAATTGCATTGGTTTGATCAAAAAGATTGAACGTATCGGTGCCACCAGCGCCGTCAATACTATCAAGCGCTTTGAATGTTTGAGTCTGGGTGCCACTAACATCAACATCCTGCGCTGTGAACGTATCGTTGTTCGCCGTACCGGTGAAGTCATCGATACCGTTAGTGAGCGTGAAGGTGCTACCGACGTTGGTGTTACCCGAGATAAACGTATCGGTCGTGGCTTTTGCAGTCGTCACCGAGGCGGCCGTTCCGTCAACGCCGTTGAGAATGCCGGTGGCCGAATCAAACGCCGCCTGGTCGTTGACCACGACCTTGCCGTCGATTTCCTCGGCGATCGGATCGCTGGACAGGCCGATGCCTGCCGCGGCGGCGTCGGTCGCCCAGTCGAGGCCGACCTCGACCTTGTTGAGCATGGTGGACCGGTCCTGGCCGTCGGCGCTATCCTGCGCGCCCTCGATGATCGCCAGGATGATTTCGCCGACCGGGGTATCCCCCGATTCCAGCTGGTCGGTCCAGAAGGCCAGCCCTTCGGTATCGGGCGCGCGGTTGAACAGGTTGAGATAGACCTGCGTGAGGAATGTGCCCGCGCCGACCAGGTCGGGCGTGTCGAAGAACGAGAACTTGGCCTTGGTTTCCGCGGCGGCGGAGAACGAGGTCGCGACCTCTTCCAGCGACAGGCCGCCCTGGATCTGATCCGTCCAGAACTGAAGTCCTGCCGGGTCAGGCGCCCGGTCGTAATAGGCCACGTAAATCGCGGTTGCCTGCTCTTGTGCCGTCAGGCTGCTGGTATCAATGGGCATTGTTCACGTCCTCTTTGTATGCACTCAGGGTGTTTGGCATCTTGTCCAACGATCCGCGCTTTCCGGCAAGGGCAATTACCCGTCCGGTCACGCAACGAACAAGAGTCCGTCATAGAGGGGGTATACATCGCGCTGAACACGGACGCAAGAAAAGATATACAGCAGATCATATACCCCCCTGCCTCCTGCCCGCCCCGCCGGCCAGGGCGGTGTGTAACCCAAAGGTGATCGGTCCGGGCGACGCATTGTGCGAATGTTCACCTTTCACCCCGCCTCCCCCGGATCACGGCACCGCACCGTGTTGACAGCTGTCAACTATCCGCCGGTCGGGGCTGAGAAGCGCCATGACCATCGGCCCGGGTGAGAAGGCCCCATCCGCCGCCTTTCGTGTCAGGCTGCGCAGGTATCCGCCCGGACTGCGGATATGCTGGATCCGCTGCAGGATACAGACCAGGGCAATCGCCGCCGTGGGGCGCCCCATCGTTTGGATGGCCTCTTGCCAGGCGTCCGGTGACACGCCCATCATGCCACGCACGAAATCGGCGGCATGGCAGAGATCGGACCAGCGCCTTATGCCGTCCTCGGCATAATCGAGAATGTCGGGGCACGCCTTGACCACCAGCATCAGTGGCAGCCTTGGCTCAATTGACTGGGGTGGTGCCGCTCCGCCCGCCGCCCGTGCATTTTCCATGCAGGGTTCAAGACAAGAAGAGTCTGGTTTTGAATTCTGATAGTGGCGCTCGGAATCGCTGTCATTGCCGCTCATATTTTCTGATTCAGAGGACGTATTCGACGCGATCAAATCCCGGAGTTGCGCCAGGAACGCCCTGAGTTCGTCGCGAAGGGCGTGGGCCGTCTCGATATCCGCCTTGTGGCGGGACCGGCGGTGCAGGTCGAGCAGGGTGGCGCCCAACCCGCCCCAATCCGGGCCTTTCAGCGTTTCGGTGCCGTAGTCCAGCAGCTTGATCGCATCCCGCTTGAGCAGGGTGATCTCTTCGCGCAGGCGGCGCTTGCGTTCCTCGGTCTCGCGCAGGGCCTGGGCGGCGCGGGCGATTTCCTCGGCCCGCACCAAGAGCGGGCGCAGGTCGAAGCCGAAGGCGCGGGCGATCGACCCGTCAGCGCCCCGCGCGGCGTAGCGTTTGCCGTTGGGGCTGTCATGGCGGCGAATCACGCCGGCCCGCACCAGCGCGGCCAGATGGCGCCGCAGGGTGCTCTCGGCCATGCCATGGGCGCGCTGCGACAGGGCGGCGTTGGACGGGAACACGATCAGCGCGCCGGCATCCTCGAGATCCTTGCCGGGATGAAAGGAGAGCAGGGCCGAGAGGACGGTGAGATCACGATCGCTCAGGCCAAAGGCCGTGCGGGCGGCGCAAAGCTCGCGAAACAGGCCCCATTTGTCGCTTTGGGGCAGGGGGGCGGGCGCCGTGGCGACCGTTTCCTGTTTCAGCAGCTCATAGCTCATCCGCCGCGGCCCGAAGGGGGTCGTCGTCAGAATTTCCATGTTCAGTTTTCACAAGACAAAACTTTTTCGCCCGCCGGAAACCGACGCTTGTTGACAGCTGTCAACAGATGGCCCATGTTCTGAAGTGTGTAGATTCAGACGACCGTTTCGGTCATGGGCCTCTCGGGATACGTTCTCGGGGGGCTTTCTTTTTGCGTTCTGTCTGTCTGTGCCTCCTTGTGGTTAAAGGTTTCGTTAACCGGCCGCGCGCGGGGCGCGGACGGGCCTAGCCATCATCGCCGTCCTTCCAGCGATGGTGGAGCTCCGGCAGCGCCGCGATCAGCCAGTCGGCAAATCCCGGCGCGCCCTTGTCCGACAGTTTGAGCAGCGTGGCGCCCGATTTGCGCCGCACCTGCCCGATGGGCTCGCCCGCCGCGCCCCTGAGTGGAGTGTCGGGCGGGGTGTCAGGCGGGGTGTCGCGCCGCTGGCGCCCGGGCTTGCCGCGGTGACGCCCGATCGCCGCGTAAAGCGCCTCGAACCGCGCGTCGGAACCGGTCCCGTCCCGCGCGAGATTGACCGTGGCGATGGCCTCGTCGAGCGAGAACACATCCGCCTCGATCCATTCGGCCAGGGTCAGCCAGCGCTCGCGCCCCACCGACGGTGCCGCGCCGATCACCTCGATCAGGTCGGGCGAGAGGCGATCAACCACGGAAAACATGCGTGAAATCAATGTCTTATCGATATGAAGCGCGGCGCAGATCGTGGCCCGGTCATAGCCGAGATCGCGCATCTGTCGGGCGAAATTCGCCTTCTCGATGAAGCTCAGATCGCGGCGGGCGGCGTTCTCCTGGCCCTGGGCGAGGATCAGTTCGCGGTCGTCGAGTTCGCGCACCAGCGCCTTGACCGGCTGGCCGAGATCGCGCAGCGCCAGAACCCGGCGGCGGCCATAGACCACCTGGTAGCGGTCCTTGCGATCGGGATGGGGCCGCAGGAGCACCGGCACCTGCTGGCCGTGATCGCGGATCGAGACCATCAGCGCCCGGTGGTCGGCCTCGTCGAAATCCAGCCGGTCGCGCAGGCCGCCGGCCTCGACCTGGTCGGGGTCGATCTCGAGCACGGAGCGCGATTTCAGCCCGGCGATGGACTGGCTGACCGCCCCGATCGCCCCGCCGGAATAGCGCGGCCGCCCGGTATCGACACGAGCCCCCTCATTACGGGCCCCCTCGTTACGGGCCTCCCCATCCGCCCCGTCATCGGACCGCGGCACCTCCATGAGACCCTTGAGGAGATCCTTGCGCGCCATCCTCTACTCGCGCCCCCACGCCGCCTGTATGAGCCCCTCGATCTCGCCATTGACCGCGTTGAGGCTTTCCATCGCGCGCTCATAGGTGGTGCGGGTGAACTGGCTCTTGTCGATCTCGTAAAGCGTCTGCTTGGTGATCCCCGCATCCGAGATGGCGGTGGATTTCAGCACCGTGTGATTGAGCACATGTTCGCCGAACATCGAGCGCATGAAGCTGACCATCTGGTTCTGCGGCCCGTCGCCGGGCTCGTAGCGGGTGATGACGTAGCGCATCCAGTCATAGGACATGCTGCCGCCCGCCTCCGAGACCACGCCCAGGAGATTGGAGGTCATCAGCAGGAACTGGCACATGCTCATCACGTCGAGCATCTGTGGATGCACCGTGACCAGCACCGCGGTCGCCGCCGAGAGCGCCGACATGGTCAGAAAGCCGAGTTGCGGCGGACAGTCGATCACCACCACGTCGTAATCGCCCTCGACCTCGGCCAGCGCGTCGCCGACGCGGGTAAAGAACAGCGTACCGTCCCGCTCGGCCAGCGCGCGCGGGGTTTCGTGCTCGAATTCCATGACGTCGAGATTGCCCGGCACGATGTCGAGATTGGTGAAATAGCTGCGCCGGATCACCTGGCTGAGCGGCACCGGGTTTTCGTAGCGGATCGCGTCGTAGAGCGTGCCGCCGTCGAGCAGGTCGAATTCCGGCTGGAACCCGTGCAGCGCCGAAAAGCTGGCCTGCGGGTCGAGATCGATGCCCAGCACCCGGTAGCCGTCGAGCGCCATCTTCTGCGCCAGGTGCGCGGCGGTGGTGGTCTTGCCCGAGCCGCCCTTGAAATTGATCACCGTGATGACCTGCAGGTGATCGCCCTCGCGCCGCCCCGGCAGGTAGGTGCCCGGGCTCTTGGCCCCCGCCTCGAGCAGCTCGCGCAGGTTCTGGATGTCGGCGGTCGTGTAATAGCGCCGCCCGCCGGTGCGAATCTCGGGGGAGGGGCCCTTGCCATCGAGATGCAGCTTGCGCAGGTAGGCATCCTTGACGCCCAGCAGCCGCGCCGCCTCGCCGCTGGTGAACTTTCGCATCTCCTTGCGGGAATCGGGCGGGAAGAGCTGTGCCCGATGGGCCTGCAGCCGCTCCGAGAGCCTGAGCGCGTGCTCGCCGACAAGAAGGTCGATCCGCGTGCTGTTCATCATCCCTCACCCTGAGGCGCAGTCGTTAGTTACGGTTTGCCGCGCCACAACACCCTATAAGCGTAATGTTATGCCGGGACCGGCAAGGGCTGGCAAGTGATTCTGCAGGATATTGTGGGTCACATGCGGCGATACACTATAGAGGCCATCCAGTTTTTTGCCCGCGGGCCGGAACGGACGCGGAACATCATGCGTGCCACCGCGCTCGGCGCCGGAACCGGAGCCGAATCCGCACCGCGCGCCGAATCGTTTTGCCCACAAGATCGCCGCATCCGTCACCGGGACGCAAAGGCGCCGCGCGGTTCAGTCATCCGACAAGGATCGTCACTCTGCCAGATCGTCCAGCATGACCCCGAGGGCGTGCGCCAGGGCGCGCAGTGTCGTGACAGACCCCTGCTTGCGACCGGTTTCGATCTCGGCAATCGTGACGCGGCTCACAGCGGCCTCTTTGGCAAGCGCCGCCTGGGTCAGGCCGCGCAGATCGCGGTAGACCCGCAGGGCGCTTTCGCCATTGAGCAGACGATTCACGTACTCTGCCGGGATCAGCTCATCCTCACCCGCGGCCAGGTCTGCCTTGGCACGATCATAGGCTTTGAGATCTGCTAGGTCTTCGGCAGTGGCCCGAAGCCGGTCGTACTCCTCACGGGGGATGGTCACCATTTCGCTCATGTCATGTCCTCTCAATCGTAGATACCGCCACGGGGTCCGATATCCAGGATCGCCAGAATGTTGCCCTGGTCATCCATAATGACCCGCCAATCGCCCACTCGCAGCCTGATACCCTCTCGACCCTTCAGGGATTTCAGGTTGTTGGACTGCGAAGCCGGATTCCGCGCATAAGCTTCGATCCTGGCCTGGATACGCCTGGCCGTGTTCGCGGGCATCCGGCGCAAGGCACGGATCGCGGCCTTCGTATAGCTGATCCGCTTCATGATGTCTCTTTAAGCTACATACGCAGTCCGGTCAACAGAAATGTCGCCCACAGCTACATGCACGCCCTTTGGCAGTGACCTGTTGACCTGCCACGCGAGATTTGCCTCGGGAAAGCAAGTGAGGTATAGTGATCTACTAAACGTTTGTGAGGCCGCAAGCCTCATTGACCCGAACCCCTCAAGATTGCTGCCCACGAGGATACCGAAATGTTGGCCGAACTTCACAAGACCTCACCCGAAGAGACCAAGGAACAAAGGGTCACGCTTGGCCTGTGGCTCCGTTCGCTCCGCGAAGAGCAGGGGCTGTCACAGCGCGAGCTGGCTGATATCCTGTCGCTCGACTACTACACGTTCATCTCCCAGCTGGAGAACGGCCGGGGCAAGATCCCCACGCATCGATATGTCGAATGGGCCAATGCGCTGGGTCAGAACCCGCAGGATTTCGTCCGCATGCTGCTCAAGCATTACGAGCCGATGACATACAGGGTTCTGTTCGAAGACGAAGCGTCGTAACCAGGAGGCCGACAGATCAGGCAAGCCGAATTCGCCCCGGTTTGAATCGAGACAGCAAGAGCACCATCACCCATGGCCAACATCCTGAAATTTCCTGAAAACCATGCGGGAACGAAACGCCAGGCGTTTCTTCAGGACGGTGATGATACCCTGCATTTCGACGACGATCAAAGCGCCGCAGGCGACCACAGGTTCCCGCTGCCCACGAAAAAATCCTACCTCGAGTTTGGAAAACTTCGTGCCAAGGACTGGTCCAACCAGGAGCTTGCCAACCTCTTCCGGGTCAAGCGGCTTCTGGACGCGGCGGGCGTCCCGAACGAGATCGACCGGGGGATCACCGACGAGGGCGATCCCTGGTTTCTTTTCTGTGACGGCAACGGCGACGTCTTCATCCACCTTTGCCGCCTCGACGGTGTCTATGTCCTCGACAGCCCCAACATAAGCGCCCCTCTGCGGGGCCGGGATTTCAATGCGCTGATCGAGGAATTTACCGCCCGGAAGGTGACCGGCGAGGCCGCCACATCGGACTCTCAGCGCGTCGTCCGGCTGGAACGTAACGGAAAGGTGTTCCTGCATCCCTCCACGATGCTGGCGGCGCTTGTCTGGACCCTGTTCATGGCGGCCGAAGACCTCGTCGTCATCATGCCGGAAGAGGGTGCCGGGGCCTCCGGGCCCGACCTCTCGGACGACCTGGTGCCCGTCTCGGGGACCGGCGGCCAGGACACCGATTTCGATCCGCTGCAATTGGCCCTGCAAGACCGGGGCATGCAGGACGACGACGCGACGCCGGGCAGTTTCATGTCTCAGAATGCGAACGACATGGACGCGTTCAACGAGGAAAAAATCGGGCAGAACACGTATGCGATCGGGTTGAGCGCCATTGCCATATCGCTCGGGTTCATGTCGGAAACGCAAGTCCCGGACGTCGATGCGATAACGCTGGAGAGCATCCTTGCCATGATCTCCGGGCAAGACACTGCGGCTGAGGCGGGTATTGGTATTCTGGATGATCTCGGGCTTGTCCAGAACGGCGCCCAGGAATTCCTCGCGGCCCTGACACAGTTTTTCGACCAGGTCTCGCTTGCCGCCAGGGACGAGAAAGAACCGGGTGCCCCGGATCTGGACGCGCATCAGGGTACTGACCTGATGAACCAGGTCCAGGCGTTTATCGACGGCATCGAAAACCAGGTCAGCGCATTCCTGCACGAGCAGGAACAGCCCCGGGACGCGCAGCCCTCGGCAGAGGTTTCCCAAACCGCGCTGGACACCGAGACCATGCAGGACACGCTCGCGGAGCAAACCGACGCCTCGGCCCAGGAAACGGTCCAAGTGGTTCAGATGCTCTCCAAGTTTGGCCTGGTGGATGTCTCCGGAAACCTCGAGACCAACGCGCGTGAGTACACGTTCGACAACAACACGGTGGTGGCGACCTTCGATGTGAACGCCCGGGAGCTGGAAAAGACTGCGGACCTGATCACCGGTTCACTGGAAACAGGAGAGCCGGAGCAGGATGTCATCAACGTGGACCTCGGAGCCCCATCCGGTCAGCAGAACCAGTTCCAGGCGTATGACGATGCGGCATATGAATTCATCACTTTCCTCATGTCGAAGGACAACGATCTGGAAATGATCGCAACCGGCAATGAGCTGATCCTGCTTGACCCCGAGGTCTTCAACGTCGCTACGGAAGATACCTTCACGGCATCCTGGACGCTGGAAAACGGCGACGTCATCTCCACGATCGGCCTGCGCAGCGATTACGAGGCGTATGATCTCGTAGGCTAGCGAACGCCTGATCAAACCGTTTGACCGGGGGGCTCATCGGCTACCCGGCAGGCGGTGTGAGGGCTCAAACAGAGCGTGTCGTGTTTAATCAGGTCTGTAGCCTGCGGCCCTCGCCTGATGCTTGCGGTGCAGGGGACACGCGCCCTGATCGACGGCAAGCGTCGTGCCTGAACTCGAATGAGTCAGAGCGGGAAGCCTGCTTCCTTCTGGTGCCGGATTGCGAGGATCGTCACTGTCTCGTCGGCGATGTGATACCGGACGACATAACCGCTGTCGCCAAAGTCGATGAGCCATTCCCGAAACTGTTCGGGAAGGTCATCGGCCATCCGGCCGAGGCGGGGCTGTGTACCGAGGATATTCACCCCCTGCCGGATCGCCTCACCGGCCCGCCGCGCAGCATCCGCGTTCTTCGGGCGCAGGAAACCCCGCAGCCGTTGCAAGTCCCGGATCGCCGCCGGGGCGAATATCACTTGCGGCATTTGGGGGCAGGCAGTTCGTTTTCAGTCCCCCAGCTCTCCAGCCATTGATCGACCTCTTCAGCGGTCGCGTGCAGCCCGGTTTCCCGGAATTCTTCCCATGCCTTGAGGGTTTCCTGCCGCAGCGCCTCGCGCTTTTCTTCGCGCTCGACATACTGCGCAATGGCCTCGCGCATGATCCAGTGCGATGTACGTTGCCGAGCCTCGGCGATATGCCGGACCCGCCCCTTCATGTCGTCATCCAGCTTGATGGACGTTGCCGATGCCATGCGACCCTCCGAGCAAAAGGTAATACCTTGCACTACTATATGGCGTTTGCATCCGACTTGTCCATTGACCCGCAGCAGCGCGGCCAGAGCCTACGTCGTCAGGCAGGCCCAGATCGCGAGGGTAGGGGAACCGAGCGGGCCCTATCGATGGCGCAGATGTCCCTCCCGACGGCGTCGCAATGTGCCAAGACTGGATCGCTCGAATTCCGGCCTATTTCTTACGGCTGGGGCAGCCTTCATAGACCCGCTTGACGTCACGGGCGACATCCCCCCAGGTGCGCAGGCTGGCGGCGGACGCCGCGATGCGCGCCCGAAGGTCTTTGACGAACTGGCGGTCGTTTTGCAGGCGCGCGATGATCTCGGCAAGCTCTCCGGGCTTGTTGGGGTCGAAATAGAGACCAAGCTCACCGCAGACCTCGTAGAGCACGGGCGCCGTTGAACAGATCGCCGGCGTTCCGTTCCACAAGGCTTCTCCCGCCGGCAATCCCCATCCCTCGATACGGCTTGGCAGGACCAGCGCCATGGCATTCCGGTAGAGCTGGTTGAGCTTGGTCTGGTTCGGGCTGGGCACCATATCGATGAAGGCGCGGATACGGTCGTAGCGATCCTTTTTCAGATAGTCCCGGACATGCTTGCGGGGCGCGCCCGCGAGGACAAGCCGCGGCAGGCGCGCGCCGGAGTCTTCCAGCAGGCACATCGCTTCGAAGACAGCTTCCAGGTTCTTGCGGCCGATCGTGGCCCCCACTGTCAGAAGATACGGCGTGTCCGGAATGTCGTCGGCCGCAGGTTCCGTACCATCACGGGATTCATGGCACAGGGGCACGGTGACGACCTCCGGCAACGGCGGCAGGATACCATCGCGGGAGAAGCGTTCGATTTCGGCTTTCGTGCACCGGGAGATCGCGATGATCCTGGATGCGCGATTGATCACACGGCAATTGTCGCCGACGAAGCTCAAGGGGAAGGGTTTGGGGTTGCTCGGAGAAAACCCGTGCAGGGGAAACATGTCGTGCAACAGCGGAATGAACTCGCAGGACACGCCGGCCCTGTCGAGCGCATCGAGGGCCGCGACCATGTGTTTCGGGCGCCCCGTCGACACAAGCGTCTTGCCGGTCATGTCCAGTTCCTTGAGGGACAGCTGCGCCCGTCGCCACCGCGAGCGGTTGATTCCGCGGATGAGCATCTGCGCCATGGGCAGCAGGGCGTCGCGAACCCGATTCCTGGAATAGAACGTCTTGCGCAGGTGATGTATCTGCCTGACGCCTTTCGGGATGTTGAGCTCGACCCGGCCGCTTTCGGCGTCGATGCTCGGATGGACCTCGTAGAAGGTGTCATGCGCGTGCGAGAAGATCGCGAAGCGCAGGTCCGGATCGACCAGGTGAAGCTCGCGGCCGATTTCCTCGACGACTCGAACGATGCCGTAATAAGGGTATTTCCCCGTGGAGGCCACGAACACTTCCGTCAGGTCATAGACGACATTGGCCATGGGGAATTTTCTGATCCTTCGTGTCCTCCGCTATCTGATACGGGATAGGAAGAAGGAGTTACAACCAATCAGGCGAAAAACACTTGTTCAACTGGCAAAATCAGGCGACCTTGGCGTCCGACAGCAGGTCTCTTGGGGAATGTCGGTTGAAGGCTTTGGGCGCTTCAGAAATCCACAGCAGGCAGGAGTTGACCGATTTCGTCTCCGCCGTTCAAACGCATACGGATCGCCCTATTCTCGACATGACAATATTGGGCGGCTCTCCTGTCAAAGCCGTACGCGTCCATTTTTCAGACGAAACAATCATCGCGGTCCGCAGAAATTCGGACTTCGGCGGATCCAAGGAATATGAACTGCTTACTGCTCTTGCCGACAGCGACGGGCTGGTGCCGAAAATTTTCGCGCGACACGGCGACATAGTACTACAGTCCGATGCCGGAGATACCCGCCTGAGCAAGGCGATCCTCACGGCAGGACCGAAGCGACGGGAAGCGCTAACCCATCGAACCTTCGAGAGCTTGTGGAATCTAAAGGTCGCTGTCAATCGGTGCGAATTCGCAAAGACGGTTCGGCCGGTCGGAACTCGACCCGCGTGGTTAAAGATGTTCGTACAAAGGCCGGATGTCGTTTCAAAGCAGCTGGGGCTGCGACCGCCGAAGCTGGCCGTGGAGCCGCTTATCGCGTCCTTAAGCGCGAAACCTCGCACATTTGTCCATTGGGATGCCCGCCTCGGCAACGCGATGCTCAACGAAGATGACCAAATCGTCTGGTTTGACTGGGAGCGTTACGGTAATCGAGCCGGAGTGGAAGATTTTGCTTACATATTTGCCGACGAGTTCTTCCCGCTGCCTGCTGCGAAAGCGTTGCAAATATTCGACAAAACTTGCCCGCCGGAGGCACAACGCTTTCGCGGACTTCTTATACGGTTCACCGCGCTACGGGCTGTACGGCGCCTGTCCGTAATACGGAATCAGTGGAATAAGCGGGGCCCCGAAGAGATGGGGATGCTCATTGAACATGACAGGCACGGCTACTCTCCCGAAAGCATGAGCAATCTATGTCGCAACGCGGCTCAGTATGCCTCGATGGATCCATTGACCGAGCCCTTGGTGGATTGGTTTGGCGAAGTTTGCGATCCCAATAATTGGATTCGAAAATGATCGGTAAAACATTCTGACGCATCGAGCATAAAACAGGCTGCCAAGTACCTGCGAGAGCTGACCTGAATTGCCGAGATTGAAATTAATTGTTCCATTCCGGATGATCATGGCCCATTATGACTATGCTTGCATTTTTCGCTAGCATTGCCTATCATTTCTCCAATGAACAGCAAGCACCGCAAGACCCTTGCCGTCGTCTTCACCGATCCGGTGTCAGGCACCATCGAATGGGCGGCAGTCGAAAGCCTGCTGCTGGCCGCAGGGGTGCGGATCACGGGTGCGGTTCGAAAAGGATGGCGAGGTCGCGACGTTCCACCGCCCGCACCCCGCGAAGGAAGCGAAACGATACCAGGTGCGCGATGCCCGCGACTTCCTGGAACGGATCGGAGTGAGACCATGACCAACACCATGACCTACAAGGGCTATGCCGCCCGGATCGAATATGACGACGAAGACGGGATTTTCACGGGCCGGATTGCCGGTATCCGCGACGGGGTGGGCTTTCATGCCGATACCGTGGAAGGGCTGCGCGATGCCTTCCATAAGGCTGTCGAAGATTACATCGAGACTTGCGCCCAGATCGGCAAGGAGCCGCAGAAGACCTATTCAGGGCAGGTCATGTTCCGGATCAGCCCTGACGTCCACCGCAAGGCCGCGATGGCTGCCGAGCTGTCTGGCAAGAGCCTGAACCAGTGGGCCGAGGAAGTGCTCGACCGAGCCGCAGGGTAACCCGCCTTCGCGTCCTCCGCCAACTGATACGGGATAGCAAGGAAGGGCCACAACCAATCAGGTATGGCGCCTCGTGCGGTTGGCTTAAATTCTCCTGCCCAGGTGACGGTCGAGGCTCGCCACCGGGTCGCTTGCCGGCTTGCGCGGGGTTACCCGCTCCTGCACTCTTTCCGATTTCGGGGCGGGCCGCCGGGTCAGGTAATCACTCAGCGCCGTCATGAAGCAGGTGACATCCTCGTCGGACCATTCATGGGGGTCGAACCTGGACAGCGAGAGGTGCGGAACCAGCTTGAGGCCGCGCAACGCCTGATCCTGTGTCACCGCGGCCGTCATCGACCAGTCCGGGAACCAGCGATCCTCCAGCTTGCGCACGGTCAGGAGCTTGATGTCGGCATGACGGGGATCGCGCGATATGCGCCCGAACACGCGACGGATCTCTTCCTCGCCGCCTTCGAGCCATTGCAGGAAGGTGGTGTTGTCGTAGATCAATGCACCCGTGAGCGCATCGCGGTCATTGTTCCGCTGCGAGACCCGCAGTATCTCGTCGACTTGGTCGAACGAGAACCCCGTCGGCCTGGAGCAATACGCGATGCCCACCAAATCCTGCATTTTTCGCCTTCCTGCCAGGTGATTTGAAAATCGGGAGATGTCCCGACCTGTTCCTCGAACGCGAGTTTCACTCATTCTCTTCATATACGAGATCGGATCACGGGTCGCATGACAATCCCGCCCGGTCAAGCGGGACAAGCCTCGTCTCGGTCGACATGCCCCGTCAGCGTCACCCGGTGCGCCGTTACTTGCACAGTCGCTCTGCCTTATCCGCGGACAACCGGTATGCGAGGCTGCCCGTGGCGGAGCTTGCCGAGACGACCCCGATGACATCGCGTGATCCCGTCAGCGTCACCGGCGCGCCGGATGTTCCCGGGGGCAGGGGGCAATCGAGCCGCATCAGGGTCTCCCCTGACATGGATTGAATCGAACAGGCGGTTTTCTGCAGCGCATGCGCCCTCGGCGCGCCGTATCCCTGCACCTCCACCCGTGTGCCCGGCGTCAGGGGCGCGTCGGTCAGGCGAAATCCGTCAGGATCGCCTTCGATGTCGCACAGGGCGGCGATGTCGCGCCCCTTCATGATCCGGTAGGACGTGGCCGGTGTCCGGATATGTTGCTCCAACCGGCCGGTCTCGTATCCCAGAAGGATGTGAACGGTATCGGTCCGTACTTTCGGCAGGCAATGCGCGGCCGTGACCACCTGTCCATCCCGCGTGGCGAACCCCGTGCAATACCCTCTCGTCTTGAAACCGGCATGATTCAGCCGGGCGATCCGGGGGTCGGGGGGGATGCGGGTCTCGCCCCACGCCCCGGGCCCGCCAACAAGGATCAGGGCCATGCAGACAAGGACCAAGCGGCGCACCGCTGGTGGCACGAGACGGGCTGTAATCAGGAAACGGATCGCTTTATTCCCTGGGCAATCTGTCATATGGCTCCCCCTTGTCAAAGGACACGCGAGCTTGAACGGGATCTGTGCGGGTTTGGCGGCGTAGCGGGCCTTCCGGTCCTTGATACAGGAACAAGATGGCATGGTTTTCAGCAGATTCCGCAGGGCCAGACCTCTCTTTTCTGCACAGGACCGAAAGAACCTGCGCTGGTTCTGGGACAACTACCTGAAGAGCAAGTCCCCGTGGCTCCTGGTGGTTCTGGTCGCGATCCTGATCCAGGGCGTGGCCTACCAGCAATTCCTGGCCCTGACGGAAAGCGGCCTGCGGGTGATTTTCGAAAGTGGCAACGCTTGGGAGCTTGCCCGCGTTTGCGTCATCGTGTTCTTCCTGTTCGCCGTGCGCGGACTGATGTCCTATCTCAGCCCGCGGCTGTCGGTCTGGCTGGCCAGCAACGCCGTGCTGGAGATGCGTGACGACATGATCAACCACCTCATGCTGCTGGATCTGTCCTATTTCGAACGGACAAAATCCGGGGAGATCATCCTGAGGATGGTTAACCAGGCCCAGGACCTGAGCCTGTTCGTCGGACAGGCCACGGTCAATGCCGTGCGTGACGCCGTCACCGTCATCATCATCTCGGGGTACCTCATCTATCTCTCGCCGCAACTTTTCCTGGCGGCGGTGATCATCATTCCGGTTATCATCCTGATCATGCTCATGGTGTCCGAGCGCATCAAGACGATCCAGGAGAATGCCGAGAGCGCCATGGGTAATTACATGACCGGCATCGAGGAGATGGCGGGCGGCATGCGCACCGTGAAAATCTCCAGCCAGGAGCCAAGCGAGAGCACGCGGCTGCGCACGGCCGCGCGGGAAATCCGCAACCTCTCGATCCGGCTGCAAGCGGCGCAGGCCATGGTCCTGCCCTCCATCGACCTGTCTTCCGCCTTCGCCTATGTCCTGGTGATCGGCGGTGGCGGCTACATGGCGTTGAGCCCGGCCTATGATCTCGATGGTGCCGGGGTGATCACCTTCCTGCTCGGCCTGGTGCTCCTGTTCGATCCCGCCCGGATGGTGGCGCAGTTCTTCACCAAGCTGCAGGCGCATCTCATCCTGCTCGAAGGGGTGCATTCGCTTTTCCGGGAAACTCCGACGATCACCGATGCTCCGGATGTCATCGATGAGTTCGACACCTCGGGTGACATCGTCCTGCGCGATGTCGCGTTCGGTTATTCCAAGAACGCGCCTCTCTTCGACGGGCTCAGCATGACCTTCAAGGGCGGCAAGACTACGGCCATCGTGGGATCGACGGGCTCGGGAAAAACCACGATCCTCAGCCTCATTGCCAGGCTCTACAATGTCGGCAGCGGCCAGATCACCATCGGCGACACGCCGATCGAGAAGATCAGGATACGGACGCTGCGCCAGTCGTTTTCCGTTGTCGCCCAGGACATCGTCATCTTCAACAATTCCATCTGGGAGAATATTCGCTATGTTTGCCCCGACGCCTCGGACGAGGCGATCTGGGAGGCGGCAGAGCGGGCTGCCATCGCGGATCTGATCCGTGCGCGCGGAGATGCGCCGGTCGGCCCCAAGGGGGCGCAGCTCTCCGGCGGGCAGAAACAGCGTATCGCGATCGCCCGGGCCTTCCTGCGGTCGGCCCCGATCCTAATGCTGGACGAGGCGACCTCGGCGCTCGACCAGCGCACCGAGCAGCGTATCCGCGACACATTGGCAACGCTCGGGGAGGGCAAGACAACACTCATCGTCACCCACCGCCTGAGTTCGGTCACCGATGCCGACTGGATCTATGTGATGGAGAGCGGCCAGATCGTCGAAGAGGGCACCCACGCGGATCTGATCGCGTCTGACGGGCTCTATGCATCGATGTATGGCGCGCAGAAGCAGGGGTATGGTTAAGAGGGTCAGGTCAAGACCAGCCCGCCAAGCCTGTTCAATTATAGCGTGGTTTGATTGACCTCAAAAGTCCAAGACTCCAGCTGTGGCACTTCTCGACGGCCGAGCGCGTTACCCTGCATCACCTCTTGTGAGCAACAACGACCTGTGACCTGTAATCCAGACTCCATGCGGCCCCGTCTTCCATAACCTCCAGAATGGTCAGACCGTTATCTTGGATGGTCTGCAGAAACAGATGCTGTGGAAGCACATGCATTTCCATCTTGTCGGACGAATCCGACAGATCTTCTTGCACGCTATAGTGGTATCCGGATCGATATGTCTGCGCTTGAATATACAGATATCCCCCCAGTTTAACGCGCGCGCAGAGCGCGTTCAGTATCTCGAGCATAACAGGCGGGGGGTTGTGCTGCAGAACAATGAGGCTGATGACCAAATCGAATTTCTGCAGATCTCTTATATCTGCTACGGAACTTGCCTTGAAAAACTCAACGTTACGACACCCGATGTTTTCGACATTGGCTTTGGCCTCCTGCAAATGTGCCGCAGAGATGTCGACTCCCAGGACGTGGCCGGTTTTCCGGGCCAGCGGGATCGACAGGCGCCCGACACCGCACCCGAAATCCATCGCGGTCTCGATGTCCGACAGGGCTACACCTGCTCTCGCGAGAGATGCCTCCATACGCGCAATATCGACTTCCCCCATAGCAAAAAAATCATCGATGTGACCATTGATGCTGTGCTTCCGGAACCTGTCGTCTGTAATGACTGACCAGTGGGCATCTTCCTGACCTAGACGCGCCCATGTCGTCTCGACGCGTTTCAGCAAGCGCTGAAACGTGTCCTGGTCGACATGGGTATCAATCCTCAGAGGTGGAGCAGTCACATGCCGCATGATGATCGCATATGCGTCCTCAAGATTCTGAGAGCCGCTGGAGCAAGGTTCTTCTGTAGTGGCGGAATTTCCGAAAAACCTATCAAAAACCTTGATCATGAGATTGCTCCAATGTCCTCAGGCCGTGCGCTTTTTCGCTGTATTTTGGCCAAGACAAAAATACTGCCCGCGTTCTTCCCGCTGACTTATATCCGGTAGGGGAATGCTTTCCTACCCTGAGATCAGCAGGCGCGCACAGCCTCCAGCATGTCATGGGCGACATCATCCCAGCTGCGCAGGTGCGCGGCGGCGATCCGCGCTTCCAGAGCGGCCCGGTGGTCGGGGTCGTCGATAAGCCGCAGGCACGCCGCCTCGATGCTGTCGAGACTGTGCGGGTCGCAGTATTCCACCATGTCGCCGCCGACCTCGGGCATCGAGGATGTTTCCGACACCACCGCCGTCTTGCCGTATGCGAGGCTCTCGCCGATCGGCAAGCCCCAGCCTTCGTAGAAGCTCGCGGTGATCGTGAACAAGCAGTTGCGGTAGAGAAAGGCCAGCACGTCGTCGCTTGGCCCGGGGACGATCTCGGCCCACCCGCCGAGCTGGCCGGTCGCCTGCATGAGCCTGTCGAAATCGTCGTTCAGCCAGCCGCGGCGACCGGCGAAAACGAGCTTCGGCAGGGCGCGACCGGATTGCCTGCGCAGCCTGTCCCAGACGGTCGCGACCTGCCACAGGTTCTTGCGTACCTCCAGGGTTCCGACCACCAGGACATAGGGTGTCTTGGTCAGGGCCCGGATGTGATCGGGCATTCCCGCGCCCTCGCGGAAGGCGGCATAGGGGCTTTCGGTTTCGGGGGACTGGCCGGTAGTACCGGGGGCATCGTGCAGGGGGGCCTGCGCGAGCGGGACCACCCGGACGGGCAGGTCTGCACCCTGGCTTTGCAGAAAGCCGCGCAAATCGCGACCCGTGCTTTCCGAATTGGCGAGAAAACACGTGACATACCCGGTGGAGCGCACCAGCCAGTCGTGGAAACGGTGGCAGATATCGCCTTCGGTGTATTGCGGCGTCACGAGCGGGATCAGGTCGTGAAGCAGGACGCAGACATCCAGGCCGAGCTGCGTTCGGGCATGCTTCAGCCATGGTTCCAGACCCTTCGGATGCCACGCGTTGTCCAAAAGAACAAACTGGTCCCCGGGGCGTGCAACATGTTCGAGGCCTTCATGGGGATAACTGGTGCTTTGACTCGCGGAGAGCTTTGCACGGGCAGCCTTCCAGTCCTCCAGAGACAGATTCCGGTGCCGGAAATACCGCCTGTCCCCGAGAGCCGCGCGCAGGTCCCTGCTCCATACGTGGAAGCGCCGCTTGACGGAGCCCTTGGCGTATTTCTCCATCCCCGGAAGGGACAGCAAGCTCGGGGTGATGTGTAGCAGGTCGCACAATCCCGCGTAATCGGTCAGATCACACGCGGTATCGTCCGGGCAGGGGCAAACCCTGTAGCTGTCGGACGCACGGTCATGATAGCCGAGCCAGACATGATCCGCGCCGATCTTCCGGCGCGCGCGGTCGATCGTCATCACGCTGACCCGCTGGATGCCCGACAGGCTCGGATGGCGGGCGATATATTGCCTGAGGGCTGTTACATCAAAGATATAACGGGTCATGTAAACTGTCCTGTCACAAAAGCTGTTCAGAAAAACCGTGCCAGCCGCCGCCGGACCAGGCCCGTGTCCTCCGCGCCGCGCGACAGGAGCCGCCGGGCGGCATGGGCAAGAACCGCCTCCCGGGTATCGGCCTCGAAGGCGCGCGCCACCTCGGCGATGCCATCGGCATACTGTGCGGGGCCGTGACGTTCAACGAGGCGCGCGTATCCCGCAGCCCCCAGAGACTGGCCGATGGTTCTGTCCTTGTCGAGCCGTTCCAGAAGAGTGCGCAGCGCGGCCACATCGTCATCGACGGGCACGCGGAAGACTGCGTCTTCGGGCAGATCGTGATACCAGCCCTGGTCTGTCACCACCGAAGCCGCGGCCGCGTTCCAGATACGCAGCTGGCTACCGGAGGCCTCGCCCATGGTCGGATGACGGAGGTTGAAGACGAGATGGGCCCGGCCGAGCAGCGCATCGAGCTCCGCTTCGAGAACATAGCCATGTCGGCGCACCTTCCCGGAGATTCCCAGAGCCTCGCACCGCGCGTCGATCAGTTCGGGGTTCCAAAGCTTGCCCGCGATATCGAGGACGAAATCGAAATCCGGCCCCATGTCGGCCAGGGCCTCCAGCACCTGCTCCAGGCGCCGGTTGGGGCCGATATGGCCGAACTGGACAAGGCGAAGCGGCCCTTGCATGGATCGGTCGCTGTAAGCCGGTCCCGTTACCCGAAAGGGCAGGTCGAGCCGATAGGCCGGAAGGAATCCGCGGGCGGCGACCGCCTGCGACGCCGCGGGCGTATGCGTCAGCACCGCAGCCGCGTTCTCCATCGTCAATTCGAAGCCCGGGAATCGTTGGCCCAGTTCCACGGCGCTCTGCGTGCCTCCGAGCACCTGTTGCGCCGCGTTCCAGCCGTCCTCGCCATACCAGTGCTGCATGGAGGTCAGGTAGCTGTCGCGCACCAAGAGGCCGTGGTGGACGGCATCACAGAACATTTCCTGCAATGCGAGGTCATGCAGGACGATGACGGAGGGCATGCGCCGGGCGAGGGCAAGCAGGCCCGCGTGGAAGCACCATGCATTCCCGATATTGATGAAGACCGTGCCGGGACGGTCCCCGTGCGATCCGGTCGGCCGCATCTGCCCCGGCACGATCCGGTGCGGATCCAGGTGCCGAACCGGGCAGAAGGTTTCCAGCCCGGCATCCCAGGTCTCCGCGTCGGTCCAGAGTGTCAGGTCGGCCCGCTCGGCGAGTTCGGGCAGGATGCGTAGCGTGTAGTGGGCGATGTCCGTCTCCGCGGGAGGCAGGGGAGAAACCCAGTGGATACGGGGGCGATCGCCGGGCATCGGTCAGGCGCTCCGGCGGACCAGCCGGACGAAGGCGTCCTCGGAGCAGGGCAGGGTGATGCCCTTGGCCCGCCCCGTGCCCGAAAACCGCCCCACGCCCTTCTGGAACAATTCGAGACGGAGCGTGCCGAGTGTCGGCGGGGCGGCGGTCTCCGTGCCGGCGTCCAGACGTAATCCGATTGTCAGGCTCGCTCCGGGACCAAGCGTGTCGGTCAGGGGCAGGAAGGCATTGGTGTGTCGCAAGACGCCGTTCGGGTCGACCCACTCGGCCAGCAGGCAGGTTGCATAACCCTCGGCTTGTGGCCACCAGCTGGGGCTGTGATTGGTCACCTGTACACGCACCAGACCGGTTTGCGGGTCGTGCCCGGCGACGTGAAGCGCGCCCGACATTCGTTCCGGATCCCCGTGATAGAAGCCTGCGGGAACTCCCGTGGGAATGCCGATTTTACGCCCCACGTAAAAGATCGTCTCGCCGCGCAATGCAAGGGAGTCATCGCGCGCGCACAGCAATTCCGCCGTTCCCGGATCAATCGCGTCGTCATAGACGTCCACGGTCTTCAGAATGTCGGTTTCAAAGCCGGCGGATTTTGCCAGGGTTTCGACTTCAAGAGGGGCGTATTCGCGATTGTGCCGCCCGTATACGCCACCTGTCGGCACGAACAGGCCAAAGGAATAGGCAGATTGGCCGTTCAGGGTTTTCCAGACACCGCGATGGCTCACGATATTCGGGGTCGATAGCAGAATATGGCCACCAGGCTTGAGAACGCGGCAAGCTTCGGAAAGAAAAAAATAGGGGTCTAAGGCAAGATGCTCGAAAATTTCCATGCCTAGCACGAGGTCGAAACTTTCCGACTCATGAGGCAGTCGATCCTGCTCGATATTGGCCGGACTCAGGAGAATGTCGAAGTCGGGCAGGCTGTCATTGCGGCTCCTGACCTTCTGGTAATAGGGTTCGGGTCCCTCCCAGACACCATGCATCTGAACGCCGGGCAGGGCGGTAGCCATCATGGCCTCGAAGGCCAGTGGAGGGAAGACACCGACATCGAGGACCGTTTCGGGGTCGAGGGCGACAACCATGTCCAGGGTGGTCAGAAAGCGCGTCCAATGGGTATCGAGATATGCCGCGAGCCCGGTGTCGGGAGGGGTTGTGTTAGGATCATCCCCACGTGAATCCCCTGCGGGAGGCAACGTCTCGAAATCATAGGCCGAGAGCACATCGGACATGGACTGGAAAGGCAGTTCTACATGCGGGGTCTGCGCCGGCGCGATCGCAGCGCGAAGACGGGAAACGGCATCGGCGCGGGTCGCTTCTGCCTGATCCGTGCCCTCTTTGCCACCGGCCGGTCCGGGCATCATCGCCGGGCGCAGCGCATCCCGCGGGCGGGACCGGCCGGTCAGCGTCTCGACCACGTGATCCCAGCTGATATCGAGCTTGCGGTATCTCTCGTGTCCGGCGGCTCCCATGCGCTCGGCCAGCCGCCTATCCTGCATCACGGTCTCGAAACCCTCCGCGAGCGCGGCGGGAGAGGGGGCGCAGACCAGACCGTGCTTGCCATTGGTCACGAACTCGAGCGGCCCGCCGGCATCCCCGGTCGTGATGACGGGTTTCCCCGACAGCATGGCCTCAAGCGTAATGTAGCCGTAATCCTCGTCCTGCGGCACGAACACCACCGCGCGCGCATTGGCATAGGTCATGCGCATGGTGTCATCATCGATCCCGCCCAGCCATTCGACGCGACCCGCCACGCCAAGATCGTCGGCCAGGGCACGCAACCTGTCCAGGTAAGCCGGGTTCCCGGCCACGCCGGCGATGACCAGCCGCAGGGGCGGGGTCGTGCGGGCCAGGGCCTGCAACAGGAGCTCGGGGCGTTTCGACGGATTCAGGCGTCCCGGGGCGAACAGGTAATCCCCGAAAGGCCCCTGTGACAGCAGGCCGGCATTCGGCGGCGGGTGATAGAGCGGCGTCGCCTTCTGCCCGAGATGGGTCTGCAATCTTTGCGCGACGGTCGCGGAATTGGCGTAGACGGGGTGCGCCGTCTCGGCGAACGCCTTGCGGTCCTCGGCGCGCACGAGATGGCGGACGGCCTCCCCCTCCGGGTCCTCGAGCAGCTCCGAGACGCCCGTATCCCATTGGTCATAGGCCTGCCTGAACTGGTGGATGATCCAGAAGACCTTGTTGGGATGCCGGGCAAGATAGGCCGGGAACCGCAGGCCGATCATGAGATCCGTCGGCACGCCCTCGGTCTCGGAGAGGTCCGTGAGCCGCGCGGCGAGGATGCTGTCGACGAGCGTTTCACCAGGATACCATTTGAAGGGCAGGGTGATTTCGGCCACCTCGTGGCCGTGCTCCCGCAAGGCCACGCACAGGTTGGCGCTGTGGCGCTCGGCACCGCCCGTCACGAAGGGCACCTGGGTCTGGAGGAGGCCGACCCGCATTCAGGAATTCCTTCGCGGTTTCTGCCCGATCATGGCCAGGTCCTGCGGTCCGAAAAGAAGGTGCGCCAGCTCCGGGTCGAATCCCGGCCGGTTGATGAACTCGTCCAGCCGTTCGTGCGGATGCAGGAACCGGATCTCCACCGGGTGATAGCCCGCGGTCTCAAGGAGCACGCCGAGCACGGGGTCCGTCAACGGGCGCAAATGCGTGGGATCGTTGTGAAACGAGGTCGCGCCCACCAGCACGTTCCGCGGATTCGGGGTCTCGAAAATGAGCAGCCCGCCCGGCGCCAGGACGCGCAGCGCTTCCCGCGCGATCCAGGCCACGTCCCTGAACGGAATGTGCTCGATGAGGTGATGCGCGCTGATCACGGAAAGGCTGTCGTCATCGGCCTTCGCAAGGGCCGCCCTTGCGTCCATCTCCTCGACCGCAAGACCGGCTTCCCGCGCCTCGGCGATCTGCGCTGCGTTCAGATCGATGCCCGAGGCCGGGATGTCCAGCCGACGCATGAGCTCCAGCCATTCCCCGCGCCCACACCCGAGATCGAGCGCCGGTTTCCCGCCGGTCCGGATCGCCGCGGCCTCGACATCGGGCTGATACACCGCGAGCCGGTTGAGGATGTCCTCCTGGCTGCCGCGAAACCGGTTCTCGAGACGGTTGTAGAAGGTATCGAGGAAAAGCGCGAACCCTTCGGATGTCTCGCCGGGATCGCCGTCGGATGCCTTGGGCTGGTCCTCGGCAGCAAGCGGAGCACGGTCCAGGAGAAGCCTGTCCAGGCGGCGCGACAACTCGTTGTCGTGCAGGGATTGCTCGGCCAGCCGACCTTCCATCCACGCGGTCTGCTCTCTGATGGCGGCCCTCAGCTCTTGTGAAAAGGATGCGATCCTGTCTGCATTCTGTCGTGATAAGGATTCTATACGGTCCGCGTTCTGCTGCGACAAGGTTTCTATACGGTCCGCATTTTGTTGCGCCGCATGATTAGCCTGCTTGGCAATGCGTTCGATGCGGCCGAGCTTGAAGAAGGCAGAAATGTATCGTTCGAAGCGCTTGAGAACAGACACGGATTCCCCTTTCGGGCGTCGGGCTCGCTTCGAGACACCCTCCGGGGCGCCGGTCTCCAGGCGCTCTGAGCCGGAAGGCCGCACGATCTGAACCCGGGAGGACTTGGAAGAAGGTGGCAAGCCGGCAAGCCTTCGAAATGGTCAAATGCACGCTTCATTACACGTAAGCTACGCCACTGTGCAACCTGAACCGATGTAGGCGTTCGGTCCCGGCATCTGATGGATCAGGTTTTCGGTTTCAAGACAGGGGGCAGCCCGCTGATATCTGACCTCGAATGAGCACCCCTTGGTTCGTCAAAGTCCGACGAAGGGGTCGTCAATGACACCGACAAGGTTGAGCAGAAATTCCCCGTTATCCGGGTCCAGAGCGGCGCTGTAGGCATTATCGACGACAGTCTTGCCGGCCGTCAGATCAGCACCTGCCTGGTCGCCAAAGGCGTCCATGACGGCACGTGCATTGTCGACATCGCTCATCCCCTTGAT
>NZ_PDNI01000021.1:2135-26626 GCF_002925845.1 Roseovarius nitratireducens | reverse complement strand
GGCGTTGTTGCGCAATTCGGGCCTGAGACGTGACTTCCCCTTTCCCCGCTGACGTCAGGCCACGCGGACTATCTCGGCGGTGCAGAGGGCGGAGAAGCGGTTCATGAGGGCGATGCGGATGTGGATTTCGGCGGTCTGGCGGTCGGGATCTCGTGCGGCGATGCGCTCGCCGAAGGCTTTCAGGCAGCGCATCCTCGCGTCGATCCGGCTGCGGGCGTGGTATCCGGTCCAGCGCTTCCAGAACGCTCGGCCATAGTATCGGGTCGCGCGCAGTGTGTCGTAGGCGCCGTCGGCGGTGACAGTACCGATCGGCTCGTTGTCGGGGATTTGGCCGAGCAGGTCCGGGAGCACGGGACTGTCGCCGTCGCGGCTGGGGGTGAACTCGACGGCGCGGATGTCCGAAGTGGCCGGGTCCATCGCCAGATGTACCTTGCGCCACTGACGGCGTCGCTGCGATCCATGCTTGCGAGCCTGCCATTCGCCATCACCGAGAAACTTGATCCCGGTGCTGTCGACCAGCAGGTTCAACGGTCCGTCGGCGCGGCGATACGGGACCTGAACGGCCAGGGTTCTCTGCCTGCGGCACAGGGTAGAGAAATCTGGCACGGGCCAGTCCAGGCTAGCCAGTCGAAGCAGGCTGGCCACCATCCCGGCGGTCTGGCGCAATGGAAGCTTGAACAGGACCTTGATCGACAGGCAGAACTGGATGGCCGCATCGGAAAACACCGCGGGCCGTCCAGGCCGCCCATCACGCGGCGCGCGCCAGGTCATCTCCTTGTCCACCCAGATCAGCAGAGACCCCCGCTTGCGCAGCGACGCGTTGTAGTTGGACCAGTTCGTCGTGCGATAGCGGGCGGGAGGTGGCTTGCTCATGCAGCCCGTGTAACCGCATGGATTCGCCAAGTGAATCCTCCATGGCCCGAGTTCTGCAACAACGCCTCGAAGGCCGCGCGGCGGCGGTCGTCAATCGGTGTCGGTCGACGGGTGTTCCGGTCAACATAGACATGAACGAAGAACCCCTCGGCCGAGGTCTCGGGCTCGTCGTTCCGAAACAGCCCGATCTCGAACCGGACAGAGGAGGAGCCGATGCGACTGACCCGCAGACCGGCATGGATCACGTCCGGAAACCCCATCTCGGCGAAGTATTTGCAGCCGGTTTCGACCACCAGGCCAAAGGTCTCGCTCTTGCCCGGTTCCAGCAGTCCCTTTTTGATCAGCCAAGTGTTCACCACCGTGTCGAACAGCGAATAATGCACCACGTTGTTCATGTGGCCGTAGACGTCGTTGTCCATCCACCGCGTCGTGATTGCCTGAAATACCCGGTAGTCGGCTCGGGTTGCGCGCGGCGCGGCCATCACCAGGCCGCCTTGTAGATGGCGAGCGCATCCGCCTCGGTCATCTCGCGCGGGTTGTTCACCAGCAGACGGGACTGCAGCATCGCGTCCGAAGCCATCTTTTCCAGCGCCTTTTCGGGAATATCCACCTCGCGCAGGCGCGTCTGCATCCCAAGCCGCTTCGACAGATCGGCCAGCGCGTCGATAAAGGCGGCGCAGCGGGCCTGGCCCCCTTCGATGTCGGCGAGATGCGGGAAAGCGTCTGCCGCGATCTCGGCGTAGGCGGCATGCGCAACGGGCGCGTTGAACCGCAGCACATGCGGCAGGACCAGCGCGTTCGACAGGCCATGCGGCACGTGGAAGGTGCCGCCGATCGGATAGGCCAGCGCGTGAACGGCAGCGACGGGCGAATTGGCAAAGGCCTGCCCGGCCAGCATCGACCCGAGCAGCATCGCGCCCCGTGCATCGACATTGCCAGGCTCCACAACAACGGTCTCGATGTTCGCGCCTAGCATGCGCAGCGCCTCGCGCGCCAGCATCTGGCTGAGCGGGTTGTTGTTGGCGTTAGCCGAGGCAAAGGCCTCGATCGCATGCACCATCGCGTCCACCCCGGTCGCGGCGGTGATCGCGGCGGGCAGACCAAGGGTCAGGTCCGCGTCAAGAACGGCGATGTCGGGCAGCAGGATCGGCGCGGAGACGCCGCGCTTTTCTTCGGCCCCGACGGTGATGATCGACACTGGCGTGACCTCGCTTCCGGTGCCCGCCGTGGTCGGCACCAGCACCAGCGGCAGGCGCGGGCCCTTTGCCTGACCGACACCCCAGGCCCCGTCCAGATCCTCGCCCGAGCCCAGCAGCAGCGCCGACACCTTGGCCACGTCCAGCGACGACCCGCCACCAAAGCCGACGACGCCGGTGACCTCTGCCGCCTGCCCCGCTTCAACCGCGGCCTCAAGCGTGGCGCGCGAGGGGTCGGCCTCGACCTGATCGAAGACCGTCACGGCGATCCCGGCGGCGTCAAGCGAGGCCAGAGCCTTGTCGCACAGCCCCAGCTTGCGCAGGCCCGGATCGGTGACGAAGAGCACGCGCGCGCCCAACAGGGACCCCGCAACGCTGGCCAGTTCGGCGGATGCGCCGGGGCGAAAGACAATGGATTTCGTGGTGTTGAAGGTGAATGGCTGCATGGGCTCCTCAGGCGTTTTCGTTTTGAACATAGCCGTCGCGCAGGCGGAACCGCATGATCTTGCCGGACCCAGTCCGCGGGATCTCGGCCACCGCCACGACGTCATGCGGCAGCTTGTATGACGAAAGCGTGCGGGCGCAAAAGTCCCGGACGGCCTGAAGCGCGGGCAGATCGTTCTCGGCGACGATGAAGGCGACCGGCACCTCGCCCAAAGTCTCGTGCGCGACTCCGACGACGGCGCAATCGCGGATGCCGGCCATTGTCTGGATTGTCTCTTCGACTTCGGCAGGGGCAATGTTCTGGCCGCCGCGGATGATCAGTTCCTTCAGCCGTCCAGTGATCGTGAGATATCCTGCAGCGTCCATCCGGGCCAGGTCGCCGGTGCGATACCAACCTGCTTTCAACGCCGCCTCGGTCGCTTCGGGTTTGCCATGATAGCCCTGCATCACATTGGGGCCGCGCACGATCAGTTCGCCCTCTTCCCCGAAAGGCACATTGTGGTCTTCAGCGTCCACCAGCCGCACAGCAAGCCCCGGCAGTGGCAGCCCGCAGGAGCCAAGCACCCGCGCCTCGCCGGGCCAATTCATCGTGACCATGGTGGAAGTCTCGGTGATACCGTAGCCGTCCAGCAGTTCGATCCCGAACTGCTCCTCAAAGGCGCCGTTCAGCGTGGCGGACATGATCGCCCCGGCCGAGACGCAGCGCCGGACGGAATGGAACGGGTTCCACCCCTCTTCTTTCGCGGCCAGCATCAGATAGTGAAACATGGTCGGCACGCCGGGCATGATAGTGAAATTACCCTGTTCCAGCAGATCCATGGCCTCGCGGGTCGAAAATTTCTCCATGATGAATTCGCCCGCACCATTGGCGACGATCGACAGGACCGAGAAGTTCAGCGCGTAGGAGTGGAACAGCGGGAGGGGCGACAGAACCCGGTCTTCCGGGCCAAGATGGACAATGGGCGCCCAGCACGCCGCATTGACCCAGAGCATCGAGCGGGTGGTCAGCTTGACCCCCTTCGGCTTGCCGGTGGTGCCGGAGGTATAGACGATCATCGAGGTTGCATCGATGTCGTCCGCCGGCAGTTCGACAGGCGGCGCCGCGCAGAGGTCCGCGAAATCGGACACGCCGTCCGGTTGCGTCCCGTCAAGATCGGTCAGGATCAGGGTCTCAGGCCGATCTGTTGCCAGCGCGTCCACCGCATCCGTCTTTTCGCTCCGGGTCACAAGGATCGCGATCCCGGCATCGCTCACGCGATAGGCCATCTCATCTGATTTGGCGTCAAACGCGATTGGCACCGCGATGCCTCCTGCGCGAATCGCGGCCAGAGCCGCGACGATCCAGTCGACGGAGTTGGGCAACCAGACGCCAACCGTCCCGCCCGGTGCCAGCCCAAGCGCCCGGTACTGGCCCGCGAGCGCGCAAACCTCGCCCGCGAGGGCGGCGTAGGTTATCGACCGGTTGCGGTCTTCAAAGGCCACCTTGTCCGGGAACGTCGCCGCCTGGCGGGGCAGCAGCGTCGCCAGCGGGGCGATCAGATCGGTGCGGATCATGGTGTCTCCTCCCTCTTCGGCCTGCGATCAGACCATGCTGAAGCCGCCATTCGCGCTGATGACCTGCCCGGTGATCCACGAGGCCTGGTCGGAGGCCAGAAAGGTCACCAGCGGCGCGATATCGTCGGGCTTGCCGATGCGGCGCAACGGATAGGCGCGCACGATCTTCTCCATGTTCTTGGCGAGGAACTCGGCGTCCGAATGCGCCGTCTGCACCAGCCCGAGCGACACGGCATTGACGCAGACGTTGTTGCGCCCCAGTTCGCGCGCCAGGCTCTTGCCAAGCGCCACGGTCCCGGCGCGGGTGGCCGCGGCCATCGACAGGTTCGCCTCGCCGATACGGGAGCTGTCGCCGATCAGGCTGATGATCCGGCCCCAGTTGTTGTCGATCATGTGCGGCGCGACAGCGTGGCAGCAGTGGATCGCACCGTAGAGGCAGACATCCATCTGGGCCTTCCAGTCGGCGGGCGTGGAGTCGACAAATTTGCCGTATTTCACATAGCCCGCGTTGTTGATCAGGATATCGACCTTGCCGTGATCCGCGACGATGGCGGCGACCATGGCCTTGACCTGATCGTAGTCGGCGATGTCGGCCTGATAGGCCTTTGCCGTGCCGCCCGCCGCTTCGATATCAGCCACGACCGCTGCGGCCTCATCCGCGGACTTGCGATAGTTCACCGCAACGATGGCGCCTTCGGCGGTCAGGGTCCGGGCGATGTCGCCGCCGGTGTCGCGGCCGCCGCCGGTCACAAGGGCCACGCGGCCAGTCAATCCGAATTCCATAATCTTACTCCGTTTTCTGTGTCTCGGCGATCAACGCATGCAATTTGCTTGGCGTGATCGGCAGATTGTTGATGCCAATGCCCAGATGCGCAATGGCATCGGCGACCGCGTTGGCGATGGCAGCAGGCGCACCGATGGTGCCGCCCTCGCCCATGCCGCGAAAGCCGCCGGGGTTATCGGGCAGTTCGGTTTCAAGGTGATGCACTTCGAGCATGGGCACCTCGGCCGAGGTCGGTATCAGGTAATCCGCCAGGCTGGCCGAGAGCAGTTGCCCGGCCTCATCGAAATGCAGCTCTTCCATCAGCGCGACGCCGATGCCCTGCACCACGCCGCCATGCACCTGGCCGTCGACCACCATCGGGTTGATCATCCGCCCGCAATCCTCGGCCACAAGAAAGCGGGTCAGCCGGATCGCCAGCGTCTCGGGGTCAATCTCGACCTCTGCGATATGGGTGGCGGCTGTAGTGGTGCCGAGGAAGGGGTCGTAGCTCTCCTGCGCTTCCAACGTCTCGCGCGCCTCCATGGGCAGGGTGGTCATGTCGGAATAGACCGCGCGGGCCAGTTCGCCAAAACCGATGCGGTGGTTGGTGCCGGGGACAAAGATATCGCCGTCGCCGGTCTGGATGCTGTCGGGATCGACATCGAAGAGTCGTGCCGCGACCCGTTTGACCTTCTTGACCAGCACCCGGGTGGTGACAATGGCCGCGCCACCGCCGATCACGGCCGAGCGGCTGGCATAGGTGCCCGTGCCATGCGCTGTCACGGCGGTATCGCCCTGCACCACGGTCACATCACCGGGGCGCACGCCCAGTTCCTCGGCCACGATCTGGGCAAGAGTCGTCTCAAGGCTTTGCCCGTGAGAGGCGGTGGCGAAGGTTGCGGTCACGGCCCCCGTTGCGTCGATGCGTACCGAGGCTGTCTCGGCCCCCGTATTGATCGGCATCCCCGGCGCGACGGCGATGCGCGACCCGATGCCGGTCAGTTCCGCATATGTCCCGATGCCGATCCCCAGCCAGCGGCCCTGCTCCCTCGCCTTGGCCTGACGATCCCGAAAACCGTCTAGGTCCACGACTTCAACGGCCTTTTCCAGGCACTCCATGAACCCCGAGTGATCCCAGCGGATCCCGGACCCTATGCGGAACGGGAAGTCCTGCGGGCGCACAAGGTTTCGACGCCGGCTCTCGGCCGGATCAAGCCCCAGCTTTGCCGCCGCCATGTCCACCAGCCGCTCCATCGCGAAAACCGCCATCGGCCTGCCGACCCCACGATAGGGCCCGGTCGGTGGTTTGGGCGTGCAGACACCGCGCACCCGGCCAAGATACGCAGGCGTGCGGTAGGGACCGGGCAGGAAGCTGGCCACCTGCACCGGCTCCAAGGCGGCGGTCCAGGGGATGATCGAATAGGCGCCGATGTCGCCGATGATGTCAGCCTGAAGCGCAAGGAAGCGCCCCTCGTCATCGAAGGCCAGCGTTGCCTCGACCACCTCGTCAAAGCCCTGGCTGGTTGAAGTCAGATCCTCCAGACGGTCCGAGACGTATTTCACCGGGCGTTCGAGCCGCCGGGCCAGGGCGGTCACGATGACCTCCTCGGGATAGAGCGAGCCCTTGCCGCCGAACCCGCCGCCGACATCCGGCGCGGTCACCCGGATCCGGTTGCCGGGCATATCCAGAAGCCGGGCCAGTTCATCCCGCACAACGCCGGGGATCTGGGTCGAGCCGTGCAGGGTCAGCGCATCCCGCCCCCGGTCGTATTCGGCGACGTAGGCGCGGTTCTCGATGGCCAGCGGAGACTTGCGGCGCAAGCGAAACGTGCCTCGGACGGAATGGGGCGCAGCGTCGATTTCGCCCGGCGCGTCCCCGGTGGCAAAGCTGCGCTCAAAGACCAGGTTCCCGGGCACGTTATCGTGTAATTGCACGGCCTCGGGTTTCAGCGCTGCAACCGGATCCGAGGCGGCCTCGATCCCCTCATAATCTACCACGATCAGCGCCGCGGCGTCTTCGGCGAGGTAACGGTCACGGGCAACGACAACCGCCACCGGCTCCCCCACGTAGCGCACCACGTCGCGCGCCAGGATGGGGCAATGGGTCGCGTGGTAATTCTTCATCCGCGACGGCGCGGTGAGGTCGGCAATGTTGGTGAAATCCTCAGCCGTCAGCACGGCTATCACGCCTGTCATCGCCCGCGCATCATCCGCGTCAATGCCAAGGATCCGTGCGTGTGACTGATCCGAACGCACGAAGGCCAGATGCACCATCCGCTCCAGCTTGATATCCGCAACATAGCGGCCCGCCCCGGTCAGCAGACGGGGGTCCTCCAGTCGCTGGACCTTCTCGCCGACGTATTTCGGACGGGTGACCTCGGTCGGCGCGGTGCGGACGGACTCATTCATAAGCGTCGGCCCCTTTGCTCAGGCCCTGCCACTGCGCATCGTCATGGCCGCAGATCACCATCGCGCCCTCCGCCTCGATGGCGCGGATGCGAGCGTAAGAGGCCAGCAGCGCCTCCGGGTCGTCGGCATTCCTGGGCACTTCGTCATGGTCGAGGTTGCGGCGCAGGCTGACCGCGTCCGACACGCAGAGCACCTTTCCGGTCTGCTCCAGTTCGGCCAGCAGACCCATCAGCCCGGGCGTGTGGCCGGGCAGATGCAAGCAGGTCAGACGGCCGTCGCCCATCACGTCATGCCCCTCACCAACCGTCAGCATCGGCATCGGGTGGTCCCATTCCTGCGGCATGTAGCCCTGCGCCGCCGCACCTTCGGCCCGCGCGGCGGCCAGTTCCGCCTCATGCACCACGAAGCGCGCTTCGGTGAAGAATTCGTTGCAGCCACAATGGTCCGGGTGGAAATGCGAGTTCACCACCACGTCGATATCCCCCGGTGCAAGATCAAGCGCGGCAAGATTGTCGATCACATTCGCCGTATGCGCGCCGATCGGTGTCATCACCCCGGCCAGCTTGCCCCACCTGGCCTCGGCATCCTCTGAAACCGAAGGATGGCAGCCGGTATCGTACAGGACGTTGCCGTCAGGGTGGCGAAACAGGATCGCGATGACGGGCAGCTCGATCGGCTCGGTCTTGTCGGCGTCGGGAACATATATCCGCCGCCGCATCCGCAACCGCCCGCCGTCCAGTACATGCATCTTCATGCTGCCACCCCGTCCCGTTCATTCACCAGATCGCGCACCGCGCGGACAATGTGTTCATACCCCGTGCACCGGCACAGGTTGCCCGACAGCGCCTCCCGGATCTCTGCATCCGTTTCGAGTGTCTCGGTCTCGAGGATCTCGGCGACCGTCATCAGGAAGCCCGGTGTGCAGAACCCGCACTGCAGAGCGTGATGGCGGCGAAACGCCTCCTGAATGCTATGCATCTTGCGGGGCGAACCAAGGCCCTCGACCGTCACGATCTCGGCCCCCTCAAGCTGCGCGGCGAACAGCAGGCAGGACCGCGCGGTTGTGCCGTTCAGTCGGATCGTGCAGGCACCGCAGACGCCGTGTTCGCATCCGACATGGGTGCCGGTCAGACCCAGCACATCGCGCAGGAAGTCGCTGGCCAGCATCCGACTTTCTGCCCGGCCGGTCATTTCCTCGCCGTTGACGGTGAGTGTGATGTCGATCATGTGCGTCCTCCTGCCCGTCCGGCCGCGCGTTCCAGCACCCGCCGGGCCAGAACCGGCGCAAGGCGTCTGCGGTAGGCGACCGAGGCATGCATGTCCTCGTTCGGGTCCAGTCCTTCGGCGCAGTCGGCGACGATGCCGGCAATGGCGTCCGGGGTCTGACCGACCAGCGCCGCTTCGACCGCCTCCATGCGCAGTGGCACGTCGCCAAGGCCACCGAAGGCGAGGCGAGCAGAGGCGATCCGCCCGTCGTCGAGCATGACGTTCGCCCCGCAGGCGACCATCGCGAAATCGCCCGCGCGCAGTGAGACCTCGTCAAAGGCCATGCCCATGTCGGGATCGGGCACCGGCAGCAGCACTCCGGTCAGCACCTCGTCCTCGGCCAGGTCGGTGACGAGCGGAGCAATGAAGAAATCCTCGGGTGCGACGGCGCGCTGGCCATCGGGGCCCAGCAGTTCAAGCACACCGTCCAGCAGTCGCACCAGCAGCGGCCATTCGGCCGAGGGGTCTGCATGGACCAGCGAGCCACCAATGGTCCCCCGATTGCGGATCGCAACGTGGGCGACATGAGCCATCGTCTCGGCCACCACGGGCAGATGCCGTGCGAGTAACGGGTCGCGTGCTGCCTGGGCGTGGCGGACAAGCGCGCCTATGCGCAGGCTACCCCCGGTTTCGGAGATCGTGGCAAGGTCGGAAAGGCCGTTGATATCGACCAGCCGTTCGGGGCTGACGAGGCGGAAGTTCATCATCGGGACCAGGCTCTGCCCGCCCGCAAGAATCTTGGCGTCATCATGGGCCAGCGCCGCGATGGCCTCGTGCAGCGTTCTGGGCCGCAGGTATTCGAAGGGGGCAGGTTTCATCTCATCGCCCCTCGAACTGCGGCGCGCGCTTTTCGGCAAACGCCGCGCGTCCCTCGGCATAGTCCCGGCTGGCGGCGGCGGAGTCGATCAGCACATCAGCTTCGGCAGCATCGAACGTACCGAGTGTCAGGCCGTTCAGGATATATTTCGCCCCGCCCTGCGACAGGGGCGCAACCTCGGTCAGCGTGCCAGTATAGGCCATCGCCTCGGCCATCGGATCGTCGCAGAGACGGTCGGCGAAACCAATCTCCAGCGCCTCTTGCGCGCCGAAGCGTTCGCCGGAGAAGAGGATGCGCTTGGCGTTTGTCAGCCCGACCAGTGCCAGCAGCTTGCGCGTCGCCTGCACGCCGTAAACGATGGAGAGGCGCGCTGCCGGGATGCCGAACTGCGCCTCGGGGTGCACGAACCGGAAGTCCGCCGACATCGCCAGATGCATGCCGCCTCCCAGAGTGTAGCCCAGATTGACCGCAATCACGGGCTTCGCCGCGTGGGCGATCCCCGCGCAACCGAAATCCACGGCCACCTCGTATTCCTTGGCCTTGGCCAGATCGTCCCGGACAGTGGCGAATTCCGCGATGTCCGCCCCGGCCGAAAAATCCGTGCCCGCGCCGGTCAGCAGGATCGCCCGGACCGATCGGTCAGCGGACAGCGCGCCGAAGACATCGCCGAACTCCCGCCACATCGCGTAGGTGACAGAGTTGCGCTGCTTCGGGCGGTTGATCGTGACGATGGCGATACCGTCCTCTCGGGTGATCTCGATATCGCTCATGCACCTGCCCCGGCTTCGGCGACACAATCGCGGAAGCTGTCGAAGAACTGGCGCGCCAGTTTCTGCGCAGTGGAATCCAGAAGACGCGAGCCGAGCTGCGCGAGCTTGCCGCCCACATCTGCTGACGCGTCGTAATGCAGGACCGTCTCCTGCGGGCCAACCTCTTCCAGCCGCACCCGAGCCGAGCCCTTGGCAAAACCGGCGACGCCGCCCTTGCCCTCTCCGCTCAGCAGATAGCCTTCGGGCGGCACGATCTCGGTCAGCGTGACTTCGCCGGCAAAGCGGGCCTTCACCGGCCCGACCTTCAGTGCAACCTTGGCGCTGAGGTGGTCCGGCGCGTCCTGCTCCAGCGACTCGCAGCCGGGAATGCAGCGCCGTAGCACATCGGGGTCGTTCAGGGCGGCCCAGGCAGTGGCCCGATCGCAGGGAAGGGTAACGCTGTCTTGCAGTTTCATTGGCTTATCCGTTCGACTGGCGCCGGGACGCAGAGGTCCCGGCGCCTTTGTCTCAGTTGGTTTTCTTCACAAGCGGGCAGTCACTCTCGGCCAGCGGGCGGAATGCCTTGTCGCCGGGAATGGTCTGGACCAGTTTGTAGACGTCCCATTCGCCGGTGGATTCGGCGGGGGTCTTGACCTGATAGACATACATGTCGTGCACCATCCGGCCGTCTTCACGGATGTGGCCGCCCTTGGCGAAGAAGTCGTCGATCGGCATCTCGCGCATTTTGGCCATAACGGCCTGCGCCTCGGTCGTGCCGGCCGCTTCGACGGCCTTCAGGTAATGCATGGTCGAGGAGTAGTCGCCGGCATCTCCCATGTGCGGCATGACGCCCATCTTCTCCTTGAACCGTTCGGCGAAGGCGCGGCTCTCGTCGTCCTGGTCCCAGTAGAAGGCGTTGGTCAGGATCATGCCCTGCGCCGCCTCGAGGCCCAGGGCCTTGACGTCGGTCAGCCAGACCAGCAGCCCGGCGGTCAGCTTGCCGCTGTCGGCAATGCCGAATTCGCGCGCTGATTTCACGGCGTTGATGAAGGTCGTACCCGACCCGGCAATTCCAACAACATCCGCCGGTGAGGCCTGTGCCTGAAGCATGAAGGCCGAGTGATCAGAGGTCTCGATCGGGTAAAGCACGTTGCCGACGACCTCGCCGCCTGCCTTGGCCACGATGGCCGAGGCATCGCCCTCCAGTGCGTGGCCGAAGGCATAGTCGGCGGTCAAGAAGAACCACTTCTTCTTGCCCTGCGCCACAAGCTCGTTCGCCGTGCCGTTCGCCAGCGCAAAGGTGTCATAGGCATAGTGGATCGAGTTCGACGTGCAGCCTGCGCCTGTCAGCCTCGACGATCCGGACCCGGTGACGATGGCGATGCCTTTCTTGTCCGCCGCGATCTGCGCGACCGAAAGGGCGATCCCGGAATTGATCAGATTACTGATCAGTGTCACGCCCTGCCCTTCATACCATTCCTGCGCGGTCGCGGCCGCAATCTCGGGCTTGTTCTGGTGATCCCCGACCAGCACTTCGATCGGCTTGCCCAGTACCGAGCCGCCGAAATCCTCGACCGCCATCTGCACGGCGGTAACTGCACCTTGTCCGGACTCGTGGCTGAACTGACCGCTCATGTCGGTCAACACGCCGATCTTGACCTGATCGTCTGCGGCAATTGCCGGAACAGCGGCCAGACAGGCCGCGATGGCCCCGCCAATAACCTGGGTTGCGAATCGTTTGTTCATCTCTTCCTCCCTACGCCGCAGTGCGGCAAGTTTAGTTGTGTTATCGAACTTAGCTGCTCGGAGCCTATAAGAAAGTGTCTGATTATACCGTTGAAACTGGCTAATTATCAGCTCTTAGCAACAATCTCCTGGCTCTCCTCCCTCCGCGTTGATATTTTGGTTCGCATATTTTGACTTGCACGAATAGACTATACGGGATTAGCTTCGTCAAGACCGGACTACACGAAGTCGTGCATCGGCAGTGACACGCAAGCTGCCGACAAGACGACCGGGGGGAGGAAAATGGAAAGCCATCCAGCCATTCTGGAGACGCGCGGTTTGACGCGTGAATTCAGCGGCTTCGTTGCTGTGAACGCAGTGAACTTCGCGGTGCGCCAAGGCACGCTGCACGCGCTGATCGGTCCGAACGGGGCCGGGAAAAGCACGCTGTTCAATCTGCTGACGCGATTCCTTGCGCCCAGTTCCGGGCAGATCTTCTATGACGGTGAAGACATCACCCGCGCCCGCCCCGCGTCGCTTGCGCAGCGTGGGCTGGTGCGATCCTTCCAGATCTCCTCGGTGTTTCCGCACCTCAGCGTCCATGAAAATGTCCGCGTCGCGCTGCAATCGCGCCATCGGGAAACCTTCGGCTTCTGGAAATCGGATGCCGGGTTGCGCCGGCACGATGCGGCGGTCGATGCGCTGTTGGAGGATGTCGGGCTGGACTCCTATGCCCGTCGCATCGCGGTCGAGCTGCCCTATGGACGCAAACGCGCGCTGGAGCTGGCTACGACCCTTGCGATGGAGCCGCGGGTGATCCTGCTGGACGAACCCATGGCCGGAATGGGTCAGGAGGACATCCAGCGCATGGCGCAGCTGATTCAGCGGGTCGCCAAGGGGCGGACCGTTGTAATGGTAGAGCACAACCTTTCGGTGGTTGCCGACATCTCTGACCGGATCACCGTCCTGCGCCGGGGCGAGATCATCGCCGAGGGCGACTATGACACGGTCTCGGCCGATGCCGAGGTGCGGCAGGCCTATATCGGGGGCGGCCATGACTGAGCGCCGCCTGACTGTCGCAAATCTCCACAGCTGGTACGGCGAAAGCCACATCCTGCATGGCGCAGAATTCCATGTGAACCGGGGCGAGGTCGTCACCCTGCTGGGCCGCAACGGGGCGGGCAAGACGACGACGATGCGCGCGCTCATGGGTGTGCTGCGCAAGCGCACCGGCACGGCCACGCTGGACGGTCACGATCTGCTGGCCACGGCGCCTCACCGGATTGCGCGGCTTGGCCTTGGTTACGTTCCGGAGGAACGCGGCATCTTCTCGTCGCTGACCGTGGCCGAAAACCTTGTCCTGCCGCCCATCGTGCGGTCGGGCGGGATGAACGTCGCGCAGATCCACGACCTGTTCCCCAATCTCAAGGGACGCGACCGCATCATCGGCACCCGACTGTCCGGCGGCGAACAGCAGATGCTGGCCATCGCCCGCATTCTGCGGACCGGAGCAGATTTCATCCTGCTGGACGAACCGACCGAGGGTCTGGCCCCGGTGATCGTCGAGGATATTGCCCGCGCGCTCGGCACGCTGAAGTCGCTCGGCCTGACCATCATCCTGGTCGAACAGAATATCCGCTTTGCCGTGGCCAATGCCGACCGTCACTACGTGATGGAACAGGGCCGGATCGTGAACGAATTCACCAACGAGGCGCTCAAGGCAGACATGTCGCGCATCGACGCCTACCTCGGCGTCTGACAGGAAGGAAAAGATATGCCCGACATTTTCGGCGTGCCCGTGGTCGTCCTGCTGGGTCAGATCATGCTGGGCCTTATCAACGGGTCGTTCTACGCGGTGCTCAGCCTCGGGCTGGCGGTGATCTTCGGAATGCTGAACGTCATCAACTTCGCCCACGGTGCCTTCTACATGTTCGGGGCCTTCGTCACCTGGCTGTGCCTGTCCTACCTTGGCCTGAACTACTGGGCCTCGCTGATCGTAGTGCCGGTCGTCGTCGGCGCGTTTGGCGTACTGGTCGAACGGCTGGCGCTGCGCCACCTCTACCGGATCGACCATCTCTATTCACTTCTATTCACCTTCGGGCTGGCGCTGGCGATGGAGGGGCTGTTCCGTTATGTCTTCGGCTCGGCGGGCAAGCCCTATCCTGTACCCGAGGCGCTGACCGGCATCTTCAATCTGGGGTTCATGATCCTGCCGATCTATCGCGCCTGGGTTATCGTCGCCTCGGTCACCGTCTGCCTGCTGGTCTGGCTTGTTATCGAAAAGACCCGGCTGGGTGCCTGGCTGCGAGCGGCGACCGAGAACCCCTCGCTTGTCACGGCTTTCGGGATCAACGTGCCGCTGCTGCTGACCCTGACATACGGGTTCTGCGTCGGGCTGGCCGGGTTCGCCGGCGTGTTGGCCGCGCCGATCTATCAGGTCAGTCCGGGCATGGGGTCTAACCTGATCATCGTGGTCTTTGCCGTGGTCGTCATCGGAGGGCTCGGCTCCATTGGCGGGTCGATCCTGACCGGCCTCGCGCTTGGTGTGATCGAGGGGCTGACCAAGACTTTCTATCCCTCGGGCTCCACCATGGTGATATTCGTCGTAATGGTGCTGGTCCTCATCGTCCGCCCTGCGGGCCTGTTCGGACGGGAGACTTAAATGACCACGCTCGTGACCTCGATCCTCTCCACACTTAACCGGCCCTGGCTGAAATGGGGTGCCCTCGTGGCCCTTGCGCTGGCTCTGCTGATTGCGCCCTTCGCGGTCTATCCCCTGTTCCTGATGAATGTGTTCTGTCTGGCGCTCTTCGCTTCTGCGCTGAATCTTGTGCTGGGCTATGCCGGTCTGCTCTCGCTGGGACATGCGGCGTTCTTTGGCGGCGCGGCCTATGTCACCGCCCATGCCGCAAAGGCCTGGGGCCTGCCCTTCGAGCTGTCTGTGCTGCTTGGCGTCGTCTTCGCCGCGGTGTTGGGGCTGATCTTCGGACTGATAGGCATCCGCCGCTATGGCATCTATTTTGCCATGATAACGCTGGCGCTGGCGCAGATGATCTATTTCCTCGCCGTGCAGATGCCCTTTACCAATGGCGAGGACGGTATCCAGTCGGTCCCGCGTGGCATGTTGCTGGGTCTGATCGACCTCTCCGACATCCGGGCGATGTACTTCGTCGTTCTCGCCCTCGTCGTGGTCGGTCTGATGGCGATCTGGCGCTTCGTGCATTCGCCATTCGGCCATGTGCTGGCCGCGATCCGCGAGAACGAGCCGCGCGCGGTTTCGCTTGGCCTCGACGTGGCGCGTTACAAGCTGATTGCCTTTGTGCTGTCCGCAGGGCTGTCCGGCCTGGCCGGATCCCTCAAGGTCCTCTCGTTCCAGCTGGCCGCGCTGAACAATGTGTCCTGGCACCTGTCGGGCGAGGTCGTGCTGATGACGCTGATCGGCGGGCTGGGCACCTTTGCCGGGCCGATCATCGGATCGGCCTTCGTCGTCGCGCTTGAGCATGTGCTGACCACCAGCGGGCTGCCTGTCTCGCTGGTGATCGGGGTGATCTTCATGGCCTGCGTCATGCTGTTCCGCCGTGGCATCTGGGGCGAAACCCGCGCCCGCATCACCGCCATGCTCGAACGAAGGCAGTAGCCCTATGGCACGGCAAGGACGTAGCGCGGGGAATAGTCGGTCTCGTTCGCCATCAGGGGCACCCGGCAATCACTGCACACCACGAGCGGAACGAAATCCTGACCGCAATCGCGATGCCTCAGCCTGAGCGGCGCAGCACCGGGGTTCAGCCACCGATCGCCCCAGGCCATCATCACGATCATCGGCTTGTAGAGCGCCCGACCCATTTCGGTGAAGCGATATTCTGAGCGCCCCGCCCCTGGCCCATAAGGCACCTTGTCAAAGATTCCGGCTTCGACCAGTCTCGCCAGCCGGTCAGCCAGAACGTTCGAGGCAATCCCCAACTTCTCGCGCATCTCGTCGTATCGGCGCACGCCGAAATAGGCCTCGCGGAGCACAAGAAAGCTCCACTTGTCACCGATGATTGCCAGGGACCGCGCAACCGAACAGGGCCGGACACGTTGCAGGACTTTCGGATCGGAACTGCGCCGGGTGCGAGGGCGAACGGAGGCCGGGCCAAAGCCCGCACCGGGGCCGTCGCGGAAATGCACCGTGCCGGTCGAGACGGGTTGCAGGCATTCGGAACAGACCGTGACCGGATGCATTTCGTGGCCACAGGACAGATGGCGCATTTGCAGCGGCGGTTCGTCCTCGCCGCGCAGCCAGATGTCGCCGAATTCCATCAGGGCCAGCATGGTCTGGAATAGATCCTTGCCGCGTTCGGTAAAGAAATATTGCCGACCCGGCTCTCCTTCCTTGCGGCTGAGAACAAAGATCCCGTTCTCTATCAGCGCGGAAAGACGGGCGGCAAGCGTCTGGCGCGGGATGCCCAGCCGTTCCTGGAACCGGTCAAACTTGCGGATTCCAAAGAACGCTTCGCGGATGATGAGAAAGGACCAGCTGTCGAGGACGATCTCGACCGTGCCGCGCACCGAACAGTTCCGCTCCATCGGACCCTGCTTTGTCTGCACCTCGCCGTCCATTCCGCCGTCGCCTCTCATGCCTTGCCTGATTGGATCTGCACCGGTTCTGTTCCGGTCAGGTACTCATTCTAGGCGGCCCTTTGTTCGAAGGCCACGGGTGATTTCCAGCCGAGCGCTGTGAACTGATGCGGTGGATGCCCCCACCCGACGGGATCGAATGTGCCATAACGGTTTCGTAGGAACCAACGCGAGGGAGGCATCCGTGTCAGAGATTAGGGTCAGGATGCATTGATTTCCAACGCGCTGCGTGATTCACGGCCCGAAAAACGGAGCGGTGACATGAGCGACCTTTTCTGGCTGACCGACGAGCAGATGGCCAAGCTTTCCCCTTTCTTCCCGAAGTCGCACGGCAAGCCGCGGGTCGATGATAGACGAGTGTTGAGCGGGATTATATTTATCAACCGCAACGGGTTACGCTGGCGAGACGCTCCAGAAGCCTACGGACCGCACAAGACGCTTTATAGCCGGTGGAGGCGTTGGAGCGAGAAAGGTATCTTTGCACGGATGATGGTCGGTCTGGCCGCCGAACACGGCGAGGAAAAGACCGTGATGATCGACGCGACCTACCTGAAGGCACACCGCACCGCGACCAGCATGGCCGCGAAAAAGGGGGGCGCGGTCGCCTCATTGGTCGAACCAAGGGCGGCATGAATACCAAACTGCATGCCATCTGTGACAGCCAAGGGCGGCCGCTCAGCCTGTTCGTCACCGCTGGGCAGGTCAGCGACTACATCGGTGCGCGAGCGCTACTGAGCAGCCTACCAAAGGTCGACTGGCTGCTCGGGGATCGTGGCTATGACGCCGACTGGTTCCGAGATGCGTTGAAAGACAAAGGGATACGCGCCTGTATCCCGGGCCGAAAGCAGCGCAAGACGACCGTGCAATACGACAAACGCCGATACAAACGGCGCAACCGCATCGAGATCATGTTTGGCAGGCTCAAGGATTGGCGGCGCGTGGCGACACGTTATGACCGTTGTCCGAAGGTCTTCCTTTCAGCCATCGCCCTCGCCGCAGTCGTCATCTACTGGTTATGAATCCTGACCCTAGAGGTATCCGGTAAGGGCAGGGCGATTCACTTCGCGTGTCCCCTCGACTTCGCGGGCGTCCTTCAATCACTCGTCATCAGGGGCGTTTCCAAGATCTGTCGCACATAATTATGCCACTGCGCGGCAAACTCCTGCGCGAGCAACGACGGGCGGCGCTGTTGCGGAGTGATCAGCGAATATGCGAACGGTACGGACGGCTCGAACCTCTTGAACTTGACACTGGCGTTCTCCCCTCTCAGCCGAAGATAGCTCTCTGCGCTCAACGGATCGACAACTGCGCAGATTTGCCCCGCCTCGATGAAATGGAATAGCGGGACAAAATACTGGGCGTCCACACAAAGGTTGAACTCCGCCCCGCACGCGTCGAACGCTCTTTGCGTATCCCGGACCGTGACGTGCCCAGGTTGCAATGCGCCCATTGGCTCACCGTCAAGATTCTCAGCAGTGACCGTGCCGCGATCGGCAAGCGGATGATCGGCTGGCAAAGCGCACAAACAGGTGCAGGTTGTGACCAGCTCCGAAAAAAGTTCGCTTTGCCAGCGATCCTCCGTCTCGGAACGGGTCCCCATGTCGCAGAACCCGATGTCGAAGCTCTGTGCGGCAATCAGGTTCAGGATTTGTGGAGAGCTTCGGGTCGAGAGCGTAACCCTGATATCGCGCGCATCGCCGATGAACCGGCTTACGAATTGCGGCATCAGAAACGCGGACGGGCCAGGCATGGTGACAATGCGAAGCGTTCCACGGACCCGGTCACGCATGCCGGCTAGGTTGGATCTGGTGGCAGACACCCGATCGAGGATCTCTTCGGCTTCGGAAAGCAGGTAACGCGCCTCGGGGACCGGGGAGAGTCGGCGGCCCTCACGATGAAACAGCTCCATGCCAAGAGATGCCTCAAGAGCCTTCAGTGCAGCACTGATCGCAGGTTGCGTGCGATGCAGGTTTCGCGCGGCGGCACTCAACGACCCGGTATTCATGATCTCACGGAAGACGGCCAACTGCTGAAGATTCATACACTCTTCTTATAAGAAAAATTTTGTATAACAAACATATTTCAAATTTGCTTTTATTTCATTGTTGGCTTCAAACTTCCCCGAGGCCGAAAGCACCGGGCGAGCGGCCTGCCTCTTTCCGGCCACGTTCAAAAAGGGAGACAAGACATGGGACTCTATGCAAGATTGACCGCCGCTTCGTTGGCCGCGGTTCTGACAGCCGGCGCTGCAGCGGCTCAGGATTCGTCGTTCTTCCGGATCGGTACCGGGTCCGCCGGCGGCACATACTTTCCCATAGGCGGCACCATCGCCAATGGCATCTCCGCACCGCCGGGATCGCGGCCATGCGACGAAGGCGGACAATGCGGTGTGCCCGGCTTGATCGCAATCGCTCAATCCACGACCGCCTCGGTGTTCAACAACACGGCCGTTCAGAATGGCCAGCTCGAAGCCGGCATGGCGGCGGCGGACGTGACGCGCTCGATGTACCTGGGCGAAGGCAAGTTCGACGGCAAGCCGCACGAGAAGCTGCGCATCGTCGCGAATCTCTTTCCCGAGGATCTTCACCTCGTCCTGCCCAAGGGCGACTCGATCGACAATCTGGGCGATCTGGCGGGCAAGCGTGTCGGCATCGCGCAAGCCGGTTCGGGAACCCAGGTTGCGGTTCTCCAGATGCTCGAAGCCTGGGGCGTGACGCGTGAAAACATGGAAGAGGCCGAGCTGAACAACAGCCAGTCTGCTGAGCGCCTCGCCGACGGGCAGCTTGATGCATATTTCTATGCCGCGGGCTGGCCGGTCTCTGCGATGGTCCAGCTGGCCACCACCAAGGGCATGGAACTGCACAGCTTCTCCGAAGAGGACCTCGCGAAGATCAACGAGATCATCCCCGCATACATTCCGTCGAGCATTCCCGCAGGTGTGTACGAGGGCATCGACTATGAAGTGAAGACGCCCGCGGTTTCGGCACTTCTGGTTGTCTCGTCGGACCTGAGCGAAGAGCTTGTCTACGGAATCACCAAGGCCCTGTGGAACGACAATACCCGCAACCTGCTCGACAATGGCCATGCGAAGGGCAAGCAGATCACGCTCGATACGGCGCTCGATGGGGTCATGAACCTTGGAGTTCCGCTGCATCCAGGAGCCGAAAAATACTACAAGGAAGTCGGCGCCCTCGAGTAACAACCACTACTTTCGTATTGCGCGACACGGGAGCGGCGGGCCGGGTGCCCGCTCTCCCGACGCCGCTTGCGACCCTGAACTGCAAAGAGACCACACATGGGCAACGCAACCGACCAGAAGGCGCATGACGTGTCTGGCGAAGATCTGAGCAGGATCGAGAAGAAATTCGACGAGGGGGCTGCAACGCGCACCGTCGGGCCGGGCTTTGCCAAGGTGCTGCGCTATGTCGCCCTGACCTTCGCAACCTATCATTACCTGACCGCAGGGTTCGCGCTTCCGCCGGATTACTGGCACATGGGCTGGCACCTGTCGGGCCTGTTCATTCTCACCTATGCGCTGTTTCCGCTGGTCCCGACAAAAAAGGCCTTCGACTACAAGGTCGGAACGTTCCACCTCGGAGGCGTTCCACTTCTCGACATGCTCCTGATGGCGCTTGGCGTTGCGTCTGCGCTGTATCTTGGGCTGGCCTGGCGGGGCATCCCGGCTCTCGGGATCGAGGAACAGACGTTTCGGATGGGCAATCCCAACAATTACGACATGCTCTTTGGTGGCATCCTGATCCTCCTGGTGCTGGACATCGCGCGTCGGACGCTGGGCTGGGTCCTGCCGCTCATCATCTGCGTGTTCATCTCCTATGCCTTGTTCGGGCCGGTCTTTCCCGGGCTGCTCCAGCATCCGGGCGTCAATTTCCGGACCTTCGTGTCGTCGATGTATTTCCCGCAGGAAGGCATCTTTGGCGTAACACTCTGGGTCGTCTCGACCATCGTGTTCCATTTCGTGCTCTTCGGCGTCATCGCGCAGCGCACGGGGCTGGGGCAGTTGTTCATCGACAACGCCACGATCCTTGCGGGGAGGTATACCGGCGGGCCAGCGAAGGTGTCGGTGGTGTCATCGGCCTTTTTCGGGACGATCTCCGGCTCCTCGGTGGCCAATACGGTGTCGACCGGGGCCCTGACCATTCCGAACATGAAGCGACTGGGCTATCCGGGCCATTTCGCGGGGGGTGTCGAGGCTGCGGCGAGTGCGGGCGGGCAGATCACACCGCCGATCATGGGCGCGGCGGCGTTCATCATGGCCGAGTTCCTGGAGCTTCCCTATACCACGATTGTCATCGCTGCGATCTTTCCCGCGCTCCTGCATTATGTCGGCGTCTTCTCGGTGGTCCACCTTATGGCCCGTCGGTTGGGCCTGAAGGGACTGGAAGCGGACAAGCTGCCGCAACTTGCGGCGGTCTGGCGCGAAGGCTGGGCAAACGTTGTGCCTCTCATCGGCCTGCTGGTCGTGCTGTTCTCGGGCTACACGCCATACATGTCGGCGTTTTGCGGAATTTCCCTGTCGATCATCGCGGGTATGAGCCGCGTGAAGGAGCCGCTTACCCTCGTTTATCCTACCGCCTTCGTTGCCTTCGTCATCTGGAAGTATCTCGGCGGCGGCTTCGATTTCGGCATGTCCGCGATCCTGGTGGCAGGGGCGGTGATCGTCTCGCTGAACCCGCAGCGGCGCACGACCCTGGCAGAGATGGCCGACACGTTCGAAACGGGGGTCAAGTACGCCTTGGCCGTCGGCGCGGCAGCGGCGGCTGTCGGGATCGTCATCGGGGTGATCAACACGACCGGCATCGGGTTTCGCATCGGTTTCATGGTCACGCAGACGGCCACCAATCTCGGATCCGATCTGCACGGGCTTTTCACCTACGGGTCCTGGGAACTCTTTTCGATGCAGGACCTGACACTGTTTATCAGTCTGGTCTTCATCGCCCTTGCCTGCATCCTGATGGGGGCCGGGGTGCCGACGACGGCGCTCTACATCATGCTCGTATCGGTGGCGCAGCCGGCCCTCTCCCAGCTGGGCATTCCGCCGATCGCCAGCCACATGTTCGTCCTCTATTATGGTGTCGTTGCGGAAATCACTCCGCCGGTTTGCACATCGGCATATGCTGCTGCGGCAATCGCGGGGTCGAACCCGTTCCGCACCGGGATTTCCGCCTTCACGCTCGGATTGGGCAAGGTGGTGGCGCCGATGGCCTTCGTTTACGCGCCCGTGCTGCTCATCGTCTCGTCCACCGGGTTCGATCTGTGGGAATTCACCTATACCGCGACGAGCTGCATCCTGGGGGTGGTATGCCTGTCGGCGGCGGTTGTCGGGTATTGGCTCGCGCCAATGGGCGCCATGTTCCGCTGGCTGATGGCACTGGCCGGGCTCGTCTTCATCGCTCCTTCCCTCCAGGCCGATCTGGTCGCGCTGATCATCGCCGGTCCGGCCATTGTCAGCCAACTCCTGCAGCGTCGCCGTGCGCTCGCGGAGGCCTGAGCAATGGTGAATGACGTTACCGTCCTCGGTGCCGGGATCGTCGGCATCTCCACCGGGCTGTCCCTGCTCGAACGCGGGCTGAATGTCCGCCTGATCGACCGGGACGATCCGGGGCAGGCGACATCCTTTGGCAATGCCGGTGTCATCTCGCCCTGGTCTATCGTGCCGCAATCCATGCCGGGTCTGTGGAAGAAAATCCCCGGTTGGCTGATCGACCCTCTGGGTCCGGTCACGGTCAGGCCCGGCCACCTGCCGCGCATGCTACCTTGGGGTCTGCGCTTCCTCGCGTACGGTCGCGAGGACAAGGTGCGCGACATTTCCGCGGCGATGGAAATGCTCAACCGCGATTGCGTCTCGCTCTACCGCCAGCATCTTGCCGGCACCGGGCACGAGGACCTCATCCGTGACAGCCACTACATCCACGCCTTTCGCGATGGACGGGCGGCGCGTCTCGATTCCCTCGAGAACGAATTGCGCCGGGGGGCCGGGGCCGAACTGGACAGGGTCGATGGCGAGGAATTGCGCCAGCTCGAGCCGGCCCTCTCGGAGGATTTCGAAGCGGCAATCGTGATCAAGGGGCAGGCCCGCGCGATCTCGCCGGGGCGCCTGGGTCAGGTCCTTTCGGACAAGTTCCGCAGACAGGGCGGCGAATTGTTGCGGGCGACGGTTCAGAGCATACACCCGCTGGAGCAGGGCGGGTGGTCCTGCATCACGGACCAGGGCAGCTACCAGGTGCCCAAGCTTGTCCTGGCGATGGGTGTATGGTCCGCAGAACTGCTCAAGCCACTGGGCATCCGCATCCCGCTGCAATCCGAACGCGGCTATCACATCAACTTCTCCGCACCTGGTATCACGCTCAACAACTCGGTCATGGACGTGGACAACAAGTTCGTCGCCTCGACGATGGAGCAAGGACTGCGCGTGGCCGGCACGGCCGAATTCGCCGGGCTTGATTCGCCAGTGAACGAGAAACGCCTCGCCGCGCTGATCCAGGTTGCGGGCAGGCTGTCGCCACATCTCAGGACAGACGATTACTCGACATGGTCCGGTCAACGTCCGAGCTTGCCCGACAGCCTTCCCTGCATCGGCGAAATCGACGGATTTCCCGACCTGATCACCGCTTTCGGGCACAGTCATTACGGCTTGATGATGGCCGCCAAGACTGGCCGGATCGTCGCCGATATCGCGACCGGGGCGACGCCGAACGTCGATCTGTCATCCTTCTCACCAACCCGTTTCTGAAAGGAATCCCAAAGTGCCAATCTATCCGGGCGGTCAGAACATATGCGGCATCACGATCGGCGTACTTGCCCTCGAAAGCTATTTCCCCAAACCGCCGGGCCATATCAAGAACCCCTCCAGCCTCAACTTCACTGTCACTTACGAGATTCTCGATGGCATTACGGTGCCGGCGCTGCTCAACAACCCGGACGGCGGGATGAAGAATCGGATCATCGAGGCGGCCCGTAGCCTAGAGGCTCAGGGCGTTAGGGCGATCACGGGCTCCTGCGGCTTTCTCGCACTGTTTCAGAACGAAATCGCCGCAGCGGTTTCGGTCCCTGTTTTCGTGTCCTCGCTGATCCAGGTGCCGATGGTTCATCACATGACGGCCGCACCGGTCGGCATCGTGACCGCGTCATCGACGGCCCTGACCACGGACCATATGAGAAATGTTGGCGCGGGCGATGTCCCGGTCGAAATCCAGGGGCTTGAAGACACCACGGAGTTTGCGGCCGTGATCCTGCGAAATGAGCGGGCGCAGATGGACCTCGAGAAAGTGGCATCCGACGTGATCGAGGCCGGACAGACGCTGATCCGCCGGGCACCCGAGATCGGCGCGATCGTGTTGGAATGCACCGATCTGCCACCCTATGCCCATCTAATTCAGGAGGCGTTGTCCCGGCCCGTCTTCGACCTGACGACGCTCTCCGGCATGGTTGCAACCTGCGTAAAGCGAGAGCCCTACTCCGGCTTTATCTGAAAACGCCGGCGGGGTTCTCCCGGCCTTGATGGCAGAACAATCGCGGAGCGGCCGGGACTCGGTTTTCCGGATGATCCTCGGCGGGATGCGTCAACGCAGGAAAAGGCCGTCAAGGTCTTCGCGAGTTTTAGGAAGAAGCTCAGCGAGTAGGGAGTGCTTGTATGTCGACTATGTGTTCAATCCCACGGTTTGATGGTGTGATCCTTTCGCGGGAATGGAAGGAAGCATTATGGGACAAGTTCGTCATGGCAGCGCCATGACCACGCACGCCGTCAGAGCTGCAATACAGCGATCGCGGGCTTCGCTCGCGGAGCTGAGTCGGGAGTTGGGGATCAACCCCAAGACGGTTGCGAAGTGGCGGAAGCGCCAGACGGTTGAGGATCAGAAGACCGGCCCGAGAACTCCGCGCTCTACCGTTCTCAGTGAGCAAGAGGAGGCCATGATCGTTGCCTTCCGGCGGCACACGCTGCTGCCTCTGGATGATTGTCTCTATGCCCTGCAGCCCTCGATCCCGCATTTGACGCGATCTTCTCTGCATCGCTGTCTGCAGCGCCATGGCATATCACGCCTGCCGGACGTGGATGGCGA
>NZ_PDNI01000021.1:0-2085 GCF_002925845.1 Roseovarius nitratireducens | reverse complement strand
ACCGTTCTCAGTGAGCAAGAGGAGGCCATGATCGTTGCCTTCCGGCGGCACACGCTGCTGCCGCTGGATGACTGTCTTTATGCCCTCCAGCCCTCAATCCCGAATTTATCGCGGTCTTCTCTGCATCGCCATGGCATATCACGCCTGCCGGACGTGGCCGGTGACAAGCCGAAACGGCAGAAGTTCAAGCGCTACCCGATCGGCTTTTTGCACATCGACATCGCCGAGGTGCAGACCGCCCAGGGCAAGCTCTATCTCTTCGTCGGCATTGACCGAACAAGCAAGTTCGCGGTGACCCAACTCGTCGAGAAGGCCGACAGGCGCACCGCATGGGAGTTCTTGCAGCACGTGCTCGAGGCCGTGCCCTACCAGGTCCACACGATCCTGACCGACAACGTCCTATGTCGGGAGTTTCTGGCCGCTTAAGTCAGCAGGTCATAGGGCATCCGGTGCCCCGGACGCCCTGATAGGTTTACCCAGACGGGTTCTGCCGTCAAGAAATGATCTCTTCCATAGCAAACACAGGGTACGCGCTGCGGCGGCCCTCACCGTCCTTAATACGAGATCCCAAATCCCAAGCAGAAGGCCCGAACATTATCTACGAGGTCAGATGTCTGCCTCCACGGCTGCTACAGAGAGAGGTCCTTCCGCCTGGGCTCACCCCTTCGAAGAAGGGGCGATAGGGTTCGCCGTGCTTGACCACGGCGTGTACGGTGCGCGCCATCTTGGCCGCGATGGCGGTGTAAGCCTTGCGGCGCAGATGGGTATTGTGCCGGTCCTTGGAAATGTAGCGCTCGAACTTGTCGCGAAAGCTGTTGGTCCGCTTCAGCACGGCCGTCTGGCCTGCCATCCAGAGCGTCCGGCGCAGCCGGGCATTGCCGTACTTCGAGATTTTGCTCTGCCCGCGGAACATGCCGGACTGCACGGTCGCGAGGTCCATGCCACAGAACTTTAGGAACTGGCGGTGATGCCGGAAACGGCGTAGATCGCCTGCCTCGGCCAGGATGGTCATGGCGTTGATCGGGCCGATGCCCGGGATGGTCGTGAGCAGCTGGTAGTCGGGTAGATCGGACAGCAGCTCGACGGCCCGGGCCTCGATCTCATCACGTTGCCGGATCAGACTACGCCCCTCGGCCAACACGAGGCGAAACATACGAACAGCCTCGGAATCCGGTGAGACTGGCAGGCCAACAGAACCAACGGCTGTCGCGTAAATATCTGAAAGCAGGCGTTCTTTGGAGACCTTACGACCGACCACCTGCCAGGCATCGGCGATGAAGGCTTCTTGGCTCATGGTCGAGATCATGTGCGGCGTCGGATACTTCTCCAAGAATGCCAGAAACCAGTCGGTCCGCGAACTGCGGTGAAAGCGCTCGGCCTCGGGAAAGTATAGGGGCAGGTAATGCGTCAGAATGCGGTGCCATAGCTCGGTCTTTGATCGGGAGACGATCTCGTGGGTTTTGGATAGCTCCTGAATGTCGGCGGTGCCGGTCACCAGAGGATCATGGAAGAACTGCACCGCGCCGATCTCCAGCATGTGCAGGATGACCTGGGCATCCTTCGGATCGTTCTTGTCCCAGCTGTTGTGCAGAGCTTCGCGGGTCCGGGCCAATCCGACGGAGGACACGAGCTTCAGCTCAAACCCGACATGGCCGAGATGATGCGCCAAGGTACGGTGATAATTGCCGGTCGCCTCGAACCCGATCCGCACTGCCAGTTCGTAGCTGGCAAGAGCGGTGGCCAAGCGCTGGAAATCCTCCAGTGTATTCGTGATCGTCATGCGACGACGGCGCTTCTTGCCCGGGATGCCGATCAGCACCTCATGCCGATGCTTGGAAATGTCGATGGCGACCAGCAAGGTCGAGACGGTAGTATTGAAAGCGGTCATAGCCGGTCTCCTCAGCGGTGTGGTTTACGCAAAACCACTGTTGAGACCTGAGACCCGGTTATGGCCACCCGCTGCGCTACTTGGGGGCTGCGCGCGTGGCCATAACCTCTCAGCGGCGCATCTTCCCGACGTGCTACGGCATCCAGTTCGCCGAGCAGCCGCGCAACAGGAATACAGCCTATTCACGGCCGATGCGC
>NZ_PDNI01000017.1 GCF_002925845.1 Roseovarius nitratireducens | reverse complement strand
CTCAATACCGGTAATGCTCGGGCTTGAACGGCCCTTCCGGCGTCACGCCGATATACTCCGCCTGGTCGGGGCGCAGTTCGGTCAGTTTGACGCCGATGCGGTCCAGGTGCAGGCGCGCCACCTTTTCATCGAGGTGCTTGGGCAGGACATAGACCTCGTTGCCGTAATTCTCGCCCCTGGTCCAAAGCTCGATCTGCGCCAGGACCTGGTTGGTGAACGAGGCCGACATCACGAAGGACGGGTGCCCGGTGGCGTTGCCGAGGTTCAGAAGCCGCCCCTCCGACAACAGGATGATCCGGTTGCCCGAGGGCATCTCGATCATGTCCACCTGGTCCTTGATGTTGGTCCACTTGTGGTTCTTGAGCGTCGCCACCTGAATTTCATTGTCGAAATGGCCAATATTGCCGACGATCGCCATGTCCTTCATCGCGCGCATGTGCTCGATGCGGATCACGTCCTTGTTGCCGGTGGTGGTGATGAAGATGTCGGCGCTGTCGACCACGTCTTCCAGCACCGTCACCTCGAAGCCGTCCATCGCCGCCTGAAGCGCGCAGATCGGATCGACCTCGGTCACCTTGACCCGCGCGCCGGCCCCGCGCAGGCTCGCGGCAGACCCCTTGCCGACATCGCCATAGCCGCAGACGACGGCAACCTTGCCCGCCATCATCGTGTCGGTGGCACGGCGGATGCCGTCGACGAGGCTTTCCTTGCAGCCATACTTGTTGTCGAATTTCGACTTGGTGACGCTGTCATTGACGTTGATCGCCGGGAACGGCAGGTGCCCCTTCTCCATCATCTTGTAGAGCCGGTGCACGCCGGTGGTGGTCTCTTCCGAGACACCCTTGATCATGTGGCGCTGCTTCACGAACCAGCCGGGGCTTTCGGCCATGCGTTTGCGAATCTGCGCGAATAGCGCCTCTTCCTCTTCCGAGGTGGGCGTCTCGATCAGGTCGGTCTCGCCCTCCTCGACGCGGGCCCCCATCAGGATATAGAGCGTGGCATCGCCGCCATCGTCGAGGATCAAGTTGGCGCCACCCTCGGGAAACCGGAAGATCCGGTCGCAGTAATCCCAGTATTCCTCGAGGCTTTCGCCCTTGATGGCAAAGACCGGCGTGCCGCCCTCGGCGATCGCCGCCGCGGCGTGATCCTGGGTGGAGAAGATGTTGCACGACGCCCAGCGCACGCTCGCGCCCAGCTCCACCAGCGTCTCGATCAGCACGGCGGTCTGAATGGTCATGTGCAGGCTGCCGGCGATCCGCGCGCCCTTGAGCGGCTTGTCCTCGCCGTGGTCCGCGCGGAGCGCCATCAGGCCCGGCATCTCGGTCTCGGCGATGTCGAGTTCCTTGCGGCCGAAATCGGCCAGAGAGATGTCGCGGACAGCATAGTCCGCGGCTGTGACGTTTTCTGGTTTGTTCATGGTGTCGTTCCTCGAATTCCGTTTGGGTTACTGCGCGGCCACGGTGGCGCCGAAGCTGCGGGCCAGCTCTTCGGCGAGGTCGGATTTCTCCCATGAGAAGCCGCCGTCGTCGTCGGGATGCCGTCCGAAGTGACCGTAGGCTGCGCTGCGGGTATAGATGGGTCGCAGGAGTTGCAGGTGATCGCGGATGCCGCGCGGCGTCAGGCGGACCATCTCGCGCAAACGGCGCGACAAGTCGTCTTCCGAGACCTGCCCAGTGCCCAGCGTATCGACATAGAGCGCCACCGGTTCCGGCACGCCAATAGCATAGGCGAGCTGGATCTGGCATTTGTCGGCAAGGCCCGCGGCCACGACGTTCTTGGCGAGATAGCGCGCTACATAGGCTGCGGACCGGTCGACCTTGGTCGGGTCCTTGCCCGAAAACGCGCCGCCGCCGTGGGGCGCCGCGCCGCCGTAGGTGTCCACGATGATCTTGCGACCGGTCAGCCCTGCGTCACCGTCGGGGCCGCCGATGACGAAGTTGCCGGTGGGGTTCACGATCAGCTTGTCGTCGGCGGGCAGATCCCAGCCTTCATCCTTGAAGACATCGGTGATGTAGGGCCTGACCATCTCGCGCACCTCGGCCTGGCTGAGGCCCTCAGCGTGCTGGGTCGAAACGACGACGGTATCCAGGCCCACGGGCTTGCCGTTCGCGTATTTCAGGGTCACCTGGCTCTTGGCGTCGGGGCCGAAGTTCGGCTGCTTGCCGGACTTCCGGTCCTCGGCCATGTGGCGCAGGATGCGATGCGCGAACTGGATCGGCGCGGGCATCAGCTCGGCGGATTCATTGCAAGCATAGCCAAACATGATGCCCTGGTCGCCGGCGCCTTCCTCGCCCTTGTCGCCCTCGTCAACGCCCTGCGCGATGTCGGAGGACTGGGCGTGCAGGCGGCAGATGATCTCGACATTGCGCCAGGAGAACCCGGGCTGGTCGTAGCCGATGTCACGGATCGCATCGCGGGCGATCTCCTCGACATCCTTGAGCACAGCTTCGGGACCGCGCACCTCGCCGGCGATGGTCAGGTGATCGGTGGTTGCCAGCGTCTCGCAGGCCACCCGGGACTGCGGGTCGGCGGCCAGGTAGGCATCCAGAATGGCGTCCGAAATCCGGTCGCAAACCTTGTCGGGATGTCCCTCGGACACCGATTCACTGGTGAACAGCCAGGTCTTGTTGCTCATCTCGTTCCTTTCTCCACTGCTGTGGGGGTGGGTCGGTATTGGCAAGTGAACTTGCGGGGGTCAGGCGATCTTGCGATCCGCCCGTGACTTGTCGGGCCGATAGGCCAGACTGGGGGCCAGCCATGCCTCGACCTCGGCGATCTCCATCTCCTTGCGCGCCGCATAGTCCGAGACCTGGTCCGGTCCGATCCGGCCGATCCCGAAATAGCGCGCCTCGGGGTGCGAAAAGTAGAGGCCCGAGACCGCAGAGGCGGGCCACATCGCACAGGAGTCCGTCAGGTTGAGGCCGGTATGCGCGGACGCATCCAGCAGGTCGAAAAGCGTGCGCTTCTCGGTGTGGTCGGGGCAAGCGGGATAGCCCGGCGCGGGGCGGATGCCGCGATATTGCTCCCGGATCAGCGCCGCGTTGTCGAGCCCCTCGCCCGGGGCGTAGCCCCAGAGGCTGCGGCGCACGCGGGCGTGCAGCGCTTCGGCAAAGGCCTCGGCCAACCGGTCGCCCAGGGCCTGCACCATGATCGAGTCATAGTCATTGCCCTCGGCCTTCAGCCGGTCGGCAATGTCGTGCACCTCCGGCCCGGTGGTGACGGCGAAACCGCCCACCCAGTCCGGCGTGCCCTCGGGCGCGACGAAATCGGCCAGGCACATCTGCGTGGCGTCGCGGGTCTTGTTGCGCTGCTGGCGCAACTGCGGCATCCGCGCGCGCAGCTTGCCGCGCGTCTCGTCCGTCCAGACAAGGATGTCGTCGCCCCGGCTGTTGGCGGGCCAGAGCCCGACCACACCGCGCGGGGTGAACCAACCTTCGGCCTCGATCCGGTCCAGCATCGCCTGCGCATTGTCGAAAAGTTCGCGCGCCGCTTCGCCCCTGTCGGGATCGTCGAGAATGGCGGGGAAGTTGCCCCTCATTTCCCAGGTGGAAAAGAACGGCGTCCAATCGATGTAGTCGCGCAGCGCGGCCACGTCGGTATCGTCGATCACGGTCAGGCCCGGGGTCTGCGGCGCGGGGGGCCTATAACTGTCCCAACCGCCGTCAAAGGCATCCGCCCGCGCCTGCACCAGCGGCGCGGTGGGCCGCTCGCCGGTGCGATCGTCGCCCGCCCGCATCTTCTCCTGACCTTCCGCGATCTCGGTCAGATACCCCGGCGCCGCCGCTTTCGACAGCAGCTTGGACACCACGCCCACGGCCTTGGAGGCATCGTCCACATGGATCACCCCGTTTTCGTACTCCGGCGCGATCTTGAGAGCGGTGTGCTTCTTGGAGGTGGTCGCGCCCCCGATCAGCAGCGGCAGGTCCAGCCCCTGCCGGGTCATCTCTCCTGCCACCTCGACCATGCGGTCGAGCGATGGGGTGATGAGGCCGGACAGCCCGATGATATCGGCCTTCTCTTCCCTGGCCTTGGCGATGATGTCCTCGGTCGGGACCATCACGCCCATGTCCACCACGTCGTAGTTGTTGCATTGCAGCACGACGCCCACGATGTTCTTGCCGATGTCGTGCACATCGCCCTTTACCGTGGCCATCAGCACCTTGCCCTTGGCTGAGGTGTCCCCCTGCAGCCGCTTTTCCTCTTCCATGTAGGGCAGCAGGTGGGCCACGGCGGTCTTCATCACGCGGGCCGATTTCACCACCTGCGGCAGGAACATCTTGCCGGCGCCAAACAGATCGCCCACCACGTTCATGCCGTCCATCAGCGGCCCTTCGATCACATGAAGCGGCTTTTCCGCGCGCAGGCGGCATTCCTCGGTGTCTTCGACGACGAAATCCGTGATCCCGTGGACGAGCGCGTGTTCCAGCCGTTTTTCGACCGGGGCCTCGCGCCACTTCGGGTCTTCCTTCTTCGACGCCTCGCCGGTGCCCTTGTACTTGTCCGCGATCTCCAGCAGCCGCTCGGTCGCGTCGTCGCGGCGGTTGAACAGCACGTCCTCGACCCGCTCGCGCAGTTCCTCGGGAATGTCGTCATAGACGGTGATCTGGCCCGCGTTGACGATGGCCATGTTCATCCCCAGCGGGATCGCGTGATAGAGAAAGGCCGAGTGCATCGCCTCGCGCACCGCGTTGTTGCCACGGAAGCTGAATGAAACGTTCGACAGCCCGCCCGAAATATGGGTGTCCGGCATGTCCGCCTTGATCAGCTTGATCGCGTCGAAAAAGGCGTTGGCGTAGTCGTTGTGATCCTCGATCCCCGTCGCAACGGCAAAGATGTTGGGATCGAAGATGATGTCCCAGGGCTGGAAGTCCGCCTTCTGTGTCAGCAGGTCGTAGGAGCGGCGGCATATCTCGTACTTGTGCTGTGCGGTCTCGGCCTGACCGTTCTCGTCAAAGGCCATGACCACCGCGGCCGCACCGTGGCGGCGGATCGTGCGGGCCTGTTCCAGGAAAGCCGCCTCGCCCTCCTTGAGCGAGATTGAGTTGACCACCGCGCGGCCCTGGACGCATTTCAGTCCGGCCTCGATCACCTCGAACTTGGAACTGTCGAGCATCACCGGCACGCGGCTGATGTCGGGCTCGGAGGCGATCAGGTTGAGGAAGGTGACCATCGCCCGTTCCGAATCGAGCAATCCCTCGTCCATGTTCACGTCGATGATCTGGGCGCCGTTCTCGACCTGGCTGCGCGCCACGTCGAGCGCGGTGGCATAGTCGCCCTCCATGATCAGCTTCTTGAACCGGGCCGAGCCGGTGACGTTTGTGCGCTCGCCGATGTTGATGAAATTGGCGACACCGCTCATGCTGCATCCTCCTTGCTAGCGCCGGGGGCCTCGAACATCTCCAACCCCGACAGGCGCATCCGCCGCACCGTTTCGGGGACCGCGCGCGGGGCCTTGCCGGCGACGGCCTCGGCGATGGCGCGGATGTGGTCGGGCGTGGTGCCGCAGCAACCGCCCACAATGTTCACCAGCCCCGCATCGGCCCATTCACCCAGATGCGCAGCCGTTTCCTCGGGCGTCTCGTCATAGCCGCCCATCTCGTTGGGCAGGCCCGCGTTGGGATAGGCGCTGATGCGCGTGTCCGCGACCTCGGAGAGCGTGCGCACGTGCTGGCGCATCTCGCCCGCGCCAAGGGCACAATTGAGCCCGACCGAGAAGGGACGCGCATGGCTCATGGAGACCCAGAAGGCCTCGGGCGTCTGGCCCGTCAACGTGCGCCCGGATCGGTCGGTGATGGTGCCGGAGATCATCAGCGGCGGCACGTCCAGCCCTTCGTCTTTCAGGCTGTCTATGGCAAAGAGCGCGGCCTTGGCGTTGAGCGTGTCAAAGATCGTCTCGACCAGCAGCACATCGACCCCCGTCTTGATCAGGGCCCGCGCGGCTTCGCCATAGGCGCGTGCCAGATCGTCAAAGGTCACGGCGCGATAGCCCGGGTCGTTCACGTCCGGGCTGAGGCTGGCGGTCTGGTTGGTCGGGCCGATGCCGCCGGCAACCCAACGCGGGCGGTCGGGGGTGGACATGGCGTCAGCCGCTTCGCGTGCAAGGCGCACGCTCTCGGCGTTCATCTCGGTGACAAGGCTTTCCATACCGTAATCGGCCTGGCTGATCGCATTGGCGCCAAAGGTGTTGGTGCACAGGAGGTCCGCGCCCGCCTCGAGAAAGGCGGTGTGAATGTCGCGGATCATCCCGGGCTGGGTCAGGCTCAGCAATTCGCTGTTGCCGCCCACGTCGCTTTTCCAGTCGGCAAAGCGCTCCCCGCGGTAGACGCCCTCGTCGGGCTTGTGCTGCTGGATCATGGTGCCCATGGCACCGTCCAGTACCAAAATGCGGCGGGCGGCATGGGCGACGATGTTGGAATCTGTCATCTCGACTCTCCTCAGGCGGCGCTCTCGGACGGGATCGCCGGCGTGATCCCGAGCGCGCGGCAGACCGCCAGGCTGACCTCGGGGCGATTGAGCGTATAAAAATGGAACTCGGACAGCCCCGCCTCCATCAGAAGGCGGCATTGTTCCGTGGCGACGCTGGTGGCGACCATGGCGCGGGTCTCGGGCGCGTCGTCCAGCCCCTCGAACATCCGCGCCAGCCAGTCCGGCACCGTCGCGCCGCACATCGCCGAGAACCGCTTGAGGCCGGCGAAATTGGTCACCGGCATGATCCCCGGCACGATCGGCGCGGTGATGCCCGCGGCACGGGCCCGATCGACGAAGCGCAGGATCACCTCGGTGTCGAAGGTGTATTGTGTGATCGCCCGGGCCGCACCCGCATCCAGCTTGCGCTTGAGATGGTCCAGATCAGCCGCGACGCTGGCGGCCTCGGGGTGGACCTCCGGGTAGGCGGCCACCGAGATGTCGAAATCCGCCACCCGGCGCAGCCCCGCCACCAGCTCGGCGGCGTCACCATAGCCGTCGGGGGCGAGGCGCTGTCCCTCGGGCAGGTCGCCGCGCAGGGCCACGATGCGGGAGATGCCCTCTTCGTGCAGGCCCCGGGCCAGCCGGTCGATCTCGTCCCGGCTCGCGCCCACGCAGGTCAGGTGATGGGCCACCGGACGCCCGGTGCGGTCTCTGACCATATCCACCACGCGGGCGGTGCGGTCGCGGGTGCTGCCGCCCGCGCCATAGGTCACCGAGAAATAGGCCGGTTCGGCACTGGCCAGTTGATCGACAACTCGCGTCAACGTCGCTTCGCCAGCGTCGGTCTTTGGCGGGAAAAGCTCGAAGGACACAAAGGCGGGGGGATCGGGATAGGGCCCGGTCATGCAGGCTCTCCAATTATGAGGGCAGAATGGTGAGGCAGGGGCCGGGGCGCGCGGCGTCGCCCCGGCGCGGCGCATCACGCCGGCTTGCGGAAGTGCTGGACGCCCCAGGCGAGGTGGCCATCATCGGCGGCCTTCACCCAGTTCTCCAGCCCCACAGCCATCTTGTCGAGATACTCCGCCGAGGCCCCGGCCTCGCGCAGTTTATCGTAGTTCGCCAGCAGTTCCTCGCGAACACGGTAATAGTGCGTGCGCAGGTCGCTGACCGCGTCCTCCTGTTCCACCGTCTCGAAACCGAGCGCCTCGGCCGCCTCTCGGTAGAACCGGGGCGAGCCCAGGTCGTTGAGTTGCAGACGGTCATAGACCGGTTGCAGCACTGCGGGGTCTGCATCGTCGGCCTGCATCGGATCGGTGAAGATCAGGTGCCCGCCGGGCTTGAGCACGCGCCACGCCTCGGCCAGAACCTTGGCGCGCAGGTCGGAATGCAGGAAGGCGTCCTGGCTCCAGGCCACGTCGCAGCTGGCGTCGGCCTCTGGCACGTCCTCGAACACGCCATGGCGCACCGTGATCTTGCCGGTCAGCTTGGCGGCGCGGATCTTGCCCAGGTTGTACTCGTTTTGCGTCTCGGAAATGTTGAGGCAGACCGCCTCGCAGCCGGTCTTGCGCACAAGCGTGCGCATGGCGCCGCCATAGCCCGAGCCCATGTCCAGCACCCGGGCCGAGGCATCCAGCGGCGGGAGCCGGTCGATCATCGACTCAATGGTGCGGTCCGAGGCGGTGCGGATGTCGGGCGTTTCGGCATAGCGGCCGATATGCAGGTCCTCGCCGCCCCAGATGGTGGAGTAGAAGGTGTCGGCGTCGTCGCTGTCGTAGTAATCCTCGGTGATGTCGCGGATATCGGTCCCGGCGATCTCGCCACCGCCCCAGCGTGCCAGGTGCAGCGCCGATTTTTCCGCGACATGGATGTAGAAGTCGGGATCGTCCTCGGCATAGGTTTCCTGAAAATCGCCATAGGTGCGCACCCGCTCGAACCCGGCCTCGCGGAACAGGCGGCGCATGTAGTCCTTGCGGATCGGGCAAAGGTTGAGCGTGTACTCCGACCCGTCGGGGAAGGAATAGCGCATCCGCACCAGCCCGTCGTCGATATGGTCAGGCTCGGCCGTCACCTTGTCGCCGCAGTAGTAGTACTTGTGCTTGCTCGAAAACCCGTGGTCGAGCATCGCATCATAGTTGCGCTGGTCGAGGATGAGGATGCCGTCGTGCTTGAGCGCGGCGTAGAACTCGGCCAAGGCGCGGCGGCGGTCGGACTCCTCGTAGAGATGGGTGAAGGAGTTGCCCAGACAGACGATCGCGTCGTACTTGCCGTTGATATCGCGGTTGAGCCAGCGCCAGTCGGCCTGTGCGGTCTTGAGGATCAGCCCGCGGCGGCGTCCGTTCTCGAAGGCCTTGGCCACCATCGAGGCCGCCCCGTCCGAAGCGGTCACATCAAAGCCCGCCTCGGTCAGCCGGACCGAGTGAAAGCCGGTGCCGCAGGCCACGTCGAGCACCCGTTCCTTGCCCCGGGCGCGCAGGATGTCGATGAAGAACTGTCCCTCGCTCTCGGCGCGGCCCGCCCAGTCGATCAGCTCGTCCCACTTGTCGACGAAGGTCCTGACATATTCCTTGCGGTAATGGTCGGTCTCGCGATCGGCCAGCGGATCGTCGCTGTAAACCTGATCGGTCATGGTCAGTTCAGCGTTTTCGGCCATCATGTTGCTCATTTCTGTCTCCGTTCCAAACTGTCCCGTCAGCGGCGATGCGAATGCTCGCCGGCCGCGCAACATCACTGCGCGAGCCCCGAAAGGCGGCACTGACTTCTTTGCCCACTTCGATGTTCACCGCGGCCAGCGTGATCGCGCTGCGGGCGGCAATGTGATCAGGTCCAGCTTCTGCGCGGGTCGGTGCCAAGCGGGTCGCCGGTTCGGCTCCGACACAAGGCGTCAGAGTGCTGCCCAATGTGCAACGCGACCTTCACGAACAAATTGCGACCATACAACCCCCATTTGCGACATTTTTTCTAATATGCTGATTCAAAAAGGGAAAGACCGATTAGGCGGGATTCTCCGCTGCGAAATACATCGTCGGCGACATCGGGTACCGCCGTGATGATTCACCCATATGAAGGGCGAGGAGAACCGCGGGCTGCGCGCATTGGACCGTTGGGTATGACGAAATGGACTCGGCTCGTTCAGGCCGCGTGCGTGCCCAGCTCGTTCTCAAGCACTGCGGTGGAGACTGGCAGGTTGACCAGTTCGGTCAGCTTCAGGATGCCCCCAATCCCTAGAGCAGCGGACTCGGAGAGCGGCAGCGGTCTGCCCACAGCCCTCGAGGCATCAAGCGCGACATTCACCTTGAGACCAGGTGAGATCTTCTTGCCATTCGAAATCTCTGAAATCGTTCTCGTCGAAATCAGAACTCGTAACATCTTGGCTTGAGCCAGTGTCCGAACTTCGGCGGATCGCTCACCAATATTCGGATTGACTTGCCCCGCCCTCTCCTAGCGCTTCGTTCCCGTGGCACGTCGAAACAGGCGCGTCACGATCACGAAGAAGAGCGGTACGAAGATCACCCCCAGAACGGTGCCCGAGATCGTCCCGCTGAGCACGCCCGAGCCAATTGCGTTGCGTCCGCCCGAGCCCGCGCCGGAGCTGAGCACCAGCGGCAGAACCCCGAGCGAGAAGGCCATCGAGGTCATGATGATCGGGCGGAAACGCTGCCGCGCGGCTGTGGCCACCGCGTCGATAACCCGCTCGCCAGCTTCGTGCCGTTCGCGGGCAAACTCCACGATCAGGATCGCGTTCTTGCCCGTCAGGCCGATGACGGTGAGCAGCCCCACCTGGAAAAACACCCCATTTTCAAACCCGCCCAGCCACGCGCCGGTGAGCGCGCCGACGATGCCGATGGGCATGGCGAGCATGACGGCAAAGGGTATCGACCAGCTTTCGTAAAGCGCGGCCAGCGACAGGAACACCGCCGCGAGCGACAGCGCATAAAGCAACGGTGCCTGATTGCCCGAATCGCGCTCTTCCAGCGAAAGGCCGGTCCATGCCAGGTCGAACCCGGGGCCCAGTTCTGCGGCGAGCCGCTCCATCTCGGCCATCGCCTCGCCGGTCGAGACGCCGGGGGCGGGAGAGCCCTGCAACTGCACTGCGGAAATGCCGTTGTAGCGATAGAGCCCCTGCGCGCCGTAATCCCACCGACCTTCGGCGAAATTCGAGAACGGGACAAGCCCGCCGCTGGCATTGCGCACGCGCCATTTCTCGATATCGGTTGGGGTGGCGCGCGCCTCGGCCTCACCCTGCACATAGACGCGCTTGATCCGGCCTTGGTCGATGAAATCGTTTACATAGGTTCCGGCCCAGGCGATTTGCAGCAATTGCCCCACATCAGTGGGGGTGAGCCCCATGGCCCCGGCCTTGCGCCAGTCGATATCAAGGTTGAACTGCGCCGCGTCCTGCAGCCCGTTAGGCCGAACCGAGCCGATGAGATCGCTTTGCGCGGCCATGCCAAGGAGGCGATTACGCGCCGCCATCAGGTCCGCGTGGCTCTGCCCGCCGCGCGCCTGCAGATAGAGATCGAAACCGGAGACGTTGCCCAGTTCGATCACCGAGGGCGGCACGACAGGAAAGACCTGCGCATCGCGGATCTGGCTGAACGCGCCAAAGGCCCGGCCCGCCAGCGCCTGCACGCTCTGCCCCGGTTCCGTCCGCTGGTCCCAGTCCTTGAGCTGCACGAAGGCAAGACCCATGTTCTGGCCGTTTCCAGAGAAGCTGAAACCGACGACGCCGAACATCGAGTCGACCACCTCGGATTCCTGTTCGAGGTAATAATCCTCCACCTTTTTGACCACGTCGAGCGTGCGTTCGGCGGTCGCCCCGGTCGGGGTCTGGATGAGGGTGAAAAGGATGCCCTGATCTTCCTCGGGCAAAAACCCGGTCGGCGTGCGCAGGAACATCAGGGCCATGCCAAGGGCCAGTGCCAGGTAAACGACGAACACCCGCACGGGGCGGCGTACCGACCAGCGCACCGTGCCGACATAGCCCGAGATCAGCCCATTGAAACCAGCGTTAAACCACGCGAACGGGCCGCGCTGTGCACCATGCCCCTTGGGCTTTAGCAGCGAGGCGCAAAGCGCGGGCGTCAGCGTGATCGCCACCACGACCGACAGCGCCATGGCCGAGACGATGGTGATCGCGAATTGCTGATAGATCACCCCCGTGGAGCCGGGAAAGAACGCCATCGGCACGAAAACCGCCGACAGCACCATCGCGATCCCCACCAGCGCGCCGGTGATCTGGCCCATGGATTTATGCGTCGCCTCGCGCGGCGGCAGGCCCTCTTCCTCCATGATGCGCTCGACATTTTCCACCACCACGATGGCGTCATCGACCAAGAGGCCGATGGCCAGCACCATGGCCAGCATGGTGAGCGTGTTGATCGAAAATCCCGCCACCGCCAGCACCCCGAACGTGCCCAGCAGAACCACCGGCACCGCCAGCGTCGGGATCAGGGTGGCGCGCAGGTTCTGCAGGAACAGCAGCATCACGAGGAACACCAGACCGATCGCTTCGAACAGCGTCTTGACCACCTCCTTGATCGAGATTTCCACGAACGGCGTGGTGTCATAGGGGATCACGTAATCGACACCCTCGGGAAAGAAGCGGGCGAACTCGGACATGCGTTTCTTGACCGCGCGCGCCGTCTCGAGAGCGTTCGCGCCAGGTGCCAGCGTGATCGCCATGCCCGACGCGGGATCGGTGTTGAACCGCGCGGTCGTGGCATAATTCTGCGCGCCGATCTCGACGCGGGCCACATCGTCAAGCAGCACCAGGCCACCATCCGTTTCCGCGCGCAGCACGATCTGGCGGAAATCCTCGGGCGTATTCAGGAGCGATTGCGCGGTGATCGTGGCGTTGAGCTGCTGCCCGTCCACCGTGGGCCGCGCACCGAATGCGCCCGCCGAGATCTGCGCGTTCTGCGCCGAGACCGCCGCCACCACGTCGGAGGGCGACATCCCGAAGGCGGCCAGCCTGGACGGGTCGAGCCAGATCCGCATCGCGTATTCCGAGCCGAACACCCGTACCGAGCCGACCCCCTCGACCCGGCTCAGCTCGTCAACGAGATTGGTGGACATGTAATCCGACAGATCAACCTGGTCGAGCGTGCCATCGGTCGAGATCATGCCCACGACCATCAGGAACCCGGCCGACGATTTCTCGACCGTGATGCCCTGCCGCTGCACGATCTCCGGCAGGAGCGGCGTGGCCTGGCCCAGCTTGTTCTGCACCTGCACCTGCGCGATATCGGCGTCGGTCCCGGTCTCGAACGTGAGGGTGATCTCTGTGTTGCCCTGCGAGGTCGAGCGCGACGAGAAATACCGCAGCCCGTCGAGCCCGGTCATCTGCTGCTCGATCATCTGCGTGACGGTATTGGCCACCGTCTCGGCAGAGGCGCCCGGGTAATTGGCGGACACGGTGACCGAGGGCGGCGCGATCTCGGGGTATTGCGCCACCGGCAGGAGCCGGATCGCCAGCACCCCGATCCCCATGATCAGGATCGAGATGACCCAGGCAAAGACCGGGCGATCGATGAAGAAACGTGCCATGTGCCTGCGTCCCCTGCCCGGTTACTCTGCGCGCTCTTCGGGCGCAACGGTCGCCCCCGGCCCGGTTTTCTGAAAGCCCGCGACGACCAGCCTGTCGCCCGGGTAGAGCCCTTCGTCCACCACCCAGTTGCTGCCTTGGTCCTGCACGATCCCGAGCGGCGTCTCCTCGATCACGTTCTCTTCGTTCACGACCCATGCGGTCGGACGCCCGCGCCGGTCGCGCACCACCGCCTCCTGTGGCACGAGATACACCGCCTCTGCCACCTCGACCGGCATCTCGACCTGCACATACATGCCGGGCAAGAGAAGAAGCTCTGGATTGTCGAACTGCATGCGCAGTGTCACCACGCCGGTTTGCGGATCGACCTTCGGTTCGGCGGCCTTCAAATGCCCGGTTTCGGAATACGCCGAGTCGTCTGCCAGAATGAGCCGCACCGTCGCATCAGCCCCGCGCAGCTCCTCTTCCGTCTCGCCGCGCCGCCAGCGGAGCAGATCGGCAGCGGACTGCGTTACATCCACGTAAACCGGGTCGATCCTGCGGATCACTGCCAGCGGCTGCGCCTGGCTTGCAGTGACCAGCGCGCCCTGCGAGGTCTGCGCCAGCCCGATTCGTCCCGAGAGGCGCGCCCGGATCGTGGTGCGCGACAGTTCGATCTCGGCAGAGTTGAGCTGCGCGCGAGCCAGTTCGAGGCCGGCTTCGGCACTATCACGTGCCGATGTCGCCTCGTCGAGCGCCTGTTCGCTGGCCACGTTGCGTGCCCGCAATTCGACCAGACGCCGCTCCTCGCGTTCGGCAGCGCGCAACTGCGCCTCGGCCTGTGCCACGCTCGCGCGTGCCTGACGGACCGTTGCGTCGTAGGTCGCCCGGTCGATCTGATAGAGCGGATCACCTTCCGTCACATCCGCGCCCTCGTCAAACAGGCGTTCGGTGATGATGCCGTTGACCTGCGGGCGCACCTCGGCTTCGGCAGAGGCGGCGACACGGCCCGGCAGAAGCGAGGTTAGCGTCACGTCTTGTGGCGCAACAGTTATCACTGTGACCGGCACTGTTCCCTGCTGTGCGCGCGCGGCACTCGTCAGGGTGCACATGCTGGCCATGAGGATCAGAAGGAACCTTCGGAGAGCGGCCATCGCAAGCCCTTTCACTGTCAAGATTTGGCGTAATTGCCTCTGTTGAACTGCCAAGGAACGGTGGCGCTCTTTAGATATGGCTCGCCTGGAAATGGCAAGTGCACGGCCGACAGCAAACGGGCGAAAGCCTGCGTCACGCATTCCTGGGATTCCGGTCGTGTCGCAGCCTGAAATTTGAAATTGAAGGGGGCGACGCTGGCCGCTCCGGATGACCCGAATGCTCCAACCTCCGAACAGAATAGGTCAACATCAACACGACATGGAACAAGCAACTGCGATCCTCTTCGCGGATATCATCGTGCGATGGCGCGACCTCTGCGATTGCCCATGCGTATTGCCGCCTGACAGCGCAGCAGGCACAAGTGTCTGGCAACTTGTGGGACGATTTCGGAAATGACCAATGGAAATCGAGAGAAGATCGACCTTCTAACCGGTCTCCTGCTGATCGCGATCACCTGTCTTGTCATCTTTCACGAATGGCATGTCGCGGCGTGGATGGCGCCCGCGAAACCTGTGCTTGTGGTGATGGTCGCCTGCATCTTCGCGGCGCAGGTGCGGTTTTCGCGCAAGGCGTTTGTCGCGGTGGCGCTCGGCCTGACGCTGGCGCTGGCGGTCAGCACGGCGGATTGGCAGGGCACGGTTCTGGACGGGCTGGGTTCGGCGGCGTTCATTGCGGCCTTCTTCTCGGCGCTCTCGACCCTGCGCAATGTCGCACAGACCTCGCCCGCGGTGCAGGCGGCGGGCCGGTTTCTCTCGGGCCAGCGGCCGGGTCGGCGCTATGCCGCGCTGACCGTGGGCGGTCAGGGATTCGCGTTGCTCCTCAATTACGGTGCCATCCAGCTCTTGGGCGCCTTGGCGCTCGCAAATGCCGGATCCGAGCCAAACGCAGAGGTGCGCGGGCACCGTATCCGGCGGATGCTCCTGGCCATTCAACGGGCCTTCGTGTCGACGCTTCCATGGTCGCCCCTTTCCTTTGCGATGGCGATCTCGGTTAGCGTCGTGCCAGGGGCAAGCTGGTCACAGGCGATGGTCCCGGGGCTGGTTTCGTCCGCGCTTCTGGCCGGGGTCGGCTGGGGGCTGGATACCGCGTTCAAGCCAAGGCTGAGCGTAACGCCTCGACGCCCCGAGCCGAGTGGCTCCTGGGCCTCCATGTTGCCAATGGTCGCACTGCTCGGGGTCCTGGTGGTCAGCGTCATCACCCTGTCTGCCGTCACGGACGTGCGGATCGTCGGGCTGGTGGTGGTTATCGTGCCGGTGATCGCGCTTGTCTGGATGCTGATCCAGCACTGGGCACATGCGCCCGTCCGGTCGGTGGCGACGCGGGTCGGTGATTACGTGATCAAGGAACTGCCGGGGTATCGCGGCGAACTCACACTGCTGATGATGGCGGGGTATATCGGCACCGTCGGCTCGGCCCTGCTGGGGCCCTTGATGCAGCGTGCCGGGCTCGACCTTTCGGTGCTGCCCCCGTGGGTCATCCTCGTAAGCTTTGTCTGGCTCATCCCGCTGGCCGGGCAGGTCGGGATGAACCCGATCCTGGCCGTGACGCTGATCGCGCCGCTCATCCCCGGGGCGGACAGTCTCGGCGTGGCTCCGCCCGCCATCGTCGTGGCACTGGCAGCCGGCTGGGCGCTGAGCGGGGCCAGTTCGCCGTTCACCGCGACGACGCTGTTGATCGGATCCTTCGCCGGCATCAGCGCGCTGCGTGTCGGATGGGTGTGGAACGGTGTCTATACGCTAAGCTGCGGCATCGCCCTGTCGATCTGGGTGGTGCTTTACGCCTTCGTCTTGTGATGGCCGAATGAATGGATAGCCGACGCGGTATTCTGGAGAATGTTGCCGGCCGCTCGTTCCAAACCCGCGCATGTGGACCAACGTCAGATGCCAGTATCATGCCGGGATCGAAGTCGGGTCAAAGCCCTCGCAGCGTTCGCTGGAGGCGCTTTCCGAACTGGTAATATCGCCCGTCCGTTCAAGCTCTTGGCGAACATCTCAAAGATCAAGCAAGAGATGGTGGAGCCGAGGGGAATCGAACCCCTGACCTCGTCATTGCGAACGACGCGCTCTCCCAACTGAGCTACGGCCCCGGTGGGCGCTGATTTGCGCAATTTGCCTGCCAAGGTCAAGGGGCAAAGCGCCGCTCAGAAGCATGGGCGCAGCACGTGCCCTGCATAGATATCGGCGAGCCGTTTCACCGCGTCCTCGGGCGGCAGTTCCTCGCTCTCGCCGGTGCGTCGCGAGGTGAGTTCGACCACGCCGTTCTTGAGCCCCCGCGGCCCCACGGTGATCCGCCACGGCAGGCCGATCAGGTCCATCGTGGCAAACTTGCCGCCCGCGCGCTCGTCGCGATCGTCGTAGAGCGGCTCGAGCCCGCGCGCCGTCATCGCGGCATAGAGCGCCTCGCAGGCGGCATCGGCCTCGGCGTCGCCCTGCTTGAGGTTGACGATACCCGCGTGGAAGGGGGTGACGCCCTCGGGCCAGATGATGCCCCGCTCGTCATGGCTCGCCTCGATGATCGCGCCCACGAGGCGGCTCACACCGATGCCGTGGCTGCCCATGTGCACCGGCACGGGTTTGCCGTCGGGGCCCTGCACGGTGGCGCCCATTGGCTCGGAATACTTTGTTCCGAAATAGAAAATCTGTCCCACCTCGATGCCACGGGCGACGCGGCGGCGGTCCTCGGGGATCTCGTTGAACAGCGCCTCGTCATGGGTCTCGTCGGTGCGGGCATAGCGCGAGGTGAATTCCTCAAGCACCGCGCGGCACTGCGCGGGATCGTCATAGTCGATCTCGCGGTCGCCGAATTTCAGGTCGGTGATGGCGCTGTCGTAGAACACCTCGGACTCGCCGGTTTCGGCCAGCACGAGGAATTCGTGGGTGTCGTCGCCGCCAATGGGGCCGGAATCCGCGCGCATCGGGATCGCCTGAAGGCCCATCCGCTCGTAGGTGCGCAGGTAGCTCACGAGATGGCGGTTATAGGCGTGCAGCGCATCTTCTTTAGTTAAATCAAAGTTGTAGCCGTCCTTCATCAGGAACTCGCGGCCGCGCATGACGCCGAACCGGGGGCGGACCTCGTCGCGGAATTTCCACTGGATCTGGTAGAGGGTCAGGGGCAGGTCCTTGTAACTGCCTACGTGGGAACGGAAAATGTCGGTGACCAGTTCCTCGGCCGTGGGGGTATAGAGCAGGTCGCGCCCGTGCCGGTCCTTCATGCGCAGCATTTCCGCGCCGTAATCGTCGTAGCGGCCGCTCTCGCGCCACAGGTCAGCCGATTGCAGGATCGGCATCTGGATCGGGTTGTGACCCGCCCGCGCCTGTTCCTCATGAACGATATTCTCGATCTTTCTCAAGACCTTGAAGCCCAGAGGCAGCCACGAATAGATACCTGCCGTCGCCTGCTTGATCATGCCGGCGCGCAGCATCAGCCGGTGGCTGGCGATCTGCGCCTCGGCGGGCGTCTCCTTGAGGACGGGCAGGAAATAGCGGCTCAGACGCATGGGCGGGCCTCGTGGCTTGGGGGCGAATGTCGCGGCGGTTCTAGGCGAGAAGCCGAAGCGGGGCAAGACGCCGCGCGCGCCGCCCCGGTACCCCCGAACCTGCAGGTTCAGCGCACGAACCGCACGGTTCGCGGGGCCCGGCGGGCGGTGGGGCGACGCGACGTTAACGGATGGCGGGTTGAGGGCGGCGGGGATCGGCGTGGTCGGTCCGCCGTCGGGGCGCGGTTTGCGGGGCTTTGCATGGGGGTGCGATTGAGGAATGAGGTCCTCGGATCAAGCCCGAGGATGACGGAGGCGCTGGGTACGAGAGGTCCTCGGGTCGAGCCCGAGGATGACGGGGGGATGACGCGCCGAGCGCTCTTGAAACCCCCGGCGTCACAAGCGATGTTGCGCACACGCAGCCGAAGGAACGCCGATGGCCCTGCCGGTCCGGGATCAGATCAAGTACTGGGGCATCGCGGCCATCGCGGTGTTCGTGGTGCTGTGGTTCCTGGGCGACGTGATGCTGCCCTTCGTGCTGGGCGCGGCGGTGGCGTATTTCCTCGACCCCGTCGCCGACCGGCTGGAGCGGCTGGGGATGAGCCGCATCCTCGCGGTGGCGACGATCACCGCGGTGGCGATGCTGGTGCTGGTGATCGTGGCGCTGCTCATCATCCCGTCGATCGTGGCGCAGGCGATCGCCCTCTTCGACACCGCGCCGCAGCTTGCGCGCGATTTGCAGGGCTTTCTCGGCAAGCACCTGCCATCGCTCTACGAGCCGGACTCGACGCTGCAGCAGGCGCTGCAATCGCTGGGCGAGACGGTGCGCGAGCGCGGCGGGGAACTGTTGCAGACCGCGCTCAGCTCGGCCGCGTCGCTGGTCAACGTGGTGGTGCTGCTGGTGGTGGCACCGGTGGTCGCCGTCTACCTGCTCTATGACTGGGATCACATGGTGGAGCGGATCGACCACCTGCTGCCGCGCGATCACGCGCCGATCATCCGGCGGCTGGCGTGCGAGATCGACGCCACGCTGGCGAGTTTCGTGCGGGGCATGGGCACGGTCTCCGTGATCCTCGGCACCTATTACGCGGTGGCACTGATGCTGGTGGGGCTGCAATTCGGCCTCGTCGTCGGAGCGGCGGCGGGGCTGGTGACGTTCATTCCTTATGTCGGCGCGATCTTTGGCGGCACGCTGGCGCTGGGACTGGCGCTGTTCCAGTTCTGGGGCGACTGGCTGAGCATCGGGCTGGTGGCCGCCATCTTCGTCGCCGGGCAGGTGATCGAGGGCAACCTGCTGACCCCGCGCCTTGTCGGCTCGTCGGTGGGGCTGCACCCGGTGTGGCTGATCTTTGCGCTGTCGGCCTTCGGCACGCTGTTTGGCTTCGTCGGCATGCTGGTGGCGGTGCCGGTGGCCGCCGCGCTGGGGGTGATCGCGCGGTTCGCCGTGGCGGAGTACCAGAAAAGCCGGCTCTATCGCGGGCTGGACGGGCCCGACGAGGATAGGGGCAACGGATGACATCCCGGCAACTGGTCTTTGACCTGCCCGCGCGCACGGCGCTGGGGCGCGAGGATTTCTTCGTCTCGCCGGCCAACGCGCAGGCGGTGGCGCTGATCGAGGGCTGGCGCGACTGGCCGGCGCGCAAACTGGTACTGGCCGGGCCGCGCGGCGCGGGCAAGACGCACCTGGTGCATGTCTGGGCGGCGCTGACGGGCGCGCCGATCGTGGCCGCGGGTGACCTGGGCGGCGCCGATATCGACGCGCTGGCCGCCGGGCCGGTGGCGGTGGAGGATGCCGATGGCATCGCCGGGCACGCGGAGGCCGAGGCGGCGCTGTTTCACCTGCACAACCTGGTGCTGGCGGAGGGTCACGCGCTGCTGGTCAGCGCGGCCGCGCCGCCGCGGCACTGGGGCCTTGCCCTGCCCGACCTGGCGAGCCGGATGGAGGCCATGCTGCTCGCGCGGCTGGGGCCGCCCGACGACGCGCTGCTGGCGGCGGTGCTGGCCAAGCTCTTTGCCGACCGGCAGCTTGCCCCCGCGCCCGATTGCGTGCCCTACCTCGCCCGGCGCATCGAGCGCACGTTCGACGCGGCCCGCGCCACCGTCGCCGCGATCGACGCGCGGGCGCTGGCCACGGGGCGGGCGATCACGCGGCAGCTCGCCGCCGAGGTGCTGGACAATCGCGGTCACTGACGCCATCATCCGTCACCCGAGTGTTACACTCCGCCACCATAAGGCCCGCATGACTCAGGCTGATTTTCTCAGGAACCCCGCCCCCGAACCGGTCACACCCGAGGGGCTGGACATTGCCGGGCCGGGCCGGTTCTTTAACCGCGAGCTGAGCTGGCTCGGGTTCAACTGGCGGGTTCTGGAAGAGGCGGAAAACCCGCGCGTGCCGCTGCTGGAGCGTCTGCGCTTCCTGTCGATCTCGGCCACCAACCTGGACGAGTTCTACAACGTGCGCGTGGCGGGCCTGCGTGAATTGGCCAAGGCGGGCAGCACCACGCCCGCCGCCGACGGGCTGACGCCTGCCGAGCAGCTCGTGCTGATCAACGAGAACGCCCGCAGGCTGCTGCAAGCGCAGCAACAGGCGTTCGAGACGCTGCGCACGGAGATGGAGGGCGAGCGCATCTCGATCCTCACCCATGACGTGCTCGACGACACGGACCGCGAGTACCTGGCCGAGATGTTCCTGCACCGGGTGTTTCCGGTGCTGTCGCCGCTGGCCATCGACCCGGCGCACCCGTTCCCGTTCATTCCCAATCTCGGCTACGTGCTGGCGTTGCAGATGTCGCGCATCTCGGACAAGCGCCCGCTTCAGGCGCTGCTGCCGATCCCGCAGCAGATCGACCGGTTCGTGGCGCTGCCCGCACCCGAGGGGGCGCACCGGTTCCTGCCGCTGGAGGAATTGCTGCTGTTGCATCTCGACAGCCTGTTCCCCGGCTACCGCTACAAGGGGCATTGCGCATTCCGCGTGTTGCGCGACAGCGATCTCGAGGTCGAGGAAGAGGCCGAAGACCTGGTGCGCGAGTTCGAGGTGGCGCTGAAGCGCCGCCGCCGCGGCGAGGTGGTGCGGATGAAGATCACCTCGGGCGCACCCGAGGCGCTGCGCGAGGTCATCATGCAGGAGCTGCACGTCATCCCCGACGAGGTGGTGGAACTGGATGGCATGATCGGGCTCGCCGATCTGAAAGAACTGGTGCTCGATGCGCGGCACGACCTGCTCTGGCCGCCGTTCACGCCGCGCGTGCCCGAGCGGGTGCAGGATCACGGTGGCGACATGTTCGCCGCGATCCGGCAGAAGGACATGCTGTTGCACCACCCCTACGAGACATTCGACATGGTGGTGCGGTTCCTGCAACAGGCGGCGCGCGACCCCGACGTGCTCGCCATCAAGCAGACGCTCTACCGCACCTCGCGCAACTCGCCCATCGTCGAGGCGCTGTGCGAGGCCGCCGAGGAGGGCAAATCCGTCACCGCGCTGGTGGAGCTCAAGGCGCGGTTCGACGAGGCCGCCAATATCCGGCAATCGCGGCGGCTGGAGCGGTCGGGCGCGCATGTCGTCTACGGCTTCGTCGACTGGAAGACCCACGCCAAGATTTCCACCGTGGTGCGGCGCGAGGGCGACACCCTCGTGACCTATACCCATTACGGCACCGGCAATTACCACCCGATCACCGCGCGCATCTATACCGATCTGAGCTTTTTCACCTGCGACGCCAAGCTGGGGCGGGACGCGACCAAGGTGTTCAACTACCTGTCGGGCTATGCCGAGCCGGAGGGGCTTGAGAACATCTCGATCTCGCCCAAGTCGCTCAAGCCCAGGCTGCTCGACATGATCGGGCGCGAGGCCGAGCACGCCCGCGCGGGCAAGCCGGCGGCAATCTGGGCCAAGATGAACTCGCTGATCGAGCCGGACGTGATCGACGCGCTTTATGCCGCGTCGGAGGCGGGGGTGAAGATCGACCTCGTGGTGCGCGGCATCTGCGGGCTCAGGCCCGGCATCGCGGGGCTGTCGTCGAATATCCGCGTCAAATCCATCATCGGGCGGTTTCTCGAGCATTCGCGCATCGTCTGTTTCGGCAACGGCGCCGGGCTGCCGTCAAAGAAGGCACGGGTGTTCATCTCTTCCGCCGACTGGATGGGCCGCAACCTCAACCGCCGGGTCGAGACACTGGTGGAAACCACCAATCCCACCGTCAAGGCGCAGATCGTCAGCCAGATCATGGCCGCCAACATGGCCGACGTGGCGCAAAGCTGGGTCATGGCGCCCGATGGCAGCTTCGTGCGCGAACCGACCCCCGAGGGGGAATTCGCGTTCAACTGTCACCGCTTCTTCATGGAGAACCCGTCGCTGTCGGGGCGCGGCTCGGCGGGGGCGTCGGACGTGCCCACCCTCACCCACACCGACGATTGACCCGCGCGCGCCCGCGGCCTAGACACGTCAGGGACCGGCAAGACAGACGATGGACGGCGTGAACGATCCCGCAGCGCACAGCGACCGCCCCTTCGGGCGTCCGCTCTTCGACAGCCCCGAGGCGCGCGCGCTGTCCCGCGTGGGTGTGGTGGACGTGGGTTCCAACTCGGTGCGCCTCGTGGTGTTCGACGGCGCCGCGCGCAGCCCGGCCTATTTCTTCAACGAGAAGGTGATGTGCGGCCTCGGCGCGGGCATGGCCGAGACCGGGCGGCTGGATCCGCAAGGGCGCGCGCGCGCGCTCGACGCGCTCAGGCGTTTCGCGCATGTGGCCGACGGGCTGGGCACCGGCCCGCTCAACGCGGTGGCGACGGCGGCGGTGCGCGAGGCCGAGGATGGCCCCGACTTCGTCGCCGAGGTGGAGCGCGAGACAGGCATCCGGCTCTTTGTCATCGACGGCCCCGAAGAGGCACGGCTCTCGGCGCAAGGGGTGCTGCTGGGCTGGCCTGGGGCCTATGGCCTCGTGTGCGACATGGGCGGCTCGTCGATGGAACTGGGCGAGATCGACGGCGGCCGCGTTGGGCGCTGCGTCAGTGCCAAGCTCGGTCCGCTCAAGCTGCGCGATCTCAAGGGTGGCAAGAAGGCGCGCAAGGCGCTGATCCGCGAAACGGTAGAGCGGCTGCGTGACGGGCTCGGTGAACAGAAGAACCGGCTGTTCCTGGTGGGGGGCTCGTGGCGCGCGATCGCCCGCGTCGACATGGCGCGGCGCGGCTATCCGCTGCACGTTCTGCACGAATACCGCATGACCGCCGCCGACCTGCGCGCCACCATCAAGCATATCGCCAAGCACGACGCGGACGCGTTGCGCGCGCAATCGGGCGTGTCGGCGGCGCGCATCGCGCTGGTGCCCTTTGCCGCCGAGGTGCTGCGCGAGGTGGTGCGCAGCTTTCGCCCGCATGACATCGCGGTGTCGAGCTACGGTATCCGCGAGGGGCTGCTCTATGAACAGATGCCGGAATCGCTGCGCGTGCGCGACCCGCTGATCGAGGCATGCCGCTTTTCCGAGGCCAAGGACGCGCGCCTGCCCGGTTTTGGCCAGGTGATCTATCGCTTCATCGCGCCGCTCTACAAATCCGCACGGCCCGAGCGGCTGCGGCTGGTCAAGGCGGCCTGCCTGCTGCACGACGTGAGCTGGCGCGCCCATCCCGACTACCGCGCCGAGGATTGTTTCGACAACGCCACCCGCGCCAATCTCGGCGGGCTGAAGCATTCCGAGCGGGTGTTTCTCGGGCTGGCGCTGTTGCACCGCTATTCCAACAAGCGCGCGGGCACGCGGTTCGACACGCTGGAAGAGCTGATTTCCGAGCGCGACCGCAACGAGGCCGAGATCCTCGGGCGCGCCCTGCGGCTGGCGGCGATGCTGTGGCTGACCGACGAGACCGATATCGCGCGGATGCGCTGGCACCCGCGGCGCAAGGTGCTGAAGCTCGATCTCGCCTCGGACGCCTCGGCGCTGTTCGGCGAGGTGGCGCAGGCGCGCTTCAAGGCGCTGGCCGGGGCGCTGGGGGCCACGCCGGAGGTGCGGGTGGGCAGGAAGCGCGTGGCCATCTGAGCGGCGCTTGCCATCGCGGGGCCGCGCCCATAGGCTCCGCGCGAAACGGGACAGGACCATCCGACATGCACAAAAGACCGCTGGGCCGCACCGGCATCGAGGTGAGCGCGCTGTGCCTCGGCTCGATGACCTGGGGCGCGCAGAACACCGCCGAAGAGGGCCACGCGCAGATCGACCGGGCGCTGGACCGGGGCGTGAATTTCATCGACACTGCCGAGATGTATCCCACCGCGCCCGTCCGAGCCGAAACCACTGGCCGCACCGAGGAGATTATCGGCGACTGGGTCGCACGGACGGGGCGGCGGGATGAGGTGGTGCTGGCCACCAAGCATTCCGGCGCGGGTTTTTCGCACGCCCGCGACGGCGCGCCGATCTCGGCGGCGACCATACCCGAGGCGGTGGAGGGGTCGCTGCGGCGGCTGCGCACCGATTACATCGACCTCTATCAATTCCACTGGCCCAACCGGGGCAGCTACATGTTCCGCCAGAACTGGAGCTTCGATCCCTCGGGGCAGGACCGCGCCGCGACGCTCGCCCACATGGAAGAGGCGCTGGAAGCCTTGCAACGCGAGGTCGACAAGGGCCGCATCCGCGCCTTTGGCCTGTCGAACGAGAGCGCGTGGGGCACGGCGCAATGGCTGCGGCTGGCCGAGGCGGGGCGCGGGCCCCGCGTGGCCTCGATCCAGAACGAGTATTCGCTGATGTGCCGCCTCTATGACACCGACCTGGCGGAGCTGAGCGTCAACGAGGATGTCGGCCTGCTGGCGTTCTCGCCGCTGGCGGCGGGGATGCTGACGGGCAAGTACCAGGACGGCGCGCTGCCCGCAGGATCGCGGATGACGATCAACACCGATCTCGGCGGGCGCCGCGTGCCGCGCGCCTTTGCCGCCGTGGATGCCTACCTGGAGGTGGCGCGCAAGCACGGGCTCGACCCGGTGCAGATGGCGCTGGCGTGGTGCCTGACGCGGCCATTCATGTGTTCGGCGATCTTCGGCGCGACGCGCATGGATCAGCTCGACCGGGCGCTGGGCGCGGCGGACGTGACGCTGGGCGACGAGGTGCTGGCCGATCTCGACGCGACGCACAGGGCGCACCCGATGCCGTTCTGAGGGGTGGGGGAGAGGTACGGCGCGATACCCCGCGCGGAACACGCAGACTGTCGCTTCGGGCTAGGCCTCTCCCCTATCGCCGCCGCCCCATCCGTGCCTCGCGCATCAGAGTGTAGAGCCCCGAGGCCACGATCACCGCCGCGCCGGTGAGCGTCCACGTATCGGGCCGCTCGGCAAAGACCAGCATCCCGATCCCCAGCGCGAACACCAGCCGCGTGTAGCGAAACGGTGTCACCACCGCCACCTCGCCCACCCGCATTGCCGCGACGATGGCGTAATAGGCCCCCACGCCGCAGGCCAGTGCCAGCCCGAGGTCACGCATCTGCACGCCCCCCGGCGCCACCGGCCCGTCCCCGAACGCCAGAAGGATCGCGCCCGTCGGCACCAGCGTGGCAAAGGCATAGGCCGAGAGCTGCATCGACGAGATCGCCGCCGGCACCGCCCGCGTTGCCAGGTCCCGCACCGCCAGCCCGACCACCGCCCCCACGGCAAAGAGCGAGGCGGGCGCAAAACCTTCGAGCCCCGGGCGCACCACCATCAGCACGCCCGCGAACCCCACCAGGATCGCCGACCACCGCCGCCAGCCCACCGGCTCGCCCAGGAACAGCGCCGCACCCAGCGTGACGGCGAGCGGCGTCGCCTGAAGAATCGCCGAGGCCGACGACAAGGGCGTCAGCGCGATCGCGGTGACGAAACACATGGTGCCCGCCATCTCTCCGGTGTTGCGCAGGATCACCGGCCGCGCCAGCAAATCCCGCGAGAACAGCCGCCGCCCCTGCCCCAGGCAGATCGCGGCGAATATCACCGCGCCGCCCAGCCCCAGCACCATGATGATCTGCCCCACCGGCATGGCCCCGGCCAGCCGCTTGATGAACATGTCCTCCAGCGCGAAGCCGGCCATCGCCAGCACCATCAGCACGCTGCCGCGCAGGTTTTCCATTCTCGGGGGCCTTTCCTCGGGGGCGATCACCCCCTATTCGCACAGCCCGCGACGGGGCGAAAGCCACTGGCCTACGACAACACGACGATGCCGCTGTGCTTGGCCTTGTGCTCGGGTTCGACATGGATCGTCACCCGCGCATCGGGCAGCGCGCCCATCAGCGCCGCCTCGATCCGGTCGCACAGCGCGTGGGCGGCCTCTACCGTGGTCTCGCCCGGCACGACGAGGTGAAACTCGATGAACGTCACCGGACCGGCGTGGCGCGTGCGCAAGTCATGCGCCTCCAGCGCGGTTTCGCCCTCGGCGCTCTCGGCGATGATGCGGCGGATGCGCACCAGCTCGTCATCCGACACCGCCTCGTCCATCAGCCCGCTCAGCGAGCCGCGGATCACGCTCCAGCCCGACCACAGGATGTTGAGCGCCACCAGCACCGCGAGCGCGGGGTCGAGCACCCACCACCCCGTCGCCACTGCCAGCGCCACGCCCGCCAGCACCCCCACCGACGAGACCACGTCGGTCATCAGGTGCCGCCCGTCGGCGGCCAGCGCGGGCGAGCGGTGCCGCCGCCCCTCGCGGATGAGCAACCACGCCCACGCCGCGTTGATCACCCCCGCCACGGCATTGACGGCCAGCCCCAGCCACGGCGCGTCGATCGCGCGCGGCGCGGCAAAGCCCGCCCACGCCTCGCGCAGGATGAACACCGCCGCCAGCACGATCAGCACGCCTTCCAGCACCGCGGCGAAGAACTCGGCCTTGTGATGGCCGAACGGGTGGTTGGCATCCGCCGGACGCCGCGCCAGCCGCAAGGCGGCGATCACCGCCAGCGCGGTGGCCACGTTGACCACGCTTTCGAGCGCATCGGACATGAGCGCCACCGAGCCGGTCACGCGCCACGCCACCACCTTGAGCGAGAGCACCGCAAGCCCCACCAGCACGCTGCCCAGCGCCAGCCGCATCACCCGGTCCATGTTCCGCGCTACTCCTTGTCCTTGCGCGGCACGCCGTAAAGCTCCAGCCGGTGCCCCACAAGCCGATAGCCCAGCTTCTCGGCGATGCGCTCCTGCAGGGCCTCGATATCGGGATCGACGAATTCGATCACGTCGCCGGAATTGACGTCGATGAGATGATCGTGATGGGCGCGCTCGGCATCCTCGTAGCGCGCGCGCCCGTCGCCGAACTCCAGCTTGTCGAGGATACCCGCCTCCTCCAGCAGCTTGACCGTGCGATACACCGTGGCGATGGAGATCTTCGGGTCCCGGGCGGTAGCGCGGGCGTGCAGTTCCTCGACATCGGGGTGATCGTCGGAAATCTCCAGCACGCGGGCGATCACGCGCCGCTGCCCGGTCATCCTCAGCCCCCTGGCCGCGCAGCGCTCGGTGATGGTGTCGCGCATCGCACGCCTCCGCATCGGTTACGCAAGCCGGGATAGCGCCCCAAGCGGCGCATTTCCACCCTTTTCAGGACCGCCGAGCGACCCCGGTCACTCCTGGATCGGCGTTATGGCGTTGGCGGGACACGGGGGACTCGCGTCAATGCGCGGATCAAGACATGCTTGCACGCCTCGGCTGCCGGTCGATGCGTGGCACACTCCGACCACCGTTCCTGCCCGCAGCGCGACAACCACCCGTCAATGCGGCGCCACCTTGGAGAAGAGCTGGATCACCACGATCCCGGCGAGAATCATCGCGGTGCCGATCATCGCAGGCGCGTCCAGCTTCTGCCCGAAGATCACGTAGCCGATGGCGGCGATGAACACGATGCCCAGCCCCGACCAGATGGCATAGACCACGCCCACCGGCATGTATTTGAGCGTCAGCGCAAGGAGGTAGAAACTGATCGCGTAGGCGACCACCACCAGCACCGACGGCCACAGCCGGGTGAATTGCTGGCTGGCCTGCAACGCCGTGGTGCCCGCCGTCTCGGCGAGGATCGCCAGCGCGAGAAAGATATAGACCTGGACGCTCATGGCAGACGCTCCTTGGATGGGATGTGGCCCCTCGTTACGCGAGCACCCTCGCGCGGTCCAGCCCGTCCCGCCGCTTGCCAGCGGCGCCCCGCTGCCCCATATCTCGGGTCATGTTGAAATTCACGCCGATCCTTCTGGCGCTTCTCTACGCGCTCGCGATGTATCGCTTCTCGGTCTGGCGCACCACGCGCGAGCTCGACGCGCGCTCGACCGAGTTGGCCGACCCGCGGCTCAAGTCGGTGTTCGACCGCCTCGCCCGCGCGCTCGACCTGCCGCGCGTGCGCGTGCATCTCTACGAGATCGACCCGGTGAACGGGCTCGCCGCCCCCGACGGGCGCATCTTCATCACCCGCGGCTTCTACCGCAAGTTCCAGACCGGCGAGGTCTCGGCCGAGGAGATGGCCAGCGTGATCGCGCACGAGCTTGGTCACGTTGCCTTGGGCCACGCGCGGCGGCGGATGATCGACTTTTCCGGGCAGAACGCCCTGCGTACGGCGCTGGCGATGATCCTGTCGCGTTTCCTGCCCGGCATTGGCGTGTGGATCGCCAACGGTATCATGTCGCTTCTGGCCGCGCGGCTGTCGCGCGGCGACGAACACGAGGCCGACGCCTACGCCGCAGCACTTCTGACCAAGGCGGGGATCGGCACCGAGCCGCAGAAATCGCTGTTTCAGAAGCTCGAGGCGCTGACCTCGGGCGCGGGTGGCGCGATGCCCGCGTGGCTGATGAGCCACCCCAAGACCGCAGACCGCATCGCCGCCATCGAGAAGCTCGAGGACCGCTGGCAGCGCTCGCTGCATTAACGTCGTCCTCGGGCTTGACCCGAGGATCTCTTGACCGGGAGGTCCTCGGGTCAAGCCCGAGGATGACATTTCCACACCTATTCCGTTGCGCAAATCCCTTCACACCTTCCCCGTGCGCTGCCCGGCACGAACCTTGCGGTTCGCCTCTTGAACCTACAGGTTCGCCCCGGTGCCGCTTGGCATTTTTTTGATCAAATTATCCTTGGCAAGCCCCCTGCCCCGCGATAGGCTCGCCAAAACCCCGATCAGGACCTCCCCGATGGACCTCTCACAGTTCCAGACCTTCCGCGTGGCCGCGTGCGACCTCAACGGCAGGATGCGCGGCAAGCGCCTGCCCGCAAGCTTTGCCGACAAGCTCGACGACGGTAGCCTGCGTATGCCACTAAGTGCCTTGAATCTCGATATTTTCGGTGCCGATATCGAGGGCTCACCGCTGGTTTTCGACAGCGGCGACATTGACGGGCGGCTATTCGCGACCGACCGTGGTGCCGTGCCCCTGCCCTGGTTGGAAGAGCCGCAGGCGCTGGTGCCGATGGTGATGCATTACGAGGACGGCACGCCCTTCACGGGCGACCCGCGCCACGCGCTCTCGGCTGTTCTGGCGCGCTATGCCGCCCGCGGATGGGAGGTGTTCGCCGCCACCGAGCTTGAGTTCACGCTGGTCGATCCATCCGGCAAGTCGTTGAAAACAATTCGCGATCCACGTTCCGGGCGGCGCATGAAGGCGCCCGGCATCCTCAGCCTGGGGCAGATGGACGCGTTCGACGAATTCCTCTCGGCGCTTTACTCGGCGGGGGCAGAGATGGGCATCCCGGTGGAATCGGCGATCTCGGAGGCCGGTATCGGACAGTTCGAATTAACCCTCCACCACCAATCCGCGCTGCGCGCCGCCGACGATACCTGGCTGTTCAAGACCCTCATTACCGGGCTTGCACGACGGCACGGCTATGTCGCCACGTTCATGGCCAAGCCCTTCGACGCCGATAGCGGCAACGGCATGCACATGCATTTCTCGGTGCTCGATGCCGAGGGAAACAACGTGTTCGACGACGGCACGCCACGCGGCACCGATGTGCTGCGCAGCGCGGTGGCGGGGTGCCTCGCGGCGATGCCCGCCTCGACGCTGATCTTTGCCCCGCACGCCAACAGCTACGCCCGTCTCGTGCCCGGCGCGCATGCGCCCACCGGCGCGGGCTGGGGGTATGAGAACCGCACCGCCGCGCTGCGCATCCCCGGTGGCGCGGGCGCCGCACGCCGGATCGAGCACCGCGTGGCGGGTGGCGACATCAACCCCTACCTGACCTTTGCCGCCATACTGGGTGCTGCAATCACCGGCATCGACGACGCGATGACACCCCCCGACCCGATCACCGGCAACGCCTACGAGGCGGACCTGCCACAGCTTGCCGCCGACTGGCAGAGCGCCATCGACCTGTTCGAGGCCGATCCGCTGATCGCCCGCATCTTCCCCGCCGATCTGATCGCCAACCTGGTGATGACCAAGCGTCAGGAACACGCGCGCATCGACCAGATGGCCGCAGAGGATCACTGGAAGGTCTATCTCGAAACGGTGTAGGGTTCGGGAAAGCCCACCGCCAAGATTTGATCAAACAACGGACACCCAAATGAAGATCGGCATCCTGAAAACCGGCCACGCCCCCGACATCGTGCTGGGTGAACTGGGCGATTACGACGCCATGTTCGCGCGGCTGCTGGAGGGGCACGGATTCGACTTCGAACCTTACAACGTGGTCGATGAAGAATTCCCTGATGGACCGCACGCCGCCGACGGCTGGCTCGTCACCGGCTCGAGACACGGCGTCTACGAGGATCATCCCTGGCTGCCCCCGCTGGAGCAACTCATCCGCGACATCCGCGCGGCGGACCTGCCGCTGGTCGGTGTGTGCTTCGGCCACCAGGTGATCGCACAGGCGCTGGGCGGCAAGGTGGTCAAGCACCCCGACGGCTGGCGCGTGGGCGCCACGACCTACGAGATCGACGGCCGCCCCTACACCCTCAACGCCTGGCACCAGGACCAGATAATCGCGGCCCCGCCGGGCTCGGAGGTGGTGGGCCGCGCCGAAGGCTGCGACATCGCCGCGCTGCGATACGGTCCGCGCATCTTCAGCGTTCAGCCGCACCCCGAGTTCAATGCCACCATGATGGACCGTCTGATCGAGCACCGCGCCATCGGCGTGGTTCCCGATCCGCTGCGCGATCATGCGCGCGCCCGGCTCGACACACCGACCGACACGGACGCGATGGCGCAGACCATCGCCGACATTTTCACGAAAGGCGGCTGAGATGGCTGATTTGAAAGAGTTCGTCAAAGGGCTTCCCGAGGCGGCGCAAGCCTATCTGGAGAACCGCCGCCTAGACGAAGTTGAATGCATCATCTCGGACCTGCCCGGCATCGCCCGCGGCAAGGCCGTTCCGGCGACGAAATTCGCCCGGCAGGACTATTTCCACCTGCCAGATTCGATCTTTTACCAGACCATCACCGGCGACTGGGGCGAAGCCGCGGGCGACGAAGGTTTTATCGAGCGCGACATGATCCTGCGCCCCGACATGTCCACCGCGTCGGCCGCGCCGTGGACGGCGGACTGGACGATACAGGTGATCCACGATGCGTTTGACCGCGAGGGCGCGCCGATCCCGTTCAGCCCGCGCAACGTGCTGCGCCGTGTGGTCGAGATGTATCACGCGCGCGGCTGGAAGCCCGTGGTCGCGCCCGAGATGGAATTCTTCCTCGTGGCGCGCAACCTCGACCCCGCGCATGAGATCAAACCGATGATGGGTCGCTCCGGCCGCCCTGCCGCCGCACGGCAGGCCTATTCGATGACCGCGGTGGATGAGTTCGGCCCGGTGATCGACGACATCTACGATTTCGCCGAGGCGCAGGGCTTCGAGATCGACGGCATCACGCAGGAGGGCGGTGCCGGGCAACTCGAGATCAACCTGCGGCACGGCGATCCGATCAAGCTCGCAGACGAGGTGTTCTACTTCAAGCGGTTGATTCGCGAGGCGGCACTCAAGCACGACTGCTTTGCCACCTTCATGGCCAAGCCGATCGAGGACGAACCGGGCAGCGCCATGCATGTCCATCACTCGATCCTCGATATAGAGACCGGGCGCAACCTCTTTGCCGGGCCGCAGGGCGGTGAGACCGACCTGTTCTTTCACTTCATCGGCGGCTTGCAGAAACACCTGCCTTCGGCCATCGCGGTGCTGGCACCTTACGTCAATTCCTATCGCCGCTACGTCAAGGATCACGCCGCCCCCATCAACCTCGCCTGGGGCCGCGACAACCGCACCACCGGGATCCGCGTGCCGCTCTCGGGGCCCGACGCGCGGCGGGTCGAGAACCGGATGGCCGGGATGGACTGCAACCCCTATCTTGGCATCGCCGCGAGCCTTTCCTGCGGCCTGCTGGGCATCCTGAACGAGGAGTGGCCCGACAAGCAGTTCAAGGGCGATGCCTATTCCGGCGAGTCCGACATTCCCAACGTGATGGGCGAGGCGCTGACCCTCTTCGAGGAGGCCACGGCGCTGCACGACATCCTCGGGCCCGAGTTTGCCCGTGTCTATGCCATCGTGAAGCGCACAGAGTACGAGGAATTCCTGCAAGTCATCAGCCCGTGGGAACGCGAGCACCTGCTGCTCAACGTCTGAGCCCCGGGGCGCGGAAGGAGAGTATTTCGGGAGAGATGAAGCCATGAACCTGCTCCATGCCAACGACCGGCGGGGGGAGTATCCGCCAAGCTGGTACGCCGCCACGACCGAGCCGCTGCCGCCGTTCCCGCCCCTGCGCGGCGCGGCGCGGGCCGATGTCTGCGTTGTGGGCGCGGGCTATACCGGGCTGTCTGCGGCGCTGCACCTGGCCGAGGCAGGGCACGACGTGGTGCTGCTCGAGGCGCAGCGCGTGGGCTTTGGCGCGTCCGGGCGCAATGGCGGACAATTGGGCAGCGGGCAGCGGATGGAGCAGACCGTGCTGGAGCGGCTGGTGGGTGCGGATGACGCGAGCCATCTGTGGCGGCTGGGTGAAGAGGCCAAGGACCTCGTCAAGGGGCTGGTGGCGCGCCACGGCATCGCCTGTCATCTCAAGCCGGGCGTGGCGCACGCCTGTTTCACCCCGCGCGAGATGGACGAGGAACACGCCTATGCCGCCGATCTCGCCGCGCGCTACGGCTATGAGCAGATCGAGACGTTGGACCGCGAAGCGATGCACGCGCTCTGCCCCTCGCCCGCCTATCACGGCGGCACGCTGGACATGGGCGCCGCGCATCTGCACCCGCTGGCCTTTGCCCTGGGGCTGGCGCGGGCGGCGCAGGCGGCGGGGGTGCGCATCCATGAGGGCGCGCAGGTGCACGACATCCAGCGCGGGGCCAAGGCCCGCGTGGCCACCGATGCGGGCCATGTCGAGGCGGATCACGTGGTGTTGGCCTGCAACGGCTATCTCGGCGGGCTGGAGCGGCGGGTGGCCGCGCGCGTCATGCCGATCAACAATTTCATCGTCGCGACCGAGCCGCTGGGTGAGGACGCCGCGCGCGTGCTGACCCGCGACGTGGCGGTGGCGGACACGAAATTCGTGGTGAACTATTTCCGTCTCAGCCATGACAAGCGGCTTCTGTTTGGCGGTGGTGAGAGCTATGGCTACCGCTTTCCGCGCGACATCCGCGCCACCGTGCGGCGGCCCATGCTCGAGATCTTTCCGCATCTGGCGGAGGTGCCGCTCGACTACGCCTGGGGTGGGACGCTGGCCATCACCATGAAGCGGATGCCGTGCCTGGCGCGGGTTGCGCCCAATATCCTGTCGGCCTCGGGCTATTCGGGCCACGGGGTGGGCATGGCGACGCTCGCGGGGCGGCTGATGGCCGAGGCGGTGCGCGGGCAATCGGATGGATTCGACTGCATGACGCGCGTGCCCTGCCCCGCCTTTCCCGGCGGCACGGCACTGCGCAGCCCGCTCCTGGTGCTGGCGATGAGCTGGTTCGCGCTGCGCGACCGGCTTGGTCTCTGACGGGCTTTGACAAACCGTCACAATTCGGGCCTATATGTTCGGGAAAGCCGAAAGTCACTTTCAGGAAAGCCGAACGCATGACGCAAGCCCCGAATGTCCACGACGCCGAGCCGATCCCCGAAGCCGCGCGCGCCGAGATCGAGCGGCTGCTCCTCTCCGGCGACCTGTTTCGCTACACCGCTCCGCGAAACGCGCCAGTGACACTGCTCGAGCGCGAATTCGCGGAGATGATGGGCACATCCTACGCGCTCGCCGTGTCGTCGTGCTCGGCGGCGCTGTTCCTGTCGCTGAAGGCGCTGGGGCTGCCGCGCGGGGCAAGGGTGCTGATCCCCGGCTTCACCTTTGCCGCCGTGCCCTCCTCGGTGGTCCATGCCGATTGCGTGCCGGTGCTGTGCGAGGTGGGCGAGAACTACCGCATCGACATCGCCGATTTCGAGGCGCGGCTCGAGGGTGTCGAGGCGGTGATCGTCAGCCACATGCGCGGCCACACCTCCGACATGGACGCGATCATGGCGCTGGCAGAAGCGCGCGGCGTGCCGGTGATCGAGGACGCGGCGCATTCGCTGGGCACGCTGTGGCGCGGGCGAAAGATCGGCACGATAGGGCGTGTGGGCTGTTTCAGCTTTCAGTCCTACAAGCTGGTGAACGCGGGCGAGGGCGGCATTCTGATCACCGACGATGCCGACCTCGTGGCGCGCGCGGTGATCATGTCGGGCGCCTACGAACACAATTGGGCCAAGCACATGGACGGCACCGATGAAGCGCTCGACGCGGCCTTTGCCCGCTGGCAGAACCGGCTGCCGCTCTACAACCTGCGCCTGTCGAACCTGTCGGCGGCGATCATCCGCGCGCAACTGCCCGAGGTCCCGCGCCGCGTTCAGGCGGGCCGCGCCAACCACGATCACGTGGCCGGGCGGCTCGACTCGTCGCCGCACCTGTCGGTACCTGCCCCGCTCGACGGCGAGGTGCGTGCGCCCGATTCGATCCAGTTCAACCTCGTCGGGCTGAGCGACGTGGAAGCCCGCGATTTTGCCGAGAATGCCGCTGCGCGCGGTGTCAAGGTGCAGGTGTTCGGGCAGAGCACGGACAACGCGCGCGCCTTCTGGAACTGGGGTTTTCTGCCCGGACCCGCGCCCGACCTGCCGCGCACGCGGGCGATGCTGATGCGGGCCTGCGACGTGCGCCTGCCCGCGCGGTTGACACGACAGGACTGCGATACCGTGGCCGATATCCTGCTCGAGGCAGTGGCAGAGGTGACGGGTGCGCGTCGTGCCTACGGCACCTGATAGACGCAAAGGGGCCGCCCGCGATGCGGACGGCCCGGCATTCGTGTGAGCGGTGAGCGCAAGGGTTATTCCGGCTTGCCCGCCTCGAGCGAGATCTCGACCTGCACCTCGTCGCTGACATAGGGCGCGAACTTGCCGAGCCCGAAATCGGTGCGCGTGAGCGTGGTCGTGGCGTCGAACCCGACCCAGGGGCGGTTCTCCATCGGGTGGGCATTGGCCTTTTGATTCATCACCGTGTCGAGATCAACCGACTTGGTGACACCGTTCATGGTCAGATCACCGGTGATGATCGCGGTGTTCTCGCCCGTCACTTCGATACCGGTCGAAGTGAAAGTGACCATGTCGCCCGCCTCCGCACCGAAGAAGTCATCGGACATGAAATGCTCCTCGCGTGCTTCCCAGCCGGTGAACATCGACATCACCGGCATGGAAACGCTGACCGAGGAATTGGCCGGGTCGTCCTCGTCGAACTGGATTGCACCCTCGAAACCCGAAAACATCCCCGTGGTCGTCGAGAAGCCAAGGTGGTTGTAGGTGAACACGACCTGGCTGTGGGCGGGGTCGAGGTCATAGGTCTCGGGCGCGGCATGGGCCACGGAGGCGGCAAGCGCGAGCGCGGCGGCGGTGCTGAAGACGGTCGGTCTCATCTGCAAAAAACTCCAATCCTGCAATCGTCAAGCGATACGCAGGAAATTGGATCATTCACGGCAGAGAACAATTGCACAGTTTCAAACAACCCCTGTGGACAGGCGAACACTCGCCGCGGCGCGCCAACGGTCAGCGTGCGGCGGCGAGCGCCTCGCGCAGGAGCCGTTCGCGGTACCTGCCCGCCACATGGAGCGACACAACGAGCCGCCCACTGCGGTCGCGCGCGCTCAACAGCCCGTCACGCAGGGACAGTTCGGGCAGATCGTCGAGCGGGTGCACCGACACGTGATGCACGCCGCCGTGACCCCGGCTCAGCACACGCAACTCGCGCGCGGTACGGTCGATCTGCACCTCGGGGCGTCTGTCGGGCAGGCGCGCGGCGTGGAGACAGAGCGCCCCGGACCAGAAAAGACCGATCGAGAACAAAAGCTTGATAAGCATCATAGCGGGATCGGGGCCATGCGTCGGCAGCACCCAGAGCCCAAGCGCGGCCGCGATGAGCCCCGCACCCACCAAACGCAGCACGATCCGCACCAGGCCGCGCCCCCCGTCATGAACGGGAATGCCGGGATCGCCGCCGCGCAGGGGCGGACCTGTGAGATCGCGATCGAAATCGGAGTGCGCAACCATGATCCTCTCCTTTCCTCGACAGGCGCAGTCTGCGCGGCAATCGTGCCCGGAATTGGGCAACCCGGGGGCCAAGGCCGGATCCGGCGCGATCGCCCTTGCAGGCGCGGATGCAGCACGGTATACGCCGCCAACCTTTCGCAAACGTTATGGACCGCGCAGACTCTCGTGGACGGGCAGCGAAAGGGTATCGCCCGCCCTATGAAATGCGCCTTGACAGAAGTGGAGACGACATGCCGCTTTACGAGCATGTGATGATCGCGCGCCAGGATCTTTCCAACGCGCAGGCAGAGGGGCTCATCGAGCATTTCAGCACCGTTCTCGCCGATAACGGGGGCAAAGTCCTCGAAAGCGAGTACTGGGGCGTCAAGACGATGGCCTACAAGATCAACAAGAACCGCAAGGGCCACTACGCCTATCTCAGGACCGACGCACCGGCCGCTGCCGTGCAGGAAATGGAGCGCCTGATGCGTCTGCACGACGACGTGATGCGCGTGCTGACCATCAAGGTCGATGCCCACGAAGAAGGGCCGTCGGTGCAGATGCAAAAGCGCGAGGAACGCGGCGAGCGCCGCGAGCGCCGTTGATCCACCACCTGAGAAAAGGACGATAAGTAATGGCTACGAAACCGTTTTTCCGCCGCCGCAAGGTCTGCCCCTTCTCGGGCGAGAACGCGCCGAAGATCGACTACAAGGATACCCGCCTGCTTCAGCGCTACATTTCCGAGCGCGGCAAGATCGTGCCGTCGCGCATCACCGCCGTGTCGGCCAAGAAGCAGCGCGAGCTGTCGCGTGCGATCAAGCGCGCGCGCTTCCTCGCGCTTCTTCCCTACGCCGTGAAATAAGGAGGCGAGACCATGCAAGTGATCCTTCTGGAACGCGTCGCCAAGCTTGGCCAGATGGGCGATGTCGTCGAGGTCAAACCCGGCTTCGCACGCAACTACCTGCTGCCGCAGGGCAAGGCGCTGTCGGCGTCCGAGCGCAACATCGCCGATTTCGAGGAGCGCAAGGCGCAACTCGAAGCGCAGAACCTCGAGACCCGCAAGGAAGCCGAGTCGCTCTCCGAGAAGCTCGACGGCCAGAGCTTCATCGTGATTCGCCAGGCCTCGGACGGCGGCAACCTTTACGGCTCGGTCAGCACCCGTGACGTGGCCGATGTCGCCATCGCCGAGGGCTTTTCCATCGACCGCAAGCAGGCGATCATCCGCCAGCCGATCAAGACGCTCGGCCTGCACGAGGTCGAGATTCACCTCCACCCCGAGGTGATGGCGGCGATCACGCTCAACGTGGCGCGTTCGCCCGAGGAAGCCGAGCTTCAGGCCTCGGGGCGGACGATCCAGGACGCCGCCGCCGAGGAAGAGGCCGCGGCGGATTTCGAGATCGCGGAACTGTTCGACGATATCGGTGGTGCCGCCTCGGACGACGACGCCCCCGGAGCCGCCACCTCGGAAGACGAGAGCGCCTGATCGGCCACCCGGCACGCAGACGTTAAGACGCACCGCGCGGCCTGCCCGCGCGGTGCGTTTGTCATTCTGGCGGATCGCTCGACACGCGCCTTCATCCCATGCTAGCGTTGGAAATGTTCGTATGTGCTCGCTTTTAACTTGACATTACCTGGCAGGGCACAACCATGGGATTACCTCGGGCGGGGCACGATCATGTGTCATGGCCCGGTACGGTTGACGCGGTGGCGTGTTTCCAGGGAGAGAACGGTTCTGAGAAGCGGCGCACGCCGCGGCGGGAGGCACCATGATGGGTGACGCATTCGACCAGGCCGGGCTTATCGACCTCGCCGAATTGCCCGATGCCGCGCAGGATTTCGACGCCTTTCTTCGCGAAATACGCGACCGGTTCGGTGTCGATCACGTCGCCTATGCCGGAATGAACCCGATCAATCGCTCGGTTATTGGCCACGTCACCTACGGCAAGGATTGGCAAGAGCATTACGCCACCCAGGGCTTTCACCGCATCGACCCAACCCTGCACAGCGCGCGCCGCTCGATCGCACCGGTGGACTGGTCGCGGCTGGAGCGCGACCTCGACTATCTCACGGTGTTTCGCTCCGCCCATGATTTCGGCATCTCCGACCAGGGCGTCACGATCCCGGTGCGTGGCCCCTATGGCGACATCGGCGGGCTGAGCCTGACCTGCGGTGGTTCCAAGACGGAATGGAAGGCACTTTGCCGAGAGAACCTGCACGTCTGGCAGGCGCTTTCGGTACATGTGCACGACCTTGTGATTAGTTCGGACAGTTTCTCGAGCCTGTTGCGCGGCCCGTCGATGTCAATGCGCGAACGCGAGATCCTGCAATGGACGGCTGAGGGTAAGTCGCAGCAGGATATCGCTGATATCCTTACGATTTCTCACCGCACGGTCGAGGTTCACCTGCGCTCGGCGCGCCACAAGCTATACGCGCTCACCACGGCACAAGCGGTCGGTCGCGCGATCTCGATGGGGCTCATCTACCCCGGCTGAGGCGATTCCATACGGGATTTCCCCAATAGCGTTCCCCACAGCTTCCCCTAATCTCAAGGCTGCAGCCGCGTCACTCACGTTCGCGACTTTCATACTGCAAACTCAAGGGGATGAACACTATGATACTGATCGTTGACGCACTCAACAAGCACAAGTTTCCGATGGTTCTCGACCAGATGTTCCGATTGCGCGCCCGGGTCTTTGCCGGGCGGCTGGGATGGGACGTGACCATTACAGACGGGCGCGAGGAAGATCAGTTCGACGCGCTCGATCCAGCCTATGTCATCGGCCTCGACGAGGCAGGCAATGTCGTGGCGTGCGTGCGCGCGCTGCAAACCACAGGGCCGCACATGCTGTCGGACGTATTCCACGCGATCCTCGATGGCGAGCCACCGCTGCGCAGCGCGACCCTGTGGGAATCCACGCGCTTTTGCGTCGATACAGAGCGGCTCGGGCGCGGGCGGTCCCGTGGCTCGGTCACCTACGCCACGTCCGAGTTGATGCTGGGCGCGGTGGAATACGCCATGCGTTCGGGCATCAGCGACGTGGTCACGGTGATCGACCCGGTGATGGACCGGGTGCTCAAACGCTCGGGCAACGCGCCCTACGACTACGTCGGCAAGACCGTGCAGATGGGCAAGGTTGCGGCGCTGGCCGGGCTTCTTGACTGCACGGAAGAGCGGGCCGCAAGCATCCGCGAGGTGGCGGGGATCGAGGGCGAGGTATTCCTCACCGACGACGAGGCGCTCGCCCTGCCCGCGATCGCTGCGCACGTACCGCGCAAGTCCGCGCTCGAGACCTATTGCGACGAGCAGATCGCCGCGGCACGCAACGTTGACGAACGCATCGCCGCGCTGAAGCTCAAGGCGGCGCTCGCCGACAAGATTCGTTCTCACTCGCAAGTCGGTGCCTGACCCCCATCGGGCCTGGCCCGCCCGGCGCAGGCGCCGGGCCGGGTGATCGAACGAAGAGGGCCGCCCCAATCTCCCCGGGGCGGCCCTTTGATCGCTTGGCGACGGTTTTGCCCTGCAGGGCTTACTCGTCGTTCATCTCTTCGATCGCCTTCTCGAGATCTTCCTTGGACACTTCCTTGTCAGAGACCTCGGCCAGTTCGACCACGTAGTCGATCACCTTGTCTTCGAAGATCGGTGCGCGCATCTGCTGGCGCATCTGCGGGTTGTTCTGCACGAATTCGAAGAATTCCCGCTCCTGGCCGGGATACTGGCGCGCCTGGTTCATCACGGCCTGCGTCATCTCGGCATCGGTCACCTCGACCTCGGCCTTCTGGCCCAGATCGGCCAGCAGGAGCCCGAGCCGCACACGCCGCTCAGCGAGCTTCGTATGCTCCTCGGTCGGTTCGATATCGGGATGGTCGTGGCCCTCGTGCTCGGAGTTTTCCTCGTGCCAGAGCTGGTGCGCGATCTGCTTGGCCTCGGTCTCGACCATCGTCGGCGGCAACTCGAAGGTCACCTTCTCGTCGAGCGCGTCGAGCACGTTACGCTTGAGGATCGCGCGCGCGGCGCCGGCATACTCCTGCTCGAGCCGCTCGCCGATCTGCTGCTTGAGCCCGGCAAGGTCCTCGGCGCCATATTTCTGCGCCAGTTCGTCGTCGATCTCGGCGGCGACGGGCTCCTTCACGGCCTTTACCGTGCAGTCGAACACCGCTTCCTTGCCCGCCAGGTGTTCGGCCTGGTACTCCTCGGGGAAGGTCACCGTTACGGCCTTCTCCTCGCCCACCTTGACGCCGACGAGCTGCTCCTCGAAACCGGGGATGAAGCTGCCCGAGCCGAGCGTGAGCGGATAATCCTCCGCCGCGCCGCCCTCGAACGGCTCGCCATCGACCTTGCCGACGAAATCGACCACCACCTGGTCACCGTCCTTGGCCTTGGTGCCCTTCTTGCGGTCCTTGAAGTCCTGCGCGCTCTCGGCAAGGTTCTTGAGGGCCTCGTCCACGGCCGCGTCGTCGGCCTTGACGACCATCCGTTCGAGCTTGAGCGTGCCGAGATCGACCTCCGGGATTTCCGGCAGCGCCTCGTAGGTCATCTCGATCTCGACGTCGTCGCCTTCTTTCCACTGTTCGTTGGCCATTTTCACGTCGGGCTCAAAAGCCGGGCGCTCGCCCTTCTCGGCGAAATGCGCCTTCATCGCGTCATCGACGCTTTCCTGCATCGCCTCGCCGAGGACCCGCTGGCCGAACTGCTTTTTCAAAAGCGGCAACGGCACCTTGCCCTTGCGGAACCCCTTGAGCTCGATCTCGGGTTGCGCTTCCTTGAGCTTGGAGGTGACCTTGTCTTCGAGAGCCTGCGCCGACAGCACCATCTTGTAGCTGCGCTTGAGACCTTCGTTGAGGGTTTCGGTGACCTGCATGTTCGTCCTTTCCTATGCATCGGGCCGCGGAGGCGTCCGCGGCGGTCAAAGTCGCGGCCCTTCTATGGGTGGGCACGGGCACACGCAAGGAGAAACCGGGCCGCGCGACGCCTGCCGCGCGCGGGCCTCAGCCCGGCAGGCCGGGCTTGACGGCGGTGCCCTTGGCGAGCGAGGTGCGGCGGGTCATGGGGATCAAGTGCCCGGCCTGGCGCATCGCGCCCACCTCCATGATCATGCCACTCACGGCCTTGGCGTGCGGCCGCTCTTGTAGCCGCTCGAACCAGGTGCGGATGCGGGGAAAGCGTGCCCACTCCTCCACCGGGATGATCGCGCCGGCCTCATGCGAGACGAATTCGTGAAACGCCAGCAGATCGGCAAAGCTGATCTCGTCGCCGCAGAGGTGGGTGTGACGCTCCAGCCACGTCTCAACGATCGGCATGGATTGCGCCAGCATGTAGCGGCCCATGGCGATCTCGGGGGAATAGTCGCGCGGGCCCCAGATGCATTCGGCGAAGCGAGTGTAGAAAAACGCCCCCGCCCCGCGCCGCAGCATGGTGGAATGGAAATGCGTGTATTGCTGGATCAACGCCCGCTGCCGCGTGTCACGGCCCAGCCAATTGCCCGGAAGATCGAACCGTTCGGAGAGGTAGAAGCCGATGGCGGCGCTTTCCCACAGGGTGAAATCGCCATCCACGAGGATCGGCACCTGGCCGGTGGGGTTGTAGGTGGTCTTGAAATCCTCGGTCTCGTTCTCGCCATCCATCAGGTTGACGATGACCTCCTCGAAGGGAACGCCCGTCTCCAGCATGAGCTGATGTACCGCCCGGCAGGGCTGCGACGTGGGATGGTGCAGGAACTTCACGGTATCCGTCATGGTTTCTCCTCCCTCGGCCCACTCCCGCGGGGCCGAGCCTTGGGGGCGGAGTATGCATCGGCATCACGGTGAGTGAACCTAAATCGCACCTGTTGACGCAGCCGTGAACGGACCCCTTGACCGCGCCCCGGAGGCCAGCTCTTTGCGTTTCGCGGTGCATGCTCGCGCGGCGGCCCTCGCGACTACGAAACCATGTCGAACAGAGGCTTCCGAAAAATCTTCGGGAGTTGTGTATGTTGGAAGTTGGTTCCCCCGCTACAAAGACGGCAGCGCCGGTAAGAGAGGAAGATATGGGCGATCGTGTAGATGTCAGGCCTTTGGTCGCTGGAGATTATGGTGCTGTTGCTCGCATCTTCTTCTGCGCAGTCCATGAAGGCACAAGAGGAGCCTACAACTACGAACAGCGGCTCGCGTGGGGCGGAGAGACGATTGATCTTGATCGCTGGAAAAAACGACTGGAGACCCTGACGGGGTTTGTCGCGGAGATGGATGACGAGCCGGTCGGCTTCTTCACTGTCGACCCAACGGGCTACATCGAACTCGCATTCGTTCTGCCATCAGCAACCGGGATAGGCGTGGGGCGCGCACTCCTGCGTGAAGCAGAACGGTGGGCCAAAGACCGTGGCGCAGAGCGACTTACAACCGAGGCCAGTGTGGTTGCCCGCCCCTTCTTCCTGAAGAGCGGTTGGCACGTGGTGATGGAGGAGCGAGTCGAGCGGAGGGGCGTGATCCTGACGCGCAGCAAGATGCGCAAGGCGCTCGGCTGAGGCCTTTAGAGCGCGCCGCGATCATTCGCATTCACGCGACGCGCTCCTACGCACTGATTTCGCATGTGTTAAGGAGCTCAAAACCGGTTCCACTTTTGAGCAACACGCTAACGGCGGTTATGGGCTCGCAGGTAAGATTGCGCTCCGAGCCTCAGGAGTCCGCGTTCGCACCACGAAATGCAAAGGGCCGCCCCTGGGGGCGGCCCTTCCATTGATCTGGCAGTTGCCGACGATCAGCGCTTGGAGAACTGGAAGCTCTTGCGCGCCTTGGCCTTGCCGTATTTCTTGCGCTCGACCACGCGGCTGTCGCGGGTGAGGAAGCCTGCGGCCTTGAGCGCACCGCGCAAGCTCGGATCGTAAAGCTGGAGCGCCTTGGATACGCCATGCTTGACGGCGCCCGCCTGGCCCGACAGGCCGCCGCCCTTGACCGTCGCCATCACGTCGAACTGGTCCTCGGTGCCCGACACGGTGAACGGCTGCTTGAGGATCATCTGGAGCACGGGGCGCGCGAAATAATCGTTGATCGGCTTGCCATTGACGACAACCTTGCCCGATCCGGGCTTGATCCAGACGCGGGCCACGGCGTCCTTGCGCTTGCCCGTGGCGTAGGAGCGGCCGAGCGCGTCGCGCACCGGCTCGCGCGGCGTCTCAACGGCCTCGGGGGACGCGGTCACCTCGCCTGCGACGGCTTCGAGACCTTCGAGGGATTTGATTTCTTCAGCCATCAGTAAGCCACCCGCGTATTCTTGGAGTTCATGTTCTTGACGTCCAGAACCTCGGGGTTCTGGGCTTCATGGGGATGCTCGGTGCCGGCATAAACGCGCAGATTGGTCATCTGGCGGCGGCTCAGCCGGTTGCCAGGCAGCATCCGCTTGACGGCCTGCATCACCACACGCTCGGGATACTTGCCCTCGAGGATTTCGCCGGTGGTGCGGCTCTTGATCCCACCGGGGTGGCCGGTGTGCCAATAGTTGGGCTTGTTGCGCTTGTTGCCGGTGAGCTGCACCTTGTCGGCATTGATGACGATCACGTTGTCACCCATGTCCATGTGCGGGGTAAAGCTCGGCTTGTGCTTGCCTCGCAGGCGCATGGCGATGATCGAGGCAAGGCGGCCCAGAACGACGCCCTCGGCGTCGATCACGATCCAGCTCTTCTCGATATCTGCCGGTTTTGCGGAAAACGTCTTCATTTCGGGCAGAACCTTGCTGTTATTCCAGTGATGTCCGGACCTCGGGCATGGCCGGGCCGGTCGATGGGCGGGTTATACGCGGGTTTTGCGCCACGTCAATGGCCCACGCTCTTAATTAAATACTATATTTCAATCTGTTACAATTACGGTATTAATTTACCCCATCGCTCTTTCCAGTCTGGCCCCCGCGCGGCATGGGCCACGGGGCCGCAGGTCACATTTATTTCGCACACTTGGCAGAAATGGCTTGCACGACTCAAGGCACACCCCTATCTGCCGCTTCACTTGATCGGGACCGATCCCAACTTCGGATGTCTTCCGGGGGGGCGCTAAGGGACCGACTGGATTCAATCTGCTGGTAAGAAGGGGAGCGCCATGAAAGACGCCAACCTCTTCCAACTGGGGATCGGTCTGGAGACAGGCGCCCAAGAGGAAGACACCGCCCGCGGGATCACCCCCGCGAACGATCACACCATTTTCGCCCGCGACGTGCTGGACGAGGACCGCGAGGATCACTTCATCCGGCGCGACGGCACCGTGTTTGCGGGCACACATCTCATCATCGAGGTGGTGAACGGCCACGGGCTCGACGACGAGAGCCGCATCCAACAGGCGTTCCGCGATTGCGTGGACACCTGCGGGGCGACGCTTCTGCACATCCATACGCACAAGTTCTCGCCGCAGGGCGTCTCGGGCGTGGCGGTGCTGGCCGAAAGCCACATCTCGGTCCACACCTGGCCCGAAATCGGCTATGGCGCGTTCGACGTGTTCATGTGCGGCGACGCGCGTCCATGGCTGGCCGTGGACGTGCTGAAATCGGCCTTCGGCACCGCCGATGTCCGCGTGCGCGAACTCAAGCGTGGCGAGGGTCTCGTGAGCGAGGCCGGTGTCGCGGCATGAGCGACTGGACCCGCGAGAACCTGCATCCCGACTACGCGCAATCCCTGCGCGTGGACGAGATGCTGTATGACAGCAAGACAGACCATCAGCGGCTGAAGGTGTTTACCAACGGCACCTTTGGCCGCGTGCTGACGCTCGACGACGTGGTGCAGACCACCGAGGGCGACAATTTCATCTACCACGAAATGCTGACCCATGTGCCGATCCTCGCCCACGGGATGGCGCGGCGCGTGCTCATCATCGGCGGCGGTGATGGCGGCATGGCGCGCGAGGTGCTGCGGCACGACAGCGTCGGACATGTCACGATGGTCGAGATCGACGCAGGCGTGGTGGATTTCTCCAGGGAATACCTGCCGATGCTGAGCGCGGGCGCTTTTGAGGACCCGCGGCTGGAGCTGGTGATCGCCGATGGGGCCGAGTTCATCCGGCAGACCAAGGGCGGCTATGACGTCATCATCGTCGACTCCACCGATCCCATCGGGCCGGGCGAGGTGCTCTTTACCGAGACGTTTTACGGCCACGCGAAACGCGCGCTCGCCGAGGACGGTATCCTCGTGACGCAGAACGGCGTGCCCTTCCTGCAGGGCGAGGAGCTGACCAACACCATGCGCGCCTTTCGCGCGCTCTTTGCCGACGCGACCTGCTACCTGGCCACAATCCCCACCTATGCGGGCGGGCCGATGGCCTTTGGCTGGGGCACCGACGGCACCGCGCGCAACACGCCGCTCGACGTGTTACAGGGGCGGCTCGATGCTGCCGGGTTCGCGCCGGACTACTACACCCCCGAGGTGCACAAGGCGGCGTTTGCCCTGCCCGGCTATGTCCGGCGGTTGATCCCCTGACCGGGAGCGCGATGCGTCACCGGCGTGCCGCCAGCTCCCGCCGTTCGACGTCGAGCTTGCGGCGATAGCGTGACTGCACAATCTCGACCACGAACAGCACCACCACCGCGAAATAGAAGGTGGTCTTGGACATCGGGATCACCTCGTATCCGAAGAACCTGAGCGCAAGGGTATCGTCATGCGTGGCGTGCGCCGCCGCCTGCCCCGCCTCGCCCAAGAGGACCACCCCGACGATCAACAGGATGAACAGGCCCAGCACCTCGTACATGCGGTTCTTCTGAAGGAAGGCGGTGACGTTGTCGGCCAAGAGCAGCATCGCCGCCCCCGACAGCAGGATCGCGATGGCCAGCACCGCGAACACGTCGGTGATGGCCAGCGCCGAGAGCACCGAATCGAAGGAAAAGATCAGGGATGCGAGGGACGCGCCGGATCGCTATTGGCCGATGTTCCGAAAGCCGGGCTAGCCGCCCGCCCCGGTATCGGTCGCAGCGTCTTTCTCTGCCTTGAAGCGACGCAGCCGCTCTATCAGGATCGCGCGGGCCTTGAGGTTGGCGCGGCGCACGCGCAATGCGGTGAGGAATGCCTCTTCGGCAGTCTGCGAGGACGCGCCGAGCACCTTGGTTATCTCGCCCACGATATCCTCGTCGCCGGTGGCGTCGATCGCCTTGATGACGTCGCGGGCCAGTTCGTCGGCAAGGTCTTCTGTCACGCCCATGATGCGGCCTCAGCGGGTGGTTTCGGTCAGGCGGCGCTTGACGTAGTCGGTAACGCTGTCGACCATCGTGTCCATGTAGGGATCGCGGAAGAAATGGTCCGCGCCCTCGATTTCCTCATGGGTGATGGTGATGCCCTGCTGCTCCTTGAGCTTGGCAACGAGATGGGTGGTGTCGGCGGGCGGGGCCACGCGGTCGGCGGTGCCGTTGATGACGAGACCCGAGGCTGGGCAGGGCGCGAGGAAGGAGAAATCGTACATGTTGGCGGGGGGCGCCACAGAGACGAAGCCGGTGATCTCGGGCCGCCGCATCAGCAATTGCATCCCGATCCACGCGCCGAAGGAAAAGCCCGCGACCCAGCAATGCTTGGAATTGGCGTTCATGGATTGCAGGTAGTCGAGCGCCGAGGCGGCATCGCTAAGCTCGCCCACGCCCTGGTCGTACTCACCCTGGCTGCGTCCGACACCCCGAAAGTTGAAGCGCATGACGGTAAAGCCCATCTTGTAAAAGGCGTAATGCAGGTTGTAGACGACCTTGTTGTTCATCGTGCCGCCGAATTGCGGGTGCGGGTGCAGGATGATGGCAATAGGCGCATCGCGGTCGCGCTGCGGGTGATATCGGCCTTCGAGACGGCCCTCGGGGCCGGGAAAGATTACCTCGGGCATTTATGCTCTCTTTTTATGTCACTGTCCTGCGCGGGCGAATTTCTTGACGGAACCGACGCCGCGCTCTAGGCAAGCGGGATCATCGACACCGATGCGGCTGAAGGCCGAGATAAGCCCTGCGCCGTCCAAGGTCAATCTGTGTCGCTCCGTATCGAGGAGGAAGGGCCATGAAACTCAGCACCAAGGGGCGCTACGCGATGGTTGCGCTGGTCGATATCGCGCTTCAGCCCGAGGGTGAGGTGGTCACGCTGGGCGAAGTATCGCGGCGACAGGATATCTCGCTGCCCTATCTCGAACAGCTCTTCGTCAAGCTGCGCCGCGCGGGGCTGGTTGAATCGGTGCGTGGCCCCGGCGGCGGCTACCGGCTGGCGCGCCCGACCTCGGAAATTCGCGTGGCCGAGGTGCTGGCGGCGGTGGACGAGACGGTCGACGCGCTGCACAAGGGGGCGGGTGCGTCGGGCGGGGCGAGCGGCAGTCGCGCACAATCGCTGTCGAACCGGCTCTGGGAGGGGCTGAGCGCGCATGTCTACGTGTTCCTGCACCAGGCGCGGCTGAGCGACGTGGTGGGCAACGCGCTGGCGCCCTGCCCGGCGGTGCCGCATCTCTTCTCGGTGGTGGATGACGAGTAGCGGCTTGCGCGCTGTGCATGGCTCGGGCAGGGTAAACGCCCGGACCCCGTAAGGAGCCCCGCCGCGTGGCCAGTCTGAACCGCATCGTCATGCAGAAAGCCACCCGCCGCTGGATCGAGGCGCTGGAGCCCGAAACACTCGACACCGCCGAGATTTCGGGCAAGTTCGGGCGGCGCTTCGCCTTTCGCAGCTACACGCGCTTTCGCTATCCGCGCCACGACATCTGCGAGGGCGCGTTTCATGATGCCGCCGGCGCAGTGCAGCAATTCGACCTGATCCTCGCCAACCAGGTGTGGGAGCACCTCGACCGGCCCTATGCCGCCACGCGCCACGTGCGCGAGATGCTGCGCGAGGAAGGCTGGTTCTGGCTCGCCGTGCCGTTCTTCATCCCGTATCACGGTGATCCGGTGGATTGCTCGCGCTGGAGCGCGCGAGGGTTGAAGAACCTGCTCATCGAGGCCGGATTCGACGCGCGCAGGATCACCGCCCGGCAATGGGGCAACCGCGCCGCCGCGCTGCGCAACCTCGAAGGTCCGTGGCCGCCACCCTACGATCCCGAAACCGACAATCTGACCGACGAGCCGGATTTTCCGATTTGCGCCTGGGCGCTGGCACAGAAATAGGGCGCGGCAGCCCCCGTGGCATGCGTCGCGTTCAATCGCCTTCACGCGACACGCTCCAACCCCTTGATTTCGCATGTTCGAGGAGCTCAAAACCGGTTCCCGCTCTTGAGCAACATGCTCTACTCGGGCTTTGCCCCCGGCATCAACCGGGCCAGAGCGCAGAACCGTTCGAGATCAACAGTCTCGGCCCGGTCGGTGGGGGAGATGCCAGCGGCCAGGAGCCGCTCCTCGATATCGGGGGCCGCCCCCTTGAGCGCCGCGCGCAGCATCTTGCGCCGCTGGTTGAAGGCGCGCGCCACCAGGCGTTCGAGGATGCGCGCATCCGCAGGGTAGCGCGGCGCGGGCAATGCAGTGAGGTGCACCACCGCGCTCGACACCTTGGGCGGCGGGATGAAGGCGCTGGGCGGCAGGTGCATGACGATCCGCGCATCCGTGCGCCACTGTGCCAGCAGTGCCAGCCGTCCATAGGCCTTGGACCCCGGCGCGGCGACGATCCGCTGGGCGACCTCGCGCTGGAACATCAGGGTCAGCGTCTCCCACACGGGCGGCCATTCCTTGGGCGTGAGCCAGCGCACCAGCAACTCGGTGCCCACATTGTAGGGCAGGTTCGCGACCACGCGGATGGGCGGCGTGAGATGCGCCAACGGGTCGATGTCAAGCGCGTCTCCCTCCAGCACGGTAAGCCGACCTGGCGCGGCCTCGGCAATCTGGGCCAGCGCAGGCAGGCAGCGCGGGTCCTTTTCCACCGCGAGCACGTGGCGCGCGCCCTCCATCAAAAGGCCACGGGTGAGCCCGCCGGGGCCGGGCCCCACCTCGAGCACGTCGCAGGCGCTGAGGTCACCCGCCTGGCGGGCGATCTTGGACGTGAGGTTTAGATCGAGCAGGAAGTTCTGCCCGAGAGATTTGCGCGCCGAGAGGCCGTGTGCCGCGATCACCTGCGAAAGTGGCGGCAGCGCGTCCAATCCGCTCATGCCGCGCGCGCCCGCGCCAGCCGGTCGGCCATTTCCAGCGCCGCGACGAGCGAGGTAGGATCGGCCACCCCCTGCCCGGCGATGTCGAGCGCGGTGCCATGATCGGGAGAGGTGCGCACGAAGGGCAGGCCCAGCGTCACGTTCACGCCGCGGTCAAAATCCAGCGTCTTGATGGGAATGAGTGCCTGATCGTGATACATGGCGATGGCCGCGTCATAGCGCGCCCGCGCCGCCGCGTGGAACATCGTGTCGGCGGACATGGGGCCGCGCAAATCCATGCCTTCGGCGCGCAGCCGGTCGAGCAAGGGCGCGATCATCTCGATTTCCTCGCGGCCCATACGCCCACCCTCGCCCGCGTGCGGATTGAGTCCCGCCACGGCGAGTCGCGGCTCCGGGATGCCGAAATCGCGGATGAGCGCGGCGTGCGTGATGCGGATCGCCTCTTCGAGCCGGTCGGCGGTGAGCGCGCCTGGCACCTCTGCAAGGGGAATATGGATGGTCGCGGGCACCACGCGCAGGCTGGGCCCCGCGAGCATCATCGCCACGCGGGCACCCCCTGCGAGATGGGCAAGATACTCGGTATGGCCTGGGAAGCCGAACCCCGCCCCCTCCTGCAACGCCTGCTTGTGGATGGGCGCGGTGCAGAGCGCCAATGCTGCGCCTGCCTGCACCAGATCAACGCCGCGGGCGATCACGTCGATGACGGACTGCGCCTGTGCCGGTTGCGGCACCCCCGGCACGCGCGGCCCGGCGAAGGGATGGGGCAGTACCGGCAGCGCGTCACCGCAGGCGCGCGCGGCGTCCCCCGGCGCGTCGATCACCGCAAGCGGAGTGTCCTCGGGCAGGTGCGCCGGGTCGCCGATCAGGAAGAACGGCACGCGCCCGCGCAGCTTTTCCCAGGCGCCTGCGGCAATCTCGGGGCCGATGCCCGCGGGCTCTCCGCAGGTGAGCGCGATCACGGCTCGACGATCCGCGCCTCGGCCAAGAGCTGTTGGAGATAGCCATCGGCCAACGACTGGATGCGCTGGTTGCGGATGAAGTTGGTCAGGTTCTCGATCGAGGGTTGCTCGTCATCGAGCTTGGGCGTGCGCCCGCACAGCATCAGGAACATCAACGTCTGCCCGTTCGAACGGGTCAGCCGCGTCGAGCTTTCGCCGGGGTCGAGCAGCGCAAGTTCGGCAGCGATGTCGGCGGGGATATCTTCCGGCGCCTTGCTCACGCGGTCGAGCACCTCGGGGGGCTGATCCTGCGCCACGCCGTAGAGATCGTCGCAGGTATCGACCCGGGCGCGCACGCCGGCCGCGTGCGACAGCGCCTGTTCGCTGCGCCCGCCGGGGATGTAATAGCTGGCGTACTCGATCGCGGAATATTCCGGCTTTGGTACCGCGCCCTCGCGGATGTCGCGCATGTAGATGAGCGCCAGTCCGCCCTCGACGGGGAGCGGCTCGGACACCTCGCCGGGGGCGAGACCGAGCGCCACCTGCCGGAGCGCCTGCGGCAGGTCAGACACCGCCTGCCAGCCGAGCCGCCCCCCGCGCCCCGCGGTCGGTGCCGCCGAATGCTGATGGGCAAACCGGGCGAAGGCCCCTTCGCTATTGGCGGTGGCGATGCGCGCGGCAAGCCGCTGCTTGTCCTCGGCGTCCTCGACGCTGGTTACCGGCAGCACGATCTCGGACAACAGCACCCGCACGGACGCGCCGCCCGACAGCGCCCGCGTGGCGCGGTCGATCTCTTCCTGGCTGACCGAGACGCGCCCCGCAAAGCGCGCGGCGGTGACCTCGCGCCAGGTGACACCCGCGCGCACGAAATCGATCAGCGACTGCTCCGACACGCCCGATTGTGCCAGCGCGGCGATCAGTTGCTCGGCGTTCATCCCGGCACGGCCGGCGAATTCCTCTATGCCCGTGCGCAGCGCATCCTCACTCAGGGAGATGCCCATGCCATTCGCGACTTCGAGCTTGATACGCTCCTCGATAAGCTGCTCGCGGGCGAGCTGCGCCGGGTCGCCGGGCGCGCGGAACAGCGTCAGCATGCGCGCGCGTTGCTGAAGCTCGTAGCGGGTGATGGCGCTGTCATTGACGAGAATGACCGGCGCGAAGAGGTTCTGCGCGCGGGCCGGACCGGATGGCAGTAGCCCCACCGCGACCAGCACGGCAAGGCACAGCGCGGCGAGGAGGAAGGGCGCGGGGCGGTGGCTCGGGGTCATTCTCATCATTTCCTGCATGTGCGAGTGAAACTCTTGTCGCGCGAAGCGGCGGAAAAACCCCGCAGCCCCACGATAAAACCGATGTTGGTCTCGGGTTCAAGGATAGTCGAGGAGGTAAAGCGGCGCGAGACCGAAAGGGTGATGTCCACGCATTCGTTGGTGTAGGTGATCCCCGCCCCCGCCTGGATGCTGCGATCGGTGGCCGCGTCATAACGCCACTCGGCGCTGGCCGTCCAGTTATCGGCAAAGCGGTGGTGCCCGTCGAAGGACCACTCCGACACGGTCGAGGGGCGTTGCTCGGCGGGATCGGAGGGCAGCCATGTATAGGTCGCGCCAAGATCGGTGCGGGCGTTCTGCCAACTGACCCGCGCCTCGGCCTTGGTGGTGTCGAACACGTCGTCAAAGAGGCTGCGCCCGGTCACGACAAACCCCGACTGGTTGCGGTACTGCGCGGCCACGAGCAGATCCGACCGGCGGTCGCGCAGGCCCGAGGAGCGGGTGAAGCTGGGCGCGCCCGTGGGCTCGAGCAGGCGCTCGTCGCGGATCACGTGGCCCAACGCCAGCCGCCCCTCCCAGCCCTCGGGCGACACCCGCGCATAGCTCAGCCCGACAGCGCCGCTCACCCCGCGCTCGCGGCGACCGGACGAGGGAAATCGTGAGATGTTGAACAGGTTGCCCTCGTCGAACTCGACCGCGGTGCTTTCCTCGAAGGGAATGTCCGGATTCGAGCCGCCTGACCAGGCAAGCTGGGCCACCGGCTCGATCACGTGAGCCACGCCTTCGCGCGTCGTCTTCATCAGCGGCCAGCGCAGGCGAACGGCGGCGCTCGGCGTGATCTCGGTGGCCTGGCTGCGTGCCGTCACCCCGATCTGGGCGATCTCGAAATGATCGAGCGCGAGCCCCGTCTCGACCGTGGCAAGCACCCCTGAGGACAGTGCCCATTGCCGCTGCCAATTGGCCTCGGTGGTAAAACGGGTCACGTCGTGACCGTCGGCGAAGATGTCGAAATCCGGACCGTCGGTACGCAGGCTGGACGTGCGGTAATGGCTGTGCGCGAGCGCCGTAAGGCTCAGCTCGCCCCCCAGCCGCGACGGAAATATGCGCCGGGTATATTCGCCGTCGGCGACGATGCTGGGCAAGGTGGAATCGCTCTCGTTTACGCGCAGGCTCTGGAAATGGTCGAGCGCGAGGCGGATGTACTCGTCGCGCCGCGCGCGCTCGATCGAGACGCCGCTTCGCAGGCGGTTCTTGGTGGAGAATCCGTGATCGAGCAGAAAGGTATCGTCGCTCGCCAGTTCGAGATCGAAACGCAGAAAGAAATCGCGCGGCAGCCCGAACCGACCGGTAGCAAACAGGTAGCCGCGGGTCGAGCGCGGGTTGAAATCGTCGTCGGAAAGCGCGGTATTGATCTCGATATCGCCGTTTCGGAATGCCTGTCGGTAACGCAGCTCTATCCGGCGCGAGTCGGTTGCCCAGAACGGAGCCACGGTCAGGTCGCGGTGATCGTCCAGAACGATGAAATAGGGAACCCGCACGCCGCTGCCAAGCAGGGTGGAGTTGACGAACTCGGGCGTGAGAAACCCGGTGGCGCGATCCACCGAACCGTCGGGCATCCGCAGCCGCGGCAGGTAGAGGACCGGCGTGTCGAGCACGCGCAGTTGCGCGTCGTAGAAATAGAGCCGCCGCTTCTCGCTGTCGTGGATCATCCGCCGGGCGCGGATCTGCCACAGCGGCGGGCGCCCGGTCTCGCAGATGCGACAGGAGGTGACTGAAGCCTTGTAAAGCTCGGTCACGCGCGCGTCCGTGCGCCGCATCTGGTGCGCGGCGAGCTGGAGCTGGTCCTGCATCACCATTCGGGCGCCGCGCAGGATGCCATTGACGAGGTCGCGGTCGAGCGACGCGCTGTCGGCGATCACCACCGTCTCTCCCTCGTCCTCGGTTAGTGACAGCGGCCCGGTGATCTCGAGCCGATCCGTTGCGCGGTCGTAGACGATCTTGTGCGCGGTGAGCCGCCGCCCGTCGTGGAACGCCTCGACATTGCCGCGCGCGATGAGCCGGTTGTCGGTGTCCAGCATCACATCATCGGCCACCAGCATCGCCGGATCGGGCATCGCCGGATCGGGCGGCAGGTCCTGCGCGGCGAACGGCTCCGCCCCGGTGAGGAGCGCGCCCACGAGCGCGAGGATCAGCCGCAGCGCCCGCATCAGCCATCCTCCAGGTGCAGGATCAGGCCGACCGCCAGGAACAGCGCCGCCACCGGCGGCACCCACGCTGCCAGCGCCACCGGTATCTGCCCGTTCTCACCCAGTATTTGCGCGAAATTGCGCACGTAATGCAGCCCGAACCCGACAATGACCGCCGTCAGCACCCGCAACCCGACATTGGCACCGCGCACATGGCCGATGGTGAACGCCGCCGACATCAGCACCAGCGCCACCAGAAAGACCGGGCGTGCCAGTTCGCTCTGGAACCAGACCGCGTAGCGACGCGCCGAGAAGCCTGCCGCCTCGAGCTGCGCGATAAAGCCGGGGAGATCCCAGACCGGGATGTAGCGGGGCCGTCCGAAGCTGTCGAGAATGCGATCCTGCGTGAGATCCGAGGGCAGCTCGAGCGCCGACATGCGTTGCGCTTCGGCCTCGGGGTTGCTGCCACGGTCCAGGGTCCAAATCTTCACGTCCTCCAGGTGCCAGGCCCCCGCGCCCAGCCGGGCGCTTGCGGCGCTGATACGGCGCGCAGGCGCGCCGTCCGGCGCGAACTCGACAAATGTCGGCGCGTGCAGCGTGCCGAGGTCGGCGCTCGCGCGCTCGGCAAAGATCACCGTTTGCCCGTCGGCGTCGCCCTGCCGAAGCCACAGGCCCTCGGCCGCGACCGCGAGTGCCGCGGTCTCGATCCCGCGATAACGGTTCGAGAGATCGTGATCGCGCTTGGAGGTCGCGGCGACGATCGGGTTGCCCACCGCTACCGCCAGCAGCCCCAGCACCAGCGTGACCGCCACCGGCGCCATCAGCCCGCCAAGCGCCGAGCGCCCCGAGGCACGCACCACCACCAGCTCGGACGAGCGCGCGAGCCGCAGGAACAGCGCCACCGAAGCAAGGATCACGACCAGCGGCAGAATTTCATAGTTGGCCCAGGGCATCTTGAGAGCCACCAACCCCAGCACATCGCCGACGGGCCGGTCGGGAAAATCGCCCAGCTTGTCGATCAGTTCGATCAGGGCGAGCACCACCCCCAGCGCCACCGCCACCCCGGCGAAATTCGTCACGAAGCGCCGCGCGAGGTAGGCGTGCAGGATCATGCGTCCGCCCCCCTCGCCCGTCGCCACAACGGCCAGATCGCGTTCGCGATCCGCCGCCATACACCGGGGCGCTGTGCCAGCCATAAAATCCCCGCCGCCAGTGCCAGCCCCCCCAGCGACGGCAGGTAGAGCAGCGGCCAGAGCGCCGCGGTCACCAGCACGGGCGCCAGCACCGCGCTCTCGATCAACTTGAGTCCCACCAGCAGGCCGAAGGCCACCAGCACCTGCCGCCACACACCGAAGCGGCTGAACGCGCCGACAAGCAGCGTGGCAAACCCCACGAGCGCGGCCACGAGGCACATCAGCGCCGCCGTGAAACGCCCGTGGAGCTCTGCCATGACCGCGCCGGGTGCCGCCCCCGTGCGGGTCGCCACCGCCTGCGGGTCGCGCAGCAGCTCGGGCGTTCCGGCAAAGGCCAGCTTGTTGAGGTTGATCGCGTCACGGCTGACAAGGCTGCTGATATCGTGAGAGAAATCCTCGAAATGCGTGGTAAAGAGCTTTTGGCCCGACTGCTGCATGTTTTGTGCCAGCCCCGCCACCATCACCAGCCGCGTGCCCGCCGGATCCTGCACCAGGTAGGCGCGGGACGAGGTGTAGGTCACCGCGCTACCGGGATTGCGCCGATCCGACAGGAACACATCGCGCAACTCGCCCTCTGGCGTGATCTCGCGGGTATAGAAGGTAACACCCGGCGCCGGGTGCAGGAACTCGCCCGCGGTCAGAAGCTGGGCGGTTACATTGCGAGACACCTCGTCCTCGCGCAGGCGCAGCTGGCTCAGGCTGTTGGGAATGAGCAGGTGGGCAAGTATTGACATCATCAGCGCCACGATCAGCCCGAACACCACAACCGCCCGCGCCAGCCGCCACGGCGAATAACCGGTGGCCTGCACCACCGCGAGCTCGCTGTCGGCAGAAAGACGGTGCACCACGTAGACGGCTGCGGCGAAGGCGGCGATGGGCAGCATGCTGCCGATCACCGCCGGCAAAGTAAGCGCGGTGAACTCGAAGAAGACCCATGCGGGCTGGCCATCCCCGATGAGCTTGTCGAACATGCGCACCGCCTTGTTGATCCAGAAGATCGACACCAGAACGAGTGCGAAGAAACCGAACAACACCATCAATTGCGACAGCATGTATCTGTCGAATCTGGTCACTTCTCCCCCCCGCGACAGCAGTCTTGCCGGGCAACCTAGCGGAATTGGTGACGGGGGAAAACTGCTAACTGGCCATCGGCGGCAGAGCGCGCTAGGTCTGGCGTGAACCGTGAAAAGGAGCTCCGCCGAATGACCTCTCCCGCCTCTGTCCGCTTTGTCGAGACCGACCTTGATGCCATCGCCACCGCCGAGGGCCGCGTGGCCGTCATCGTGACCCCGGATGGCAAGCTCGATCCCGGCGGGCGGCGGGTCAATCGTCTGACGCGGGGTGCGCTCGCGCGGCTGATCGAGGGCGGCGCACTCGACGGCAAGGAAGCGGGCGATGTGCTCACCCTCGACTGGCCCTCTGGACTGGCGGCGCGGGCGCTCGACATGGTGGTGCTGTCGCGCAACGCCGATGCCGAGACGAGCCGCCGCGCGGGTGTGGCGCTTGGTCGTGCCAAGGGCGACAAGCCGCTCACCCTGCTGGGCGGCACCCTCAAGCGGCCTGCGTTGGTGGCGCTCGGCGCGGTGCTGCGGGCCTATGATTTCGCCGCGCACAAGACCGGCGACATCGCGGTGCAGGAAGACATCACCGTCATGGTCCGCGACCCGGGGGCCGCCGAGGCGGCATTCTCGCCGCTGCGGGAGATGGCGGAAGGCGTATTCCTCACCCGCGACCTGGTGAACGCCCCGGCCAACCACCTGACCACCACCGCCTTTGTCGCCGAGATCGAGGCGCTGTCGGCGCTGGGGGTCAAGGTGACCGTGCTGGACGAGGCAGAGATGGAGCGGCTCGGGATGGGCGCGCTCCTGTGCGTGGGACAGGGCAGCGCGAGCCCCTCGCACCTGGCGGTGATGGAGTGGCAGGGCGGCGGCGACGCGGCACCGCTCGCGCTGGTGGGCAAGGGGGTGGTGTTCGACACCGGCGGCATCTCGATCAAGCCGGCGGCGGGCATGGAGGACATGACCATGGACATGGGCGGCGCGGGCGTCGTCACCGGCGTGATGCGCGCGCTCGCGGGGCGCGGTGCCAAGGCCAATGTCGTCGGCCTCGTGGGGCTGGTGGAAAACATGCCCTCGGGCAACGCAGTGCGCCCCGGCGATGTCGTCACCTCGATGAAGGGCGACACGATCGAGGTCATCAACACCGATGCCGAGGGGCGCCTCGTGCTGGCGGACGTGCTGTGGTACGCGCAAAAAACTTACGAACCCCGCGCCGTGATCGACCTCGCCACCCTCACCGGGGCGGCGATCATCGCGCTCGGCCACGAGAACGCGGCGGCGCTCAGCAACGACGATGCGCTTTGCGAGGCGGTGCTGCGCGCCGCCCGCACCGAGGGTGAGGGGCTGTGGCGGCTGCCGCTGGGTAAGGGCTATGCCAAGGCGCTCAAGAGCCGTATCGCCGATGTCAAGAACGTGGGCGGGCGGCCCGCGGGCACGATCACGGCGGCCGAGTTCCTGCACCGGTTCATCGAGGATGGCACGCCCTGGGTGCATCTCGACATCGCCGGCATGGCAAGCGTCAAGGCCGAGAGCGTTCACGCCCCCGAGGGCGCGAGCGGCTGGGGGGTGCTGACCCTCGACCGGCTGGTGCGCGACCGTTTCGAGGAGGGCTGATGGGGGCGGCCTATTTCTATCACCTGACGCGCCGTCCGCTGGAGCAGACCCTGCCGCTGCTGCTGGAAAAGGCGCTGGCGGCGGGGTGGCGCGTCGCCGTGCGCGGGCGCGATCCGGCGCGGTTGGACTGGCTCGACGAACGGCTCTGGCTGGGGCCGGAGGACGGTTTTTTGCCGCACGGGCGCGCGGGCGGGCCGCATGACGCGATGCAACCGGTCTTGCTGACAACCGGCATCGAGCATCCCAACGGTGCCGCCTGCGTGATGGCGGTGGACGGGGCCGAGGTCATGGCTGAGGAGGTGCGGGCGCTGGAGCGGGTCTGCATCCTCTTTGACGGCAATGACGAGACCGCGAAGGACACCGCGCGCGGGCAGTGGCGCGCGCTGACCGGTGCGGGCTGTGCCGCGCAGTACTGGTCCGAAGAATCGGGCAAGTGGGAGAAGAAGGCCGAGGCGTGAGGGGCGGAGCGTGCGTTCGCGTTAGCCGCGCAGGGGCAAGGAGACGAACGGCGGTTCCACCCCAACACCACCCACGAAGGCGGGGCTGCCGATCGGGCTGCCCCGCTTCGCCAACTTCTCAGAACGACATGATCCGCGTATCATCGGCCAGCAGGCGCGCCGCCACCGCCGGCGGCTTGGCCGCACCGATGCCGTCGAGCAGGGCCTCGGCCCCAACGCCCTTGCCCGGCAGGTAGATGGCGCACACCTCGACGGTGCCGCCTTGCGCCATGATCTTCTGCATGAGGGCCTGCGGGCTCATCCCCTTGGGCGGCTGCGGGGCGGTGGCGGCCTCGGGCGCGTCCTTGAGCGCGAGATCGCCCGCCGGGCCGCACAGGAGCACGTAGGCCCCTGCCCCGGCCTGCATGGATTGCATGGTCAGCACCATGCTCATGAGCTGGGTCTGCGGCTCGTCGCTGGTGAGGATGGTGACGAGCCGCGCGGCGTCAGAGGCCTGCGCGGCGGGCGCGGCGAAGGTGGCAAGGCCGAGGGCGGCTGCGGTGAGGATTTTGCGCATGGGATGCTCCGGTGGTTAAGGTGACTTTGGAATCGCTCTTTCACGGGGCACCCTAGGCCCTCCTGCCCGGACAGGGCCTTGATCTCCATCAAACACATATCACGAATCGAATGTGAATTCGGCGCGCTCAGAGCCAGCCCAGTGCCGAGGCCGCCGCCAGCCCGATCAGCGCGACGCCCGACACCGCCAGCGCCGGGCGCTCGTAATCGCGGCTGACGCGGTGGCCGACCTGCAGCCCGATCGCCGCGAAGCTGACCGAGCAGACCATGATCGTGGTGGCCAGCGCCAGCGGCGACACACCGCCCAGCCCGAGGCCGAAGCCCACCATCAGGTTGTCGGTAGACAGCCCCGCCGAGAGCGCGGCGAGGCCCCGCCAGCTCGTCATCGCGCGCACCAGATGGGCCCGGTCGCGCCGGTCCGCGCGCAGCGACAGCAGCGTCGTGATCCCCAACCCGGCAAGTATCACGGGACCGAGCCAGCCGAGATCGGCGGCCATCGCCTGCGCGATCTCGCGGCCCAGCCAGACGCCGATCAGCGGTACGGTGAACTCGAACACCGCGAACACCGAGAGGATGCGCCGCCAATGCCGCCGCCCGTCCAGCGCCCCGAGCGTGAGCGACAGCGCAAGGTTGTTGAGCGCGATCACCACGCCGAAGGCCAGAAGCGAAAGCGTCATGCTTCTCTTGCGTCGCCCAGCCGCGCTAGTACCGGGCTCGGGTCGATTTCGCCAATGGCGCCGGCCACGCGGCCGCGCGGCTCGGCCAGCCGCGTGGCGATATAGGCCCCGGCCACCGCGTCGGGCGCGTGACGCATCAGCACCGAGGCGGTGAGCAGGGTGGCGAGGCTCTCGGCATACCAGCGCGCCTGCGCCTCCCCGGGGGGCTTGGGGAAGGTCTCCATATGCGCGCGCATTGCCGCGTCAAAGCGGCGATCCTGTCCCGCCACCGTGGCCAGTTCGGCGCTCAGCGCCTCGCCCGCCAGCGGCTCACGCGCCATCGTGCGCAGGATGTCGAGACAGATCACGTTGCCCGACCCCTCCCAGATCGAGTTGAGCGGCGCCTCGCGGTAGAGCAGCGGCAGTGGGGTGTCCTCGACATACCCCATGCCGCCCAGGCACTCCATCGCCTCGTAGACCAGGCCGGGGCAGAGCTTGTTGCCGAGGAATTTCGCAAGCGCCACACCCAGCCGGGAAAAGGCGCGCGCCTCGGGTCCGCGCCCGTCGAAGGCACGCGCGACGTGCATCCCCAACGCCAGCGTGCCCTCCCAGTCGAGCGCGAGATCGGCCAGCACGGCGCGCATCAGCGGCTGGTCGATCAGCCGTTTCTGAAAGGCAGAGCGGTGACAGGCCCAGTAATGCGCCTCCGACAGCGCGGCGCGCATCAGCCCGGCGGGGGCCATCGACGTGTCGAGCCGCGTGTGGTGCACCATCTCGATGATGGTGCGCACGCCCGCGCCCTCCTCGCCCAGCCGGTGCGCGATCGCGCCGTGATACTCGATCTCGGCCGAGGCGTTGGCACGGTTGCCGAGTTTGTCCTTGAGCCGCTGGATATGGATGGCGTTTTGTCCCTCCTCGAGCCAGCGCGGGACGAGAAAACAGGTGAGCCCCCCCTCTGCCTGCGCCAGTGTCAGGAAGCCGTCAGACATTGGCGCGGAACAGAACCACTTGTGCCCGGTGAGGCGGTAATACGCGCCCTCTGGCGTGGCGGTGGTGGCGTTGGCGCGCACGTCCGAACCGCCCTGCTTTTCCGTCATCGCCATGCCCATCGTCGCGCCACCCTTGGCCCGCAGCGGACGCGGCGCGGGATCGTAGAGCCGCGCGGTGAGCTTGGGCACCCAATCAGAGAACAGCGCCTTGTCGGCCTTGAGCGCGGGAATCGCGGCATAGGTCATGGTCATCGGGCAGCACACGCCCGGCTCCACCTGGCTCATCAGATAGACCATCGCGGCATGGGTGGCGTGCCCGCCCGCCGCCGCCTCCCACGGGATCGCGGCATAGCCCGCGCCGATGCCAGCGCGCATCAGATCATGATAGGCGGGGTGAAAGTGCACCGCGTCGAGCCGCCGCCCGCCCGCGTCGAACGGCACGAATTCGGGTGGATGGCGGTTGGCGTCGCGCCCCGCTGCGCGCATCGCCACCGTGCCGATACTGGCGCCGAAATCGGCCAACCGCGCCGCGTCGGCGCCCGCCGCCCCGGCGTGAGTTACGAGCGCCGGGTCGCCCGCCCACAGGTCGAGATCGCCGCGCGGCGCGGGCTGGTTGGTGACCTCGTGGGTGGCAAGGTACGCGCGGGCGGGGCTGTCGGGCATGGCGGCGATCCTCCTCGCAAGAAGGCTAAGCATCGGCGCGGCCCGAGGAAAGGGGATTCACAAGCATGGCCACCTGTGGCATGGTTGTCCGGCAAAGCGTGGCCCGAGACCGCGCACCGAGGAGCCGAGCATGGAATCCAAGAGCCGTCCCTGGGGTGCCCTGGCAGGGCTGACCGTCGCGTTCTTTCTGGGCGTGTATTTCGCCTATGCCGCGGTTCAGGGTGATTACGGCCTGTTTCGCCGCGCCGAGATCGAGGCGCAGAACGCCCGGCTCGCCCGCCAGCTTGCCGAGTTGGAAGCGGAAGTGGCGCGGATGGAGAACCTCACCAAACGGCTGTCGGATGAATACCTCGATCTCGACCTTCTCGATGAGCAGGCGCGCGACGTGCTGGGCCTGCTGCGCGGCGACGAGATCGTGATCCGCTAAACGCGGACCCACGCCGTCCTGCCCCCTCCGGAAAATTCGGTCTCGCCACGAAAGCGCGATTGTTGTAAGAGATTGTTTAACGCTAAACCATTTCCGCCACCAAGGAGGAGCACCGTATGGCCCCCCGGAAAAGCGCATCGAAACCAAACGTTTCTGCCGACGAACTCAAGACCTATTATCGCGACATGCTCCTGATCCGCCGATTCGAGGAAAAGGCGGGCCAGCTCTACGGCATGGGGCTGATCGGCGGATTCTGTCACCTCTATATCGGTCAGGAAGCGGTCGTCGTGGGCCTCGAGGCCGCCGCCGAGGAAGGCGACCGGCGCATCACCACCTACCGCGATCACGGCCACATGCTCGCCTGCGGGATGGACCCCAAGGGCGTGATGGCCGAATTGACGGGCCGCGAGGACGGTTACAGCCGCGGCAAGGGCGGCTCGATGCACATGTTTTCCACCGAAAAGCGCTTTTACGGCGGCCACGGCATCGTGGGGGCCAACGTGCCGCTTGGCGCGGGGCTCGCCTTCGCCGACAAGTATCTCGAGAACGATCGCGTGACCTTCACCTATTTCGGCGACGGGGCGGCCAACCAGGGACAGGTGTACGAGACCTTCAACATGGCCTCTCTGTGGAGCCTGCCGGTGGTGTTCGTGATCGAGAACAACCAGTATGCCATGGGCACGTCGCAGAAACGCTCGACCTCCACCCCCGACATCTACACCCGGGGCGCGGCCTTCGGCATCCCCGGCGAGGCGGTGGACGGGATGGATGTGCTCGCCGTCAAGGCGGCGGGCGACAAGGCGGTCAAGCACTGCCGCGCCGGCAAGGGGCCGTATATCCTGGAAATCAAGACCTACCGCTATCGTGGCCATTCGATGTCGGACCCGGCCAAGTACCGCACCCGCGAAGAGGTGCAGAAGATGCGCGAGGAAAAGGACGCCATCGAGCACGTGCGCGAATTGCTGATCTCGGGCGGTCATGCCTCTGAGGAAGACCTCAAGGCGATCGACAAGGAGATCAAGGATGTCGTCAACAAGTCCGCCGATTTCGCCAAGGACAGCCCCGAGCCCGCGGTCGAGGAATTGTGGACCGATATCGTCGCCGACGTGACGCCGCAGAACGCCTGAGGAGGAGAGACGACAATGGCAACCGAAATTCTCATGCCCGCCCTCTCGCCGACGATGGAAGAAGGCACACTCGCGAAATGGCTGGTCAAGGAAGGCGACACCGTCAACGCCGGTGACATCATGGCCGAGATCGAAACCGACAAGGCGACGATGGAATTCGAGGCCGTGGACGAGGGCACCATCGGCAAAATCCTCGTCGAGGACGGCACCGAGGGCGTCAAGGTCAACACCCCCATCGCCGTGCTGCTGGAGGAAGGCGAGAGCGCCGACGATATCGACACCGCGTCAAGCACCCCTGCCCCGCAAGCCGCCGAGAAGAGCCCCGAGCCGGAGGCGAAATCCGCCCCGGCGGAGGCCAAGGCGCCCGCCGCGCCGAAGGCGGATGCCAGCCCCGACTGGCCCGAGGGCACCGAGATGGAAAAGAAGACGGTACGCGAGGCATTGAATGCGGCCATGGCCGAGGAGATGCGCCGCGACGACACGGTCTTCATCATGGGCGAGGAGGTGGCCGAGTACGAGGGCGCCTACAAGATAACCCAGAACCTGCTCGATGAATTCGGCGCCAAGCGCGTGATCGACACGCCCATCACCGAGCACGGCTTTGCCGGGATCGGCGTGGGCGCGTCCTGGGGCGGTCTGCGCCCCATCGTCGAGTTCATGACGTGGAACTTCGCCATGCAGGCGATCGACCAGATCATCAACTCGGCGGCCAAGACGCTCTATATGTCGGGCGGTCAGATGGGCAGCCCGATCGTGTTTCGCGGTCCCAACGGGGCGGCGGCGCGCGTGGGTGCCCAGCACAGCCAGGACTACGCCGTCTGGTACGCCCAGGTACCCGGGCTGCGCGTCGTGCAGCCCTATTCGGCGGCCTGCGCCAAGGGCCTGCTGAAGAGCGCCATCCGCGACCCAAACCCGGTGATATTCCTCGAGAACGAGATCCTCTATGGCAAGTCCTTCGAGGTGCCCAAGATGGATGATTTCACCATCCCCTTCGGCAAGGCCAAGGTCTGGCGCGAAGGCACGGATGTGACCATCGTCAGCTTCGGCATCGGCATGACCTACGCGCTGGAGGCAGCCGAAAAGCTGGCCGAAGACGGGATCGAGGCCGAGGTAATTGACCTGCGTACCCTGCGCCCGATGGACACCGACACGGTGATCGCCTCGGTGATGAAGACCAACCGATGCGTGACGGTGGAGGAAGGCTGGCCGGTGCCCTCCATCGGCAGCTACATCTCTTCGGTGCTGATGCAGCAGGCCTTCGACTATCTTGACGCGCCGGTCATCAACTGCACCGGCAAGGACGTGCCGATGCCCTATGCGGCCAATCTGGAAAAGCTGGCGCTGACCTCTACCAAAGAGGTGATCGACGCCGTGCGCCAAGTGACCTACCGGTAAGGGAGAGACGCGATGCCGACCGAAATCCTGATGCCCGCCCTCTCACCAACGATGGAAGAGGGCACGCTGGCCAAATGGCTGGTGAAAGAGGGCGACACCGTCAACGCGGGCGACCTGCTGGCCGAGATCGAGACCGACAAGGCCACGATGGAATTCGAGGCCGTGGACGAAGGCACCATCGGCAAGCTCCTCGTCGAGGAAGGCAGCGAGGGGGTAAAGGTGAACACCCCCATCGCCGTGCTGCTGGAAGAGGGTGAGAGCGCGGACGATATCGCATCGGGCGGCGCGAGCGCCCCGGAAGCGGACGCGGCGGCAGAGCCCGAAAAGGACGAGAAACCGGACGAGAAAGCGGGCGGTGAGGGCTCCGGCAAGGGCAAGGCCGCAGAGCCTGTCGCGCAATCCGATACCCCGGCCCCCGCAGCACCCAAGGACGAGAAAGGCGAGCGCATCTTCGCCTCGCCCCTCGCCCGCCGGATCGCGGCAGAGAAGGGGCTCGACCTGACGCAGATCAAGGGCTCGGGCCCGCATGGCCGCATCGTGCGCGCGGATGTGGAGGGGGCCAAGCCCGCCGCCGCCCCCGCCAAGGAGGCCGCCAAACCTGCCGACAAGGCCCCTGCCCCGGCAGCGCCCTCTGGCCCGTCCCCGGATGCCGTCATGGCCATGTACGAGGGCCGCGAGTTCGAGGAGGTCAAGCTCGACGGGATGCGCAAGACCATCGCCGCGCGTCTCACCGAGGCCAAGCAGACCGTGCCGCATTTCTACCTGCGCCGCGAGATCCGCCTCGACGCGCTGATGAAGTTCCGCGCCGATCTCAACAAGCAGCTCGAGCCGCGCGGCGTCAAGCTGTCGGTCAACGACTTCATCATCAAGGCCTGCGCATTGGCCTTGCAGGCGGTGCCGGACGCCAACGCCGTCTGGGCCGGCGACAAGGTGCTCAAGCTCAAGCCTTCTGACGTCGCCGTAGCCGTGGCCATCGAGGGGGGCCTGTTCACGCCCGTGCTCAAGGATGCCGAGATGAAATCGCTCTCGGCGCTGTCGGCGGAGATGAAGGACCTCGCCAAGCGCGCCCGAGACCGCAAGCTGGCACCACAGGAGTACCAGGGCGGCACCTTCGCGATCTCCAATCTCGGGATGTTCGGGATCGAGAATTTCGACGCGGTCATCAACCCGCCACATGGCGCGATCCTCGCCGTCGGCGCGGGGCTGAAGAAGCCGGTGGTGGGCGCGGATGGCGAGCTGACCGTGGCTACGGTCATGTCGGTCACGCTGTCGGTGGATCACCGGGTCATCGACGGCGCGATGGGCGCGGACCTGCTCAAGCAGATCGTCGAGAACCTCGAGAATCCGATGGTGATGCTGGCCTGAGGCGCGGCGCACGAAGAAACGTGCCGCGTTCATGCGCTCCCACCCGCCTTTCGCCTGCTCACCGATGTTGCATGCCCCGGGGCCCTACCCGACCCCTGCGGCAAACCTGTCGATTGCGCGGCGGTGCGTCAGGCGGTAAGGATATCTGACCAATTCCCGGAGTGCCGCCCATGCCCGTCATTACATGCATAGACGATTTCAAACCCCTCTACCGCCGCCGCGTACCGCGGATGTTCTACGATTACGCAGAATCGGGGAGCTGGACCGAGCAGACCTTTCGCGAAAATACCTCTGATTTCTCGCGTCTTCTGCTCAAACAGCGCGTCGCCATCGACATGACCGGGCGCAACCTCGCGTCGACCATGATCGGGCAGGACGTGTCGATGCCGGTGGCGCTCGCGCCGGTGGGGCTGACCGGGATGCAATGCGCCGATGGCGAGATCAAGGCGGCGCGCGCGGCGGAGAAATTCGGCGTGCCGTTCACGCTGTCGACCATGTCGATCTGTTCCATCGAGGATGTCGCCGCGCATACGACCAAACCCTTCTGGTTCCAGGTCTACACGCTCAAGGATGACGATTTCATGCAGCGCCTCTTTGACCGTGCGCGTGACGCGAAATGCTCGGCGGCGATGATCACGGTCGATCTGCAAATGCTTGGTCAGCGGCATAAGGATCTGAAAAACGGCCTGAGCGCACCACCCAAGCTGACGCCCGCGAGCGTGGCGAACATGATGACCAAGGTGCAGTGGGGCCTCGGCATGCTGGGGACCAAGCGGCGCAGCTTTGGCAACATCGTGGGCCATGCCAAGGGCGTGACCGATCCCTCGTCGCTCTCCGCGTGGACGGCAGAGGCGTTCGACCAGGCGCTCGACTGGGATCGCATCCGGCAATTCCGCAAGATGTGGGACGGCCCGCTCATCATCAAGGGGATCATGGACCCGCGCGACGCGGCGGAGGCGCTCAACGTGGGTGCGGACGCGATCATCGTGTCGAACCACGGCGGGCGGCAGCTTGACGGGGCGCTATCGTCCATCCGCGCCCTGCCCGCGATCATGGATGCCGTGGGCGACAAGATCGAGGTGCATCTCGACAGCGGCATCCGATCGGGCCAGGACGTGCTCAAGGCGCTCAGCCTGGGCGCGCGCGGTGCCTATATCGGGCGCGCATTTATCTACGGGCTGGGTGCCATGGGCGAGGCGGGCGTGACCCGAGCGCTGGAGGTGATCGCCAAGGAGCTCGACACCTCGATGGGGCTGTGCGGGCGGCGTGACGTGCACGATCTGGACCGCGACGTGCTGATGATCCCGAAGGATTTTGCCGGGGACTGGGTGTGAGGCACGGCGAGGGTCACGACATGAGTGCTCGAGGAATGGTGAAGCCCGGTACCGGGGCATTTTGCTCTTTTCAACCGGGCCGTGGTCGGCTATCAGCGCGGCTTCACGCGGGGTGACAGCCTTGGAGGCACCCCGCCTTTTGCCAAGGAGAGACAACATGGCTGGAGAAATTCCTGATCTTCACGCCCAGGAACGCACGGGGACAGGCAAGGGCGCCGCTCGTGCCGTGCGCCGCGCACACCTGGTTCCGGGGATCGTTTTCGGGGGCGACGTGGATCCGTTGCCCATACAGATGCCCTATAACGAGCTGATCCGACGCCTCAAGAAAGGCCGGTTCAAGTCTACCCTGTTCAACCTCAAGGTCGATGGCCACGAGGATGTGCGCGTCATCTGCCGCGACGTGCAGCGCGACGTGGTCAAGGACCTGCCGACGCATGTCGATTTCATGCGCCTGCGCCGCACCACCAAGATCAACCTGTTCATCCATGTCGATTTCGAGGGCGAGGAAGAGTGCGCGGCGCTACGCAAGGGCGGCGTGCTGACCATCGTGCGCCCCGAGATCGAGGTCGTGGTGACGGCGGGCGACATTCCCGAGAAAATCGTCGTGGATCTGACGAAGATGGAGAATATCGGCGATACGATGACCATCTCGATGGTCGATCTGCCCGCGGGCGCCAAGCCGACCATCGACCGCGATTTCGTGATCTGCAACATCTCCGCCCCCTCCGCGCTCAAGAGCCAGGAGGATGAAGAGGACGAGACCGAAGAAGTCGCAGCCGACGCCGAAGAAGAGGCTGAAGCCGAGGCCTGAGGCGCATTTCTGCAATTGCAGTGCAAAGATTGAACGGGCGGCACCGATGGTGCCGCCCGTTTTCGTGCGTGACCCGCTCGCGCCGGGCCAACATGATCTTGAGAATTATTCCAAAGCCGGACGGTGGCGGGGTGCGCGCGGCATGACTAGGTTGGGCGCGTCGCTCCACGTCGCTGTTAAGTCGAAATCCTGCACTGCCGCGACCCCGGCGTGAATTAGACAGAGCCCACGGAAGGGGAATCGGTCATGGTTGATGTCACCATCGTTTACTGGCGCGACATTCCCGCGCAGGTCATCGTCGGCAAGGGTCGGCGCGGGTCCAAGGTGCAACTGCCCGAGCGTTTCGAGCAGGCCATTGACCGCGCGGCCATGAAGACGGGGGCGGCGGGGACGGACGACTATCTTGCCGAGTGGCGCAAGGGCGATGCCTACCCGGTGGAGGGCGATCCCGGCGAGGTCGCGCAAAGCGAGGCCGCCCGGCTCGACGCCCTTTACGACACCGAGCGTCTCAAGGCGCTCATCGGCAATGATGGCTGGGCGTGAATGCGACCCGCATCGCTATGGGAGGCCGCGATGGCTCTTTTGAATTTCAGGAAGCGTGACACCGCGACCTCCGCAAAGCCGCCCGTGAACCGGCAGGTCGAGGCGTTCCTCGAGGGCTACTCGATCGAGGTGATGCCGCGCACCGCCGAGAAGGTCGAGAATTTCCGCGACCTTCTGCCAGAGGGCACGCGCGTCTACATCGCCCATATCGAGGGCACGTCCATCGAGGACATGGTCGCCACCGCACGCCGCGTGGCGAGCGAGGGCTATCCGGTGATGCCGCATTTCCCGGCGCGCATCATCAAGGACCAGGCAACGCTCGAGGACTGGATCGCCCGCTATCAGGGCGAGGCGGGCGTCGAGCAGGCGCTGTTGCTCGCCGGTGGCGTGCAAAAGCCACATGGCGATTTCCATTCCTCAATGCAGCTTCTGGAGGCGGGCGCGTTTGACCGCGCGGGTTTCAAGCGGCTCCATGTTGCGGGCCACCCCGAGGGCAACAAGGATATCGACCCCAATGGCAGCCGCAAGAACGTCGAGGAGGCGCTGCGCTGGAAGCAGAAATTCTCCGAGACCACCGATGCCGAGATGGCCATCGCGACGCAGTTCGCCTTTGACTCGAAGCCGATCATCGCCTGGGCCGATGCCCTGCGCGAAGCGGGCATCACCATGCCTATTCATATCGGCATCGCCGGGCCCGCCAAACTTCAGACGCTGATCAAGTTCGCCATCGCCTGCGGCGTCGGTCCGTCCTTGAAAGTGCTTCAGAAACGCGCAATGGATGTCACCAAGCTTCTGCTGCCCTACGAGCCGACAGAGGTTCTCGCCGCGCTGGCCGCCCACAAGGCCGCCGATCCCGATTGCCTGATCGAGCGCGTGCATTTCTTCCCGCTGGGCGGGATCAAGACCAACGCCCAATGGGTGATCGACAACGGCGGTGCCTCGGGCACCCCGGCTGCGCAACAAGGATAAGACATGACCCGCACCATCGTCGAGAGCAAGACCAGGACCGCCGTGATCGGCTTTGACGAGCCGTTCTGCGTCATTGGCGAACGCATCAACCCCACCGGCCGAAAGAAGCTCGCCGCCGAGCTGGAGGCGGGCGACTATTCCACCGTGGAATCCGACGCCGTGGCGCAGGCCGCAGCGGGCGCCACCGTGCTCGATATCAACGCTGGAGTGGTCTACAACTCCAACCCTAACCCCAACGAGACCGAGCCGCCGCTGATGACGGCCATCGTCGAGTTGGTGCAGGGGCTGGTCGATCTGCCGCTGTGCATCGACTCATCCGTTCCCGCGGCGCTGGAAGCCGGGCTTCAGGCCGCGCACGGCCGCCCGCTCCTGAACTCGGTAACCGGCGAGGAAGAGCGGCTGGAATACGTGCTGCCGTTGGTCAAGAAGTACAACGTGCCGGTTGTGGCCATTTCCAACGACGACACCGGCATTTCCGAGGATCCGGACGTGCGTTTTGCCGTCGCCAAGAAGATCGTCGAGCGCGCCGCCGATTTCGGCATCCCGGCTCATGACATCGTGGTCGATCCGCTGGTCATGCCGGTGGGCGCGATGGGCACCGCCGGGCGTCAGGTGTTCACGCTGGTGCGCCGCCTGCGCGAGGAACTGGGCGTCAATACCACCTGCGGCGCATCCAACATCTCTTTCGGCCTACCCAACCGGCACGGCATCAACAACGCCTTCCTGCCGATGGCGATCGAGGCGGGGATGACAAGCGCCATCATGAACCCGATCGCGCTGCCGGTGAAACAGGCCGAGATCGAGGCCAAGAAGGCCGAGGTCGCCGCGACCGGGCTGGTGATTCCCGAGGACATGGACGACGAGACCTTCTGCCAGATCTTCGGTCTGGGATCGACCAAGGCGCGCGCGGGCAAGGAGATGGAGGCGATCCACGCCGCGAATTTCCTGATGGCCAACGACCCCCACGGCGGCAACTGGATCAAGTTCAACAAGGCCCCGCCGAAGCCCGGCGAAGAGGTGCGCTCGGGCGGCCGCGCAGGCAGCCGCAGCCGCCGCCGCAGGGCCTGAGTGCCACGCCACGCTGGCGCACAACTTCGCCAGCGTGGCGGTCCCGCGCCGCGTCCGCTCGGAATCGTCCGCGTTGTTGCAAACGGCGGACAGAGCTACGGGTGACTTGAAGACGCCCCCCACGCGCGGGGAGCGTTTGATACCACGGACCATTGCGGATTGCTGGGATTCTTCGTGTAGGTTGAATAACCTGACGCAGAGCGGGACGGACTAGGGTTTCACCCGCCCCCGAAAATTACTTGACCCCCATACGCGCGACCGGAGTCCTGACAGAAATCCGGTCGGATTTCTGTCAGCAACACGCCTCCCGCCGCTTACTTCAGGATCGACGACCCGGCGTAGCGCGCACTCTCGCCCAGCATCTCCTCGATACGAATGAGCTGGTTGTATTTCGCCAGCCGGTCCGACCGCGCGAGGCTGCCGGTCTTGATCTGCCCGCAATTGGTGGCCACGGCGAGGTCGGCGATGGTCGCGTCCTCGGTCTCGCCCGAGCGGTGCGACATCACGTTGGTCATGCACGCGCGATGCGCCATCTCGACCGCCTGCAGCGTCTCGGTCAGCGTGCCGATCTGGTTTACCTTGACCAGCATGGAATTGGCCGCGCCGCGCGCGATGCCCTCGGCCAGCCGCGCGGGGTTGGTCACGAACAGGTCATCGCCCACCAGTTGCACCTTGTCGCCGATGGCGTCGGTTAGCGCCTTCCAGCCGTCCCAGTCGTCTTCGGCCATGCCGTCCTCGATCGAGATGATCGGATAGTCGGCGCAGAGCGCCTGAAGATAGGCGACGTTCTCCTCGCTCGTGAGGCTCGCCCCCTCGCCCGCCATCTCGTACTTGCCGCCCTTGTAATACTCGGTCGCGGCGCAATCGAGGGCGAGGTGGATATCCTCGCCCGGGGCGTAGCCCGCCTTCTCGATGGACCGCAGGATGAAATCCAGCGCATCGCGCGTGCCCGACAGCGCCGGGGCAAAGCCGCCCTCGTCGCCCACCCCGGTGGCGAGCCCGGCGGCGTTCAGTTCCTTCTTGAGCGTGTGGAACACCTCTGCACCCATGCGCACCGCCTCGCGGATCGTGCCGGCGCTCACCGGCATGATCATGAATTCCTGGATGTCGATGGGGTTGTCGGCATGCTCGCCGCCATTGATGATGTTCATCATCGGTACGGGCAGCACCCGCGCCGAAGTGCCCCCCACGTAGCGATAGAGGGGCTGCGCGCTGTAATCGGCAGCCGCCTTCGCACAGGCGAGCGAGACGCCGAGGATCGCGTTAGCCCCGAGGCGGCCCTTGTTGGCGGTGCCATCAAGCTCGATCATGGTCTCGTCCACCGCCACCTGCTCGGTCGCGTCCATGCCCAAGAGCGCCTCGGCGATCTCGCCATTGACGCTCGCGCAGGCCTCCAGCACACCCTTGCCGCCATAGCGCTCCGGATCGCCGTCGCGCTTCTCGACCGCCTCGTGCGCGCCGGTCGAGGCCCCCGAAGGCACCGCGGCGCGGCCCATGGTGCCGTCCTCCAGGATGACCTCGACCTCCACCGTCGGGTTGCCCCGGCTGTCGAGGATTTCGCGGGCGTGAATGTCGATGATGCTGCTCATGGCGTGTCTGTCCCGGAGTTGAATGAAACCTGCCCGCCCCATAGCAAGAAACCCCGCCAATGCAAACGCGGCGCGTGCAAGGCGGGGCTCCGGGGAGGGATGACTGGCATTGAGTGGACGTCGGTTGTGAGGCGACTAGCCGCGCGGGGAACCCCCTGAAAGGCAGTTCCAGGCCAGACCCGGCCATCCCCCGCTCAGGGGATGATACGGGTGTATTTCATGCCCTCGAGCGAAACGCCGGCCATCAGCCCCGCCTGTCCGAAGATCACCGCCACCACCGGCGCGGTGGAGGTCGTGGTCTCGGCACGCAGGTTCTCGCCCCGGTCGTTGAAGACATACTCGATATCGCCGCCCGCGGCCCAGCCTGACGACCGCCGGAACCTTTCCAGCGCCTCTTCGGTCATGAAAAACAGCACATGTGCGAATTGCTGCGCGCCGAATTGTAGCCCGACGCTGCCCTTGGTGGCCGAGTAGTAATCCACCGTGACGTTGTCGATCCGCAGCGCCCCGCGGCCATAGCCGCCGCCCACGAATATCCCCCCCTCGGTCACCACCGGCATGACAAGAATGCCGGTCGCCTTGTCGGCCAGATCGCGCGTGCCGGGATAGTTGGCATACATGTGCGACAGCGTTGCGTTCACGCGCGCGTCGATCTTTGCGCCGCCAGAGCTGCCCACCCCGTTGCCGCATGCTGCGAGAACCGGCATGCCAGCCAGTGCGCCGAGGGTGAATCCGCGTCTTGTGAGATTGCTCATGTGTTTGCCCGCCTCGATTGCGTCTGATTGCGCCCGGTCGTTTCGCCTAGCCGGACTCTTGCCACTCAATATAGTCGAGCCAGCCACCAATGTCACCAAGGATTGCGGTTCTGCGCAAGATACCGCGCAGACATCAGCGCCCCGCCATCAGCCGCGCGGCAGCGGGGGCAAAATAGCTCAGGATGCCATCGCAACCCGCACGCTTGAAACAGGCGAGGCTCTCCATCATGGCGCGCTCGCCGTCGATCCAGCCGTTGAGCGCGGCAGCGCGGATCATCGCGTATTCGCCCGACACCTGGTAGGCAAAAGTTGGCGCGCCGAAGCGCTCCTTCACCCGGCGACAGATGTCGAGATAGGGCAGCCCCGGCTTGACCATCACCATGTCCGCCCCCTCGGCCAGGTCGCGCGCCACCATGCGCAGCGCCTCGTCACTGTTGGCCGGGTCCATCTGATAGGTCTTCTTGTCGCCCTTGAGCGCGGCGGACGCCCCGACCGCATCGCGGAACGGGCCGTAGAAGGCCGAGGCGTACTTGGCCGCGTAGGACATGATCGCCACGTCCCAATATCCCGCGGATTCCAGCGCCCCGCGCATCGCGCCCACGCGCCCATCCATCATGTCGGATGGCCCCAGGATGTCGGCCCCCGCCTCTGCCTGCGCCAGCGCCTGTTTCACCAGCGCCTCGACTGTGGCGTCGTTGACGATCCGCCCATCCTCGACGAACCCGTCATGGCCGGTATCCGAATAGGGGTCGAGCGCCACGTCGGTCATCACCGCAATCTCCGGCACCGCGGCCTTGATGGCGCGGGTGGCGCGGTTGCTGAGGTTGTCGGGGTTCCACGCCTCGGCGCAATCGGCGGTGCGGTGCTCTGCCGATGTATAGGGAAACAGGCACATCGCCGGGATGCCGAGATCGGCCGCCTCGCGCGCGGCCTCCACCACCTTGTCGATCGAGCGGCGCATCACGCCGGGCATCGAGGCCACCGGCTCTTCCACCCCCTCGCCATCGCGCACGAAAACCGGCCAGATCAGGTCGGCAGGGCTGAGCGTGGTCTCGGCCACGAGGTCGCGCAGCGCGCCGCTCGCGCGCAGGCGCCGCGGGCGGTTTGCGGGATAGGGGGCCTGAACAGGGGTCATGGCGGGCTCTCCGCGGCGTTTGGCATTCGGAACCCTGCCTCATTTGCACGGAAATTCCGCCATCTCAAGGGTAGGAATTGCCGCGCACGAGCGCTAAGAGGGCGAGCAATACAGTGACAGAGGCGCGGCCTTGACCCTTCTTGACAATGTTTTCGAGTTGATCGACCTGCGCTCCTTCAGCAACCTCTGGTTCTGGATCGCGCTAGCGGTGACATGGTCGACCGTCAGCCATTGGGTACTGGGCGTGCCCTGGGACATGGCGATCCGCGCACGGCGCGGTCAGGGCGAAACGGCGATGGAGGATTTCGAGGACATGGTGCGTATAAATACCGGGCGGCTCCTGTACGTGGCGAACCAGTCGGGCACGCTGCTCGCGGGGATCGCCGCCTTCGCGCTGTCCTCGCTCGCGATCCTCGGCTTCGTCTACGGCAACGAGTTCTCGCAGGCCGTCTTCATGCTGGCCTTCCCGCTCACCGGGGTGGGCTTGCTGTCGTTGCGCACAGCGCGCCGCATCCGCGACGAGGCGCTGCGCGGCGAGGCGCTCATCGCGCGTCTGTCGCGGCACCGCCTCTCGGTGCAGATGGTCGGCATGGCGTCGATCTTCGTCACCGCCATGTGGGGCATGTACCAGAACATGGCCATCGGCGCGCTCGGCTGACCGGCATGGGAGCGGCCAGCCATATCACCGTGGGCGGCGCGCCCGAGGGGTACGACGCGCGGCTCGTGCTGGGCGAGGTGTCGGCGCGTGAGGGCCCGGTGATCCATGTCGCACGCGACGACAAGCGGATGGCGGCGATGGCCGCGGCGCTCGCCTTCTTCGCCCCCGACATGCCGGTTATCCGCTTTCCCGGCTGGGATTGCCTGCCCTATGACCGTATCTCGCCCAATGCCGAGATTTCGGCGGCGCGGATGGCGACGCTGGCCGGGCTGGTACACGGAATGCCGCAGCGATTCGTGCTTCTGACCACGCTCAACGCCGCAACACAGCGCCTCCCGGCACGCGATGTCCTGCGCGAGAGCGCCTTCGCGGCGGAGGTGGGCGAGCGCATCGACGAAAAGGCGTTGCGCGACTTCCTCGTGCGCATGGGCTTCGTGCAGGCCCCCACCGTGACAGAGCCTGGCGATTACGCCCTGCGTGGCGGTATCATCGACATCTACCCGCCCGGCGAGGCGGGGCCGGTGCGGCTCGACCTCTTCGGCGACGTGCTCGACGGGGTGCGCCGTTTCGATCCCGCCTCGCAGCGCACCACCGAAAAGCTTGCCCGCGTCGAGCTTGCCCCCGTCTCCGAGGTGATCCTGGACGAGACCGCGATCCGCCGCTTCCGGCAGAATTACCGCATCGCCTTCGGCACCAGCGTGGCCGACGATCCGCTCTACGAATCCGTCAGCGCCGGGCGCAAGCCGGCCGGCGCCGAACACTGGCTGCCGCTCTTTCACGAGCGGCTCGAGACGCTGTTCGACTACCTCCCCGATGCCGCCATCACCCTCGACGACCAGGCCAACGCCGCGCGCGCCGCGCGGTGGGAGGCGGTTCGAGACCAGTACGAGGCGCGCTGCCACGCTCAGGGTCAGAAGGCACGCGGCGAAGCGGTCTATCACCCGGTCCCGCCAGAGGAGCTATACCTCGACGACAACGCCTGGCAGGACGCGACCGGCGCACGGCGGGTGCTGCAGTTCTCGGCGCTGCCACGACCCACGGGGCCGGGCGTGATCGACGCGGGCGGCCGCATCGGGCGCAACTTTGCCCCCGAACGGCAGCAGGAAAAGGTAAACCTTTTCAGCGTCCTGAAAGATCACGTCGAGGACCGTATGGAGGCCGGATCGGTGCTCGTCGCGTGCTGGTCCGAGGGCGCGCGTGAACGCATCGAGGGGCTCTTGTCCGACGAGGGGCTGATCGGCGCGACCGGCATCCGCGACGCGGGCGGGCTGGGCCGCCACGGGCTGCACCTCGCGGTCTGGCCGCTCGAGCAGGGCTTCGAAGCGCCGTCGCTCACCGTGATCTCCGAACAGGACGTGCTGGGCGACCGGCTCATCCGCGGGGCCCGGCGCAAGCGGCGGGCCGAGAATTTCCTGACCGAAGCACAGGCGCTGTCGCAGGGCGACCTTGTCGTGCATGTGGATCACGGGATCGGCCGCTATCTGGGGCTCGAGGTGGTCACTGCGGCGGGTGCAGCACATGAATGCCTCGTGCTTGAATATGCCGAAGGATCAAGGCTCTACCTGCCAGTCGAGAATATCGAACTGCTGTCGCGCTACGGTCACGAAGAGGGGCTGCTCGACCGTCTTGGCGGTGGCGCGTGGCAGGCCAAGAAGGCCAAGCTCAAACAGCGCATCCGCGAGATGGCCGATCGGCTCATCCGCGTGGCCGCCGAGCGCGAATTGCGCCGCGCCCCCGTCATCGCCGCCGAGCCCCACGCGTGGGAGGCCTTCGCGGCACGCTTCCCCTATCAGGAAACCGAGGACCAGCTTCGTGCCATCGAGGATGTGCTCTCCGATCTCGAGGCTGGGCGTCCGATGGACCGGCTCATCTGCGGCGACGTGGGCTTCGGCAAGACCGAGGTGGCGATGCGCGCGGCCTTTGCCGCCGCGATGGCGGGGCAGCAGGTCGCGGTGATCGCGCCCACCACCCTGCTCGCGCGCCAGCACTACAAGGAATTCGCCGAGCGGTTCCGCGGGTTCCCGCTGTCGGTCCACGCGTTGTCACGGTTCGTATCGCAACGCGACGCCACCCGCACCCGCGAGGCGATGGCAAAGGGCACCGCCGATATCGTGGTGGGCACCCACGCTCTCCTCGCAAAAAGCGTGCGGTTCCAGAACCTCGGCCTGCTCATCATCGACGAGGAACAGCGCTTTGGCGTGGCGCACAAGGAACGGCTCAAGCAGATGCGCTCGGATGTGCATGTTCTGACGCTCACCGCCACCCCGATCCCGCGCACGCTGCAATTGTCGCTCTCCGGGGTTCGCGATCTGTCGATCATCGGCACGCCGCCGGTGGATCGCCTGTCGATCCGCACCTACGTGTCCGAGTTCGACACCGTCACCGTGCGCGAGGCGCTCTTGCGCGAGCATTACCGGGGCGGGCAGTCCTTCTTCGTGGTGCCCCGCATCAAGGACCTGCCCGAGATCGAGGATTTCCTCGCCAATCAGGTGCCCGAGGTTTCCTATGTCGTGGCCCACGGTCAGATGGCGGCTGGAGAACTGGACCAGCGGATGAACGCCTTTTACGACGGCAAGTACGACGTGCTGCTGGCCACCACCATCGTCGAATCCGGGCTCGACATCCCCACCGCCAACACCATGATCATCCACCGGGCCGACATGTTCGGGCTGGCGCAACTCTACCAGATCCGTGGCCGGGTGGGCCGTTCCAAGGCCCGCGCCTATGCCTACCTCACGACCAAGCCGCGCGCGCCGCTGACACCGGGGGCCGAGAAGCGCCTGCGCGTGCTCAGCAGCCTCGACACGCTCGGCGCGGGCTTCACGCTGGCCTCCCAGGATCTCGACATCCGCGGCGCGGGCAACCTGTTGGGCGAGGAACAGTCGGGCCAGATGCGCGACGTCGGGTTCGAACTTTATCAGTCCATGCTGGAAGAGGCGATCGCGCGCATCCGCTCGGGCGAGGCCACGGGCCTGCCCGACGACGACGGCCAATGGGCCCCGCAAATCAACCTTGGCGTGCCGGTCCTCATCCCCGAGGATTACGTGCCCGATCTCGACGTGCGCCTCGGCCTCTACCGCCGTCTCAGCGGGATGGAGAGCAAGGTCGATCTCGAAGGCTTCGCCGCCGAGATGATCGACCGCTTCGGCCCCCTGCCCCGCGAGGTAAACCTGCTCATGCTGGTCATGCGCATCAAGGCGATGTGCAAGCGCGCGGGTATCGCCAAGCTCGACGGCGGGCCCAAGGGTGCGACGATCCAGTTCCACAACGACAAGTTCGCCTCGCCGCAGGGGCTGGTGGAATTCATCCAGGACCAGAAGGGGCTGGCCAAGGTCCGCGACAACAAGATCGTCGTGCGCCGCGACTGGAAGGGCGAGGCCGACCGGGTCCGCGGCGCCTTCGCCATCGCCCGCGATCTCGCCGAAAAGGTGGTGGGCGAAAAGAAGAAGGCGAAATCGGACCGCCAGGTCGCGCGCGGCTGAGGCCGGTCCGCCAATCTTCCCCCTAGCGCCCCCGCCCCCCATCGCCTAAGTTTGCCGCAGGGCGGCATGAGAGGGTGCATGAGCGATACCGGGTTACAGAAACTGGCGTTCTTCCTGCTGGTGGCGCTCATCGCCTTCGTGGCGGTGGCGGGGGGCGTGTGATGGCGCAGCGCTACGGCGGCAGACACAGTCCCGACCGGAGCGACACCGCCCCGCCACCGCGCGGCGGCTATCGCGGCGCGCGGCGCACGCGCGTCGGCGGTCGCGTCAACATGCTGTTCATTGCACCTTTGCCGCTGGCCTTTCGTGCCTTTCTCGGCGGTCCGGTCGAGATGGCGCTCAACCTCGTCGCCCTCGGGATTCTGCTGCTGGCGGCCTGGCTCACCCGCGAGGGGCTGCGCGCCGAGGAAGCCTATGATGCGCGCCGCATCGCCCGTCGGCCCGCCATCCCGCGCAAGATCTTCGGCGCAGCCCTCACCGGCGTGGGGCTTGCCGTGGCCGCCCATGCCGCGGGCGGCGGCGTGGCCGAGCCCGCGATCTATGCAGTGGCGGGGATGGCCCTGCACCTGCTGGCCTTCGGCCCCGACCCGCTGCGCGACAAGTCCGCCGAGGGCATCGACAGCTTTCAAAGCGACCGCGTGGCGCGCGTGGTGGATCGGGCCGAGGACTACCTGCGCGCCATGACCCAGGCCATCGCCGCCACCCGCGACCGCGACCTCGAGGCGCGGTTGGAGCGGTTCCAGGTCACGGTGCGCGACATGCTGCGCACCGTCGAGGACGACCCGCGCGACCTGACGGCGGCGCGTAAGTATCTCAGCGTCTACCTGATGGGTGCGCGCGACGCCTCGGCGAAATACGCCGATCTCGCCACCCGCGCCCCGAACCCGCAGGCGCGCGAGAAGTACCTCGTGCTGCTCTCGGACCTCGAACAGAATTTCACCGCCAAGACCCGCGCGCTCATGGCCGGCAGCAGTACCGATCTCGATATCGAGATCGAGGTGCTGCGCGACCGACTCGAGCGCGAGGGCGTGCATCTTGAGACCACAGAGACAGCTTAAGAGGATCCCCCATGTCAGACGCCACCCGCCAAAAGGCCGAGGCCGTGCTCGCCGATATCGAATCCGTGAGCCGCGCGGTGCTGCCCGAACCCACGGATGCCAATGCCATCGTTCCGCTGGAGAAGGCCGATGCAACCCAGAGCGCCGAGATCGCGCGCCGCATGGCCGAGATCGACATGGCCGACACACAGTCCATCGTCTCTTTCGGCTCGGCGGCACAGGCGGAATTGCAGGAAATCTCGCAATCCATGCTGCAAGGCGTGCGCAACAAGGACGTGGGCCCGGCGGGTGACTCCTTGCGCGGCATCGTCACCACGATCCGCGGTTTTTCGGTCTCCGAACTGGACGTGCGGCGCGACCGGTCCTGGTGGGAAAAACTGCTGGGCCGCGCCGCGCCGTTCGCCAAGTTCACCGCCCGCTACGAAGAGGTACAGGGCCAGATCGACCGCATCACCGAGAGCCTGCTTGGCCACGAGCATGCCCTGCTGAAGGATATAAAGTCGCTCGACATGCTCTACGAGAAGACGCTCGCCTTCTATGACGAACTGGCGCTCTACATCGCGGCGGGCGAGGCCAAGCTCAAGGATCTGGACGGCAAGGACATCCCGGCCAAGGAGGCCGAGATGGAGGCCGCGCCGGAAAACGCCCAGGTGATGAAGGCACAGGAGTTGCGCGACCTGCGCGCCGCCCGCGACGACCTCGAACGCAGGGTGCACGACCTGAAACTCACCCGCCAGGTGACCATGCAATCCCTGCCCTCGATCCGGCTGGTGCAGGAAAACGACAAGTCGCTTGTGACCAAGATCAACTCCACCCTCGTCAACACCGTGCCGCTGTGGGAAACCCAACTGGCGCAGGCGGTCACCATACAACGCTCGGCCGAGGCCGCGACGGCGGTGCGCGACGCCAACGACCTCACCAACGAGCTGCTGACCGCCAACGCCGCCAACCTGCGCGAGAGCAACAAGATGATCCGGCAGGAGATGGAGCGCGGCGTGTTCGACATTGAAGCGGTGAAACAGGCCAATGCCGATCTCATCGGCACCATCGAGGAAAGCCTCACCATCGCCGACGAGGGCAAGGCGAAACGCGCCCGTGCCGAGGAAGACCTCAAGAAAATGGAGGCCGAACTGCGCGACACGCTCGCCTCGGCCAAGTCGCGGGGCGACGGGGTGGGCGACACCGCCGCAACCGCCGTGCCGAAGGGTTGAGGCGGCGATGACGGCGGGACAAGGGCTGCGCGTCCTCGCGGGGCTGGTGCTGGCGCTGGCGCTATCGGCCTGCGACATGCCGGTGCCTGATGCGCCCGCACCCTCCGCCCCGCGTCCGCCCCCCCAAGGCGACGACGGCCCGTCTGCCCGCAGCAAGGCACTCGTCGCTCATTACGCGCGCACCGAGCGCGACCTCAAGGGTCGTGGCCTCCTGCGTGTCGATGGCGGCGGGCCCGACACGCCCTTTACCGACACCGATCTGATGCGCAATTTCGAGCGTATCGTATTCTTCGACGAATACGCGCCCGGTGCCGGATTTCGCTCGTCCTCGGGCCGCGCCGGGGGCCTGCGGAAATGGACGTCGCCGGTGCGCGTCGGGATGGAATTCGGCACCTCGGTGCCCGACGAACAGCGCGCGGCGGATCGCGCCACGCTCGACGACTATGTCAAGCGGCTAGCAGAGGCAGCGCGCCATCCGGTCTCGATGGTGCGCCGCGGGGCCAACTTCCACGTTCTGGTCATGGGCGAGGACGACCGCGCCGATGGTCTCGCCCGCGTGCGCGCCCTCGCCCCCGATATCGACGCGGCAACCCTTGGCGTCTTTCGCGACATGCCGCGCAGCATCCATTGCCTCGTCGTGGCCTTCTCAGAGCGGGGCAACCCGTATACCTACGATCTCGCAATCGCCTGGGTCCGCGCCGAACACCCGCCACTCATGCGCGAATCGTGCTTCCACGAGGAGCTGGCGCAGGGGCTGGGATTGGCCAATGACAGTCCCCGCGCGCGACCCTCGATCTTCAACGACGATGACGAGTTCGCGTGGCTGACCACCCATGACGAAATGCTGCTGCGCCTGCTTTACCATCCAGACCTCACCCCCGGCATGACCCCAGACGAAGCCCGCCCCATCCTCCGCCGCCTGCTGGATGAATGGCAGGCGGGGCCGGTCTGACCCGTTCGCAAAGGAGCCTTCCCATATGCCCATCTTCGATTTCCTCTCCGGCCAGTTCATCGACGTCATCCACTGGACCGACGACACGCGCGACACGATGGTCTGGCGGTTCGAGCGCGAGGGCCACGAGATCAAGTACGGCGCCAAGCTCACCGTGCGCGAGGGGCAGGCCGCCGTGTTCGTCCACGAGGGGCAGTTGGCGGACGTTTTCACCCCCGGTCTCTACATGCTGGAAACCAACAACATGCCGGTGATGACCTCGCTCCAGCACTGGGATCATGGCTTTCGCTCGCCGTTCAAGTCGGAAATCTACTTCATCGCCACGACGCGGTTCACCAATCTGAAATGGGGCACCAAGAACCCGATCATGCTGCGCGACCCGGAATTCGGCCCCACCCGCATCCGCGCCTATGGCACGTATACCGTGCGCGTGTCGGAACCGGCCAAGTTCCTCTCCGAAATCGTCGGCACCGACGGCGAATTCACCATGGACGAGATCAGCTACCAGATCCGCAACATCATCGTGCAGGCGTTCAGCCGCATCATCGCAGGAAGCGGCATCCCGGTGCTCGACATGGCGGCCAACACGCGCGACCTGGGCAAACTGGTGGCCGGAGAGATCACCGGAATCGTGGCGGAATATGGACTGGAAATCCCGGAATTCTACATTGAAAACATATCTTTGCCGCCCACTGTTGAAGCAGCGCTCGACAAACGCACCTCGATGGGGATCGCGGGCGACCTGTCGCGCTTCACCCAGTATTCGACTGCCGAGGCGATGACCGCGGCGGCCAAGAACCCGAGCGGAGGCGGCGGCATTGGCGCGGGTCTTGGCATGGGAATGGGCATGGCGATGGCGCAGCAGATGGCCGATCAGGGGCCATGGGGCGCACGTCCCGCACAAGAACAGGCGCCGGCAGCCCCGCCGCCCCCGCCTGTCGAACATGTCTGGCACATCGCCGAGGGCGGCCAGACCCACGGCCCCTATTCCAAGGCACGGCTGGGGCGCATGGTGACCGAGGGCGGCCTGACGCGCGACACGCTCGTCTGGACCGCCGGGCAGGATGGCTGGAAGCGCGCCGAGGACGTCGCCGAACTGGCGCAGCTCTTCACCGTCATGCCGCCCCCGCCGCCGGGCGCCTGAGCAGATGCGCCGCCGCGCGACCATTACCCTGCACGAGTTCACTGCCGCGCGCCTGCTGTTGATGCGTCGTGATGGCGGGCTGACGACATGGCTGTGATTGCTCTACGCGGCCTCAGCGCGCGCCATGGGCGCCTGAACTCTGCGCCGTATCACCCTGGAATTGTTCCATAAATCTTCTGAAAGCCCCATGTCAGATACCCCGCCGCCTGCCCCTGTCGAGATCAAACATCGCTTCCCCTGCGCCAGCTGCGGGGCGGATTACCGCTATGATCCGGGCGGCGACCGGCTGATCTGCGATCACTGCGGCGACGTCGCCGGGATCGAGACCGGCGGACCCTGGCAGGGTGGCATCAGGGAACTCGATTTCGCCGCCGCGCTGGGCGACCAACTCCCCGCGCAGGAGATGGAGGAGACCCGCGTCACCACCTGCACAAGCTGCGGCGCGCAGGTGGAGCTGGGCACCGACACCCACGCCACCGAATGCCCGTTCTGCGCCTCGCCGGTGGTCACCGATACCGGCACGCACCGGCATATCAAGCCACGGGCATTGTTGCCTTTTTCGCTGGGCGAAGAGCAGGCCCGCAAAGCGATGAGCGACTGGCTGGGGCGGCTGTGGTTCGCGCCGAACGGGTTGCAGGACTACGCCCGCAAGGGCCGGAAAATGCAGGGCATTTACGTGCCCTACTGGACCTTCGACGCCGACACCAAGTCACAGTACCGCGGCGAGCGTGGCACCGTCTACTACGAGACACGCACTGTCACGAGAAACGGAAAACGCCAGCAAATTCAGGTTGCTAAGGTTAGGTGGAGGGCGGTATCGGGGCGGGTGGCGCGGTTCTTCGACGATGTGCTGGTGCTTGCGTCCACCGCCTTGCCGAAACGCTATACCGACGCGCTGGAGCCGTGGGACCTGTCGGCGCTGGTTCCTTACGCGCCGGAGTACCTCGCGGGGTTTCGCGCCGAGGGATACAGCGTTGATCTAGAACAAGGATTCGCGCAGGCGCGCGATAAGATGGACGCGATCATCGCCCGGGACGTTCGGTTCGATATCGGCGGCGACCGGCAACGCATCCATGACATCGACACCGAGGTGCGGGACACCACCTTCAAGCACATCCTGCTGCCGGTCTGGCTCGCAGCCTACAGGTTCAGGGGACGAACCTACAGGTTCGTGGTCAACGCCCGCACCGGCCGGGTGCAGGGCGAGCGGCCGTGGTCGGCGTGGAAGATCGCGGTCGCCGTGGTGATCGGCGCGGCGGTGGCCGGCGGGATCGGCTACCTGGTGGCGCTCGAACAGGGCGGGTTCTGATGCGCACATCCCTGGCGATCAAGATTACCCGCGCCCATGCCGACGGCGCGGCGCGCGAGGTCATCACCGGTCGGGCATGGATCGCCGGGCAATCCATGCCTATGTTCGATCCCGAGAACCCGTGGCCCGGGGGCGGTCGCCTCTCGGACACCCGGCCGGGCACAGAGGATCCCGCATGACAGACCAATTCGACACGCTGCGCGGCCTGCTGGACGCGCGCCATTCCTGCCGGGCCTTCCTGTCCGACCCGGTGGAGGACGAGGTGATCGCGCGCATCGTGCAGGCGGCGGGCCGCGCGCCCTCGTGGTGCAACGCGCAGCCCTGGCAGGTGACGGTGACGCGCGGGGCGCAGACCGAGCGGTTCCGCCGCGCGTTGCTTGACGCCGTGCACAATGACACGCCAAGCCCCGACCTGCCGTGGCCCGAGCGCTATCCGGGAGCGCATGGCGCACGGCGGCGCGAATGCGGGCTGCAACTCTACGAGGCGGTGGGTATCGCCCGCGAGGATCGCGCCGCGCGGGCCGAGCAAAGCATGGAGAACTATCGCCTTTTCGGCGCGCCGCACGTGGCCATCGTGCATTCCGAGGCCGCGCTGGGCCCCTACGGCGCGATGGACACGGGCGGGTTCGTAACCGCCTTCATGCTGGCGGCGACGGCCCTGGGCGTGGGCAGTATCGCGCAGGCCTCGGTGGCGGCCTATGCGCCATTCATCCGCGCGCATTTCGACCTGCCGGAAACGCGGCTGATCCTGTGCGCGATCTCGTTCGGGCGACCCGATCCGGACCACCCCGCCAACCGCTTCCGCACCACGCGGGCGGCGCTCGACGAGGTGCTCGACCTCAGAGGGTAGAGAGCGGCGTGCACGCCGCCGCGTCAAGCTTGCATTCGCGCGCCGCGCTGGCTTTGCCGCGGGGAAACAGGAGGGACGGTATGCGCAGAATCTTGAAATGGGCGGGACGAGTCCTTTTGGCCCTCGTCCTGGCGGCAGCGGTTGTGGGGCTGTGGAAGCGCGAAGAAATCGCGCGGCTCATGGCCGTCAACACGTTGTTTTCCGAGGAAAAGATCGTTGCGAATTTCTCGGGAATGGGGCGCGCGTTTCTCACCGTGCCCGTGCCGCGTGGGAACGGGCCGGTATCGGACCTGCCGCAAGGCCCGGAGATGACCCTGCCCGCCGATGTGACCGATTGGATCGGGTCGCGCAACGTGACGTCGCTCCTTGTGCTGCGTAACGGCCGCATCACGCATGAGAGCTATCACCTCGGCACCACCGCGCAGGACCGGCGGATAAGCTGGTCCGTGGCAAAGAGTTTTCTTGCCGCGCTCATCGGCATTTCGCTTGAACGCGGCGAGATCGACTCGCTGGACGATCCGGTGACGCGCTACGCGCCCGCGCTCGCCGACAGCGCCTATGACGGGGTGACGCTGCGGCAGCTTTTGCAGATGACGAGCGGGCTGGAGTTTGACGAGGATTATCTGGACTACGATTCCGACATCAACCGCATGGGCCGTGTGCTGGCGCTGGGCGGCTCCATGGACGGCTTCGCCGCCGGGCTGAGCGCGCGCGCCGCGCCACCGGGGACGCGGTGGAAATACGTCTCCATCGACACGCACGCGCTGGCGATGGCGCTGCGGGGGGCCACAGGGCGCGCCCTGCCAGGCCTGCTGTCGGAGCGGATCATCGCGCCGTTGGGGCTCGAGGCGGAGCCCGATTACATCACCGATGGCGAGGGTGTGGCCTTTGCGCTGGGCGGGCTCAACCTGACGACGCGCGACTATGCCCGCTTCGGGCTGATGGTGGCGAAGATGGGCCGCTATGGCGGGCAGCAGATCGTGCCCACAGGCTGGATCGCCGCCTCGACCGTGCCGAGCGCGCCGACGCCCGAGGGCGCGTTGCAATACGGGCTGCACTGGTGGATGCCCGCCGACGCGCGCGACGGCGAATTCTATGCCCACGGCATCTATGGCCAGTATATCTATATCGACCGCGCCCGCGACGTGGTGATCGTGGTCACCTCTGCCGATCGCGGCTTTCGCAAGGACGGGGTGCGGGAGGCCAATATCGACGCGCTGCGCAGCATCGCAGCGGCGCTCTGAGCGCGGCTTGCCTGTGCGCGCCGGGGCGCTATGATCGCAGGGCGAGCCGGGAGCGCTCGCACGCGCGGCCCAAGCCAGCCTTTCACACCGATACAAGGAAGGGCACGACATGACATTCATCGCCATGAACCGGTTCCGCGTAAAGCCGGGCTTCGAGGACGGTTTCGAAAGAATGTGGGCCAAGCGCGAAAGCCACCTGGCCAGCGTCCCCGGCTTTCGCGAGTTTCGCTTGCTGAAGGGGCCCGAGGGTGATGGCCACCGGCTCTATTCCAGCCATGTCATCTGGGAAAGCCGCGCGGCGTTCGAGGCATGGACGAAATCCGACGCCTTTCGTGCTGCGCACAAGGACGCGGGCAACCGAGGCACGCAGGACGCGCTGTTGGGCCCGCCGGAATTCGAGGGATTCGAGACGGTGCTCGAGGAAAGCTGATCGGGCTATTGCGGCAGCCCGGCCCGTTCGAGCGCGGCCAGCCAGGCGCGGCGGTTTTCCGGGTGGTTGCGGCTCTTTTCGAATTGTGCGCGCATTGCCGAGAGCGACAGTGACGGATTGACCGCCAGCGCATCCGCGATGGCCGCCGCTGCGTTCTCCACCCTGTCGAGTTGCGCGAGGTTCGCGGCGCGCAGCAGGTGGTGGAAAACCCGCCAGGTAGCGCTGCTTGCGACGCTGCCAAGCTGCCGCGCCGCCGCGAGCGCATCGTCGTGCCTGCCGAGGTGGAACAGGATGTGCCCCTTGTAGAAATACATGTTCTGGATCAGCGGGTCGCGCGGGCTGAGCCGGATGGCAAGCTCGATCTGCGGCAGCGCGCGCGCCTGTAGGCGGAACCAATCGAGCGTGTGGGCCAATTCCAGCCGGATGCGGGCGTCATTGGGGTTGAGCGCGACGGCGCGCTCCAGATTGGCGATCGCGGGCTCCGCCTGCCCGGCAAAGCGCTGGATATAGCCAAGCGCGGCATAGGCCTGCGGATCGCTGTCGTCGAGCGCAATCGCGCGCCTCGCGGCGGCCCGCGCCTCGGCCATGGTGTCGCCCGGCTCTTCCGTCCAGCCAAAGAAGAACAGTGTCCCGAGCGCCCGCGCCATCAGCGAATGCGCCGCCGCGAAACCGGGATCCTTGGCCACCGCACGCCGGGCAAGACGCACCGCCTCCGATTGATCGGCGCGGCTGTAGCGGCCCTGCCGGAGGCGCGCCTCGAGGTAGAGTTCCCAGGCGCCCATGTCAGCGGTCGGCACCCTGGTGGCGCGCTGTCCGCCATCCTTCAGGATCTGCGGGACAAGGGTGCCCGCGATCGAGCGGCTGATATCGTCCTGCACGGCGAATATGTCCGTCAGCGCCCGGTCGTAGCGCTCGGCCCACAGGGTGTGGCCTGTGGCGATCTCGATCAGCTCGCTGGTGACCCGTATGCGCCCGCCATCCCGTCGCACGCTGCCGCGCGCGACGTAAGAGACACCGAACTCGCGGGAAGCATCGAGCGGGCGAAGCGCCCCGTCGCCATAGGCAAAGACCGTCCCGGCGGAAATGACGAACAATTCCTTGTAGCGCGACAAGTGCGCGGTCAGGTCCTCGGTCAGGCCATCTGCGAAGGACCGGTCGCCGGCCCCCTCCCCGAGATTATCGAACCGCAGCACCGCGACCGACGGCCTGCCGACCGTGCTGCCGTCGACACCGGGAACCCGAAGCACGAACCACGCGCCGAATAACGCGAGTGCAAAAACCGCCACAAGTGCGACCGCTTTGAGCCTTGGCAGGCGGATCGCGGAATTCGCGTCCCGAACCGGGGCCACGAACTGGAAGCCGCGCTTGGGATAGGTGCGGATATAGGCCTGCTGCGCCGCGTCATCCCCGAGCGCCCGCCGAACCGCCCGGATGCGCGTTGCCAGCGCCGCGTCGGTGATTGCCCGGCCCTGCCATATCTCCTCGATCAGGTCTTGCTTGGTCACGACCCGCGCGCGGTGCTCGATCAGGAATTCCAGCAACCGGAGCGCCTGCGGCTCGAGCGCCACAGGCGCGTTCCCCGCCCGAAGACCGGCCGAGCGATCGAGCGTGAACTCGCCGAAACGATACGCCATGACGTCACGCCTTTCGGGCAGATATCATGGAAGTGTCAGGAATTGTCATCCGGAAATCAAGCTTTCCGACGTTGCCGGGGGCAAGCTGTGCTGGTCCGGCGTACCTGAATGCCGGGCGGGATGGACAAGCAAGGAGTAGATCCATGACTTACCCGACACCAGTTGTCATCGCGGCGTGCTGCACGCTCATGGCCGCAACAAGCGCGAGCGCCGGCACGGCGCTCGAAGAGGCGCTCGCAGGCGGGGCCGAAAGGCTCAGCTCGGACGAGATCGCCGAGCTGCTCGTGGGCAAGCGCGTGGTTGCGCGTGCCGGCGACAAGGTCTTCAACTTCCACTATGCGCCGACGAATGTGCTGAAAGGCGAATTGCAGGGCGGTGGCTGGTCCGGGACGGGCCACTATGCGATCACCGATGGCAACGAGGTTTGCGTGTCGATGGCACAGGACGCGGGGCGTTATCGCTGCCTGACGGTCCTGCGCCACGGCGACAGTCTTCAGAAATTCAACGCGCGGGGTGACAAGACCTTTGACCTACTCGAGACGACGACGGCCTCGGGCCTCTGATGCCTGATGGAGGGTTTGACGGCCTCGCGGTATGCGCTACGATCCTGCGGAGGAGATCGCGCGCATGACCACGATGGACACTTCCGAGAACGTGCTGGGCGGGGCTCTTTCGCCCTGCTCGTCCGATCCCGTGACCGGGTTCTTTCGCGACGGGCATTGCAACACCTGTGCCGAGGATCGCGGCAGCCACACGGTCTGTGCGCTGATGACGGCAGAGTTCCTCGCCTTCTCCAAGTATGTCGGCAACGACCTGAGCACGCCGCGCCCGGAATTCGGCTTTGCCGGGCTGAAAGCGGGGGATCAGTGGTGCCTTTGCGCCGCGCGGTTCCTTCAGGCCCACGAGGAGGGCTGCGCGCCGCAGGTGCGGCTCGCGGCCACCCATGCTCGCGCGCTCGACATCGTGCCGCTGGAGGTGTTGGAGCAGCACGCCGCCGCCTGAGCGGGGCGGTCGCACCGTGAGCGCGCAAGGAAAAGCCCCGGCGACTTGGCCGGGGCTTTTACGCATGCGCAACGTGGCGTTTGTGCCGACGGGCGGTTCAGCCGCCGCTTTCGATGTCGAAGCCGAGATGCTTGGCGACGGTATAGATGTCCTTGTCGCCACGCCCGCACATGTTCATGACCAGCAGGTGATCACGGGGCAAGTCGGGCGCGATCTTGGTGACATGGGCGAGCGCATGGGAGGGCTCCAGCGCCGGGATGATGCCTTCGGTCTCGCAGGAGAGCTGGAACGCCGCCAGCGCCTCCTTGTCGGTGATCGAGACATATTGCGCGCGCCCCGTCTCGTGCAGCCAGCTATGCTCGGGTCCGATGCCGGGATAGTCGAGCCCTGCCGAGATCGAATGCCCTTCGAGGATCTGCCCGTCATCGTCCTGCAACAGGTAGGTGCGGTTGCCGTGCAGCACGCCGGGGCGCCCGCCGGTGAGGCTTGCGCAATGCTCCATCCGGTCATCGACGCCGTGGCCCCCGGCCTCGACACCGATGATCCCCACCTCCTTGTCATCGAGGAACGGGTAGAACAGCCCCATCGCGTTCGACCCGCCACCAATGGCGGCGACCAGCGTGTCGGGCAAGCGGCCCTCGGCCTCCATCATCTGTTCGCGGGTTTCCTTGCCGATGATCGACTGAAAATCGCGCACCATCGCCGGGTAGGGGTGCGGCCCCGCCACCGTGCCGATGCAGTAGAACGTGTCGCGCACGTTGGTCACCCAGTCGCGCAGCGCGTCGTTCATGGCGTCCTTGAGCGTGCCGCGCCCGGAGGTGACGGGCACCACCTCGGCCCCCAGGAGCCGCATGCGGAACACGTTGGGTGCCTGCCGCTCGACATCCGTGGCGCCCATGTAGACCACGCATTTCAGCCCGAACTTGGCGCAGACGGTGGCGGTGGCGACACCGTGCTGGCCCGCCCCCGTCTCGGCGATGATCCGGCTCTTGCCCATGCGGCGGGCGAGGATGATCTGGCCCAGCACGTTGTTGATCTTGTGCGCGCCGGTGTGGTTGAGTTCGTCGCGCTTGAGATAGATCTTCGCACCGCCCAGCCGCTCGGTCAGCCGCTCGGCATGGTAGAGCGGGCTGGGGCGGCCCACGTAATGCTTCCACAGGAAATGCATCTCGGCCCAGAAATCCGGGTCGGTCTTGGCGTACTCGTAGCGCTCTTCGAGTTCCAGGATGAGCGGCATCAGCGTCTCGGACACGAAACGCCCGCCGAAATCGCCGAACCGGCCCTTTTCGTCGGGGCCGGTCATGAAGGAGTTGAAAAGGTCGTTGGCCATGTCTCGCGCACCCCTTGTTGCCTGCGCCACGTCCTAGTGCGCCCCGCCCCGGAGGGCAAGGCGCAGGCGCGCGGGGGGTGTCAGTATTCCACCACCGCGCGGATCGATTCGCCCTTGTGCATCAGCTCGAACCCCTCGTTGATCTGCTCGAGGGTGAGTTTATGCGTGATCATCGGGTCGATCTCGATCATGCCCGACATGTACATGTCGACGATCTTGGGCACGTCCGTGCGCCCGCGCGCGCCGCCGAAGGCGGTGCCGCGCCAGACCCGACCGGTGACAAGCTGGAAGGGCCGGGTGCTGATCTCGGCGCCTGCGGGGGCCACGCCGATGATGATGCTCTCGCCCCACCCCTTGTGCGCGGCTTCGAGCGCGGTGCGCATGACGTTGACGTTGCCGGTGGCGTCGAAGGTGTAATCCGCCCCGCCGCCGGTCAGCTCGACGAGATGGGCGACGATGTCGCCCTCGACGTCCTTGGGATTGACGAAATCGGTCATGCCGAACTGGCGCGCCATATCGGCCTTGGTCGGGTTGAGATCAACGCCGACGATCTGCGCCGCGCCCGCGAGCCGCAGGCCCTGGATGACGTTGAGGCCGATACCGCCGAGGCCGAACACGATGGCGCGGCTGCCCAGCTCGACCTTGGCGGTGTTGACCACCGCGCCGATGCCGGTGGTCACGCCGCAGCCGATGTAGCAGATCTTGTCGAAAGGGGCATCCTTGCGCACCTTGGCGAGCGCGATCTCGGGGACCACGGTGTGGTTGGCGAAGGTCGAGCAGCCCATGTAGTGATGGATGGGCGTGCCGTCGAGCATGGAGAACCGCGTCGTGCCGTCGGGCAGCAGGCCCTGCCCTTGGGTCGCGCGGACCTTCTGGCACAGGTTGGTCTTGGGGTTGAGGCAGTACTCGCATTCGCGGCATTCGGGGGTGTAGAGCGGGATGACGTGATCGCCCACTTCGAGGCTTGTCACCCCCTCGCCTACCTCGATCACCACGCCCGCGCCCTCGTGGCCGAGAATGGCGGGGAAAATCCCCTCGGGGTCGTCGCCCGAGCGGGTGAATTCGTCGGTGTGGCACAGGCCCGTGGCCTTGATCTCGACCAGCACCTCGCCTGCCCTTGGGCCGTCGAGATTGACCTCCATGATTTCCAGAGGCTTGCCCGCCTCCATCGCTACCGCCGCTTTCGTGCGCATCGTCGCCTCCCTTGTGTTGTCGCTGTTTTCAGGCGTAGTCGGACATGGCGTCAAAGGCAATCTCGGAGTGCGCTCAGGGTTGGCCGAAGTGTTTTGACAGGCGCGGCGGGGCGCTGTATCTGAACAATTGTTCATTTACTGCGGGAGGCCCCTCATGCGCATGACAGACACAGCCGCGATCGTTACCGGTGGGGCCTCGGGCCTCGGCGAGGCAACGGCCCGCCATTTCCGCGGCGCAGGCGCGCAGGTGACGCTGCTTGACCGCGATGCGGAGCGCGGGCAGGCCGTCGCCGCCGAGATCGGTGCACATTTCGCCGAGATGGACGTGACCGACGAGGCGTCGGTCGCCAACGCCATCGCCGCCGCCAAATCCGCTATGGGCCGGATCACGGCGGCGATCAACTGTGCCGGCATCGCCACCGGGGCCAAGACGCTGGGCCGCGACGGCCCGCACCCGCTGGATGCCTTTCGCCGCACCGTCGACATCAACCTCGTCGGCACGTTCAACGTCGCCCGTCTCGCCGCCGCAGAGATGGCCGGGAACGCCCCCGGCGACGATGGTGCGCGCGGCGTGATCGTCAACACCGCGTCCATCGCCGCCTTCGACGGGCAAAAGGGCCAGGCCGCCTATGCCGCCTCGAAGAGCGGGATCGTGGGGCTGTCGCTGCCGATGGCGCGCGATCTGGCGCGCGAGGGCATCCGGGTGATGGCCATCGCGCCGGGCATCTTCGCCACGCCGATGATGCGCGGCCTGCCTGGGGACGTACAGGATAGCCTCGCCGCCGAGGTGACATTCCCCAAGCGGTTGGGCGATCCCGACGAATATGCGCGGCTGGCGCGGTTCATCGTCGAGTGCGGCTATCTCAACGGCGAGGTGATCCGCCTCGATGGGGCGCTCAGGATGCAGTGACGCCCCCGTGGGGGCCAGCCCCCACACCCCCGGGGTATTTCGGCCAAGAAGAAGATCAGCGCGGCGTCATCCGGTAGGCGGCACCGTTGCCGACGCTCAGAAACCAGATCGAGCCGTCGGGGGCCTCGCGGATGTCGCGGACGCGCGCGGTTTCGGGCGATTTCAGCCGCTCGACCTCGCGCAGCGGCGTGCCCGCGAGATGCGAGATCAGCCCGAACTTGAGCGAGCCCACGAAGATGTGGCCGCGCCATTCGGGCCAGAGGCGGCCCGAGTAGATCATCATGCCCGAGGGCGCGATGGACGGGTCCCAGTAGAATGCGGGTTGTTGCATGCCCGCCTTGTGGGTGCCCTCGCCGATCTTTGCCCCCGAGTAGTGGCGCCCGTAGGAGATCACCGGCCAGCCGTAATTGGCGCCGCGGCGGATGCGGTTGATCTCGTCACCGCCCTTTGCCCCGTGCTCGACCACCCAGATCGCGGCGTCCGTGCCGCGCGCCGCGCCCTGCGGGTTACGGTGACCGTAGGACCAGATGGCGGGCTTTGCGCCTTGCGAATCGGTGAAGGGGTTGCCTTCGGGGATCGTGCCGTTGCGGGCGATGCGGATCACCGAGCCGTTCTCGCGCGAGAGGTCTTGCGCCGAGGGACGGTCGCCGCGCTCGCCGATGGTGGCGAAGAGAGTGCCGTCCTCGCCCTCGACGAGGCGCGAGCCGAAATGCCGCCCGCCCGAGGATCCCGGCGTCAGCTCGAAGATCACGCGCCAATCCTCTAGCCTCTGGCCGTCCTGCGAGAGCCGGGCGCGCGCCACCGCCGTGCCAGCGCCGTTTCGCTGAGGCTTGGCATAGGTAAAGAACAGCGTGCGGGTGGTCGCGAAATCGCGCGGCACCAGGAGGTCGAGTAGCCCGCCCTGCCCGATTGCGGCCACCTTCGGAACACCGGCGACTATGCGCGTCTCGCCGTCGCGGTGAAGGAGCAGCCGCCCGTCCCGCTCGGTCACGAGGACGCCGCCGCCGGGCAGGAAGCCGAGTGCCCAGGGTTCGTCAAGCCCGGCGATCATGCGGGTGACGGTGACCGGCCCGGCGCTGGTTTCGAGCGCATGGGCGGGCGCGCCGAGCGTGAGGGCGAGACAGAGGGCGAGGAGACGGATCATTGGAACGCTCCTTTCCTGTGACCGGGCGCAGGCCGTCAGGCGCGCTTGTCGCGCACCTGTCCCAGGCCCATCACCTCCAGCACCCGCGCCTCGATATCGGAGGCGGAGAGCCGGGCGGTGGCATACATGTCGGCGGGGCTCGCCTGGTCGATGAAAATATCCGGGAGCACCATCGAACGGAATTTGAACCCGTTGTCGAAGACGCCGGATTCGGCCAGCAGGTGGCTGACATGGCTGCCGAATCCGCCAATGGAACCCTCCTCGATGGTGATCATGGCATCGTGCCTTGCCACAAGGTCGAGGATCATCTCCGTGTCGAGTGGCTTGGCGAAGCGGGCATCGGCCACGGTGGGGGTGATGCCGCGCGCGCGTAAGGATTCGCAGGCGGTCATGACCTCGGACAGCCGCGTACCGAAGGACAGGATTGCCACATCGGCCCCCTCCTGCATGATGCGGCCGCGACCGATCTCCAGCGGGGTGCCGCGCTCGGGCATCTCGATGCCGGTGCCCTCGCCACGCGGATAGCGGAACGCGATGGGGCCGCTATCGTGCCGCGCCGCGGTGGCGACCATGTGCCTGAGTTCGGCCTCGTCGGCGGCGGCCATCACCACGAAGCCCGGCAGGGTCGCGAGAAAGGTGATGTCGAAGCTGCCCGCATGGGTCGCGCCATCGGCGCCCACGAGCCCGGCGCGGTCAATGGCGAAGCGCACCGGCAGGCGCTGGATCGCGACGTCGTGCACGACCTGATCGTAGCCGCGTTGCAGAAAGGTGGAATAGAGCGCGCAGAACGGCCGCATCCCCCCCGCCGCGAGCCCGGCGGAAAAAGTTACCGCGTGCTGCTCGGCGATACCCACGTCGAAGCAGCGTGACGGGTAGCGTTCGGCGAAGAGGTCTAGCCCGGTGCCGTCGGGCATGGCGGCGGTAATGGCGCAGATGCGCGGATCGTCGGCGGCCTCTGACAGGAGCGACTCGGCAAAGACGCGAGTGTAGCTGGGTGCGTTCGACGGCGTCTTCTTCTGCTTGCCGGTGACGAGGTCGAACTTGGCCGTGGCGTGGCCGCCGTCGCGCGCGCTCTCGGCGGGAGCATAGCCCTTGCCCTTTTTTGTCAGCACATGGATCAGCATCGGCCCGGTGGCCCGCGCCTTGACGGTGCGCAGCACCGGCAGGAGCTGATCGAGATCGTGGCCGTCGATGGGACCAACGTAGCTGAAGCCCAACTCCTCGAACAGCGTGCCGCCCACGGCAAGTCCCTTGAGCATGTCCTTGGCGCGGCGCGCGCCCTCCTGGAAGGGCGGCGGCAGCATCGAGATCGCGCCCTTCGCGGCGGCCTTGAAATCCTGGAACGGCGCGCCCGCGTAGAGCCGCGAGAGATAGGACGACAGTGCCCCCACCGGGGGTGCGATGGACATCTCGTTGTCGTTGAGAATGACGATGAGCCGCTTTTGCAGGTGGCCCGCATTGTTCAATGCCTCGAAGGCCATGCCCGCCGACATCGCGCCGTCGCCGATCACCGCGATGGCATCGCCGTGACCGGTATCGCAGGCGCCGCCGAGGTCGCGCGCCACGGCAAAGCCCAATGCGGCGCTGATCGAGGTGGAGGAATGCGCCGCACCGAACGGGTCATAAGGGCTTTCCGACCGCTTGGTGAAGCCCGACAGCCCCCCCTTCTGGCGCAGGGTGCGGATGCGGTCGCGGCGACCGGTGAGAATCTTGTGCGGATAGCTCTGGTGCGAGACGTCCCAGATGATCTTGTCGCGCGGCGCATCGAACACGTGGTGCAGCGCCACCGTCAATTCCACCACCCCGAGCCCCGCACCGAGATGGCCGCCGGTTTCCGACACTGCTGCGATGGTTTCGGCACGCAGCTCGCGGGCAAGTTGCTGCAACTCCGCGTCGCTCAGCCGCTTGAGGTCGGACGGTATGTGTACCTGGTCGAGAAGCGGTGTGCTCGGAGTGTCGGACATCGGGCCCCTCCCCGGGGTTCATCAGTTCTGGCGCGAGATAACGAAGCGTGCGAGCGCCTGCAAGCTTTGCGCCTCCTCGCCGAATACAGATAGGGCGTCACAGGCGGTGTCCACAAGGCTCGTGGCGCGGTGGCGCGCCGCGTCGAGGCCGAGCAGCGACACGAAGGTGGCCTTGCCCGCGGCGGCGTCCTTGCCCACAGCTTTGCCGGTCATCACCGCGTCGCCCTCGACATCGAGAATGTCATCGGCGATCTGGAAGGCGAGACCGAGGCACTCGCCATATGTCTGGAGCGCGCGGACACGCGACGCCGGGGCCTGCGCCATCACCGCCCCCGCCGTCGCCGCCCAGCAGATGAGCGCGCCGGTCTTGCCCGCCTGAAGCCCGGTGATCTCGTCGAGCGTAAGGGGCGCGGCCGCGCTCTCGGCGGCGATATCCTGCGCCTGACCGCCGACCATGCCGCCGACACCGGCAGCGCGGGAGAGGCCCCGCACCAACGCAAGCCGGGCGGTATCGGGGCAGACTGCGTCGCATATCAGCTCGAACGCCAGCGCCTGCAACGCGTCGCCGGCCAGCACCGCCGTCGCCTCGTCCCACTTGCGGTGGACGGTGGGCTTGCCGCGTCGCATGTCGTCATCGTCCATGCAGGGCAGGTCGTCATGAATGAGCGAGTAGGCATGGATCGCCTCGATCGCCGCCGCGGCGGGCGCGGACATGGCCCTATCTATCCCGAAGAGCAGCGCGCCCTCCATCACCAGAACGGCACGAATGGCCTTGCCGCCCTGCACCGCGTAGCGCATCGCATCCGCGACCGGCCCCTCCTGCGCGGCGAGGGCGGTCTCGATCGGGGCCAGTGCAAGTTCGGCGTCGAGTGCGAGCGCCGCGCGGTGATCCGCGAGGCCGTCGGACATCACGGTCCCTCGACCGGCGCCGTGCCCGTCGGGTTGCCCTCGGCATCGAGCGTGATGGCGGCCACCTTCTCCTCGGCTTCCTTCAGCTTCGCCTCGCAGCGCTTCTTCAGGGCCGCGCCCCGCTCGTAGAGGGCGATCGACTCGTCGAGCGCAACATCGCCCCGTTCGAGGCGACCGACCACATCCTCGAGCTCGGCCATCGCCTGCTCGAAGCTCAGCTCCGTGACCGGTGTCTCTGCCATGCCTTGCTCCCGCTGCCTGATTTCAGGGCTCGACCATAGCGGTGGGCGGGCGGCGGTGCAATTCGGTTGACGCCCCCGCGGGGGTGGGAAAAACTCGACCGTATGAGCGATCCCGCCTCCCTACCCGAGCTACCCGCCGAGAGCGATCTGCCAGACGGTGCAGAGATCGGCGCGCTCATCCGCCACATTCCGGGCAAGCGCCGCATCCATGCCGGAACCTGGCAAGGGCGCGACGCGATCTTTCGCCTCGCCACACCCGAGACCGCCGAGATGCAAGCGCGTGAATGGCAGGAGGCGTGCCGCATCTGGCCCTACATGCAGGGTGCGCGGTTCCGCACCGCCGAACCGCTGGCCTTTCTGCCCGAGATACACCTGATGGTGATGGAGCGTGCGCCCGGGACACCACTGCTCGACCGTATCGCGCGGCTGCGCGCGGACCGGCGCGCAGCACGGCTCGCGCCCGCCGCCGCGTGGCTGCGGCGTTACACGGATGTGTCGGAGGGCTGGCGCGCGGCGCGCTGCGCAGGCTGGCTCGCCCGCGCCGAACGGGCGACACAAGGCCAGCCCTTCCCGGTATTGCGCGGGATCGAGGCAGGAATCCTCTCTGGAATCGAGCGGATCGCCGGACGCATCGACGGGGCCGATTGGCGGGTAGCGATCTGCCACGGCGATTTTCACCCCAGCAACCTTTTGGTGAACGGCAGAACACTCACCGGCATCGACACCGGCGGCTCGGGGCGGATGCCCGTGCTCAAGGATATTGCGCGGTTTCTGATGCACATGGCGCGGCGCGGCGTCTGCCCCTCGGGGCGCATGTGGTGCGGCGTGGACGAGGGGATGCGCGATGCCTTCGTCGAGGCATTTGCCCTCACCGAGGCCGAGCGGCGGCTGGTGCTGCCGTTTTTTGTCGGGATCGAGGCGCTGATCCGGGTCGAGACGCCAGCGCTGCGGCCCCGGCGCATCCGCATCGCAGAGCGGGTCTATGCCGCACTGCGCGACGACTTGGCGACGCGCGACCTGACCTGAGCCCTCAGCGCCCGCGAAACAGCCCACCGAGGATGCCGCGCACGATGCGTCGTCCGGTGGTGCCCCTCAGTTCCTTGACCACCGCCGAGGCGATGGCGCCGCCGAGGCTCTCGGTCGCGGCACCACGACGGGTACGCCCGGCGCGTGCGCTGCCCGAATAGCGCCGTGCGGCGCGGAACTCGCGCGCCTCCTCCTCCGCTTCGGCTTCGGCGGTTTCCGCCTCCTCGGCCGACTTCGCCGCAGCCTCGGCGCGGGCGGCGAGTATCTCGAAGGCGGAGCGCCGGTCGAGCGCGGCCTCGTATTTCCCCGCCACCGGCGAGGCGGCGATCACGTCGCGGCGCGTCCCCGCATCGCAGGGGCCAAGCCGGGTGGCGGGCGGGCGGATGAGCGTGCGCTCGACCACCCCCGGCACGCCCTTGTCCTGCAAGAGCGAGGTCACCGCCTCGCCGGTGCCCACGTCGCGGATCGCCTCGACAGTGTCGAAGCGCGGGTTGGGGCGGTAGGTCTCGGCGGCGCGCTTGAGCGCCTTCTGGTCGCGCGCGGTAAAGGCGCGCAACGCGTGCTGGAAGCGGTTGCCGAGCTGGCCGAGGATGTCCTCGGGCACGTCATCTGGGTTCTGGGTGATGAAATACACCCCCACCCCCTTGGAGCGGATGAGGCGCGCCACCTGCTCGACCTTGTCAACGAGCGCCTTGGGCGCGTCGTCGAACAAGAGATGCGCCTCGTCGAAGAAGAACACGAGCCGCGGCTTGTCGGGGTTGCCCACCTCGGGCAGTTGCTCGAACAGTTCCGACAACAGCCACAAGAGGAAGGTGGCATAGAGCCGGGGCGAGTGGACCAGCTTGTCGGCGGCGAGGATGTTGACATGGCCGCGCCCCTCGGGCGTGACCCGCATGAGATCGGCCAGGTCGAGCGCCGGTTCGCCGAAGAAATACGCGCCGCCCTGGTTTTCGAGCACAAGAAGCGCGCGCTGGATCGCCCCCACTGATGCGGTGGCCACGTTGCCATAGTGCAACGACAGGTCGTCTGCGCTCTCGCCCACGAAGGTCAGGAGCGCCTGCAAGTCCTTGAGATCGAGCAGCGGCAGCGCCTCCTCGTCGGCGACGCGAAAGGCGATGTTGAGCACGCCCTCCTGCGCATCCGTGAGGCTCATCAGCCGCGACAGCAGCAGCGGGCCCATCTCCGAAACGGTGGTGCGCATCGGGTGGCCCTGCTCGCCGAAGATGTCCCAGACGATCACCGGGAAGCTGTCATAGCGGTAGGCGTCGAAGCCGATCTTCTCGGCCCGCGACGTGAACGCCGCGTGCAGCTTCTGATTGGGGCTACCCGGCACGGCCATACCCGACACGTCGCCCTTGATATCCGACAGGATCACCGGCACGCCCGCGTCCGAGAACCCCTCGGCCAGGATCTGCAGCGTCACCGTCTTGCCGGTGCCGGTGGCCCCGGCGATGAGCCCGTGCCGATTGCCGTATTTCAGCAGCATCTCCTGCGGCGTGGCATATTCCGGCCCGCCGCCCCCGGTGAAAATCGTCTCACTCACGTGCCCTGCACTCCCCGTCCAGAAATCGTCACGCCGTGACCATACAAAATTAACCCTTTCGTGCCAGTCTGAAAGCATGTCCGGCGCCGAATGTCCTCTGGCGCCGGCACTTCCTCCCTGTCAGACTGGCCGCGCCCCGGGTGCGGCCTTTTTTCCGCAGGTTTTTCCAAGCCTCGGCAACTGGACTGTTGACGGATTGCCGCTTGTGCCCTAGCGTTTCGATCAATGACTAAGTCGGCCAGTCCGACGGGGAGAAAACCGGAAAGAGGCCTTGCGGCCTCTTTCTTGTTTTTTCAGGTAGCCCCTGCTTTGCAATCATACCTTCGAGATCACGGTGTTCCGGCGAGGTTTTCGGCAACGCGCCGCTGCCACCGCGCGCGATTTCGCCCTGACAGTCCCACATCGCCGTGCTAGAGGCGACATCGTGACTCTGTACAGACTCGAAGGGGAAGACATGACCAAGACCCTGCTCCACCTGTCCCTGACCGCGCTTCTGGCGCTCTCGACCGCCGCGGGCGCGCAAGAGACTGCCACCGACGGCGCGGTCACAACGGACGGCGAGACCACCACCGATGGCGCGGCCGCAGCCGGTAACGCGGACGGGCCGACGGCTCCCGTGGCGGGGCTCGATACCGGGCGCGAGGTCGCCCAGGAGAACGAAGCCTATATCAAGGAAACCCATGGCGACTGGTCCGTGCGCTGCTTCCCCACCGAAGGCAGCGAGGATCTGTGTCAGATGTATCAGCTCCTGACCGAGTCCGAGGGCAACCCGGTGGCCGAATTCACGCTCTACCGCCTTGAGGGGGCCGGCAACATCGTGGCGGGGGCCACCATCGCCGTGCCGCTCGGCACGCTGCTCACCGAAGAGGTGAAGCTCTCGGTCGATGGCGGCAAGGCCAAGAGCTACGCGTACTCGTTCTGCACGATGGGTGGCTGCTTCTCGCGAATCGGGTTCACGGGGCCCGAGGTCGAGGCGCTCAAGAAAGGCGCGCAAGCCCAGATCGAGATTGTTCCGGCGCAGGCACCCGACCAGAACGTCAGCATCGACGTCTCGCTCTCGGGGTTTACCGCGGCGTATAATGCCGCCTCGACGCTCGACAAGTGACCCGCCAGGCGATGGCGCTCAGGCAAACCGCCTGAGCGCCAGCACCGCGTTCAGCCCGCCAAAGGCAAAGGCGTTCGATAGCGCCACCTCGACGTGGGCCTCGCGCGCCTCGTTGGGCACCACGTCGAGCGCGCATTCGGGGTCCGGCTCCTCGTAGCCGATGGTCGGCGCGATCACCCCGTCGCGCAGCGCCATGATGCAAGCCAGAAGCTCGACCGCGCCAGTCGCGCCGATGAGATGCGCGTGCATCGACTTGGTGGACGAGATCATCAGCCGGTCGGAATGGGCACCGAACACGTCGGCCACCGCCGCGCACTCGGTCTTGTCGTTGGCGGCGGTGCCGGTGCCGTGGGCGTTGATGTAGCCCACCTCTTCGCGGTCCACCCGCGCATCGCGCAACGCGCCCGCCATCGCCCGCGCCGCACCCTGTTTCGACGGCATGACGATATCGGCGGCGTCCGAGGTCATGGCAAAGCCGATCACCTCGGCGAGGATTTCCGCGCCGCGTTTCCGGGCGTGTTCCAGTTCCTCGAAGACATAGACCGCCGCGCCCTCGCCCTGCACCATGCCGTTGCGGTTGGCCGAGAACGGGCGGCAGGCGTCGCGGCTCATGACGCGCAGCCCCTCCCACGCCTTGACCCCGCCGAAACACAGCATGGATTCCGAGCCACCCGTCACCATCACCGGGGTGATCCCGCCATGCACCATCTGGAACGCCTGCGCCATCGCGTGGTTGGACGACGCGCAGGCGGTGGAAACAGTGAAGGTCGGCCCCTTGAGATTGAACTCCATCGACAGGTGCGAAGCGGCGGCGTTGTTCATCAGCTTCGGGACAACAAAGGGATGGACGCGGTTCTTGCCCTCCTCGTAGACCGAGCGGTAATTGTCGTCGAGCGTGGTCATGCCGCCGCCCGAGTTGCCCAGGATCACGCCCGCCCGCGCCGCCAGCTCGCCCTTGAACTCGAGCCCCGCCTGCGTGATCGCCTGCCGGGCGGCGACGAGCGTGAACTGCGTGAACCGGTCGTAGAGCGCGAGTTGCTGGCGGTTGAATACCGTTTCGGGATCGTAGCCGCGCACCTGCCCGCCGATGCGGATGGACAATCGCTCGACATCGCGGAACTCCAGCTCGCCGATACCGCAGCGCCCCTCGCGCATGGCCTCCAGCGTGGCGGGCACATCGGCACCGAGGGGGTTGATCGTGCCCGCCCCGGTGATGACGACGCGCGTCACGTCTGCTCCGCGATCAACCGCTCGATGCCCGCGACGATGGCGCGGACCGAGGAGATGTCGAAACCGCTCTTTTTTGGCTCGTTGGCGTTGAACGGCACCGAGATGTCGAACGCCTCCTCGATGGCAAAGATGCTCTCGACCAATCCGAGGCTGTCGATGCCCAGATCCTCCAGCGTGCTGTCTAGGGTGACGTCGGCGGGCTCCAGCACCGCCTGTTCGGCGATGATCTCTATGACACGATCCTGAATACTGCTCATGGCGTGGTCTTTCCGTTAGCGCCCCAAGTGGGCTGTCTCAGCTCTTCTGCGACAGGTCTGTAACGGTTTTTTTAAGACCAGAGACATCCTCGAACAATCTTTTCAGGCGGCGAAAGCCCTTGAACACCTCTACCGTGGTTTCCATCTTCATCGCCGGATAGCCAAGCATCATTCGTCCGGCGGGGATATTGGACAGAACGATCGTGCCACCGCCGGTGATGACGTTGTCACCGATGAAGATGTTGTCGCTCACGCCGGTCTTGCCGGCGAGCACAACGTTGTTGCCGATCCGCGTTGATCCGGCGATCCCCACCAGCCCGCATAGCAGGCAATCGCGCCCGATAATGACATTGTGGCCGATCATCACCAGGTTGTCGATCTTGGTGCCGTCGCCCACGGCGGTGTCGCGGATGGTGCCGCGGTCGATGGTGCAGTTGGCGCCAAGCTCGACGTCGTCGCCGATGGTGACGCCACCCAGCGAATGGATGCGGGTCCAGCTCTGCGCCTGCGCCCCGTCGATGTCGCCCAGCGTGGCGCGCCCCTGCTCCACCGCCGAGGTTTCGGGGGTGACATAGGAGAACCCGTCGCCGCCCACCACGCAGCCCGGCTGCGCGATGAACCGCGCGCCGATGCGCACCCGCGCGCCGATGCGCACGCCCTCGCGCAGGAGCGCGCCCTCGCCCAGCACCGCGTCGGTGCCGACAAAGGCTTGGGGGCCGATCACCGATCCCGCGCCGATGCGCGCACCGCCGCAGATCACGGCGAGCGGCCCCACCGCCACGTCGGGGGCAAGCTCGGCCTCCGGGTCGATCACCGCCGAGGGATGGATGCCGCCGCCCCAACCCTGCCCGGGATCGAGCAGTTTCGTCAGCCCGGACATCACGTAGCGCGGGCGCGGCGCAACCAGCGCCGCCTCAAGCCCCATCGCCTGCCAGTCGGCCCCGTCCCAAACCACCGCAGCGCGCGCACGACCCTTCGCCAGTCCCTCGGCATAGTCGGGCTTCATCGCCAGGGCGAGATCAGCAGGGCCCGCATCGGCAGGCTCGGCCACGCCGTCCACCGCGATCTCCGTCGCCCCGAAGGCGCGCGCGCCGAGCGCCCGGGCCACCTCTTCTATACTGTAGGACATGCGCCACCTCTTCTGTCGGAGAGGTATTTAGCTCCGATGCGCGCGCAGTGAAACCCCTGCCCGTTCCAGCGCCTGCCAGATCCGCGCATCGCGTCCGTAGACATCGTCGCGATACTGCGTGCGTCCACCTGCACGCGTGATCGCGGTACGGTAGATCAGGTGCACCGGCACGTGCTGTTCGAGGTTAATCCGGGTCTCGCGCCCGGTGTCGAGCACGGCATGAAACCGGCCCTTGGGATCGGCTTCCTGCGGGGCGAGCAGCATGTAGGCGAAATCGAAGGGCTGTTGGAGCCGGATGCAGCCGTGGCTGAAATCGCGTTTCTCGCGGTCGAACAGGTGCTTTTGCGGCGTGTCGTGCAGGTAGATGTTGTACTTGTTGGGAAACATGAACTTCACCAGCCCCAAGGCGTTGCGCGTCGACGGCGGCTGCTTGAGCCGGAAGGGAAAGCTGCGCGCCGAATAGGCGTTGAAATTCACCGCGCTGCGGGGCACCACGCGGCCCCGGCTGTCATAGATCCGCAAGTGCCCGGCAGCGTTGCGGTTGGCCTGCATCTTGGGCAGGTATTCCTTGACCGTGATCGACCGGGGTACATGCCAGGTCGGGTTGACGATCATGTGCTCCATCTCGTCGGAAAACTCCGGGCTGCGCCGTCCGCCCGCGTTCTTGCCGACCACCGCCCGCGTCTCGAAGGTGACACTGTCGTCATCGAGGATGCGGGCGCTGAAATCGGCGAGGTTGACAAGGATATGGCGCGCACCGCGCTCGGCGGGCAGCCAGCGCTCGCGCTCCATCGCCACGAGCACCGAGGCAAGCCGTTCCTCGGGTGAGACGTTGAGCGCGGCGATCGTCGAGGGCCCGGCGATCCCGTCGGTCTCCAGCCCGTGATCGGCCTGGAACGCCTGCACGGCGGCCTGTATCCGTCCGTCGAAACGCGCGGTCGCGCTCCGCGCGAGAAAGCCCTTCGCGACCAGCCGATCGCGCAGCGCGATCACCGCCGCGCCGGCGTCGCCCGGCTCGAGCTTGCCGCCGGGCACGACCGGGCCCCAGCCGCCCCGTGCGATCACCCCTTCCAGCCGGAGCCGTTCCTTCATCAGGCGGCGATACGCGTTGGTCTGTGGCGGCAGCCCGCGCAACACCGCGCGCGGGTCGCCCTGCATCATGTCGGCCAGCAGCGCGCCCGCCGCCCGACGGGGCACGCTACGCTTGATGTCGCTGTCCACGCGGCCCGGCACCAGCACACCCGACTGCACGTCGCGCGCATAGGCGAGGTACGCGCGGCTCAGCGCCACCTCGACCTCGCCCATCTCGCGCGTCGAGCGGATATCGGCCATGCGCGCCAGCAACGCAGCGCGACCGTACCGCCCCTCGGGCAACCCGTGCAGCGCCGCATCGTCCAGCGCGCGCAAGAGCGCCGCACGCCGCGCGCGGTGGGTGGCGTCATCGCCGGTCCAGACCGGGCGATAGTCGGTCTCGCTGTAGAATTCCGCGAGGTCGCGGTCGCTGCCCGCCGCCTCGGCCACAGCCTGACGGAAGGCCGAGTCGCGTGCGGCGTCGAGCGCCTTGGCCATAGCCCCTGCCATCACCGCCGGGATCACCGTCGGCACCGCAGTCTGCGCGCCCTCGGCCCGCGCCACCGGCGCGCCGGCGGCTCCCGCCAGCCACAGGCCGAGCCCGATCCCGAGCCACGTGCGAGACAAACCCTCTGACATCTCAACCCCCTTCAAACAAACCAATCGTCTTCATGTTAGCCAACGAAATTATAGCCAAGAATATGGAAATATCTCAATTCTTCCCTAACACTTTCGCGTCACAGTGGAGAAAATCGGCGTGAAGCGGGGATGATCGGGCGGCGGGGTCGCATTTTGGCCACGCATTTCGCAAAGATGCGCGAAATCCCGCCGAAACCCTTGCGCGTGACACAATATTTCGAATCGGGGGTTGGTTGATGATTCTCGATATGCCATAAAATCCGTACATCTGGGGACAGCACGGGTCGCGCTAAAGCGGCTCAAAGCAGGCGACGGGACAGGCGCACTTATCAATGACAGACTTCAGCTCGACTGGAATTTCACGGCGCGGCTTGCTCGCGGCTTTCGCCGCGACGGCGATTACCGCAGCCCCGACCTTCACCAATGCGGCCGGTTTCCTACGGGGTGCCGGCGATATCCGGCGGCTTCGGATGGTGTCGCCACGCACGGGCGAACGGCTCGACACGATCTACTGGGTCGAGGGCGAGTACATCCCCGAAGCGCTCAATGAAATCACGCTTTTCATGCGCGACTGGCGCACCGATCAGACCCGCGTGATCGACCGCCGCACCGTCGACATCATGGCCGCCAGCCACAACCTGCTCGATGTGAACGAATCCTACACCCTGCTCAGTGGGTACCGCAGCCCGCAGACCAACGCCATGCTGCGCCGCCGATCGAGCGGGGTGGCCAAGAATTCGCGCCACATCATCGGTCAAGCGGCCGATCTGCGCCTCGGCAGCCGCTCGGTCGAACAGGTGTACCGCGCCGCGCTGGCCTGTCGGGGTGGCGGTGTGGGCCGGTATTCGCGGTCGAATTTCGTGCACATGGATTGCGGCCCCGTGCGGACCTGGGGCCGGTAGGCGATCACAGGTCTGAAATGACGGCAAGGCGGCGCACAGGTGCCGCCTTTTTCGTTTGAGCGGAACGCGATCACCTAGTCTCAGGTAGCCGAAGGCGGTAGGCCCCAAAGGATTGGTGCGGGTGGTCGGACTCGAACCGACACTCCTTGCGGAAAGGGTGTTTGAGACCCTCGCGTCTACCATTCCGCCACACCCGCGTCCGACCTGTCTCTAGCCGAGCCTGCGGCCCGCGTCCAGAGGCTGCATGCGCCTGTGAAAGGGCTTGACCGCACCGGGCGGCCATGCTGTTTCGGCGCAACCCGATCCCGAGGACAGCCGATGCTGCGCGCGCTCTACGACTGGACGATCCACATGGCGGACCACCCGCGCGCGCTGTGGGTGCTCGCCGTCATCTCCTTCGCCGAAAGCTCGGTGTTCCCGATCCCGCCTGATGTGCTGATGATTCCGATGATCCTCGCACGACCCTCGCGGGCGTGGCTCATCGCGGCCGTTGCGCTGGTCTCGTCTGTGTTGGGGGGGATGCTGGGCTATGCCATCGGCGCCTTCGCCTACGACAGCATCGGACAGCCGATCCTCGCCGCCCTCGGCAAGGGCGAGGCGATGGACGCGTTCAACACGCGGTTCAACGATTTCGGCTTCTGGGCGGTGCTGACGGCGGGCGTCACCCCCTTCCCCTACAAGGTCATCACCATCATGTCGGGCTGGACGGGGATGCCGCTGGGCACCTTTGTCGCCACCTCGATCCTCGCCCGCGCGGTGCGTTTTTTCCTCGTGGCGGGGCTGTTGTGGAAGTTCGGCGCTCCGATCCGCGATTTCATCGAGCGCCGACTCGGGCTTCTGACCATCGTCTTTGTCGTGCTGCTGTTTGGCGGCTTTCTCCTTACGCGCTATCTGTGATGCCATGACCCGACAGAAAACCCTCATCCTCCTCGCCGCCGGTGGCTCCGCCGCGCTCTTGCTGGGCGCGCTGGCGTTCCAGCACCTGGGCGGCATGGCGCCGTGCAAGCTGTGCATCTGGCAGCGCTGGCCACACGGAATCGCCATTGGCCTCGGGCTGGTGGCGCTGGTCGCATGGCCCACGCTGATGGCGGCGCTCGGCGCGCTGGCGGCGCTCGCCACCGCCGGAATCGGCGGATACCACACGGGCGTCGAGCGCGGCTGGTGGCCGGGGCCCTCGGATTGCACGGGCGGCCCGGTGGGCGGCATGAGCAGCGAGGACCTGTTCGACCAGATCATGGCCGCGCCACTGGTACGCTGCGACGAGGTGCCGTGGGAGATGTGGGGCCTGTCGATGGCAAGCTGGAACATGGTGGTGTCGCTGGGCCTCGCCGCGATCTGGGTGCTGGCGCTGCGCGCGCGCTGAATGTCGGGATAAAGAGGGCGGCTGGTCTGATGCAGCGTCGGGCAGGCCGCGCATTGGGACCAGGCTGCAAGGGTCCGCTCGAAGCCATCCGACGCCCCCTACCCCCCCGATTTCCACGTATTGAGCAGCAGGCTCGTCTCGGAACTCGCGATCCCGTCGAAGCGGCGGATCTGCGCCAGCACCCGGTCGAGCGCCTCCAGCGTGTCGGTGCCGATCTCCACGATCAGGTCCCAGCGCCCGTTGGTGGTGTGGATTGCACGCACCGCCGCAAGCCCGCCCAATTGGCGGATGATCCGCTCGGTGCCGCGCCCCTCGATCCCCAGCATCATCAGCCCGCGCACCGGGTCGCGTAGCGTGTCGCCGCGGAGCACCACGGTAAAGCCGACGATCTCGCCCTTCGCCTGAAGCCGCTCGATCCGCGCCCGCACGGTGGTTCGTGACACGCCAAGGCCGAGCGCAAGATCGGAGAGCGAGGCGCGCGCATCGTGGCGCAGCGCCGATAGCAGGCGCCGGTCTGTATCGTCCATATCGAAGCCTTTTGCATTCGTTTCGCAAGAACTACGCCCGATAAGTGCAAAATACCCGCTTCAAATCAACCCGATTCGGAGCCAAACCCTTCTCAAAGACACGGAAGGAGACGCTCATGCCACCCAAGGATATTCTGCTTGTCGGCGCGCCGGTCGATAGTGGCAAGGCCCGGCGCGGCTGCCTGATGGGCCCGGATGCCTACCGCACCGCAGGGCTCGCCGAACAGCTTGCCGAGCTTGGCCTCACCGTGCGCGATCTGGGCAACGTGAAGCCCGCCGACGCCACCGCCTCGCCGCAGATGCCCCCCCATGTGCACGCCCCCGCCGAGACCGCGGGCTGGACCGCGGCACTCGCGCAGGCCGGAGAAAGCGCCGCCGCGCAGGGGCTGCCCATCTTTCTGGGTGGGGATCACAGCCTGTCGCTCGGCTCCATCGCCGGCGTGGCCAACAACGCCGCCGCGGATGGACGCCCGCAATTCATCCTCTGGCTCGACGCGCACAGCGACATCCACACACCGCAAACTACCGGCTCTGGCAACCTGCATGGCACGCCCATCGGCTATGTCACCGGGCGCGAGGGATTTCACGGCTTCCCGTCCGTGGCCAACCCTGTGCCGCAGGAAAATATCTGCATGATCGGGCTGCGCTCGGTCGATGGCGCGGAACGCGAGACCCTCGCCGGGACCGCGATTCGCACTCATGACATGCGCGAGATCGACGAACGCGGCATCGCCCGCCCGCTGACCGAGTTCCTCGAGGATGTCGAAAAGGCGCAGGGCGCGCTCCATGTCTCGCTCGACGTGGATTTCCTCGATCCCTCCTTCGCGCCCGCCGTGGGCACCACCGTGCCCGGCGGTGCCACCATCCGCGAGGCGCACCTGGTGATGGAGATGGTCTGCGACAGCGGCCTTCTCACCTCGCTCGACCTGGTAGAGCTCAACCCGTTTCTCGATGAGCGCGGCCGCACCGCACAGGTGATGGTCGATCTCGCCGCCTCGGCGCTCGGTCGCCGCGTCTTCGACCGCGTGACCCGCGCCTATAGCTGAGGAGAGACCCATGACAATTGCCCCCTCCGAGAAGGCCTACGTGCCCTTCGTCTCGGTCGATCACATGATGAAGCTTGTCCACCATATCGGCATGGAGCCAATGCTGCGCGGTCTGGCCGAGTATATCGAGGCCGATTTCCGCCGCTGGAACCTGTTCGACAAGACCCCCCGCATCGCCTCGCATTCCGAGGAAGGGGTGATCGAGCTGATGCCGACCTCCGATGGCGAGGTCTACGGGTTCAAGTACGTGAACGGTCACCCCAAGAACACCAAGGCCGGATTGCAGACCGTCACCGCCTTCGGGCTGCTGGCGAATGTCGGCAACGGCTACCCGGTGCTGCTGTCGGAGATGACCGTGCTCACCGCGCTCAGAACGGCGGCCACCTCGGCGATGGTGGCCCGCCACCTGGCACCCAAGGGCACCGACACGATGGCGATGATCGGCGCGGGCGCGCAGTCCGAATTCCAGAGTCTCGCGATGAAGGCGCTGGTGGGGCTGAAATCCGTGCGGCTCTACGACATCGACGCCGCCGCCACCGAAAAAGCCGCGCGCAACCTCTCGGGCATGGGGCTCGAGGTGGTGACATGCCGCAGCGCCGAGGCCGCGATGGAAGGCGCACAGATCATCACCACCTGCACCGCCGACAAGCAATACGCCACCATCCTCAGCGATAACATGGTCGGTTCGGGCGTGCATATCAACGCCATCGGCGGCGACTGCCCGGGCAAGACCGAGCTGGCCCCGGCGATCCTGCACCGCTCGTCGATCTTCGTGGAATACCCCGAGCAGACCCGCATCGAGGGCGAGATCCAGCAGCTCGACGCCGATCACCCGGTGACCGAATTCTGGCGCGTGCTGGCGGGCGAGGTTCCGGGGCGCACGAGCGCGGAACAGATCACGCTCTTCGACAGCGTCGGCTTCGCCATCGAGGATTTCAGCGCCCTGCGCTATATCCGCGACCATATCGGCGGCACCGATTATTACCGCGATCTCGACCTGCTGGCCGACCCCGACGACCCGCGCGACCTCTTTGGCATGCTGATGCGCGCGGCTCCCTGAGCGCGGCTTGAACGGGGCGCCGCGTTCTGGCATAGGCACGAGGGCACCGATCGGATACGTTTCATGCCGTCACCCATCGTCACGTCCATTCCGCCGGTCTTCTCACGCAAGGACAGGGACGGGCATGAAATCGGCAACGATTACCTTGCGCGCTGCGTCCAGTCCTGGCGCGACTGCGGCTTCGATCCCGTCACCGTCAATGCCGAGGCCGAGGAGTTGCACCCGCTCATCGCCGAACTTGGGGTGGAGGTGGTGCGCGTACCGTGCGACGCAGCCGCAATCACGGGCCGCCCGCACGTGTTCCTCTCCGATCTTCTGGATGCCGCGCGCCGCGTCTCGACCGAGCGCGTGTTCATCGTCAACGCCGATATCGAGCTCGAGATGACCAACGCAGCGCGCGACCGGCTCGCCGCGCTCGGCCCGATGCAGGCCGTGGGCGTGCGGCGGTGCGATCACGACGGGGACAAGCGTCCCTCGGCCGCGCGCTACGATGGTGGGATCGACCTGTTGGGGGCGGGCCGCGACGCGCTCGACGGTCTGGACACGGGCGCGCTGATCTTCGGCATGCCGTGGTGGGATCACTACCTGCCGCTGGCGCTGCTCTGGCGCGGGGCACAGCCCGTCTCTGGCACTGGCGTGACCGCCTGGCACCTCGACCACGAGGGGCGCTGGGACAAGCGACACCACATCCGCGCGGGGCGGGAATTCCTGAGGCTGCTCCGTGAGACGCCGGCAGAGATGCGCAAAGACCCGTGGGTCAGCGATCACGTCGCCGCGCTCTCGCGCATCGGGCGCGGACAGTACGGCGACACGTTACAGCGCCGGATCATGGCGCGCGTTCTCGCACTGCTTTTGCCGGGTTCACGCACCCATATCCGCCGCGTGCTGCGTGCAGCATCGCAAAGCAACACGGCCTTGCTCGACCGCATCGCCGGCACCGGATGAACGGAGGCGCCGGAATGCATTTTTTCATCGTGATTCCCGTTTTCAACGGTGGCGACAAGATCACCCGCACCATCGAGAGCCTGCGCGCACAGAGCGCGCTGGCCGAGGGCACGGCGCGGCTGTCGGTGCTGGTCATGGACGGGGCATCGACCGACGATACCTGCGCACGGGTCGCGGCCCTCGACGATCCGCGCATCGAGATCGTCTCCGCGCCCGATGGCGGCATGTATGACGCGCTGGCGCGGGGGCTGGCACGCGCGGGCGGGGACGTGACCGGCTATCTACCCGCGGGCGAGGCGCTCGATCCGCACGCCTTTGCCGTGTCGGCGGAGGTGCTCACGCGCTACCCCGATATCGCGTGGATCACCGGGCAGGAGGTGACGCGCAATGCCGCCGGGCAGATCATCAACTGCCGTCTGCCCCACCCGTTCCTGCGGCGTTTCTTCGACTGCGGCATGTATGGCACGCGGCTCACCGTGCTTCAGCAGGAAAGCACGCTATGGCGCAGCGCGCTCAACGCTGAGGTTGATCGCGATCGCCTCGCCGCCTGCCGTCTGGCGGGCGATTACCTTCTGTGGCGCAGCTTCGCGCGGGATCACGAGCTCTACGTGATCGACACCCATATCGGCTCCTTCACCGTCGAGCCGGGACAATTGTCCAAGCAGGAGCCCGGCGCCTACCGGCGCGAATTGCGCGCCCTGCGCCGCCGCCCCGCCCTGTGGGAGCGGCTCGCCGCGCTGCTCTATCGCCAATACGTCAAGCGCACCCGTCCCGGACGGCGCGCGCGCCGCCTCGTCAGGTTCGACCACGGCACGGGCGAATGGCGGCTGACGGGGCACTGAACGGGGCTGGGTCACGTCTGGCCCGTTCCCGCCTTTCGCTCATTGGCCCTGACGCGGACTCACACCGCAAGCCACCGCGCCTGCTCACGCCTCACCTTGCCGACCACGCGCGCAGTGCCCTATCATCGCTTGCATGTCGATCCTTTCCTCCTCCCGCGCGCATCTACTGCTCATTGATTTCCAGGCGCGGCTCATGCCCGCCATCCACGATGGCGCGGAGGTAACCGCGCGGGCGTCCAAGTTGCTTCGCGGGGCGCGGCTTATGGATGTTCCGCGCAGCTATACCGAGCAGATCCCCGAAAAGCTGGGCCACACCGTGCCGGACCTCGCTCCGCAGCCGGGCGAGGAGGTTCTGATGAAATCCCGCTTCGACGCGTGCTCGGAGACCGGGCTCGCCACGCGGATCGCGCCCGACAGGCGCATCGTCGTGGCGGGATGCGAGGCACATGTCTGCGTGCTCCAGACTGTGCTGGGGCTGATCGCGGCGGGGCGCGAGGTGGCGGTGGTCGCGGACGCCACCGGATCGCGCGCACCCGCCGACCGCGAGGCGGCGCTGGCGCGCATGACCCAGCAAGGCGCCGCGCTCGTGACCACCGAGATGGCGATATTCGAATGGTTGGGCGGGGCCGACCACCCACGCTTTCGCGAGGTGATCGCCCTGATCAAGTAGCGCTCAGGCGGCGCGGCGCGTCCGTCTGCGGCGCTGGCCGCCCGGCTTGGCACCTTCGCCCGCATGGGCACCGGGCTTGGACCCGCCGCCCCGGCGCGGCCCACCGCCGCGACCCGACGGCTTGGCCTTGGGGTCGGGCAACACCTCCCAGGCACGGCCAGAGGCCACGGGGATGGTGGTGCCGAGGGCCTTCTGGATGTCCTTCAGCTCGCCCATCTCGTCGGGGGCGCAGAACGCGATCGCCGTGCCCTCGCGCCCGGCGCGCGCGGTGCGCCCGATGCGGTGAACGTAGTTCTCGGCCACGTTGGGCAGTTCGTAGTTGTAGACATGGGTGACCGCCGGGATATCGAGCCCGCGTGCCGCCACGTCCGTCGCCACCAGCACCCGCACGCGCCCGTCGCGGAACGCGGCAAGCGCGCGCTCGCGCTGGCCCTGGCTCTTGTTGCCGTGGATCGCCGCCACCGCGAAGCCGGCCTGTTCAAGCCTGCGGGCAAGCTTGTCAGAGCCGTGCTTGGTGCGGCCGAAGACCAGCGCCAATTCGTCACGATGCTTGTCGAGGCACTCGATCAGCAGGTCGGGCTTCGCGGCCTTGGCGACGAAATGCACCGCCTGCGAGACCTTGTCGGCAGCCTTGCCCGGCGGGCTCACCTGCACGCGGCGGGGATTGCGCAGGTAGCTGGACGCGATCTCTTCCATCTGCTTGGGCATGGTGGCTGAAAACAGCATGGTTTGGCGCTCGGCGGGCAACAGCCCGGCGATGCGCCGCAACGCGTGGATGAAGCCCAGGTCAAGCATCTGGTCGGCCTCGTCGAGCACCAGGAACTCCGCCGCATCAAGGCGCAGCGCGCGCCGGTCGATGAGGTCGAGCAGCCGCCCGGGCGTCGCCACCAGGATATCGGTGCCGCGCGCCAGTCGGTTGATCTGCGGATTGATCGAGGCGCCGCCGACCACGAGGCCGATCTTGATCGGGCTGTCCTTGACCAGCGTCATCAGCGCGTCGCGGATCTGGCCGGCCAGCTCTCGGGTCGGCGCGAGGATCAGGCTGCGCACCGCTTTGGGCTCGGGCCGGCCCGGCGCCTCCATCAGCCGCGTGACCAGCGGCAGGCCAAAGGCCATGGTCTTGCCGGTGCCGGTCTGCGCCAGCCCCATCACGTCATGGCCGTTAAGCGCATGGGGGATGGCGTGGGTCTGGATTGGCGTCGGCTCGGTGATGTTCTGCGCCGCCAGCTTGGCGGTCAGCGACTTGGGCAGGCCCATTTCGTCGAAGAGGTTCAATTCGTGTCCTTTCGGGGCCGGGGCATGTGCCCAAAGCCCGGTGCAGGCGGTGCGAACACCGCCCGGTCGTCGTGGTTGCACCTGCCGAGCAAAGACGACGGGCCGATTGCCCCCCGACTTCCGACAGGTGTTTGGCCCCACGCGTGATTTTGGGAACATATCCGCGACATTTCATGAAGAACGCCCCCTCGGGGCCGTGCTGCTCACGCGGCAGGAAATGTCGGTTGCGATGCATATGGCGGCGGGGCGGCGGGAAGTCAAGCGCCACGTTTCCGTCTGCAGGGAAGAAGGGAAGCGAAATGGCCTGAAGGGGACCTTGAATCATCCGGTGACGAGCCGCGCGAGCGCCAGCCCGCGGGATGGCGATGCGCCGGCTGGTCTATCGTGCTTTATTCCTGAGTTCCCGAGAGAGATGAAAGCTTTGCGCCAGCGTCACCCAATCGCCAGCCCGGGGGGCGGGCTGGCGCTCGCGCGGCGGCGTGCAAGCACGCCTTGTTCCGCGCGGGGCAGGAGGCGAATGGCAGGAATAGACCAATATCCGCGCGCCCTGCACCTTACCGCACCATCCACTTGCCATCGGGCCAGAACGCATGAAAGGCGAAGGCGAACATCACGTCATGGGGCACGTCGCGCCCCTGCCCGTCGCTCACCCGCACGGTGCCCACCTCGCGACCCTCCGAGATGACGCCACGATCCAGCGCCGAGGCCTGTCCTTCTTCCCAGCTGATGGCCACGCCCGCCTCGCGCACGCCGCCTTCGTCGCGGATGCGCGTCAGCGGCCAGGCCCGGTCGCCCACCCGTACCACGCGTTCCAGCGGCGGGATACCGTGCGGTGGGTTTTCGCCGTTGTAGAGGAAGGGCCGCGTGGACCTGTCATACCCGCGGTAGGGATTGCGCCCATAGGACCGGTTATGGGCGGGTTCGGCCATCACCAGCCCTTGCGGATTGCGCGCGCGGTACTGGTCCCAGCTTTCCATCCACGTGGGCAGATGGCGCAGTTCGACCCCGGTCATCTCGCCGACGATCCCCCGGCCCACGGCCTGCTGCCACCAGCTCTGGGTCTGGCGGTCATACATCACCATGTCGGAATGGCGCAGCTTGCCCGAGACGCCGAAGCTCAGCACCCGGCCCTGCACCCGCCGGTCAAAGGTCATGCCGGAATTGCACAACGGGCAATAGGTGACAGCCACCGGCACGCCGCCGACGGTGTCGTTGACGATCTCGTGCCACATCAGGTAGCGGATCGGGTAGGCGCGCGGCTCGGCCCCCTCGATCTCGACCGTGATGACCGGCTCGCGCCCCCGCAAGCCGCCTGCATCATCCGCGCGCCGGAATTGCGGATCGTCGATGGCGGGGATGCCGTCCTTGGGCGGCCCGCCCGACATGATCTCGGACCAGTCGTCGATGCTGGTTCGCGAGAAATCGGTCTGCGGCCACTCGGCCTGCCATTGCGACGGGTTGGCATGGGCGAGCGGTGCACCGAGCAACAAGACCGCGAGAAGGGTAAAAAGGCGGGGCATCGGGGCGCTCCTCCACGCATGGACGTTAACAAAAGGATGTGCACTTCGCAGGCTTGGGACCAGCCCCACCCACGCGAATGTGACTACCCGTCAGCGTCGCCTCGCCTCGGTCAGCGCCCGGTCCCAGAGCCGGTCACGCATGATTCGGCGCATTGCGCGCCTCAATTCGCCTGCCGCGTCGGTCTCGTAACAGCGTCCATGCGTGAGGATCAGCCGCTCCGGCCCCCAGTCAAGCACCTTGTCGACCAGATCGCCTACCGCTCCACGCCCGCCCAGGCGCCCCGTCAGGCCGGGTGGTGGCTTGCCATCGCTGTCGTCGATCCCCGCGAGCCAGACCAGAACCCGCGCCCAGGGCGGCAGCGGCGCGGTCTCGACCGCCATCACCAGCCGCGACAGGATCACCGATCGGCTCTCGCGGTGCAGGAACACGGTCTCGCAATCGGTGCCCGAGGCGCTGAGCGGCCGGATCTCGCGTCGCCATGGGGCCTCGGACATCTCCGCCCCGCGCCACACCCGCGCCGCCGGATACGCGGCCTGCCAGTCGTCCAGCCACGGCAAGTCCGGCGCGGCGGGCACCACGAGATGTGCCACGCGACCCTCACCCTCCAGCCACGCCGCGTCGCCGGGCGTAAGCGGCCCCGGCGCATGAACCCAGAGCGCCCCGCCCGATAGCCGCGCGACCACCGTGCGCAACGGCATCGGCACGCCCATCCGCCACGCCACATGCGCGCCCTCCAGCGCCCAGAGCCCAGGCGCGAGCGCGCGCGGCGCGGGGATGGGCACCGACAGGCTCACTCGGTGACGGTGACTTTGGTCATCGCGTCGGGCCGCCCGATCACCGCGCCGTTCTGTCCGCGCCCGCGCTTGATGGCATCGACCACGTCCATCCCGTCGGTCACGCGCCCGACGACGGTGTATTGACCGTTCAGATGCGGGGCCGGGGCGAACATGATGAAGAACTGCGAATTGGCGCTGTCGGGATCGCGCGAGCGCGCCATGCCGATCACGCCACGTTCGAACGGCTCCTCGGAGAATTCGGCCTTCAGATCGGGCCTGGCGCTCCCGCCCGTTCCCGCTGCGCGCATGTCGCCATCCTCGAGCCGACCGAACTCGACATCGCCGGTCTGTGCCATGAAGCCGTCGATCACGCGGTGAAACACCACGCCGTCATAGGCCCCCTCTTCGGCCAGCGCGGTGATCTGCGCCACGTGGTTCGGGGCCACGTCCTCAAAGAGATCAACGGTAACGGTGCCGTTGGCCTCTCCGGCCACCTCGATCTTGAGGCCGGTCGCGCCTGTCGGCGCGCCAGAAAAGACCACAAGCGCAGGGCCGGCCACCAGGGTGAAGGCAAGGGCGAGTTTACGCATCGGCGGCCACCTTCACGCTGATCATCCGGTCGGGGTTGGCGGGCGGCTCGCCCTTGGTGATCGCATCGACATGCTCCATGCCGGAAATCACCCTTCCATAGACCGTGTATTGCCCGTTGAGGAAATGGTTGTCCTTGAAATTGATGAAGAACTGGCTGTTCGCGGAATTCGGATTCTGGCTGCGCGCCGCCCCCAGCGTGCCGCGGTCATGCGGGATCTTCGAGAATTCGGCCTTGAGATCGGGCAACTCGCTGCCGCCGGTCCCGGCGCGGCGCGGGTTGTAGTCATTCTCCATGTTGGCGTGCTGCACGTCGCCGGTCTGCGCCATGAACCCGTCGATCACGCGGTGAAAGGCGACGTTGTCATACTTCCCCGCGCGCGCCAGCTCCTTCATCCGTTCGCAATGCCCCGGTGCAATCGCCGGCATGAGCTCGACAGTGACGGTGCCGTCCTTCAGCTCCATCAGGATGGTGTTCTCGGGGTCCTTGATCTCGGCCATCGGGCGCTCCTTTTTGTAAACTTCCCCGTTACCTAAGACGAACGCGTGCCGATGCCAAGCGCGCAGGTTGACGCCGCCGCCCCCCCGCGCCAATAGGGGCGCGACATACCGATCATCAGGGAGGCGCCCGCGCCATGAGCTGGAAAACCCTCGACGAGATGGAGATCGCGGGCAAGCGCGTACTGGTGCGCGTGGATATCAACGTGCCGGTCGAAAACGGCACGGTGACCGACGCCACGCGAATCGAGCGCATCAAACCGACGATCCGCGACATTCTCGACCGCGGCGGCAAGCCCATGCTGATCGCCCATTTCGACCGACCCAAGGGCAAGGTCGTGCCGGGCATGTCGCTGCGCGTCACGGTGCCCGCGCTCGAGGCGACCCTGGGCCGCACCGTGCGCCTGATCGAGACGCTGGAGGGGGCCGAGAACCTCACCGAGGAGGCCCGCGCCGCCGACGTGCTGCTGCTGGAAAACATCCGCTTTCACCCCGGCGAAGAGGCGAACGATCCCGATTTCGCCGCCCGTCTCGCCGCGCTCGGCGACGTCTATTGCAACGATGCCTTCTCGGCGGCGCACCGCGCGCACGCCTCGACCACCGCGCTCGCGCACCTGCTTCCCGCCTGCGCGGGCCGCCTGATGCAGGCGGAGTTGCAGGCGCTCGAGGCGGCGCTCGGCAATCCCGCCCGCCCGGTGGTGGCGGTGGTGGGCGGCGCCAAGGTCTCGACCAAGCTCGATCTGCTGGGCAACCTCGTGGAAAAGGTCGATACCCTCGTGATCGGCGGCGGTATGGCCAACACCTTCCTCGCCGCGATGGGGCTCGACGTGGGCCGCTCACTCTGCGAGCGCGACATGGGTGCCACGGCGCGCGACATCATGCGCAAGGCCGGGGCGGCGGGCTGCGAGATCCTGCTGCCCGCCGATGTGGTGGTCGCGCGCGAATTCGCCGAGGGCGCACCGCACGAGGTGACGGGGGCCCATGCCTGCCCGCCCGATGCGATGATCCTCGACGCGGGCCCGCAGGCGGTGGCGCGCATCACCACGGCTCTCGACGCCGCCAAAACGCTGATCTGGAACGGCCCGCTTGGCGCGTTCGAGATCGCGCCTTTTGATGCCGCCACCAACGCCGCCGCGCGCCACGCGGCCAGGCTCAGCCGCGAAGGGCGGCTTATCTCCGTGGCCGGCGGTGGTGACACCGTCTCGGCGCTCAACCGCGCCGGGGCGGCGAAAGATTTCACCTACATCTCCACCGCCGGCGGCGCGTTCCTCGAATGGATGGAGGGCAAGGACCTGCCCGGCGTTGCGGCGCTTCACGGCGCTTGATGGGCCACCACCACGCGGGGCGCGGCCTGAGCGGATGACAGGCTGGACCCTCATCACCGGGGCCGCCGAGGGGCTGCGTGCGGAATCGAGGGCGAAGCCTGCCTGTTAGCGCCACCACGATTGCAGGGCGCGCGCCCCTCGCCTAAGAGGGCGACACATCACGAACATCGAGGGAGTCGCCACCATGTCGCAGGCCGCGCAGAGAGACAAGATCGCCACCGGCAAGGGGTTCATCGCCGCGCTCGACCAGTCCGGCGGCTCCACCCCCAAGGCGCTGCGCCTCTACGGCATTCCCGAGGACCGCTATGCCACCGAGGCCGAGATGTTCGACCTCGTGCACGCCATGCGTGCGCGCATCGCGCAGGCCCCGGCCTTTACCGGCGACAAGGTGCTGGGCGCGATCCTGTTCGAGATGACGATGGATCGCGAGATCGGCGGCAAACCGTCGGCCCGCTACCTGTGGGAAGAGCGCGGCGTCGTGCCGTTCCTCAAGGTGGACAAGGGACTTGCCGAGGCGGAAAACGGCGTGCGCCTGATGAAGCCGATGCCCGATCTCGACGCGCTTCTGGAACGCGGTGTGTCGGCGGGCATCTTCGGCACCAAGATGCGCTCGGTCATCGACGCCGCCGATGCCACCGGGATCGCCGCCAACGTGAACCAGCAATTCGAGGTGGCGCACCAGATCCTTGGCCACGGCCTCGTGCCGATCATCGAGCCGGAAGTGACCATCTCGATTCCCGACAAGGCCGAGGCCGAAGAGGTGCTGCGCAGCGCCATCCTGGCACAGCTCGATGCGTTGCCACAGGATCAGGAGGTGATGCTCAAGCTGACCCTGCCGGAGGCACCCAATCTCTACGAGGCGCTGGTCAATCACCCGCGCGTTCTGCGCGTCGTAGCGCTCTCGGGCGGCTACAGCCGCGACGAGGCGAATGCGCGGCTGGCGCAGAACCGGGGCGTGATTGCCAGCTTCAGCCGCGCGCTGACCGAGGGGTTGTCGGCGGATCAGTCCGACGACGCGTTCAACGCCACCCTCGCATCCTCCATCGACAGCATCCGCGCCGCTTCGCGCGCGGGGTAATAGACGCCGGCGACGGGAGGCGCCGCTCACCCCCCCTTGAGCCGCTTGAGCAGCACCACCTCGCTGTCGGGCGCAATGGGCTGAAACCAGCTGTCATTGTAGATGCGCCCGTCGATGGAGACCGACACGCCGCGCTTCAGTTCCGGGCGCAGGCCGGGGAATTTCTCCCCCAGCCCGTCGAGCAACTCGCGCAAGGTGGCCGCTTTGATCTCCACCTTGCGCGCGCCCTCGGCCTGATCGGCCAGCGACCCCCAGAGCACAACTTCGACCATCAGCCGTCCGCTTGCGCCTGCAACGCCGCCAGCACGCGCGGCGGCGACATCGGCAGTTGCGTCATCCGCACGCCCGCCGCCGCCGACACCGCGTTGGCGATGGCCGCGAGTGGCGGCACGATGGAGGTCTCCCCCACCCCGCGCACGCCGTAGGGATGCCCCGGATTGGGGATCTCAAGGATCACGGTGTCGATCATCGGCAGGTCCGAGGCCACCGGGATGCGATAATCGAGGAATCCCGCATTCTGCAGGATGCCATCCTTGCCATAGATATATTCCTCGTTCAGCGCCCAGCCGATGCCTTGCACAGCCCCGCCCTGGAACTGGCCTTCGACGTAGGAGGGATGCACCGCCTTGCCGGCATCCTGAAACACCGTGTAGCGCAGGATTTTCGTCGAGCCGGTGTCGGGGTCGAGCTCCACATCCACCATGTGCGTGGCAAAGCTCACCCCCGCCCCTTCGGCATTCACCTCGTGGTGTCCGGCAATCGGCCCGCCGGTGTTGGAGGCGATGGCGGCGATCTCCTTGAGCGTCATGGGCGGGAATTTCCCGGCATTGGGGCCGGCAGGGCGCGCGGCCCCGTCTTCCCATTCCACCGCCTCTTCGTCGATGCCCCAGACCATCGCGGCGCGGCGGCACATTTCCGTCTTGGCCGCGCGGGCCGCCTTAATCGTCGCCAGCCCCACGGCAAAGGTCACGCGGGAGCCGTCTGTCACCTCGTTCTGCCCGAGCGATCCGGTATCGGCGATGATCGTGCGTACCTGATCATAGGGGATGCCCAGCTCTTCGGCGGCCATCATCGTCATCGACGCACGCGAACCGCCGATATCGGGGTTGCCCTCCGAGACGGTCACCGTGCCGTCCGGCGTGATGTTGAGGCTCACGCAGGTATCGCCGCCGAAATTGAACCAGAAGCCGCAGGCCACGCCCCGGCCCTGATTTTCGCCCAAGGGCGCGGACCAGTGCGGATGCGATTTCGCCGCCTCCAGCGTCGCCTTGAGGCCGATGGCGGGATAGGTCGGACCGTAGGACGCTTTCGTTCCCTCATCCGCCCCGTTCATCAGCCGCACCTCCAGCGGGTCGAGACCAAAGCCCCTGGCCGCCTCGTCAATCGCGCTCTCGATGGCGAACGCCGCCATCGGCGCGCCCGGCGCGCGATAGGCGGCGGCCTTGGGCCGGTTGGTCACCACGTCCCAGCCCACGGTCTTGACGTTCTCCAGATCATAGGGGGCAAACCCCGACATCGCGCCCATATCGACCGGAGAGCCGGGATAGGCCCCGCCCTGGTAGCGCAACTCGGCAAAGCCGGCGGTGATGCGGCCTTCCTTGGTCATGCCGATCTTGACGTCGATAGAGGTCGAGGATGTCGGTCCGGTGGCGCGCAGCACCTCGGAGCGGCTCATCACCATCTTCACGGGACGGCCGGACTTGCGGGCCAGCATCAGTGCGACCGGCTCCAGAAACACCACCGTCTTGCCGCCGAACCCACCACCGATTTCCGACGCGGTGACGCGCAGCTGCCCCTGCTCCATCCCGAGGATCGCGGCACAGGTGTTGCGCACCATGTAGTGCCCTTGGGTGCAAACCCACAGATCGGCCTTGCCGTCCGGCCCCATGGTGGCAAGACACGCATGCGGCTCGATATAGCCCTGATGGGTGGCCGCCGTCCGATAGCTGCGCTCGACCACGCGGTCGGCCTGTTTCAGCCCCACCTCGATATCGCCATGCCCGAATTCCGAGCGCGCGATCACGTTGGCGGACATGCCCCCGGGCACGGTTTCCTGCTGCCGCCCCTCGTGCAGCACAGGCGCGTCGGGCTTGATCGCCTCGTCCACGTCCGTGACGTGCGGCAGTACCTCGTACTCCACCTCGATCAATTTCAGCGCCTTGCGCGCCACCGCCGGACTGCTTGCCGCCACGGCGGCCACAGCGTGGCCGTCATAGAGAGCCTTGTCGCCCGCCATGCAATTATCCATCACGTCGGCCACGTCCGCAGGCACCTCGCCGAAATCGGCACGGGTCACCACCGCCTTGACGCCTGAGAGCGCTTCGGCCTTCGACGTGTCGATCCGCTTGATCCGCGCATGGGCATGCGGGCTGCGCAGAATGCGCCCCGTCAGCATGCCCGGCAGGACCATGTCGGCGCCGAACCGTGCGCGCCCCGTCACCTTGTCGATCCCGTCGGGGCGGTCGGGGCGCGTGCCCACGACCTTGAAGTCCCGGGTTTTCTTGGTGTCATCCAGTGCCATTACGACGCCCTCCGCATGTCCGCCGCCGTTTCCATCACGGCGCGGATGATCTTGTCATAGCCGGTGCAGCGGCACAGGTTGCCCGCCAGCCAATAGCGCACCTCCTCCTCGCTCGGGTCCGGGTTGCGCTCCAAGAGCGACTGCGCCGCCACGAGGATGCCCGGCGTGCAGATGCCGCATTGCAGCGCGGCCATCTCGATGAATTTACGCTGCAACGGGTGCAACTGATCGCCCTTGGCCATACCCTCGATGGTGGCGACCTCGCGCCCCTCGGCCTCGGCCCCCAGCATCAGGCAAGAGCAGACGAGACGGCCATCCACGGCCACCGAACAGGCCCCGCAATCGCCAGTGCCGCAGCCCTCCTTGGTGCCGGTCAGCCCCAGCCTGTCGCGCAGCACGTCGAGCAGCGTGTCCTCGGGCTCGCAGAGGAACTCGGTCTCATCGCCGTTAATCTTTGTGGTGACGTGTATCTGGCTCATGCCGTATCTCCTTTCGCGCGGTTTACCGCGATCACCGCGGCGCGGCGGGCCAATACACCCGCCACGTGCCTGCGGAAATCCACCGTGCCGCGCTTGTCGTCTATGGGTGTTGCCGCCTTCGAGCAGGCCGCCGCCAGGTCATCCAGCGCCGCCTCGTCGAGCACGCGGCGCTTGATCGCCTCTGCCGCTTTCTCGACCAGCATCACCTTGGGACCGACCGCGCCAAGCGACACCCGCGCCGCTGTTACCCGATCCTCCTCGTCAAGGCTCAGCGAGATGCCGCAGCCCACCACCGCGATATCCATTTCCGTGCGCGGGATGAAGCGCAGATAGGCGTCACCCGACCGCTGCCCGCGCGCGGGCAGCAGGATCGACGCGATGAACTCGCCCGGCTCAAGCGCCGTCTTGCCCGGCCCCTGCGGCACGTCGATCACGGCCAGGTCGCGTGTGCCGTTCGGCCCGACGATCCGCGCCACCGCCCCGGCGGCCACCATCGCAGGCACCGAATCGGCAGCCGGCGAGGCATTGCACAGGTTGCCCGCCAGCGTCGCGCGCCCCTGTACCTGCGTCGAGCCGATGAGTCCTGCCGCCTCGACCACGCCGGGCCAGTCGGCGACAAGCGCCTCGTGCTCGGACATCTCGGCCCCCGATACGGCGGCCCCGATTCGCCAGCCGCCCTCCTCGGCGCGGATGTCCTTCATGCCGTCGATGCGCTTGATATCGACGATCACCTCCGGCTCGATCATCTCCGAGCGCAGCTTCACCAGCAGGTCGGTGCCGCCCGCCAGAACATGCGCGCCCGACTGCCCGGCAAGGGCAGCGACCGCGTCCTCCACGCTCAAAGGCGCCTCGTATCGCATGGCTTCATCCTTTCGCTCTGCTGTCCGCGCGGCGACTCCGCACAGACCATTTCGTCCGCGACTATCCCGCAAACGGGACCCGTGTGCAAACCGGTTCACGCCACGATCCTGCCCGCAAACGGCAACGGAAAATCCATCTTTCCGCGCTATCACCCCACCGGCAAAGGACCGGAGACTGCATTTGCCAGAATCGCCCGCCAGCCAGGTCACACCCCGACGCCACGCGCGCCTGTTCGAACTGTTGCGCCAGCAGGAGCAGGCCCGCGCCGTCGCTGCCCGCCTCGCCGCGCGCCCGACGGATAATGACGCGGCGATCACCCCCCTCGCCCGGCTGAACGGCCACAGCCTCATGGGCAGCGCGGCTCCGCATGGCTGAGGCGGTCCGGGGCAAGACCTGTGCGGCTCGCCCCAACGACCGCTCCAGACCAAATCCCGCCCCCGCGATCCCGTCGTGTCTCTGCGCCCCTCAGCCGCGAAACCCGGTTGCCACCACGAATTTCTCGGAACTGTCGGCGCGTGAGGCGGACGGCTTCACGTTGGCGACCTTGGCGAATCGCTGCTTGAGCACCTTCTGAAGATCGCCCTCGGCCCCGCCCGCCAGCACCTTCGACACGAAGGTGCCGCCCTCCTCCAGAACGTCGAAGGCCAGATAGGCCGCCGCCTCGCACAGCGCGATGATACGCAAATGGTCGGTCTGCTTGTGCCCCGAGCTTGACGCCGCCATGTCCGACATCACCACGTCGGCGCCCCCCCCGAGCCACGCCTTCACCTGCGCGTCGGCGCCCTCCTCCATGAAATCGAGCTGATGAATCTCGGCGCCGGGGATCGCCTCCACCTCCTGCAGGTCGATGCCGATGATCCGGCCCTGCCGCTTGCCGGGCCGGTCACCCAGCGCGTTGATGCGCGGCACCGCCACCTGCAACCAGCCGCCCGGCGCGCAGCCCAGATCGACCACCCGCGCGCCCGGCACGAGAAAGCGAAACCTGTCATCAAGCTCCATGATCTTGTAGGCCGCGCGGCCCCGGTATCCCTCGGCCTGCGCGCGCTTCACATACGGGTCGTTGAGCTGCCGCTGCAACCACCGCGTCGAGGACGAGCGCCGCCCCCTCGCGGTCTTGACCTTCACCGTCAGGTCGCGCTGACCGCGCCCCGATGTATTCTTGCCGTCCGGCCCTTTCGCCATCAGTCCTCTCCGTCCTCGAGCACGCCATCGGCGGCCATTTGCGCATAAAGCATCCCCTCGCGCAGCCCCCGGTCGGCCACGCTGAGCCGGTCCGTTGGCCAGCACCGCAGCAACGCCTGAAGGATCGCCGCGCCCGACATGATGAGCGTCTGCCGGTCCTGCCCGATACGCGGGTCGCGCCGCCGCCCGGCGGGGCCGAGCGCGAGGTAGGAGCGGATCACCCGGTCGATCTCGTCGCTGGTCATGGTGAGCCCGTCCACCTTGTTGCGGTCATAGCGGCGCAGGCCCAGGTGACTCGCCGCCACGGTGGTGATGGTGCCGCTGGTCCCCACGATCTGGAATCCATCCCGGCTCTGCTCGTCCTTGTAGGGGGCGAACTCGGCGAGGTTCTCCTCGAAATACCAGCTCATCAGCGCGAACCGCGCGGCATCGTCCTCGACATCGCGGAACTGTTCGCGCAGCGTCGCCACCCCGAGCGGCACGCTGATCCAGTCCACCACCCGCGCAGCGGGTCCCTCGCCGCTGTGCTGGAATCCCATATGCATCCGCATGATGGCGCGCTTGCGCTCGGGCTCGGGCACGCCGCGCAGGTCGATCCAGACAAGCTCGGTCGAGCCGCCGCCGATATCCACCACCAGAAGCTGCTCGGTGCGCGCACTCACCAGCGGCGCGCAGGAAATCACCGCCAGCCGCGCCTCTTCCTCGGTGGGGATCACGTCGAGCGTCAGGCCGGTCTCACGCTCCACCCGCGCCATGAACTCGGCGCCGTTGGCGGCGCGGCGGCACGCCTCCGTCGCCACCAGCCGCATCCGCGTGACCTTGTGGCGGCGCAGCTTCTGCCGGCACACGCGCAGCGCCTGAATGGTGCGGTAGATCGCAGCGCGCGACAAACGCCCCGACCGCTCCAGCCCGGCCCCGAGCTGAACCGATTTCGAGAAACTGTCGACCACGCGGAACGTCCTGCCCTCGGGGCGGGCGATCAGCATGCGACAACTGTTGGTGCCAAGATCGAGCGCCGCGTAGAGCGGCGTCCGATCCGGCAGGCTCGGCGCGGGGCTCTCGACCGGTTTCGGGATAGCGCCCGCACCAATCGGACGCTTGGGCGCCATGACAACACGCCCTCCATTTCAAGTTACCCCGAGAGTAGGCGCATCCGCGCCCCCGCGCAAGGGCTCGCGCCGCGGTGCCGCACCCGGCGGTCAGCGGAAAATCCGCTCGCCCTGCTCGTCGATGACCTGTTTCGCCTTGCGCAGCGACACCGCCGCCGCCTCGTCACGATCGCGCAGCATGTCGGCGCGCAGGAAATGATGCACCTTCACCTCGCCGTCCAGCTCCTTCTCGATCCGCGCGCCCACGCGATAGCCGTCGCTTTCTTCCTGCGGGGCGGGCGTGATGAGATATCCGTTGTACTCTTCGACAGGGGCCTCAGCCGCTTCGCGCTTTGCGCCACCGCCTCCGCCGCCGAACAGTCGTGACAGGATGGACATGGTGGGCCTCCTTTATGGTCCGGGCGCAGCAACAAGCTGGGCCGCGCTCAATAATGATACCGGCATTGCAGGATGACGATCTCATCCTGCGTCACACGATAGACCAGTCGATGCTCGCGGTCGATCCGCCGCGACCAATACCCCGCCAGATCGCCCCGGAGCGGCTCGGGCTTGCCGGTGCCCTCGAAGGGGTGGCGCAGGCATTCCTTTATCAGGGCATTGATCTTGCGGGCGATCCTGGGATCCACCCGCTGCCAGTGCACATAGTGATCCCACGCCTCGGGATCGAAGGTGAGGTTCATTCGCCGTCCATCGCCTCGAGATCGGCAAGCGTGCGTGTGACACCCTCACCGCGCTCCACCCGCGCGATGGCGTCGCGCAACGCGCGCGCATTGGCGGGGGACGCCAGCAGATAGGCGGTCTCGTCCATCGCCTGATAATCGTCGAGCGAGATCATCACCACCGGCTTGCCCTTGGCGCGGGTGACGAGGACCGGCTCGTGATCCTCGTTCACCCGGTCCATCATGGCCGAGAGGGATTTGCGCAGATCTGTGGAGGTGGTGTGTTTCATGGAAAGAATGTACGTGATTGTGTACGTGAAGACAAGGGTGTGCCGTCTTACCCGACGGATAAGTGACCGATTGGCTCAGTCCACATAATCTCCCAGCCTCCAAGAAATAAGCTATCACTCAGCAAGTGGTGAAATCCCCAAGCTTTCTTTGATTGTACGAAGTCTTCCCGGCAATCCATCCGTGGAGCCGTTGTGGACCGTGTTTGACAATCCGATTAGCTGTTGTTGCGCAGCGAATATGTCTGTTTTTCTGGGAAGTGCGCCGAGCGTCACGAACACTCGATAGAGTGGCACTCCATGCGCGCAGTAAGTTAATTCAGCTACGCACTCTCTGATCTCTTTTGCTGCGACATCCTGGCTTTCTCGAGTGCCCACACCGGGATTTGAATACACAGCAGGATAACGATCCAAAACGTACGCAACGCGCGCAATAGATTCGCGACAACGCTGCCAAGGCTCTATGAAAAGCCGAAGCGCAATTTGTCCAAGAACGAAAACGAGAGTTCCAGATAAGACGACGAAAAATACATTCATCCTATTGATCCGATCTCAATTATAGAAATGACGCATCCGAGAACTCTTCACTGATCCAGGAAACTCCTGAGTTTGCGCGACCTTGACGGATGCTTCAGCTTCCGCAGCGCCTTGGCCTCGATCTGCCTAATCCGCTCACGGGTCACGCTGAACTGCTGGCCCACTTCCTCCAGCGTGTGATCCGTGTTCATCCCGATGCCGAAGCGCATGCGCAGCACCCGCTCCTCGCGCGGGGTGAGCGAGGCCAGCACCCGCGTCGTCGTCTCGCGCAGGTTGTCCTGAATCGCCGAATCCAGCGGCAGGATCACGTTCTTGTCCTCGATGAAATCGCCAAGCTGGCTGTCTTCCTCGTCACCGATGGGCGTCTCGAGGGAAATCGGCTCCTTGGCGATCTTCATCACCTTGCGGACCTTCTCCAGCGGCATCTGCAGCTTTTCGGCCAGCTCCTCGGGCGTGGGCTCGCGGCCGATCTCGTGGAGCATCTGGCGCCCCGTGCGCACCAGCTTGTTGATCGTCTCTATCATGTGCACGGGGATGCGGATCGTGCGCGCCTGGTCGGCGATGGAGCGGGTGATCGCCTGCCGGATCCACCACGTCGCGTAGGTCGAGAACTTGTAGCCGCGGCGATACTCGAACTTGTCCACCGCCTTCATCAGGCCGATATTGCCTTCCTGAATGAGATCGAGGAACTGCAACCCGCGGTTGGTGTATTTCTTGGCAATCGAGATCACCAGACGCAGGTTTGCCTCGACCATCTCCTTCTTGGCCTGGCGCGCCTCTTTCTCGCCCTTCTGGACCTGTCCGACAATGCGGCGGAACTCGCTGATGTCGAGGCCCACATACTGGCCCACCTGCGCCATGTCGGCGCGCTGTTCGGCTACCTTGTCGGCAAAGCGCTCGATAAACATCTGCCAGCCGCGCCCGGGCTTTTGCGCCATGTCCTCGAGCCACACGGGATCAAGCTCGCGCCCACGGTATTCCTCGATGAACTCGCGGCGGTTGATGCGCGCCTGGTCGGCCAGCTTCACCATCGCGCCGTCGATCTGCATGATCCGGCGGTTGATGCCGTAAAGCTGGTCGATCAGCGCCTCGATGCGGTTGTTGTGCAGGTGAAGCGAGTTGACCAGCTCGACGATCTCGGCGCGCAGCTTCTGGTATTTCGCCTCCTGCGCCGCGGAAAAAGAGCTGTCCTCGTTGAGCGTGGCAGAGATGCGGTTGTCCTGCATCTCGCTCAGTTGCGTGAAATCCTCGGCGATGCGGTCGAGCGTTTCGAGCACCCGCGGCTTGAGCGCGGCCTCCATCGCGGCGAGGCTCATGTTGGCCTGCTCGTCCTCCTCCTCGTCGTCCTCGGTATTGCTGATCGGGTTGCCGTCGGCGTCGAGCTCCTCGCCCTTGTCCTCGCGCGTCCCCTTGTCCTCGCGCGTCTCCTGCCCCGGCGGGGTAGGCACGTTGGCGGCGACCACGGGCTCCTCGCCCTCCTCGCCCGGCTGGTTGCCGAACGTGGTCTCGAGGTCGATTACGTCCCGCAGGAGGATGTCCTCACCCAAAAGCTCGTCGCGCCAGATGGTGATCGCCTGGAATGTCAGCGGGCTCTCGCACAGCCCGGCGATCATCGTGTTGCGGCCCGCCTCGATGCGCTTGGCGATGGCAATCTCGCCCTCGCGACTCAAAAGCTCAACCGAGCCCATCTCGCGCAGGTACATGCGCACCGGATCGTCGGTGCGGTCGAGCTTTTCCTCCTTGCCCGACCCGAGGGTGATCTCGCCCTTCTTGCCGATCTCGGCGACGGCGGTGGTCTTGCCGTCGTCTTCCTCGCCCTCTTCTTCCTCGATGATGTTGATGCCCATTTCCGACAGCATCGACATGACGTCCTCGATCTGTTCGGACGACACCTGGTCGGGCGGCAGCACCTGGTTGAGCTGGTCGTAGGTGATGAAGCCCTTCTCGCGGGCCGCCGATATCATTCGCTTCACCGCAGCCTGCGACATGTCGAGCGAAACTTCCTGCTCCTGCTCCTCGGGCTTCTGCTCGTCGGTGTCCTTGGCGGCCATGCGCATCTCCTCGGCGGTTTCGGGCATGTGATTCGTTGACCCGAATCAATAGCGCGATCATCTGATTCGCACACCCGTTTACTGTTTATTTCTTGCCTCTTCCGCATCGAAATGCGATTCGGTCACGGTTCGGCTCCCTATTGCCCCGGCTTGGGGCGGTCCAGTTGCCTGAGCAGCTTCGCAAATGCCTCGCGCTCCTCGCGGTCGAGGCGCAGGCCATTCTCGCCCAGGTCATAAACGGTGCGGTCCTCCTGCTCGCTGCGCTGAGCGCGGTTGCGCGCCTCCGCGGCCTGCGCCACGCGCCATGTCAGCGTCTCGTCGGCCAGGCCGCCGATATCCTCGACCGCCTCGCGCAATTCCGCCTCCATCCCGGCACGCGCCGCCAGCTTGGCGAATTCCTCGCGCAGGGTGAGCGTCGCGCGCTCGCGATCACCCGCGTGGCGTACCGACGGGGCGATCGCGACATGGGGCAGCGCCAGGAGCTTTTCAAGGGTATCCTCGCCCATCTCCGCGCCAATCTGCGCGCGCAGCGTCTCGGCCCCTGCCCCTGCATGGCGCAGGATCGCCGCGCGCAGCCCGGCAAGATCTGGGTCGCGACAGCGCAGCCGCTCGATCTCGGCCTCGAACTCCTCGGCCACCTCCGGGCAACAGACCAGCGTCGCGAGGATCACCTCCTCGCGCAGGCGGACCGCCTGTTCGGCGTTTCCTGACACCAGGGCCGAGTTGCGCGTCTCCGCGCGCGCAGTCTCGGGCGGCGGGGTCCATTTTCCCTTGCCGCTGCCACCGCGTCCGCGCGGGGCCTGCGGGGCCTGCCTGCGCGGATTGAAGAGCTGCCAGCGCAGGTCCTTCAACTCGCGCTCGTAATAGCCGCGCAGCGACGGGTCACGGATCAGCGCCGCCTTCTCGCGGCAGGTGCGCTCGAGCGCCGCCTTGCGTTCGGGCGTGTCGAAATCGCGCCCCTCTGTCTCGCGCTGCCACATCAGCCGCACCAAGGGCAGCGCCGCGTCGATTCGCGCCTGCACAGCACCTGGGCCTTCGGCGCGCAGCAGGTCGTCGGGGTCCTTGCCCTCGGGCATGAGCGCAAAGCGCAGCGTGCGCCCCGCCTCCAGCAGCGGCAGCGCCATGTCGATCACCCGGTAGGCCGCGCCCAGCCCGGCGCGGTCGCCGTCGAGCATGATGATCGGCTCGTCCGCCATCCGCCACAAGAGCTGCAACTGATGCTCGGTCACCGCCGTGCCCAGCGGGGCCACCGCCGCCTCGAAACCGGCGGCGACCAGCGCGATCACATCCATATAGCCTTCGGCAACGATCAGCGGGTGGCCTTTTCCAGTGGCCTCGCGCGCGGGGCCGTGATGGTAGAGCGTACGCGACTTGTCGAATATCTCGGTCTCGGGAGAGTTGAGATACTTGGCATTGTCGTTGGGGTCCATCGCCCGCCCGCCAAAGGCGATGCAGCGCCCGCGCGCGTCGCGGATCGGGAACATGATGCGGTTGCGGAACACGTCGTAGGGCCGTCCGCCCTTGTCGCTCTCGCGCGCCAGCCCGCAGGCGAGGATCATCCCGGGATCCACGCCCTTGCCGGTCAGGTGATCCCACAACCCCTGCCAGCCCTCGGGGGCAAAGCCGATCCCGAAACGGTCCTGAACCTGCAGGTTCAGGCCGCGAACCGTGAGGTAGTCGCGCGCCGCGGCACCGGCCCCGCTGCGCAACTGCATCCCGAAGAAGCGCGCCGCCTGCTCCATCACCTCGGTCAGTTGCCCGCGCCGGTCAGCCTTTTCCTGCGCCTGCGGGTCGCGCTCGGGCATCTGCATCCCGGCCTCCGCGGCGAGGATGCGCACCGCCTCGATGAAATCGACGTTCTCGGTCTCGCGGACAAAGCTGATCGCGTCGCCCTTGGCGTGACAGCCGAAGCAGTAGTAGAATCCCTTGCGGTCATCGACGTGAAACGACGCGGTCTTTTCCTGGTGGAACGGGCACGGAGCCCACATGTCGCCCTTGGCCTGGTTGGATTTGCGGTTGTCCCACATCACCTTGCGGCCCACGACCTGTGACAGCGACAGGTGCGACCGTAATTCGTCGAGAAATCCCGGGGGCAGGCTCATGCCCCATATATCGGGCCGGGCGGGCCGTCTGTCCAGAGGCTCACTGTGTCTTGCACTGCGCGACCCATGCCCCGGCCACGTCCTTTTGCAGGTCTTCGTCGGGCAGGTCGTAGACCCAATCGACCAGGAGTTGCACAGCGGGCGCATACCCCTCCTGCGACGCATCCAGCCCGTTGCTGATCCCCGACTTCGCCGCCTCGGCCGACTGTCCGTCCCGCCGCGCCTCCACCGCCGCGGCGACGATCTCGCCGGTGGGTTCGCAGATCGGGTTCTGCGCGGTGGCGGCAAACGGCAACAGCGCGCACAGCGTCACAAGGCCCAAGGATATCATCCGCATCGGTCCGGTCTCCCTTCACAAACGGCGCGCAGGCTAGGCGATTCCGACGCGCTACGCCAGCAGGTTACGACAGATTGCCCGGTGCACGCGCCGGGTGGTTTGACACGGCTGACCGACCCGCGAGACGCAGCCCGCCTCATGTCCCGCGCCGGTCGGGCGGCATGCCCGCCCGCACCGCCGCCTCGCAGGCGGCGGCCAGCGCCTTGCGCCCCCCGGCCCCATCGAGCGGGATCGGCGCATGGCACACCACGCGCACCCGCCCCTGCCGCACAGCCCCCAGAACCGCCAGCAGGTGGCCAGCAAACTCCATGTCGCCCCACCAGCCGTAGAGCCGCGGATCAGCGCCCTCGGGGGCCTCGTAGACCAGCGTCACCGGCTGCACCCGCGCACCCTCGAGCCCGGCGCCGGGCTCGCAGAGCGCCTCGAACAGGGTCGATTTGAACGGGCGCACACGCATCCCGTCGGTGCTCGTGCCCTCGGGAAAGAAAAGCAGCCGCTGTCCCGCCGCCAGCCGGTCCCGCAAGAGCGCCGTGTGCGCCCGCGCCGCGCGCGGGTCGCGCGTTATGAAAACAGTGCCGACAAGCCGCGCCAGAAAGCCGATGCCGGGCCAGCCCGCCACCTCGGACTTGGACACGAAATACACACGCTTGCGCGCGTTGAGCGCGAAGATGTCGAGCCACGAGACATGGTTGGCCACCACCGCGCCGGGGCCCCGCATCGGCGTTCCCTCCACCACATGCGCGATCCCGAGGATCGCGAGGGTCCGGCGGCATACCCAGATGGTGATCGGCTGCGTCCACGGTCGCGCCACGCCGTGCAAGGGTCGCTCCGCCAGCCGCAGCACCAGCGTGGCGAGTACGCCCGCCCCGATCACCATCGCGATGCGCCCGCCGCGCCAGAGCACCCGCCGCCAGTGCCCCGGCGCGCGCCCGGTATCGGGCGGTGGCGTGGGCGACTGCCAGGTGACGCTCATCCCGCGCCCCCACGGGTGTAGATCGCGCGCTGCCGTTCACTCAGAAGCGCCGTATCCATCACCAGGCAAACGTCTGTCGTGTTGAAGGCGTGATCGACATAGGCCCCCTCGCCCACGCAGCCACCCAGCCGCAGATAGGCCTTGATGAGCGCGGGCACCGCGCGCATCGCGCCGGCGCGGTCGATCTCCGCCTCCGGCACCAGGTCCATCGGCTGAAAACACTCGGGCCACGCCCGCACCCGCAGCGCAGGTGGCGCGAGATGCCGGTGATGCAACAGCGACAACGGTTGCGCCAGTGCCTCGACGTCGGTGCCGTGAAAGCTCGCCACGCCGAACAGCACCTCGATCCCGTGGCGATCGACATAGTGCGCCAGCCCCTGCCACAGGTGGTAGAGCGCCTCGCCGCCGCGATAGGGCCGCGCCACGCAGGAGCGGCCCAGCTCCAGCAACCGCCGGCCGCTCGCGCGTAACGGCGCAAGGTCGTATTCGTCCTCGGAGTAGAACTGCCCGGCGCGCGCCGCCCCCTCTTCGCGCAGCAGCCGGTAGACGCCCACCACCTCGCCGCCCCGGCGCAGGTCGCGCAGAAGCAGGTGATCAAAGACCGGGTCGAACCGATCACGCTCCAGCCGTGCTGCGTGGTCGACCAGCGGGCCGTCGCCGCCCAGCTCCTCGACAAAGACCTCGTAGCGCAGCCGCTGCGCGGCCTCGATACCGGCGGCGTCGCGCGCGAGCTCGACACGGAATCGGGGGGGGGATGTGGTCATCGGCCTCGTCTCTGCTGCGACTGCAAGGCTTCTACGCAGCCGCGCCTTCGGTTGCAACGTGACGCTGGCCCGCGCCCGGCGATCATGCTACCAAAGGTTGTTAACCCTTTACTAACCGCAATCAGTGATCAAGGACGGGCAGCAGCGTCACGCGGTTGCCGTCGATCACAACCTTGCCCTCCTCGCGAAAGTTCACCGTGATACGCCCGCCGATATTGGATTGCACCTGCCCCACCCCCCAATCGGGGCGCGCGGGGTTCTCCACCAGCATTCCCGGCTCCAGCAGCGCGTTCAGTTCTGTCATTTCCTGCCCCGATCCCGGTTGCCGCCATGTCACAGGATGATCCCGACTTCGCGGCCCTGACAGGCTCGCGCATCTGCCACGATCTCGCAAGCCCCGTCGGCGCGGCGCTCACTGGACTGGAGTTCCTGTCAGGCGCCTCCGGTGGGGCAAACCCGGACGAGATGGCGCTCTTGCGCGACAGCCTGACCGGCGCGCGCGCCACGCTTGAGATGCTGCGCCTCGCCTTCGGACACGCGGGCACGGGCGCAGCACTCGACGCCGCCACGCTCGGCACCACGGTGCGCGGCCACCTTGCCACACGACCGCGGCTGCGGCTCGACTGGGCGCTCGACGGCCCACTCGGGCGGGCGGCGGCACAGCACGTGGCGCTGGCGATCCTGTGCGTGGTCCACGCGCTGCCGCGCGGCGGCACACTGACGGTGACGCACCTGGCTGCGGGCAGCTTTGGCATCACAGCGACCGGCGAGGGCGATATCGCCGCCGAGTCCGCGCTCTGGGACGGGCTGGCGGGGCGCGCGACCCTGCCCACCCCCGATCCGCGGCGGGTCGAATTCCACCTGCTGGCCGCCCGGATCGCGCGCGGCGATGCCCGGATCGACGTCACCCGCGCCGCACAAAGTCTCATGATCGTGCTCTTCCAGCCCGCGCTAGATTGATCTTCCCCGGTTTTTCCCGGTATTGAGGGGAAACCGCGAGATCATTCGAAAAGCGAGCGCCCGCCGACGTGACCAATCCCCGCCCCATCCGGACCGAGACGCAGGATTTCCAGCGTATCCGAACCGCCGCGCAACTCATCATGGCGTTTGCCGTGGTGCTGTTCCTGCTGGTGCAGGCTCGGTTCCTGCTGATCTCGCTCGCCACCGCGATCATCCTGTTCAGCATCACCTCCGACGCGATCAACTCCATCGCGCGGATGCGCATCGGCCCGGCGCGCATCCCAAACTGGCTGGCAAGCATCACGGCACTGGTGCTGATCTCCTCGGCGCTGCTCAGCCTGTCTGCGATCATCCTGTCACAGGCCAACACGGTGCTCTCCACCACCATCGCCTATGCCGACCGCGCGCCCGAGGCGATTGCCGCCGCGGTGGCGTGGCTCGGGCCGCAGGCGGAAACGGCGGTGCGGCAGGCGGTGGCCACGTTCGACGTCGCGGGCTATCTGCGGACCATCGCGGGCCAAGCGGGCAGCCTGATGCAGGGCACGGTGCTTGTGATCCTCTTCGTGGGCTTCCTCTTCGCCGAGCGGGTGTGGTTCGACACCAAGCTCGAAAGCCTCCTGGGCGACAAGGCACAGGCGGAGCGCACCGGGCGCATCATCGGCTCGATCATCCACCGGGTGAACCATTACCTGCTGGTCAAGACGCTGGTGAGCGCGGTGACCGGGCTGATGGTCTACGGTGTGGCGCGGTTCTTCGAGCTCGATCTCGCGGGGGCGCTTGGGATCCTGACCTTCGTGCTCAACTACATCCCCGCCATCGGCTCGATCGTGGCCACGGTGCTGGTGGCGCTGGTGGCCTTCGTGCAGTTGGGCGATGGCACCACGACGCTGGGCATATTCGCCATTATCGGCGCGGTCCAGTTCCTCAACGGCAACGTGATCGACCCGATGCTGATGGGGCGCGCGCTCAGGGTGTCATCCTTTGGCATCATCATCAGCCTTGCCTTCTGGGGGGCGGTCTGGGGGATTCCGGGGATGTTCCTCGCGGTGCCGATCATGGTGGGCGCGATGATCGTGTTCAGCCACGTGCCGGGGCTGCGCCCGATCGCGGTGCTTTTGTCGCGCGAGGGCCTGCCCGAGACCGAGGAAGAGCTCGACACTACCCGTCCCGCCGCCTGAGCGGGGGGGGCTGAAGCAGGCATTTGGACTTTACTCCCGGCGCGGATCCAAGGGCGAAGCCCGCCGTACCTCACCCGTCGAGGTGCAGGTAGACCCGCCGGTTCTGGCGGCCCTTCTTCTCGATCTTGCCCAGCCGCAGCGCCCCGATCTCGCCGGTGCGGGCCACGTGGGTGCCGCCGCAGGGCTGCAGATCGACCCGATCCTCGCCCACGCCAATCCCGATCAGCCGCACCCGCCCGGCCCCGCGCGGCGGCGCGGCGGACATGGTCTTTACCAGGCCGGGATTGGCGTCGAGTTCGGCATCGGTGATCCAGTCCTCGGTCACCGCCAGATCGCGATCCACCAGCATCGCCAGGTGCGCCTCCAGCGTCTCGCGGTCCTGCGGGGCTTCGGGCATGTCGAAATCGAGCCGCGAGCGCGTCTCGCCCACCTGTCCGCCGGTCACCGGCAGCGGGATCACCACCGACAGCAGGTGCAGGGCGGTGTGCATCCGCATGTGCCGGTGCCGCCGCTCCCAATCGAGCGTCTGCGACACCTGCGCACCCACCGGCGGCAGCGGCTGCAGCGCGCCGGGCACCAGCGCGATCGCGTCCCCATCGGCCTTGACGGTCGTGGCCACCGGCAGGCTGCCGCCGTCCCAGTCGAGCCGCCCGCTGTCGCCGGGCTGTCCGCCGCCCGCAGGGTAGAACACCGTTTGATCGAGCACCACGCCCCCCTCCGGCGTGTGCGCCACCACCCGCCCGGCGGCCTCGGTCATGTAGGGATCGGTTCGAAACAGCATTTCGGTCATCGCCCGCCTCCGTCGCCGTCACCGCCCTCGAAATCGGCCTCGGTCAACTGCACCGGCGCGCTGCTCGGCGGCTGGGGCGCGGCGACCTCGGTCTCGCCCCCTGCCCCGCCCGCGGGCATGCCGTTGCGAAACCACACGTCCTGTTGCGGGAAGGGAATCTCGATGCCTTCCTCGACGAAGCGCCGCGCGATCTCGTGGTTCATGTCAGAATGCACGTTCATCACCCAGTTGACGTCGCGCAGGATGGCGCGAATCTCGAAATTGAGCGAGCTCGCCCCGAAGCCGCGGAACACGATATTCGGCGCCGGGTTCATCAGCACCATGGGGTGCTCTTCGGCCACCTCGCGCAGGATCGCTTCTACCTTGCGGGTGTCGGAGCCATAGGCCACGCCCACCGGCACGATCACCCGGCCCACGGTGTTGCCGCGGGTGTAGTTGGTGACCGTACCGCTGACGAAATCGGCATTGGGCACGATCACGTCGGTGCGGTCGAAGGTCTCGATCCGGGTGGAGCGCACGGAGATGGATTTGACATAGCCGTGCTGGCCGCCCACCTCGATCCAGTCACCCTCGGAAATCGGCCGCTCGATCAGCAGGATGATCCCGGCCACGAAATTCGACACGATATTCTGGAGGCCAAAGCCGATACCCACCGACAGCGCCCCGGCCACGATGGCGAGCGAGCTGAGGTCGATCCCCGCGCTGGTGATCGCGATCACTGCGGCGAGGAATATCCCGACATAGCCTAGCCCCGACACGATCGCATTGCGCCCGCCGGTATCGAGCTTGGTCTTGGGCAGGATCGTGTTCCTGAGTGCCCCCTGCAACAGCCGCGTTACCACGTATCCCACCGCGAAGACGGCGGCGAAGGTCACAAAGACCATCGGTGATATCTGCACGCCGCCCAGGCTCATCCCCTGCGTGAACCGTGTCCAGAATTCCATGAGCTGCGCCGTGCGCGCACCCCAGATCAGCGCGAATCCCGGTACCGAGACGATCACCAGCGCAAAGCCCGCCAGCACCGGCACCAGCGAGTCGGCAGCGCCGTCGCGATTGCCCGTCACCATCACGTAAAGCTCGGTCAAGAGCCGCTGCACGATCACCAGAGCCGCCAGCAGCAGGAGCGACAGCGCCGTTGGCAACATCAACGCCTGCGCCGCCTTGACATAGCCTACCGTCGCCAGCAGCGGCCCGATCACCGCCACCGCCAGCAGCACACGGCCAATGAGCCGCGTCACCCGGCCAGAGAACCCGGCCTCGCCGTCATTCTCGTCAGCACAGGCGCGGCTGTGCAGAGCCAGCAACGCGGCCAACCGCCACAGCAGGAGCCCGGTCAGCACCTGTACCGGGAAGATCACCACATTGGTGGCCGCCTCGCTCCAGTCAGCGCCCTCGGCCACCGTCTGCAAAAAGTAGAAGGCCGCCACCACCAACCCAAGCATCGCCCCGTAGAGCCGCCCCGAATAGCGGCAACGATCGTCGAGCTGCAGCACCGGGCCGCGTGGTTCGTGGCGCGGGAACACCCGCTGCGCCAGCCAGCGCGCCAGCAGCAGGATCAAGGCTGCGGGCAAGAGCGCGTCGAGCAGCATCTCGCCGCGCACGCCCACCATCCCCGAGACCAAAGCCGCGCGCACCAGCGCGTAAACGCCGGCATAGGGCAGCAACCACTCGCCCAGCGACGCGCCGAAGCTCGCAATCCAGTGTCCCGCGCTGGGGTTCTCGCCCACCAGTCGCCGCATCAGCCGCACGGACCAGCGCCGCCCCCGCGCCAACAGCACCAACCCGGCCAGCACGAGAACAAGGATTACCGGCAGGTTGTCCTTGAGGATCGTGCGCTCGATCGGGCTCTGCCACGAACGGAGCACCTCGCCACTCACGTCGCCCGCCAGCCGGTAGAGCGCGCGCAGCGCATCGGGCCAGTGCAGCGGGTTCACGGGCATCGGCCCGATGCGCAACAATTCCGCCGTCTCGCGCTCGCGGATGGTCTGGTCGATCCCGGTGATGAGCCCGTCGGCCCGGCTTCGGGCCAGTTCGGCCGTGCGCACCGGCGCCTCGATCCGCGCCAGGCGCCGCTCCAGCTCCTCGCGCTGCGCGGCGATCTCGTTGGGCTCGTTGCCTTTCTCGGGCAGCGGGCCTAGCGCATCGAGCTGGTCGCGCACGGTCTTGATCGCGGTGGCGTTGGCGTCCTGCGCCTCGGTGAATTGCTGGCGAAAATCGGCGACCTGCCCGCGCAAATCCTCCAGCACGGGGGTGGCCACCTCGCCGCCGTCGAGCGCCTCTTCGACCCGCGCGGCAAGCTCCTCCCATGCCGCGAAATCCGGCCCGCTCAGCACCTGCTGCGCCTGCGCCGTCGCGGCCAGCGGAGCCGGCCCCGAAAGACCCATCAGCGCCGTGCCCAGCGCCACCCAGAGCGCGACGAGAAGCGTCCTCATTCGACGAACACACCCGGGATCGAGCGCGGTGCCTCGGTCAGCCAGCCGGGCACCGGCAGGCCCTTGCCGCGCAGGAATTCGGGGTTGTAGAGCTTGGATTGATAGCGGTTGCCGAAATCGCACAACACGGTGACGATGGTATGCCCCGGCCCCATCTCGCGCGCCATGTGCATGGCTCCCGCGATGTTCACGCCGGTCGAGCCGCCCATGCACAGCCCCTCCTCCGCCAGCAGATCAAAGACGATGGGCAGCGCCTCGGCGTCCGGAACCCGGCAGGTGAAATCGGGGGTGAAGCCCTCGAGATTGGCGGTGATCCGCCCTTGTCCGATCCCCTCGGTGATCGAGTCGCCGGGGTTATCCTCGCCGGTGTAGATCTTGTAGAGGCCCGCGCCCTCCGGATCGGCGAGGCCGATCTTGACGCCCTTGTCCTGCAGCGCCTCGGCCACCCCCGCCAGCGTGCCACCCGAGCCCACCGCGCAGATGAAGCCATCGACGCGGCCGCCGGTCTGCTCCCATATCTCGGGGCCGGTGGTCTCGGCATGCGCCTGCCGGTTGGCCACGTTGTCGAACTGGTTGGCCCAGATCGCGCCTTTGGCCTCGGTTTGTGCAAGTTCTTCGGCCAGACGGCCCGAATAGCGCACGTAGTTGTTGGGGTTCTTGTAGGGGGCGGCGGGCACCTGCACCAGCTCGGCCCCGGCAAGGCGCAGCATGTCCTTCTTTTCCTGGCTCTGCGTCTCGGGAATCACGATGACGGTGCGAAACCCCATCGACGCGCCCACCAGCGCGAGACCGATGCCGGTATTGCCTGCCGTGCCCTCGACGATGGTGCCACCCGGCGCGAGCGCGCCGCGCGCCACCGCGTCGCGGATGATGTAGAGCGCGGCGCGATCCTTGACCGATTGTCCGGGATTGAGAAATTCGCACTTGCCCCAGATCTCGCACCCGGTCTCTTCGCTCGCGCGCCTGAGCCGGATGAGAGGGGTATTGCCGACCGCCTCGGCGAGGTTGCGTGCCATGCGCATCCCGATCGCTCCTGTCCTGATGTCCCGCGTCTCAGGTGTAGGGCCTGCGCGGGGGGAACTCAACCCGCCGCCCGCAGGCGTGCACGCTCCCGCTCAAGCCACAGAAGGCTCAAGACCAGCGGCCCGTTATTGGCCTCGCCGCTCTCCAGCAGACCCATTGCGCGGTCGAATCCGATGACGTGGGTGCGGATGTCCTCGTTCTCCGTGGCCAGCCCGCCGCGCCCCTGCCGCGCCTCGGGCAGATCGCAAAGGCCGACGAAAAGGTGAAAGAATTCCGTGGAATAGCCGGGGGTGCAGTAATGGCTGGAAATCCGCTCCAGACCGCGCAGCTCCAGTCCCGCCTCCTCGATGCATTCGCGCCGGGCGGTCTCTTCGGGGGTTTCGCCGCCATCCACGCGGCCCGCCACCGGCTCGAGCATCCACGGCAGCGGATCGCCACGCCCGTAGGGGCCCATGCGGAACTGCTCGACCAACAGCACCCGGTCGCGGGCCGGATCGTAGGGCAGCACCAGCGCCGCGTCGGTCGCCACGAAAACGTCGCGCGAGACCTGCGGGCTCTGCCCGCCGTCAAAGCGCGGATGACGCAGGCCGTAACGGCGGGTTAGAAAGAACCCGTCATGCGTGGTCAAGACGCTCTCCTCCGCGACCGCATCGCGCGGCATGTCGCTACGAAGACCCGCGGGCGCAGGGGCCGTCCGCGCCGCCATCCGCGCCCAGGCCCGCGAGAGGATCATCGCGCGGCGCGCGGCCATCTCTTCTGCCGGGACACCGTGATCGTGACCGCGCATCACCTCCGGCTCGGCCTCGTGCCGCAGCGCCGAAGGCACGTCCGGGCCCAGCACCGCCGCGAGATACCCTTCCCGCGTCTGCGTGTCGCTCACGCCCACCGCCGCTCGGCCCATTCCGCGATGGCCCCCGTGAGAAACCCGCCCGCCAGCAGCACGCCGATCAGCGTGCCGTCGAGCATCACCAGCCCGTATTCCGTGGCAAGCTCGAACATCTCGGTGAGCCCATTCATGAACCCTGTAATGCGCCCGTCGAGCGCAAGCCGCAGCATCTCGTTGAAACTTTGGACAAACAACGCCCAGAACACCAGGGCGGCCATGCCCGTTAGCCCGGCGCTGATGCCGGTGGCATAGCCGAACCCCAGCCGCCGCCCGGTCACCCGCCAACCGCAGAGAAGGCCAAGCACCACGTTGACATAGTTGAACCAGCCGAAATCGGTGCCCTCTTCCATCAGCGGGCGAAACAGCTCGGACCCGATCCAGCCCAGCACCCCCAGCCCGAACGCGGCCATGAGCTTGCCAGAGGTGGGCATGGTGTCGGTAACGGGCATTCAGCCGGACCTTGCGAGGGTGATCTGCGTAACATCGCAACTACCGCCTTTGAACGCGGCCGCGCAAGAGGCAAGGTAGAACTCCCACATCCGACGGAACCGCGCGTCAAAGCCCTGCGCCGCGATCTCGGGCCAGCGCGCGTAGAACCGCGCGTGCCAGCGCCGGAGCGTCTCGGAGTAGCTCTGGCCGAACTCGCGCGATCCCAGCACTCTGAGCCCCGCGCGCCGAACCTGCTCGCGCAGCACCGCGGGCCCCGGTAGCATCCCGCCGGGAAAGATATACTTCTGGATGAAATCCACCTCGCGGCGATAGCTTTCAAAGCGGCGGTCCTCGACGGTGATGATCTGGAGCGCGGCGCGTGCCCGCGGCTTGAGCCGGTCGCGCAGGGTGTCGAAGAACACCGGCCAGTAGCGCTCGCCCACCGCCTCGAACATCTCGATGCTGGCGACACCGTCAAAGCGGCCCCGCTCGTCGCGATAGTCCTGGAGCTTCAACTCCACCCGGTCCGCGAGCCCCGCCCGCGCGATCCGCTCGCGCGCATGGGCAAGCTGCGCCGGGCTGATCGTCAGCCCGGTCACCCGTAGCCCCCGCTCGGCGGCGGCATATTCGGCGAATCCCCCCCAGCCGCAGCCGATCTCCAGCACGTGATCGCCGGGCTTCACGCCCATTGCATCGACGAGCGCGCGATACTTGGCGGTCTGCGCCTCCTCCAGGCTGTCGGCGCCGGTCTCGAACAGCGCGCTCGAATAGGTCATCGTCCCGTCGAGCCACAGCGCGTAGAACTCATTGCCCAGATCGTAGTGATACTCGATGTTGCGCCGCGCCTGGCTCTTCGAATTGCGTTTGAACCAGAAGCGGATGCGCTCATAGGTCTGCGCCAGCGTCTGCCCCGGATAGCCGTCGTAGATGTTGTCATTGTCGTCGTTGAGCAGGTCGAGAAAGGCCTGCAGGTCCGGCGTCGACCACGCGCCGTCGAGATAGGCCTCGCAAAACCCGAGATAACCCTCGCGCACCAGACCCGCGAACACCTCGCGGTCGTGGATGTCGATGCGTGCCTCGATGCCCGGCTCCGCGCCCTCGGCGCGAAACAGCCGCCCGTCGGGCAGGCCGATATCCAGCCGCCCGGCGCGCATTCCCTGTGCCACGCCGAAACAGCGCGCGAAATAGCGCGGTAGCCGCGTCTCGCCCGCGGTCGTGCGGCGCGGCCTGTCGTCCGGTATCAGCCTTGCTTCGTTCGCCATGTCCTTGATCATTAAAACTCCCTTGCCGCGTACGCCGCAAGGGCCGATTTGCGCCCCTCGGCCAGACCGATCAGCGGGGCGGGGTATGGATCACCGGGGGATAGGCCCCAACTTCTAGGGATCGCGTCGAAATAGCTCAGCGCCGTGGCCGACGGTCGCGCCTGTCCCTCGGCGATCCAGGCCCGCGCATAGCCGCCCTCGGGGTCGAATTTCGCCAGTTGCGTCTCGGGGTTGAAGATGCGGAAATAGGGGGCGGCGTCGGGCCCGCAACCGGCGGTCCACTGCCAACCCATCGCGTTCGACGCCGGGTCCCAGTCCGTCAGGCACTCGGCGAACCAGTCCATCCCCACCCGCCAGTGCACCATCATGTGCTTGGTCAGATACGAAGCCACGTTCATCCGCGCGCGGTTGTGCATCCGGCCCGTCACATACATCTCGCGCATCGCGGCATCGACAAAGGGGATGCCGGTGCGCCCCTGCTTCCAGCGCAGAACATCCCGGTCGCACCCCTCGGACCACGGAAACGCGTCCCAGCCCTCGCGCCAGTTGCGGCTCAGGATCTGCGGCGTGTGATACATCAGGTGATAGGCAAACTCGCGCCAAACCAGCTCCTTTAGCCAGTGCTCGGCCCCGCGCTTGCCCTCGTGCTGCGCCTGCAGCCCGGCGTGCCAGCACTGCCGGGGCGAGATTTCGCCATAGGTCAGGTTCTCCGAAAGGTTCGAGGTGCCAGAAATGGCGGGGTTGTTGCGCGCGTCCTCGTAGGCGCCGATGGTCTCTGCCACGAAGCCACCGAGCCGCCCCTGCGCCGCCTGCTCGCCCACGCATTGATGGGGCAGGCAAATCGCCGCGCCCCGGTCCATCGCGGCCCCCATCCGCCAGTCCGCCAGCGCATCGCTTGCGGGCCACGCCTCGGGCGCGGCGATGCGCGCGGGCGCAGGTGCAGGCTCGGGCACCTCGCGATCCTTCACCGCGCGCCACATCGGGCTGTAGACCTTGTAGAAACCGCCGGTGCCTGTCTCGACCGTCCACGGCTCGAACAGGAGGTGGGAATTGTGGCTGTGCGCCTCCACGCCGCGCGCCTTCAGCATCGCCTCGATCGCGCCATCGCGCGCGATGGAATCGGGATCGTAGAGCCGCGACCAGTGCACCGCGCCCGCGCCCGTCTCCGCCACCAGCGCCGCGATCACCTCGGCTGCATCGCCGTGCCGCAGGATCAGCCGGCTGCCGCGCGCCTCCAGGTCGCGCGCCAGCGATGCCACCGACAGACCCAGCCGCCATTTCGGCGCGCCCCCCAATGAGGCCACGCTGTCATCATGGATGAAAACGGGGATCACCGGCCCGCCAGCCGCGCAGGCGGCGCGCAGCGCGGGATTGTCCGAAAGCCGCAGATCGCGCCGCAGCCACACAATTACCGGTCTTTGATCGGACATCCCCTTCCTCGTGTTTTCGTTGTGTTACGCTACGAGCCGGGGAGCGGATCAAAGAATGTCGTCGAGCGCGGTCATCAGCCGCTCCACCTCGTCGCGGCTCGTGTAATGCACGAAACTCAGCCGCAAGACGCCGTGGGCGGGGTCGATCCCCATCGCCTCGAGCGGGCGATGGGCGTAGAAATCGCCGCCCCCCGCCATGATGCCACGTCGGGCCAGATCGGCGGCGGCCTCTGCTCCGGGCCGGTCGAGCGCCAGCGCCACCGTGGGCGCGCGCACAGTGGCGTCAGAGGGGCCGATCAGGCGCACGCGGTTGCGGTCTTTCAGGTGATCGAGCAGCGGCTGCAACAGCGTGGTCTCGTGGGTGCGCATCGCCTCGTGCACACCCGCGTTGCGCGCCGCCGGATCGCCCGCGATGCCGTGATGCGTGGCCAGCGTGTCGATATAGTCGGCGATGCCCGCACAGGCCGCCACCTGCGCGTGGTCGGGGCCCGCCGGCGTGAACCGTTTGTAGAGCGTGTCGGCGTTGAAATGATGCGCCTGGTTGGGGAGCATCCGCGCCAGCTCTTGGCGAATGACCATGATGCCCTGGTGCGGCCCATAGGTCTTGTAGGCCGAGAATAGATAGATATCGGGGCCCAACCGCCCTACTTCCGGCAGGCCGTGGGGCGCATAGCTCACACCATCCACGCAAACGAACGCGCCGGCCGCATGCGCCAGCGCGGTGATCTCGACCACCGGGTTGACCGCACCCACCACGTTCGAGCAATGCGGGAAACACACCAGCCGCACCCGCTCGTCCAGCAGCGCGTCCAGATCGGCGGGGTCGAGCAACCCGGTGCCGGGGTCGATCTTCCACTCGCGGATCTCGATTCCCTCGTCGGCCAGCCGCCGCCACGGGCCGGAATTGGCCTCGTGGTCCTGATCGGTAACGACGATCGCCTCGCCGGGGCGCATCCACTGCCGGAACGCCTGCGCCAGAACATAGGTATTCTGCGTGGTCGAGGGGCCGAAACTCACCTCGTCCGTGGCCACACCCATCATCGCGGCCAGCCTCTGCCTCGCCTCGTCCATCTCCTCTCCCGCCAGACGGCTCGCGTCGTAGAGGCCGTAGGGCTGGACCTTGCGTTGCCGGTAGTAGCGCTCCAGCCGCGCGATGACCGGCGCGCAGGTATAGGAACCGCCCGCGTTCTCGAAAAACGCCTGCCCGGCCAGCGTCGGCTCGGCAAAGGCCGGGAACTGCGCGCGCACGAAATCGTTGTCCAGTATCACTGGCCATCTCCCCCTAGGTTTTTCCCACCATTTGCGGGCACCAAACAGCAAAGCCCCCCGGCGCGCAAGCACCGGGGGGCCCTGGTTTTAAGTTCCGGGTCGCGCTCAGCGCTTCTCGGAGGCGAGGCCTTTCCAGATGGAGACGCAGATCGCCAGAAGGATGAGCGTGAACGGTAGGCCCGTCGAGATCACCATCGCCTGCAAGGCACCCAGGCCGCCGCCGACCAGCAGCGCAATTGCCACCAGCCCCTCGAACGTGCACCAGAACACCCGCTGCGGCACCGGCGCATCGACCTTGCCGCCCGCGGTGATCGTGTCGATCACAAGGCTGCCCGAGTCCGACGAGGTGACGAAGAACACGATCACCAGGATGATCCCGATGGTCGAGGTGATGGAGGCCAGCGGCAGCGATTCGAGCATGGCGAACAGCGACAGCGGCGGGTTGTAGCTGTCGATCACCTGCGCCTTGACCGCGCTGCCAGCGGGATCGCTCAGCACCTGATCAATCGCCGCGCCGCCGAAGACGGCCATCCAGAACACGCAGACGAGGCTCGGGATGATCAGCACGCAGGTCACGAACTCGCGCACCGTGCGACCGCGGCTGACCCGCGCGATGAACATGCCGACGAAGGGCGACCAGGAGATCCACCAGGCCCAGTAGAACGCGGTCCAGCCCTGCATGTAGCCGGTATCCTCGCGCCCGAACGGGTTCGAGAGCGGGATCACGTTCTTGAAGTAGGAGCCAAGGCCCGAGACGAAATCGCCCAGGATCGTGACCGCCCCGGCGGCGAACAGCACGAACAGCAGCAGCACGAGCGCGATCACCATGTTGATCTCCGACAGCACCTTGACGCCGCCGTCGAGGCCGCGCAGCACCGAGATGAGCGCGACGCCCGTGATCGCGATGATGAGGATCACCTGCACCGTCACGTTATTGGGGATGCCGTAGATATGTTCCAGACCGGCATTGGCCTGCTGTGCGCCGAAGCCCAGCGAGGTGGCCAGGCCAAAGAGCGTCGCAAACACCGCCAGCGTGTCGATGATGTGCCCGGTCCAGCCCCAGACACGCTCGCCGAAGATCGGGTAGAACGCGCTGCGGATGGTGAGCGGCAGGCCCTTGTTGTAGGAAAACAGCGCCAGCGCCAGCGCCACCACGGCATAGATCGCCCAAGGGTGCAGCGCCCAGTGATAGGACGTGGCCGCCAGCCCCATAGCCCTGGCCGCCTCGACATTCTCGGGGATCAGCTCACCGCCCTCGGTAAAGGGCGACGGCACGCCCAGCGGCGCGGAGATGGCCATATGATAGACCGGCTCCAGCACGCCGAAGAACATCAGCCCGATGCCCATGCCCGCAGCGAACAGCATCGCGAACCAGCCAAGATAGCCGTAATCGGGCGTCGCGTCGGTGCCGCCAAGGCGGACCGCACCGTAAGGGGTGACGATCAACAACAGACAGAAGATGACGAAAATGTTGGCCGCCGACAGGAAGAACCAGTCAAAGGTCGATGTCAGCGCCGGGCGCAGCCAGCCGAAGAAATCCGCAGCCTGCTGCGGCGCGAGAAGCGCATAGGCCACGAAAGCGATGATGACGAGCCCCGAGATCACGAAAACCGGGTTGTGAATGTCGAGCCCGAATGGCCCGATCTTCGTCTGAATGTTGTCCTGACCGATCTTGTAATCGGTGTCGATGATATCCGATGCGCCCTCCGGCGCGGGGATACCCTGATTGGCGGTGTCGTCTGACATCCGTGTCCCTCCTGTTTTGCCGACGGCATTCCGGGCACCTTTGCAGGGCTTCACCCTTGCCCGGTGCCGCCGGGTTTTCCCTGTTCCAGCGGCAACGAGACTGCCGCCGCCGGACATTTCCGCCGCCCGAAAAGACGGTCCACGCGTGTCATCAAGGTAACGCGGCATTTACGCGGCCTTCAACCGGGTGCGGTGAGAATCATTCCGAAAACGACATGCGCGCTCAGCGATGACGGTTTTGAACCGCCTCTGCCCGCGCCCTGAAATGCGCCAGCACGTGCAGCCGGATCGCCGAGGCAAGCCCGGTTCCGGGGTCGCGGGCGGCGTCTATCTCGGCGGCGAGCGCGTTGAGCGCGCGACCCTCGGCGCGCGCGATCTCGCGGAACGCCTGCCAGAACGGCTCTTCCAGCGACACGCTCGTGCGGTGCCCCTGGAGCGTGAGCGATCGCTTGACGGGGCGCGCGCTCATCGGGCGTGGGGGATAGGGGCGCCGCCCCCGTCGCGCCTCCGCGCGACTCCCCCGGGATATTTGAGCCAGGATGAAGCGCGCATCACTCTTCCTCGCGCCTGTGCAGGTCCAGCACGTGGCGGGCCTTCTCGGCCTCGGCCTCTTCGCGCGCCTTCTGCGCCTTGGTGCGCCCGAAACGCGCCGCGTTCTCGTCGGCACGGGCCTTTTTCGCCGCCCGCGCCTTATGCTTGCGTATCCGGTTGAGGTTGACCGGGGTGTCGCTCATCTCGGGCCGATCATGTCCTCGGGGCGCACCACGCGGTCGAAGGTCTCGCCATCGACGAAGCCAAGATTGATCGCCTCTTCCCTGAGCGTCGTGCCGTTGCGGTGCGCGGTCTTGGCCACCTTGGTGGCGTTGTCATAGCCAATGGTGGGCGCCAGCGCCGTGACCAGCATGAGCGATTCCTTCATCAGCTTCTCGATGCGGTCCTCGTTGGCCGCGATGCCGGTGAGCATCCGCTCGGTGAAGCTCGCCGTGGCGTCACCCAGAAGCTGGATGGACTGCAACAGGTTGTAGGCCATCATCGGGTTGTAGACGTTCAGTTCGAAATGACCCTGCGATCCGGCGAACTTGATCGCCGCGTCGTTGCCCATCACGTGAGCCGCCACCTGCGTCAGCGCCTCGGCCTGCGTCGGGTTGACCTTGCCGGGCATGATGCTGCTGCCCGGCTCGTTCTCCGGCAGGATCAATTCGCCCAGACCCGAGCGCGGCCCGCTCCCGAGGAAACGGATATCGTTGGCGATCTTGTAGCACGACCCCGCCACCGTCGCGAGCGCACCGGACAGGAACACCATCGCGTCATGGGCCGCCAGAGCCTCGAACTTGTTGGGCGCGGTGACGAAAGGCAGGCCGGTGATTTCCGCCATGTTGGCCGCAACCGTCTCGCCCCAGCCGGGCGCGGTGTTGAGCCCGGTGCCCACGGCGGTGCCGCCCTGCGCCAGCTCGTATATGCCGGGAAGGCAGGCCTTGACGCGAGAGATGCCCATCCGGACCTGATGCGCGTAGCCCGAGAATTCCTGCCCCAGCGTCAGCGGCGTGGCGTCCTGTGTATGGGTGCGGCCGATCTTGATGATGTCGCGGAACTCGTGGGATTTCGCCTCGAGCCCCGCCGCCAGCGCCTCCAGCCCCGGCAACGCGACGTCGCGCACGCTCATCGCGGCGGCGATATGCATGGCCGTGGGAAAGGTGTCGTTGGAGGACTGCCCCATGTTGCAGTGATCGTTGGGATGCACCGGGTCCTTCGATCCGATCTCGCCGCCGAGAATCTCGATGGCGCGGTTGGCGATCACCTCGTTCGCGTTCATGTTGGATTGCGTGCCAGAGCCGGTCTGCCAGACGACCAGCGGGAAATGATCGTCGAGATCGCCCGCGATCACCTCGCCCGCCGCCGCGATGATCGCGTCGGCGATCCGCGGGTCGAGCTTGCCGGATGCCTTGTTGGCCTGCGCGCAGGCTTTCTTGATGACACCCAGCGCGCGCACGATGGCCACCGGCTGCCGCTCCCAACCGATCGGGAAATTCATCAGGCTGCGCTGCGTCTGCGCGCCCCAATACTTGTCGGTGGGCACCTCGAGCGGGCCGAAACTGTCGGATTCGGTGCGGGTGGCGGTCATGGCGGGCCTCCTTGGCGGTTTCTCCCGTTCATACCGCAGGTGCCGGAAAGATCAATGCTGTATACGACGGGATACCAAGGCCCACCCCGCTCGTGACCCGCTACTTGCGGAACTTGTCGAGGCTCACCACCTCGCCGGTCTCCTCCTGCGCGCCGCCCGCATCGTCTATCTCTTCGAGGGGGGCGCCGTCGTCCTCGTCCTCGTCATCGTCGCTGTCCTGCGTCTCGAACCGCAGGCCGAACTCGACCGACGGGTCAACGAAGGTGCGGATCGCCTCGTAAGGCACATAAAGCCGCTCGGGCGCTTCGCCGAAATTGAGCGTCACGCCGAAGCCGTCGTCGCTGACCTCAAGCGCCTCGAACCAGTGCTGCATGACCACCGTCATCTCTGACGGGTAGCGCTCGCGCAGCCAGTCGGCCAGCTCGGCATCGGGATGTGTGGTGTCGAAGGTGATGAAGAAATGGTGCGCCCCCGGCAGCCCGTTCTCGGCCACGTCCGTCAGAACCTCCTGGATGAGGCCACGCATCGCGCGATGCATCAGGGTTCCATAATCGATGGAGCGGGTCATTCCTTACCTCGAACAAGATCGACACCGTCAGCATAGGGGATTCGGATCGAAACGAAAGAGCCTGCGAGCAAGCCTCAGATCAAAACATGTCCCGCCGCCGCGAGCGCCGCCATCAGCGCCAGGACCCGGCCCATCGGCACCCGCACCCACAGAAGCAGCACCGCCGCCAGCACCGTCAGCCCCAGCCCGGTCCAGGACACGGTCCCCCAGACCGGCACCGGACCGACCAGGCTCTCTCGCAATTCGCCGAACACCACGTGCAATGCGAACCACAGCGACAGGTTGAGGATCACCCCCACCACGGCCGCCGATATTCCCGCCAGCGCCCCCTTGAGCCGGGGCCGCGCGAGGATCGCCTCGACATAAGGCGCACCGGTGAAAATCCACAGGAAACAGGGCACGAAAGTCACCCACAGGGTGAGCAGCGCGGCCACCAGCGCGAGCCCTGCCCCCCCGGCCTGCCAGCCTGCCAGAAGGCCCACGAACTCGGTCACCAGGATCAGCGGGCCGGGCGTGGTCTCGGCGAGGCCAAGCGCGTCGATCATCTGCGCGGCGGTGATCCAGCCCTTGGCGCTCACCACCGTGTCGGCCATGTAGGCCAGCACCGCGTAGGCCCCGCCGAAGGTGACCACCGCCAGCTTGGAGAAGAACAGCGCCAGATCGGTGAGGAACGCAGCCCCCGCGCCCCAGGCCACCAGCACCGGCGCCGCCCAGAGTGCGCCCCATATGAGCGCCGTGCGCAGCGTGTCTGCGGGCCGCACCGCCGTCCCCACGGGCGCGGGCGCGGGCGCGGGCGGTGAGTTGCGGCTCTGCCAATACCCCCAGAGCGCCGCCGCCGCGATGATCGCCGGGAACGGCACGCCAAGCGCGAACATCGCGACGAATGCCAGCCCCGCCACAACCCAGTGGCCGGGCGTGGCCAGCGCCTTGCGCGCGATCCGCAACAGCGCCTGCACCACGATCGCCACCACCGCCGCCTTGACGCCGAGGAAGGCCGCCTGCACCAGCGGTACGCCACCCCAGATGGCATAGCCATAGCCGAGACCGAGAATTACCGCCGCGCCGGGCAGCACGAAGAGCAGCCCGGCGATCAGCCCGCCCGGCACGCCCCTCTGTCGCCAACCCGCATAGGTGGCAAGCTGCATCGCCTCGGGCCCCGGCAACAGCATGCAAAAGGACAGCGCGCCGAGAAACTGGTTTTCCGACATCCAGCCGCGCCGCGTCACCAACTCGTCATGCATCACCGAGATTTGCGCCGCCGGCCCGCCGAAACTCAGCAGGCCGATCCGCGCGAAGCTGCGCAACAGATCGGGAAAGGTTGGCGCGCCCATGCGTCCTTGTGGCGCGCGACGCGCATCGGGACAAGCGACATTTGAATGAAAGTGCAGGCTTCTGTTGCCAGGTGCCTGCGAACCCCGCCTTACCTTGCTAGAGGCAAGGGCTTAAGTTTCGGTTTGGTTACTGCTTACGCAGCAACGGCCACCGGAGCACGGTTGTCATTTGCAACTGTACGTTTCGGACCGATAACGGTGGTACCTCACCGGGACAAAGCATAACCCCTTTAGACGTTCGTCGATCCTGTTTCGGCCCCATGATCCCCAAATGAAGGATTATTGGTGGAGCCGCCGGGTACCGCCCCCGGGTCCGATCCGCTTATTACGAGCGCGTTTATGTCCATAGTCCCCGTTGCCGGGAACACCCTGAATATAGGAGCTTTGCGAGCGTTTGCCTAGGGGGGTGGCACCTGCCTCGCGCGATTTGTACGCTACAGGGCCGGGCGGGGGCTTGGCCGGCGGCGGTGAAAGCGTTTTTCAGCAGCCGGTCTAGGTGTCGCGCACCGCGCCGGTGGCCAGCACGTCGCCTGTGGGTGCGCCGGTGGGCGATCCGCCCGGGGGCTCGTCAGAGACCGCGAGGACGGCACCGGGCAGGCGCGGGCGCAGGGCGTCGGGCACCGGGATCGACCCGCGCCGGTCCTCGGGCAGAACACCGAGCGAGACCGGCGCCGCCTCTCCGGCAATGAGCCACAGTTCCAGCGCACGGCCCGGCGCGGGCGCACCCGCCGCACGGTCGATCAAGAGGGTGCCGGTCGCGGCGTCATAGACGGCATCGACCACCAGGCTGCGATCCTCAGCGGCCACCTCGGCGCGGTAGAGCGCCTCGGCGGGCGCTTGCGGCGGCGCACCCCAGTCGCCACCGGTAACGAGCGCCAGGACCAGCACCGCCGCCGCCGCAAGGCCGCCGCCCCAGAGCGCCAGCCGCCGCATCCAGCCGGCGCGGGGTCGGGCATCGGGGAACAGCCCCGCCTCGATCCGCTGCCAGACATGGGCGGGCGGGGCCTGCGGCGCGATCTCGTCGGTCATGGCGGCGAAATCCGTGGCCCATTGCGCGTAGGCGGCGCGCAGGTCCGGGTCGCGCACCATGCGCGCCTCGAACGCCGCCGCCTCCTCTGCCGAAAGCAGGCCGAGCGCGTATTCGCCCGCGAGGATGTGGTCCTCGTCCCGGTCTGGCTGGTCCCGATCGCTCATCGCGACAGACACTCCTTCAGCTTCAAGAGGCTGCGGCGCAGCCATGTTCGCATCGTGTTGAGCGGCACGTCGAACCGCGCCGCGAGATCGGCATAGGTCTCGCCGTCTAGATAGGCACGGCGCACGGCCTCGGCACGCGGCGCGGCCAACTCCTCCATGCACGCATCGAGCCGCCGCCGCTCGGAGGCGGCGATGGCCTGCGTCTCGGGCCCTGCCCCGGTGTCGGCGATCCGGTCTTCGAGCACGTCGGTCGTCCCGGCCCTGCGCAGCTTGCGCAGGCGGTCGACGGCGCTGTTGCGCGCGATCGTTATCAGCCAGGTCATGGGACTCAGCCCGTTGACATTGTAACGCGCGGCATTGTGCCAGATCTTGACGTAGATTTCCTGCAACACATCCTCGGCCTCCGCGCGGTCATTCAACACACGCAGGGCAACGCCCAGGAGTTTCGCCGACGTGGCGTCATAGAGCGCCTTGAACGCTGTCCGGTCCCCTTGCGCGGCGCGCAGGATGTGCCGTTCTATGTCGTCGCGCGTCGCCATATGCTCGCCACTGTCCCGTTCGCACCCAATCCTAGCACGACGGGCCGGTATGACCAGTGCGGACGAACCATGAGGCCAACCCGATCTTGCCCCTTCCCCTTGCCCTTCCACGCGATATGTTGCACCACGACACCAACGAAACAGCGACCCTATCGAAGGACCGGCGAATTGGCTGACGGCACGATTGACATCAACGCGAAACCGACCGAGGAAATCGCCGTGCGCGAGGTTTTCGGCATCGACACCGACATGATCGTGAGGGGCTTTGCCGAGCGCAGCGAACGGGTGCCCGAGCTCGATTCGACCTACAAGTTCGATCCCGACACCACGCTGGCGATCCTCGCGGGCTTTTCGCACAACCGGCGGGTGATGATCCAAGGCTATCACGGCACCGGCAAATCCACCCATATCGAGCAGGTCGCGGCCCGGCTCAACTGGCCCTGCGTGCGCGTCAACCTCGACAGCCATATCAGCCGGATCGACCTGATCGGCAAGGACGCGATCAAGCTGCGCGACGGGGTGCAGGTGACCGAGTTTCACGAGGGCATCCTGCCCTGGGCGCTGCGCAACCCGACGGCCATCGTGTTCGACGAATACGACGCCGGGCGCGCGGACGTGATGTTCGTGATCCAGCGGGTGCTGGAGGCGGATGGCAAGCTGACGCTGCTCGACCAGAACGAGGTGATCACGCCCAACCCGTATTTCCGCCTGTTCGCCACGGCCAACACTGTTGGCCTCGGTGACACCACGGGGCTTTACCACGGCACGCAGCAGATCAACCAGGGCCAGATGGACCGCTGGAACCTGGTGGCCACGCTCAACTACCTGAGCCACGACGCAGAGACGGCGATCGTGCTGGCCAAGAACCCGATCTTCAACACCGCCGAGGGGCGCCAGACCGTCAGCCGCATGGTAACGGTGGCCGATCTGTCGCGCACCGCCTTCATGAATGGCGAGCTGTCGACGGTGATGAGCCCCCGCACCGTGATCTCCTGGGCGCAGAACGCCACCATCTTCCGCAACGTGGGCTATGCGTTCCGGCTCACCTTCCTCAACAAGTGCGACGAATTGGAGCGCCAGACCGTGGCGGAATTCTACCAGCGCTGCTTCGACGAGGAACTTCCCGAGAGCGCGGCGAACGTGAGCGTACAGTAAAGCCACGTCTGGGGAACACCCGATGACCAAACCCACCGACAACCCCGCCGACCCGTTCAAGAAGGCGCTGGCCAATGCCACCAAGGTGATGGCCGACGACAGCGAGTTGACGGTGAGCTACTCGGTCGATCCCGCCGGGTTGTCGGGCGATGCGATGCGCCTGCCGCAGGTGAGCCGCCGGATGACCCGCGAGGAGGTTTTGCTGGCGCGTGGCACCGCGGATGCGCTGGCGCTGCGACACAAGTTCCACGATGACGCGCTGCACGCGCGCTACGCGCCGCCGGGCGACATGGCGCGCGACCTCTACGAGGCGATGGAGACCGCGCGGTGCGAGGCCGTGGGCGCGCGCGATATGCCCGGCACGGCCACCAATATCGACGCGCGTATCGCGCAGGATGCCGCGCGGCTCGGCTTTGACCGCGTCACCTCGACCGACGACGCCCCCCTGCCCGCCGCCGCCGGATACCTCATCCGCCACCTCGCCACGGGGCGCGATCTGCCGCCGGGCGCGCAGAACGTGATGGAGCTGTGGCGCGGCTTTATCGAAGAGCAGGCGGGCGGCACGCTGGAGGACTTGCAGGAAACGCTCGCCGATCAGACCGCCTTTGCCAAGTTCGCCCGCCGGATCATCGAGGACCTGGGCTATGGCGACCAGTTGGGCGACGACCCCGACAGCCCCGATGACGACCAGGAAGACGAGGCAGAAGAGACCGGCGAAGAGGACGACCCCGAGAGCCAGGGCGAGGACCAGAGCGACGAGGACGAGGCCGACGCCGATCCCGAGCGCAGCCAGGACGAACAGCAGGACGCACAACAGGCGCAGGTCAGCCTCGACGAGATGGCCGACCAGGACATGGACGACGAGACGGAATTGCCCGAGGGCGAGGCACCGCTCGACCCGCCACCGCCGCCGCCCGCCTCCGAGGCGGATCCGGGCTACATGATCTATGACGCCAGCCATGACGAGGAAATCCGCGCCGAGGACCTCGCCGACCCGGTCGAGCTTGAACGCCTGCGCGCCTATCTCGACCAGCAGCTCGACCCGCTGAAGGGTGCGGTCGGGCGGCTCGCCAACAAGCTGCAACGACGCCTTCAGGCGCAGCAGAGCCGAAGCTGGGAGTTCGACCGCGAAGAGGGCATCCTCGATGCGGGCCGCCTTGCCCGCGTGGTGGCCAACCCCACCACGCCGCTCAGCTTCAAGGTGGAAAAGGATACCGAGTTCCGCGACACGGTGGTGACGCTTCTGCTCGACAATTCCGGCTCGATGCGCGGGCGGCCCATCTCCATCGCCGCAATTTGCGCAGACGTGCTTGCCCGCACGCTGGAGCGGTGTTCGGTCAAGGTCGAGGTTCTGGGTTTCACCACCCGCGCGTGGAAAGGCGGGCAGAGCCGCGAGAAATGGCTCGCCGAGGGCCGCCCGCAGTTGCCCGGTCGCCTGAACGACCTGCGCCACATCGTCTACAAATCCGCCGACGCGCCGATGCGGCGGACGCGCGACAATCTCGGGCTGATGATGAAAGAGGGCCTGCTCAAGGAGAATATCGACGGCGAGGCGCTGGAATGGGCGCACCGGCGGATCGTGGCACGCAAGGAAGCGCGCAAGATCCTGATGGTGATCTCCGATGGCGCGCCGGTGGACGACAGCACGCTGAGCGTCAACCCCGCCAACTACCTCGAAAAGCACCTGCGCGACGTGATCGCGATGGTCGAACGCCGCAAGCAGGTGGAACTGTTGGCCATCGGTATCGGCCATGACGTGACCCGCTATTATGACCGCGCGGTGACCATCACCGACGCCGATCAGCTTGCCGGTGCGATGACCGAGCAACTGGCCGCGCTCTTTGACAGCGACCCGCGCGCGCGTGCCCGCGTCATGGGCATACGGCGGGCAAGCTGAGGGTGCCGGTCACGCTCGACAGTCTTGGCGATCTCGGCACCCTCCCCTTCGATCAGGTGATCGACGTGCGCTCTCCGGCGGAATACGCCGAGGACCATATCCCCGGCGCGATCAGCCTGCCGGTGCTGTCAGACGCCGAACGCGCCCGCGTCGGCACGATCTACGTGCAGGAGGACCGGTTCCTCGCCCGCAAGATCGGTGCGGCGCTGGTGGCGCGCAATGCCGCCGCGCATATCGAGGGCCCGCTGGCGGATCGGCAGGGCGGCTGGCGACCGCTGGTCTATTGCTGGCGCGGCGGGCAGAGGTCGGGCTCGTTCACCTCTATCCTGCAACAGATCGGCTGGCGCGCAGACACCATCGCTGGCGGCTATCGCAGCTATCGCAGGCTGGTGGTGGCGGCGCTCTACGACAGCCCCTTTCCCTGCCCCGTGCTGCTCATTGACGGGGGCACCGGCACGGCCAAGACGCGGCTACTGGCGCATCTGCGCGCCGCGGGTGCGCAGGTGATCGACCTCGAGGCGCTGGCCGGGCATCGCGGCTCGCTCTTTGGCCTCATCGGCACGGAGCAGCCCTCGCAAAAGGCGTTCGAGAGCGCGCTCGCCATGCGCGTGGCTGCGCTCAATCCCGCGCGCCCCGTCTTCCTCGAGGCCGAGAGCGCGCGGATTGGGGGCATCACCCTTCCGCCCGCGCTCGCCGTGGCGATGAAATCGGCGCCCGGCATCCGGGTTGACGCGCCGATGGCAGCGCGGGTGGGGCATATCCTCGCCGAGTACGAGGACATGATCGCTGATCCCGCGCGGCTCGACGCGATCCTCGAACGCCTCGTGCGCTATCACGGACACGAGCAGGTTGCCACATGGCGGGCATTGGCGGCGGCAGGAGAGTTCGCATCGCTGGTCGAGGACCTCATCCGCACCCATTACGACCCGCGCTATCGGCGGGTGAGCAAGGCAGAAGCCACACCGCTCCCCCTGCCCGACCTGTCGGACGCCACGCTTGGCCCCGCCGCACGCCGCCTCGCCGACCGCCACGGCTGAGCGCTCAGGCCGCCACCTGCACCACTTGCTCCAGCGCCGCCTCGACAAGCTCCGGCCCGGCACCGGGGCGCGTGGCCCCTTCCGACAACATCCGCCGCCAGCCGCGCGCCCCCGGGCGGCCCGCGAAGAGGCCCAGCATGTGCCGCGTGACCTGGTTGAGCTTGCCACCGGCGCCTAGATGCGCCTCGATATAGGGCAGCATGGCGCGCACCGCGCCCTCGGGCGTGCTGTCCGAACCGGGAACGCCAAAGATGCGCCGGTCGGCGGCGCAGAGGATATCGGCCGGCTGATGATAGGCCGCGCGCCCCACCATAACCCCGTCGAGGCCCTGTGCCAGCAGCGCCTGCGCTTCGTCCAGAGAGGTGATGCCGCCGTTGATCGAGATGTGCAGATCGGCAAAGCGCGCCTTCATCCGCAGCACCAGATCGTGATCCAGCGGCGGGATGTCGCGGTTTTCCCGTGGGCTGAGGCCATCGAGCCACGCCTTGCGCGCATGGATGATGACCCGCTGCACGCCCGCCTCCTGAAGCCGCGAAAGAAAGTCGGGCAGCACCGTCTCGGGGTCTTGCTCGTCCACGCCGATGCGGCACTTGACGGTGACCTCGCGCGACTGCGCGGCGATCATCGCGGCACAGCATTCGGCCACAAGGCGCGGCTCACGCATCAGCACCGCGCCGAACGTGCCCGACTGCACCCGGTCCGAGGGGCAGCCGCAATTGAGGTTTATCTCGTCATAGCCCGCCTCCGCCCCGAGCCGCGCCGCCTGCGCCAGCTCAATCGGATTCGACCCGCCCAGTTGCAGCGCGACCGGGTGTTCCTGCGGGGAATGGTCAAGCAGATGCAGCGCCCCGCCCCTGACAAGGGCCGGCGCCGTGACCATTTCCGTGTAGAGCAGCGCATGACGGCTCAGCAGCCGGTGAAGATACCGGCAATGGCGATCCGTCCAGTCCATCATCGGGGCCGTAGACAACCGCGCGGCCTCGGCGGCTGCGTTCAGGGGCATTCTGTAATCTCCTCGGGACAGCCAATGTTCGGCACGGGCCCGCAGTGCACACCATACGCACACGGCATCTGTTCTGCCACCCCTCCCCGTGCAAAGACAGGCAAGCGGCGGCGTTACTGCCTTGCCGATGGTCGGGCACAGTCAAGGTCAATGCCGCCCCTGCCCGACGGGGTCTCCATCACTCGGTGTCAGCATCATTACGTCTTCTGGGTTGTGATGGAACGCCCGATCATCATCGGTAGATGGGATGGTTGCCGCCTTCCCAGACGGCATCGCAATGTGCCAAGATAGGAACTGAACCACCCGATGGGGTGTGCCAGGAATTGGAAACCCAACGCGACATCAGATCAGAGCGCGGTCACATGGTGATCGAGGACCGCCGGGCGCCCATAGAGAAATCCCTGTACCGTCTGACATCCCTTGAGACGCAGCCATGCGGCTTGCCCGGGCAGTTCCACACCCTCTGCGACCACCCGCAGCCCCAGCTCTGCCGCCAGATTGATCGTGGCGCTGACGATCGCCGCATCTTGGCGCCGGTGAGGAAGCCCCGAGATAAAACTGCGATCCAGCTTTATCTCTTTAAGGGGCAGATCCCTCAGGTAAAAGAGCGACGAATAGCCCGTGCCGAAATCGTCCAGCGACAGCGAGACACCGATTTCGCTCAGGGCAAGGATGTTCCTCCCGGTTGTTTCGTTCTCGTCCAGCACGGCCCTTTCCGTGATCTCCAGCGTGAGGTCGCTGGGAGCGATCCCTGTATGGGTCAGGATGTCAGCGACGGATTGTGCAAAATGAGGTTGCCGGAACTGCTGCGGGCTGACATTGGCCGACATGCTCAGGCCGGACCGTGCGCCGCCTGCTTGCAAATGCGCCAGTTCCTGGCAAACCGTCTCGATTACCCAGATGTCAAGCGACAGCACGAGCCCGCATTCCTCGGCCAGCGGGATGAACTGATCCGGCGGGATGAACCCGCCACCCGCAAGCGGCCAGCGGGCCAGCGCCTCATACCCGACGATCTCGGGCCAGCGCCCGGACACATTCACCTTTGGCTGATAGTGCAATAGCAAGTCACCATTCTCGAAGGCGCTTGTCAGGTCCGATGTTTGCACCGTGGTCGATGGCGCGGCCTCTGTCATTGGTGTCCTTTCGGCGGAATGCGTGGTTGGAATTTCAGGCAAGCGCGCATTACAGTACCGTTACGCGGTTGCGCCCCAGTTGCTTCGCCTCGTAAAGCGCGGTGTCGGCCATAAGCATGATCGCATCGGATGTCGTCTGTGTTTCGTCAACCGAAGCCAGTCCGACGCTGACTGTCAACCGCAACGCATTGTCTCCGTCAAACCGGGTTTCAGCCACCTGCTCTCTCACGCGCTCTGCCCAGATTCGGGCCGCGTCAAGATCGGTGTCCGGCAACAACACCGCGAATTCCTCGCCCCCGAGGCGCGCCACAAGATCGTGCTGGCGGGACTGCCCGACGATGACGTCGGCAAATTCGCGCAAGACACGATCCCCCGCCGGGTGGCCGAAGGTGTCGTTCACCTGCTTGAAAAGGTCGATGTCAAGAAAGGCGACAGAGGCGGTTCCCTTGCTGCGTCGCAACCGCGCCATTTCATTTTCCAATCCGGACACAAAGCTGCGCCGGTTGGAGAGTTCGGTCAGAAAGTCATGGCTTGCCTGGCTGCGCAGCTCCAGCTGGTTCATGGTGAGCTTTGCGCATTTGGTGGTCATCCTCACCTCACGCGCGGTGAAATGGCGTGGCTTGGTGCCGACGGCGCAGATCATGCCAAGATTGTATCCATCCGCCGTTGTCAAAGGTGCCCCGATATAGCTGCGCAGGAACGGCGGCCCGGTTACCAAGGGGTTGTCACGCACGCGCGCGTCGTCATGGGTGTCCTCGATGATCAGCAGGTCGTATGTCCGGATCGCGATATTGCAGAACGCCACATCCCTCGGCATTTCCGTCACGTCAATCCCCTGACGCGCCTTCAGTATCTGCTTTTCTTCAGTTATAAAGTTGATGCTGACCATCTCCATGTCGAGGATGAGTTGAAGCAGCCCAGTGATATGCTTGAAGCTGGCCTCGGAACTGTAGGTCAGCGCATCCATCTGCCTGAGCGCCGCGATCCGGCCGGCTTCATCGTCAAGTTTTGTCGGTTGAAGGGTCATGGGACGCTCAAAGCTCCTGTGCAAGGCCGGGAAACAGAATGGGCGACGAGTGTCACCAACTGTTCGCTCTCAGGTAATCGAGGTTCAGTTCGGGCAGGATGTCCTGCATTTCCAGAATTTCGGCCATTTTCAGAATATCGACCTGTACCAGCTTGGACTTGTTCAGCAGAATGGTGCAATCGCGCAGCGAGAAAGGAATGAAGGGCCGGTCGTCGCAAAGCACGTCCAGAACGCGCTGGCTCTGGGTGACATGGACGCCGCCAAAGTGCTGGCTGCCGTTTTCAAGCGTCGCTTTGACCGGGATGCAGTATTTCGGGTATTTCATGGGGGCTGCCTTCATGTTCAGGAACGGATGTCGGATAAAAGCGGAGGGAACCGCATGGCGGAACGCGATCTGGTCGAGCAGGCGGCAGAAGGAATCGAGGATCCGGATGCGTTCCAAGAAGCCTGCGCCGTCTTCGGGGATGCGGGCGCGCTGGCCCGTCTGCACATGTTTCGCGCGGATCTTGAAACGCACCTGCGCTGGATCGGGCGTGACCAGGCGGATTTCGAAACGCTCCGCAAAATTGCACACCAGACAGCGGGCCGGGCCGGGGTTCTTGGTTTTCCGACGCTTGCAGAGGCGTCCGCCCGCCTCGACGAAGCGATACGCGCAAACACCCGCGTGACCCTCGCTCTTGAACGCTGGACCAAGCAGGCGCGGTTTGCGGCCGAGGGCGGCGCGGATGCGCATAAGGACGACACCCCATAGCGGCCCTGACCTGTGCGCAGGTCCACCTGCGGCCGCAGGCGGTGCAGAGCGCGGCGATATTGTGGGCAGACCGGGTTGCACATGTCATTTTCAGGATGCTCCAAGGGCTTGAATGACTGCGGGCGTCGCAATCACCGCAAAGAGCACCGGCAGGAAGAACAGGATCATCGGCACGGTCAGTTTGGGCGGCAGCGACGCCGCCTTCTTCTCGGCGGCGGCCATGCGGAAATCGCGGCTTTCCTTGGCCAGCACGCGCAGCGTCTGCCCCAACGACGTGCCGTATTTCTCGGACTGGATCAGGCCGATAACGGTGGCCTTGATGCTGTCCAGCCCGGTTCGCATGCCAAGGTTTTCATAGGCCTGCCGACGATCGGATAGATAGGCCAGTTCGGCTGTGGTCAGCGACATTTCCTCGGCCAGTTCCTTTGACTGGCTGCCGATCTCTTCGGCCACCTTGCGAAAGGCGGCTTCGCTGCTCATCCCGGATTCGACGCAGATCAGCAACAGGTCCAACGCATCTGGCCAACTGCGGCGCAGGCTGCTGTGCCGCTTGCCAATCAGGTTGCGGATGTAGATCGTCGGCAGCCAGAAACCAATGACCGCGCCCACGGATGCCATTGCGGCCATGATCGGTAGCGACAGGTCCGGTTTGATCACGAGGGTGATATAGGCGAAGGCAATGCCAGGCATCACCATGGCCGCAATCAGGCGTGACGCGAGAAAGGCGATCAGTGGCGCGCGCCCGCGCAAGCCCGCCATCCGCAAAAGCTCTGACGCGCCGCTTTCGTCGGTCAGGCGCGCGAGGCCCAGTCGCCCGACGATTTCCGCGAAAACCCGGTTCGGTTCCTTGGCGGACAGCAGCGAGCGCGCGGTGCCAGTCGCACCTTTCCCGGGCTGCTCGCGGCGGCGGGGTTGGCGCAGGTCTCTCTCGACCAGTTGCATCCGCTCCGCGAACCGATCTCGCGCGATCCACGGCCAGGCGACTGTCAGAACGACCCCGATGACGGACAGGGCCGACAGCGCGATGATCATCAGTTGAAGCTGTGTATCGGTCAGGTCGATTGGCACGGTCCGCTTCCTTTACATGTCAAAGTTGATCATCTGTCGCATCACGAATACGCCGATGGACATCCAGACGGCACAGGCGGCGACCACCATCAGCCCCAGATCGGTCTGGTAGAGAACCGCGAGGTATTCGGGGCTGGTCAATTGAACGAGACTCGCCACGATCACCGGAAGAGAGCCGATGATGCCCGCCGAGGTCTTGGCCTCTGCACTCATCGCCTTGACCTTGGCGTGCAGCTGCCGACGTCCGCGCAGCACCGTCGACAGATTTCCCAAGGCCTCCGTCAGACTGCCGCCCGCGCGGTTCTGGATCGCGACCACGATGGCCAGAAACCCGACTTCCTGAAGCGGCACACGTTGTGCCAACCGTTCGACGGCTTCCTGAATGGGCAGCCCGACAGACTGGTCCTCGACCACCAGCCGAAATTCGGTCCGGATCGGATCCTCGGTGTCGGCCGCGACAACAGCCAGGCAATCGGCAAGCGGACGCCCCGCGCGGACGCCCCGGACGATCACGTCGATCGCATCGGGAAACCCGGCGGCGAATGCGGCCAGACGCCGCCGCCGCACCAGCGCGACGTAAAAATGCGGTACTGCAAGCCCTGCCACCAGCGCAATTGCGCCCGCGAAGAGCGGCCCGAGTGCCAACGACGCGGCAAACGCACCCGCGGCGATGGCCGCGCTCAGCATCCGGTAGAAGCGCGGCGTCCAGGTCAGCCCTGCCTCGCGCAGACGCTGTTCGAGGTCGGGCCGATTGCGTCGGGTCCAGCGGGCCGATTGCCGCTCGTTGATTTCTTTCAGCGTCTTCTCGATGGCCTTGCGACGGGTCGAGGTCTGCCCGTCGGGGCGGCTTGGCCGGCTTGCGCCTTGACCGTCACCAACGGCCAGCGCCATGCGCCGCTGGTTCCGCTCACGCGCTCGAACCCATGGCATGGCGACGGCCAGCAGCAGTCCGACTGCCGCCAGAGCGGCGAGCGGAACGATCAGAACAGTGAGATCAAATTGCAGCATCTTCGTACCGGTCCCCGGTTCAGTTGGATTTTGTCGCCGCTTCAAGCGCGCGCGACAGCCGGTCTTCTTCACCGAAATAGCGGGCCCTGTCCCAGAACGCCGGACGCCCGATGCCCGTCGATTGGTGTTGGCCAACGATCCGACCGTTTTCATCCTCGCCCAGCATCTTGTAGACGAAGATATCTTGCAGGATCGGAACGTCGCCCTCCATGCCCAGCACTTCGGTCACGTGGGTGATGCGCCGCGAGCCATCCCGCAAGCGCGCCGCCTGAATGATGACATCAATGGACGAGACCGCCATTTCCTGGATCGTTTGCGATGGCAGCTCGTAGCCGCCCATCGTGATCATCGCGCCAAGGCGTGACAGCGCCTCGCGCGGGGTGTTTGCGTGCAGCGTTCCCATCGAGCCATCGTGGCCCGTATTCATCGCCTGCAGCAGATCGAAGGCTTCGGGACCCCGCACCTCGCCGACAATAATCCGTTCGGGACGCATACGCAGACAGTTCTTCACCAGATCACGCATCGTCACCTCGCCGGTGCCCTCGACGTTCGCAGGCCGGGTTTCCAGCCGGACGACATGTGGCTGCTGAAGCTGAAGCTCGGCGGAGTCCTCGCAGGTCACGATCCGTTCGTCAGAGTCCACATATTTGGTCAGACAATTCAGCAGCGTCGTCTTGCCCGACCCGGTACCGCCGGAGATCAGTACGTTGCAGCGGACACGGCCGATGATCTTCAGGATCTCGGCTCCTTCCGGCGTGATCGAACCGAAACCGACAAGCTGATCCAGCGTCAGCTTGTCCTTCTTGAACCGCCGGATCGTCAGGCTTGGACCGTCGATTGCCAGTGGCGGCGCGATCACATTGACGCGGCTTCCGTCCGGCAGCCGCGCATCGCAAATCGGGCTCGACTCGTCCAGACGGCGGCCGACCTGGCTGACGATGCGTTGACAGATGTTGAGAAGCTGTTCGTTGTCCCGAAAGCGGATATTTGTCTGCTCGACCCTACCGCCGACCTCGATATAGATAAGGTTGGTGCCGTTCACCATGATGTCGGAGATGTCGTCGCGCGCCAGCAGTGGTTCCAGAGGGCCGTATCCAAGGACATCGTTGCAGATCTCCTCGGTCAGCTCGGTCTGCTCACGGCTGGACAGCACGGCGCGCTTGGCCGCAAGAATCTCGCTCACGACGCCGCCCACCTCGCGCCGCGCGACCGGAAGATCCAGCTGGCCAAGTTCGGTGATATTGATCGTTTCGATCAACGCACCAAAGATTTCCTTTTTCAGGTCGATGTATTCGGCTGCGCTTTCCGACGATACCGATTTTGGCGCGACGTGCTTTTCCGGCGACGGCACGTCCAGAGATCGCTCCGCTCGCTGGGGCACGGCATCCACAGGACGTGGCGGCGCAACCGTTGTCCGCGTCATGTCAGAGGCGGACGGTGCCACCTCCTGCGCATTCGCCAGCGCCGAACGTTTACCGAAGGATTGGGACATGTAGGGTCTCTCCAGTTGCGATTGGATGCGAAGAATTTATGCGCTCAGCCAAGGCCGAGGAACTTGTGAAGCCAGCCACGCGGTTTCTCTTTCCCCCGGCTCATCAGGTCTTGGGCGAGATGTTTCACCGAGGCTTGCACTTTGCTGCGCGGTGCTTGTTCGCGTATTGTACGCCCTTCCGCCGCGGCATTTCCGAGCGTCGCCGGATCGAACATGATCGTCGTCCATGCATCGACGCCCAGGCTCTTGGCGAACTTGTCGGGCGCGATTTCCCTGCGCCGCGGCATCCGACAGGCATTCAGAATGACCCGGGGCGTCGCATCATTGGGGCGCAGGGCGCGAAGCCGCGCCATCAGCGCGCGCGCATTGCGCAAATTCGTCAGATTGGGCGAGGCAACGACAATCACCTCGTCCGCCGATGTCAGGGCATCGCGGCTGGCAGATGACCAGTCATGCGGCAGGTCGAGCACCACGTAGGGGAACGACGCGCGCGCGATCTCGATCAGACGTTCGACGGCATCCGGCGCGGGGTCGACGTCACCCAATGGGTCATCGAAACCGGGCAATACGCTGAGGTACTCCCCGCGCTGTACGATCAGCCGGTCCAGCAGCTCGGCATCAAGCTTGTCCGGATCGTCGATGTATTTATCAAGGCCCGTGACCGACTTCAGATCGAGGTTCACGGCGGCCGATCCGAACCTGAAATCGAGATCCATCAACAGCGTCGGGCTGGCCCGCTCCTCTGCGATCGTCCAGGCGATGTTCTGCGCAAGGGTCGACGCACCAACCCCGCCCTTGACCCCCACGAAGGCAAAGACCTTGCCCAGCCGCGTTGCGGTTTCCTGCGCAAAGAGCCTTTGAATCGTCGCGACATAGGTCAGCGGCGTGATCGGGCCGACAAGATAGTCCGCTATCCCACGCCCGGTCAGTTCGCGGTAGAGGGTGATGTCGTTTTCGACACCGATCACCACGACCCTGGTTTCGGGATCACAAACCTCCGCAAGCGCATCCAGATCCTTTAGCAGGGCCGCGCCTGTGCCTGTAACCTCGACAATCAGCAGCGCGGGCGTGCATCTGTCCTTGAACACGCGGCACGCCTTCGCGATGCCGCCATCGCTTACCTCGGCCTTGACACGGGTCAGACGACGATCCCTGTTGGCACGTTCAATTGCGTCGCGCGTCTCAGCCGTCACGCAGAACGCGGCGACGGTCAGGTGTGGCACACGCGCGCTTGAGGGCACCGCAGGTGCAAAAGTGCCGGTTCCCTCCTCGACCTTGACCAAGGCATGTTTCATAGTTGCTCCTTCTCCCCCGGTGGTAGTGTGAGGGGGCGAGATCAGTTGATCACGATATCCTCGATGGTGGTTCCCCGGCGGACGCGGATCGTCTTTGGCGCCGCCTGGATTTCCATTGACGCTTCGCCTGGAACCTCCTCCAGCGGGCGCAGTGAAAGTGACAGCGTGCCCGTCGATCCCGCCGCGGTGACGGCTTCGACCTGAGCCTCGGTCAGCTCCAGGGTCGCTGTCTTGCCAAGGACCGTGCCGGATTCGATATCCTCGGTCGTCTGGTCGATGGCCAGAACCCGAACATTCCGCAGTATCGTGCGGCTGCGGGCCTCGTTTTCGTCACGCTCTCGCGACTCTCTCACGGTATGGATCACGTCGATGCGGTCATTGGGCAGGATGAACCCGCCCGCGGTGCTCTGCGCGTCCACTTGAATGGCGACCGCGCGCTTTCCGGGGGTCAGCGTCGTGGCCAGAAATCCGTGCGGTTCCTGCGACAAGGCTCGCTCGACGATTGGCTCGCCAGCCGTGATCAGACGGGTGGCGAACTGCCCTGCAAGTTTCCTCAGGGCATCGGGTCGCGCCGAGCGTTCAATGAAGGTCGGCGGCACGGCGTCAACCGGCCATGGTTGCCATCGCAAGGCTCCGGTCGTGACTTGACCACCGCGCGACACCTCCCGTGCAGCCACAAGCACCGCTGTCATTTCGGTGGCAACCGGGGTCGGCGCTTCTGTGGCGGCAACGGACTCTGGGGCAATTTGCTGCGCCGCGATCCAAGCGGCACCGCCGCCCGCCGCGAGGGCAATTAGCACAAGTATGAGTCTCAGCATGTCAGTCCTCCTGGCAGCAACGTGCGGCAGCGGTCACCCTGTCAAGAGAGCTCCCGGTCGCAGGAACGCGACGGCGATAGCCGCCGCGGCAATGGCAATTCCGTAGGGCACGCGATCCATCGGGGCGCGCAGGGCCGCGAATCTGTCGCCGGCGAGGCGGTGTGCGCCGAGTGCGCGGCAGATGACGAGCGCCAGGGTCAGCAGCCCTCCGGCCATGGCGGTCAGCAACAGAAAGGCTGGCATCGCGGCGGGTTCGAGCCAAAGCGCAGTCACCGCGAGAAGCTTGACGTCGCCGCCACCCATCCATCCCCGCGCGAACAGGAGCGCGCCGCCAGCAAGAATTGCGATGCCAACAGCAGCGCTCGCGGCAAGATCGGCCCAGCCGGGTCCCGTCAGCGCGGCGGTGGCCGCGTAACCCGCCAGGAGATACAGGATCAGCGCGTTTGGAATGCGCAGCGTCACTGCATCGCTTACGGCGGCGCAGAGTTGCCCTGCGACGAACCAGAGGGACAGGAAGATCACGACTGCCGCCTGCCAAAACGTTGGTTGTCACGGGGCGGCGCGATACCGCCCCGTGACAGATCGGTCATCCGCCTGCGCCTTGCAGTTCGGTCGAGACGTCGCCGAAGATGCCGCCGAGGTCAGTGCCGAGCGTTGTGAGCGCACCGATGATAGCCACGGAGACGAGAGCGGCGATCAGGCCATATTCGATGGCAGTTGCGCCAGAGTCGTTTTTCTTGAGATTGTGAATAAATTGCAGCATGTGTTGCGGTCCTTTTCGCAGGGTAAACCGGACATTCCGGCAGACCGGCCCACTCCGCTGTCCGAAGCGTCGAACGCCTTGGATGATGGGTCGTCTGCAATGATAGATGGCCCCTCTAAGCGCCTGAAAACAGTTGGCGTGATGGCCTAGCCATTCGGGTGGGTCGATCCGGCGCCCCGCTGACAGCGCCGCGTCAGAACCCGCGCGGGACCTCTTTGGACAAGATGTCCTTGACGCTCTTGATCAGCTCACTTGCGCGATACGGTTTGTAAAGCATCGGCACATCGCTCGGCACATGCCGTTCTTTCGGCAGGGCATCCTGGGCATAGCCGGATGTGAAAAGCACCCTGAATCCGGGATGCATGTCCTGTGCCGTCTGAGCAACCTCGACACCGGTGACCCCGCCCGGCATGACGATGTCGGTGAATAGCAGGTCGAACCCGTCATCCTCTTTCAGAATATCCAACGCGATCTGTCCGTTCTCGGCCTCGACGATGCGATATCCCATCCGGCTCAGTACCGTTTTCACGAAAGCCCGGAGCTCGGCGTCGTCCTCGACGACGAGGATTCGCTCTCCGCCTCCACCACCGGACTCCTTCAGTGCCTCTGGCGGCGGGGCGGGTTCCACCTCGTCAGCCACGGGCAGGCTAAGCGTGACCGTCGTGCCCTTGCCCGGCTCCGACACGATCTCGGCGTGACCGCCACACTGCTTTACCAATCCGTAAACCGAACTGAGGCCCATGCCCGTCCCGACACCCGGCTCCTTGGTGGTGAAGAACGGCTCGAACGCGTGGCCTGCGACCTCTGGTGACATTCCCGCCCCGTCATCGGTAACGTCGATCAGGACATAGTCGCCCGGAACAACGTCGCTGTGCGGGATTACGTCCTCGACGGTTTTCGCGCGGGTGACCAACGTGATGTGCCCGTCTTCCGGAATCGCAGCCTTTGCGTTGATAATGAGGTTGAGCAGCGCCGCCTGCAACTTGTTGGGATCGACACGGGCCACTGTCGGCGCGTCGGTCAGATCATAGCGGATGTCCACGCTGGCATCGATCGCTCGTTCAAACAGACCCGACGACCGCTGGATCAGCTTGTTGATGTCGGTCGGCTGCAATTCAAGCGACTGGATCCGCGAAAACGCGAGAAGATCGCTTGAGACCCGAGCAGCGCGCTCGGCTGCATCCTCGATCGACTGGAGCATCGGGCGTAGCGCCGGCTCCTCCCCTATGTCGTCCAGAAGAATGTCGCAGTTGCCCAGAATGATCGTGATCAGGTTGTTGAAGTCATGCGCGATGCCGCCGGTGAGCTGGCCGACCGTTTCAAGCTTCTGCGCCTGATGCAACTGGGCGTCCAGCGCCTGGAATTCGGTCACGTCCGACATGGCGCCGACCATGCGCCGGGGCGCGCCATCGTCGTCGCGCACGATGAAAGCCTTGTCGGAGATATGTCGCCAGGCATCTTCCTGCGTCCTGATACGGTATTCGCAGCGCCAGGTCTGCGCGTCTCCGCCCAGTGCCGCGTCGAGACTCTCGGTGACTTTCAGCCGGTCATCTGGATGAACCCGCTCCAGCACGTTTTCAATGCGCGCTTCGGGGATTTTCTCGATATGCCCATCCTGACTGTTCCCACCGTGCCCGACCTCGATGGTCCCGACATGTGATTGTGATATGGTGCCGAAGATTTCTTCGGAATTTTCACTATTCCAGATGATGCCGGTGTGCATGTCCCAATCCCAGATGATGTCCCGGCTAGCCTGGCTGGCAAGGCGGAACTGCTCTTCGCGGGCACGCAGATATTCCTCCGCTTTGCGTCGCTCGGTCGTGTCTCTCTGGACAGAAACGAAATGCGTACATTTTCCGGCATCATCCAACAGCGGGTTTATGTCGAGCTCGGCCGTGAAACGGCTTCCGTCCTTGCGGTAATTCGTAATCTCCGTGCGAATGGGCTGCGCGGTCTTCATTGCTTTGCGAATCTCTCTCAGGCGCTCGCGTTCCGTATCGGGCCCGTGCAGCATGCGCGGCGTCGAACCCAGTATATCGTCTTGCGAGTAGCCCGTCACTTGCTCGAACGCCTCGTTGGCGAAAACGACACGCGGGCCGGGCATATCCGGCGGCTTTGCCTCGGTGATCAGGATTACGTCGCTCACTCGGGCAACAGCGGCGTCAAGCAGGCGCAACCGGGTGCGCGCCTCGCGGTCCGCGGTGACGTCGTTGAGATAGATGGCGATCCCTGCATTCGTCGGGTGCACCATGACATTCACCCACTGATCGGGTGTGGAAAGTTCACCCTCGAACTTCTGGCTCTCTCCAGTTTCAAGCGCAGCGGAAATCACCCGTGCGAACGGCGACTCGGCGGCCAGGGGAAGGTCCCGCCAGATGTTGCGGTCGATGAGGTTGAGATCGGGCACGCCCAGAATGCTATGCGCCCTGCGATTCATGTACCGGATCTCCCCGTCGCGGTCGTGAATGATGAAACCATCGCTCAGATCGTCGAGAATCGTCTGCATGAGCGCCCGGACATCGTCTACCGCAACTCGGGCGCAGACCAGCTCCGAGACATCCTGCGTGGCACCATAGGTGGCAACGATCTTGCCGGACGCGTCGCGTTCCGCCTCGCCGATCACCCGCAACCATATCTCGTCGCCGTCAAATTTCTTGAACTTTGCGATCTCGTCGAACCGGGTACCCGTCCCGACGCAGGTCCAGAAACTGCGCTCCATCCGTGCGCGGTCATCCCCGGTCACGAGGCCGTCCATCGCGTCGTCGATCGAAGAATGCCAGTCGGCTTCCCGTCCGACGATTTTGGCCGTCTCTTGCGTTCCGGTGAACATGCGGGTCGCGACATCATAGCGCCACCCACCGACGCGCGCCGCCTCGCCGGCCAGACGTTCAAGCCGGCTCGACCTCGCCAGTGCCATCTCCTTGTGGCGCAGCTCGGTGATGTCCTGAATAATGCCGGACACCCCGCGCTCCGGGGCGCGCGGCACGGCCCCGCCCGGCCCGGTGCGCGCCTGGAAAACGCGGACCTCTCCGGCTGCGTCGACAGCGCGAAATTCCAGCGCGGTCAAAATGCGTTCGTTTGTGGCGCGCCGCAGCGCCGCCGCGAAAGCGGCCCGGTCTTCCGGCACGATCCGGTCCCGGAGCTCGTCGAGTCGGACGACATCATCGTCTTCGGAAAACCCCAGTATCATGCGGATATGCGAGGACGCGCGCACCGAATCCAGATCCGGAAGGATCGCCCAGGTGCCAAGCCCGGCAATCTCGAAGGCTTGATCGAGGGTCGCCTCTTGCGCCTTGAGGCGCGCATGCGTCTCGTTGAACGCCTCCTCGAGGCGCTGCATATCCCCACTCACGCCAGGCTTCGGCGCGGCCTCATCCTGCTGGCCAGCGGCCACGGCATCAAGCATACGGCGGATCGGGGCGCGGACACCACGATGCAAGCGCCACAAGGCGAAAAGCGCCACGGCAAGCGCCGCCAGCAGCGCGACCAGCGCGAAGGCCACAATTGGCGACAGCTCAATCATCGGGTAAATCCCGCATGGCTGGCGGGGGCGGCAAGGTGTTTTGAAGACCCTTCAGCGTTCATCACGTTCCCGGTGACCTCCGGCTTGGTGCCGCACGCGGCGCGAGAGCCGCTTGCGGGCATTCGGCAGCGGTGCCGAGGTAATCAAGTGCCGATGGTGACGCATGGTATGGCTCCTTGGACGCGTGTCTGCCCATGACTAGCCCCCAATCAATGCGCGGTGACGTCGATGGCCCTTCACCGCAGACGTATCCAAGGGCTATCCGCAAGGCGGAATCTGATCGGCCACACTCAACCGACACAGAGCATTGCGTTCAATTCTGAATTGTAATGGAAGATCGCCCAGACCACAAACACCATCGAATGCCGAATCACAGGCGATCGGCGATTAATCGACGTTTAGTGGTGACCCGGATGATCTTGAGTGGAAAACAGCGATTATTATAAATACTTGGTGACGGAAATGACCAAGAGTAAAATGGACACCCACTGTAAAAATCTGCTTCGGGTTCTGTAAACAGTATTGCCTCATCAAGCGATGTCGGGCTTCTATGAAAGCGACCCGATAGGAGGCTCAAAGGAGACCTCGGAAAATTCGAGACCCCATGTCAACGCACGTTAAACTGGCAAACCTATCGCCCGTCATCATCATAGATGATGACGAATTCTTTCGTGTGGCGATAGACGTTGTACTGCGTGACCGGTTCGAGGTTGAGACCGTTGTCATTTGCGCCACGGCGCAGGAGGCCATTGAACAGCTTTCCAGCGATATGGTTTTCGGCCTCGGTCTCGTCGACCTGAACATGCCCGGAATTGACAATCGAAACCTTCTGCACAGTTTCAAGGTCGCACAGCCGCACAGCCGCCTCGTGGTGCTGTCAGCATCCAGATCTAGTGATGACATACTCATGGCACTCTCAGCCGGCGCGCAAGGCTTCATCAACAAGGGCCTGGGCATCGGCGAAACGGAGGCGGCACTCCAGCAGATTGCCGACGGCGCCGTCTATGTCCCGCCCTTCACACCACAATCGATGATCGCCACTGACGCGCCCGAAACCGCGAGCGAGTGGTCTTCGGTTTCTCTCGCCGCGCTGACCCCTCGCCAGCTTGAAGTACTTCGACTTCTTGTTGCAGGGCTCCCGAACAAGGCGATTGCGCGTGAGCTGGGCATAAATCCCAGCACGGTAAAGTTCCATCTTTCTTTCATCTTCCAGATTCTGGGAGCATCGAACCGCGTCGAGGCTGCGATGCTTGGTGCAGACCTGCTCAAGCCAAGGGAATAAGGACGGGCGCGCAGACTGCGCATTCACATGCGGTCAGACGACGCCGACATCCGGACACAACAAGCGAGTCAGGCGGTCCGCCAGATCACGGCGACGGTAAGGTTTCGGTAAAAGCTCGACAGTCTTCGGCATGTCCTGCTTGGCGATTTGCAATAGCCCGTGAGCACCTGACGTAAGAAGCACGTGCAGGTTGGGCCGGATTGCAAGCGCCGCGCACACCAGCTCCGCTCCGGTGGGCCCATTTCCAAGACGCATGTCAACGATGGCGGCCTGAATTTGATCGTCCTGTTCCACCAAGCGCAACGCGGTCTCGGCATCCATCGCAGCAACCGTGCGGTATCCCAGCGAGACTAGGGCACTCAACGCGAAATCCAGCATCATCGGATCGTCGTCTACGACGAGAAGTTTCGCGCCGTTACTCATCTGGAACCTCGTATTTCGCCCGAAAAGAAGAAAAGAGGATGGTTCCGGGGCGTGTTCGGGTTCACGCTATCCGTGGCATCAGCCGTTCTCAAGGAACGGCGTCGTAGAATCTCGATCCCGCCTTTCTTTAATTGCGCGACGATACAGCTATCGGCGTTGGGCACAGTCCGCCGCGCGACGGTCACTCAGAGGGCATGACGGGAAAGCAGGCCTCCACACTGATCCATGTATCGGGCAGAATGGCCAGAACATAAGCAAAACGGTACCGGATGCCAATTTTCGCAAAGTCGTCCACGGCTTGACAGGCACCGGTCTCTTCTGCCGTGATCGAGTCGTCCGGGATGACGATGGCCCAGGCCGCTCCCTGTTCGCGGACAAAGCTCACGGTTCCATTCAGGTCCATGGTCTCTGCTCCGAAGCACGGGGCAATTTGCAGCGCGAGACAGCGTGCCCCGGTCGAGGCCGCGTCCTGCAAGGCTAGGCGCGTCCACACGTAGCGACCGATCTCGATCGACCCACCCAGCAAAAGCACCAGCGGGAGCGCGATGAAAGCGAACTCGATGGCAACCGCACCACTCTGCCTTCGAAAACAGGCGCGGAGTGTGCCCAACAGGGTCACTGCAGCCTCAGCACGGTGCGCGTCGCCACCGTGTCGCCGTCGATGAACGCGTAGCCGGGAAAGATCGTGACATGGCGCGTGGTCGCGGAAAGCTGCACAAACTGCCCGGCGCTACCGCCATCAGTGCAGGGCGTTCCGCATTCCGCAACCGGCCCCCAGGCGAGATCCCCCTCCACGAGGGTTGGGCAATAGCACGCCGCGGCATCCCCGGGCCGGGACGATGTGGTCACCGCAGAGCCGGTCCAACGTGCGCTGGCGGCATTGTTCACGATCACTTCGGCGGTGTCCGATGCCTCGCCTTGCAGCAGTCCGATCAGTTTTCTGGCCAGATCATCGGCGCTGTCCTGATCGTTCGGAGCCGTCTGGAACAATGCGTATTCCGCCGCCGCCGTCACCCGTGCGTCAAGCGAAAGCCTTGCATAGGTGGCGCTTCCGATGTCGATCACCCCCGCGAGGACGAACACAAGGACCGGTGCGACGAGGGCAAACTCGACTGCGATGCTGCCGCTCTTGTCACGTTTCAGCGACCGGATCAGGGATGCGGCTCTCCGGGTCATCTCAGCAGGACCACGCGGCCTTGGGTTGCGGCACCCGGCAGGTTGCATTCGGATGCGACCGACGTGCCGCCCGACATCGAGATCTCGGCCCCGATCACTTGCAGGCATTCGCCATCGCTACCGCTTGCGCTGGCCCCGCCGGACAGCGTGATCGGACCGTTGGGAAAGTAGAATGCGCCCGACACCACGCTGTCGCCGGCCCCTCCCGCGAACAAAGCACCCTGGTACCGCGACGGATCAAGCGGCCCGACGAAAGCCAGATCGGCAAAGGGGCCGGTTTGCGGTGCCGTGAAGTGAACATCGCTGTAGCCGGAGGTCACGCAGAATGCCTCGTCGCGACAGCGTCCGCCGCTGGGTTCCGGTCCGTTGGCCGAGATCAGGAACGTGGTGTCTTCCGCTTCGATACTGATCGTTTCACCGCCGCACGGGGCCGTGCCGCCGCCATTGCCGCCCAGATGCATGTATCCGTCGATGACATAAAGGCCGGCCCCGAAGCGAACCGCGCCCGATGCGATGACAGAACCCTTGATCTCGTGCAACTCAGCCGAGGAAAGCACAAGGCAACTGCCGCCGCTGCCGCCGTCGATCCAGCCCGCAACCTCGAATACTCCGCCATCCGCATCGCCCATGATCGTCTCGGCACCACCGCCAGTCGAAATCGCGTCGCCTGACGATGAGGGGCCAATCCGAAAGCTGTTGCCGTTGCCCGTGCCAAGCGTCAGGCTCGCGCCGCCAGAGTTGCGGACGCCGCCGGGCAGAACGAATTCGCTGGGCCCCTCGAACGTCAACTCACTTGTGTTGCAGATGCTGTAGAGGTCTCCGTTGCAGCGCTTATCCGAACGGCCGATGCGATAGGTGCCGGCACCGAACTCGGTCACGGATCCGCCGCCGGTATTGATGCCGTCGGCGACGTTATAGGTGCCGCCTGCAAAGCTCATGCGGTCGCCGCCGTTGTCTATGCTCCCTGACAGGTTATAGGTGGTTGTTGCCGCGCCGCCGGGATTGAAGTGCAACGTCAGGCCGCCCCCAAGCGTGACATTGCCGAGGTTCACGGTGGTCTGGCCGGGGCAGGAGAAGGTCCAGATACTGTCCGCGGATGTGAGGGACGCCGTGCATCCCACAGCCTCGGCCTGATTGATGGTCCGTTGACTGTTCCAGCCAAAATCGACATCCGGTCCGGCTGCGACGACCACGTCCCCGGGCGGCGACAGCATGGCGGTTGCCGCCATCTGATCGCGGGCCAGAACGATTGCTTCCAGGTCTTCCAGCGGATCGGGCGTCGGTCGGCGGACCATCCGCGCGGCATCGCCTTCGGGCGTCCGGATGGTATTGCAACCCCCGGTATCAGGCGCGTTGGCCGAATCGTAGCTCAGCGATGCGGTGATGATGCTGGTACCGCAGGGCGCGGCAACCTCTGCGTTCGATGCGACGGCGCACTCATCTGCCTGCAACATGGCTCCACCTGAAAGGGTGATCCCGCTGCCGTTGGAGTCAAGGGCCTGAATACAGGCCGGTTCGCCCCCCAAGGCGCCTGCGACCGCCGATGCGGTAACATCAACCGAGGTATCGCCACCCAAAAGAGACGGCAGATAAAGCGGTTTCGGCGTGGTGATCGTCGCGCGGACCGCAGTCCCCGACGCCGTTGGAAACGAGGTGTCGAGGACCACCACGATTTCGGAAGCGCTGAAACCGTTAAGCCGCGCCACACCTGTGGCTGCATCGACCATCGGACCGGTATCACCATTCTGCGCATACGCAACGGCACCGGCATACGAGGCAAGATCAGCCGTGCGCTGCGCCTCGGCGCGCACGACAAGCATCTGACCGTATTCAAGCGCCAGTCCCGTGAACCCCAGGAGAACAGGGATCGCCAGTCCTGCAATGACTGCAACCGCACCGTTCTCTTTCTTGATGAAAGCAGCAAACCTCGCCAGGCACACGCCGCGTGCGCGAATTGCGCCAGCCGCCGACCCCGTCGCGAACGACAATGGCAACGTGCGCGCTCCCTTGGATCCCAGCTTCATTTTGGTAGTCCTTTGCTGTTTGGTGATCACTGAAAAGAAGTCAGCACCGAAGAGTTGAAGAAGGCGCTACGGGACATCGCCACCGCCGCGCGGTGGATTTCTGAACGGCCGGCGCCACTGCTCAGTCTGGCACCGTATTGCGTTGGGCTTTGCAGGTGACGTTATTCATCACCCCAGGGTGCCTGCCAATTAGCTGGTGCGTGAAGGTTGTATCCAATGCCGTAATGGTTGCGGATTTCGATGGGAAAATCAGTCTTTTCCAGCGCTCGCCTCAATCGCTTGACCGCACTGTTGAGCGCGATCTCGTCGGGATACCTTCCGTTCAGATATTCCAGCTCCTGGCTGATATATCCATAGGTTTTGATGCGCGGTCTCGCGTTCCAAAGAATGCCAAGAACCTGCACTCCCTGCTTGTCGGCGTGAGGAATTGCATCCTTGAGTCTCCCAAGACCTTCTTTGGCTTCAGCGATATCGCGTTCGATCAACTCAAGCAGATATGCCCTGGCTTCCGCGTCGTTAAGCCCGGCGGTTACTTCTCTGAGATAGGTGGCTTTCACGCGCGACGGTTCGATTTCCCGGTCTGCGGAATTGAAGAGGAGAGCTATGTTCATGGAAAATCCTTTCGGCGTGCTTTAGCGTCGTGTGACCTTGATCCGGGATACGGTCTCAGAACAAACGATCACCACTGAAAAGTATGAACCCTCCTGTCCCTTTACTATTGAGCCTGATGGGCTGGCCGAATGGCTAGTGTTCCCCACCTGGCGCAAGTTTCTCGTCGGCGGCTTGATGTGCCGTATTCGGCGTATGAGACGCGATGACATCTGCCTCTATCTTGGTCCCGTTGACCATGCAGGGCTTCAAGCCCTGATCACCGAGCGCAACACCCCGCGCAAGCTCGTCTGGCGGGCCGAGATCGTGCTGACGACGGCGGATGGGCATGGCACCTTCGCGATCATGCGGCGCGCTCGAAAACCCGGCGAAGTTATCCCTCGAGCAAGGTGTATCCGGGTTGATGGATGGCCGGGGAAACACCGTTTACTTCGCATTCATCATGGATCGGCGACGTATACCCTGCGGCCCAACGTTTGGCGGCGCGGTCCCTAGCGCATCGCCGCATCAATCTGCTCGGGCTGAGGACCACATCGCGGCGCGATCGTTACCTTGTCGCTTACAGCTTGCCGAGGCTGGGCAGAAGGTCCCTCCTTGCCGGTCTGCGAGATGCGGCGGACATGGGGATGCGTTCAACGGTTGCGGGATGTGCCCGGATTGGCGGGGGCCGAATTGCGCCACGCGCTCAACCCCTTACAGCGACGACAAACCCGCTCGCCGAACCCGGAGCTCCAGAATTTTACCTTGCATCGCAGGCAATTGCGCTCCTTGGGCGTGTCATTCAATGCGCTGGGTGGTCGGTATAACTCGGTGACTTCGGGTTTCATCTCGGGGCCTCATTCGGGGTGACGTGACGCGGAATCTGGCCGGAAAGCACGTTCGCTCGCCGACGCAGAGAGCGACGTTCAGACTTTCGGGGCCGGTTTCCGGGGCGGATCGTTCGGCGCTTTCGTTGCGGTTTCCTTTTCCGGTTTCTTGTCTGATTTCGCCTTGTCCAGGGCGGCAGTCTTCTTTGTCAGGTCGTTGAAAGACATGGGTTCATCCTTTGGTTGGGTAGAGTCATATCCGGCCCGGGATTGGGCGCGGGATCGGTTCGGGCCTGTCCGCACGCCACCAGCGCGGGATAGGCTTTGTCGCGGGTATTTGCGGCGTCTCGTTTGACAGCGGGTGTGGTGTGAAAGGATTTTGTGACGGCAGGTGTGGTCATGGCCCGCATGAGCGCGCCATAGCGCAGGCGCATCCGGACCTCGCTGCCCACCCGTAGAGACATATCCTTGCTGTCGACAATCAGATGATCGCTGGTTGCACCGAGAAAACGGATGCCCGCGCCAAAGCCGAGCCCCTGCGGATCGGTATCCTGTTGGCCGACCGCGAGGACAGCGCGTGTCCGGCCATCGGCCTCCCCGATCAGGCACGGTTTCGCCCGCCCCGCGCCGGTCATGGGCGAGGGCTGCCAAAGCGGCTTGCATTTCGCCTCGATCACCTCTGCCACGAGCGTGAAGGCGTCCGTGTGCAGGCCCGGGATCGGCCGCCCGGAGGCGGGATCGGTGCCCAGAAGGATCGCCTCGCCCAGACGCAGGTTGTTGATGCGCCCCGATGGCCCTTGACCGAGCGCCCATGGCAGATTGGCCGACGCGCCGCCCGACACGGTTTCCAGCATCGGACCACATGCGCCTTCGACGTCATTGGCCAAATCGGAGAGCGTGGCCATGGCTGCCGCATCCGGCGCAACATCGCCGAGACAGGCAAAGTTCGCGGCAATGCCTTTCAGGGCGAGACCCGGTTTACCGGTGACATAGGTCGCGATACGCACCAGTTGGGCAGGCAGGATGCCATCGCGCATGTCCCCCATTTCGACCAGCAGGACCACATTGTGGATGACGCCGCGCCGCACGGCGGCCTCGGACAGGGCCGCGAGGATCTCCGGCTCGGTATTGTAGCTTGTCTCGCAATTCCTGACGATCTGGCGAACCTCGCTCCGCATCGGGGGGCGGATCATCGTGATCGGACAGGTGAGACCGGCCCGGCGCAGACGCTGGATATTCACAAGCCGTGCATCGGCCAGACCTGTCGCCCCCCCGGCAAGCATCGCCCCGGCGAGAGCCGGACATCCGCAAACGGCCTTGGTGACACCGGTCAAGGTGATGCCGCGGCGGGCCAGATGCGTGACCAGGGTCCGCGTGTTCTCGCGAATCTTGTCGAGGTTGATCTCGATGCGGGGCGTGCTCATTGCGCGGCCAAAACGCGATTTTCCCGCAAGCCGGGACAGGCCGCGAGAACCATCGCGACCAGATCCGCAGCCGGTCGGGCGAGGGCATCGCTGACCGGCAAGGCCAGATCGCGCCGACACCGCGTGATGGTCGCATCCAGATCCGCCTCGGCCATGTCCTCGTGATTGATCGTCACGCCGATCACCCTTGTATCGGCGAAGGCTTCGATCAGCGCGATTTCCCGGGCCGGGTCAGGCATGGCCATGCCCGGAAAGTCGCAGCGATGGGCGCGCGCCGGGGCGTGCTGAAGGATGACCGCCTGCGGTTGGCTGCCGCGCAGGATGAAGGCGGAGGTGCAAAAGGCCGGATGGCTGAGCGCCCCCTGCCCTTCGATCACGATGACCTCGGGCCGCTCGTCCCGCGATGCGGCAAGGATCACGCGCTCAAGCTCTCCGCAGCAGAACTGCGGTGGCACGGCATCCATAGCGACCCCATACTTGGCCCCCTGCATGAGACCGGTCTGCCCGGTGCCTATAAGGACCGTCCTGATTCCGGCCGCGTTCAGGGCATTGGTCAGGACCGTGGCGGTCGTCCGTTTGCCGATCGCGCAATCGGTCCCCAGAACGGCGATGCGGATCGCCTCGACATCGGCGACGCTGCCATCGAAGAGGCGCATGTCCTTGCCTGGCCGGGGCTTGCGGATATCACGGATGGTGACATTGCCGAACGCCGCGACCGCGGCGATTTCGGGATCATCGCCCAGGTATTCATGCAAGCCGCTGACGATGTTCATGCCAAACGCAATAGCATCGAGCACGACGCCGCGATCCTCGGCGGACAGCTTGCCGTCGGACGGGGCCATGCCATAGATCAGCGTGTCGGGGATCGTTGCCTCATTTGCGATGGCCGTCTCAATATCCCTGAGCACGGGAATGCCGTTGGGTGCATTGTCGAGAACTTCGCCGCTGTCGCGCCCGTTATGCGTGCTGTCGATCACCGAAACGATGCGATAGGCCTGCGAATGGCGGACGAGGCCGTTAGCGGTCTTGCCGTCGATCCTGGCGAAGTTGCCCTCGCAATAAATGATTGCCGTGGGGGTAGGAGGGACGACCGGCGCGCCGGATCGCGTGGCGAGGTACGGGCCGTGCGCGGGCGGGGCTTGCGCGCCACGTGCATTGGGTCGCTTGGTCTGCAAGACTCTGTCTTCGATATCCATGATGGCTCCTGTCTGGTTTTCTCAAAAGGGGTTCAGGTGAAGATTGCGAGCGGCACGGACCTATTTGTTGAGCACGCATTGCCCCTGGACCGCTGAAAGTTCTTGTTGCCGGTCCGGTTGAGATGGGCGTTGGCCGGCACCACGACCGGCACGCAAGCCGCCCCGTCGCGCCTGAAGGTCCGGTCGCATTCCCATCCATCCCCGTAACTGCGGGCATGGGCATTGTCCGGCGCGGAACTGGCCTGGGCGAACGAGGGGGATGCGGGAGGCACGAAGGCACCAATCATAAGCCCCCGGAGGGCGAGGATCGTCAGCCCCGGCTGATCGGCCCGTTTGATGGGCATGGCGGCCAACGGCCACGCAGCAGGCGAAGTGGTATCATGACGCATCCAGGTCCAGCCCTTTCAGACAGGCCTGTGCGATGTCCCTGTCGGCATCCACAGAGCCGGGCATGGTGGCCCAGCCGGTGTCCATGAGGGCATCGCGCTGCTTGTAACTGGTCGCGGTCCGGATCGTCTCGAGCTTGCGGGCCCGTTCGGGATCGGTTCCCGCCATGTCGAGACAGACCGGCACAAAGGCGGCGACCACATCGTCATGGGCGCGGGTCATCGCGCTTTCGCGCGCCGTGGCACCGGTGACCCAACCGCCCCAGGCAAAGCCGACGCCGACGACGAGGATCGCGCCGATCGCGGCCCCATAGAGACCGGGCTTGAGCCATTCGGGAGCATTCATGTCATATCCTCCGGCGGTCAGAAGGTCCGCCTTTGTGGTTTCAGGTGTCGGTGTCGCGATCAGGCCCGCGCATCGGTCCGGGGGGCGTTTCGTTGGTGGGGCACGCCTTTGGGGCTGGAACGCATCGCCGCGCCCCGCTTTGCAGGGGGCACTACAGCGACGATCAACGGATCGACTTGTTCTCCAGTTTCAGACTAGCGCAGACCCGGGCACGCCGTGCTGACCCATGTTAGCGTGGTGTCGAACTGCGGGTTTTGGGCAGGGCGTGCCACGCCGCAAAAGATATGTCGCGACGGACTGATCTGCGTCAGCCCGCGCCCCGCGCCTATCACTATGATCCCGGCGACCGGGGGTGTTCGGATCGCGTTTTTGGCCGGAATGCGTCCCGCCAATGCAGCACGCACCCACCCAATGGAGGAAACACCCATGTCCGCATCGACGATGCTCAACCCCAACAACCCCGATTTCGAGCGGTTTCTCTATGCTCCGGTAGGCGAGGACCGGGCCGGCAGCACGGTCAGTGTCCTCTCGGTGCTGGCGCGGCTCAACCTCGATCCATGGGCAGAGGCGGCAGAGCTTGCCGCCTTGAGCCGCGAGGCCGCGGGCGCGCGCCTGAGCCTCTTGCTGTCGCGTTGTCGCGACGTGCCCCTGCTCGAGCGAGACCATCAGGCGGTGGCCGATGACCTGACCCACCTGCTGCCCGCGCGCACTGCGCGCATGAAACCATCAAGCGACGGCACACCGACGGGAAGAACGATGTCGTGGAGCACCCTCCTCGCGATCCTGGCGGTGGTGTACATGCTGGTCCAGACGATATTCCTGGGCGCGTCGGGATCGGGCGGCTAACCGTTCCCACGGTCCCTGCCAAGGCCCTCAGTCAAGACCCAATGGCAAAACCTGCCCGTGCGTCTCAGCCACCGACCTGGATCGAGCCGAGGTCGCCAAGCAGCCCGAAGCCGCGCAACAGCCACAGGATCACGAGGATCACAACGACCACGTTCAGGATCGACTTTATTTTGCGATCCATCGGCAGGTAGGTGTTGATTGCCCAGAGGACGACGCCAACGACGACAAGCGTGACGATGAGATTGACTAGTGACATCAATGGACTCCTTGTATTGGAACTATGGTCGCGCAGCGGCGGGCAGATTGAGCGACAGATACAGGCGCATCCGCCGTGCCCGGTGACCCGCCCTCTTCATCAGTTGCGAAGCAGGCCCCGCATGAGCAGTGCGCCGCCCGCCACGACGCAGACAAGACCGGCGATCATGAACCACATCGTGTCTCCCGAGAATCGGCCGGTCATCGCCTCGGTCATCTGATCGACCGGCGTGTTGGTTCCCCTCCATGCGAAGAAAAGCAGCACGGTGCCCAGGACAAGCGCGACAAGACCGATGATGTTTGACTGTGTCATTGTGTGATCTCCTGAGACGGGTATCTTCCGGCGCGACACATGTGCCGCAGCGGAGCCATTCCCCGACCCTTGGCCCCCGCGAGATGCGGCGGTGAGGGGTCAACATGGCGGTTTCCCGCTCGACCGCACTTACCTGGATCAGCCCGGCCACGATACACCCGCACCACCGGGGGCAGTTCGCGAGCCTTCCTCTGGCGATACTGATCCATGTTGTTTCGCAGGTTGGGCAGAGCGCTAGTGTTGTGCGAAGGGATGCCAATGTTGGTGATCCCGAACGGGACAGGCACCCAAATGAACCGGATCGTCTATCTCGTAGGGCTGATCGTGGTCATCGTGTTCGTCCTGGGCCTTCTGGGACTTCGCTGAACGCAACCACTCTTCGCCGCACGCGAAAATGACACCGGCCAGCGTCGGCCCCACGGGACCGGTCTGCGCCAAAAGTGAGCCACGGCACGACCCGTGGCACCCGACCCAATGTCCGGAGACCACTCATGAACAAATCCGCCCCCTTGAACCCCAAGACCGATGCGCCAGAGCATGACATCGCCCAGCAGATCGAGACCCTGCGCGCCGATCTTGCGAAACTGACCGCGACGATCACCGAAGACATGTCCGACGGAATCGAAACCGCCGGGCGCAAGATCGGCCAGACCGGCCGGGACGCCCAGACAACAGCCACCAACGCGGTGCGCGGTCATCCACTGACAGCGATCGGTATCGCGGCGGGCATCGGCCTCTTGCTCGGCCTTGTCGCGCGAAAGGGCTGATCCGTGACGGACCTGCCGTTTCTCGCGCCATTGCGTGATGTCTTTGCGGCCCGAACCAGGGCTGCGGCTGTCCGGGTGACGGCGGTGACCCTGACGGCAGCGCTGTGTGTGCTAACGGCGCTGCTGCTGCTCGCATCGGGCCTGGCCGCGCTGACCGGCCAGTTCGGTTTTCCGGTAGCAGCGCTTATGGCAGCCTTTCTCATGGGAGTGATGGCCCTGGCTGTGCATCTGATCGGGCGCGCCCTCGTGGCCCGCCGGATGGCACAGGCTGCCGAGGCGCGGTCCCGCACCGAGGCGGACATTGCCCTTGCAATGGCGCTGACCCGGTCAGCCCGTCCACTCCTGCCGCTTGCAGCCTTTCTCGCGGCCTTCTTTCTGGCGCGCCGGTCCTGATGGTTTCGCGACGAGCCCCGTGCACTGATGCAGGTTAGTGTCCGGGCGGGCGCATCGGATCAAGCTGATGATTCGTGGCGCGCGCGCGCTCTTACAGGATCTCCGTTCCTCGCCAAGCCCCGCGTCAAGGATGGCTTCAAAACGACCTGAGGCATCCTTCGAAAAGAATTCGGCAAGGGCAAGGTGGCCATGCGCAAAGCCTGAGCCCCGTGCCGGATGGCCCCGCCGCCTTTTACCTCGTGCGGCGGGGCCCGATATCTCATGGATCGCCCTGCATCGCGACGCGAAGACAGGAGGTGCCGGGCCTAGGAAAAGGGCGTCTGCTGGTGCACCATCCGCAGCCACGTGCCATTGTCGTTCAGGTAAGACGACGTGCAAAGCGCCTCATAGATCGGCGTGCCGTCGCGCTCGGCGGACACATGATAGGCCAGGATGGCCACGTCCTTTTCGCGGGAGAAGCAATGCTCGGAAAAAGCAACCGTGCGCCAGCGCTGCGCGACCTGGCTTTCCCGCCAGATATCGTTACCCCGCAGGATGCCCACCGGGTAGGGGAAGACAAGAACGGCTCCCTTGGCCGTCATCGATCGCGCGCTGTCCGCGCCTTCGGTCCAGAACCGCTCTTCCATGGCCCAAAGCGTGTCTTCATCTGTCATGGTCCCATCCCTTTCCTTGAAATTTCAACTTTCGTGGCGTGGCCCTAGTCTCTCGCAGAATCAGCGAACCCGTCTCAGGTCGGCTTGTCCAGAAAGAAACGCACCATCTGCGCCGAGGCATCCGGGCCTTTCGTGTCGGTGTAGGATCCCGCCGCGCGGCCCCCGGACCAGGCATGTCCGGAGCCCTCGATCATCCACAGCTCGATCAGGACCGCGCCCTTGGGGTCCGCGTAGAAACTACGGGAATAGTCACGCCCGCGCACGGACCGCTTGCCCACACTGGTCGGCGCAACATCCCCGCCCATCTCTGCCGCGACGATAAATCCGGCATTGAGCGGGTTGACCGTGCGGTCGTCCGCACCCTGGAAAATGATCCGGCGCACCGGCCCTGCCCGCGTGGCGGCGATGGCGGCAATTCCGGTGGGCGCGCCGCCGCTATGCATTGCCGACATCGCCGAAAGCGTATCCCATGCCGCCCCCCGCGCAAGGCCGGAATGCACCCCGGCGGCGGCAAAGACATCCGGGTAGACATCTGCAAGGATTGTCGCCATCGCACCACCTGCCGAGAGCCCGGCCACGAAGACATCATCGCGGCCCAGGCCGAATTCGCGCATCAGCTTGCGCGTCAGCGCGGCGAGAATGGCGGGCTCTCCGGTGCCGCGCATCTGGTTGCGCGGTTTGTGCCAGTTCCAGCAGGCCACCCGGTTCTGCCGCCTGGTCTGCGCCGGATAGGCAATGGCCAGACCATGCTTTTCGGCCAGGGCATTCATATGCGTACCGGTGGCAAAATCCTCCGGGGTCTGGTTGCAACCATGCAGCATCAGGATGAGGCCCTTGGGCCGGTCGGGATGGCTGGCCGGCAGATAGAGCCGGAAGCTACGCGAGCCCGCAGCGCTTCGATGCCTGCGGGTCAGGTATTGCGCCTCCGATGGAATGCGGGGGGACATCTGGCCGCTCCCTGCTCGGGTGGCGGCCCCGGACGCAAGCGTTGGCATATCCCGTAACCGCCGGATCACGGCTCCCATCTTGCGTTTGACCTTGCCCGCCCCGGATGCGTCCGTGTCGGCCGTTGTCGCGGGGCTGAACGTCCTGAAGGGCAGCAATGCCGTCTCGACAACAAGGTCGCTCAGTGCCGTCTGGAGCGACAGTGCCGGTCGGATCAGGCTGCCTGGCCATTGCATTGCTTGTGTCGCGGTGGTGAGAATATTTATCATTCGGGAAGCCTCCGGTAGGTCGATATCCGGTCGGGCATGCGGTAAATGCCTGCGCGCCGGTCCTTGCCTTTCGGAAACCTGTCCCGAATTGGAAAAACGCCGGTCCGACCGATGTCGGACCGGCGTCTCATATCAGCGATTATTCCTCGATGCGCTCGACAATGGTCGTCGCGTAAGCGTCAACGAGAGCATTGTAGAAATCGTCCTGGGACGGGGCCACGGTGACCCAGTCGTCAGGCACCTCGCGCTCTCCGCTGGTGGCCGTCATGCGCAGGGCGTAGCTGCCGATCTGGGAATCGGTGTCGTCCGCCTTGTTGGCCGCTTCGGGATCGTTGCCCCCTTCATACGTGGTCACGGTGCCCTCGAGCGTGTTGAATTCGCCCGAATCCGGCAGCATCGTATCGCCATCGACCGAAACCTTGTTGATCTCGACCGAGATCCGCGGCGCGTCGGCCTTGTCATCGACATTCAGCTTCGAGCTGATCGCGGTGGCGAGGTCCTCGTCCAGGGTCGGCCAGAACTTGTGGACATTGGTTTCCTCGTAGGAACTCAGGGCGGATGTGACCTCCACGCCGGAGAGGGTTTTTTCCAACGCGGCCAGCGGGCCGGCGGCGGCCAGCGCGAATACGCTGCAAAGGGCTGTGGTCTTGAAAAGGTTCATTTTGATTGTCCTTGTTTTCACCATCATCGCCAGATGCCTCTGCGGTGCCCTGATGGGCATGCCGCACGACTCCTGTTCGGATGTGATGCCAGGTGTGAACGTCTGCGGACGACTCATCGTTTCGCCCGCTCGTTCCTTATGTATCGCAGGATTCACGACCGCTGGCACTTACATGCATCAGCCTGTCCGCATTCCTTTCGCGCTAGCTTGGGCATGATCGGGCGCGCCCGGCATGGTGCTCTTCGCGGACGACAACGAACCCGTTTGTCTGGAGAAATGCCGGGCCGCTGTCGATGCGCTGGAGTGATATCCGCGATGCTAATCCTGACCCCCTTTGAGAGGAAAACGACATGACACGCAATTCCCTGAAATCGACCACTGCAATTCTCGCTGCCATCTCATTGCTGCAACCAGTCCCGTCGCTGGCACGAGCCACCGCGAACGCTGCCGATGCCGAAACACACGCAGAAACAGGGAACGACGTGGGAGCACTTGGCGCAGCCGTGGCGACGGCAGAAAACCTTGTCGACGACGCTGCGGCCGAGATCGAGGCAGAGGCAGAGGCCGAGGCAGAAGCGGAAGCTGAGGCACAGGCAGAGGTTGACGCTGCGGCAGCGGATCAGACCGAGGCTGAAGCGGAGGCAGCCGCAGAGGCCCACGCCGAGGCGGAAGCGGAAGCAGAGGCTCTGGCGGCGGAGGAAGCCGAGGCAGAGGCCGACGCAGCGGCAGCGGATCAGGCCGAGGAAGATGCGGCGGTGGCTGACGCCCACGCCGAGGCGGAAGCAGAAGCAGAGGCCCTGGCGGCGGAGGAAGCCGAGGCAGAGGCCGACGCAGCGGCAGCGGATCAGGCCGAGGAAGATGCGGCGGCGGCGGCTGACGCCCACGCCGAGGCAGAAGCGGAAGCGGAAGCAGAGGCTCTGGCGGCGGAGGAAGCCGAGGCAGAGGCCGACGCAGCGGCAGCGGATCAGGCCGAGGAAGATGCGGCGGCGGCTGACGCCCACGCAGAGGCGGAAGCGGAAGCAGAGGCCCTGGCGGCGGAGGAAGCCGAGGTACTCGCGGCCGAGGCCGATGACGAAACTTCGGCCGACGTGACAACCGAGACGATCACCGAAGAGACAAGCCGTTCGAGCGATGAAGAGTTCGACGAATGGAACCCTGAAAATCAGCAGGGCACCCTCACCCAACAGAATGCCGCACCACAAGCGAAGTCCGATAGCGGAATGAGCGATCTGCAAAAGGCAGGTCTGCTCGCGCTCGGCGCGGCGGTGGTCGGCGGGATCCTGTTGAACGGTCAGCGCGTCGAGGCGAATACCGGGGACCGGGTCATCGTCGTGGATGACGACAATGACTACCGTATCCTAAAGGACGACGATGCGTTGCTTCGCCAGCCGGGTTCGGATGTGCGCACCCAGCGGTTCAGCGACGGCTCCACGCGCACCAATGTCATGCGCAGCGATGGCACCGAGATCGTCACCATCCGCGATTCCCGCGGGCGCGTCCTGAGGCGCGTTCTGATCGAGACGGACGGGCGCGAATATGTGCTGTTCGACGACACCCAGGAGTTTGCGCCGGTGGTGGTTCGTGACCTTCCCGAACCGAAAGCCGACACTTACGACTATCAGGCGGCCAGCGACCGCGAGAGCCTGCGCGCGGCCCTGCTTGCGGCCGACCAGCGCGACATCGGCCGCAGCTTCAGCCTGCAACAGGTGCGCGAAATCTATGAAGTGCGGCAGTTGAGCCCCGAGATCAACCTCCGGAACGTGACCTTCGCCACCGCGTCTGCCGCGATCCAGCCGTCGCAGGCAGAGCAGTTGCGGCAGATGGGCCTGCTGATGCGCGACATCATCGCCGAGGATCCGACCGAACTGTTTCTGATCGAGGGCTATACCGATGCGATCGGAGAGCCGGGCTACAACCTGCTGCTGTCGGATCGGCGCGCCGAGTCCGTGGCGCTCGCATTCAACGAGTATTTCGATGTGCCGACCGAAAACATGGTCGTGCAGGGCTATGGCGAACGCTTCCTGAAAATCCCCACGCAGCAGGCCGAACGCGCCAACCGCCGTGTCGCCGTCCGCCGGATCACGACGCTGATGCGCAATAGCGGGAGGTGATCGACAAGTGGACCCGTCAGGGACCCGGACAGTCGGTCAAAACCGCTGTTCCATCCGGGTCGTCCTGATGGCGGCGGGGCAGTGAGGGCCGCCCGGCGGCGCTGAGCCGTCGCGCGAAGGCTGCCGCGACAATCAATGCCGGGGTGGCGATCAGCGCCCCGGCTGCCCCCCAGAGCCAGGCCCCCAGGGCGATTGCCGCGAAAATGGCGATCGGCGCAATCTGAATGCGCGACCCTATGATCATGGGTGTAACCACGTTGGCCTCGATGGCATTCAGCGTCACGACCACGGCAAAGGGTATGAGAGCGACAACCGGATCGTTGAACGAAGCGATGCCGACTGCAAGCGTGACCACCGACAGGATGGCAAACCCGACAATGGGCATGAAGTTTGCGAGCGCGGCCGCGAGACCCCAGAGAGGCGCATGCGCCATGCCGATCAGGTGGAACGCGATCGCGATGACGATCCCGAGGCCCAGGTTTACAACCGTGATGGCCAGAAGGTAGCGCGCGACGTTCGTTCTTACATCTCGCATGGCCCGGCCAACCGCCCGGCGCGTCGAGGCCTGGGAAATCAGCGACAGGCCCCAGCGGGCCAGCATCACGCGATCACGCAACAGGAAAAAAGTCAGCATGGCCCACAACAAGGCACCTGCAGCAACCCTCGGCGCGCCGATCGCCCAGTCCGCCAGCAATCGCTGCCCTCCATCCACCAGCTTGTCCATGGCGTCGTCGTCTGTGTCGTTTCCATCGTCCTCATCCGGCAAAGGCGGATTGTCGGGATTGGTGACCCGGCTTTCTTCCAGCCCGGCGGAGGATCCCGAGCGCGTCCCGCCTTCGGTTGCGGGTGACAGGTCGGATATGATCCGGCGCGCGCGCCACTCCGCCTCGCGCAAGATTTCCGGCCCGCGCTTGCTCAGGGCCTCGGCCGAGGGCGCGAACGCATAAACGGTGATCGCCGTCCCGACCAGAAGGCCGCCCACGACGACAGCCGCGCAAAGCGATGCGGGCGCGCCCGTGCGTTCCAGCCACCGGACTGCTGGCGCGAGCGCGATCGCACAGAGCAAGGCCAGCACCGTGGGAATCGCGATCAGACTGGCCGCATCCAGGGCAGCCAGGGCCATCACCCCTGCGATGATGCCCAGAAACAGTGTCTGGAACGAACCGCGTTCGAGTGTGGAGAACCATCCGCCCACAGGCTTGGAGCGCGTTGGGGTCGATATTGTTTTCGCTTGGTCTTCTGACATTTGGCGCGCGTGCCTTTCTGATGATCGCGGGCATCAAGGATCTGTCTGATCATGGCGGGGACTTGAAAAGCTCACATTCGCCGGCGCGTGGGCCGAACGGATCCGGCAACGAACGTGCCGGATGTCACGCCGGGGAGGCCGCCACCTCGGATACTGGCCGTCGATGCCGACACGCAGAGCGGGTCGATGATCCCACCCGGTTTGGCAATGTGCAAAGACTGCATTCCGGGCGAGGCGCAGGATAAGACACGCCTCGATCTTAGGGAAAACAGATGTCGTCAACGCTGATGTGGGTTAGTGCCGCGAGGGCTGAAATTCGCGAAGATGTGCATAATCGGATGGCCTCGCGCTCACCCTTGCAGGCGGGGTATCGTCGATCCGGTCACGACCACGTCTGACGATCCGTCAGGCAGGAAAAGGTCGCGCGACCTAATCGTCCGAGACCGACAACGCGGCCAAGGGCGATGATCGTGATGAAAGATCAAAGCCAAGAAGGCACCGATGCATTTCTAAAAACGCGGAACGCTGGGTCGAAAGCAAGTTCCACGCGTTCTCTGACCGGGCGACCAGGATCGACGGTCCGCTCGAACAAGTATTCGGCGAGATGCAGGCCGACCCCAACCGGGGCTGACGCCGCCGCCGAATGGTCCTGCCGCGCCTCCCCCTCCTCAGGCGTGGCAGGGCCGCCAATTTTCAGATCAGGAAAAGGATAGCCACATGCTCGGCACCATTCTCATCGTTGTGCTCGTGCTGGCGTTGCTTGGCACGCTTCCAACGTGGGGTCACAGCCGGTCCTGGGGCTATGGTCCCAGCGGTGGGCTCGGGCTCATCCTGGTGATTCTTGTCGTTCTGGTTCTGACCGGACGTCTTTGACCGATGGGGTGGCGCGCGGC
>NZ_PDNI01000018.1 GCF_002925845.1 Roseovarius nitratireducens | reverse complement strand
TTCTTGGTCTGCTGGTAGTGATCGAGCATCATCTTGTGGGTTTCGCGCCCGATGCCCGACTGCTTGTAGCCGCCGAAGGCCGCATGCGCTGGGTAGGCGTGATAGTTGTTGACCCAGACACGGCCTGCCTCGATCGCGCGGCCGAAGCGATAGGCGCGGGTACCGTCGCGCGTCCAGACACCGGCCCCGAGGCCGTACATCGTGTCATTGGCAATGGCCAATGCCTCGGCCTCGTCCTTGAAGGTCGTGACCGACACGACGGGGCCGAAGATTTCCTCCTGGAAGACGCGCATCTTGTTGTGGCCTTTCAGGATCGTGGGCTGGATGTAGAATCCGCCCGCAAGATCGCCATTGAAGCGCGCCACACCGCCCCCCGTCAGCACCTCGGCGCCCTCTTGCACACCGATCGTCAGGTAGGAGAGGATTTTCTCCTGCTGCTCTTGGCTCGCCTGCGCGCCAACCATGGTTTCGGGGTCACGCGGATCGCCCTGCTTGATCGCCTTCACACGCTCGATGCAGCGGGCGATGAACTCCTCGTAGATATCCTCCTGGATCAGCGCGCGGCTGGGGCAGGTGCAGACCTCGCCCTGGTTAAAAGCGAAGAGCACGAACCCCTCCACCGCCTTGTCGAGGAAAGCATCGTCCTGCGCCATCACGTCCGAGAAGAAGATGTTGGGCGACTTGCCCCCCAGTTCCAGCGTGACGGGGATCAGGTTCTCGGTCGCGGCCTGCATGATCTTGCGCCCGGTCTCGGTCGAGCCGGTGAAAGCGATCTTGGCAATCCGTGGGCTGCGGGCGAGGGCCGCACCCACTTCGGCGCCATAGCCGTTTACGATGTTCAGCACCCCGGCGGGCAGCAGATCGGCGATGAGCTCGGCCATAACCATGATCGCCGCGGGCGTCTGCTCGGCCGGTTTCAGCACGACGCAGTTGCCGGCGGCCAGCGCCGGGGCCAGCTTCCACGCGGCCATCAGGATCGAGAAATTCCACGGGATGATCTGCCCCACGACGCCCAGCGGCTCATGGAAATGATAGGCGACCGTGTCATGGTCGATCTCGGACATGGTGCCTTCCTGCCCGCGCAGCACGCCTGCGAAATAGCGGAAGTGATCGACCGCCAGCGGAATATCGGCGGCCATCGTCTCGCGAATGGGCTTGCCGTTGTCCCATGTCTCGGCCTGCGCCAGGATTTCCAGATTGGTCTCCATCGCATCGGCGATCCTGAGCAGGATGTTGGCGCGTTCGGTGGCGGATGTCCGCCCCCAACCCTCCTTCGCGGCATGGGCGGCATCGAGCGCCAGTTCCACATCCGCCGCGTCCGAGCGCGCCACCTCGCACACGACCGCGCCGGTGATCGGCGTGATGTTCTCGAAATAGCGCCCGTTCACGGGCGGCACGAACGCGCCACCGATGAAATTGTCGTAATGGGCTTTGAAGGGCGCGCCGTGGCGGCCTTCGACCTGTGTCATCTCGTTCATTCGGGTTTCCTCCGGTTGCCCCCGGTCCTCCGCCGGGAATGAGGCTACCCTGCGCGCCACCGCGCCCCCCGTCACCCCGTGCACCGGGGACGGGCATGGCAACCTGTCTCACTCCTGAGACAGATCGCCCGTGCTTTCGTAGAGACCCAGCCGATTCATCCGACGGTAGAGCGTCGCCCGCCCGACTCCCAGCGCCCGAGCCGCCTCCGAGACATTGCCACCTGCTCGCGCCAGCGCCCGAATCACCGCCGCGCGTTCGGCCTTCTCAAAGCCGCGCGGGCCGTCCTCGCGGCCGAAAAGATCGCTTGCCGGCACCGGGCGGATCGCCGCTTCATTGCCTAGGCTGAACGCCTTGCGCGCCGCCCGCGTGGCCCCGACCACGATATCGTCGCTATCCACCGCCAGCAGCATCGCCGCCTCGCTCTCGTCGTGATCGGCATAGATGATGCGCGCGCGCGGATAGGCGGCGCGAAAATTGTCGGCCTCGATCTGCCGCGCGGTCTGCGCCACCATCGCACCGATCAGCCGGTTGAACGCCTCGGTCTGATCCGACCGCGCCGAAGACACGTCGAGCGCCGCCATGATCCGCCCGTTGGCCCCGTAGATCGGCGCATCCATGCAGCTCATCGCGGTGTTGCGCGCCAGGAAGTGCTCGTTGCGATGGATGATGACCCGCCGATCCTCGGCGATGCAGGTGCCAATCCCGTTGGTGCCCTCGGCGGCCTCGGACCAGTCGGCGCCCTGCCACAGCCCCCAATCCTCGAATATCGGCGCATCGCCCTCGGCACAGCGCTGATCCAGCACCACGCCCTCGGCATCGGTCAGTAGTACGGCACAGCCCGAATGGCCCAGCAGACCGAACAGCTGATCTAGTTTCGGCGCGGCCACCTGAAGGAACTGCTCCAGCCCCACCTGCCGCTGCCGCAACTCGGCCTCCTCCACCCGCTCGGGCACGCGCCGCTCTGCGGGGTCCAGCCCATGCTTGAGCATCGACCGCCGCCAGGACGCCACCACCCGCGACCGTGCCGGAGCAGAGGTCGAGTGCAACTGTTCAAGCACCCGGTCCACATGGTTGCGCTTGTCGGTGATGGCGCGTCTCCCGCGATTGGCTATCGGATCAAGATACCCCACAGGGCCCGCCTGTGTAAATCCAGGGCCATCGTGACCCAGATCAAGGTGCCCGCCCGGAGTACCGGCTAATCTCTGGCGCAACGACCATCAAACCGGAGGGCCCCATGCTGCGCCTTGGATTCATCCTGCATCTCTTCATCGGCTCCACCCTCGCGGGCTCTGCCGTGATCGCCGCGCTCGTCCTCGGCCGCGACACGCTCACGCCAATCCTGATCGCCGCCGCGCTCGGCTTCATTGCGGCCTTTCCGGTGACGTGGATGGTGACCAAAAAGCTCTACGAAAACGCCTGACAGACGTCCTCAGCTATCGAGCCACGCGCGCACCGCCGCCTCGAACTCGCGCGGCTTCTCGGCATGGAGCCAATGCCCCGCGCCGGGGATTTTCGCGAAGCGCGCAGCGGGAAACAGCGCCTTGATCCGGTCGCGGTGCTCAGGGCGGACATAGTCCGACTCCGCACCGGACAGGAACAGCGTGCGGCCCTCGTAGATACCCGACACCTCGGGAAAGCCAAGGATTTTCGGCATTTCCCGCGCCAGCGTATCGAGGTTCAGCAGCCAGCGCTTTGCCTTCACGTCAAGCGATTGCAGGAAGAACGGGACCAGATCGGGGTTGTCCACCCGCTCCAGCAGTTGCGCGCCCGCGTCCGGACGCCGCTCAACCCGGTCCAGGTCTACCGCCTTCATCGCCTCGACATACTGGACCTGACTGTGCCCATAGGCCACCGGCGCGATATCCGCCACGACGAGCCTGTTGACCAGATCGGGATGGCTCAGCGCCAGCACCATCGCCGCCTTGCCGCCCATCGAATGGCCCAGCACGTTCCACGTGCCACCGAGGTTCCCGATCACCTCGGCCAGATCCTCCGCCATCTCCGGGTAGCCATGCGTGTCGGACCACGGGCTGCCGCCGTGATTGCGCATGTCCACCGCCACCACGCGGCGCGTATCCGACAGCCGCTTGGCGATCACGCCCCAGTTGCGCGCCGAGCCATAGAGCCCGTGCGCGATCAACACTCCCGGCTTGTCAGAGGCGGTGCCATGCTCGATCATGTTCAACATGAGGGCCTGCATATCGCCGCACCGCGCCGATGACCAGCCCTCGGGACCGGGCCCGCACCCGGCGCGAGACCAGCACGGGGGAGAGCAGCCCGCCGATGATCGACAACAAGCAATTCGACGGCCGGATCACGGTGTTGCAAGCCGCGCTCAGGGAAAGGCTGGGGCTGCGCGGCCACTCGCTGGAACGGCAGGTCCGCCGCGCCGGACGGCTGTTGCCGCGCCGCCAGCGCCGCGCCGCCGCTACGCTTCTGGGCGCGCAGGACTGGATGAGCCACCCCCGCCTTGCCCGCCTGCTCGACCACCGCGCCGTGGACGCGGCCTTTGCCGACATGCACCGCCATCTCGACCGGATCGACCCGCGAGAGCGGCGCAACACGGCGATCCTGCGGCTCTTGGGCGGGATCGTGCTCAACCTGATGATCTTCGGCGTGCTGCTCTACCTGTTGTGGCGCTACGTCCACGCCGCCTAGAGCATGTTGCTCAAAAGTGGGAACCGGTTTTGAGCCCCTTGAACATGCGAGATCAACGAGTTGGAGCGTGTCGCGTGAATGCGAATGAACGCGACACGCTCTAGCGATGATGCCGGTGGTGCCGCCAGCGGCGCACGTTTTCCTCCAGCCGGTCGGCATAGGCGGCGCGCTCGGCGTCGCTCATCGCGGCCAGATGCGCCACCAGCGCCGCGTGCCCGGCCTCGAACCGGTCCGCCACCTGCGCGCGCTGCCCGTCGAGCCGCGCTGTCACCAGCGCCGGGTCGAAAGGCTGCGCGCGCAAATCGGCCAGCAGCGCCTCGAAGCTTTCGCGCAGCGCTGCCCGGCGTGCCTCTTGCGCGCCAGGTTGCCCGTGCAGCCGCGCCACGATGGCCACGCGCCCTTCGGCATCCAGCGCACGGGTGAGCGGCCCGCCCAGTTGCGCCAGCCGCGCGGAATGCGGCCCGTGATCCCGGTGCGGCCCGATCCCGTGCCGCACCACCCAACCGCCGATCACGCCCGCGACCAGCAGATTGAGTGCCAGCGACGCGATGAGGATGATGCGCCAACCGCGCCCCTGCCCGCCCGTCTCCTCAGACATCAGAACCCCCCTCCCGTCTCCAGCGCCAGGTCGGGCGCGATATCGACCACGTAATCGCCCGCAGTCGGTTCCAGACCCGGCAGCACCTCGGGCAGGGCGAGCCCGATCCAGACCCCGGCAAGCCCCGCCGCCGCCAGCCCGGTCATCGCCGGCCAGCCGCCCAGCCCCTGCCGGATGTGCGCCCACAGACCGGCGCGCGGCGCGGCCGGCCGCGTTGCCGCCGCGTACCGGGCCTGCGCGGCCTCGGCATCCTCCAGCACCCGTGCCATCAGGTCGGTGGACGGCGTGGGCGCCTGCCTGCGCGCGGCGTCAAAGAACGGCGCGAGCGCCGCCTCCTGCCAGTTGTCCTCGTCACTCATCGACATATCCCAGCTCCTCCTTGCGCGCGGCCAGCGCCCGCGTCAGCGCGCGCCTTCCGCGCGTGGTCAGGCTCTCGACCGCCTCGATCGTGGTATCCATGATCTCGGCGATCTCGAGGTTGGCGCAGCCCTCGATATGGCGCAGCACCACCGCCTGCCGCTGCCGCACGGGCAGTTGCGCCAGCGCCGCCTGCAACGCCTCGGCGCGGGCGCGATCCTGCATCCGCGCGGGCGCATCGGGGGCCGGATCAGGTGGCTCGGGCACGGCATCGAGCGCCACCGTACCGCCCCGCGCCCGGCGCTGCCGGTCGATGCACAGGTTGGCCGCCACGCGATAGAGCCAGGTCGTGACCCGCGCCTCGCCCGCGCGCCAGTCCGGGGCCTGCCGCCATAGCCGCAGCATCGCCTCCTGCGCCACTTCCTCGGCCTCGGCCCGGCTGCCCAGAAGCCGCCCGGCATGGGCCAGCACCCGTGGCGTGAGCCGCAGCGTAAGCACCCGCGCCGCAGCCCGGTCGCCGCGCGCGAAGGCGTCGAGCAGGTCCTCGTCGGACAGGTCGCTGCTGGCGTCGAGGGGCATGGTCATCACGCGCGAGGCTAGCGCCGCGCCCGCCGCGTCACAAGCGGCGGGCGCGGATGGACTCAGTTGTCGTAGTAGTAATGGTGGTGGATGACGACGCCACCCTGCCCCATGCCATTCCCGTCCTTGCCGTGGTGCCGCGCGCCGTGATGACCCATGCCCGCGCCACCGCCGTGGCGGTCGCCGTGGCGCTCACCGTGATGCCGCCCGTAGCGCTGTCCGCCCTCCGGTCCACGATACATCTCGCGCATGTTCGCGAATTCCTCACGCGAAATGGCTCCGTCGCCATCTGCATCGATCCGCCCGAACATGCGCCCGGCGGGGCCTGCTTGCAGCTCTTCCAGCGTCAGCATCCCGTCGCCGTCACCGTCATGCCGGGCGATCATCCGATCTGCACGCGCACCGATCCGCTCGGCGGCCTGTTCGGTCATGCGCGCCACCATCTCGTCGCGGCTGACCTTGCCGTCGCCATCTGCATCCGCCTCGCCGAAGCGCTCGGCCATGTTCATTGGCCCGTCGCCCTGCATGCCCATGCCCATGCCCATACCTTGGCCCATGCCCATGCCCTGGCCCATACCTTGGCCCATGCCGCCCTGCTGTTGCGCCTCGGCCGTCGCGTTCAGCCCGCCGCCCAGAGCGATGACGAGCGCGAGCCCCGCCAGACGTCCCATATGTCGCATGATGATCTCTCCTCGTGTAATCGTTGTTGCGGTGCCACCTCTTTTCCGGGCACCCGTAGCCTGATACGGCTCAAGCGGGACGTTCCGGCGCGCCCTGGGCGATTTTTTTCGCAGACGGTCCGCGCGGGCACGCGACATGGCGCCGCAAGGACAGGCTGTCGCCTTCAAATCCGGCGCGCGTCGCGCCATGTTCGCGCCACCAGCCGCGAGAGGACACAATGCGCGACACCACCGCCACCGAGATCACCAGCACCGAGCGCGACGCCCGCCGCGCGATGTGGCGCGGCTTCCGCGGCAAGTGCCCCAATTGCGGCAGCGGCCCGCTCCTGCGCAGCTATCTCAAGGTGCGCGACCATTGCCCGGTCTGCCGCGAGGATCTCAGCCACCAGCGCGCCGATGACGGACCGGCCTACCTGACCATCCTGATCGTCGGCCACCTGATGGCACCCCTCCTGATGGTCGTGTTCGAGACGTGGCGGCCCGAGCCGCTCGTGCTCTTCACCACATTCGCTGTTGGCACCATCGCGCTGTCGCTATACCTTCTGCCGCGCCTCAAGGGGGCCATGGTCGGCCTGCAATGGGCCAAGAGAATGCACGGGTTCGGGGGCGAGGACTGACGCCCCGCCGCGCGGAAAGAGGGGCGAATGCCTGAAACGCAGACAGACGCAGCGCCGGTGCCGGTGCGCGACGCCGCCACGGTGATCGTGCTGCGCGAGCATGCAGGCGCGCCGCATGTGCTCATGGGGCAGCGCGGCGCCGCTGCGGCCTTCATGCCCAACAAGGTGGTGTTTCCCGGCGGCGCGGTCGATGAGGCCGACGCCACTGTTCCCCTCGCGCGCCCGCTGCCGCCGCTCTGCGCCGAACGGCTGCGCGAGGATTGCGACCGCGACCTCGGCCAAGCGCTCGCCGCCGCCGCAATCCGCGAGTTGTGGGAAGAAACCGGCCTCGCCCTCGGCACGCCCGGCGCGTGGCCCGGCGCGGCACCGCCCGACTGGACAGGGTTCGCCGCGCGCGGGCTTGTGCCGCGCGCCGACGCGCTGCAATTCGTGTTCCGCGCGATCACGCCGCCGGGCCGCCCGCGCCGCTTCGATGCGCGGTTCTTCCTCGTCCATGCCGAGGCGATCGCCGGGGACCCCGACGACTTCTCCGCCGCTTGCGAGGAGTTGAGCCACCTGCAATGGGTGCCGCTCGCCGAGGCACGCCGCCACGACCTGCCCTTCATCACCGAGGTCGTGCTCGCAGAAGTGAGCGCGCGCGCCCATGACCGCACGCCGCCCGCCTCGGTGCCGTTCTTCCGCAATGACGACGAGGAGAGCCTGTTCCTCCGGCTCAAGGGGATGCCGTCGGCCTGAGCCGGGGCCGCGCTACGTCGTCTCGTCGCGCAGCGCGCGCAGGTGATCCGGCAACGCGCGCGCGGTGACCGCGGCCTCGCGCAACAGCCCATCGAAATGCCGGGTCATGGCCTGTACCCGCTCGGTATCGCGAAACACCAGGTAATTGCGCCCAAGGTAGAGCACGGCCAGCAACGGGCCGAAGATCGTGACCGGCGCGGAATAGAGCCGGCGGGCGTCGAACAGGTAAAGCCGCAGGCCGGGATAGAGCTGTGATGTGACCGCGATGAAATGGTCGAGCTGCGCGCGCCGGACATCGTCGGGCAGATCGCGGTAATAGCCCTCGCCGCGCGCGAAACTCTCGACCTCGTAGAGCGGCAGCGCAATCTCGTAGTCCGAGCGCGCGGCGCGCATCCACGTCATGCGATCCTCCGACGCACCGATCGCCTGGTCGGTGGAGCGCCCCAGATGCGGCGCGTATTCCCATTCCAGCATCTCGCGGGTCTTGAGCATGTCGGGCAGACCGGCGGGCACGTGGCGAATCTTGTAGCCCGCTGCCTCCTTGTGCCACTGGAAAATCTGCTCGTCGACCAGCGCGCGCGGCGCCTCGGTCAGTGACAGCGTGTTGGCCAGCATGTCGGCGGCGGTCTCTGGCCGGTCGGTAAGACCCAGAAGCCAATCGGCCGACACCCCGAGCGCCCCCGCGCATTCACCCACCACCTGCGCGTTAGGCAGGCGCGCCCCCACCCCCTTGAGCAGTTGCGACACGGTGGAACGATCCACCCCGATGGTGCGGGCAAGCGCGCTCTGGCTGTTGCCGCGCAGGCGCATCGCTTCGGCCAGGCGGCTACGGAACAATGCGGCGCGCAAACGTTTGTCGATTTTTTCAGACATTTGGTGATTATAATCACACTTGAGTAGAAATGTTAACCGTTTCCAAAATGGCCGATCAATCAAATCGCAAGCATTCTACAGGCATCGTCCAACCAAATCGGAGGTGTCATGGAGACGCGATTGCGTAGCATCGTGAAGGCGGTGATCTGGAACCTGCTCGGGCTCTCGGTCATGGCGACTGTCGGGTTGCTCGTCACCGGCTCGCTCACGGCGGGCGGGCTGATGGCGGCGATCAACACCGCGATCGGCTTTGCCACCTACCTGATCTACGAGCGCGTCTGGTCCCGCATCCACTGGGGTCGCCGCCATGGATAAGCTGCGCATGCCCGCCGTGGAATGGCCGACGCTGGCGCTGCTGATCGCCTGCTACGGCGCCTGGATCATCGGCACCACATGGGCGGCGGCGCTGTGGCTGCCGCTGGGGGTTGCCGTCACCGGCGTGGCCATCGCGCTGCATTCCTCGCTGTGCCACGAGGCGCTGCACGGCCACCCGTTCCGTCAGCGCCTGTGGAACGAGGCGGTTGTGTTTCCCTGCCTGTGCCTGGTCATCCCCTATGGCCGGTTCCGCGACACCCACCTCGCGCACCACCGAGAAGAGCACCTGACCGACCCCTATGACGACCCCGAATCGAACTATCTCGACCCGGGCGTGTGGGGCCGCCTGCCGCGCTGGGCACGCGCGGTGCTGCGGGCCAACAACACGCTGGCGGGGCGGCTGATTCTCGGACCACTCGTCGCCCAGGTGGCCTTTCTGCGCGCCGATTGGCGGGCCATCCGCGCAGGCGACCGGTCGGTGCTGCGCGCATGGGTCTGGCATGTGCCGCAGGTGGCGGTGGTGCTGGCATGGGTGTGGTATGCACCGATGCCGCTCTGGGCCTACCTCGCAGCAGTGTGGATCGGCATCGCGCTCCTGAAGATCCGCACCTTCCTCGAGCACCGCGCGCACGAGCGCGCGAGCGGGCGCACCGTGATCGTCGAGGATCGCGGGCCGCTGGCGCTCTTGTTCCTCAACAATAACCTGCACGTGGTGCACCACATGCACCCCGAGGTGCCGTGGTACCGGCTGCCCGCGCTCTACGCCGCGCGGCGCGAGCATTACCAGCGGCGCAACAACGGCTATGTCTACCGCTCCTATGGCGCGATCTTCCGTGACTACCTGTGGCGGGCCAAGGACCCGGTGCCGCATCCGCTCTGGCCGTGGCGCCGGGGGTGAGGTGAGGGGCGTATCCTGGCCTTGAGCGAACGTTGCCGTCTGGTCCCGGCGCGGAATCGAGGCGCGTTTACGCGCCGCCGCGCAGCGCCCGACCGCCCCCCGGGCGGGCGCTTTTACGACGTTTAACTCCGCACAATTGTAGAAGTACTTGGCAACATAAAGTGACGACCACATCCGGTTGAGCGCCCCCCCCCGCGGTCGGGCGCTGCGCGGCTCCTCAAGCGTTGTGCTGAACGTCCGCTCCAGGCCACTCCCGACACCCCCACCCCGCAACGGTGCTGGCCTCTCTCTGCAATCCGTTGCATGACAGGCCATGGACGCCTGGATCCTTCTCTCCATCGCCGCGGCGGCGTTTCAGACGCTGCGTTTCGTGCTGCAAAAGCGACTGAGCATGGGCACGCTCAGCGCGGGCGGCGCGACGCTTGCGCGGTTCCTCTATTCCGCGCCCTTCGTGGTGACGCTGGCCTTTGGCTATCTCTGGGGCATGGGCGCGGTCTGGCCCGGATACAGCCCGCTCTTCTGGCTCTATGCCGTGGCCGGTGGCCTGTCGCAGATCCTCGCCACATGGTGTGTCGTCGCGCTGTTCTCCGAGCGTAATTTCGCCGTGGGCATCACCTTCAAGAAAACCGAGGTGGTGCAGACCGCCATCGTGGGCTTCGTGATCCTCGGCGACCGGATCACGCTCTGGGGGCTTGGGGCGATCGTGCTGGGCCTCGTGGGCGTATTGATCCTGTCCGACACGCCGGGGCTGGAGGCGCGGTGGTGGCGGCGCGTCACCAATCGCGCGGCGTTTCTGGGGCTGGCGTCGGGAGCATTCTTTGCGATTTCTGCTGTCGGCTATCGCGGTGCCACGCTGGAAATTGCAAGCACCGATCCGCTGTTGCGCGCGGGGCTGTCGCTGGCGGTGGTGACGGTGATGCAGACAGTGGCGCTCTCGCTGTGGCTCATGTGGCGCGAGCCAGGACAGGTGAGCCGCGTGATCGCCGCGCGCCGCACCGCCGTGTGGATGGGCCTCACCGGCATGGCCGGCAGCCTGTGCTGGTTCACCGCCTTCACGCTGCAAAGCGCGGCTCTGGTGTTTGCCGTGGGGCAGGTCGAGGTGATCTTCTCGCTGCTGGCCTCGGCCCTGATCTTCGGCGAGCGGCTCACCCGGCGCGAGGGGCTTGGCATCGCGCTGGTGACGGTCTCGGTTATGGCGGTGGCGGCGCTGCGGTGACGGCCCGACACGCGCGCCCGTCAGGCCACTCCGTCAGGCCGCGCCTCTACTCCCGCTGCATCCGCACCGGGATTTCCCGTGCCAGCCGGATCAGGTGCGCCATGTAGGGCTTGTCGCCGTCCACCTCGCGGATCGCGGCATAGAGCCGCTTGGTCTTACCCTCCGCCGTCAGCGGGCGTGTGACGTAATCCGTACTCGTCTTTACCTCGCGCACCACCCAGTCGGGCAGCACCGCCACCCCGCGATTGGACGCCACCAACAGCAGGATCACCGCCGTCAACTCCACCTGCCTTATGCTGCGCGGCTCCACCCGCGCGGGCGTCAGCAACTCGGTGAACACATCGAGCCGCGAGCGATCCACCGGGTAGGTGATGAGCACCTCGTCCTGAAAATCGGCCGCCTCCACATACGCCTTCTTCGCCAGCGGGTGCTGCGATGAGGCGACAAAGACCGGCTCGTAGTCGAACAGCGGCTTGAACGTGATCCCCGGCAGGTCCTCGGGGTCCGACGACACCACGAGATCGACCTCCTCCTTTTGCAGCGCGGGCAACGCGTCAAAGGCGAGCCCGGGCCGGATATCCACGTCCACCTCACTCCAGCTCTTGCGGAAACGCTCCAGCACCGGGAACAGCCACTCGAAACAGGCATGACACTCGATGGCGATATGCATCCGCCCCGCGCTGCCCTCGCGCAGCCCCTCGAACTCGTGCTCCAGCGCCTCTATCTCGGGCAGGATCTTCTCGGCCAGTCGCAGCAGGCGCTGCCCCGCCGCCGACAGCCGCAAGGGCTTGGACCGGCGCACGAAAAGCTCCACCCCCGCCTGCTCCTCCAGCCCCTTGATCTGGTGGCTGAGCGCCGATTGCGTGATGTGCAGCATCTCCGCCGCCCGCGCCAATCCCCCCGCATGGTGAATCGCGCGGATCGTGCGGAGATGGCGAAACTCGATATGCATTATTAGCGCACCTCATCCAAACCATGAAATTAATGAGGTTGTCTCACAATGCCCCGCCTGCAACAAGGGCCGGGACAGTTCTTCGCATGACAGGATAAACCCGATGACAACGCCGCGCATCTCCTTCGAGTTCTTCCCGCCCAAGACGCTCGAGGCCTCGTTCCGCCTGTGGGACACGATCCACACCCTCGCCCCGCTTGGCCCCCGCTTCGTCTCGGTCACCTACGGCGCGGGCGGCACCACGCGCGAGCTGACGCGCGAGGCCGTGGGCGCGCTGCACAACGCCACCGGCCTCAACGTCGCCGCGCACCTCACCTGCGTCGATGCGAGCCGCGCCGAAACGCTGGCCATCGCCGATCAGTTCGCGCGCGGAGGCGTGTCCGAAATCGTTGCCCTGCGCGGCGACCCGCCCAAGGGCTCGAATGGCTTTGCCCCCCACCCCGATGGGTTTGCCGATAGCTGCGAGCTGATCTCGGCGCTGGCCGACACGGGCAAATTCACCATCCGCGTCGGCGCCTACCCCGAAAAACACCCCGAGGCCGCCGACCAAAAGGCCGATATCGACTGGCTCAAGCGCAAGATCGACGCCGGCGCCACCGAGGCGATCACGCAATTCTTCTTCGAGGCAGAGACCTTCCTGCGCTTCCGCGACGCCTGCGCGGCGGCAGGGATCGACGCGCCGATCATCCCCGGCGTCCTGCCGGTCGAGAACTGGACCGGCGCGCGCAAGTTCGCCGTCTCCTGTGGCACGCAGATCCCGGCGTGGCTCGACGACGCCTTTGCCAAGGCGATCCGCGATGGCCGCCACGACCTGCTGGCCACGGCCATCGCCACCGAGCTGTGCAGCGACCTGATCGAGGAAGGCGTGGAAGACCTGCATTTCTACACGCTCAACCGCCCCGATCTGACCCGCGATGTGTGCCACGCACTCGGCGTCACCCCGCGCTTGGAACTGCGCGACGTGGCCTGACCGGCCCTGCCGGTCGCGCACGCAGACCTGTGACGCGCCATCCCCCCGACCCCCGGTCGGGGCGGATGGCGCGGCGCTTGCCTTGGCGGGGGCCGCATCCTACCAATGCCGGACCAGACCGGAGTCCGCCATGCCACGCATTCCCGCCACCTCCCCCGCTGACCTGCCCGACCGCGCGACGATCCTCGCACGGACGGGCCTCGCCTTCGTCGAGGACATGATCGCAGGACGCCTGCCGCCACCGCCCATCGGCGTGGCCCTGGGCTTTGCACCCACCGAGGCCGCGCGCGGTCGCGCGGTCTTCGAGGGGGCGGCGCGGTTCGATGCGATGAACCCGATGGGCGGGGTGCATGGCGGCTGGTACGGGGCCATCCTCGACAGTTGCATGGGATGCGCGGTGATGACCGACCTCGCACAGGGCGAGATGTACACCACGCTGGATTTCTCGGTGAACATTACCCGCGCGCTGCCGCTCGGCGTCCCTGTGCGCGCCGTGGGCGAGGTGCAGCACCGCGGCCGCAGCACCGCCGTGGCGCGCGGTGAATTACGCGGACGCGACGACGACCGGCTCTACGCCACCGGCACCACCACCTGCCTCGTCATGCGGCCCGAGGAGGGGTAGGATCGCGGTGCGCGCGGTGCGTCGGAGGCGCACGGTTGGCCTGGAGCGGACGTTAGACCATCTGATCCCGGCGCGGAATCAAGGCCGAAGGCCGCCGCGCCATCGCATGTCCGCCCCCCGGACAGGCGATTTGGTTAAGCTAGCGCGCCGATTGCATGTTTTTTGGGAAAGCAGAAATAAAGCGCCCTGAAAAACCGTTGGATCGCCTGCCCGCGGACATGCAATGGCGCGGCTCACTGCAACGCCCCCTCCGCGGCTCACTACACCGCCCCCTCCATGCCAAACATCACCCCAAGCCCCTTCGCGCTCACACCCCGCCACGCTCCTTGAGCAGCCCCGTCAGGCGCGGGCCACGCCAGCCGGTGTGCACCCGGCCTCCCACGCTCTCGTGGATGCGCTCGGACGGATCGCGCCCGACGGTGCGCGGCCCGCGAATCAGCAGCACCTTGCTCCAGCCCACCCATGTACCGACCGAGGGTGCCGCCACATCCTGCGGGAAGCGCCCGCGCCAGTCCTCGGGCAGGCGCAGCCCACAGCCCTCCATCCGCTCCAGCATCCACACCAGCGGAATGTTCGACAGCGGCCGCGCCGCGAGAAAGCCGCAGAGCTGGCCGCCCACGTCCGAATGGCAGCCACGGAACCAGACCTGCTCCACATGGCCGTCGAAGCCGGGCGGGCACTCCCACAACACCGGCGTATAGGCGCGCCGCGTCTCGTCAAGCGCCAGCGCGTGATAGCCGTGCCGCGTGGTATGGCCGAGATGATGGTTGTGAAAACTGTGCCGGTCGGCGCGCAGTCGGCGCAAGAGCGGCACACGCAGCCCCAGCGCCTTCACCGTGTCCCACACGCCGATCATCTCCACATGGGTGTCGGGCAGGCAATGGGCGCGCGCGAAAGCGAGCGCGGCGGGATTGTCGGGGGCGCCTTCGTAATGCCGCCACGCGGCGCGCACGTTGCGCTCGGTCGCCATTTCCGATCGCAACAGGCCGATCCGGTCGATCACACCGGCCAGCGAGCGCACCGCGTAGGCCCCGCGCGAATACCCCATCAGGAAAATCCGGTCGCCGGGGCGGTATCGGCTCGACAGGTAGCCATAGGCGCGCCGAATCTGCCGGTTGATGCCGCGCCCGAGGATGATATCGCCGGTGGCGCGCCAGTCGCGCCATTGGATGCCCGCCTCGTAGAACAGCGACATCTGCGGCCCCGCCACCTCGCGCAACAGCTTGTAGGTCAGCCCCGCGTTCGTCTCGCAGCCCGTGGCCAGCGTGGACATGGTGCCGTCCAGAATCAGCACATGGTCGACCGGCCCGCGCCGCGGCCCGGCGGCGGTGTGCCCCTCGGTCGGGCCGGGGCGCAGCCAGTCATAGATCGCCCGTGTCCAGTCGCGCCAGGCCATTGCTTAGCCGGTCTCCATGCCGCGCGGGGCCCATCCCCGCGCCCCCTCAATATAGGCGAACCATGCTGAATAAATCCTGAAATACCGTCAAATTGATCGTGATCGCGCCATCACAGCCGCGCCACCGTCACCACGTCGCGCAGACCATAGCCATTGAACGGCGTGCTGAGCGCCCTCGTATACGCCCCCATCCCGTCGATCAGCAGGTGGTCGCCCTCTTCCATATCGCCCGGCAGCGGCAGCGGATCGGGCAGCCGGTCGATGCTGTCGCAGGTCGGGCCGAACACGACCCGCTCGACCGGTGCGCCGCGCCGTTCGCTGCCACCGGGCGCGATCACCCGGATGCGGTCGGGCGCGCCGATATCGCGAATCTCCGTCAGCCCGCCATAGACCCCGTCGTTGAGAAACACCGCGCCGCCCGTGCGCAGCGTCTTGACACGCAGGCCCAGCGTGACCGCCTCGGCCACCATCGCACGCCCCGGCTCGCAGACCAGCGCGGGCGGACACGCAGGGAAATGCCGCGCCACCTCCGCCCCGATATGGTCGAAGATCGCCGACAGGTCCGGCGCCGCGCCGGTGCGGTGCGAGGCAAACCCGCCGCCGACGTTGAGCCGCGCCAGCCGCACGCCCGCCATCTCCGCCACCTCCGCCGCGGCACGGATATAGGCCCCCCACGCCGCCGGGTCGGCGCACTGCGTGCCGGGATGAAAGGTCAGCGACGGGGTGAACCCCCGCGCCGCCACCCTGCGCAGCAGGTCTGCCGCCGCATCCGGGGCCAACCCGAATTTCGCCCCGAAATCATAGGCCGCACCCGCGACTCTCAGCGCCAATCGCACGCTCATCTCCGCGCCCTCGGGCACCGCCCCGCACAGCTTGTCGAACTCGCGCGGGCAATCCACCGAATAGGCACGCACGCCCAGCCGCGCCGCCTCGGCCACCTCGGCGGGGCTGCGCACCGGGTTGTGGTAATGCAGCGCCGCGCGGCCCGAGACCGCGCGCACCGCGTGCATCTCCGCGGGGCTCGCCACGTCGAAGGCGTCAATCCCCGCCGCCACGAGGTTGGCCAGCACCTCCTCGCCAGGGTTGGCCTTGACCGCATAGCTCACCAGCCCGGGAAAGCCCGCCTGAAAGGCGCGCGCCGTAGCCTGCAACCGGTCCGGCGAGAAATACAGCACCGGTGCATCCGGCGCCATGCGCGTAATATGAGAAACGGGGTCGGGCCAGGGTTCGGCGTGCTGCATCGGGGGCCTCTTCGCTGCTTTTTCTTTAGTTTGCCCCATGAAGCTGTCGATTCATCGTGTCATTTCGTATAATCTGGCGTTCATGATTGACTAATAGACGGCAGAATAATGCAGATAGACGAAACCGATCACACCCTCATCGCGCTCCTGCAGGAAAACGCCCGTGCGCCCGTCGCCACGCTGGCGCGGCGCATGGGGCTCGCGCGCACCACCGTGCAGGCACGCCTCGACCGGCTGGAATCCGCGGGCGTGATCGCAGGCTACGCGCTGCGCCTCGGACAGGCCGCGCGCCCGGCGCTGCACGCCACCGTGCTGCTCAGCATCGAGCCGCGTGCCGCGCCCGCCGTGCTCGCCCGGCTGCGCTCGTTGCCCGGGGTGCGGCGCGTGCACACGACCTCGGGCCGCTTCGACATGATCGTGACGCTCGAGGCCGACAGCACCGAGGCGCTCGACGACACGCTCGACCGCATCGGAGAGGCCAAGGGCGTGCACGGCTCGGAAAGCCTCATCCACCTCGCCACGAAACTCGACCGGGGCGCATGAGACGCGCCACGGATTCTGGAGTATTTTCGCCAAGAAGAAACACCGCCCGCGCAGATTCGGCGGCGCTTTGGCTTTTCCTTCTCGCGCACATTCGTTAAGCCACCTCAAACCCGTGATCTTGCAGGGATGATACATCATGGCGATGGACAAGACATTCAACGCGGCCGAGGCCGAAGCGCGCATCTACGAGGCGTGGGAAGAGGCCGAGGCATTCACCGCCGGCGCCAACGCGCAGCCGGGGGCCGAGGCCTTCTCGATCATGATCCCACCGCCCAACGTGACCGGCAGCCTGCACATGGGCCACGCCTTCAACAACACGTTGCAGGATATCCTCACCCGCTGGCACCGGATGCGCGGGCACGACACGCTGTGGCAGCCGGGCACCGATCACGCCGGTATCGCGACGCAGATGGTCACCGAAAAGGAAATGGCCGCCAAGGGCGAGCCGACCCGCGTGGAAATGGGCCGCGACGCCTTCGAGCGGCGCGTGTGGCAGCAGAAGATCAAGTCGCGCGGCACGATCATCGGGCAGTTGAAGCGCCTCGGCGCCTCCTGCGACTGGTCGCGCGAGGCATTCACCATGTCGGGTGCACCCAACGCCCCTGAGGGCGAAGAGGGCAATTTCCACGATGCGGTGATCAAGGTCTTCGTCGATATGTATCACAAGGGGCTCATCCACCGCGGCAAGCGGCTGGTGAACTGGGACCCGCATTTCGAGACCGCGATCTCCGATCTCGAGGTCGAGAATATCGAGGTCGCAGGCCACATGTGGCACTTCAAGTACCCGCTGGCGGGGGGCGAGACCTATACCTATGTCGAACGCGACGAGAACGGCCGCGTGGTGCTGGAGGAAGAGCGCGACTATATTTCCATCGCCACCACGCGCCCCGAGACCATGCTGGGCGACGGCGCGGTCGCAGTTTATCCGTCGGATGAACGTTACGCGCCAATCGTCGGAAAACTCTGCGAAATCCCGGTTGGACCAAAACAGCACCGCCGCCTGATCCCGATCATCACCGACGAGTATCCCGACCCGGAATTCGGCAGTGGTGCCGTCAAGATCACCGGCGCGCATGATTTCAACGACTACGCCGTGGCACGCCGCGGGGGCATCCCGCTCTACCGCCTGATGGACACGCGCGCGCAGATGCGCGACGACGGCGCGCCCTACGCCGAGGCCGCCGCCCGCGCGCAGGCAATCGCCGAGGGCGCGGACTGGTCGGAGACCGAGATCGACGCGCTCAACCTCGTGCCCGATCACCTGCGCGGGCTCGACCGGTTCGAGGCGCGCAGGAAGGTGGTCGAGGAAATCACCGCAGAGGGTCTCGCGGTGACGGTGCTGAACGACGAGGGCGCGCAGGAGCCGCTCGTCGAGAACAAACCCATCATGCAGCCTTTCGGCGATCGCTCCAAGGTGGTGATCGAGCCGATGCTCACCGATCAGTGGTTCGTCGATACCGCCAGGATCGTGCAGCCCGCCATTGATGCCGTGCGCACGGGCGAGGTCTCGATCATGCCCGATGCCGACCGCAAGGTGTATTTCCACTGGCTCGAGAATATCGAGCCGTGGTGCATCTCGCGCCAGCTCTGGTGGGGCCACCAGATCCCGGTTTGGTATGGCTTCGACCTCAGCGCGCCGGGCTTTGCCGATGACGAGGGCGATGGCACGCTCGACCTCGCCGAGATGCTGCGCCTCCTGAACGAGGGGCATATCGGCCCGCTCATGGAATGCGGCGAGGATTTCGATGCGGTCTCGGAGGCGTATCACGGCCGTCTGGCCAATCTGCCGGTGCCGCTCGCGGCGATGCCCGTGGTCGAGGTCGAGAGCCGCGACGAGGCGCTGCACCGGCTCGCCTCGTCGCTGGCCGATTACACCGCGACGCAGGATCCCACCCACCTTGTCTACCCCGTCTGGCGCGACCCGGACGTGCTCGACACGTGGTTCTCCTCCGGTCTGTGGCCCATCGGCACGCTCGGCTGGCCCGAGGATACCGAGGAGTTGCGCAAATACTTCCCCACCTCCGTGCTCGTTACCGGCTTCGACATCATCTTCTTCTGGGTCGCCCGGATGATGATGATGCAATACGCCGTGGTCGGGCAAAAGCCGTTCTCCCACGTCTATGTCCACGCCCTCGTCCGCGACGAGAAGGGCAAGAAGATGTCCAAGTCGCTTGGCAACGTGCTCGACCCGCTCGACCTGATCGACGAGTTCGGCGCGGATGCGGTGCGGTTCACGCTGACGGCGATGGCGGCGATGGGGCGCGACCTCAAGCTGTCGAAAGAACGCGTGGCGGGCTATCGCAACTTCACCACCAAGCTGTGGAACGCCGCCCGCTTCGCCGAGATGAACGGCGCCACCGCCGCCGCCGCGGACCCGACGCAATACCGACAGATTACCGACGCGACACAGACGGTCAACAAGTGGATCATCGGCGAGACGGCCAAGACCCGCGCCGTGGTAGACGAGGCACTGGAAAACTTCCGCTTCAACGACGCCGCGAACGCGCTTTATGTCTTCGTCTGGGGCACGGTCTGCGACTGGTACGTCGAATTTTCCAAGCCGCTGCTGATGGATGGCGACGACGCGACCAAGGCCGAGACACAGGCGACCATGGCCTGGGTGATCGACCAGTGCCTGATCCTGCTGCACCCGATCATGCCCTTCGTCACCGAGGAACTGTGGGGCACGCTGGGGCAGCGGGCCAAGATGCTCGTCCATGCCGACTGGCCCGATTACGGCCCCGCCCTCGTCGACCCCGCCGCCGACCGCGAGATGAACTGGGTGATCGCGCTCATCGAACAAATCCGCTCGGCACGCGCGCAGATGCACGTGCCCGCGGGCCTCTACGTGCCGCTGCTGGTCTCCGACCTGAACGACGCAGGCCGCGCGGCCTGGGCGCGCAACGAGATGATGATCAAGCGCCTCGCCCGGATCGACAGCGTGACAGACGTAGAGAGCTTCCCCAAGGGCTGTGTCACCGTGGCCGTCGAGGGCGGCACCTTCGGCCTGCCACTCGCAGACATCATCGACGTGGACAAGGAAAAGGCCCGACTCGAAAAGACGCTGGCCAAGCTGGAAAAGGAGCTTTCCGGCCTGCGCGGGCGGCTCGGCAATCCGAACTTCGTCGAGAGCGCCCCCGAGGACGTGGTCGCGGAGACCCGCGACAACCTCGCCCTGCGCGAGGACGAGGAAGCCAAGCTGCGCGCGGCGCTCGACCGGCTCGCTGAACTCGGCTGACAGGGAGCCTCCGGCGGGGATATTCAAGGCAAGATGAAGGGCTTATACCGCTTCATCTTGCCAAAAATATCCAGATCCCGACGGTCAGAACCCTTCAGAACGGCACGTCGTCCGCGCCCGAGATAAAGCGCGCGACCACCTTCTTGACGCCCGCCTTCTCGAACTCGATCTCCAGCTTGTCGCCATCGATGCCGAGGATCGCGCCATAGCCGAATTTCTGGTGAAACACCCGCTCGCCGACCGTGTGCGCGCTCACCGCCTGCGCGTCGATCACCGGCGACCGCGCCTCGCGCGGCTGGGTCATCGGACGCTCGCCCCCGCGCGCCTGAAGCCGTCGCCAGCCGGGCGAGTTGTAGACATTGGCCGCGGCGGCGCGGGTCTCGATCCCTGCGGCGGAGGCGCCATAATTGCCACCGTAAAGGCCCGGCGGGGTCAGCACCTCGACATGCGCCTCGGGCAACTCGTCGATGAAGCGCGAGGGCATTTGTGATTGCCACTGGCCATAGACCCGCCGGTTTCCGGCAAAGGAAATGGTGCAGACTTCCTCGGCGCGGGTGATCCCGACATAGGCCAGCCGCCGCTCCTCCTCGAGGCCCCGCGTGCCGCTCTCATCCATCGAGCGTTGCGAGGGGAAAAGCCCGTCTTCCCAGCCCGGCAGGAAGATCGCGGGAAATTCCAGCCCCTTGGCGGCGTGCAGCGTCATCAGCGTGACCTTCTCGCCCGCCTCGTCGCTCTCGTTATCCATGATGAGCGAGACGTGTTCGAGGAACCCTTGCAGGTTCTCGAACCCTTCCAGCGCCTTGACCAGTTCCTTGAGATTCTCCAGCCGCCCCGGCGCCTCGGGCGTCTTGTCGTTCTGCCACATCTCGGTATAGCCAGATTCGTCGAGGATGATCTCGGCCAGCTCGATATGGCTGATCCCCTCGTCGCCCACCATGCGGCCCCATCGGCCGAGGCTGTCGAGCAGTTTGCCCAGTTCCGCCGCGCCCTTGCCGCTCAGCCCCTGCTGATCGAGCAGTATCCGCGCGCCCTCGACCAGCGGCACGCCGTGTTCGCGCGCCGTCACCTGGATTTTCTGCTGCGCCTTGTCGCCCAGCCCCCGCTTGGGCGTGTTCACGATCCGCTCGAAGGCGAGGTCGTCGGCGGGCGAGACCACCAGCCGGAAATAGGCCATGGCATCGCGGATCTCCATCCGCTCGTAGAAACGCGGGCCCCCGATCACGCGGTACGGCAGGCCGATGGTCAGGAACCGGTCCTCGAAGGCGCGCATCTGGTGCGAGGCGCGCACGAGGATGGCCATGTCATCAAGGCCGAACGCGCGCATCCCCCGCGTGCCGCGCTGCATCGCCTCCACTTCCTCGCCGATCCAGCGCGCCTCTTCCTCGCCGTCCCAATGGCCGATCAGGCGCACCTTCTCGCCCGCCTCCGCCTCGGTCCACAATTCCTTGCCCAGCCGGTCGCGGTTGCCCGCGATCACGCCGGACGCGGCGGCGAGGATATGCGGCGTCGAGCGATAATTCTGCTCCAGCCGGATCACCGCCGCGCCGGGAAAATCCTTCTCGAACCGCAGGATATTGCCCACCTCGGCGCCGCGCCAGCCATAGATCGACTGGTCGTCATCGCCCACGCAGCAGATGTTGCGATGCCCCCCGGCCAAGAGCCGCAGCCAGAGATATTGCGCGACGTTGGTGTCCTGGTACTCGTCCACGAGGATGTATTTGAACCAGCGCTGATACTGCGAGAGCACATCGTCGTGTTTCTGAAAGATCGTCACCACATGCAGCAGCAAGTCGCCGAAATCGACGGCGTTCAGCTCCTTCAACCGCGCCTGGTAGAGCCGGTAGAGTGCGGGGCCCTTGCCGTCATAGGCCGACGCCTCGGAGGCGGGCAGGTTGTCGGGCGTCCACGCGCGGTTCTTCCACTGGTCGATGATCCCCGCCAGCATCCGCGCGGGCCAGCGCTTGTCGTCGATATTGGCGGCCTGCACCAGTTGCTTGAGCAGGCGCAGCTGGTCGTCGGTGTCGAGGATGGTGAAATTCGACCTGAGGTCCACCAGTTCCGCGTGCCGCCGCAAGAGCTTGACGCAAATCGCGTGGAACGTGCCCAGCCACGGCATCCCTTCCACACTCTGCCCCATGAGCTGCGACACGCGCCCTTTCATCTCGCGCGCGGCCTTGTTGGTGAAGGTCACGGCGAGGATTTCATTGGGCCGCGCGCGCCCGGTGTTGAGCAGGTGCACGATCCGCGTCGTGAGCGCCTTGGTCTTGCCGGTTCCCGCGCCCGCCAGCATCAGCACCGGGCCATCGAGCGTTTCGGCGGCGCGGCGCTGTTCGGGGTTCAGATCGTCGAGATAGCGCGCGGGCCGCGCGGCCATCGCGCGCGCCGCAAGGCTCGCACCCTCAAAGGCGTCGGATTCGTCGAATGTGCTCATGCCCCTTGATAGCGCGCCCACCCCCCGAGATAAAGCCCGTGTTCGGGATATGTTCCACAGGCGTTACGGCACTGGACAAGCACGGGAAAACCCGGACAAATGCCGTCCATGAACCTGCACGCAAGATACCCTGCCCTCACCGATTTGCGCACCCGCGCGCGCACCCGTATCCCGCGTTTCGTCTGGGAATATCTCGACAGCGGCACCGGGGTGGAGGCCACCAAGACACGCAACCGGTTGATGCTCGACCGGGTGATGCTCAGCCCCTCGATCCTGCACGGCGAGTTCACGCCCGAGATCGGCACCACGCTCTTGGGGCAGGACCATGCCCTGCCGGTGGGGATCGCGCCGGTGGGCATGTCGGGGATGGTCTGGCCCGATGCCGAGCGGTTGCTTGCGCGCGCCGCCACGGCGACGGGTATTCCCTACACGCTCTCTACCGTGGCGACGACACGCCCCGAGGACGTGGCGCCGCACCTGAACGGTCAGGGCTGGTTCCAGATGTATCCGCCGCGCGACCCGAACATCCGCGCCGACATGCTGAAACGCGCGCGCGACGCCGGGTTCTCGGTGCTGGTGATGACGGTCGATGTGCCGGTGGGCTCGCGGCGCGAACGGCAGGTGCGCTCGGGGCTGACCACACCGCCACGCCTGACGCCGCGGCTGATGGCGCAGGTGGCGCGCTGCCCTGCCTGGGGGCTGGGGATGGCGCGGATGGGCATGCCGCGGATGCCGCTGATCGACGATTACGCCGGGCAGACCAAGGGGCTGCCGTCGAACAAGCACGCAGGCTATCTGCTGCGCACCTCGCCCGACTGGGACTACCTGCGCTGGCTGCGCGAAGCGTGGAACGGGCCGCTCGTCGTCAAGGGCGTGCTGCGCGCCGACGATGCCGCACGGATCGAGGCCGAAGGCGCCGATGCGGTCTGGATATCGAATCACGCAGGCCGCCAGTTCGACGCCGCCCCCGCCACCATCGAGGCGCTGCCCGCGATCCGCGCCGCCACCTCGCTGCCACTGATCCTCGACGGTGGCATCGAGGGCGGGCTCGACATCCTGCGCGCCATCGCTCTCGGCGCGGATTTCGTGATGATGGGGCGGGCCTGGCATTACGCGCTCGGCGCGCTCGGCGAGCGCGGCCCCGCGCATTTCGCCGATATCCTCGCCGAGGATCTGCGCGCCAACATGGGCCAGCTTGGCACAACGCGGCTCGCCGATGTGCGCGACCGGCTGCTCCCGTCCGGGTAGGGCACCCCACCCGCACGGTGAGGAAAAACCCTCGCCCGGCGGATACCGGGAATGCCGGATTGCGCAAACCTTTCACAAATCCTACAAGACGCCAGCGCCGTGCCGCAGCGCGGCAAAGGATCAAAGACCATCGGGGGGAGAGCGCCTATGGCCGAATTCCGGAAAATCCTCATCGCCAACCGTGGCGAGATCGCAATTCGCGTGATGCGCGCGGCCAACGAGCTTGGCAAGCGCACCGTCGCCGTCTTCGCCGAGGAGGACAAGCTCAGCCTCCACCGGTTCAAGGCAGACGAAGCCTATCGCATCGGCGAGGGGATGGGGCCGGTCGCGGCCTACCTGTGCATCGAGGAAATCATCCGCGTGGCCCGCGAGTGCGGCGCCGACGCGATCCACCCCGGCTATGGCCTGCTGTCGGAGAACCCCGATTTCGTCGATGCCTGCGCGGCGGCCGGGATCACGTTCATCGGCCCCAAGGCCGACACCATGCGCGCGCTTGGCGACAAGGCCAGCGCCCGGCACGTCGCCATCGAGGCGGGCGTGCCCGTCATCCCCGCCAGCCACGTCCTCGACGAGGACATGGAGCGCACCCGCGCGGCCGCCGACGAGGTTGGCTATCCGCTGATGCTCAAGGCGTCGTGGGGCGGCGGCGGGCGCGGCATGCGCCCGATCAACAGCGCCGACGAGCTGGAGGAAAAGGTGCTCGAGGGCCGGCGCGAGGCCGAGGCGGCATTCGGTAACGGCGAGGGTTATCTCGAAAAGATGATCCTGCGCGCCCGCCATGTCGAGGTGCAGATCCTCGGCGACAGCCACGGCAACATGTATCACCTCTACGAACGCGACTGCTCGGTCCAGCGCCGCAACCAGAAAGTCGTGGAACGCGCCCCCGCCCCCTACCTGTCAGAGGCGCAGCGCGAGGAACTATGCCAGCTTGGCCATCGCATCTGCAAACACGTCAATTACGAATGCGCGGGCACCGTCGAGTTCCTGATGGACATGGATACCGGCGCTTTCTACTTCATCGAGGTCAACCCGCGCGTGCAGGTCGAGCATACCGTGACCGAAGAGGTCACCGGCATCGACATCGTGCAGGCCCAGATCAAGATCGCCGAGGGCAAGACCCTGACCGAGGCAACCGGCAAGGCGTCGCAATACGACATCACGCTCAACGGCCACGCGCTCCAGACCCGGATCACCACCGAGGATCCGCTCAACAATTTCATCCCCGATTACGGCCGCATCACCGCCTATCGCTCGGCCACCGGCATGGGCATCCGCCTCGACGGCGGCACCGCCTATTCGGGCGGCGTGATCACCCGCTACTATGACAGCCTGCTGACCAAGGTCACTGCCTGGGCACCCACGCCCGAGGCCGCCATCGCCCGGATGGACCGCGCCCTGCGCGAGTTCCGCATCCGCGGCGTCAGCACCAACATCGCCTTCGTCGAGAACCTGCTGAAACACCCGACGTTTCTGAACAACGAGTACACCACCAAGTTCATCGACACGACGCCCGAGCTTTTCAAGTTCACCAAGCGGCGCGACCGGGGCACCAAGGTGCTGACCTATATCGCCGACATCACCGTCAACGGGCACCCCGAGACGACGGGGCGCGCGAAGCCTGCGGATGTAAAGCTGCCCCGCCCCCCCGCGCCGGTGGCCGAGCCCGCGCCCGGCACACGCACCCTGCTGGAGGAAAAGGGCGCCAAGGCGGTGGCCGACTGGATGCTGGCGCAGGACCGGCTGCTCCTGACCGACACCACGATGCGCGACGGGCACCAATCGCTGCTGGCCACCCGGATGCGCTCGATCGACATGATCCGCGTGGCACCCTCCTATGCTGCCAACCTGCCCGACCTGTTCAGCATCGAATGCTGGGGCGGGGCCACGTTCGACGTGGCCTACCGCTTCCTTCAGGAATGCCCGTGGCAGCGCCTGCGCGACCTGCGCGCCAAGATGCCCAACCTGCTCACGCAGATGCTGCTGCGCGCGTCCAACGGGGTGGGTTACACCAACTACCCCGACAACGTGGTGCAGGAATTCGTGCGGCAGGCGGCGGAAACCGGCGTCGACGTGTTCCGCGTCTTCGACAGCCTCAACTGGGTCGAGAACATGCGCGTCGCGATGGACGCGGTGATCGCGAGCGGAAAGATCTGCGAGGGCACGATCTGCTATACCGGCGACATCCTCGACCCGGACCGCGCCAAGTATGACCTGAAATACTACGTCGGCATGGCCCGCGAGCTTCAGGACGCCGGCGCGCATGTGCTGGGGCTCAAGGACATGGCCGGGCTGCTGAAACCGGCCTCGGCCACGGTGCTCGTCAAGGCGCTCAAGGACGAATTGGACATCCCCGTCCACTTCCACACCCACGACACCAGCGGCATCGCGGGCGCCACCATCCTCGCCGCCGCCGAGGCAGGCGTCGATGCCGTGGATGCGGCGATGGACGCCTTCTCTGGCGGCACCTCGCAGCCCTGCCTCGGCTCGATCGTCGCCGCCCTGCGCAATACGCCGCGCGACACGCGACTGCCGCTCGCCCGCATCCGCGAGATTTCCAATTACTGGGAACAGGTGCGCGCGCAATACGTGGCGTTTGAATCGGGGCTTCAGGCCCCCGCCTCCGAGGTCTACCTGCACGAGATGCCGGGCGGTCAGTTCACCAACCTCAAGGCGCAGGCGCGCAGCCTCGGACTCGAGGAAAAATGGCCCGAGGTGGCCCGCACCTATGCCGACGTCAACCAGATGTTCGGCGATATCGTCAAGGTCACGCCTAGCTCCAAGGTGGTGGGCGACATGGCGCTGATGATGGTTTCCCAGGGCCTCACGCGCGCCGATGTCGAGAACCCGGACACGGATGTGGCCTTCCCCGACTCGGTCATCGACATGATGCGCGGCAATCTCGGCCAGCCGCCCGGCGGCTTCCCCGAAACCATCCTGCGCAAGGTGCTCAAGGACGAGCGCCCCAACACCGAGCGCCCGGGCAAGCATCTCGAGCCGGTCGATCTAAAGGCCACGCGCAAGGACGTGGTGGCCCAACTCGAAGGCAAGGAAATCGACAACGAGGACCTCAACGGCTACCTCATGTATCCCAAGGTCTTCCTCGATTACATGGGCCGCCACCGGCAATACGGACCGGTGCGCACCCTGCCCACGCGCACCTTCTTCTACGGGATGGAACCGGGCGAGGAGATCAGCGTCGAGATCGACCCGGGCAAGATCCTCGAGATCCGCCTGCAGACCGTGGGCGAGACCAACCAGGAAGGCGACGTCAAGGTGTTCTTCGAACTCAATGGCCAGCCCCGCGTGATCCGCGTGCCCAACCGGCTGGTGAAATCCCAGACCGCCGCACGCCCCAAGGCCGAACCCGGCAACCCCAACCATATCGGCGCGCCGATGCCCGGCGTGGTCGCGAGCGTCGTGGCAACGGCGGGGAGCAAGGTCTCGGCGGGCGACCTGCTGCTGACCATCGAGGCGATGAAGATGGAGACCGGCATCCACGCCGAGCGCGACGCGGTGGTAAAGGCCGTGCACGTCCAGCCCGGCGGCCAGATCGACGCCAAGGACCTGCTGGTCGAACTGGAGTAATCGCTGCCACCCTCGGGCTCGCCCCGAGGGCCTACGGCACCAACGCACCCGTCATTCTGCGCGCAGTATTTTCATCACAGGCCGCCCCATGCAGAAAATCATCGTGTTCACCGATATCCACCTCGTCCCCGAGGGCGAGACAATCATCGGGCTCGACCCGCTCGCACGATTCGCGCAGGGCATGGCCCACGCGCTCGACCGTCACCCCGATGCCGCGCGCGTGGTGCTGTGCGGCGACCTCACGCACAACGCCGCCCCGCCGGAATACGCCCGGCTGCGCGCGGCGCTAGCCACCTGCCCCCTGCCCGTCTCGCTCATGCTTGGCAACCACGACCGCCGCGCGCCCTTCCTCGGCGCCTTTCCCGATGCCGACCGGATGGAGACGGGCCACATCCAGCATGTCACGGACCTGCCCGGCTATCGCCTGATCTGCCTCGACACGCTCAACGAGGACGCCGACGATACCCATTCCGGCTGGCTCTGCGAGGCACGGCTCGACTGGCTCGACCGGCGGCTGGCCGAGGCCGGCGGGCGGCGGGTCATCGTCTTCGCCCATCACCCGCCGATCGAGTCCGGCTTCAATGGCATGGACCGGATCGGGCTGAGGAACCGCGCCGACCTCGTCGCGCGGCTCAACACGGCGGGCAACGTGGCACAAATCGTGTCGGGCCATATCCACCGCACGATCCAGGGATCGGCGGGCGGTATCCCGGTGGCGATCTTCAAGAGCCCCTGCCACCAGATGCCGATGGCGCTCGGCTACCAGGATTCCAGTCTCTCGATCGCCGAGCCGGGGGCCTATGGCCTGCTCTTGCTGACCGACGAGGGCGTGATCGTGCACAGCGAGGATTTCACCCTGCCCCCGACCGAGGCGCAAACCTACACCTGAGAAAAGGGCCGCGCATGTCGCTCACCGTCACACCGCTCTATGCGGGCCTTCTGGGCCTGTTGTTCGTGATCCTCAGCATCCGGGTTATCACCACACGCTTCGCCGCCCGGGTGACGCTCGGCGATGGCGGCGACAAGATGCTCGCCAAGCGCATCCGCGTCCACGGCAACTTCGCCGAATACGCGCCGATGGGGCTGATCCTGCTGGCGCTTGCGGAATTGCAGGGCGCGCCGCTCTGGGTGGTGCACCTGCTGGGGGTCATGCTGCTCGCGGGGCGGGTGATACACGCCATCGGGCTGGGGCGCACACCGCAGATCATGCTGTTGCGCCGCGCAGGCATGATCCTCACCTTCGCCATGATCGCCATCTCCGCGCTGGCCAGCCTCGGCCACGCGCTGACCTGAACCAGAAGGGAACGATCATGCTCGACTTGCTCGCCGACCCGGCCGTCTGGGCCTCGTTTCTCACCCTTGCCGTGCTCGAAATCGTGCTCGGCATCGACAACGTGATCTTCATCTCCATCGCCGCCGCGAAACTGCCCAAGGAGCAACGCGCCCGCGCGCGGATGCTCGGGCTCACCGGGGCGCTGGTGCTGCGCATCGGGCTGCTCTTCTCGATCACCTGGATCATGGGCCTGTCGGAACCCTTCGCCACGATCCGGGGCTTCGGCCTCTCGTGGCGCGACGTGATCCTGGTCGCGGGCGGGCTGTTCCTGCTCTACAAGGGCGCATCCGAGATTTTCGACGAGGTCGAAGGTAAGGAGCATCACGACACACTCGAGGAAGGCGTGGCCAAGGCCGCCTTTACCGGCGTGATCGTGCAGATCATGATTCTTGACCTCGTGTTCTCCGTCGACTCGGTCATCACCGCCGTGGGCATCGCCGATCACATCGAGGTGATGATCGCCGCCGTGGTCGTGGCGATCGTGGTCATGATGGCCTTCGCCAACCCGATCGGGCGCTTCATCGAGGCGCACCCCTCGACCAAGATGCTGGCGCTCGCCTTCCTGCTGATGGTGGGCATGGCGCTGATGGCCGACGGCTTCCACTTCCACGTCGAGCGCGGCTTCATCTACGCCGCGATGCTCTTTGGCGGCGCGGTCGAGGCGCTCAACCTGGTCCGCCAGAAGCGGCGGCAACGGGGTTGAGCGCGCGGCGGGCTTCCCCGCGTGGAAAAAATCGGCCATGATGCTATCTGGTACTGAGGTCCGGCGCGCAGGGGGACCGCCCGCCGGACGAGGGAGGACCGAGACATGTGCCAACTCTTTGCCGGGCAGGACCCGGACCGCTACACGCTGGAAACCCGCCGCATGCGCCTCAACGGCCAGAGCACGAGCATCCGGCTGGAGAAATCCTTCTGGGAAATCCTCGACGAGATCGCCGCGGGCGAGGGTCTGAGCACCCCCGCCTTCGTGTCCAAACTGCACTCCGAGGTGCTGGAGCTGCACGGCGAGCCCGCCAATTTCACCTCGCTTTTGCGCTGCACCTGCCTCGTCCACCACGAGACCCCGCCGGAGACCCGGGCACAGCAGATCGCGGCGGAGTAAGGGGCGTTCGCACGGCGCTCGTCGACGGGTCGGGGCCCGGACCGTGGGGTTCTGCGGATCGCGACCTTGACGATATTGGCTTCAAGCGAACGGTCAGGGCTTCACCTCGCGCGGGACAAGGCGTGCTTGCACGTCGCCGGGCCGCACCGTCGCACCGGAGGTGCGCCGATGTAGTTGGCACGCCTCTGGCGTGACGCCACGGCCCGCCAATGCGCGGCTTACCGCTATGCGTCCCAACGACGGCTTCAGGCCATCCCCATTCCCCCCTGTAGTAACCCCTTACTACCCACCCCCGCGCCCGCGTTGGTAAACTTTCCAAACCAACTGCAACGTTCCGGAGGGCACGATGGCCAAAGCCATTCACAGCATGATCCGCGTTCTCGACGAGGCGCGGTCGGTTGATTTCTACAAGCGCGCATTCGGCCTCGAGGTGGCCGACCGGCTCGATTTCGAAAACTTCACCCTCGTCTACATGTCCAACGACGAGAGCCCCTTCGAGGTGGAGCTGACCGTCAACAAGGGCCGCACCGAGCCCTATGATCTCGGCGACGGCTATGGCCACCTCGCCGTTCTGGTCGAGGATCTGGAATCCGAGCACGCGCGCTTCACCGACGAGGGCCTCGCGCCGCGCAAGATCGTGGAATTCGCCCCCGACGGCAAACTCGTCGGCAAGTTCTTCTTCGTGGCCGATCCGGACGGCTACGAGATCGAGGTTCTGCAACGGGGCGGGCGGTTCAAATAGGCGCGGGCGCGGCCGGGGAGGGCCGCCCCGTTTCATTCAAGGGAGGAAGACGATGAAAGATATCAGCCAGCAAAGGGGCCTGACGCGGCGCGAGTTGCTCTCGCGCAGCATGGCCGCCGGGGCAAGCTTCGTGGTGGGCGCGGGCTTCGTGGCCAGCCCCGATGCCGCATGGGCGCTCGAGACCAAGGCGCTCCAGCCGCAAACCATGGCCACGCTCATCCAGATGGCGCGCGACATCTACCCGCACGACCACGTGGGCGACGAATACTACGCCATCGCGGTCAAGGGCTACGACGACGCAGAGGTCGCCGACACCGTTGAGGCGGGCATCGCCGCGCTCGACGCCGCGGCACAAGGCAAGGGCCACGCCGATTATCTCAGCGTCGGATGGGAGCGCGACCGCGTCGACATCCTGCGCGGGATGGAGGACAGCGCCTTCTTCCAGCAGGTGCGCGGCGGGCTCGTGACCGGGCTTTATAACCAGAAAGCGGTCTGGCCCCTCTTCGGCTACGAGGGCGAGTCCTATTCCAAGGGCGGCTACATCGACCGCGGCTTCGACGACATCACCTGGCTCTGAGCCATAGCCATCAAGGGAGGAAAGACTATGGCTGCACCTTTTGACATGAACGACGACAATGTGATCGTCGTCATCGGCACCGGCGCCGGCGGCGGCGTGCTATCGAATGAACTGGCGCAACGCGGCGTGTCCGTCGTGGCGCTCGAGGCGGGCGGACGCTACCTGCCCGAGGATTACGTCAACGACGAATGGGAAAGCTTCGGGCAACTCGCCTGGCTCGACCCCCGCACCACCTCGGGCGACTGGCGCGTGGCGCGCGATTTCTCGGGGCTTCCGGCCTGGATCGTCAAGGCCGTGGGCGGCACCACCACCCACTGGGCAGGCGCGTCCCTGCGGTTTCAGGACCATGAATGGAAGGCGGCGACGAACTACGGCGACGTGCAGGGCGCCAACCTCGCAGACTGGCCGATCGACGGCGACGAGATGGCCCCCTGGTACGACAAGGCCGAGAAGAAACTGGGCGTGACCCGCACCAACGGGCTGCCCGGCCTGCCCGGCTGCAACAATTACAAGGTGTTCGAGGCGGGCGCAAAGGCGCTCGGCTACAAGGAGGTCCATACCGGCCGCATGGCCATCAACTCCGAGGAATATGACGGGCGCATGGCCTGCCAGCAGACCGGGTTCTGCTTCCAGGGCTGCAAATGGGGCGCGAAATGGTCGGCGGCCTACACCGATATTCCGCGCGGCGAGGCCACCGGCAATCTCGAAGTGCGCGAAAAGGCGCATGTCGCACGCATCCTGCACGATGACAGCGGCAAGGTCACGGGCGTGGAGTATTTCGACGCCGACGGCAATCTCCAGATGCAGAAGGCGCGCGCGGTCTGCGTCGCGGGCAATTCCTTCGAATCGCCCCGCCTTCTGCTGAATTCCGCCTCGTCGATGTTCCCCGACGGGCTCGCCAATTCGTCGGGCCAGGTCGGGCGCAACTACATGCGCCACATGACCGGCTCGGTCTACGGCGTGTTCGAACAGCCGGTGAAGATGTGGCGCGGCACCACGATGGCGGGCATCATCCAGGACGAGGCGCGCCACGATCCCTCGCGCGGATTCGTCGGCGGGTACGAGCTGGAAACGCTGTCACTGGGCCTGCCCTTCATGGCGGCGTTCCTCGATCCCGGCGCGTGGGGGCGCGAGTTCACCACCGCGCTCGACGCGTATGAGAACATGGCCGGCATGTGGATCGTCGGCGAGGACATGCCGCAGGAAACCAACCGCGTCACCCTCAACCACGACGTCACCGACCAGCACGGCCTGCCGGTGGCGAATGTGCATTTCGACGATCACCCCAACGATGTCGCGATGCGCGCCCACGCATACGAGCGCGGCGCGGCAATCTATGACGCGGTGGGCGCCACGCGCACCTTCCCGACGCCGCCCTATCCCTCGACCCACAACCTCGGGACCAACCGCATGTCCGAGAACCCGCGCGACGGGGTCGTAAACAAGTGGGGACAGACCCACGACATCGCCAACCTCTTCGTCTCGGACGGGTCGCAATTCACCACCGGCGCGGCGGAGAACCCGACGCTCACCATCGTCGCCCTCGCCATCCGGCAGGCCGACCACATCGCCGGAGAGCTGTCGCGCGGCAACCTCTGAACGCCGCCCTCCCCCGGCGCCTTCCTCTCCCCAAGAGCGCCGGGGGAAACGCGGCTCGGGGGCGGGGCAGGAATGGCCTGTTGCTGACCTTCCGAGCAACGCCCCGCGCGGAATCGAGGCGCGGAACGCGCCGCCGCGCGAGCGCCCGACCGCCCCCCGGGCGGGCGCTATTCAACCTCTCAAGTTGTTGATAACGAAGGAGTATGCCGCACCATAAAGTACATCAACCAATCGTCGGAACGCCCACCCGCGGTCGGTCGCTCGCGCGGCTCATCCCAACGACCGCTCCAGGCGCTCATCACCCCTACCCTTTCGGCAGATACGAGATCGCTCCGGCAATATCGGTGTCGTCGATCACCCAGAAATGCCCCTCGCTGCCCGCTTGCCGCGCCTCGGCCAGCGGCGCATAATCGGCATCCCCGGCAAACGCGCGCGCCGCCTCCGCCGACGGAAACTCGATCAGCGCGATCAGCGTGGTATCCGGTGCCTCCCCCTCCAGCGTCTCGATGTTGGCGCTCCGCGACAGATACCGCCCGCCATGCTTGGCGGCGATATGGTGGGTTCTGGCCGCATATTCGGGCACCCAGGCGTCATCGGTGATCTTGACCGGTGCCGCCGGGAACCCGACGCTCGCCATCCGGCGGGCCGACCACATCGCCGGAGAGCTGTCGCGCGGCAACCTCTGAACGCCGCCCTCCCCCGGCGCCTTCCTCTTCTCCCCAAGAGCGCCGAGGGAGCCTTCAGCGCCCCTCGCGGGCATGCCGTGACAGCCGGGCCGCGTGGTGCGTCACGCGCACCAGCCAGCGCAGCGCATCGGTGCGCTCGAACACCTCGGCCACGGCCACAAGGCCCACATGTTCCTGCAACAACACGCCGCGGCGATAACGACGCCCGCGGCGCTCGATAAGGTCCACCAGCCGTTCGCGCATCCGGTCCTGACGAAGCGCGGCGGCGACCACGGCCACCTCGCGGGCGAGCCGCGTCTCCTGCCGCAGGGTGGCGAGACGATCGCGCTGCCCGCACCGCCCCAACAGCCGCTGGAAATGGTCGATCTGATGCAGCAGCGCGGCGTGGCGCGCCGCGTCGTCGGCGCGGTCCCGCGCGATGCGCACCTGCGACAGGAACGTGCCAAGCGCGGCCACCGCCTCGCGCCCCTGCACCGTGATCGACGACAGCGCCCGCAGGTCTCCCTCCGGCCCCAGTGCCCCCGCCAGCGCCGCAAACAGCTTGCGCCGCAGCCGGTCGGCCACCGCCTGCGCGGCATCGAGCGCCGCGCCCTCGTCGGCCAGCAGCCGCCGATCCAGCCCCTCGGCCAGCGGCACCGGGCGCTCCGGCACCAGCCGCTCCACCAGCGCGGCAAAGTGCTGCGTCAGCGGCAGGAACACCGCCGCACCGATCAGGTTGAACCCGGTGTGAAACAGCACCAGCGCCGTCTGGTCATCCGCGCCCAGCCACGCGCCATGCAGCAGCGGCGTGACCAGGTCGAGCAGCGGAAACGCCAAGGCCGCCGTGGCGATATTGAACAGCAGGTTCGCCAACGCCGTCATTCGCATCGCGCGCCCGCCGCCCAGCGAGGCCAGCAGCCCCGTCGCCGTCGTGCCCATGTTGAAGCCGATCACCAGCGCCGCCGCCTGCGCAAAGCCCAGCGCCCCCGCGCCCAGCAGCACCAGCACCAGCGCCAGCGCCGTCGAGGAGGACTGGATCAGCGCCACGATCCCCGCCCCGATCAGCACCAGCAGGAACCGCCCGCCCCAGCCATCCCCCGGCAGCACCTCCGGCGACAGCCACGCGCCGAGCCCGCCCGTCGCCGCCTGCATCATGTCCAGCCCGATGAACAGCAGGCAGAACCCGGCCAGCCCGCGCCCGGCCCGCGCCACACGCTCCCGCCCAAGCAGGATCAGCATGGCGGCGACAAAGAGCAGCGGCAGCGCCAGCGTCCCCAGCTTGAGCTTCAGCCCGAGGACCATGACGATCCAGCCGGTCATCGTGGTGCCGATATTGGCCCCGTAGAGCACGCCCAGGGACGCGCCAAAGCTCAGGATACCCGCGCCGACCGCGCCGATGGTGATGAGCGAGACGGCGGTGGAGGACTGGATCACCGCCGTGGCCGCCGCCCCCGTCGCCACGCCGCGCAAGGGCGAGGCGGTCAGCCGCACCAGCGCCTGCCGCAACTCGCGCCCCGCCACCTGGCGCAGCGCGTCGGTCATGATTTCCATGCCCAGCAGGAACAGCCCGACCCCGCCAAGCCCGGTTACGATATCGTTCACCATCTCGGTTCCCTGCCCCGTGCCAGAATGCGCCGGGGCCGATGGATTGACAAGCGGCACGGGCGGCTGGCGCGTTTCGAATTTTCTGCGCCGCGCCTGCAATTTTCCTCTTGCAGCCCCAGCCGAGGCTTTGTATCTCCCACCTCACCCAAGGACGCGGGCGTAGCTCAGGGGTAGAGCATTACCTTGCCAAGGTAAGGGTCGAGAGTTCGAATCTCTTCGCCCGCTCCATTTTTCCCAAGACCACATCACGGGATTTACGGGGCGTACCGCCCTGCCCGGTCGGCGCTTGCCCCTTTCGCGCGGGCGCGGCCCGCAGTATAGAGCACCCACGCAATAGCGGAGGCCCCATGCGCAACGCCCGGATCACCCGAAAGACCGCCGAGACCGATATCACCGTCGAGATCGCGCTCGACGGCACCGGTAGCTACGACAACCGTACCGGCGTCGGCTTCTTCGATCACATGCTCGACCAGTTGGCACGCCACGCGCTGATCGACATGACCGTGGCTTGCAAGGGCGATCTGCATATCGACGATCACCACACCGTCGAGGACGTCGGCATCGCCCTCGGGCAGGCGCTCTCCCACGCCATCGGCGACAAGCGCGGCATCCGCCGCTACGGGGCTTGCCTGCTGCCGATGGACGACGCGCTCGTGCGCGCCGCCCTCGACCTGTCGGGACGGCCCTATCTGGTGTGGAACATGGACCTGCCCACCGCGAAAATCGGCACGTTCGATTGCGAACTCGTGCGCGAATTCTTCCAGGCGTTCAGCACCCATGGCGGCATCACCCTCCATGTCGAGACGCTCGCGGGGATCAACAGCCACCACATGGCCGAGGCCGCCTTCAAGGCCGTCGCCCGCGCCCTGCGCGACGCGATGGAGAGCGACCCGCGCAAATCCGACGCGATCCCCTCCACCAAGGGCAGCTTGTAAATAATGACCACCGTCATCGTCGATTACGAGAGCGGCAACCTGCACTCGGCCCAAAAGGCGTTTCAGCGCATGGCGCGCGAGACGGGGACTGGCGAGGTCATCGTCACCGCCGACCCCGATACCATCCGCCACGCGGACCGGATCGTGCTGCCCGGTGACGGGGCTTTCCCCGCCTGCCGCCGCGAACTCTACGATCATCGCGGCGTCTTTGAGGCGATCGAGGACGCGGTCACGCGGGCGGGCCGCCCCTTCCTCGGCATCTGCATCGGCATGCAGATGCTGGCCACGCGCGGGATGGAATACGGCGAAACCCCCGGTTTCGACTGGATCGGCGGCACGGTCGAGGCGATCACCCCCGCCGACCCCGCGCTCAAGGTGCCGCACATGGGCTGGAACGATCTGGTCATCGACCACGCCCACCCGGTGCTCGCCGGGATCGCGACAGGCGATCACGCCTATTTCGTGCATTCCTTCCATTTCCGCGTGGACGACCCCGCCCATCTCGTGGCGCATGTGGATTATGGCGCGCGCGTCACCGCCATCGTCGGGCGCGACACCATCCTCGGCACGCAGTTCCACCCCGAGAAGAGCCAGGCCACCGGCTTGCGCCTCATCGCCAATTTCCTGCGCTGGCGGCCCTGAATGGCCGTGGACACGGCACCAGACCTACTCCCCGCGATCCTCCAAGAGATCGCGGCAGAGGCCCGCGCCAGCCGCGACCGCGGCAAGGTGGCCGACTACATCCCCGAACTCGCCGCCATCGACCCCGATCAATTCGCCATCGCCATCGCGCGGCCCGGACAGCCCACGCTGACGGCGGGCGACGCGGCTGTGCCGTTCTCGATCCAGTCGGTCTCCAAGCTGTTCATGCTGGCACTCGCCCTGGGTCGGCTCGGCGACCGTTTGTGGAATCGCGTCGGGCGCGAGCCCTCGGGCCATTCCTTCGACTCCATGCTGCTGCTGGAACTGGAGAAGGGCCGCCCGCGCAACCCGTTCATCAACGCGGGCGCCATCGTGACCACCGATGCCGTGCTCGAAGGCGCCACCCCGCGCGAGGCGCTGGGCGCGCTCCTGCGCTTCATTCGCGCGGCGGCGGGGGACGAGGCAATCCATATCAATGACCGCGTGGCCGCCTCCGAGACCACTACCGGCCACCGCAATTTCGCGCTCGCCCACTACCTGCGCTCGCATGGCAACCTCAGCAACCCACCCGAGATGACATTGGGAACCTATTTCCACCAATGCGCGGTCGAGATGACCTGCACGCAACTCGCCAATGCCGGGCTCTTTCTGGTGGGCGGCGCGGGCGCCCCCCGCCTCGTGTCACAGGCCCGCATCCGCCGCATCAACGCGCTGATGATGACTTGCGGGCATTACGACGGGTCGGGCGATTACGCCTTTCGCGTGGGCCTGCCGGGCAAGAGCGGCGTGGGCGGCGGGATTCTGACCATCGTGCCGGGGGTGGCGTCGGTCGCGGTGTGGTCGCCGGGGCTCAACCACTACGGCAATTCCCACCTCGGCACACAGGCGATGGAACGGCTGGCCGCGCGCACCGGCTGGTCGGTCTTCGGGCCGGATGGCGGGGTCTGAAAGGCCGCACGCAACGCTGTGAGCGGACCTTGATGCGCTGGTGCCTGACACCCGGCACACTGTGCCAAGTGGTGGTCTGGCGTGACATGCTGCGGACATGCGGCTAGGCGCGCGTCGCGGATGGCCTGGAGGGGACGTTGCCGTCTGGTCCCGGCGCGGAATCAAGGCCGAAGGCCGCCGCGCCATCGCCTGTCCGCCCCCCGGACAGGCGATTTGGCTAAGCTAGCGCGCCGATTGCATGTTTTTCGGGAAAGCAGAAATAAAGTGCCCTGAACAGCCGTTGGATCGCCTGCCCGCGGACATGCGATGGCGCGGCTCACTGCAACGTCCGCTCCAGGCCAGACCCAGCCCCTGTACACTACCGCGCCCACAGTTTCGGCTCGGCCATCTCCAGGGAATTCCCCGCCGGATCGCGGAAATAGATCGAGCGCGCACCGTTCGGCCAGTGGAAATCCGCCTCGATCTCCACCCCCGCCGCCTCCAGCCGCGCGCGCCACGCGTCGAGCGCCGCGCCGTCCACCGCGAAACAGAAATGCCCCGGCCCCTGCGCGCCATGCGGCGGCACCGGCATATCGGGGTTCGAGGGCGGCTTGCACGTCTCCCCGGGGTTGAAGATCAGCAGCACGCCCTCGCCCACGCGATAGAAAACGTGCCGCGCGCCCACCCGGACGACCCGTTCCAGCCCCAGCACCCCGCCATAGAACCGCTCCGCCGCGTCCAGGTCGGCGGCATAGAGCGCGGCTTCGAGAATGGCGGGCGCGGGCGCGGCGGGCAGGTCGGTGTCACTCATGCCGCCATCATAGCGCGGCGCGGCGGCGCGCGAAACCGCGCGGCGCTCACTGCATCTTGCGCCAGGTGCCCCCGTCGCGGCAGATGAACATCACGCAGCCGCTGACCTCAAGGCGCTCGCCCTTCAGTTCCAGCTTGGAATTGTAGGTCTTGTCGCGGTCGGGGCTGTAGACCTTGCCCTTGTATTCGCCGCCGCCCACGGGGACCGTCTCGGAGATGATATTGCGCCCGATATGGTCGCTTTGCGTCTCGTTGCCGTTTTCGTCGTAGGACTTCACCAGCTTGCCGCACAGCTTGTTGCCGCAGGGGGCCACCTGGATGAGGCCGAAATGCCCGTTGTCATCCTTGGCCGTCTGCCACATGCCCAGAAGCGGCTCGGCAGACGCCATTCCCGCCCCAAGGCCCAGAACGGCCGCCATCATCACCAGTTTACGCATCTCGTCTCCTCCCTGAGATATCGCGCAAAACCTGAGCCCAAGGCCGGGGCCAAATCAAGCCTGACGTGGGGTCGCGTTGCAAATCCCGCGCCGCGCCTGCATAAGCGCGCCGGACACAGTCAGCGAAGGGCTCCGCCGATGATCCTCTACCCCGCCATCGACCTCAAGGACGGGCAGGCCGTGCGCCTCCTGCGCGGCGACATGGACCGCGCCACGGTATTCAACGACGACCCGGCGGCGCAGGCGCGCGCCTTTGTCGAGGCGGGCTGCGAATGGCTGCACCTCGTTGATCTCAACGGCGCCTTCGCCGGCGCGCCGGTCAATGCCGCCCCGGTCGAGGCGATCCTCGCCGAGGCCCGCGTTCCCGCGCAGCTTGGCGGCGGCATCCGCGACATGGCCACCATCGAGGCGTGGCTTTCCAAGGGGCTCGCGCGGGTCATCCTGGGCACGATCGCGGTCGAGAACCCCAGCCTCGTGCGCGAGGCCGCCCGCGCCTTTCCCGGACAGGTCGCCGTGGGCATCGACGCGCGCGCGGGCCGCGTCGCCACCAAGGGCTGGGCCGAGGTGACGGAGGTCGACGCCACCGACCTCGCGCGCTCCTTCGAGGACGCGGGCGTCGCCGCGATCATCTACACCGATATCGAGCGCGACGGCGCCATGCAGGGCCCGAATATCGAGGCAACGGCAGCGCTCGCCCGCGCCGTGCAAATCCCCGTCATCGCCTCGGGCGGCGTGTCCTCGCTCGACGACCTGATCGCGCTCAGGGATTGCGGCGCATCGCTCAACGGCGCCATCTCGGGCCGCGCGCTCTACGACGGCGCGCTCGACCTGCGCGCCGCACTCGCCGCGCTCAAGGGCTGAGCGCGGCGCAGGGACGTTACTGCCCCGCCGCCTTCGCCGTCAGCTTTCCCAGCGCGCCGGTCATCATCTTGATATACTCGGCGTCATCGTCGATCGCGAGGTCGTCGAACATCTCCTTGGGGTCCTCGTAGGCGAGCCACACCTGCCCCGCCCCGTCGCGATAGACCAGCACCTTCATCGGCAGGAACAGCCCCGCCACCGGGTCATCCTGCATCGCCTGCGTGCCGATCTTGGGGTTGCCGAAAATCAGCACCTGCGTGGGCGCAAGCTCCATATCGACCGACGCCGCGCCGGCGGCATGATCGACACGCGCGAATACGTTGGCACCCGCGCCCGTCACCGCCGCTTCCAGCCGGTCCATCGTGGTGCCCACGTCCGAGTAGGACTTGACCTTGACGATATCGTCACTGCTGGCCAGCGCGGGCAGCCCCGCCATGACCATCGCCGCCGCTGCAAGAAAACGCTTCATGATAAACTCCCTCGATTCCAGAACAGATAATGCGCGCATCCTCTGGCATCCGGACCGGAATGCCCATAAACAACGCCGTGAAATTCCTGTAACGGCAACAATATGCTCAAGACCCGGATCATCCCCTGCCTCGACGTCGCCGATGGCCGCGTGGTCAAGGGTGTGAATTTCGTCGATCTGCGCGACGCGGGCGACCCGGTCGATGCCGCGCGCGCCTATGACGCGGCGGGCGCGGACGAGCTGTGTTTCCTCGACATCCACGCCACCCACGAGAATCGCGGCACCATGTTCGACGTGGTCCGCCGCACCGCCGAGCAATGCTTCATCCCGCTCACCGTGGGGGGCGGCGTGCGCACCCCCGAGGACGTGCGCGCGCTGTTGCTCGCAGGTGCCGACAAGATCAGCTTCAACTCGGCCGCCGTGGCCGACCCGGACGTGGTGGCCCGCGCCGCCGACCGCTTTGGCAGCCAATGCATCGTGGTGGCCATCGACGCCAAGACCGTCGCGCCCGGCAAGTGGGAAATCTTCACCCACGGTGGCCGCAAACCCACCGGCATCGACGCGGTCGACTTTGCCCGGCTTGTCGCAAGCAAGGGCGCGGGCGAAATCCTGCTCACCTCGATGGACCGCGACGGCACGCAGCAAGGCTTCAACATTCCCCTCACCCGTGCCATCGCCGACGCGGTGGACATCCCGGTGATAGCAAGCGGCGGCGTCGGCACGCTCGACCACCTCGTCGAGGGCGTGACCGAGGGGCATGCCTCCGCCGTCCTCGCCGCGTCGATCTTTCACTTCGGCACCTATTCCATCGCCGAGGCCAAGGCCCACATGGCCGCCGCAGGCATCCCGATGAGGCTTTCGCGATGACCCTCGACGATCTCGCCCGCATCATCGCCGACCGCGCCGGCGCCGACCCGTCCGATAGCTGGACCGCGAAACTGCTCGCGAAAGGCCCCGAGAAATGCGCCGAGAAATTCGGCGAGGAGGCCGTCGAGGCGATCATCGAGGCGGTCAAGGGCGACCGCGAGGGCCTGACGGCAGAGGCGGCGGACGTGCTTTTTCACCTGCTCGTCATGCTGCAATCGCGCGGGGTGGCGCTGGATGACGTGATGACAGAGTTGGCGCGCCGCCAGGGCACATCCGGCCTGAATGAAAAAGCGTCCCGCCCGAAAGACTGAGCCCATGATCCGCCATATCGTCTTCTTTTCCGCCACCAACCCGGAGGATGTCGAGCACATCCGCGAGGGGCTGATGATGCTCGCGGATATCCCGCATTCCAGCCATTTCGAGGTGGGCCGCAACCTCCAGAGCGACGCCATATCCGCCGACCGGGTCGATCTCGTCGTCTATGCCGAGTTCGACAACGAAGAGGCGCTCGCCGCCTACAAGGCGCATCCCGTCTATGCCGCCTGTATCGCCCGCGTGCGCCCGCTGCGCGAATTGCGCATCGCCGCAGATTTCAAGGCCGGCTGAGGGCCCGCCGGGGCGATCTTAGACTCGGATGGCAGGTGTAGGTTCTGGCCTTGAGCGGTCGTTCAGGTCTTGGTGACAATGCGCGGAATCAAGGCGCGCTTGCGCGCCGCCGCGCAGCGCCCGACCGCCCCCCGGGCGGGCGCTTTTGCAACGTCCAAACCCGCACAATCGTTGAAGTATTCTGCACCATAAAGTGAAGACCACAAGCGTTTGAGCGCCCCCCCGCGGTCGGGCGCTGCGCGGCTCCCCGACCGACGTGCCAATTGGCAGCAAAAGGCCAACCACCCCCATCCCGCACCATGACCGACCGCTCACGACGTGCCAAGCGCCGCCTCCGCCGCCGCAGCGACGCGCAGCAGCCGCTCCTCCTGATTGGGCTTGCCGCACAGCATGATGCCACAGCTTGGCACCCCCGTTGGCAGCGTCACCGCGCACAGCCCCATCAGGTTGCCCACCCGCGTGTTGCGCAGCGTCAGCAGGTTCTCGGTGACATAGTACTCGTCGTCGCGCATCAGCCGCGCCTGATCGGGCGGCAGGTTGGGCGCCGCGGGCATGAGCACCGCGTCATACCCCGCCACCCGCGCGTGCCACGCCGCGCGCAAGCTGTCGAGCTTGCGCCACGCAGCCACGTAATCGGCGGCCGAGAATGCGGCCCCGCCGCGGAACCGTTCGAGAATCGGCGCGAACATCTTCTCCGGTGCGGCCTCGATCTCGTCGCGCCACAGCCCATAGGCCTCGCCTGTATAAAGCACCGGCGACAAGGGCATCGCCTCGGCCACTTCCGGCGCGGCGATCTCGTCGATCACCGCCCCGGCCTCGCGCAGCATCGCGATGGCAGCGGCGTGGGCGGCCTCGGGGCCCTCGCGCAGATCATCCATCACCACCGTTTGCAGCGCGGCAAACCGCGCGCCCTTCAGCGACGCGCCCCGCAAATCGGCGGACCGTCCGCCCTCGATAGCCGCCAGGGCAAGCGCCGCATCCTCGACGTTGCGCGCCAGCGGCCCCACCGTGTCGAAACGCGCGCAAAGCGGCACCACGCCCTCGCAGGACACCCGCCCCGCGGTGGTCTTGAGCCCCACCAGGTCGTTCCATGCCGAGGGGATGCGCACCGACCCGCCCGTGTCCGAGCCGATCCCGCAGGCAGCCAGGCCAAAGGCCACGCTCGCCGCCGCCCCCGAGGACGACCCGCCCGGCACGGCCTCCGCGTCGTTGACGCAGGGCGGCGTCGCGGTGATCGGGTTGAGCCCCAGCCCGGAAAACGCCAACTCGCTCATATGCGTCTTGCCCAGGCACACCAGCCCCCCCGCGGTGGCGTTGCGCAGCACTTCCGCGTCGCGCACGGGCACCCGGCCCGCCAGCAGCGCTGATCCTGCCTCGGTGGCCACGCCCGCGCTGTCAAAGAGGTCCTTCCAGCTCACCGGCACCCCGTCGAGCGGCCCGCGCCGCTGCCCGGCCTTCGCGCGCGCGCCCGCCGCCGCCGCCTCGGCGCGGGCACGGTCCTCGGTCACCGCGCTGTAGATGCGGTCGCGCGCGGGATGCGCGGCGATCGCGGCCAGGTAGGTATCGCACAGCGCCTCCGCGTCGATCTCTCCCCGACCGATCCCACGCCCCAGATCGCCCGCGCTCATCATCAGCCAGTCCTGCATCGCCCGCTCCCGTTTTTCGTGCTCCGCTCCTTGCTAGCGGCAGAGCTGCGCATGGACAATCCCGCGCGCACCGACATATTGAGGGGCATGGACCATGACAGCGATCTCCTCATCGTCGGCGGCGGGCTCAACGGCCCGGCCCTCGCGCTCGCGGCGGCACGGGCGGGGCTTTCCAGCACGGTGATCGACGCCCTGCCCGAACCCGCGCGCAAGAACGCCGCCTTCGACGGGCGCGCCTATGCGCTGGCGCTGGCCTCGGTGCGGCTCCTGCGCAATCTCGGGGTCTGGGACCGGGTGGCGGAAAACGCCCAGCCAATGCTGGAAATCAAGGTCTCCGACGGGCGCGCGGGCCAGGGGGCGTCGCCATTCTTCATGCATTTCGACCATGCCGAGATCGAGGAAGGCCCGATGGGCCACATGCTCGAGGATCGCTTCCTGCGCCGCGCGCTGATGGAGGCGATGGCCGAGGAGCCCCGCATCGCGCAGGTCTCGAATGACACGGTGACGGGGCAAGAGGTAGACGCCACCGGCGTGTCCGTCACCCTCGCCTCGGGCAAGGCGCGGCGCGGGCATCTGCTCATCGGGGCCGACGGGCGCGGCTCGGGCACCGCCGCGCGGGCGGGGATAAAACGCACCGGGTGGGGCTATGGCCAGACCGCCCTCGTCGCCGCCATCGAGCACGCGCTGCCCCATCACGGCATCGCGCACCAGTTCTTCATGCCCCCCGGCCCGCTCGCCATCCTGCCGCTGCCCGGCAATGTCAGCTCCATCGTCTGGTCAGAGACCGACGCCACCGCCGCGCGCTTCGCCGCCCTCTCCGATGCCGAATTCATGGAGGTGCTGCACCCGCGCTTCGGCGATTTCCTCGGCGATATCCGGCTCCGTGGCAAGCGCTACACCTACCCGCTCTCGCTCACCGTCGCCCAGAGCTTCATCGCCCCGCGCCTCGCGCTCGTGGGCGACGCGGCGCACGGGATGCACCCGATCGCGGGGCAAGGGCTCAACGCCGGGCTGCGCGACGTGGCGGCGCTGGCGCAGGTCCTGACCGAGGCCGCGCGCCGCGGCGAGGATATCGCCGCGGCGGACGTTCTGCGGCGCTACCAGCAATGGCGGCGCTTCGACACGGCCACGCTGGCGATGGCCACCGACCTCACCAACCGGCTCTTCTCCAACGACAACCCGTTCCTGCGCGCGGCCCGCGATCTCGGCATGGGCGCCATCGGCCACATGCCCGCCCTGCGCCGCGGCTTCATCCGCGAGGCGGCGGGCCTCACCGGCGACCTGCCCGCGCTGATGAAGGCGTGAGAGGACAGCCGTAGCGCCAGCCGCCCGAGACGGGCTACCGGCCCGCACGACCATATGCGGGCGTGGGGCGCGTCGTGAATGGCCTGAAGCGGACCCTCACAACTTGGTGCCAATGCGCGGAATCAAGGCGCGGAACGCGCCGCCGCGCAGCGCCCGACCGCCCCCTCGGGCGGGCGCTCCTCAACGGCTCATGTAGCGGTAATATAAGAAGTATACTGCACCATAAATCGCACAGCACAACCGCATTCGCGCCCACCCGGCGGTCGGGCGCTGCGCGGCCCCCCCAAGCCTTGCGCTGAAAGACCCCTCCAGACCATTCTCCGTCCCCCCGCACCGCCTCATTGTCCACCACATGCCCGGCCCCATCACCCGCCGAAATTTCCGCGCCGGCTCGGTGCACTCTTCCCTCCTGCCCCCTTTCCCCCTATCTCGAACCCATGATCGGGCGCGCCCTCCTCCTCTCCCTGTCCCTCACCCTCGCCGCCGCCCCGGCGCGGGCCGATTGCGTCGTGCTTCTGCACGGGCTGGCGCGCAGCGACGCGTCCTTCCTCGTGATGCAGGAGACGCTCGAGGCACGCGGCCTCGACGTCTACAGCCCCGGCTACCCCTCCACCGAGGACCGCATCGCACGGCTGGCCGAGGACATCCTGCCCTTCGCCTTCCGCGTCTGCGGCGACACCACCACCCATGTTGTCACCCATTCGATGGGCGGCATCCTGCTCCGCGCCTGGCTGGCCGAGCAGCGCCCCGCCAACCTGGGCCGCGTGGTGATGCTCGCCCCCCCCAACCACGGCAGCCAGCTGGTGGACGAGCTGGGCGGGCTGGAACTCTTTCGCTGGCTCAACGGTCCGGCGGGGATGCAGCTTGAAACCGGGCCCGAGGGCCTGCCCGAAACCCTGCCGCCGGTGGATTTCGAGCTCGGCGTGATCGCGGGCAACCGCTCGCTCAACCCGTATTTCTCCTCGCTGATCGCGGGGCCGGACGATGGCAAGGTCTCGGTCGCCTCCACCCGGGTAGAGGGCATGGCCGATCACATCACCCTGCCGGTCACGCATACCTTCATGATGAACAACCCGCTGGTCATCGCGCAGGTGACAGAGTTCCTCGCGCATGGCCGCTTCGATCCCGACCTGACGCTCGCCGACGTGATCTTCGGGCGTGACGAGAAATGAACCTGCCCGCGCTCACGCTGACGGGGGCCGAGTTTCTCTGGCCCGACGGCCCCGGCCCCGGCCCGCTCAGCCTGCGCGACGGGCTGATAACCGACGATCCCGCCCCGCGCCGCGTAGACCTGTCAGGCTTTCTCGTGCTGCCGGGGATGGTGGACGCGCATGGCGACGGGTTCGAGCATCACCTCGCCCCGCGCCGCGGCGCCCTCGCCGAGCCCGCCCTCGGCCTGCCCGCCGCCGAGGCCGAGCTGGCGGCAAGCGGCATCTCCACCGCGATGCTGGCGCAGTTCGTCAGCTGGGAGGGTGGGATGCGCGGGCCAGAGTTCGCCGCCCGGATGCTTTCAGCGCTCGATCATGCGCGCGACGGGCTCGCCACCGACCTGCGCGTCCAGCTCCGGCTGGAAACCGCGTTTCTCGATGCCTACCCCGCGCTCGAGGAAATGGTCGCGCGCCACCGCGTCGGCTACGTGGTGTTCAACGACCATGTCCCCCACGCGGCACTGGCTGCCGACAAACGCCCGCCGCGCCTCACCGGGCAGGCGCTCAAGGCCGGGCGCAGCCCCGAGGCGCATCTCGCTCTGCTCCAGCGCCTGCACGGCAACGCCGCCGAGGTACCCGCCGCCCTCGACGCCCTCGCCGCGCGGCTCACCGCCCAAGGCGTGCGCCTTGGCAGCCACGATGACACCACCGCCGGGGATCGCCACGCCGCCCATGCCCGCGGCGCGCGCATCGCAGAGTTCCCCGAGACGGTGGCCGCGGCCGAGACCGCCCGCGAGATGGGCGACGCGGTGGTGATGGGGGCACCCAACCTGGTGCGCGACGGATCGCACAAGGGCAACGCCGGGGCGCGCGAGATGGTGGCCGCCGGTCTCGTCACCGCGCTCGCCTCGGACTACCACCCGCCCTCGCTCGCCCGCGCGGCCTTCGCCCTCGTCGATGCCGGCATCTGCGACCTCGCGGCGGCATGGTCCCTCGTCTCGCGCGGGCCCGCGCGGATGCTCGGACTCGACGACCGCGGCGAATTGCGGCCCGGCCTGCGCGCCGACCTCACGGTGATCGACCCGGCCACCCGCCGGGTCACGGCCACGATCAGCGGCGGGCGGGTGAGCTACCTCTCCGGCGAGGCGGCGGCGCGGTTCCTGGGCTAGGGCTGCCGCCTGACACGCGGCGCCGGGCGGCGGCGGTTGGCCTGTTCCTGCCATTCCATGCAACGGTCGAGGTGCCGCGCAGCGCCCGACCGCGGGTGGGCGCTCAAACGGGTGTGGTCCTCGCTTTATGGTACCAAGTACTGCAACAATTGTGCGGAGTTAGACGTCACAAAAGCGCCCGCCCGGGGGGCGGTCGGGCGCTGCGCGGCGGCGCGTGAACGCGCCTTTACTCCGCGCATTGGCACCAAGCTGTGAGGGTCCCCTCCAGACCATTCATCACGTCACCCATCCCCCCGCCACCGGGCAGCGTGACACCATGAACGGGCGCGCCTCTGGACATCGCGCCCCACCCGCGCTCTACATGCCGCCATGACCGATCCGATCTATGCAATCCCCGACATCCACGGGCAGGACGCCCTGCTCGAAGAGGCGCTCGACCGCATCGCCCGCGATGGCGGGCCGGGCGCGCGGGTGGTGTTTCTCGGCGATCTCGTGGATCGCGGCCCCGACAGCCGCGCGGTGATCGAGCGGCTGATGCTGGGCCAGGCCGAGGGTCGCCCGTGGACGGTGCTACGCGGCAATCACGACCAGATGTTCCTGGACTTCCTCGACAGCGCGACACTGCATTCGCCGCGCGTGTCCTCGGGACTGGCGTGGCTCCACTTCCACCTCGGCGGGACCGCGACGCTCGCCTCCTACGGCGTCGCCGCACCCGACCCGGAGGTGGCCCATGCCGAGGCCCGAACCGAGGTGCCGCAGACGCATCGCGACTGGCTTGCCTCCCTGCCGCTCTGGCACAAGGCCGGGCCGCTGCTCTTCGTCCACGCCGGGATCCGCCCCGGTATCGCGCTCAACGCCCAGGACCCCGACGATCTGATGTGGATCCGCGCGGGGTTTCTCGACCACCCCGACCCGCACCCGTGGCTGGTGGTCCACGGCCACACCGCGCTCGACCACCCCGCCCATTTCGGCAACCGCATCGACCTCGACGGCGGCGCCGGGTTTGGCCGCGCGCTCTGGCCCGCGGTGTTCGAGGGCCGCGACTGCTGGCTTCTGGACGACACCGGCCGCACCCTGCTCACTCCTGCCGGATGATCCCGGTGATCGCCGCCGCCCCCACGGCGGTGACGATCCAACCGAACAGCTTGAGAAACCACGAAAGCACCCATGCCACACTGCCCCATGCGGTCGCCGTGGTTGCGGTCCAGGCCGCCTCCTGCCCCAGATCGACCAGCGGGATGAACACATCCGCCGCATAGGTCGCGGCGGCGAAGGTCTGGTAATGCTGCCCCACCTCCGACGCCTCCCACGCCAATGCAGGCATGTCGGGATTGGCCGCCATCGCCTGCGCCCAGTGCGGCGAGGTAAGGATGATATCGGAATTCGGAACCATGCCGCCAAAGTTCCAGACCCAGAGATAGAACGATCCCATTGCGGCAATCGTGCCCACTACCCAATACAGAACCCGCTGTGGCGCGTGGCCGTAGCCGACCATCAGGCGCAACGCCCCGTGCCAGAGCGGCATGATGCGAAGTTCCAGCCAGAGGCGGGCCAGCCGGTTCTGTATTTGATGATGATCAAGCGGCGTCACCTGCGCATCGCGCCGCTCGCGCAAGTGTTTCTGCTCATCGAGTGCGCGGCGTTTCCAGTCCCTCGACAGCAGGATTTCCTTCTCCAACCGTACCCGCCGCGCGTCGCCTGTATGCCCCATGCTTTGCATCACATGCGCAAGCTGCTCATAGGGCTGCGGGCGAAAGTCGTGTGCCGTCTCGGCATCCTTGGCCAGCCATTTCAACCGCATCCGCGTGTCCATCGGTCCGTGAATGCTCTCATACCGAAACCCGTTGAGATGGAGGTGCCCGACCTTCTCCCAACTCTCAGCGTCATCGACCAAATTCACCACATGCACAGCGTTCAGGTCGACTGCTCCGCGGACCGCCTTGACCCCATGCCAGTGAAAGTCCTCTGCCCCCATATTCTGCGCATTAACTGCCTTGCCCTCTGAATTGTCGAACCGAGCGGCTAGACAGGCAAACTGCCCGCCGATCCGGACCCCAGTTAGGTTCACCTCTCCTTCCGCGTAAACCTTGTGCATAAAAACGGAGTCAGTCACCTGAGAACTCTGCGCATAAAACGCTTTACTCCCGGCATTCAGGAACTGCGCGTCGTCACAGGCCAACTGTCCATGAATTATAGCACCAACGAAATTCACTTCTCCTTCCGCCTTCACCATGCGTAGAAACACACCGTCAGCCACTCTTGCGCGCTGCGCATTAAGCGCTTTGCCTCCTGCATTCGAGAAACGCGCACCATTGCAAGCCAACTGCCCGCCGATCTTGATTCCGGAGAGCCGCACTTCCCCTGTCGCAGTGATCTCACGCAGAAACACATCGCCTGATACATGTGCGCCCTGCGCGTTGAGCCCCGGAAGGTGGCTGTCACTGAGGATCAGGAATTCGAACCGCGCTTGCAGCGCCTTGATTCGGTTTTCGAACCGGCAGGCATGAAGCCCGGTCGTCCCCTTCGCCGTCGCGAAATCCAGGTCGAGCGTGTCCGTCACATAGGCCCCCATCAGAGCCACCCCTGCATCCTGCGTCGGGCACGTCTCGCACCCGCCGCAGATCAGGTAGCGCAGCAGGTCCGCCCGGACGGTCCGCGCATCGCTCGGGCCAGCGGGTAGCTTGCCATCCCCCAGAACTGTCGGCTCCCCCGCCCGGCAGTTCTTCAGCAGCGTCTTCTCGGCGGTGGTCAACATCGCCTCTTCGATGTCGTCATAGGTCCGGATCGTCATCACATCTCACTCGCGCAAGGGGATATCGGGGCGTGCCCCAGACAACCACCTTACCCATTCCCTGACAAGCCGCGCGCTGCCCCCGCGAACCTCCCGGTTCGTGCGCTGAACCTGCAGGTTCGCCCGATGCGCCCCCATGTCACCGTTGCCTTCGCGGACCCCCTGTGGCTACTCTGCGCGCAACCAGACAGGGAGGACCCCCATGACCGATATCGTGATTCTCGACGGCTGCCGCACCGCTATCGGCACGTTCGGCGGCAGCCTCGCGGGCACGTCGCCCACCACGCTCGGAACTATCGTTGCAAAAGAAGCACTTGCGCGATCCGGCGTCGAGGGTGGGCAGATCGGTCACGTGGTCTACGGCCATGTCATCAACACCGAGCCGCGCGACATGTATGTCAGCCGTGTCAGCGCCATCGACGCCGGCATTCCCGACACGGCGCCCGCGATGAACGTCAACCGCCTCTGCGGCTCCGGCGCGCAAGCCATTGTTTCCGTTGTGCAATCCCTGATGCTGGGCGATGCCGATTTCGGCCTCGCCGGCGGTGTCGAGAACATGAGCCGCTCGCCCTTCATCATCCCCGATCAGCGCTGGGGCGCCAAGATGGGCGACGTAACAACGCGCGACATGATGCTCGGCGCGCTCAACTGCCCCTTCGGCACCGGCCACATGGGCGTGACGGCGGAAAATGTCGCGTCGGAACATGGGATTAGCCGCACCGATCAGGACGCCTTCGCGCTCGAGAGCCAGCGCCGCGCGGCGCTCGCCATCGAAGAGGGACGGTTCAAATCGCAGATCGTGCCGGTCGAGGTGCGCGTGAAGCGCGACATGGTCCCCTTCGACACCGACGAGCACCCCAAGCCCACGACACCCGAGGCGCTCGCCGGTCTGCGCCCGGTATTCCAGAAAGACGGCAGCGTAACCGCCGGAAATGCAAGCGGAATCAACGACGGTGCCGCCGCGCTCGTGTTTGCCCGTGCCGAGGCTGCGGAGGGCGCGGGCCTCAAGCCGCGCGCCCGGGTTCTGGGCTATGCCCATGCCGGGGTGCGCCCCGAGGTAATGGGCATCGGCCCGGTCCCGGCGGTGGAAAAACTGCTGGCGCGCACCGGGCTGTCGGCCTCGGATTTCGACGTGGTGGAATCCAACGAAGCCTTTGCAGCCCAGGCACTTGCGGTCAACAAGGGCCTCGGTCTTGACGCCGCCCGCGTCAACCCGAATGGCGGCGCCATCGCACTCGGCCACCCCGTCGGCGCCACCGGGGCAATCCTCACCGTCAAGGCGCTTTACGAGCTCGAGCGGACCGGGGGCAAACGCGCGCTCATCACCATGTGCATCGGTGGCGGCCAGGGCATCGCGCTCGCGATCGAGGCGCTCTGAGCCTTTATTTTCAAGCTTTAACCGCTTGTTCACGACGATGCCGGATTGTGGGATGACCACGATCCGGCGCGGCGGAGGGCGGGCATGAGCCTGGCAAACAAGCTGGCAGAGGAACGGCGCGCGCGCCTCGCCGCCGAACGTCTGCTGGAACAGAAACAGGCGGAACTGCACGCCGCCAACCGCAAGCTCGGGCTGCATGCCCGCGCGCTCAGTCACGAGATCACCGAGACACGCGCCGAAGTCCAGACCGTGCGCAACGAGAACCAGCGCGTCAAATCCGATCTCAGCGTCGCCTACCAGAAGATCGAGATCGCAGAACGCCGACTCTGGCACTCGATCCAGACGATCGAGGATGGCTTTGCCTTCTTCGATGCCGACAGCCGGATGATCGCCGCCAACGACGCCTGGCTTGCCGCGTTCGACGGGGTCGAGGCGGTTCGGCCAGGTGCTAGCTATATTGAGATTTTGCAGGTCATCACCGAGGAGGGCATCGTCAATATCGGCGACATGAGTCCGCATGCCTGGCGCGAGCGTATGCTCGACCGCTGGCAGGGTCCCGCCCCCGAGCCCGAAGTAATCCGGTTGTGGAACGGGCATTATATCCGCCTCACCGACCGGCGCGGCGCAGGCGGCGACATGGTTAGCCTGGTGCAGAACATCACCGCCACGATCCGCTACGAGAAGGAATTGAAAGAGGCCCGCCGCCGTGCCGAGGCCGCGAACCGCGCCAAATCCGCCTTTCTCGCCAATATGAGCCACGAAATCCGCACACCGATGAACGGGGTTGTCGGCATGGCCGACCTGCTGATGGAGGGTTCGCTCGACGACGAGCAGCAGCTCTATGTCAACACCATCAAGCATTCGGCAGAGGCGCTTCTCGTCATCATCAACGACGTGCTGGACTATTCCAGGATCGAGGCCGACAGGCTCGTCCTGCATCCCGAGCCCTTCGACCTGGAGCGTTGCATTCACGAGCTTGTCACGCTGATGCAGGCCCATGCTCGCGATCGTGGGATCGACCTGCTGGTGGATTACGACCTGTTCCTGCCGACGCGGTTCATCGGCGATCCGGGACGCATCCGCCAGATCCTGACCAACCTCGTGGGCAACGCGGTCAAGTTCACCGAGGCCGGGCACGTGATGATCCGCGTCACCGGCATGCAGGCTAGTGAGGGGGCTGAAGCCGATATTCGCGTCACCATCGAGGATACCGGCATCGGCATTCCACCCGACAAGCTCGATCACATATTCGGCGAATTCAACCAGGCCGACGACGCGCAAAGCCGCAAGTTCGAGGGCAGCGGGCTCGGCCTCGCCATCTCGCGCAAGCTGGTGCGGCTCATGGGCGGCGATCTGTGGGTCGAGTCCGAACAGGGGCGCGGCTCGACCTTCGGGCTCTCGCTGCCCTTGCCCTCGGTCGAGGCAGGCATGTCTGAGGAAACCCGCCCCGACCCGGCGCTCACGCGCGCGCTGGTGGTCGAGCCGCACGATACCTGCCGTGCACTTCTAGAACGCCAGCTTGGCGCGCTCGGTATGCGGGTGACCACTTGTGCGGATGCATGCGCCGCGCTCGATCTTGTTGCCGCCAATGCGCCCGATCTGGTGATCTGCGACCACCACATGCCGGGCATGGACGGGTTCGAGCTTGCCACCGCGCTGCGCGCGGGGGGGTATGCTATGCACGTCATCGTGCTAAGCAGCAATTCCGGCAGCGCCGCGCAGGATCCAGCGTATGGCGACGTTCGGGCGGTGCTCCAGAAACCGGTGGTGCGGCGTGATCTCATCACCGCGCTTGCCGCGCTCTCCGCGCCGGATCCTGTCATCGCCTCAGCCGGTGACGGATGCGGCATGGACCGCGCCCCCGTCACACCGCGCGCGATGCGGGTGCTCGCCGCCGAGGATAACAAAACTAACCGACTCGTCTTTTCCAAGATGGTGCAGACGCTCGATATAGACCTGACCTTCGCCGAGAACGGGCGCGAGGCGGTCGCGCTTTTTCAGAGCGTGGTGCCCGATATCGTGTTCATGGACATATCCATGCCCGAGATGGACGGCAAGGATGCCACCCGCGCCATCCGCATGATCGAGGCCAACACGGGCGGGCACGTACCGATCGTGGCGATGACCGCCCATGCAATGTCGGGGGACGATGCCGATATCTTCGCCGCCGGGCTCGATCACTACCTGCCCAAGCCGCTCAAGCGCGCGGCCATCGTCGAACACATCACCGCGGCGGCAGACCCGGCGTTGCGCCCGCCCGAGCGCGCAGCGGCTCAGGTAGCGGGTTGATCGCGCAGGAACACGGGCCGGTCGGGCGCTGACAAGGCGGGCGCGTGCCGGTAGCCACCGGTGTCGAAATCAGAGAGGCTCTCCGGGTCACACAACCGATTCTGGATGATGAAACGTGCCATCGCGCCGCGCGCGCGCTTGGCGTAGAAGCTCACGATCTTTGGCTCGCCGCCCCGCTCTTCCATGAACACCGGCGTCACCACCCGCAGCCCGAGCGCGGCCAGATCGACCGCGCTGAAATATTCCTGGCTCGCGCAGTTCACAAGCGTATCGGTGCCGATCTCCTCGGCCTGCGCCTTGAGCGTCCGGGCGATCTTGTCACCCCAGTAGTCGTAAAGCGTCTTGCCACGGTCAGTCGCGAGACGGCTGCCCATTTCCAGACGATAGGGCTCGATGGCATCGAGCGGACGCAAGAGACCATAAAGCCCGGACAGGATACGGAAATGATCCTGTGCCCAGGCCATCTCGTCCGGGTCCAGCGAGCCGGCCTCCAGCCCTTGGTAGGTGTCACCGGCAAAGGCGAGCGCGGCAGGCTTCACCTCCATCGTGCCGAAAGCGGAGAACCGGTCAACGTTAAGCCGGGCGAGGCTGTCGCTGATCTTCATCAGCTTTTGCAACTCGCCCGCGTCGAGGCCGCGCGCCACCTGCGCCAGTTCTTCGGCCTCGGCGCGAAAGGCGGGGCGCGTGGGCGTGATACCGTGAGCGGGACTCATGTCCATCTTCTTGGCGGGTGAGACGACAACCAGCATGCGCGAAATCCCTCTCGTGACGGCAACGGGTGTGAGTTAGCCCGCCATCCGCAGAACGTCCAGAAAGGCCGGGCCGAAACGTTCGGCCTTTTGCGGCCCCATGCCGGGCAGGCGTTCCAACGCCTCAAGCGTCGAGGGCCGCCGCTCGGCGATCTGGCGAAGGGTGGAATGGGTGCAGGACAGGGGGCGCAGCGTGCCACAATCGCCGCGCGCCAGGTCACGCTGCACCTCTATCAGCCGGTCATAGACCTCGCCCGCCGCGCGCCCCGCGAGCTTGCGTCGGGTCGGATGCACCTCTTCCACCGCGCCGTTGATGACCTCGAGAAATGCCGCGCCGTACCGCTCCAGCTTGGTCGCGCCCACGCCCCCGATCCGGGCCATCGCGTCGAGATCGGCGGGCCGGGTCTCGGCCATCTCGATCAGCGTGCGATCATTGAAGACGATATAGGCCGGCACGCCCGCCGCCTCGGCCAGCGCGCGGCGTTTCGCCTTGAGCGCCGACAGGAGCGGCGCATCCTCCTCCGAGACCAGCGCCTTGACCGCCGGGCGCGGCGTGCGGCCCGCCACCTCGCGGCGCAGGCGGATCGGGGTCTCGGCCCGCAGGACGGGGCGGGCGGCCTCGGTCATCAACAGGGCACCGTGCCGTTCGGGATCGGGGCGTACCAGATCGTGTCCCATCATCTGGCGAAATACCCCCTGCCAGCCGCGCCGGTCCATGTCGCGGCCCACACCAAAGGTGGGCAGATCGTCATGCCCGCGGGCGCGCACCTTGTCCGTCGCATTGCCCGTCAGGATGTCGATCAGATGCCCGGCACCAAAGCGTTCCTCGGTGCGCAGGATCGCCGAGAGCGCCTTTTGCACCGCCTCGGTGCCATCGAATGTCTCGGGCGGCGTCTCGCACAGGTCGCAATGACCGCAGGGCGTGGCCTGCTCGCCGAAGTAGCGCAACAGCGCTACCCGGCGGCATTCCAGCGTCTCGGCAAGACCCAGGAGCGCATTGAGCCGCCCGTGATCCGCCCCGCGCCGCTCAGGCGGGGCGAGCCCCTCGTCGATCTGGCTGCGGCGCAGGCGGATGTCGTCGGGGCCATAGAGGGTGAGCGTCTCGGCAGGCGCGCCGTCGCGCCCGGCGCGCCCGATTTCCTGGTAGTAGGCCTCGATGGATTTAGGCAGGTCGGCATGGGCGACCCAGCGGATATCGGGCTTGTCCACGCCCATGCCGAAGGCGACAGTGGCCACCACGATCAGCCCGTCCTCGGTGTTGAAGCGGTGCTCGACATGGCGGCGCCGATCGGCCTCCATCCCGCCGTGATAGGCGCAGGCGTTGTGCCCGGTCTCGGAGAGCGCCTGCGCGAGGCTCTCGGTCTTGGCACGGGTGCCGCAATAGACGATGCCGGATTGTCCCTTGCGTGCGGCGGCAAAGCTCAGGATCTGCTGGCGCGGCTTGTCCTTGGCGGCAAAGGCGAGATGGATGTTGGGCCGGTCGAAGCCGTGCAGGAAGACCTGCGGCGGCTGTCCGTCGAAGAGCTTGACCACGATCTCGTCACGGGTTTCGGCATCGGCGGTCGCGGTGAAGGCGGCAAGCGGAACATTGAGCGCGCGGCGCAGCTCCCCGATACGCAGGTAATCGGGGCGGAAATCATGGCCCCACTGGCTGACGCAATGCGCCTCGTCCACGGCAATGAGGCTGACGCCAATGCGCCGCAGCATCCCTAGCGCCGTACCGGCGGCGAGCCGTTCGGGCGCGATGTAGAGCAGCTTGAGCCGCCGCTCCTCTAGCGCGGCCCAGACCTCGGCGGTCTCCTCCTCGGTATTGCCGGAGGTGAGCGCGCCCGCCTCGACCCCGGCCGCGCGCAAGGCCCGCACCTGGTCGCGCATCAGCGCGATGAGCGGCGAGATGACCACCGTCACCCCCTCGCGCATCATCGCAGGTAGCTGGAAGCACAGGGATTTACCGCCCCCCGTGGGCATGATGGCGAGCGTGTTGCAGCCGGTGGCGACGGTGTGGACGATCTCTTCCTGCCCCGGACGGAACGCGTCGAACCCGAAGACATCGCGCAAAAGCGTGGCAGCGCTCGGCATGGCAGTCCTGTAAGATTTTATTATCTGCTCTTACGGGAAGTGTTTCACACTAAGATTCGGTGAACAAGACCTTGCCTCAGTAAAACGCCGCCGCATTGTTCATCAGGATGATCCGCAGCGCGTAGACCCCGATCAGCACCACCAACGGCGCGAGGTCGATGCCCCCCATATTCGGCAGGATGCGACGCACCGGAGCATAGAGCGGCTCGAGCAGCCGGTTAAGCACGTACCAGATCTGCGCCACCAGTTGCTGCCGGAGGTTCAGCACCTGGAAATTGATGAGCCAGGACATGACGACATGCGCGATGACGAAGAACCAAAGCACATCGAGCAGCAGCATCAGGATCTGGAAAAGCGATTGCATGGTGGCCTGGCCCTCTTGTCTGAACGCCCCAAGACCTATGCGGGCTCGGGCGCGAGCGCAAGCCTGACGCGCGGTCGCGGTTGACGCCGGGCCAACCGCCTGCCAAGGCCGCGCCGGAACCACCGGAGACGCCCCATGTATCCCGTCATACGCCTGTTCTGGCAGCTTTGGCGCCACCGCAACGACCCGCCGCTGCCGGTCACCGGAACCCATGTTTCGCACCACACCTGCCTGCCCTGGGATATCGACCTGTGGCGCGAGCTAAACAATGGGCGCACGCTGACCCTCTACGATCTGGGTCGCATCCCACTCGCGGGCCGCACCGGGTTGATCACGGTCTTGCGGCGCGAACGCTGGGGGCTGACGATGGCGGGGGCGAGCGTGCGATATCGCCGCCGCGTCCGCATGTTCGACCGGATCGAGATGCGATCGCGGCTTTTGTCGTGGGATGCGCGGTTCATGTATCTTGAGCAATCCATGTGGCGGCGTGACGGAGAGTGCGCCAACCACATCCTCTACCGTGCGGCTGTGACCGGGCGCGACGGGATCGTGCCGCCTGCCGACGTGCTGGACGCGCTTGGGCACCCCGGGCTCGCCGCGCCGCCCCTGCCCGGCTGGGTCCGAGCGTGGATCGAGGCCGATGCCGCGCGCCCCTGGCCGCCGATGCAGGACCCCATAGAGGAATAGCTTGCCAGCCCACGCCCGAGCCTGTCTTATCGCGGAAAACGGGCGGGGGACGGCATGGCGGCGATATCGACGCGCAAGCGCATCTGGGGCTGGTTTTTCTTCGACTGGGCGAGCCAGCCTTATCACACGCTGCTCATCACCTTCATTTTCGGCCCCTATTTTGCCTCTGTCGCCGCCGAGTATTACATGAATACCGGCCTGCCCGAGCACGCGGCGGACGCGCGCGCGCAGGCGCTGTGGTCCACCGGGCTGACGGTCAGCGGGCTCATCATCGGGCTTGGTGCGCCAATCATGGGCGCCTTCGCCGACACCACGGGACGGCGGCTGCCGTGGATCATGGTGTTTTCGCTCATGTACGTGGTCGGGGCCGCGTCGATCTGGGGGATGATGCCCGACGGGTCGAACCTGTGGTTCGGCCTGCTGGCCTTCGGCCTCGGCTTCATCGGGGCGGAATACGCGCTGATCTTCATCAACTCGCAGCTTCCGTCGCTCGGTAACGAGGAAGAGGTCGGCGCGATCTCGGGCTCGGGCTTTGCCTTTGGCTACGCGGGCGGGGTGGTGTCGCTCTTGCTCATGCTGGCGCTCTTCGTCGAACAGCCGAGCGGCAAGACCCTGATCGGCCTCGACCCGGCTTTCGGCCTGGATGCAGCAGCGCGCGAGGGGACGCGCTTTGTCGGGCCGTTCACGGCGCTGTGGTTCGCACTCTTTATGATCCCCTATTTCCTGTGGGTGCGCGATACCGGCCCGCCGCGGCAGGGGCGCGGCATGCGCGACGCGCTCGGGCTTCTTGTCAACACGATCAAGGGCTTGCGCCATCGCCTGAGCCTGAGCGCTTATCTCGGCTCGTCGATGTTCTACCGCGATGCGCTCAACGGCCTTTATGGCTTCGGCGGCACCTACGCCATTCTCGTGCTCAACTGGTCGATCACCTCGGTGGGTATCTTCGGAATCGTCGGCGCGATTTCGGCGGCGCTGTTCAGCTGGCTGGGCGGTAAACTCGACGCCCGCTTCGGACCCAAGCCGGTGATCATCACCGCAATCTGGGGGTTGATCGCGGTCTGCGTGACGGTCGTGGGGATGGACCGGAGCCAGATATTCGGCGTCCCGCTGGCCGAGGGATCGGCCATTCCGGATGCTGTATTCTTTGGTTGCGGCGTGCTGATCGGGGGCCTCGGCGGCACCCTTCAGGCGGCAAGCCGGACCCTCATGGTGCGCCACACCGATCCCGCCGCCCCGACCGAGAATTTCGGGCTTTACGGGCTGTCGGGACGGGCCACCGCCTTTCTCGCCCCGGCGCTGATCGGCCTCGTCACCACCATGTCAGGCAGCGCGCGGATCGGCATCGCGCCGGTCATCGGGCTTTTCGTAATCGGGTTGTTGCTGCTAAGATGGGTCAACTCCGAGGGAGATCGCACATCATGAGATGCATCGCCACACTCATCGCATCACTGGCGCTTGGCGGATGCATGGATGCGCAGGAACGCGCGCCCACCCCCGGCATCTTGTCGAGCCAGAGCATCCCCGCCTCGATGCAAGGTGTTCATGCCAAACAACTTTTCGGCACACAGCCGCGCGGAAGCGAGCATGCGCCCGCCGCCTATGGCAGCTATGCCAAGGGCTGTCTCGCCGGGGCAGTGGCCCTGCCTGAAAGCGGCCCCACCTGGCAAGCCATGCGCCTGAGCCGCAACCGTAACTGGGGCCATCCGGAAACTATTGATCTCATTCAGAAACTCTCTCGCCGCGCGGCGCAGCAGCCGGGCTGGAACGGGCTCTACGTCGGCGATATCAGCCAGCCGCGCGGCGGGCCGATGCTGTCGGGGCATCGCAGTCACCAGATGGGGCTGGACGCGGATATCTGGCTGCGGCCCGCCGACGATCTGGCGCTGAACCGCGCGGCGAGGGAAAATATCTCTTCGATTTCAATGAGAAGGGCGAATGGTGCCTATACCAACGGCAACTGGACACGCGCGCAACACGAGATCGTCAAGGCTGCAGCCAAGGACCCGCGCACGGCGCGCATCTTCATCTTTCCCGGGGCCAAGGTGCAGATGTGCAAGGACGAAACCGGGGATCGCGCCTGGCTGCGCAAGGTACGGCCGTGGTGGGGGCACCACTACCATTTCCATGTGCGCTTGAATTGTCCCGAAAATGCAAGAGGTTGTGTGGAACAGGCCGCGCCGCCGCCCGGCGATGGCTGTGCCGAGGCGCAACAATGGGTGCGCAATATCCTGAACCCGCCGCCGCCCGACCCGGACGCGCCCAAGCCCAAGCCCCGGCGCGAATTGACGATGGCCGACCTGCCGAGGCAATGCGTGGCGGTGCTGCAAGCCGAATGAATCAGCATCCTGCGTCGGATTTTGTCCCCGCCACATGATTTTGTTTTGACATGAGCGGAATTTGTGGCACGCTTGTCTCAGGTTCAACAAAGCGAAAGGAGGTGGTCCAGTGTCTATAGAGGTATTGGAGCGAGGTGTCGGGACAGTCCGGGAGGCCGCCGTCTAGGGCAGCCCCGAGGCGAAAGCCACCCGGATTGGCGCGTGCCTGACCGGCCCGCCTCCGTGACTTCTGGAGGGCCGTCCCGAACCGGGGCGGCCCTTTTCAACCTGTAGGTTCGCGGCTCGAACCGCACGGTTCACGCCAACCTGCGACCGCCGCGTTAACCGGATCTGCCCATGCTGAGGATTACCGACGACATCGCCATCGAGGATTGGGAGCTGACCGAGCAGTTCATCCGCGCCTCGGGTCCCGGCGGGCAGAACGTCAACAAGGTGGCGAGCGCGGTCGAGCTGCGCTTCGAGGCCGACCGCTCGCCCAACCTGCCCGGCCCGGTGAAGGCGCGGCTCCGTCGGTTGGCGGGGCGGCGTTGGACCAAGGAGGGCGCGGTGGTGCTGCAATGCGACGAGACCCGCAGCCAGACCCGCAACCGCGAGATCGTGCGCGACCGGCTGGCCGAGCTGATCCGGCAGGCCACGGTCAAGCCCAAGCGACGTGTCCCGACGCGGGTCTCGGCCAACCAGAAGCGCAAGCGCGTGGCGGCGAAGAAGCAGCGCGGCGAGGTCAAGGCGCTGCGCGGGCGCGTGGACGGCGAGGAGTGAGGGCCGGGCCAATTGAACCGGATACCAGGAATTGGTACATTGCGGTCAAAGGAGATGCCCCATGCCCCGCAACACCTCTGTCGTGCTCAGCGACCACTTCAACGAGTTCATCGCCCGCGCCGTGGAAAGCGGCCGCTACAACTCGGCCAGCGATGTCGTGCGCGCGGGGTTGCGGATACTGGAACGTCAAGAGGCGGAACTGGAGTTCGACAGACTGAAGGCCAGCCTTGAGGAGGCCGACAGGCAGGCGGCGAGCGGTGAAACCCTCGACGTCGATCCCGAACGCTTCCTCGCCGCCAAGCGCAAAGCATCGGCGTGACGGGATTTCGCCTGACACGGGCGGCGATGGCCGACCTGAATGACATCTGGGATTATTCAAGCGCAACATGGGGACCGGCCCAAGCGGAAGCCTATGTCTCCGGGATATTCGAATGTTTCGCCCGCGCGGTGGCCGCACCGGGGACAGGGCGCGACCGGTCCGTCTTCGTGCCGGGTGCACGATCGCTGAAAACCGGGCAACACCTCGTGTTCTTCCGTCAGGTTGGGTCGGATGTCGTGATCCTGCGGGTGGTGCATGAGCGACGCAACTGGGCGGCGCTGAGTTTTGCGGACGAACAGGACTGACGTCATACCCATCCCGGCCTCTTCTTGGCACAAATACCCACACGGCGGGGCGCAGACCCGCCGCCCACCGTAACGCAGCGTTCACGGGTGACAAGCGCGCGCAGGCGAGGCATCACGGGGATAAGCCAAGGGAGAGAGCCATGACCAACTATCCGCATCTTCTCGCGCCCCTCGATCTGGGCCATGTCACGCTGAAGAACCGCGTGCTCATGGGGTCTATGCATACCGGGCTGGAGGAGACGCGCGACTGGAACCGGGTGGCGGAGTTCTACGCCGCCCGTGCGCGCGGCGGCGTCGGGCTGATGGTCACCGGCGGCATGGCCCCCAATCGCGAGGGCGGGGTGTTTCCGGGGGCGGCGGGGCTGTTCACGCCCGAGGATATCGCCAATCACCGCATCGTCACCGACCGGGTGCATGACGCGGGCGGGCTGATCGCGATGCAGATCCTGCATGCGGGCCGCTATGCCTATGGCAAGGAATGCGTGGCCCCCTCGGCCATCAAGTCACCGATTTCGCCCTTCACACCGCATGAGCTGGACGAGGCGGGGATCGAGAAGCAGATCGCCGATATCGTGACAGCGGCGGAGCGCGCCCGTGAGGCAGGCTATGACGGGGTCGAGATCATGGGGAGCGAGGGGTATTTCCTCAACCAGTTCCTCGTCACCCACACCAACAAGCGCACGGACCGCTGGGGCGGCTCTTACGAGAACCGGATGCGCCTGCCGCTGGAGGTGGTGCGCCGGGTGCGCGCGGCGGTGGGCCGCGATTTCATCCTGATCTATCGCCTGAGCATGATCGACCTCATCCCCGAGGGCAGCACCCACGACGAGGTGGTGCAACTGGCGCAGTCGGTGGAGGATGCGGGCGCGTCGATCCTCAATACCGGGATCGGCTGGCACGAGGCGCGGGTGCCGACGATTGCCACCTCTGTCCCGCGGGCGGGATGGGCCTGGGTTACGCAAAAGCTGATGGGCAAGGTGGGTATCCCGGTCATCACCTCGAACCGGATCAACACGCCCGAGGTGGCCGAGGGCCTGCTGTCGGAGGGCGTGGCCGACATGGTGAGCATGGCGCGGCCGTTCCTCGCCGATGCGGAGTTCGTCAAGAAGGCCGCCGAGGGGCGCGGCAAGACCATCGCACCCTGTATCGCCTGCAACCAGGCCTGTCTGGATCATACCTTCTCGGGCAAGCTGACCACCTGCCTTGTCAATCCGCGCGCCTGCCACGAGACGGAGCTGGTGATCGCGCCCACGGATGCCCCCAAGCGCATCGCGGTGGTCGGCGCGGGGCCGGCGGGCCTGTCGGCGGCGATCACGGCGGCGGGGCGGGGGCATGGCGTGACGCTATTTGACCGCGCGGGCGAGATCGGCGGGCAGCTCAACATGGCGCGCGTGATCCCCGGCAAGGAGGAGTTTCACGGGCTGGTGGACTGGTTCGGCGTGATGGCCGGCGAGGCGGGCGTCGAGGTGAAGCTGGGGCAGGATGTGGGCGCAAATGACCTCGCGGACTTTGACGAGGTGATCATCGCCACCGGGGTGATCCCCCGCGACCCGGGTATCCCCGGACAGGATGGCCCCAACGTGGTGAATTACATCGACGTGCTGCGCGGGAAGGCAAAGGTGGGCAAACGCGTCGCCGTGGTGGGCGCGGGGGGGATCGGCTTCGACGTGGCGGAATTCCTGGTCCACGCGGGCGAGAGCCCGACGGAGAATATCGCGCTCTGGCGCGAGGAATGGGGGGTGGGCGACCCGGCAGACGTGCGTGGCGGGCTGGCCCCGCAAGGGCCGCAGCCCGAGCCGCCCGCGCGTGCCGTGACGATGTTGCAGCGCAAGGCCGAGCGTCCCGGCAAGCGGCTGGGCAAGACCACGGGGTGGATTCACCGCGCGGCGCTCCGGATGAAGGGGGTCGAGATGGTGAGCGGCGTCAATTACGAGCGGATCGACGGCGACGGGCTGCACATCAGTTTCGGCGAGGCACGGGAGAACCCGACGCTGATCGAGGCCGACACGATCGTACTCTGCGCCGGGCAGTTGAGCGAGCGCAGCCTGGCCGATGCGTTGGAGGCCCGTGGCGTGAAGGCCCACGTGATCGGCGGCGCGGATGTCGCCGCCGAGTTGGACGCGAAACGCGCGATAGACCAGGGCACGCGGCTGGCTGCGGCGCTCTGAACGGCCCCCTCGGGCGCGGGGGTGTCGCCGACGAACGCGGGGACGGCAGCCGCAAGCGTGATGGCGAATGTCACTACGATATGCGGTTTCATGGCATATCCGCCCTGAATGCGACCACAACTCGGGCAAAGCATACCCCCGCAGGACAGATCATAGCCTCAATTTGCCGTGTTTCGGTGTTTCCCGTGCGGCGACGATTCCGACAGCACCCCGATATTGTCAGTCGCGCGCCGCAGTTGCGCCTGATTTTTCCGTCACACCATCAGGTGATCGGAGAATGAGGTAGCAGTATGGATCGCCTGACGGAAATGGAGGCCTTTGCCACGGTGGTGGACCAGGGCGGGTTTACCGACGCGGCCCGCAAGATGGGTATTTCGAAATCCGCCGTGTCCAAGCATGTCTCTTCGCTCGAGGCACGCCTCGGTGCACGGCTTCTCAACCGCACCACGCGGCGGGTCAGTCCCACCGAGATCGGGCTGGCCTATTACGACCGGGCGCTCAGGGTGCTCAACGACGCGGGCGAGGCGGATGCGCTGGTAAGCTCGATGCAGTCGGACCCCTCGGGGCTGTTGCGCATCTCGGTGGCCACCGATTTCGGCGTCAATCACCTGAGCCCGGTTCTGGGCCAGTTTCTCGAGGATTTCCCGGATATCACCGTCAACATGGTGCTCAACAACCGCTATGTGGAGCTGATCTCCGAAGGATTCGACATGGCGGTGCGGATCGGCGACCTGGAGGACAGCACGCTACGCGCGCGCAAGCTGTCGAACACCACCCGCCGCATGATCGCGAGCCCCGCCTATTTCAAGAAATACGGACGGCCCCAGAAGATCGACGATCTCAACGAGCACAAGCTGTTGCACTATTCCAGCCAGGGCGGCAACGCGGTGTGGAAGCTGACCGCGCCCTCGGGCGAGAAGCGGCAGGTGCGCACGGCGGGGGGCCTCAGCGTCAATGACGGGCAATCGCTGCTCAACGCCGCGATCTCGGGCCTCGGGATCGCCTATCTTCCATCGTTCCTCTATGCCCGGGCGCTGGCCGAGGGCCAGGTGGAGGACGCGATGCCCGACCTGCCGATGGAGACACAGGGTATCTATGCCGTCTATCCGCCGGGCCGTTTCACCCAGCCCAAGGTGCGCGCCTTCATTGACTTCCTTGTCCACCAGTTCGCCCAGAAAGGTCCGACGGACTGGTGAGGACAAGGCACCGGTGTCCTCCTCGTCAGCAATGACGACACCTCGTCCCGGCCCGCCCTCGTGCGGGCCGGTTTTTTGTGTGTGTGGGAGGCAAGCGGTGGCCTGACAGCCTTGTGCGATACGTCAGATAGTGAGGTGGAGGGCGGGGTGTGGGTTATGACGGGTCGGAACAGCCGACGGGGAATGGCCTGGAGGGGACGTTGCCGTCTGGTCCCGGCGCGGAATCAAGGGCGAAGCCCGCCGCGCCATCGCATGTCCGCCCCCCGGACAGGCGATTTGGCTAAGCCAATGCGCCGATTGCATGTTTTTCGGGAAAGCAGAAATAAAGTGCCCTGAAAAACCGTTGGATCGCCTGCCCGCGGACATACGATGACACGGCTCACTGCAACGACCGCTCAAGGCCAATCGCTGCCCTCACGACGCAATCTTCCACCGGCAACACCGCCCTGCCTTGCTGACCGTCAGTCCCGGCCAAGAAACCGGATCATCGTGTCGCCGTAGCGCCGCTCTTCGATCAGGCGCAGGGCCTCGGGGGGGGTGATGGGGGCGCTCTCCTCCCACACGATCAGTGCGTCGGCGGCGATCCAGCCGCCCGCCAGTGCCGCCGCGAGCGCCGCCTCGCCCAGACCCTTGCCATAGGGGGGGTCGAGGAAGACGAGGTCATGGGGGGCGTCCGGGTTGGGGCCGGGCCTGCGCGCATCGAGAGGGAACACCCGCGCGGCATCCCCTGCCCCGCAGCGCCCGATGTTGTCGCGCAGGAGCGCCAGCGCCTTGCGCCCGCTCTCGACGAAGCTGGCCTGTGCCGCGCCGCGCGACAGCGCCTCGAGCCCGAGCGCGCCGGTGCCGGCGAAGAGGTCGAGCACGCGCGCGCCGGTGACGGGATCGCCATAGCCGCCCGCCAGCACGTTGAAGAGCGCCTCGCGCACCCGGTCGGAGGTGGGGCGCAGATGCGCCGCTGCATCCCCCTTGCCGACGCTGGCCAGCGCCCGGCCACGATGCGCGCCGCCGATGATCCTCACTTCAGAAGCGCCTTGAGATCGGTGGTGGGATCGGCGACGCGGTCCGGATCGGCGCTGCGCCCTGCCTCGATCAGCCGCTTGCCCACCATGTAGGCGCGCGGATCGTTCATGGCGTCCACCGCAAGCAGCCGATCGCCCGCGTAGTACCAGAAGGACACCGCGTCGCCCACCGCCCGCGTCACGATCCGGTCATAGCCGGTGCCAAGCCCGGCGATCTGGAGTTTCACGTCGTATTGATCCGACCAGAACCACGGCTTGGGCACGTAGTCCTGGCCCGCGCCGGTGATGTTGTCGGCCACGCATTCGGCCATGTCGATGGCGTTGGGCACGCTTTCCAGCCGCAGCCGTCCGTCGCCGTATGGAAACGAGGCGCAATCGCCTGCGGCCCAGATCGCCGGGTCGTCGGTGCGGCCCTGCGCGTCCACGGCGATGCCATTGTCGATGGCGAGCCCCGCGTCCTCGGCCAGCGCGGTATCGGGCACGATGCCGACGCCGACGATCACCATATCCACCTCCAGCGCACTGCCGTCGGTGAGCCGGGCATCTGTCACCTGCCCCTCGCCCATGAGCCGCTCGAGCCCGACGCCCTCGCGGATATCGACGCTGTGGCGGGTGTGCAGCGCACGGAAATAGTCCGAGGTCTCCTTTGCTGCCACGCGTTGCAGGATGCGGGGGGCCATCTCGACGAGGGTGACGGCCATGCCGCGGCTTGCCGCCACCGCCGCCGCCTCGAGCCCGATATAGCCGCCGCCGACGATCAGCACCCGCGCCCCCGGCACCACGCCCGGCGCCATCGCATCGACTTCCGCCAGCGTGCGCACGACGTGCACGCCGCCCAGATCGCCGCCAATGGCCGCGGGCAGGCGGCGCGGGCGCGAGCCGGTGGCGAGCACCAGCGTGTCATAGCCGAGCCGCCCCGCGTCCATCACCACCTCTTGGGCGGTGCGGTCGATGGCGGTGACGCGGGTGCCGGTGCGCAGGTCGATCCCGGCCTCGGCATAGGCGCTCTCGGGGCGCAGGAAGAGGCGTTCGAGGGCCATCTCGCCCAGCAGGTATTTCTTGGACAGCGGCGGCCGCTGGTAGGGCGGCACGGGCTCGTCCCCGATGAGCGTGATCGCGCCGTCGAAGCCCTGGGTCCGCAGCCGCGTCACCAGCGACGCCCCGGCCTGCCCGGCCCCGATCACCACCACGTGCGTCATTCCCGTCTCCCGCCCATCTTTGCCGTGGCCCCTTGCCTAGCACCGGCCTATGGTTACATCAAACGGCAACGCGACAGGAGAAAGGAAGCGACCATGACCATATCCACCGGCGACAAGCTGCCCGACGCGGACCTGCTGAAACTGGGCGAGGGCGGCCCCGAGACGGTGAGCCTGTCGGCCCTGACGAAGGGGCGCAAGGTGGTGATCTTTGCCGTACCGGGTGCCTACACCCCCACCTGTTCCTCGGCCCATGTCCCGAGCTTCATCCGCACGAAGGACGGCTTTGACGCCAAGGGCGTGGACGAGATCATCTGCGTCAGCGTCAACGACCCGTTCGTGATGCAGGCCTGGGGCGATGCGACCGGCGCGGCAAAGGCCGGGATCACCATGCTGGGCGACCCGCAGGGCGCATTCACCAAGGCGATCGGCATGGATTTCGACGCGCCCCCCGCCGGGCTCATCGGGCGCTCGAAGCGCTATGCGATGGCGGTCGAGGACGGCCGCGTAACGGTGCTGCATGTCGAGGAAAGCCCCGGCACCTGCGAGGCCACCGCGGGCGAATCGCTGCTCGCCGCGATGTGACTGCCGACGCTGGTGCGGGGGCGCTGATCCTCGCACCGCGCCCCCTTCTCGTGCCGTCAGGCCGGGGATATTTTCAGCAAGATGAAGCCGCGCCGGGTTTCTTCCTGGCCCAGATACTCGGATCCCCCGGTCTCAGTCCACAAGGCCGTCGAACTTGCGCGCGAGCTTGACGTCGAGCGCGCTCAGGCCGCCCACATCGTGGGTCGATAATGTGATTTCGACGCGGTTGTAGACGTTGAACCATTCCGGGTGGTGATTCCATTTCTCGGCCCAGAGCGCGGCGCGGGTCATGAAGCCCATCGCCTCGACGAAATCGCCGAACTTGTAGGTCTTGGCGATGGCGTCGCGCCCCTCGACCATCGACCAGCCGTTTTCCAGGAGCGGTTGAAGCGTGGTCTTGCGGGCGGTGTTGCTGAGTTTCTCGGTCATTCGTGGTCCTCCATCGGGGTCTTGCGGAAGGGGCCGTAGCCGGTGAGGATCTCGATCTCTTCCTCGACGGCGGCGCGCTCGGCATCGAGATACTGTGCCACCGCCTCGGCGAAGCCCGGGTCGCGCAGCCAGTGCAGCGAATGAGTGGCCCGGGGCAGGTAGCCGCGGGCGAGCTTGTGCTCGCCCTGCGCACCAGCCTCTACCCTTTGCAGCCCGTGTTCAATGGCGAAATCCATGGCCCGGTAATAGCACAGTTCGAAATGAAGGCAGGGGTGGTCCTCGGCGCAGCCCCAGTATCGGCCAAAGAGTGCCGAGCGCCCGATCAGGTTCATCGCCCCCGCCACCGGGCGGCCGCCGCGCAGGGCGAGCACCAACAGCACGTCGTCGCGCAGGCGGTCCTGTGCGAGATCGAAGAAGGCCCGGGTGAGGTAGGGCGTGCCCCATTTGCGCGCGCCGGTGTCCTGGTAGAACTCCCACATCGCCTGCCAGTGCGCGGGGCGGATGTCGTCGCCGGTGAGCGAGACGATCTCGCCGCCGAAGGCTTGCGCGCGGGCGCGTTCCTTGCGGATGGTCTTGCGCTTGCGCGACGAGAGATGCCCGAGGAAATCGTCGAAATCGCGATAGCCACGGTTGTGCCAGTGGTATTGCTGTGTCTGCCGGGCCAGGAGCCCTGCCCGTTCGCCCGCCGCCTCCTCGTCATCGGTGCAGAAGGTGACGTGCAGCGACGAAAGCCGGTTCTGCGCCGCCAGCGCCGTGGCACCTTGCAGGAGTGCTGCGCGCCCCTCGTCCTCGTTCCCCGGGCGGGTCAGCAGCCGCCGCCCGGTCACCGGGGTGAAGGGCACGGCAATCTGCGCCTTGGGGTAGTAGCGCCCGCCCGCGCGCTCGTAGGCATGGGCCCAGGCGTGGTCGAAGATGTATTCGCCCTGGCTGTGACCCTTGAGATAGAGCGGCGCACAGGCGATCACCTGATCCGCCCGCGTCACCGTCAGGTGATGCGGATGCCAGCCGCTGCCGGGACCGACCGAGCCGCTGTCCTCGAGCGCGGCGAGGAAGCGGTGGGTGGTGAACGGATCCTCGGGGCGGCCGCCACCCTCGGCCTCGGGGCAGGCGCAGGCATCCCACGCCTCCGCGCCGATGGCGTGGATGCTGTCATGGGCGGTGACGGTCAGCTCGGTCTCGCTCATCCTCGCAAGTCCCCGGTTGCGTGCGGACGCATGTGTATCTGGCGCATCGGGCGCGCGCATCAAGCGGGCAGATCGGGGAGGTATCCCTCGAAGGTGACGGTATCGGCCACGCGGCGCGCGCGCGCCTCGGCCTCGGCACTGCGCACGGTCCAGCACAGGATCGGCGCGCCGCGCGCGCGCAGGCGGGCGAGATGCGGGCTGTCGAGGTCGCCCGCCTCGTGACTGACGAAACCCGCGCCCGCCGCGTCGTAATCGGGGATGGCGCGGAGCCGCGCGCGGGTCTCCTCGGGCAGGAGCGGCCAGTTTTCGGCGGAGAAGGCGCCGGTGACGAGACCACGGGGGACCTGCGGCGCGCGCGCGGCCATCGCGATCATCATGTGCGGGTTGAAGGACATCACCGCCACCGGCCCCGCATAATCCGTAAGCGCCGCCGCGGTGGCGGACTCGAGCGCGCCGCTCGTCTCGCCCATCTGGCCATGCTGGTCCTTGAGCTCGACGAGGAGCGGCACCTGCCCGGCGACGAGGGCGAGGATCTCGGGCAGGTCGGGGATGCCCTCGTCGCCGCCCTTGAGGCGGATTTGCGCGAGTTGGGCGGCATCGCGCTGGCGCACAGGGCCCGTCTCGGACGTGAGCCGCCCGAGGTCGTAATCGTGGAACACCATTGCGTGGCCGTCCCGGCTGGCTTGCAGGTCGATCTCGATTCCATAGCCTGCCGCGATCGCCGCGCAGACCGCGGCGCGCGAGTTCTCGGGGCGGCCAGCATCGCGGTCATGAAGGCCGCGATGCGCCAGCGGCACCCGAAGGAACGCCTCGGGCAGCGGGGTCATCGGACGCGGAATATCCCGTCGATCTCGACCGCGACGCCGAAGGGCAGTGACGCGGCGGAGACGGCGGCGCGGGCGTGCTTGCCTGCCTCGCCGAGCGCCTCGCCGAGGAAATCGGACGCACCGTTGATGACCTGCGGCTGCTGGGTGAAATCCGGGGTGGAATTGACGAAGCCGGTGAGCCGCACCACTTGCACCAGCCGGTCGAGGTCGCCGCCGCAGGCGGCCTTGACCTGTGCCAGGAGGGCAATGGCGCAGACGCGCGCCGCCTCGGTGCCCGCTGCCATGTCCATGTCGGCCCCGAGTTTGCCGGTGAGCAGGCGGTCGCCGTCCTTGGCGATCTGGCCCGAGACGTAGAGCATCTCGCCCACCTGCACGTAGGGCACGTAGTTGGCGGCGGGCATCGGCGCCTCGGGCAGGGTCACGCCCATCTCGGCAAGTCTGGTTTCGAACTGGCTCATGTCGTTTTCTCCTGTGGCGCGATTTGCCCTGACGCTAGCGGCGGCACGGGGTAATGAAAAGCCCCCTCGGGATGTCTGCTGCGTGGCGCGGGTCTCGCTGGGAAAAGCGGGCCGCGCCTGCCCGGACCTGACCGGTGCATTTGCGCGACAGCACCGGCGGCAATGTCGTCAGGCACGACTCCAGCCTTGCCGAATGCGGCATCGTTGGAAGCATCCGCCGTCAGGGCGCATGTCGCCATTCTGCCACAGGAATGTGACCGATCGTCGGTCAGGGGTGGGTTTGCGCGGGCGATCGGTTATGTAACATAGCATTCGACTCAGGACGTGGATTCTTGCCGTGACCCCGCCTATTTCTTGTACGTTACGCCGTGCCGTCCCCGCCCTGATCCTGGCGGCCGCGACGCTTGTCGCGGGCTGCGCCGCGCAGGACCCTGCCGCCACGCGGGACGTGTTCGATCCCTACGAGACCGAGAACCGGCGCATGCACGAGTTCAACCGCGGGGTTGACCGGGTGTTGGTGCGGCCCGTGTCCAAGGGCTATGCCAGCGTGGTGCCCGACGATATCGAGACCGGCGTGATCCGGCTCGCCGAGAACCTGTCGCTGCCCGCCGACATCGTGAACAACATCCTGCAGTTGAACATGCGCGGCGCGTTGCAGGACACCGCGCGGCTGGTGGTCAACACCACCGTGGGCCTCGGCGGCGTGTTCGATCCGGCCAGCGAGATGGGCATGGCCGCGCCCACCAACACCGATTTCGGCGAGACACTGCATGTCTGGGGCGCGCGCGAGGGCGCCTATATCGAGCTGCCGTTCCTCGGACCATCGACGACGCGGCACACCTTTGGCATTTTCGCGGACCTGTTCACCAACCCGCTCACCTATGTACTGGACAGCCCCGAGAACCTCGCCGGCACCGCGGCGGGCGTGGCCTCGGGCCTGTCGCGGCGCGAGCGGTTCACGGAAACGATCGACCAGATTCTCTACGAGAGCGAGGACAGCTACGCGCTGTCGCGCTCGATTTTCCTGCAGAATCGACGGTTCAAGGTTGGCGGCACCACGGGTGCGGCCTATACCGATCCCTATGACGGCACGGCCGGTGGCGGTGCCGCCGCTTCGACCCCGTTGGAGGATCCTTATGACGAGTAAACTGACGAGTAAGCCGACACGACGTTTCTTTATGTCCGCCGGGCTGGCCGCGATGGGGCTGGCCTCGATGCCCGACACCGCCCGCGCCCTGACCAAAGCGCGCGCCCGCGCGCTCATCGACCAGGTGGTGAGTGACATCAACCGGGTGATCGCCTCGGGGCAGCCGCTGTCGCAGATGATCGTGGAGTTCGAGCGCATCTTCGCGCGCTATGCAGATGTGTCAATCATCGCGCGCTCGACGCTAGGGGCGGATGCCAACCGCCTCTCCGGGGCACAGATGCGCGCCTATACCGATGCGTTCCGCGGCTACATCTCCCGCAAATACGGCAAGCGTTTCAACGAGTTCGTGGGCGGGCGGATCGAGGTCAAGGACGTGCGCGAGGTGAAATCGTGGTACGAGGTCCGCTCGATGGTCTACCTGCGCGGGCAGTCGCCCTTCGAGGTGAGCTTTCTGGTGTCGGACCGCTCGGGGAAGGACCTGTTCTTCGACATGGTGATCGAGGGCATCAGCCTGCGGCTGAGCGAACGCACCGAGATCGGGGCGATGCTCGACCGTCGAAATGGCGATATCGGCGCGCTGATCACCGACCTGAAGAAGGCGGGGTAGCCAAAGGCCGCGCGAGCACCTTGCTTCCGCGCGGGCCAACTCGCCGATCATCCGGCCAAGGCCAAACCTCGCTTGCGCGCGCGTTGTCCTGCCTGCAAACCCGGCATTGCATAATCCCGACCCCGACGGGCCGCACCGTGCGGCCGGGAGTGGAATGGTGTGTCATGCGCCGCACCGGTTGAGGGGCCTCGCGGGAACGTGACGGCGGGCGGGCGCCTGTCGCCACGTCGCGCTTTACACCTGAACCGAACGGTTTATCCTTTCGCGTGAGAGCACCGGAAAGGACCCCTGCATCATGCGCCTGACCGTCAACGGCACCGAGCACACACTCGACGACCTGGAGCCGGAGATGCCGCTTCTGTGGGCGCTGCGCGACGTGCTGGGCGTCCACGGGCCGAAATACGGCTGCGGCATCGCGGAGTGCGGGGCTTGCACGGTACATATCGACGGGCAGGCCGTGCGCTCCTGCCAGGTGCCGGTGGGCGATGTCTGGGGCGATGTGACCACCATCGAGGGGCTGGGCACGCCCGGGGCGCCGCACCCGGTGCAGGCGGCGTGGATCGAGGCACAGGTGGCGCAATGCGGATATTGCCAGTCAGGGCAGATCATGCAGGCGGCAAGCCTGCTGGCCGAGGTGCCGGAGCCGAGCGATGCCGAGATCGACGACGCGATGTCGGGCAACCTGTGCCGTTGCGGCACCTATCCGCGCATCCGCGCGGCGGTGAAGGCGGCGGCCCGCGCCATGCGCGAGGGCACCTGAGATGGGGCGGGCAAAGACCATCGCGCGGCGGACATTCCTGGTCGGGTCGGTGGCCGTCGCGGGCGGCGTCGCCTTTGGCGTCTGGCGCATGCGGACGCCCTATGACAACCCGCTCATGGCCGATCTGCCCGAGGGGGCGGCGGCGCTGACGCCCTATGTGCGGATCACCGGGGATGCGATCACCCTCATCACCCCGCGCGCCGATGTGGGGCAAGGCGCGGTGTCGGTGCAGGCGATGCTCATCGCCGAAGAGCTGGACGTTGACCCGGCGCAGGTGGCGACCGAGTTCGGACCGCCCGACCGCGCCTACTGGAACACCGCGCTGTCGGACGAGGCGGTGCCGTTCCGATCCACCGACCAGGGCTGGCTGGCCGAGAGCGCGCGCGACGTGATGGACGCGCCGATGAAATTCCTCGGCATGCAGATTACCGGCGGCTCGACCACCGTGCCCGACGGGTATGAAAAGCTGCGCCGCGCGGGGGCCGTGGCGCGCGAGACGCTGAAGGCGGCGGCGGCGCGCCTGCACGGGCAGCCCGTTGACCGGCTCGGCACCGAGGGCAGCGCAGTGATCCTGCCCGACGGCACGCGGCTGCGCTACGAGAGCCTGGCCGCCGAGGCCGCGCGGACCGAGCCGGTGACGGATGTGGTGCTGCGCGACCCATCGACGTGGCGGCTGGTGGGACAGCCCGTGCAGCGCGTGGATATCGTGGCGAAATCCACCGGCCGCCAAGCCTATGGCATCGACGAGGAACAGCCCGGGATGCTGCATGCCGCGATCCGGCTGAACCCGGCGCAGGGGGCGGCGTTGCGCGGCCTTGACGCGTCGGAGGCCAAGGCGATGCGCGGGGTGAGGAAGATCGTCGAGGTGCCCGGCGGCGTCGGCGTGATCGCCGACAACACCTGGCGCGCGATGCAGGCGGCGCAGGCGATCAAATGCGACTGGGCCCCGGCCCCCTACCCTGCCGGGATGGAGGGCCATTGGCAGGCGCTCGCGGAGAGCTTTACCCCCGAGCGGCAGGACAGCCGGTTGCGCGACGAAGGCGATGTGGAGGCGGCGTTGGACGGGGCTGCGGATATCGACGTGGAATATCGCGCGCCCTACCTCGCCCACGCGCCGCTGGAGCCGCTCAATACCACCGTCCGCTATTCCCCGGAGCGCACGGATATCTGGACGGGCACGCAGGTGCCGCGTTTCGTGCAGGGCAATGCCGCCGCGATCACCGGACAGGATGCGGACGATGTGCACGTGCATGTGCGCGTCGCCGGGGGCAGCTTCGGCCACCGGTTGGAGGACGCGGTGGTGCGCCACGCCACGCACCTGGCCATGGCGGTGCCGGGGCAGCCGGTGAAGCTCACCTATTCGCGCGAGGAGGATATGGGCCACGAGTTCCCCCGTCAGATCGCGATGGCACGGGGGCGCGGGCGCGTGTCGGGGGGCCGCGTTGTGGCCTATGACCTTGGCATCGCCATGCCCTCGATCATCGCCTCGCAGATGGGACGGCAGGCGATCCCCACGCCGGGGCCCGATCTGCAGATCGTCGCGGGCGCGTGGGATCAGCCCTTCGCCATCCCCGAGTACCGGGTGACGGGATACCGCGCGCCGGCGCTTGCGCCGGTCTCAAGCTGGCGGTCGGTCGGGGCATCCACCAACGGGTTCTTTCACGACTGCCTGCTCGACGAGTTGATCCACGCCGCCGGGGCCGACCCGCTGGAAGAGCGGCTGCGGCTGTGCAGCCACGCGCCGTCGCGCGCGGTGCTGGAGGCGGTGGGCGAGATGTCGGGCTGGGGCGGCGCGCTGAACGCCGGTCAGGGGCGCGGCATCGGGTTCTGCCTGTCGTTCGGGGTGCCCTGCGCGCAGGTGGTGGAGGTACGCGAGACAGGCGATGGCCTGCGGGTTGCCCGCGTCTGGGTGGCCGCCGACGTGGGACGGATCGTCGATCCGGTGAATTTCGAGGCGCAGATGCAGGGCGGCGTGGTCTGGGGCCTCGGCCACGCGATGCACGGGGCGCTCACCTATGCGGATGGTGCGGTGGAGCAGCAGAATTTCGACACGTTCCGGTCCATGAGGCTCCGTGAGTGCCCGGAGATCGTGGTGCGGGGGCTGGAGACCGCCGGGAAGATCCGCGGGATCGGCGAGCCGCCGGTGCCACCCGCCGCGCCGGCGCTTGCCAACGCGATCTTTGCCGCCACGGGGCAGAGGCTGCGCGAGATGCCGTTTGACCGGGAGGTGGCGTTCGTCGGCTGAGACGGGGGCAGGCCAACGGGCGCGGGTTGTTTTGGGCTGGAGCGGTCGTTGAGCACAACGCTTGAGGAGCCGCGCAGCGCCTGACCGCCGGGTGGGCGCAAACTCGATTACGCTCTGCGATTTATGGTGCAAGATACTTCTGCGATCATAGCTACTTGCAACGACGAAGAGCGCCCGCCCGAGGGGGCGGTCGGGCGCTGCGCGGCGGCGCGTTCCGCGCCTTGATTCCGCGCAAGTGGGCCAAGACCGGAAGGTCCCCTCCAGGCCAGAACCACCGCGCCCGCCGTCGCCCCCTTGCCCCTGCCCCGCGCCGGTGGTTCAAGGGATCATGCCACAGATACTGACCACCCTCGCACTGCTGGCGCTTGCTGTCCTCTGGGGGCTGGCGGCGCAGGCGGTGGGCACGCCGCTGCCGTTCATGCTGGGGCCGCTCGTGGGCGCGGCGCTCATTGCCACGGTGCTGCCGCACAGGCTGCCCGAGGGGTACCGGTTCCCGACAGCGCTGCGGATCGGCTTCATCGCGATCATCGGGTTGATGATCGGGGCGCAGGTGACGCCCGCGCTGTTTTCGGATGCGGGGAACTATGCGCTGAGCTTCGGGGCGGTGACGCTGTTCGTGGGGCTGGCGCACGGGTCGGGCTATGCGATCTACCGCCGCCTCGGCGGCTATGACCCCGTCACCGCGTTTTACGCGAGCGCGCCCGGCGGGCTCTACGAGAGTATCGAGATGGGCGCGGCGGCGGGGGCGGACGTGACGCGGCTGATGATGCAGCAATTCCTGCGCATCATCGTGGTGGTGACGGTGCTGCCACTGGGCCTGTCGCTGTGGCTGGGCGGTCCCGTGGGCTCGGCTGGGGGCGTGACGCTGGCGCGCGGCGATGTGCCTTGGTCCAACCTGCCGGTGATCGCGCTGGCGGTCATGGGCGGCGTGGTGCTGGGCCGCGTGCTGCGCCTGCCCGCCGGGCAGATGACCGGGCCGATGGCGCTGGCGGCGGTGCTGTCGCTCACCGGGTGGCTGAGCCTCGAGGTGCCGCAATGGCTGGTGAACGTTGCGCAGATGGTGTTGGGCACGGCGCTGGGGATGCGGTTCACGGGGATGAGCCGGGCGCTGCTGGCGCGCGGGACGGGGCTTGCGCTCATGGCCGTGGGGGCAATGCTGGCGATCGGGGGCGCGCTGGCGGCGGGGCTGCACGCGCTCACCGGCGAGGCGGTGGATGTGCTGGTCATCAGCCTCGCGCCCGGAGGCGTGACGGAAATGGCGCTGGTGGCGCTGAGCCTCAACGCCAATCCGGCATTTGTCACGCTGCACCATATCTACCGGATCGTGCTGACCGTGCTGGTGATCGGGGTGCTGGCGCGGTTCACACCCGGACGCCGCGACGCCCCGCGAGATCGGTGAAGAACTGCCACGCCACGCGGCCCGAGCGCGCGCCGCGGGTGGCCTGCCATTCGATCGCCTCGGCGCGCAGCGTGTCGTCGTCGATCGCGACCCCGTAGGCATCGCAATAGCCCCGGATCATCGACAGGTAGGCATCCTGATCGCAGGGATGGAAGCCGAGCCACAGGCCGAACCGGTCCGACAGCGACACCTTTTCCTCGACCGCCTCGGAGGGGTTGATCGCCGTGGAGCGTTCGTTCTCGATCATGTCGCGGGGCATCAGGTGGCGGCGGTTGGAGGTGGCGTAGAACAGCACGTTCTCGGGCCGTCCCTCGATCCCGCCGTCGAGCACGGCCTTCAATGATTTGTAATGCTCGTCGTCATGGCCGAAGCTGAGATCGTCGCAGAAGAGCAGGAAGCGTGCATCCGCGCCGCGCAGAAGATTGAGCAACCGGCCCACCGAGGGCAGGTCCTCGCGCTGCAATTCCACGATCTTGAGCGGCAGCCCCCCGGCCTGCACGACGGCGTGCACGGCCTTGACGAGGCTCGATTTCCCCATGCCGCGCGCGCCCCAGAGAAGCGCGTTGTTGGCCGGCAGGCCGCGGGCGAACTGGCGTGTGTTCTCCAGTAGGATATCGCGCGCCCGGTCGATCCCCACGAGGAGCGACATGTCCACCCGATTGACCGTCGCGACGGGCTCCAGCCGGTCAGGCGAGACGTGCCAGACGAAGGCGTCGGCCGTGTCGAAATCCGGCGCGGTGAGCGGCGCGGGGGCCATCCGTTCCAGCGCCGCGGCGATCCGGTCGAGCGTGTCGGTCGTCATTCAGGTCTTGTCCTTGTCCTCGTCGGTCCCGGCGAGCGGATCGTCGTCGACATCCTCATCGTCGGCGACATCTTCGTCGTCGTCATCGTCGAACCAAAGGCCCTGTTCGCGCAATTCCGCCTCGCGCTTCTTCTCGACGCGCTGCACAAGCTGGATCGACACCTCGTAGAGGCCGTAGACCACGACAAAGAGGATGATCTGGGTGATGACATCCGGCGGCGTCACCAGCGCGGCGAGGAGCAGGATGCCCACAACCGCGTATTTGCGCACCGAGCGCAGGCCCGGCGCGCTGACCAGCCCCGCCTTGCCCATCAGCGTGAGCAGCACCGGAAGCTGAAAGCACAGGCCGAAGGCGACGATGAACTTGATCGTGAGGTTGAGATATTCCTGCGCCGAACCCTGGAACACCACCGAGAGCGGCGCGGCATTCTGCCCGCCCTCCACGGCCTCGCCCTCGCCGCCGAATTGCTGGAAGCCGAGGAAGAAGTCATAGGCCAGCGGCGTGACGACGTAGAAGGCGAACGCCGCGCCAAGAAAGAACATGAACGGGGACGCGATGAGGAACGGCAGGAACGCGCCCTTTTCCGAGCGGTAGAGCCCCGGCGCCACAAAGCGCCACATCTGGTTGGCGATATAGGGAAAGGCGAGGATGAACCCGCCCAGAAGCGAGACCTTGATCGCGACGAAGAAGCCCTCTTGCGGCGAGATGAAGATCAGGTCGCAATCCTGCCCCCGGTCGGCCAGCACCTGGCACAGCGGCGCGGTGAGGAAATTGAAGATCGGAGTGGCGATGGTGAAACAGATCACCATCCCGACGATGAAGGCCAGCACCGAGTGGATGAGGCGCGTGCGCAGCTCGGCCAGGTGTTCGATCAGCGGGGCGCTGCTGTCCTCGAGCTCGTCATCGCGCATGCTCATGCCTTGTTCTTGGCCTTGTTCCCGGCCTTGCTCCCGGCCTTGTTCCCGGCCTTGCTCCCGGCCTTGTTCCCGGCCTTGTTCCCGGCGCTGTCATCAGCGGGCGCGGCGGTGGCGGTTTCCGTCGCAGTGTCCGAAGGTGCGGCCTGCGCCTCTGCCTTTGCCTTTTCCTCGGCCTCGGCGGCGCGACGGGCGTTGGCCATTTCGGTGGATTTCTCGCGAATCTTGTCGGCGGCGGCCTGACGCTCGGGATCGAGCGGCGGGCGGGCGGCCTTGTCGATGTCGCGGGCCACGCCGTCGGTGGTCTTCTTGACCTCGTTCATCGCCGTCTTCATGGGATTCGAGGCGGCCCTGAACGATTTCTGGATGTCGCCCACGCCGGACTGATCCGCGGCATCGTTCATCGCACGGCTGAAATCGCGCGCCATGCCCTTGGCCTTGCCCACGAACTTGCCCAAGGCCTGGAACATGCCGGGCAAATCCTTGGGGCCGACGACGATCAGCGCGACAATGCCGATGAGCAAAAGCTCGGTCCAGCCCAGGTCGAACATGGGGGTATCAGACCTTGTCTTTTTCTTTGCCCTTGTCCGCGGGCGTCACGTCGCGCGCGGCCTCGGTGGATTCGGTCTCGTCCTCGAGCTCCTTGGTGCCCTCGGACACGCCTTTCTTGAACGAGGTGATCCCCTTGCCGACCTCGCCCATCAGCGACGAGATCTTGCCGCGCCCGAAGAGCACAAGCACCACCACGGCGATGAGCAGAAGGCCCGGAAGGCCGATATTGTTGAGCATCTCTCTTCTCCCTAGTCACGGGGGACGCGCCCCCGGCAACATCATTGGCCTTATCTAGACATTCACTGCGGCGGATGAAAGCACCAATCCGCGTCCGCCTCCACGAATCCGCGGCGCTCAGTCCTCTCCCTGTGCCTCGGCGCGGCTCTTGCCCGAAACGTTGAGCGCGAGGGTCGCGGCCATGAACGGGTCGAGATCGCCGTCGAGCACGCCCTTGGTATCCGAGGTCTCGTGCCCGGTGCGCAGATCCTTGACCATCTGGTAGGGCTGCAACACGTAGGACCGTATCTGGTTGCCCCACCCCGCGTCGCCCTTGCTGTCATGGGCCTCGTTGATGGCGGCGTTGCGGCGGTCGAGTTCCTGCTGGTAGAGCCGCGATTTCAGCGCCTTCATGGCGATGTCGCGGTTCTGGTGCTGGGATTTCTGCGAGGACGTCACCACGATGCCGGTGGGGATATGGGTGATCCGCACCGCCGAATCGGTGGTGTTGACGTGCTGCCCGCCCGCGCCCGAAGAGCGGTAGGTGTCGATGCGGATGTCGGCGGGGTTCACCTCGATCTCGATATTGTCGTCCACCACCGGATAGACCCAGACGGAGCAGAACGAGGTGTGCCGCTTGGCCGCCGAATCGAAGGGCGAGATGCGCACGAGCCGGTGCACGCCCGATTCGGATTTCAGCCAGCCATAGGCGTTGTGGCCCGATATCTTGTAGGCGGCGGACTTGATCCCGGCCTCTTCGCCGGGCGATTCCGACTGCAATTCGACGGTATAGCCGCGCTTTTCCGCCCAGCGCACATACATCCGCGCCAGCATCGCCGCCCAATCGCAACTCTCGGTGCCGCCTGCGCCTGCGTTGATCTCCAGGAACGTGTCGTTGGCATCCGCCTCGCCGTCGAGCAGCGCTTCGAGCTCCTTGGCGGCGGCGGTTTTCGCCAGCGAGCGCAGTGCCTCCTCGGCCTCGGCCACCACCTCTTCGTCGCCCTCGGCCTCGCCCAGCTCGATCATGCCAAGCTGATCCTCGAGCTCCTGCTTGATGGTGTCATGGGTGGTGAGCGCATCGACCAGCGCCTGCCGGTCGCGCATGAGCTTTTGCGCCTGCGCGGGATCGTCCCAGAGCGTAGGGTCCTCGACCCGGGCGTTGAATTCCTCTAGCCGGTGGCGCGCGGTCTCCCACCCCAGCCGCTGGCGCAAAAGCTCCAGCGACTTCTCGATCTCGGTCAAAAGGGTCTGGGTCTCTGCGCGCATCGCATCCATCCTGTCGGCTCGGGTGGCGGTGATAGCCCAGTGCGCGGGGCTGAACAAGGTGGCGTGGACACGGGGGCCTTGAGCGGACTGGCGGGGCACAGCAATGAGCTGCGCATTGGCACCAGGCCGCGACCCTCCGCTTCAGGCCCAGACACGGCCTTCGCTGCCCCCGACCGCTAATTCCCGAACAGGCTGCGCAGGATGGTCTCGATCGGGTTGCGACGGTCCACCGGCGCGCGCTGTTGCGGAAGCGGCTCTGACGAGCTGGAACGGGGCGCCGGGCGCTGCATCGGCAGGGGCTTGGGCGGCAGGCCCTCGTGGACGCGCGTCATCGTCTCGCGCCATATCTCGGCGGGCAGCCCGCCGCCCGTCACCCCGGTGAGCGGGGTGTTGTCGTCATAGCCCATCCACACGCCCGCCACGTAATCGGCGGTGAAGCCCAGGAACCACGCATCGCGGGCGGCCTGCGTGGTGCCGGTCTTGCCAGCCACCTCGCGGCGCGGAAGGCGTGCGCGCTGCCCGGTGCCCGCCTCGACCACGCGGCTCATCATGTAAACGAGTTCGCGCGCCGCGCTCTCGCGGATTACCCGTTCGCCGATCCCGGTCTCGCGCGACATCAGCGGTGTCTGCTCGCCCATGAGCCGCAGCTCGGTCAGGCCATAGGGCGTGACCGAAGAGCCGCCGTTGAGGATGCCCGCATAGGCGCCGGTCATCTCCAGCAGCGTGCTCTCGGAGACACCGAGCGCCAGCGCCGGGCCGTCCGCGAGATCGCTTTCGATGCCGAAGTCGCCCGCCACGCGGCGCACCTTGTCGAGGCCCGCGCGCCTGGCGATCTTGACCGCGGGCACGTTGATCGACTGGGCCAGCGCCTGCGTGAGCGTCACCCGGCCCTTGTAGTCGCGGCTGTAGTTTTCCGGGCACCAACGGCCCGAGCCGGGGATATCGAGGCAGTAGGGCTCGTCCATCACCACGGTGTTGGGGTCGAACCCCAGCTCGAGCGCGGTGGCATAGACGAAGGGCTTGAAGGCGGAGCCGGTCTGGCGTTTCGCCATGGTGGCACGGTTGAACGCGCCGATCACGGTCGTGTCGCGCCCACCGACCATCGCGCGCACCGCGCCATCCGCCGACATCACCACGATGGCCGCCTGCGCCTTTGATTCCTCGCGCACCTTGTCGGTGAAGGTGCTCTTCATCGCCGTTTCGGCGGCGCGCTGGATGCGCTGGTCGAGCGTGGTGCGGATGATGACATCCTCTGTGGTGTCGCGGGTCAGGAACTCGGGCCCGGAGCCCATCACCCAGTCCGCGAAATAACCGCCGGCCTGCTGCTCTGCCGCCTCCGAGAGTTGTGCGGGGCGGGCCAGCGCCGCCTCGGCTTGGTCCGCGCTCAGATAGCCCTGCCCCCGCATCAGCCCGATGACCACCGAAGCGCGGTTCTGCGAGCGGGCAAGGTTGGCGGTGGGGGCCAGCGTCGAGGGCGCGGTCAGAAGCCCCGCGATCATCGCCGCCTCCGACGGGTTCAGCTCGGCCGCGGACTTGCCGAAATAGCGCTGCGCCGCGGCCTCGGCACCGTAGGCCCCTGCCCCCAGATATGCGCGGTTGAGATAGATCGTGAGGATCTGATCCTTGGTGTATTTCGCCTCCATCGCCAGCGCGTAGACGGCTTCGCGCACCTTGCGCCAGATCGAGCTGCGCCGGCAGTAGGAGACATACTCGGCCTCGCTCTTCCAGCGGGTCTCGTCATAGGTCTCGCCAAAGCACAGCAGCTTGGCGGTCTGCTGCGTGATGGTCGAGCCGCCGTTGCCGGAGAGCGGCCCCCGCCCCTCGCTCAGGTTGATGCGGATAGCGCTGGCGATGCCGATGGGATCGACGCCGGGGTGGTAGTGAAAGCGGCGGTCCTCGGTCGCGATGACGGCATCGCGCAAATGCGGGCTGACCGTGTCGACGGTGACAACGCCGCCGAACTGGTCCCCGCGCCACGCGAACACCTCGCCATCGCGATCGAGAAGCGTCACCGAGCCGCGCGCGCGCCCGTCCATCAGGGTCTGGTAGGCGGGCAGCGTGGTGTAGGTATAGGCTACCGCGAGCCCGGTAACGAGCAACACGACCACGCCCACGCGCCAGCCGATCCCCCAAACCAGCCGCCACAAGAGCCGCAGCACCGTCCGCATCAGCCGCACCAGCGGGTTGCGCGACCGCCTGCGCGGCGCGCGGCGGGTGCTTTTGCGCGCACGCCCCCCGCCTGCGCGTGAGCGTTTGGGGGCCGCGAGCGGCGGTTTTCGTCGTCCTGAATTGCCCATGCCTGCCCTGCCCGGCCGCGTTTCTCTGCACGCACTCTAGCGCGGGCGCGCGGGAATGTAGAGACCCCGGCCCGCGTTGCGTGCGTTCTCATTGTGCATAAAAATTAAGCATACCATTCATTACGCCCAAATTTTGAACAATTCAAGCGCATCCCCGCGCCGGAAATCCCTCATTTCCCTTTCCCAAACAGGGGCAGAACGATTTTTCTGCACCTGCAAAGCGCACGGATCACGCGCGCCAACCGAAAGGGGAAGACGTGAAACTCATCATCGCAACGATCAAACCATTCAAGCTCGAGGAGGTCCGCGAGGCGCTCACCGGCATCGGTGTCCGCGGCATGATGGTCACCGAGATCAAGGGCTTCGGCGCACAATCGGGCCACACCGAGATCTATCGCGGGGCCGAGTATGCCGTGAATTTCGTGCCCAAGATCAAGCTCGAGGTCGCCGTGTCGGCCGGGATGGCCGACCAGGTCGTGGAGACCATCACCAAGGCCGCGCGCACCGGCAAGATCGGCGACGGCAAGATCTTCGTGCTCGACATTCAGCAGGCCCTGCGCGTGCGCACGGGCGAGACCAACGAGGACGCGCTTTAAGAGCGCGCGAGGGAAAGGACAAACCAATGAAATCGACACTGACACTCGGCCTTGCCGCGACGCTTCTGGCGCTGCCCTCGATGGGGGTTGCACAGGAGGCGGCAGAGGCGGCCGCACCCGGGTTTGACGAGATCGGCCCATACATCATGACCACCCTGCTGTTCTGCATGGCGGGCTTTCTGGTGTTCTTCATGGCCTGCGGCTTTGCCATGCTCGAAGGCGGACTGGTGCGCTCGAAGAACGTCACCATGCAGATGACCAAGAACATCGCGCTCTATTCGGTTGCCGCGATCATGTACTGGTTCATGGGCTTCAACCTGATGTATCCGGGTGACTTCAACGGCTATGTCGGCAGCTTCTTCGTGCCGACAGTACTGGACCCGGTGGGGGTGGCCGCCGCCGATGCCGCACTTGATTATGCGTCGATCGGCTCGGACTTCTTCTTCCAGCTCGTGTTCGTGGCCGCGACCGCCTCGATCGTGTCCGGTGCATTGGCCGAGCGGATCAAGCTCTGGCCGTTCCTGGCCTTCGTGGTCGTGCTGACCGGCGTGTTCTACCCGATCTCGGGCTCGTGGCAGTGGGGCGGCGGCTGGCTGTCCGAAGCGGGCTTCTCGGACTTCGCCGGCTCGACCATCGTGCACTCGGTGGGTGGCTGGGCCGCGCTGGCCGGTGCCATCGTTCTGGGACCACGCATCGGCAAATACGGCAAGGATGGCAAGGTCATCCCGATCCCGGGCTCGAACCTGGCACTGGCGACTCTGGGCACGTTCATCCTGTGGCTGGGCTGGTTCGGCTTCAACGGCGGCTCGCAGTTGGCGATGGGCACCGTGGGTGACGTCTCGGACGTGAGCCGCATCTTTGCCAACACCAACATGGCCGCCGCGGCCGGTGCCGTGACCGCGCTGATCCTGACGCAGGTGATGTATAAAAAGCCCGACCTGACAATGGTGCTCAACGGTGCGCTGGCGGGCCTTGTGTCGATCACCGCCGAGCCGCTGGCACCGACGCTGTTCGGCGCACTGTGGATCGGGGCCGTGGGTGGCGTGATCGTGGTCTTTGCCGTGCCGATGCTCGACAAGCTCAAGATCGACGACGTGGTCGGGGCCATCCCGGTGCACCTGTTCGCGGGCATCTGGGGCACCATCGCCGTCATCTTCTACAATGGCGACGCGAGCCTCTCGACGCAGCTTCTGGGCATCGCCGCCTACGGTGTGTTTACCTTCGTGGCCAGCTTGATCCTGTGGTTCATCCTGAAGGCAACCGTCGGTATCCGTGTCGGCGAGGAAGAAGAGATCAACGGTCTCGACATGGCCGAGCTGGGCATGGAGGCTTACCCCGAGTTCTCCAGGGGCTGAGACCTCCTCTTCCCTGTCAGCCCTGAGAGAAACCGGCCCCGGGCGTTCGCGCCCGGGGCCTTTTTCCGTGTCCGGCAGGCTGGCAGAATCGCCCGATGCCATGCTAAGTATTGCGGCATGAACAGGCCGAACCCCAATATAAGCGCCCAACGCCCCGCGATTCGCCAACTCGACGAGGCCGCGATCAATCGCATCGCCGCAGGCGAAGTGATCGAGCGGCCCGCCTCGGCGGTCAAGGAGCTGGTAGAGAACGCGCTCGACGCGGGCGCGCGCCGGATCGAGATTGCGCAGGCCGATGGCGGCAAGACGCTGATCCGCGTGAGCGACGATGGCTGCGGCATCGCACCCGATGACCTGGCCCTCGCGCTGGCACGCCACGCCACGTCCAAGATCGACGGCTCCGACCTGCTCGACATCCATTCCTTCGGCTTTCGCGGCGAGGCGCTGCCCTCGCTGGGCGCGGTCGGACGGCTGAGTGTCGCCGCGCGGGCCGAGGGGTTTGATGCGGCCGAGATCGCCGTGGCGGGCGGGCGGATGAGCGCGGTAAAACCGGCGGCGCGCGGGCGCGGCACCACGGTCACGCTGCGCGATCTGTTCTATGCCACGCCCGCGCGGCTCAAGTTCCTGCGCTCCGAACGCGCCGAGGCGCAGGCCATTTCCGATACCGTCAAACGCCTCGCCATGTCGGCACCACAGGTGGGATTTGTGCTGCGCGACGTGTCGGGCGGCGGCGAGGGGCGCGTGACCTTTCGCGCCGACGCTGAGCCGGGCGACCTCTTCGACGCGCTGGAGGGGCGGCTGCGGCGTATCCTCGGGGCCGAGTTCGCCGATAACGCCATCCGCATCGACGCCACGCGCGAGGGGTTGCGGCTGTCGGGATTCGCGGCGCTGCCCACCTATTCGCGTGGCGCGGCGGTGGCGCAGTACCTCTTTGTCAACGGGCGGCCCGTGCGCGACCGGATGCTCATCGGCGCGCTGCGGGCGGGCTACCAGGATGTGCTGGCGCGCGACCGGCACCCGGCGGCGGCGCTGTTCATCGACTGCGAGCCAAAGCTGGTCGACGTGAACGTGCATCCCGCCAAGGCCGAGGTGCGGTTCCGCGAGCCGGGGGTGGCGCGGGGCCTCGTTGTCTCGGCGCTGCGGCACGCGCTGGCCGAGGCCGGGCACCGGGCGTCCTCGACCGTGGCGGGGGCGACGCTGGGCGCGATGCGGCCCGAACCGACGGGCGCGCGCGTCTACCAGATGGATCGCCCGTCGGCACAGGCGCGCGGGGCCGCCTACCAGGCGCAGGCACCGGGATTCGCCGAGATGGCCGGGGACTGGAGTGCGCGGGTCGAGGACGCGGCCCCGGCGACGGATAACACGCCCGCCACCGCCCTCCCGCTGGGGGCCGCGCGCGCGCAGGTGCACGAGAACTATATCATCGCCCAGACCGACACCGGCATGGTCATCGTCGATCAGCACGCCGCCCATGAGCGGCTGGTCTACGAGCGGCTGAAGGGTCAGGCTGCGGAGAGGGGCATCGCCGCGCAGGCGCTGCTCATTCCCGAGGTGGTGGAATTGTCGGAAGCCGACTGCGCCCTGCTTGGCGAGCATGCCGGCGATCTCGCCACGCTCGGCCTCGGGATCGAGCCCTTCGGCCCCGGAGCCATCGTTGTGCGCGAGACACCCGCGATCCTCGGCGAGGTGAACGCCGAGGCGCTATTGCGCGACATAATCGACGAATTGCACGACGGGGGCGCAAGCGGTCTGCTCGGCGCGCGGATCGACGCGGTGCTGTCGCGCATGGCCTGCCACGGGTCGGTGCGCTCGGGCCGCCGGATGAGCGGCGACGAGATGAACGCACTGCTGCGCGAGATGGAGCGCACGCCGCTCTCGGGTCAGTGCAACCACGGGCGACCCACCTATGTGGAGTTGCAACTAACTGACATCGAACGGCTTTTCGGGCGCACATGATCCAGATCGGTCCCTATTCGCTCGACCCCGCCGAGCCGCTCACCCTTGCCGCGCTGATCGGCGGCGGGGCGTTGTTGCTGATCCTTCTGCTGCTCCTCCTCGCGCTGCGCGCCGCCGCGCGCACGGCGCGGATGACCGAGCCGCTGGCCTGGCAGATGACGCATCTGGGCGAGCGGGTGCAGGGGCTGTCGGACGGGCAGCACCAGTTGGCCGGGGGGCTTAACCATGTGTCGGAGGCGCAGGCCTCGGCGCAGGCGCACATGCTGCAACTGATGGAAAAGCGGCTGGCGCAGGTGACCGAAAACATGAGTGAGAACCTGCAGGGCTCTGCCCGGCGCACGGCGCAATCCCTGGGCGAATTGCAGCAGCGATTGCAGGCGATCGACAAGGCGCAGGACAACATCACCAAGCTGTCGGGCGACGTGCTGTCGTTGCAGGACATCCTCAGCAACAAGCAGACACGCGGGGCATTTGGAGAAATCCAGCTCACCGATATCGTGACCAAGGCGCTGCCGTCGGACAGCTATGCGCTGCAGGCGACGCTATCCAATGGCAAGCGCGCCGATTGCCTGATCCACCTGCCCAACCCGCCCGGCCCCATCTGCATCGACAGCAAGTTCCCGCTGGAGGCCTACGAGGCGCTGCGCCGGGCCACCACCGATGCGGAGGTGACAGAGGCCGGGCGGCTCTTGCGTAACTCGTTGAAAAAACACATAAAGGATATTGCGGAGCGCTATATCATCGAGGGCGAGACCGCCGATGGCGCGCTGATGTTCCTGCCTTCCGAGGCCGTCTATGCCGAGTTGCACGCCAATTTCCCGGAGGTGGTGCGCGAGGGGTTCGCGGCGCGGGTGTGGATCGTGTCGCCGACCACATGCATGGCCACGCTGCACACCATGCGCGCCATCCTCAAGGACGCGCGGATGCGCGAGCAGGCGGGGGCAATCCGGCGCGAGCTGGGGCTCTTGTTCGCGGATGTGGACCGGCTGGGCACGCGAGTGGAGAACCTCGACCGGCATTTCCACCAAGCGGCCAAGGACGTCTCGGAGATCAAGATTTCCGCCGACAAGGCCGGGCGGCGGGCGCGGCGGCTCGATAATTTCGACTTCGAGGAACTGGCCCCGGAGAGCGAGAGCGCGCTGCCGGTGCCGGGCGCGGGGACGGCGGGGGACGGGTGAAAACCGCTGGCTGTGGCGCGTCGGTATTTCGCCGGTATCGCGTCGGTGGCGGGCGCACGGGGGGCGAACTTGTCCCATGATGCTTTTTTCCATTCCCGCGAAAGGATCGCACCATCAAACCATGGGATCAAACGCCTTGGCTCCACCATTTCTCGTTCAGGTGTTGTTACTCAGGGATCGGGTCCGTTCACGGGATCACCTGTTGTTCGGTTGTGCGAAATCCGCCCTGCCGCGCCGCCGTTTCCCGATCCGCGACGCGATGAAGGCTCCGACAAACGCGCCTGCCCCGTCGGCCAGCAGATCGCCCCATGACGCCGCGCGGCCCATGAACGGCTGCACGATCTCGATGATCCCGCCATAGGCGAGCGCGGCGAGCGCCACGCCCCGCCAGAGATGCGGGAAACGCCATGCGAGCGGCGCGCTCACCACGGCGAAGGCCACGAAATGCGCCAACTTGTCGAACCCGGGTATGCCCACTGGCCCCGAGGCCTGCGGGATGAGGGTCAGCAGTGCGATGACGAAAACGATAAGGACGGTCAGGGCGTGGGCCATGACCGCCTTGCTAGTCGTCCCCGGCGTGCGGGGCAAGCGGGGCTTTAGAAGTCGAACAGGTCTTCGAGGAACCCGCCGCGTTTCTTGCGCGGTTTGCCGCCGTGATCGTCCCGATAATCACCACCGTGGTGGTCGCGTGGCGGTGGCGCGTCCGCCACGGCCGAACGGTCGATGATCTTGTCAAGCTCGCCCCGGTCGAGCCAGACGCCGCGGCACTTCGGGCAATAGTCGATCTCGACCCCGGCGCGCTCGGCGAGAACCAGTTCGGTTCCGTCAATCGGGCATTGCATCGGTATCCTCCTGTCCGTGTTGGTCAACACGTCAGGTGGTGCCAGGGCGGCCGTTTGGCAAGCTTTCCGGTCAGCGGATCACATGCACCGCGCAGGCGGCGTGACGGACCACCTTGGCCGCGGTCGAGCCCAGGAGCAGATCCTGCATGCCGGGACGGTGGCTCGCGATCACGATGCAATCGGGCTTGTGGCTCTCGGCCCAGTCCAGGATGGTGCGCGCCGAATGTCCTTCGATCACGTGGGTGCTCGCGTCCGGCAGGTCGGCGGCCAGTTCAGCGAGGCGCGCTTCAATGGTTTTGCGCGTCTCGCTCTGGTAGCCGGCAGGCAGGTAGGAGGCGGCGTAGCCGGGCACCTGCTCGATCACGTGCAGCAGGCTGATATGGCCATTGTCGTCCGCCAGAAGGCGCGCAACGGCGAAGGCACCGGCGCTGTCGCGCTCGACATCGAAGGAAACGGGTACCAGAACGTGGGAATACATGGGGTTGGTCCTTTCGCGTTGTTTTGCCGCAGTCTCGCCCGAACGGGGCCTTGTCGCCTTGATCCAGATCACGACTCGCGCTCACTCTTGCGCGCGCATCTGTTCGGCGATCTGTGCCGCCCATTCGCCGATGATCGGCAGGAACTCGATCTTGCTGAGCGACCAGACCACCACCGACAAGAGCACCGTCGCGCCCAGCACAGTGCCCAGCCCCAGCACCATCCCGCGCGCGAAATTGAACGCGAGCAGGCGCGGCAGGTTGTTGTGGATGCGCACGAAGCGGTGGCTGTTGAGGCGTGCCAGCTCGATGCGCAGGGCGCGGATCTCGCTTGTGAGATCGTCGTTTTCCGGCGGCTGCCCGCTCATTAAAAAACGACCGCCACGTCATACATGACCGGCTCGAATCCCTTGCACAGTTCGTTGATGTGGCGGTTGCGCCTGCGCATCTCCTCGCCGCGCAGCATCGCCTGAAAATCCTCGCGCGCGCGCCATTGCGAGTAGCTGGCGATGCGGGTCTGCGCGTCGTTCACGTGCAGCGCCGCCGCGATGAAGCCGGGCTGTTTCGAGATCACCTCGCGGTAGGCATCGGTGAGCAGGTCGAGCAGGTCCTGGCAGGTGCCGGGCGTGACCTCGAAGGTGGTGAGAACGGTCTGGTGGGTGTTGTCGGAACTGATGGTAAGCATGGCGCTGTCCTCCTGTTGACTGGGTAGCACGCCCCGGCGCGCCGGTAAATTCCGCGCCGGTCTTAACCTTCGGTTTACCCTTTTTGACGACGGTCAAGGTGGAGGTTGCCATGCCCGGACGCTTGCTTGCCATTCTCGCGCTGCTGCCGTGGCTTGCCACGGCGGTCCTCGGCGGGGCCTGGCCGCGTGCCGAGGGCGAGGGGTTCCTCGCGGCATCCGGGACGGTTGAGGGGCCAGATGAATTCGGCCTCTACAGTCAGAGCTTCAGCCTCTTTGCCGAATATGGGGCGACCGAGCGGCTTACTTTGGGGGTCGATCTCGGTGGCGACGCGGGGCGCATGTCCAAGGCCATCGCCTTCTTGCGCTGGCCGCTTGGCCGCTCCGAGCGCCAACTCCGGGTGGCGTTGGAGGTCGGCGCGGGCCAGGTGGATCAGGAAGCCGCCTTGCGCCCCGCTTTCTCGGTCGGGCGTGGCATTTCCATCGGTGAGCACCACGGCTGGCTCAATGCCGACACCCGGGCGATCCTGTTCGACGGTGGCACGACGGCCTACGAGACCGACCTCACCGCCGGGCTGTCGCTCGGCGCGCGCGTCAAGGGGATAGTGCAGCTTCAGGCCGGGGCACCGGCACGGGGGCGCGACTACCTGCGCCTCGCCCCCTCCGTCGTGTACGAGGCTCGGCCCGGCACGCAGATCGAACTCGGGCTGACCGAGCCGCTAACGGGCGGCGGCGAGCGTGGGTTCAAGATTGGCCTGTGGCGCACCTTCTGACGGCTCAGAGCGCGTCGTCGATGCGCACCTTCAGGATTACCTTGCCCGACACAGCCTGCGGCCAATGCAGGTTGACCCGGTCGTTCTCCGGGCCCTGCCGTGCCTCGAACCATGGGCTGGCATGCACCGCATCGCCGATACCGTTGCGCAGCGCGCCCTCGGGCAACACCGATTCAACCACCTGCGCCCACGCCCCGAACGGCAGCCGCGGCGCTGGCGTCACCACCCACGTGGCCGCCGCGCTGGCCTCGACATGCTCCATCACCAGCGGGCTCTGCGCGTGGATATCCACGTTGTGAAAGCTGTTCTCGGCAAAGGTGATGTTGCGCACGCGGTCGTAATCGAGATCGGCAAAGCTCGTATCCACGGCCTCCACCCGGTCGATCGAGCCGATTGCGCGGAATGTGTTGCCGGTCACCGTCATGCCATCGAGAAAATGCCCCGGCCCGTGCGGCTTGACCGTGATGTAGGTAAACCACGGCGCCATGTCGCTGGCGAGAAACACGTTGCCGGTGACGCTCAGCGCGCTGAACGAGAATTCGCTGGCGAAATCGGGGGCGGAATCGTGCTCGTTGCCCCATTCGATGAAGCAGTTGTCGATATAGTTGCCGGTGATCGTGCCGCGATTGTTGGTGCGGGTCAGCACATAGCCCGCGCTGCGCACCCCACCCGAGGCGGAATCACCCTGGAAAACGTGGTTGCCGCTGATGAGCGAGCTTGACCCGGCCATCACCGCGAAATGCCGGAAGAAGGTCGCGCGGTTGTCGCGCACCTTGAGGTCGTTGGCATTGGCGTTGAAACCGATGGTGCGGCGCTGGTTCACCAGCAGCGGGGCCTCGTCCGAGATGAACTGGCAGCGGTCGATCATCATGCCCTGGTCGCCCTCGCCGTGGCTGGTGATGCCGCGATCCTTGGGCCGTGTGACGAAACAGTCGCGAAAATGGTTGGCCGAGCCCTGTGGCGGCAACAGCACGCCGCTGCAATCGCCCGTGCACTGGAAATCCACCTCCGAGAAGACCATTCGCGACACGTCCTGAAAGCCGCTGAAATCCAGCATGTACTTGAACCGCCGGAAGGTGAAGACCTGCGTGCCCGCCGCGTCAAACAGCGGCTGGCTCAGTGTGATCCGCCCCGCCGCCACGTTGCGCGCGGTGACATAGACCTCGCGGCCCACGCCGTTGCCCTCCACCAGCGCGCCCACCGGCACGTTGGCCACGTCGACCACGCCGGTCAGCTCCTTCACGGCGGTTTCGGGATTGTAGGTCGCCTGCGAGGTGAAAACCTCGGTATCGAAGGCGGGCGTGGGAAAGACCGAGAATTGCCCGTTCTGGATCACGTGGCGCTGGTTGTAGGTGGTGCGGTTGCCAACGGCGGCGGCCATGTCCACCGGTTCGCGCAGCGCGATCTTGCGCCCGGCAAGATCGAGCGTCACGTGGCCCGCATTGTTCAGGAGCGCCTGATACGCCTTCTTGAAGGCCAGTTCGCTGTCGCCGAAGGCGTCGATATAGGCGGGCAGGTCGTAATTCTTGGTCAGCGCGAGGATCGCCTCGTCGGGCATGACCAGCGTTCCCTCGAAGCGGATGCGGCTCTGAATCGTGGTGCTCTGGCCCAGGAAGTAGGTGCCCGCGGGCACGATGATCTCTCGGCCGCCCGCCACCGTATCGGCGGCCTCGAACGCGGCGTGATCGTCCGTTACCCCGTCGCCGATGGCACCAAAGTCGCGCACGTCCACGGTGGCGATCACGTCACGCAGGAAGAAGCGGCTCACGTCCTCGATCTCGATATCGTCGATCCGCACCACACCTCCCGAGGGGCCGGTGAGGTCGATCCCGAAATGGCCGAAAATGGCCTGCGGACCCCAGACCATGTCCACGCCGGCGCGCTGCCCGGTGCCGACGATGGCCGTGATCTCGACCACCTCGCCATACGTGGTCAGCGTCACCTGCGGCCCGGTCACCACCACGCCGGGCAGCGCCCCGCCGCCCGCATCCCCGGCGAAGGCGGCGATGCGCACATCGGGCAGATTGCCCGCGACCGCCTTCACACGCGCGCGGACGCGCAGGTAACAGCCCGGCAGGATCGGCGTCTCGCCCATGTAGCGCAGGCGCTGAACGCTTTCGACCTTCTGCAATTCCAGCGCGCCGCCGAAATCCTGATCGGCGGGCACAAAGGCCGCGTTGGGCGCGTTCTCGTAAGTGTCGGATCCGGGCCGGCCATCGCCGCTCGACCATTGATCGAGCCCCGCCGCAAAGGGCTGGGGCATGAAGACGATGCCTTGGGTGATTGCCTTGTTCATGGGGGTCCCTTTCCATCTGCCGCTTGCGGGCCGCGTGACGGGAAAAGGAGCTATCAACGCCCGGTTAACCGGGTCTCAGGCCACCGTGACGGTGCCCTGCGCGGCGCTCACACGCTCTGTTCTGGGGCCTCGCGGATGCGCACACCATTGATGCGCAGCTCGCCGTCGATCTCGACCAGCTCGTATTCGGCGATCCAGCCGCGCCCCGCGGCATCGCGCAGGAATACCTCCTGCCACAGCTTGCCGCCGATCTCGCGTGCCTCAAGGAACGTGACCTCCGAGGGTCGCCACACCATCGGATAACCCTCGCGCACCATCCGGCCGAATGTCTCTGGCGTCTGGAATTTCTCTTGAATGAAGGGGCTTGCGAACCCGAAGGCGCGGCCAATCTCTTCGGTCTCGAAGGCCGAAATCTGCCCCGATATGACATCGCGGGCGGCGTTCTCGTCGGCCCTGAGCGGCATGGCGGCCAGGATCGTCAACAGGATGGACAAGATGACACTACGCACGGTTTCTCCTCCGCTGTTTGGGGCGGAGATAGCGCGATCTACCCGCCCTGCAAGCTTTCGAGATAGGCCAGCAGGTCCGCCATCGGTTGCGTGCTATGCAGCGTCTCGCCGGTCTCGTCGCGGATATCGAGCGTGTCGCCCGCCAGCAGATCGCCATAGACGGGCATCTCGTTGCCATGCGCGAGGATCGGGTCGCGCCCGTCGACCCGCCAGATCACCCTGCGGCGCGGGAACGTCCCGCCATTTTTCGCGGCCAGCCGCGTGAGGTCTGGCGGGTGCGGCGTCAGCACCCGCTTCATCGGGCCGTCGCCCTTGCCCGTTTCGCCGTGGCAGGCGCTGCAATAGCGGGCGTAGAGTTGCTCGCCGATGCGCACGTCCTGCGCGGCGGATGCGCCCGCAGCCACGACTGCCATTGTTGCAACCAGCCACTTCATTGCGTCACCACCCGGCCCTTGTCGAGCCGTACGACACGGTCCATCCGTGCCGCGAGATCGAGGTTGTGCGTGGCAATGAGCGCCGCCAGCCCCGCGTCGCGCACCAGCCGCCCCAGCGCGGCAAAGACCTGATCGGCGGTGCCGGGATCGAGGTTGCCCGTGGGCTCATCGGCCAGAAGCAGGCCGGGCCGATTCGCCAGCGCCCGGCAGAACGCCACCCGCTGCTGCTCGCCCCCCGACATGGCCGCGGGGCGGTGATCCGCGCGGTCGGCGATGCCCACCTCGTCCAGCAACGCGCGCGCCCGCGCCTCGGCCTCGCGGCGCGGCACGCCATTGGCAAGTTGTGGCAGCACCACGTTCTCCAGCGCCGAGAACTCCGGCAGCAGGTGGTGAAACTGGTAGACGAAACCGATCCCGCGCCGCCTCAGCGCCGTGCGCCGCCGGTCGCCCAGTCCGGTGGCCGTCTGTCCGCCGATTTCGACCACGCCGGCGTCGGCGGTGTCGAGCAGCCCGGCGATGTGCAGCAGCGTCGACTTGCCCGCCCCGGAGGGGGCCACCAGCGCCACCATCTCGCCGCGGCGAACCTGCAGGTTCACGCCCTGAAGCACGAGGATCTCGCCCACGCGGCCGCGGTTGTATCCCTTCTCCACCCCTTCGAGACGCAGCATCGGCTCACTCATAGCGCAGCGCCTCCACCGGGTTCATCCGCGCCGCCCGCCGCGCCGGAAAGATCGTGACGACAAAGCTCAGCCCCAGCGACAGCGCCACCGCCGTCAGCACGTCCCCCGCCTCCAACCGCGCGGGCAGATGATAGATGCCGCGGATCGACGGGTCCCACACCTGCCCGCCCATCATCACGTTCACGAAACTGAAGATCGGGTCGATGTAAATGGCAAAGAGACAGCCGAGGATGACCCCGAAAACCGTACCCAGCAGACCGGTCAACGCCCCGCAGATAAAGAATATTCTCAGGACTGAGCCCTCGCTCAGGCCCATCGTGCGCAGGATGCCGATGTCGCGGCCCTTGTTCTTGACCAGCATGACGAGGCCCGAGGTAATGTTGAGCGCCGCGATCAGCACGAGGATCGACAGGATGACGAACATCACGTTGTCCTCCACCTCCAGCGCCCTGAGGAACGCACCGCTGGAATCGCGCCACGTCCAGACCAGTGCGCGCTCGCCCGCCGCGCGCAACAGTGCGGGCGTCAGCGCCTCGATGCGCTCGGGGTTGGACACCATAACCTCGATCTCGTCAACCCGCCCGTCACGGTTGAAGAACCGCTGCGCCTCGGCGAACGGCAGGTAGACGCGCACCCGGTCGATATCGTAGCGCCCGGCGGTAAAGATATAGACCACATCGTAGGCGTTGATCCGCGGCGAGGTGCCCAGCGGCGTCTTGACCCCGTCGGGCGAGATGATGCGGATGCGGTCGCCAACGCCCACACCCAACTCGCGCGCTACGCCAGAGCCAATGGCGATGCCCTCGGGGAAGCGCGAGAGGTCGCCCTGCGCGGTCTCGGGGTCGGCCACGCGCGGGATGGTGGCGAGATGCTCTGGCGCGATGCCGAATACCTCGACCCCCGCGTTGCGCCCCTCTGCCGTGGCCATCACCTGCCCCTTGACGAGCGGGGCCGCGCGGGTGACGCCGGGCACCGCGCGCAGGCGCTCGGCCATCGCGTCGTAATCGGCGATGGTCCGGTCGACCCGGCCCGTGACCGCGTCCGCCTCGCCCGCCACATAGACCGTGGCATGGGCGTTGGCCCCGAGGATGGTGTCGACGAACTCGGCGCGAAAGCCCGAGCGCACCGACAGCGTGGCGATGAGCGCGAACACCGCCAGCGTGATGCCCAGGAGGCTGATCCAGGTCATCACGCTGACCCCGCCCTCTGCCCGGCGCGCGCGCAGGTAGCGCCACGCGATCAGCCATTCGAAAGCAGCGAAAGGGGGGGGCGTCGCGGCCATGTCGGCTCCTCGCGGGAAATCGCGCGGACAGTGCGGTTTTCAAAGGGGGGCGTCAAGGGCGCCCTCAGCGCCCCAGGAAGCTTCGGATGAGCGCCACCACCACCGACAGCACGACCGAGACGAGGATCGCGCTGGTGACGGGGATGTAGAGGGTGAAATTCTCGCGCTCGACCACGATGTCACCCGGCAGCCGCCCCAGCCCCAGCCGCGACAGCGGCCCCCAGAGAAGGCCGATAACGATGAGCACGATGCCCGCGAGAATGAGAGTGCGCGCCATGACGGAGAGATACCGTGTCGTGATTGGCTCAGATACGCATGTAGCCGCATTGTGTGTCACACCTGTGTGTCACACCACTCTAATGTTCAGCTAACATATTGATCTGTAAGGCGATGGTGGAGCCTAGGGGGATCGAACCCCTGACCTCTTGCATGCCATGCAAGCGCTCTCCCAGCTGAGCTAAGGCCCCGGTTTTCCGGCCCTTCCAGACCGTGCGCCGCTGTTAGACAAAGCGGCGAGCGGGATCAAGAAGAAAATCCCGCCCTCGCGGCATTACATATCCTCGTCGGATTCCACGTCCGCGATATCGTCGAGCGATACCGTGTCCTCGTCGTCATCCTCGAGCAGGTCGTCGTCAAGCTCGACATCCACCGCGTCGTCCTCGATCACGTCACCGCTCTCGTCATCCTTGGCCTTCGTCTTCAGCTTCTTGGTGGCCGCGTCCTCGGCATCGGGCGTCATGGCGCGCGACTTGCCCGACACGATCTCGACCACCTCGCCCGTATAGGGGCTGACGATCGGATCCTTGTTCAGGTCGTAGAAACGCTTGCCGGTGGTCGGGCAGACACGCTTGACGCCCCATTCTTCCTTGGGCATGGGTGATCCTCTTTCAACTGTCGATCTTGCACGCGATCCGGCGCACCTGCCATAACCTTCAGCAACTGTCAAAGGCTTTGAAGCGGGTGCGCCGACGCGCTCATCGGAGGCTATATGGGCCAGCATCTCATCCCCGGCAACCCCCCTGTTGCGGTCACCCTGCGACGCAGCGCGCGGGCGCGGCGGTTGTCGCTCAGGGTCTCGGGGCTCGACGGCGAAGTGACGCTGACGGTGCCGCGCGGGGTGAGCGAGACCGAGGCGCTGGGCTTTGCACGGAGTCGCGAGGATTGGCTGCGCCGGGCGCTGGCCGCGCATCCCGGCCGCGTGGCCGTCGGGCCCGGCGTGACATTGCCCATCGAGGGCACGATGCGGCGGATCGTACCGGGCCCCGGACGGCAGGTGCGGCTCGACGGGGACGAGGTCGTGCATGTCCCCGGCCCCGAAGAGACGATGCCCGCCTGCCTGCGCGCGTGGCTCAAGGCGCGGGCGCGCGACCGGCTGGCGGCGGCATCGGACATTTACGCGGCGCGGCTGGGGCTGGGCTACAGTCGGCTGACGCTGCGGGACACGCGCTCGCGCTGGGGGTCGTGCTCGGCGCGGGGTGGGCTCAGCTATTCCTGGCGGTTGATTCTCGCGCCGTCCGATGTGCTCGACTACGTGGCCGCGCACGAGGTGGCGCATCTGGCCGAGATGAACCACTCGCCCGCCTTCTGGGCGGTGGTGGCGCGGCTGCGGCCCGAGTACGAGGGCCCGCGCGCGTGGTTGCGGCGCGAGGGGGCAGGGCTGCACCGATATCGTTTCGATTGACCGTCGCGTAATTTGTGATCACATAAGGCCATGTTGATCTCGCCCCGCCCCGATCCGGCCCCGGCCGCCCATGACCGCATCTATCGCGGACTGCGCACGCGCATCATGCATGGCGAGATCGCCCCCGGGCAGGCGCTCACCCTGCGCGGCATCGCCGCCGAGTTCGGCGTGTCGATGACCCCCGCGCGCGAGGCGCTGCGGCGGCTCGCCGCCGAGGGCGCGCTCACGCTGTCGAGCTCGGGCCGCGTCTCGACGCCCGAGTTGGGCAACGATCGGATCGAGGAGCTGGCGGCGCTGCGCTCGCTGCTGGAGGTCGAGCTGGCGAGCCGCGCCCTGCCGCGCGCGCATATCGCGCTCATCGACCGGCTTCAGACGATCAATGCGCGCATCACCGAGGATATCGCCCGGCGCGACGCGGTCGGGTATATCCGGCGCAACCTCGAATTTCACCGCACCCTCTACCTGCGCGCGCAGGCGCCCGCGATGCTGGCCATGGCCGAAACGGTGTGGCTGCAACTCGGCCCCACGATGCGCGCGCTCTATGGCCGGCTGCGGCAAAAGGAGCCGCCGCATTTCCACCGCCTCATCATCGCCGCGCTAAAGGCGGGCGACGAGCCGGGGCTGCGGCTCGCCGTGCGCTCGGACGTGACGCAGGGGCTGCGGATGCTGGTGGGCTGAGGCATGGCGTTCGGCCCCGTCCTCATTGCGCTCGGTGTGCTGTTTCTCGTTGGTCTCGCCGCAGACGCAATCGGAGAGCGCACGCGGCTGCCGCGGGTGACGCTGCTGCTGATATGCGGAATCGCGGCGGGTGGGGCCGGGCTAGATGTCATCCCGGCGGATTTGAGCGCGTTATATGACATCCTGTCGGTGACGGCGCTGACGATGGTGGCCTTCCTGCTGGGCAACGCGCTAACCGGCGAAACACTACGTCGGCACGGGCGCGCGATCCTGTCGATCTCGATCATGGTGGTGCTGGCCACGGTGGCGCTGGTGGCCGCGGGGCTGTGGCTCATGGGCGTGCCCGCGCCGGTGGCGCTCTTGCTCGGGGCGATCGCGACGGCGACCGATCCGGCGGCGACGCAGGACGCGCTGCGCCAATCGGGCGCGCGCGGCGCGTTTCCCAACCTCCTGCGCGGGATCGTCGCCGTCGACGACGCCTGGGGGGTGCTGGCCTTTGCGCTCGCCGTGGTGGTGGCCGGCGGCATCGCGGGCGGCGCGGATATTGCCCATCTCGGGCGCGCGCTGTGGGAGATCGGCGGCGCGCTGGGACTCGGGCTGCTGGTCGGGTTGCCCGCGGCGCATCTCACCGGGCGCCTCGCCCCGGGCGAGCCACAACTCACCGAGGCGCTGGGGGTGGTGTTTCTCACCGCCGGGCTGGCGCTGGTGGCAGACGTGTCGTTCCTGCTGGCGGGGATGGCGGCGGGGACCGTGATCGCCAACCGCGCGCATCATCACGAGCGCGCCTTTCACGAGATCGAACATGTGCAGTGGCCGTTCATGATCCTGTTCTTCGTGCTGGCGGGGGCCTCGCTCGACCCGGCGCGCATCGCCACGTTCGGGCTGATCGGGGCGGCCTATGTCGTGCTGCGCATCGGCGGGCGGCTGGCGGGCGGATGGATCGGCGGAACGCTGGCGGGAACACCGGCGGCGCATCGCCTGTGGTATGGCCTGGCGCTCCTGCCGCAGGCGGGCGTGGCGGTGGGCATGGCGCTCATCGCCGCGCGGGAATTTCCCGACCACGCCGATCTGATCCTCGGGCTGACCGTGGCGACCACCGTGATCTTCGAGGTGATCGGCCCGCTGGCGACGCTGCTCACCGCGCGGCGGGTGGGCACAGGCGACGGCTGATCCCGCTCAGGCCGCGAGGCCCTTGGCCCCCAGCTTGAGAAACTTCTCGCGCCGGTCGCGGATGAGCGCGGCGCGATCCTTGGCCGCCAACCCGTCGATCATCGCAGAGATCGCTGTGCCGACCGCCGCGATGGCGACCTCTCGGTCGCGATGCGCGCCGCCGAGCGGCTCGGGGATGATGCGATCCACGACGCCCAGCTTGGCAAGGTTCTGCGCCGTGAGGCGCAGCGCCTCTGCGGCCTCACGCATCTTCTCGGCATCCTTCCACAGGATCGAAGCACAACCCTCGGGGCTGATGACCGAATAAACCGAATGTTCCAGCATCGCCACGCGGTTGGCGCTGGCAAAGGCCACCGCGCCGCCCGATCCGCCCTCGCCGATGATGACCGAGACGAGCGGAACACCGATCTGCAGGCAGGTCTCGGTGGCGCGGGCGATGGCTTCGGACTGCCCGCGCTCCTCGGCGCCCTTGCCGGGATAGGCGCCGGGCGTGTCCACCAGCGTGACCACCGGCAGGCCAAATCGGTCGGCCATCTTCATCAGGCGCACCGCCTTGCGATAGCCCTCGGGGCGGGCCATGCCGAAATTGCGGGCGAGGCGGCTCTGGGTGTCGTGCCCCTTTTCGTGGCCGATCACCATGACCGGGCGATCCCCCAGCCGCGCCAGCCCGCCCATGACGGCGGCATCCTCGCCAAAGGCGCGGTCCCCGGACAGCGGCGTGTACTCGGCAAAGAGAGCGGCGATATAGTCGCGGCAATGCGGGCGTTCGGGATGGCGCGCCACCTGGCATTTGCGCCACGGCGTCAGCGACTTGTAGAGGTCGCGCAGCATGTCCGCCGCCTTGCGGTCGAGCGCGCCGGCCTCTTCCTCGACATCCATCTCCTCGTTGGAGCGCGCGAGCGCACGCAGTTCTTCGGCCTTGCCCTCGATCTCGGCGAGGGGTTTTTCGAAGTCGAGGTAATGGGTCATCGCGCTCAAGCCCTCCGGTCTGCCGCCCGGGTATATGGCGGGCTTGGCCGGGATTTGCAATCGCAACCGCGCGGGCAAGGGCTCATAGCGGGCCTGCGCGGGCAGTATCGGCGGCTCCTGGCGTGAAGCGGACCCGTACAGCTTGGTCCCAATGCGCGGCCCTCCCAAACGGTGGCAAAAGGCCAAGGGCCTCCCCCTCAGCCCACCGGCCACAGCACCGGCACAAGGGTTGCCACCAGAAGCAACGCCATCACCCAGTTGAAAACCCTGAGTCGTGCCGGGTTCTTCAGCAGCCGCCGGACTTGCTGACCCAGAACCGTCCAGCTTGTCGTGCTGATCGTCGACACGGCCACGTAGACCCCCGCCACCCACAGCACCGCCATCAGGTCGCGGCCCGTGGCGTAGAGTGTGATCGCCGAGAGCGCCATGGTCCACGCCTTTGGGTTGACCCATTGGAACGCCGCCGATTGCAGAAAGGTGAGCGGCCTGCCCTCCGCCGGTCCGTCCGCCGATGCGGGTGGTGCCGCGTTGGCGATCCTCCACGCGAGATACAGCAGATAGGCCACCGACACGGTCTTGAGCAGGGTGTAGCTGAGCGGCCAGAGGTCGAAGACCTGCATCACCCCCAGCCCCACGCAGGCCACCATGAGCGGAAAACCCAGACCAATCCCCAGCATGTGCGGAATGGTCCGCACGAAGCCGAAATTCGTCCCCGACGCCATGAGCATCAGGTTGTTGGGCCCCGGCGTGATGACCGTGACGAGGGCAAAGGTGGCGAGCGCGGCAAGAAGATCAAGTGTCATGAGAGCAACCTTATGCGATCATTGGCGCATTTGAATTGCGTTTTATTGTGATTTTTTATGATGTATGCAATCATTTCTTCTTATGGACGATATAAACGAACGTATATTGCGTGAATTGTCGCGGGACGGGCGGGTCAGCAACCTCGAACTGGCCGACCGCGTGGGTCTCTCGCCCTCGGCCTGCCTGCGCCGGGTGCAGGAACTCGAACGGCGCGGCGTGATCGCGGGCTATCGCGCGGTGCTCGACCGGGCCGCGCTCGGGGTGGGGTTCAGCGCCTATGTCACCGTCGGGCTGAGCAGCCACACCAAGGCCAGCCAGGAGGCATTCGAGCGGGCGATGGACCGCGCGCCGGAGGTGGTGGAATGCCACAATATCACTGGCGCGGTGGAATACCTGTTGCGCGTCGAGGTGGCCGACCTGCCCGCCTACAAGAGCTTTCACACCGAGGTGCTCGGCACGCTGCCGCAGGTCAACGCGATCACATCCTATGTCGTGATGGGCTCGCCCAAGGACGGTCGCGCGTGAGACACCTGTCCAAAATGAACGGGGGCCGTTGAATCGGCCCCTCGTCCATACCTGCCGCCGTTACCCGGTGGATCGCATCGCGACCTCTCGCCCCCAGATATAGGGCAAATCCCGCGAATCAGTCAACAGAGAGTGATTCGCCCCGCCGGAATTCTCACGCCGCGAGGCCCCGCCCCCGCAGAAGCGCCGCCACCCCGGGCATCCGCCCGCGAAACGCCTCGTAGAGCGCGCCCGCCTCCTCCGAGCCGCCCCGCGACAGGATATGACGTTCCAGCGCCTGCGCCTGTTCGGCATCGAACGCGCTGCCCGCCTCCTCGAAGGCGGCGAAGGCGTCGGCATCCATCACCTCGGACCACATGTAGCTGTAATAGCCGCTCGAATAGCCGTCACCGCTGAACACATGCGCGAAATGCGGGGTCGCGTGGCGCATGGCAATGGCGCGCGGCATGCCGATCCCGGCCAGCACCTCTGCCTGCCGCGCCATCACGTCCTCGGGCGGCACGCCCTCGTGAAAAGCGAGGTCCACCAGCGCCGAGGCCACGTATTCCACGGTCTGGAACCCCATGTCGAAATTGGCGGCCGCCAGCACCTTGTCGCGCAGGTCGCGCGGCATCGGCGCGCCGGTCTCGACGTGGCGGGCGTGGGTGTCGAGCACCTCGGGCACCTCCAGCCAATGCTCGAAAAGCTGGCTGGGCAATTCCACGAAATCGCGCGCAACGTTGGTGCCCGACAGGCTCTCGTAGGTGACATCCGACAGCATCTGGTGCAGCGCGTGACCAAATTCGTGAAACAGCGTCCGCGCGTCATCGTAGGACAGAAGCGCCGGATCGCCCTTGGCGAAATTGCACACGTTGATGACCACCGGCCCTTGCACTTGCGGCCGTTTCGCCTGCCCGCGCATGGCCGAGCACCACGCCCCCGACCGCTTGGACGCGCGGGCGAAATAATCGCCGATAAAGACGGCGACGTGGCGGCCTTGCCGCGTCACCTCCCACGCCCGGCAATCCGGGTGATAGAGCGCCACGTCGAGCGGGCGAAATTCGAGACCGAAAAGCCGGTGCGCGCAGTCGAACGCCGCCGCAATCATCGCGTCGAGCGACAGGTACGGCTTGACCGCCGCCTCGTCCAGATCGTGCTCCGCCTGCCGCCGCTTCTCGGCGTAGTGGCGCCAGTCCCACGGCTCCAGATCACCGTTGATCCCGTCTTCGCGCATCATCGCGGTGAGAACATCGGCATCGCGGGCGGCCTGCGCGCGCGCGGGCTCCCAGACTGCCATCAGCAGGTCGCGAACGGCCTCCGGTGTCCCGGCCATCTGCGTCTCGAGCTTGTAGGAAGCGAAGCTGTCGTAGCCCAAGAGCGCCGCGCGTTCACGGCGCAAGGCGAGGATCTCGGCGGCGATCGCGCGGTTGTCGGTGTCGCCGCCCCCGGCCCCACGCGCGGCCCAGGCCTCAAAGGCCCGGCGGCGCAGGTCACGGCGGTTCGAGAATTGCAGGAACGGCACGATGAGCGAGCGTGACAGGGTAATCACCGGTCCCGAGAGCCCCGCCTCACGCCCCGCCGCCCGCGCATTCGCCACGACGAAATCCGGTAGCCCGTCAAGGTCGCCCTCGCCCAGTTCCATTCGCCAGCCTGCCTCGTCGGCGAGCAGGTTCTGCGTGAACGCCGTGCCCAATTCGGCGAGCCGCGCCATGATCGCACGCATCCGCGCCTCCGCCTCGCCGGTGAGCGCCGCCCCGGCCCGCACGAAGGCCCGGCGCGTCAGCAGCAACAGCCGCGCCTCCTCTGGGGCGAGCCCGAGCGTGTCGCGCGCCTGCCACAGCGCCTCGATCCGGGTGAAAAGCGTCTTGTTACCGTATAGCTCCGAAGACCACGCCGCCAGCCTCGGCGCGAAATCGCGCTGCAGGCCCTGCCGCGCCGGATTGCTGTCGGCCCCGGCCACGGTGAAAAATACCGACAGCACCCGGTCAAGCGTACGACCGGAGAATTCCAGCGCTTGAATCGTGTTGGCAAAACTGGGCGGCTCTGGATTGCCGGCGATCGCCGCGATCTCGGCCCGCGCCTCGGTCAGCGCAGCCTCGAAGGCAGGCGCGAAATCCGCGTCCGCGATCTCGTCGAACGGCGCGAGGGCAAAGGGCGTGGCCCACTCAGCCAGCAGCGGGTTGGTCATCTTCGTCTCCTTGGTTGCCACAGACCGGGCAATCGGCGCGGCGGTTGAGCGCGATCTTGCGGCTTTCGCCATAGAGCGCGTCGTAGATCAGCATCTCGCCCCTGAGCGGCGCGCCCGCGCCGGTGATGATCTTCACCGCCTCGACGGCCATCATTGCCCCCACCACACCGGGCAGCGGTCCGAGCACGCCCGCCTCGGCGCAGGAGGGCGCAAGCCCCGGCGCCGGCGCCTCGGGAAAGATGCACTCGTAGCAGGGCGTACCATGGGCGGGATCGAACACGCTCAATTGCCCCTCCCATTGGGACAGGGCCCCGGAAATCAACGGCTTCCCATGCAAAGTTGCAGTGGCATTTGCGAGGTAGCGGGTGTCGAAATTGTCGGTGCCGTCGAGGATCAGATCGTAATCGGCAAAGAGATCGGCAGCGATCTCAGCGCTCAGCCGCCGCTGGTAGGGGCGCACCACGACATTGGGGTTCTGCTCCTGCATCGCTCGCATGGCCGATTGCACTTTTGGTAAACCAATATCGGCATCACGGTGGATAACCTGTCGTTGCAGGTTGGAATTGTCCACTTCGTCATCGTCGATCACGCCAATCGTGCCAACGCCGGCGGCGGCCAGATACAAGAGCGCGGGCGATCCAAGCCCCCCCGCGCCGATCACCAGAACGCGCGCCTGCTTGAGCGCCTTCTGCCCCGGCCCACCCAGTTCGCGCAGCACGATGTGGCGGGCATAACGGTCGAGCTCGGCCTCGGAGAAGAGCGGCGCGGGGCCCGTCTCCGCCGCCTTGGCCTCGCGCGCGCCGGCGCGCGCGCGCAATCGCCCAAGCCCCACCCGATAGACCTGCACCAGCGCCGCCGCGCCGCCGATCATCAGCCACAGCGCCGCGCTCTCGCCGGTCGCGGCCCGAATGGGATGACCCAAAGGCAAGACCAGATGCGCCAGTGTGACGGCAGCCCACAACCCCGCGATCATCCCCCAGCGTAGCCGCCGGGGCGTGCCAATCGCCGCGCCGATCCCCCACAGGGCGGCGGCCATGACCAGAACCAGAAGCATCAGCCCACGCCCGTCGAGCCAAAGCCGCCCGCGCCGCGCGCGGTGTCGTCAAGGCGCTCCACCATCTCGAACCGCGCGCGCGCCACCGGGGCCACCACCATCTGCGCGATCCGCGCGCCGTGGGTGATCTCGAACGGCTCGGTCCCGGCATTCATCACGATCACCCCCAGCGGCCCGCGATAATCGCTGTCGATGGTTCCGGGGCTGTTGGGCAGGGTGATCCCGTGTTTCAGCGCCAGCCCCGAGCGCGGCCGCAACTGCACCTCGTATCCCGCGGGCACCGCCAACCGTAGCCCCGTGGGCACCAGCGCCCGCGCGCCCGGTGCCAGTGTCACCGCACCGCGGTCGGGGAAATTCGCGCGCAGATCGGCCCCCGCCGCCCCCGCCGTCTCATAGGCGGGCAGGCCCAGCGCGCGGTCCGCCCCCTCCTCCCATTGAAACGCGACGATCAGCATGCGTCCCTCTTCATCTTGCCAGAAATATCCAGGTTCCTCAGGCCAGCGCCCGCGCGACCCGCTCGGCCAGCTTGCGTGCCACCTCGCGCTTGCCCATGCGCGGCCACTCTTCCTCACCGTCCCCGGTGATGAGCGTAACGGCATTCTCGGTTCCGCCCATGATCCCGGTAGCGTGGCTCACATCGTTGGCAACGATCCAGTCACAGCCCTTGCGCGCACGCTTGGCGGTGGCGTGGCCGATCACGTCACAGGTCTCGGCGGCAAAGCCCACGACGAGACGCGGGCGCCCGGCCTCCATCGCGCTCACCGTCGCGAGGATGTCGGGATTCTCGGCAAACTCCAGCGCCGGGGTACCACCTGCCCCCTTCTTGATCTTGCGGGTGCTTGCCCCCACCACGCGCCAGTCGGCCACCGCGGCGGCAAAGATCGCGGCATCGGCGGGCAGCGCGCCCTCCACCGCCGCCAGCATCTCCTGTGCGGTCTCCACCCGAATCACCTCGACCCCACCGGGCGGCGGCACCGTGGCGGGGCCAGTGACAAACACCACCTCGGCCCCGAGCGCGGCCAATTCCCGCGCAATCGCGGCACCTTGCGCGCCGGAGGATCGGTTGGCGATATAGCGCACCGGGTCGATGGGCTCGTGCGTCGGCCCCGAGGTCAACAGCACGCGGCGGCCCGCGAGCGGCCCATCGGCCAACGCCGCCCCGATCGCGTCCACGATCTGCGGCACCTCGGCCAAGCGGCCCGGCCCGTGCTCTCCACACGCCATGTCGCCCACGTCCGGGCCGACAAATCCGATCCCGTCGGCCTTGAGCGTCGCGATATTGCGCTGCGTCGCGGGATGCTGCCACATGCGCACGTTCATCGCGGGCGCCAGCAGCACGGGCGTGTCGGTGGCCAGCAGCAGCGTCGAGGCCAGGTCATCGGCGTGGCCATGCGCCATCTTCGCCATCAGGTCGGCCGTGGCAGGGGCCACCACGATCAGGTCGGCGGACCGGCTGAGCTCGATATGCCCCATCTCGGCCTCGTCGGTCAGGTCGAACAGATCCGAGAACACCTTGCGCCCCGCCAGCGCCGAAACCGACAGCGGCGTGACGAATTCCGCCCCGCCCCGCGTCAGGACCGGTACCACCTCCGCCCCGCGCTCGCGCAGCCGCCGGATGAGGTCGAGCGCCTTGTAGGCGGCGATCCCGCCGCCGACGATCAGAAGAATGCGCCGTGAGGCCAGCATGGCCGTGTCTCCCGCCAATTCGGAGCCGACAGTATGGCGCGGCGCAGGGCGGTGCAAGGTCGCGCGGCTCAACGCAAGGCGGCGCAGGGATCGGGGCGCGCCGCCGCCGGGGCCGAGATCACCTCGTCAAATCCGCTCGCAAGCGGCGCGCCGTCCTCGGTCTGGCCCAGCACGTATACCGTCAGATCGGGGGCGACGCGGGCAAGATAGGCGGGCATGCCGTGGTCGCGCCGCGCATGGCCGTTGCCGGTGATGACAGCCACCGGTCCGCCGGTTTCTTCCATCGCCCGGACCACGGCGCGCGCCAGCACCGCGTCGCGCAGCCGCTGCACCGCCACCATGCCGGGCAGCACCTCCTCGGGCAGGGCGTTGCAATGGGCTTCCTTCTGCATCGTCTCGCGCCCCGCCTGCTCCGCATCAGACAGCGGCTCGGTCAGACCATAGGCCGCGGCCTCCGGCCCAAACGCCTCTGCCGCGCCGACCTCGAACACGTCCCGCGCCGCGTCGCGCGGCACCTGCGCGCCGTAAACGGTGGCCTCGGGGGCGGCGGCAAAGATCGGGTGATACATCGAGAAATCCGGCCAGCCGCTCTCGGCCCAGTCAAGCGCCTCTTCCATCGCGTCCACGTCGGCAATCAACGCGGGCGTCACGCGCGCCGCCTGCCCGGGCGTCAGCATCTCGAAGACGAGCGCGCGGGGCGCAAGCGCAGCCACACGACGCGCCTGTTCGGCGTGGTGGGCGGGGTTGTCATGCACCTCGCCGAGGACCACAACGTCCTGTGCCGCCACCGGTAGGGCAACCAGGCTCAGGACAAACGCGAGGGCAAGGCGCAGGCTCATGCGAGCAGGTTCTGCACCTCGCCGGCGTGTCTTTCAAGATAGCGGCGCATTTTCTGGAACGCCGCCGCCTCGATCTGTCGCACCCGCTCCTTGCTTAGGTTGAGCTCCTCGCCCAGGCTTTCGAGCGTGCGGGGCGCCTCGCGCAGTTTGCGCTCGCGCACGATTAAACTTTCGCGCTCGCTCAGGTGGGTCATCGCCTCGGCGAGCCAGCCACGCAGCGCGCCCATGTCGAGATCGTGCTCGACACCCACATCGCCGCGCGCGCCCTCGTCCTCGATCGTGTCGATCCACTCGCGCCCGTCTTCCTCGGTGGATTGCGTGGCGTTGAGCGAGAAGTCGGAGCCCGACAACCGCCCCTCCATCATCTCCACGTCCCGAAGCGGCACGCCCACCTCGTGCGCGATCATCTCGCGCAGCTGGTAGCCGTCAAGCTCCTCGCCATTGGCCATCGCCTCACGCTCAAGCCGCGCCTGCACGCGGCGCATGTTGAAGAACAGCGATTTCTGGCTGGAGGTCGAGCCGGTGCGCACCATCGACCAGTTGCGCATCACGTAATCCTGGATGCTGGCCTTGATCCACCACACGGCATAGGTCGAGAACCGCACGCCGCGATCGGGGTCGAACTTGTCGGCAGCCTTCATCAGGCCCAGCCCCGCCTCTTGGATCAGGTCGTTCATCGGCGCCCCGTAGCGGCGGAACTTCGATGCCATCGAGATCGCCAGCCGCATATAGGCGTTGATGAGCCGATGCAGCGCCTGCTCGTCGCGATGGTCGCGCCACGCATAGGCAAGCGCGAGTTCGGTTTCTGCGTCCAGCATCTCCGCCTTCATCGCGGTGCGGGACATGGAACTTGTCTGCGGTGCATCGAGCGGCATGTGATCCCCCTGTCATGCGTCTGGTGCGGATGCGCTCTTTCCGAGCAATTCACTCGGTGCTACGCAGACAAGAGGTGATCGGATCACAATATGGAGAGTTTGTGACTCATGTTACCACGGCTCAGCCTCGTTCTCGGCGGCGCGGCCTCTGGAAAATCCGTTTTTGCAGAGGGGCTTGTCGCCGCAGCGGGCGGTGCGAGGCTGTATCTCGCCACGGCCGAGGCGCATGACGCCGAGATGCGCGCCAAGCTCGACCGCCACCGCGCGCGGCGCGGCCCCGCGTGGCGCACGCTCGAGGCGCCTCGCGATCTCGCCCCGGCGCTCGGCGCGGCGCGGGCGGACGAGGTGGTGCTGCTCGACTGCGCGACCATGTGGCTGTCCAATCACCTGCTGGCCGACAGCGATATGGTCGAGGCCGAGGCCGCGCTGTTCGACGCACTCGACGCCTGTGCGGCGCCGGTGGTGGTGGTCTCCAACGAGGTCGGCCTGTCGGTGGTGCCCGACAACGCGCTGGCGCGGCGGTTTCAGAACGCGCAGGGCGCACTCAACCAGCAGCTCGCAGCGCGCGCGGGGCTGGTGGTCAACGTCATCGCTGGCCTGCCGCAGGTGCTCAAGGGACACCTGCCATGAGCCGTGTCTTCTGGGTCCGGCATGGGCCCACCCATGCGACCGGCATGGTCGGCTGGTCAGACCTGCCCGCCGATCTGGGCGATACTGCCAGGCTCGCACGGCTCTCGGCACACCTGCCGGGGGACGCGCTGGTGATCTCCTCCGATCTCGCCCGCGCGCGGGCCACCGCCGACGCCATCGCGGGCCCGCGCCCGCGCCTCGCGGACGACCCGGACCTGCGCGAAATCCATTTCGGCGATTGGGAATTGCAGCGCTTCGACACCATCCCCGACCAGCCCCGCCTGCGCGCCTTCTGGGACGCGCCGGGCGATGTGCGCCCGCCCGGCGGCGAAAGCTGGCACGAGGTATCCGCCCGTGTCGGGCGTGCGGTCGCGCGCCTGCGTGCGGCGCATCCCGGGCGCGATATTGTCGCCGTGGCGCATATGGGCACCATCCTGACACAGGTGCAGGCGGCGCTCGGGATCACGGCCTACGAGGCGTTCGGCCACCGCATCGACCCGCTGTCGGTGACGGACCTGCACTGGCACGGGAAGGGCTGGCGGGTCGGGAGCGTGAACCACTGCCCGTGAAAGGGTGAAACGCGGTGAATACGCGCAAAATTTGCACCCTCATCGAGCCAAACGCACCTGATTCTCAACAACAAGAGAATATTTTCCGTTGCCACACGCGAGTTTGATCGCAAAGTATGGTCGCAGCACAGCCCCTCTATCGACGCGAACCACGGGGCTGGTCTAGGCTTGAGACGCAAACGGCCCGTTCAAAGGCCGGCTTGGGGAGACACGACGGCATGTACGGGCTGATCGCACGGCGTTTCGCGCTCGGTCTGGTGACCGTGTGGCTGGTGTCGGTCATCATCTTTCTCGGGGTCGAGGCGCTGCCAGGCGATGCCTGCACCGCCATCCTCGAACGTGACGCCCATGGCGAGGCGCTCGCTGCCTGCCGCAAGGCGATGGGGCTCGATACCCCCGCCCTCGCCCGCTATGCCGAGTGGGCGGCGGGTGTCGTGCAGGGCGATTTCGGCATGTCGGCGGGCGGACAGGAAAGCATCGCCCAGATGGTCGGCTACCGGGTGCGCAACTCGCTGCTGTTGGCGGCGGGTGCGCTGGCCGTCGGCATCCCGCTGGCGATCACGCTGGGGGTGGTGGCGGGGCTCACCCGCGACCGCTGGCCGGATCTCTTGTTTTCCACCGGCGTGATCCTCGCCATGACGATCCCTGAATTCGTCGCCGCGACGGTGCTGATCCTCGTCTTCGCCATCTGGCTGGGATGGGTGCCCGCCATCGTGCTCACCCCCGCCGACGCGCCGCCACTGGAGTTCTTTCCCGAGTTCATCCTCGCCTCGACGGTGCTGACCATGCTGATGATCGCCCACGTGATGCGGATGATCCGCGCCTCCGTGATCGAGGCAATGGCCTCGGATTACGTGCAGATGGCCACGCTCAAGGGCGTGCCCTACTGGCGCATCGTGTTCCGCCACGCGCTGCCCAACGCACTGCTGCCCGCGATCAACGTCATCGCGCTCACCGTGGCGTGGCTGCTGGGTGGCGTGGTGGTGGTGGAGGTGGTGTTCAACTATCCCGGCCTCGGTCGCCTGCTGGTCGATGCCATTTCCGACCGCGACCTGCCGGTCGTGCAGGCGATCACGATGATCGTCGCGGCGACCTATGTCGGCGTGAACCTCGTGGCCGACATCCTCAGCCTGGCGCTCAACCCGCGCCTGCGCAGCCACCGCGCGAGGCAGCGATGAGCGGCGCGGCGCTCTCCACCGCCGGGCGCGCGCGCGGCGTGCTGCGCGACATGATGGCGCGACCCTCGGGGGCGATCGGGCTGACGCTGGTGACACTTCACCTTGCGCTGGCGCTCGCGAGCCCGTGGATCGTGCCCTACGATTACAAGTCGATGGACGCCACCGGTACTCTTACAGGGCCCTCGGCGGCGCATTGGCTGGGCACCGATCACCTCGGGCGCGACGTGCTGACCCGCGTCATGCTGGGCGGGCGCGAGGCGCTGGTCATCACCGGCATCGCCACGCCGGTGGCGATGATCTGGGGCGGGCTGACCGGCGTGTGGCTGGGGCTGCGCGGCGGCTGGCCGGACGAGGTGGCGATGCGGGTGGTGGACGCATTCCTCGCCCTGCCGGGCATCCTGCCGCTGCTGGTGCTCATCACCGTGTTCGGCACCGGCGGCGAGGTGCTCCTGCCCACGCTCGCCTTCTTCTTCGGCATCCCGGTGATCCGGGTGGCGCGGGCCGCCGCGCACGAGGTGGTGGCCCGCGATTTCGTCTCGGCGGCGCGGGCGCGCGGGCATCGCCCGTTCGATATCGTGCGCCGCGAGATCCTGCCCAACGTCACCGACACGCTGCTGGTGGAGGGCGCGATGCGCTGGTCGTGGATGCTCCTGGGCTTCTCGGCGCTGTCGTTCCTCGGCTTTGGCGTGGCCCCGCCGCGCCCGGATTGGGGGCTGATGGTGTCGGATGCGCGGGTCTACATGTCGCTGGCGCCGCTGGGCGTGATCGCGCCGGTGGTCGCACTTTCAACGCTCATCATCGGCATCAACCTCACCGCCGACGCGCTGGCCAAGACGCTGGGGCTGGACCGCAGCCGCAAGGCAGTGATCTGAGATGAGCGCACAGCCCCCCCTCATCGACATTTCCGGGCTCAGCGTGGGCTTTCGCGGGCGGTCAGGGGCAATGCTGCCGGTGTTGCACGAGGTCGATCTGGCGGTCTGCCGGGGCGAGAGCGTGGGCATCGTGGGCGAGAGCGGCTCGGGCAAGAGCACGCTGGCACTGGCGGCGATGGGCTACCTGCGCCACGGGCTGGCACGGCTGGGTGGCGCGGCGCGGTTCGACGGGCAGGACATGTTCGCCCTCGCGCCCCCTGCCCTCGCGCGCATCCGCGGCGGCAAGCTGGGCCTGATCCCGCAGAACTCCGGGCAGGCGCTGACACCCACGCAGCGCATCGGCACGCAGATCGCCGAGGCGCTGCGCCTCCATTGCGACCACGACCCGGCCACCCACCGCACGCGCGCACGCGACCTGCTCGCGCAGGTGCGCCTGCCCGATCCCGACACGATCCTGCGGCGCTACCCGCACGAGCTCTCGGGCGGGCAACAACAGCGCGTGGCCATCGCGATGGCACTGGCGGGCGAGCCCGAGGCCCTGCTGCTCGACGAGCCCACCACCGGGCTCGACGTGACCACGCAGGCCCATATCCTCGCGCTGCTGCGCGGGCTGGCGCGCGAGCGCGACATGGCGATGGTCTATGTCAGCCACGATCTCGGTGTGATCGCACAGGTCTGTGACCGGGTGCATGTGCTCTACGCGGGCGAGACGGTGCTCGCGGGTCCGGCGAGGTCGGTGCTGACCGCACCCTCGCATCCCTACGCGGCGGCGCTGCTGGCGGCGATCCCCCGGCTCGGCGCGCGCACCCTGCCCCGCGCACTCGATGGGCGACCGCCCACGCCCGACATACCGCGAACGGGCTGTGCCTTTGCCCCGCGCTGCGCCCTCGCGACCGATGACTGCCGCGCCGCGCCGCCGCCGATGGCCGAGACACGCGACGGCCAGCGCGCGCGCTGCCTCTATCCCGAAAAGGTGGCGTCCCCCGCCCCGTCGGAGAGCACCGCGCCCGGCGCGGCAACCGACGGCCCGCCGCTTCTCTCCACACGCGCGCTCTCGGTGCGCTATGACAGCCCCGGCCTTCTGGCACGGCTCCGTGGCACCCCCCGCCCCCCGGCCACTGTCGAAGGTATAGACCTCACGCTCCGGCACGGCGAGACGCTCGGCCTCGTGGGCGAATCGGGTAGCGGAAAATCCACCATCCTGCGCGCGATCGCCGGGCTACTGCCGCCCGCCAGCGGGCGGATCGCGCTGGAGGACGGAACCGATCTGGCCACCTCGGCCGAACGCCGCCGTCCCGAAACCCTGCGCCGCATCCAGATGATATTCCAGAACCCCGACGAGAGCCTCAACCCGCGCCAATCCGTGGGCGACATCCTCGCCCAGCCCCTGCGGCTCTATTTCGGGTTGCACGGACAGCCCTGCCACGACCGCGCCGCCGAATTGCTCGAGACCGTGCGCCTCGGCGCGCATTACCTCGACCGCCTGCCGGGGCAGCTCTCGGGGGGCGAGAAACAGCGCGTGGCGGTGGCGCGCGCCTTTGCCGCCGGGCCCGAGGCCGTGCTGTGCGACGAGATCACCTCGGCGCTCGACGTCTCGGTGCAGGCCGCCGTGCTCGAATTGCTGGGCGATCTCAAGGCGCGCCACGGCACCGGCTTCATCTTCGTCAGCCACGATCTGACGGTTGTGCGCGCGCTGTCGGACCGGGTCGCGGTGCTCTACCAGGGGCGCATCTGCGAGGCGGGGCCGACCGAGGCGGTCTTTGCCCCGCCCCATCACCCCTACACCGATGTCCTGCTCGGCGCGGTGCTCGCCCCCGATCCCGACCACGCACCGCGGCTTCTGGCCGAGGACGCCGTCGAGCTTGCGCCGCCCGCACGGGGCTGCCCGTTCCAGCGGCGCTGCCCGGTGAAACGCGGCGCCATTTGCGAGACAGACACGCCGCCCGCGCGGCAGACGGCGGACGGCCACGTCATCCATTGCCATATCCCGCTCGACGAACTGCACGCGCTGGAGGGGAAACAGGCGGCGTCCTGAACAGATTTCGGGGCCGCTTTCATTGCATGGCAGCACCCCGTCAAGAAAGCAGCGGCGCCGAATTTCGCCGCGCTTGCGATCCGCGATGCCGGGTATGCGAGCCGGAACAGTCTATGCCTGAATCCGTTGTGAAGAGCGCGGTTTGGCCTGTTGCGGTCGTTTGCCTCTCTGGTCCCGGCGCGGAATCAAGGGCGAAGCCCGCCGCGCCATCGCATGTCCGCCCCCCGGACAGGCGATATGGTCAAGCCAGCGCGCCGATCGCATGTTTTGCGGGTATGGATGGATAAAGCGCACTGAAAAGACCGATGGATCGCCTGCCCGCGGACATGCGATGGCGCGGCTCACCCCAATGTCCCCTCCAGGCTCACCCCTGCCATTTGCACACAAGTTGCGCACCCGCAGCATCGACCATTGCGCCTGACAGCCGTCCACAAAAAAAGCCCGGCCAGATGGCCGGGCTTTCCTGTCTCGTCTGGCCGAGGTGATCAGTCCTCGCGGCCCTCCGGCGTTTCCACGAAGTTGTCGAACACGTCGTCGGCGCTCACATCGTCATCCACCACCGGCGCGGCCAGCGCGGCGGCGGCTTCGGCCTCCTCGCGGCGGGCCTCGATCACGACGTTGTCGCGGCTCTGCGCGACGCGGCGTACCTCTGCCGTGGCCCGGCCCGTGCCCGCCGGGATCAGGCGCCCGACGATCACGTTCTCCTTGAGCCCCACGAGCCGGTCACGCTTGCCCTGCACCGAGGCCTCGGTCAGCACGCGCGTCGTCTCCTGGAACGACGCCGCCGAGATGAACGAGCGCGTCTGCAACGACGCCTTGGTGATGCCCAACAGGATCGGCGCGCCGGTGGCAGGACGTCCGCCACGGGCCTCGGCCTTGGCATTGGCCTCTTCGAACTCGACCTTGTCGAGATGCTCGCCCTTGAGCAGCGTCGTGTCGCCCGACTCGTCGATCTCCCATTTCTGGAGCATTTGGCGCACGATGACCTCGATGTGCTTGTCGTTGATCTTGACGCCCTGCAGACGATAGACCTCCTGCACCTCGTCGATCATGTAGTTGGCCAGCGCCTCGACGCCCAGGATCGCCAGGATATCATGCGGCGCCGGGTTGCCGTCCATGATATAGTCGCCCTTCTGGACATAATCCCCCTCCTGCACCGGGATGTGCTTGCCCTTGGGCACCATGTATTCCACCGGCTCGCGGCTGTCGTCGGAGGGCTGGATACTGATGCGGCGCTTGTTCTTGTAGTCCTTGCCAAAGCGCACATAACCGTCGATCTCGGCGATGATGGCGTGATCCTTGGGTCGGCGCGCCTCGAACAGTTCCGCCACCCGCGGCAGACCGCCGGTGATGTCCTTGGTCTTGCCGCCCTCGCGCGGGATGCGCGCCACAACGTCACCTGCCTCGACGGTCTCGCCGTCCTCGACCGACAGGATCGCATCGACGGACATCGGGTAGATCACCGGGTTGCCCACGTCGTTGCGCACCGGCTCGCCATCCTCTCCGATGATGAAGATTTCGGGCTTGAGCTCGTTGCCGCGCGGTGCCGCACGCCAGTCGGTCACGATCTTCTGGGTCATGCCGGTGGCCTCGTCGGTGACATCGCGCACGGCGACGCCGGTGACGAGATCGACGAACTTGGCCTTGCCGGGCTTCTCGGCGAGGATCGGCAGGGTGTAGGGATCCCACTCAAACAGCTTCTGGCCACGGGTGATGCGCTCGCCGTCCTCGACGAACAGCTTGGTGCCATAGCCCAGCTTGTGCCCGGCAAGCTCCACGCCGGCATCGGACATGATGCGCAGCTTCATGTTGCGGCCCATCACCAGCGTCTCGCCACGCGAATTGACCAGCGTTTGCGCGTTCTCGAACGCGATCACGCCCTCCTGGCTCGATTCCTGGAACGATTGCTGCCCGCCCTGCGCGACGCCGCCGATGTGGAAGGTCCGCATGGTAAGCTGCGTGCCCGGCTCGCCGATCGACTGCGCGGCGATGATGCCCACTGCCTCGCCGATATTGACCAGCGTGCCGCGTGCCAGATCGCGCCCGTAGCACATGGCGCAGACACCGTCATCGACCTCGCAGGTCAGCGGCGAGCGCAGGCGCACGGTCTGCACCGCCGTTTCGTCGAGTATGTCGGCCATGCGCTCGTCGATGAGCTGACCGGCAGCGACCAGAACGCGGCCCGACACCGGATCGACGATGTCGTCGGCGGCGACCCGCCCGAGACTACGCTCGGCGAGCGAGGCGATTACCTCGCCGTCATTGACCGCTGCCTCCACGGTGATCGCGCGTTCGGTTCCGCAATCGTGCTGGCGCACGATGCAGTCCTGCGACACGTCCACCAGACGACGGGTCAGGTAGCCCGAGTTTGCCGTCTTGAGCGCGGTATCGGACAGGCCCTTACGCGCGCCGTGGGTCGAGTTGAAGTATTCGAGAACGGTCAGGCCTTCCTTGAAGTTCGAGATGATCGGCGTCTCGATGATATCGCCCGAGGGCTTGGCCATCAGGCCGCGCATGCCCCCCAGCTGCTTCATCTGCGTGACCGAGCCACGGGCACCGGAGTGGGCCATCATATAGACGCTGTTGGGTTCCATCACGCCGCCGTCTTCGTCGCGCTTCTCGGCGGAAATGGCGTTCATCATCGCCTCGGTCACCTTGTCGTTGCACTTCGACCAGGCATCGACGACCTTGTTGTACTTCTCGCCCTGCGTGATGAGACCGTCCATGTACTGCTGCTCGAACCCCTTCACGAGCGTGCGTGTCTCCTCGACGATTGGCCATTTCTCCTCGGGGATCACCATGTCGTCCTTGCCAAAGGAAATCCCGGCCTTGAACGCCTCGCGGAAACCCATGGTCATGATCTGGTCGCAGAAGATGACCGATTCCTTCTGACCGCAGTAGCGGTAGACGGTGTCAATGATCTGCTGCACCTCCTTCTTGCGCAACAGCCGGTTCACCAGGCTGAACGGCGCCTTGGCGTTGGGCGGCAGCAGCGCGCCGAGCTTGGCGCGCCCCGGGGTGGTCTCGACGCGGGCAAAGGTCTCGTTGCCCTCCTCGTCGATCTGCGGGGCACGGACGGTCACGCGCGCGTGCAGGTGCACCTCGCCCGCGTCGAGCGCATGCTGCACCTCATCGAGCGACGAGAACACCATGCCCTCGCCCTTCATCCCCTCGCGCTCCAGCGTCACGTAGTAAAGCCCGAGGATCATGTCCTGCGACGGCACGATGATCGGTGCGCCGTTGGCGGGGCTGAGCACGTTGTTGGTGGACATCATCAACACCCGCGCCTCGAGCTGTGCCTCGAGGCTCAGCGGCACGTGCACGGCCATCTGGTCGCCGTCGAAATCGGCGTTGAACGCGGCACAGACCAGCGGGTGAAGCTGGATCGCCTTGCCCTCGATGAGCATCGGCTCGAACGCCTGGATGCCCAGCCGGTGCAGCGTCGGTGCGCGGTTGAGCATCACCGGGTGTTCGCGGATCACCTCGTCGAGGATATCCCAGACCTCGGGGCGCTCTTTTTCCACGAGTTTCTTGGCCTGCTTCACCGTGCTGCTGAGGCCCTTTGCCTCGAGCCGCGAGTAGATGAACGGCTTGAACAGCTCCAGCGCCATCTTCTTGGGCAGGCCGCATTGATGCAGCTTGAGCTCTGGGCCGGTCACGATCACCGAACGACCCGAGAAATCGACCCGCTTGCCCAGCAGGTTCTGGCGGAAACGGCCCTGCTTGCCCTTGAGCATGTCCGACAGCGACTTGAGCGGACGCTTGTTGGCGCCGGTGATGACCCGGCCGCGGCGGCCGTTGTCAAACAGCGCGTCCACCGCCTCCTGCAGCATCCGCTTTTCGTTGCGCACGATGATGTCGGGCGCGCGCAGCTCGATCAGCCGCTTGAGGCGGTTGTTGCGGTTGATGACCCGGCGATAGAGATCGTTGAGGTCCGAAGTGGCAAACCGGCCACCGTCCAGCGGCACAAGCGGGCGCAGTTCCGGCGGGATGACCGGCAGCACCGTCATGATCATCCATTCCGGGCGGTTGCCGGATTCGAGGAAGGATTCCACCACCTTGAGCCGCTTGATGATCTTCTTGGGCTTGAGCTCGCCGGTCGCTTCCTTGAGATCGGCGCGCAGCGTCTCGGCCTCGTTCTCGAGGTCGATATTGGCCAGCATCTCGCGGATCGCCTCGGCGCCGATATTGGCGGTGAAGGCGTCCATGCCATAGGCGTCCTGCGCGTCCATGAACTCTTCTTCCGACAGCATCTGGCCATAGGTCAGATCGGTCAGGCCGGGCTCGATCACCACGTAGTTCTCGAAATACAGCACCCGTTCCAGATCGCGCAGCGTCATGTCGAGCATCAGGCCGATGCGCGACGGCAGCGATTTCAGGAACCAGATATGCGCGCAGGGCGCGGCCAGCTCGATATGGCCCATGCGCTCGCGCCGGACCTTTTGCAGCGTCACCTCGACACCGCATTTCTCGCACACGACGCCGCGATACTTCATGCGCTTGTACTTGCCGCACAGGCATTCGTAATCCTTGATCGGGCCAAAGATGCGCGCACAGAACAGGCCGTCACGCTCGGGCTTGAACGTCCGGTAGTTGATGGTCTCGGGCTTCTTGATCTCGCCATAGGACCAGCTGAGGATACGCTCGGGGCTGGCAAGGCTGACCTTGATTTCGTCGAACACCTTGGCCGGGGCCGCGGGGTTGAACGGGTTATTCGTGAGTTCCTGGTTCATTTTAAAATCCTTAGAGGCTGGCGGTAGAGGGAGGAACAGCGCCGTTTTCTTGCAAAGAAAACGGGCCGGACCCTTTCAAAGGGTCCGGCGCGCGGCGCTTACTCATCCTCCTCCGCATCCAGGAGTTCCATGTTGAGGCCGAGACCCCGCACCTCTTTCACGAGCACGTTGAACGATTCCGGCACGCCGGCCTCGAAATTGTCCTCGCCCTTGACGATGCTCTCGTAGACCTTGGTGCGGCCCGCCACGTCGTCGGACTTGACGGTGAGCATCTCCTGCAGCGTGTAGGCGGCGCCATAGGCTTCCAGCGCCCAGACCTCCATCTCGCCGAAGCGCTGGCCGCCGAACTGCGCCTTGCCGCCCAGCGGTTGCTGGGTCACCAGGCTGTACGGCCCGGTCGAGCGCGCGTGGATCTTGTCGTCCACCAGGTGGTGCAGCTTGAGCAGGTACTTGACGCCCACGGTCACCGGTCGCGAGAACTGCTCGCCCGTGCGCCCGTCGAAGAGCTGCGACTGGCCGCTCTCGTCAAAGCCCGCACGCTTGAGCGCGTCGTTGACATCGGGCTCCTTGGCGCCGTCAAAGACCGGCGTCGCGATCGGCACACCGCCAGTCACGTTGCTCGCCGCCTCGACAAGAGCACCCTCGTCCATGCCGGCGATGCCCTCCTCGTAGACCTCGTCGCCATAGGCGATACGCATCGCCTCGCGCACCGGGGTCAGATCGCCGCTGCGGCGATAGTCCTTGAGCGCCTCGTCGATCTGCAGCCCGAGGCCGCGCGCGGCCCAGCCCATATGCGTCTCGAGGATCTGGCCCACGTTCATCCGGCTGGGCACGCCCAGCGGGTTGAGGCAGACATCGACCGGCGTACCATCGGCGAGGAACGGCATGTCCTCCATCGGGATCACCTTGGAGATCACGCCCTTGTTGCCGTGGCGCCCGGCCATCTTGTCGCCGGGTTGCAGCTTGCGCTTGATGGCGATGAAGACCTTGACCATCTTCATCACGCCCGGCGGCAGGTCATCGCCGCGGCGCACCTTCTCGACCTTGTCCTCGAAGCGGGCCTCGAGCGTGCGTTTCTGCACCTCGAACTGCTCGTGCAGCGCCTCGACCACCTGCGCATCCGCCTCGTCCTTGAGCGCGAGCTGCCACCACTGGCCGCGGGTCAGCGTGCTGAGCAATTCCTCGGTGATCTCGGAATTGGCCTTGACGCCCTTGGGCCCCTTGACCGCCACCTTGCCGAGGATGAGCTGCTGAAGACGCGCGTAGATGTTGCGCTCGAGGATCGCCATCTCGTCATCGCGGTCACGCGCCAGACGCTCGACCTCCTCGCGCTCGATCTGCAGCGCGCGCTCGTCCTTTTCCACGCCGTGGCGGTTGAACACGCGCACCTCGACCACGGTGCCGAAATCGCCCGGCTTCACCCGCAGCGAGGTGTCGCGAACGTCGCTCGCCTTCTCGCCAAAGATCGCGCGCAGCAGTTTTTCCTCGGGCGTCATCGGGCTTTCGCCCTTGGGGGTGATCTTGCCCACCAGGATGTCGCCGGGCTGCACGTCGGCCCCGATATAGACGATCCCCGCCTCGTCGAGGTTGCGCAGCGCCTCCTCGCCGACGTTGGGAATGTCGCGGGTGATCTCTTCCGGTCCCAGCTTGGTGTCGCGGGCGGCAACCTCGAATTCCTCGATATGAACAGAGGTGAACACGTCGTCGCGCACGATCCGTTCCGAGATCAGGATCGAGTCCTCGTAGTTGTAGCCGTTCCACGGCATGAACGCGACGATCACGTTCTTGCCCAGCGCCAGCTCGCCCATGTCGGTGCAGGGGCCGTCGGCGATGACCTCGTTCTTCTCGACCGTGTCACCCACCTTGACCAGCGGACGCTGGTTGATGCAGCTGTTCTGGTTCGAACGCTGGAACTTGCGCAGCCGGTAGATATCGACACCGGGATCGCCGATCTCGAGATCCTCGGTGGCGCGCACCACGATGCGCTGCGCATCCACCTGGTCGATCACGCCCGCGCGCCGCGCCATGATGGCAGCGCCGGAATCCTCGGCCACCTTGCTCTCGATGCCGGTACCCACGAGCGGCGCTTCCGAGCGCAGGGTCGGCACCGATTGCCGCTGCATGTTCGAGCCCATGAGCGCGCGGTTGGCGTCGTCGTTTTCCAGGAACGGGATCAGCGAGGCAGCCACAGAGACGAGCTGCTTGGGGCTCACGTCGATCAGGTCCACGTGCTCCACGGGGGCGAGCATGTATTCGCCCGACCGCCGCGTGTTGACCATCTCGTTGACGAACCTGCCATCCTCATCGAGCGTCGCGTTGGCCTGCGCCACGGTGTGGCGCATCTCCTCGGTGGCGGACATGTAGACCACCTCGTCGGTGACCTGCCCGTTCTCGACGCGGCGGTACGGGGTCTCGATAAAGCCGTACTTGTTGACCCGCGCGAATGTGGCGAGGCTGTTGATGAGGCCGATATTCGGCCCTTCCGGCGTCTCGATGGGGCACATGCGGCCGTAGTGCGTCGGGTGCACGTCGCGCACCTCGAACCCCGCCCGCTCGCGCGTCAGACCCCCCGGCCCGAGCGCCGAGAGGCGCCGCTTGTGGGTGACCTCCGACAGCGGGTTGGTCTGGTCCATGAACTGCGACAGCTGCGAAGAGCCGAAGAATTCACGCACAGCCGCCGCCGCGGGCTTGGCGTTGATGAGATCCTGCGGCATCACGGTGTCGATCTCGACCGAGCTCATCCGCTCCTTGATCGCGCGCTCCATCCGCAGAAGACCCACGCGATACTGGTTCTCCATCAGCTCGCCCACCGAACGCACCCGGCGGTTGCCGAGGTGGTCGATATCATCGACGTCACCCTTGCCGTCGCGCAGCTCCACCAGCGCCTTGACACAGGCCACGATATCGTCGCGGTCCAGCGTGCGCTGCGTGTCGGGCTTGTCGAGGTTGAGGCGCATGTTCATCTTGACGCGGCCCACCGCCGAAAGATCGTAGCGGTCGGAATCCGAGAACAGCGTGTCAAAAAGTGCCGTCGAGGCCTCCTCGGTGGGCGGCTCGCCGGGGCGCATCACGCGATAGATGTCCATCAGCGCGCTCTCGCGGCTGATGTTCTTGTCCACCGCCATCGTGTTGCGGATGTAGGGGCCCACGTTGATCCCGTCGATGTCGAGCACCGGGATATCGGTGATCCCGGCGTCGAGCAGCGCCTGAAGCGTGCCGCCGGTCGCGGTGCCGTCCTTGTCGTATTCCAGCGTCAGCTCATCGCCCGCCTCGACATGGATCGCGCCGGTTTCCTCGTCGATGATGTCGCGCGCAACGAACTTGCCCACGATCTGGTCGAAGGGCACCAGCAGGTTGGCCACCTTGCCCTCGTCGATGAGCTGCTTGACGGCGCGCGGCGTGACCTTCTTGCCCGCTTCGCAGATGACCTCGCCGGTCTTGGCGTCCACCAGGTCATAGGTCGGGCGCGTGCCGCGTACCCGCTCGGGGAAGAACTTGGTGACCCAGCCCTTCTTTTTCTTCAGCTTGTAGTCGACGGTGTCGTAATAGGCATTCATGATGCCTTCCTGATCGAGACCGAGCGCATAGAGCAGCGTCGTCACCGGCAGCTTGCGGCGCCGGTCGATGCGGGCATACACGATGTCCTTGGCGTCGAACTCGAAATCGAGCCACGAGCCGCGATAGGGGATGATGCGGCAGGTGAACAACAGCTTGCCCGAGCTGTGCGTCTTGCCCTTGTCATGGTCAAAGAACACGCCAGGGCTACGGTGCATCTGGCTGACGACCACGCGCTCGGTGCCGTTGACGATAAAGGTGCCGTTATGCGTCATGAGCGGCATGTCGCCCATGAACACGTCCTGCTCCTTGATATCCTTGACGGATTTCGCGCCGGTATCCTCGTCCACATCGAACACGATCAGCCGCAGCTTGACCTTGAGCGGCGCGGCATAGGTCATGTCGCGCTGCATGCACTCCTCGACGTCGTATTTCGGCTTCTCCAGCTCGTAGCTGACGAATTCGAGCACGCTGGTCTCGTTGAAATCCTTGATCGGAAAGGCCGATTGAAAGACGCCCTTGATCCCCTCGCCGTCCTGCGGCTCCGGCTGGTCGCCGGAATTAAGGAACAGGTCATACGAGGATTTCTGAACCTCGATGAGGTTCGGCATCTCCAGGACTTCACGAATCTTGCCGTAATACCTGCGCAAACGCTTCTGGCCGAGGTAGGTCTGAGCCATGATTGATCTCACCTTTCGTTTCTCACCGGCCGCCTACGCTGTCGGGCTACAGCGCCGCGGTCTTCCGAGAGGGCGGGGCGATCCATTCCCGGCCCCTGTCCCACCAGAGGCCTCCCGATCGCACGAACCTCGCCTGAAAGAACCCCCGGCACGGCCAGGGCCTCTCTGAGACAGGTTCGGCCGGGCCCGGATTTTCCGGGCCCAGCCTATGGTCATGCCACACGTTGTGCGGCGATCACTTGAGTTCGACCTCGGCGCCGGCTGCTTCCAGCTTGCCCTTGATCTCTTCGGCTTCGTCCTTGGAGACCTGCTCCTTGACGGCCTTGCCACCGGCCTCGACGAGGTCCTTGGCTTCCTTGAGACCAAGGCCCGTGATCGCGCGGACCTCCTTGATGACGTTGATCTTCGACGCACCGGCCGATTTCAGGATCACGTCGAATTCGGTCTGCTCCTCGGCGGCTTCGCCACCGGCGTCGCCTGCGGGGCCGGCCATCATGACCGCGCCGCCGGCGGCGGGCTCGATGCCGTACTCGTCCTTGAGGATGGTTTTCAGTTCTTGTGCTTCGAGAAGCGTCAGACCGACGATCTCTTCCGCGAGTTTTTTCAGATCAGCCATTGTTCAGCTCTTTCCGTATCTAGATGTGTTCCAACGTCGGGGCACCGCCCCACACGCGTTTGACAGTTTGCCTCAGGCCGCTTCGGCCCGTTCCTCGATCGTCGAGAGGATGCTCGCGATGTTCGAGGCAGGTGCGCCAATGGCCCCCGCGATGTTCGAGGCAGGTGCGCCGATCATGCCTGCAATCGTCGCGATGAGCTCATCGCGCGACGGCAGTTTCGACGTGGCCTCGACACCGGCACGGTCCAGAGCCGTGCTGCCCATTGCCCCGCCAAGGATCTCGAATTTCTTGTTATCCTTGGCGAAATCCTCGGCCACCTTGGCTGCTGCCACGGGGTCCTCGGAAAAGGTCAGCACGGTCATGCCCGAGAGGAAGTCAGCAATGCTTGCGCACGGCTTGCCCTCAAGGGCGATCTTGGCGAGCCTGTTCTTGGCGACGCGGACCGATGCCTCGGCCGCACGGGCACGGGCACGAAGATCCTGCATCTCGGCAACTGTCAGACCCGTGTAGTGGGCAACCACCACGACGCCAGAGCTTTCGAAGATCTGGCCGAGTTCATCGACCACTTTCTCTTTCTGGGCTCTATCCACAGTTTCACTCCAAATCTGGGGGTTTCCCCCCGGCTCAGTTTTGCCACCCTCCATGGGGCGGCGTTCGGGTCCAATGTCAGGGTCCCGAGGCCAAGATCACCCGAGAGCGAATGCCGCCGCCGGAAATCTCATCTCGTTCCCCATCTCGGGAAGGATTTATACACCCCTGGCTTACAAACCACCGGGCGAACCCTCCGTCTCGGACAGGACAGGGCCGGGATACGGCCCCGCCATTCGGCCCGGATCACCGATCCGGGCGCGAATTCTTACTCAACAGCGGCGCTGTTGATGTCGATCGTCACGCCCGCGCCCATCGTGGACGACAGCGAGATCTTCTTCACGTAGGTGCCCTTGGCCCCCGTCGGCTTGGCCTTCTGCACGGCAGAGACAAAGGCGCGCACGTTCTCGGCCAGCTTCTCGGCGTCGAACGACGCCTTGCCGACGCCCGCGTGCACCACACCGGCCTTCTCGGCCTTGAACTGCACCTGTCCGCCCTTGGCGTCCTTGACGGCCTGCGCCACGTCCATCGTCACCGTGCCGACCTTGGGGTTCGGCATCAGGTTGCGCGGGCCCAGCACCTTGCCCAGACGGCCCACGACGGGCATCATGTCGGGCGTGGCGATGCAGCGATCAAACTCGATCGTGCCGCCTTGGACGGTTTCCATCAGGTCCTCGGCGCCCACGATGTCGGCGCCCGCGGCCTGTGCTTCCTCGGCCTTGGCCCCACGGGCAAAGACCGCCACGCGCACCGTCTTGCCGGTGCCGTTGGGCAGGCCCACGACGCCGCGAACCATCTGGTCCGCGTGGCGCGGATCGACGCCCAGGTTCAGCGAGATTTCAACCGTTTCGTCGAATTTCGCGGTGGCGTTGCCCTTGATGAGCGCGACCGCGTCCTCGACGCTGAGATTGTCCTTGCCAGCGGCAGCTTCGCGCAGCGCGCGGGTCCGTTTTCCAAGCTTTGCCATCACTTCACCTCGATGCCCATGGAGCGCGCGCTGCCCAGAATGATCTGCATGGCCGCCTCGACAGAATTTGCGTTGAGGTCCTGCATCTTGGCCTCGGCGATCTCGCGCACCTGCTTGGTGCTCACGGTGCCCGCGGTGGCACGGCCCGGGGTCTTGCCGCCGGATTTCAGCTTCGCCGCCTGCTTGAGATAATGCGACGCCGGCGGCGTCTTGATCTCCATGTCGAACGACTTGTCCTGGTAATAGGAAATCACGGTCGGGCACGGCGCACCGGGCTCCATGTCCGCGGTACGCGCGTTGAACGCCTTGCAGAATTCCATGATATTGATGCCGCGCTGGCCCAGTGCCGGGCCGACGGGCGGGCTGGGATTGGCTTGCCCGGCTTTCACCTGCAGCTTGAGCTTCCCGATCAGTTTCTTGGCCATATGGCCTCTCCTTCGCTTCCAACACCGTCGGGGCGCGCCCCTCCGGCTCTTGCGTTGTGTGGTCCGGTCCGGCGGCCGCGGCCGCCTCGCCTCCCACGGCTCACATCGTCAGGTCTGCTTGGTGACCTGTGTGAATTCCAGTTCGACCGGCGTCTCCCGGCCAAAGATCGACACCGACACCTTCAGGCGCTGGTTGTCGTCGTCCACGGCCTCGACCATCCCGTCGAAATCCTCGAACGGGCCGTCGTTGACCTTGACCCTCTCGCCGATCTCGAAATGGATCAGCGTGCGCGGGCTCTCCTCGCCTTCCTGAACGCGGTTGAGGATCGCGTTCACCTCGGCATCGCGCATCGGCATCGGGCGCCCTTGCGGTCCCAGAAAGCCCGTAACCCGGTTGATCGAGTTGATCAGGTGATAGCCCCGGTCCGACATCTCCATGTGCACCAGCACGTAGCCGGGCATGAATCGCCGCTCGGCGGTGACCTTCTTGCCGCGGCGGATCTCGATCACTTCCTCGGTAGGTACCAGAACCTCGTCGATCTCGTCCTCGAGACCGGTATCGGCGACCGATTGCCTGATCTGCTCGGCGATCTTCTTCTCGAAATTCGAGAGAACGCTCACCGAGTACCACCGCTTTGCCATCGCCGATCCATGCCCTTGTATTCACCGGCTTTGCGCCGTGTTTCCTTGAACTTTCAAGCGGCTGCAGCCGCCATCCCCACAATGAAAAGCGGCGCGCAACACGAATCGCCGCGCGCCAACATCCGGAGTGTGGGGCGAACTATCCCCGTTTCGTGCTGATTTCAAGGCCTTTCTCGCCGCCGGCACGCCCCTCACGACGGCGGCTCACCCGAATATCCCCAGAATGCCCTGCAACCCGCCGCGGATCGCCAGATCGACCAGCGCAAAGAAAATCGCCGTCAGCGTCGCCATGATGAACACCATCACAGTGGTCAGAAGCACCTCGCGCCGGGCGGGCCAGACCACCTTGGCCACTTCCGAACGGACCTGCTGAATGAACTGGAGCGGGTTGGTTTGAGCCATCTGCACGGTCTTTCCTGAAATCGTCATGGCGCGACATACGCGGGCCACGCGCCGAATTCAAGGGCAGAGCACCGCCTCAGCCACGCAGGTCATGCAGCCGGTCGAACGGATCGGGGCGCGCCTCGGGCATCTCTTCATCACCGGTGTCCCCGCGCGCGCCACGTCCATCGTCGCGCCGCGCAAACAGCCGCGCCGCGCGGTCGCGCGACCGTTCGAGGAACTCGGGGCCAAACAGCGCCACGCAGGCCAGGCAGATCACGAACGCCGCGAACAGCGCGACAAGCACCCCCTTCGGCCACATGAGCACCGCCACGAAGGCCGCGGCCCATGCCGCGTGCACGGGGCCGGGCCGCCATGCCCGCAACCGCGCCAGCGTGTCGCCCACGCGCGCCGTCTTTCGAATTCCCGACCTGCGCCGCGCGTGCGCCTGCTGCTCCGCCGCGATCTCGTCGGGCAGCACGAGTTCGGGCAGCCCCGCACGCACGCGGCGCTTGCGCTCCTCGCGCATCAGCTTTTCGATGGTGTGCACGGCGTTGCGCACGGCGATCTCCGTGGTCGCCGCGTCCTCGGGCGTCCGGCCCTCGTATTCCTCGAGACCGGCAGCGAAATGGTCGGCAGGGGCGGTCCCCGATTCCATGCGATATGTCATGACGGCAGCACTCTTCATCCCGTTCCACGCCCCCACGCGGATCAGCATATAGCGCAAGGCCCATGCCGATTGGTGGCGTGGATGAGGCGCAAATGTGGCACAAACGTGGCAAACAAGCGTCAAAACTGTGGAGATTCGCATTTTCACCACAGTTTAGACGTATTCTCCACGATCGTGGGCCGGTCCACGGCGGTCTCAGGCATAGGTCGCGCGCGCGAATTCCGGGCGCGTCAGCGGTTGGAAATACAGGTCCACCTGCCAGAACATCCGGTCGCCGGGCCGCCACAGCGGATCGGACATATCGGCCACGCCGAAGCCACGCTCGCGCATCAGTGCGACCATCTCGTGAAACAGCAGCGCCTCTGGCGCGATGCGAAAGCCGTAGGTCTCGATGATGACCAGCGCGGCCTCTTTCAGGCACCGCTCGGCCCCCTCGAGGATCGGCACCTCGTAGCCATGCGTGTCGAGCTTTATCGCGAACGGCCCGTCACCCGCGCTCACCACGTCGTCGAGCCGCACCGCCTCGACCTCGAGCGCCGCCTGCCCCTCGCCGGGTTCGGCCTTGCCGCCGAACGGGTCGTCGGCGTTGAAGCGCACCATGCCCGCCCGGTCGCTTGCCGCCGCCATAACAAAGCGGGTGCGCGGATGGGTGGCGCAGAACGCCTCCAGCGCCGGGCGATGGTGCGGGTTGGCCTCGACCAGCACGTAATCGCAGGGGGGCAGATACTCCATCGCCTGCGCCGACCAGCGCCCGTCAGAGGCCCCCACGTCGATCACCGTCCCGATGTCGAGCCCGCCGCGCCCCGCGATCCGCTTCATCGCCGCGCGCATGTGGGTCCGCTTGCCCTCGTGGACACGCCGCCGCAAAGAATGCGGAATGGCGCGCTTCAACAGTTGTTTCATGGGCGGCCCCGGGATGAGAATACGGGCCGTTTAGCCAATCGGCCCCGCGCGCACAAGCCAGCGCAGCCGTAGCGCGACGAAATGCGAGAGCGGGAGGAAATGGCAGGGGCAGCAGGGTTCGAACCCGCGACCTACGGTTTTGGAGACCGTCGCTCTACCAGCTGAGCTATACCCCTATCGTGGCGGCGGTGTTATTGTCTTTCGCCCGCTCCGTCAAGCGGGCGCGCGGCGGAAATCGGGGCGCGGCAGGCCTCGGTCAGACCGCCGAGAAAGGCGCGGCAGACCGGGCTCGGGCTGCGCCCCTCTCGCAGCACCACGCCCACCTCGCGCTCGGCCGCCGGATCCGCCAGCGGCAGCGCCACCAGGTCCGGCGTCAGCGACACCGTGGCCAGCTGCGGCAAGAGCGTCACCCCCGCCCCCGCCCGCACCAGCGCCAGGAGCGAAATGACGTTGCGCGCCCGCAGCGTCGAGGCGGCGACCAGCGCCCGGTACTCCTCCGCCACGATCGCCGCCGCGGCGTTGTTGCCGATGATCCGCTCCCCTGCGAGATCGGTCCAGCCCAACGGGTGCGCCCGCGCCGCCAGCTTGTGACCCCGCCGGCAAACCAGCCGGAACGGATCGCGAAACAGCGGCGCAAAGCTCAGCCCCGCAGCGGGGGCCGCCACACCCGCGATGCCCAGCTCGACCGTGCCATCCGCCACCATCGCGTGCACGCTGCGGCTGTCGGTATCGACCAGTTCGATCGTCACCCCGGGCCGCGCATCGAGAAACTCCGCCAGGAGCCCCGGCAGCAGTTCGGCGGCAACCGAGGGCACCGACGCCAGTTGCAGCCGCCCCTGCCGTCCCGTTGCCACCGCCTCGACCCGCTCCAGCGCGCGGTCGTGCTCGCGCAGCATCTCCGCCGCGATCCCCCGCACCTCCGCGCCCAGCGCGGTCAGCCGATTCTTGCGGTCGCTCTCGAACAGCGGCGCGCCCAGGTCCTGCTCGAGGCTCTTGAGCGTCATCGAAACCGCCGAGGGCGTGCGATAGAGCCGCGCCGCCGCGTCGCGGATATTGCCGCAATCCGCGACATGCACGAAAACGCGCAGGGAGGTGATGCCGATCATGCACCCATATTTCAGATTAACTGAAGTTCATTCAAGTTAAATTCGATTGACCTTATCTCTCCCCCTCCACACTCTCGGGTCGTTGCAAAGGGGGGCCCGCGTGACGGCACAGCATCTGGATCTCGACACCATCGAAACCCTGGCGCGCGACGCACTCCTGCGCGCCGGAGCCTCACCCGCGCAGGCGGCCCCGGTCGCGCGCTCCACCCGACTCGCCGAACGCGACGGCATCCGCAGTCACGGCCTCATGTACGTACCCGTCTATGCCGAGCATCTGCGCTGCGGCAAGGTTCTGGGCGACGCCGAGCCACAGCTCACACAGCCCCGCCCCGGCGCGGTGCGGGTCGATGCCGCGCACGGCTTTGCCCATGCCGCCATCGACGCGGGCTGGCCCGCCCTCACCTCTGCCGCCCGCGATCAGGGCATCGCGGCGATGTCCGTGCACCGCTCCTACAATTGCGGCGTGCTGGGCCACCATGCCGAGCGGCTGGCCGGGGACGGGCTGGTGGGCCTCTGCTTCACCAACGCCCCCGCCTCGATGGCCCCCACCGGCGGCCACCGCCCGGTGATCGGCACCAACCCCTTCGCGCTCGCCGTGCCCGATGATGCGGGCGGCGCACGGCTGGTCATCGACCAGTCCGCCAGCGCCATCGCGAAATCCGAGATCGTGCTGCGCGCGCGCCAGGGCGAGAAGATCGAGCCGGGCTGGGCGCTCGACTCGAGCGGCAACCCGACCGAGGACGCCGAGGCCGCGCTCGCAGGCTCGATGCGCCCCGCGGGCGGGCAAAAAGGCTTCGGCGCGGGGCTGATGGTCGAGATATTCGCCGCCGCCCTCTCCGGGGGCAATCTCGGGCTCGACGCCAGCCCGTTTTCCGGCCCCAAGGGCGGGCCACCCGGCACCGGGCAATTCTTCATCGCGATCGACCCGGCGGCATTCTCCGGCGACGCCTTCGGCCCCGCCATGGCGCGGCTGGCCCAGAGCATCGCCGAACAAGAGGGCGCCCGCCTGCCCGGCGCCCGCCGCGCCGCCAACCGCGCCCGCATCGAGACCGAGGGCGTCGCCGTACCACAAGAGCTACTGGACCGGATCGCGGCGGCCTGAGGCCCCGCGACAACCAAAAGGACGAGCATGACCAACGAGACCCGCAATTTCATCGCAGGCGACTGGCAGGACGGCGCAGGCACCGTCGAGAATCGCAACCCGTCCGACCTTTCGGACATGATCGGCCACTACGCGCAGGCCGACGCGGCGCAGCTCGACGCCGCCCTCTCTGCTGCCCGCAAGGCACAGGCCCAATGGGGCGCCACCGGCCCGCAGAAACGCCATGACGTGCTGATGGCCATCGGCACCGAGCTGATGGCCCGCGCCGGGGAAATCGGGGCCATGATCGCCCGCGAAGAGGGCAAGCCGCTGGCCGAGGGCAAGGGCGAGACCTATCGCGCCGGGCAGTTCTTTACCTATTTCGCCGCCGAGGCGCTGCGCCAACTGGGCGACACCGCCGATAGCGTGCGCCCGGATATCGAGATCGACGTGCGCCGCGAGCCGGTGGGCGTGGTGGCGATCATCAGCCCGTGGAATTTCCCCATCGCCACCCCCGCGTGGAAGATCGCGCCGGCGCTGGCCTTCGGCAACGCCGTGATCTGGAAACCCGCCAACCAGACACCCGCCAGCGCCGTGGCACTGACAGAGATCATCGCGCGGCAGGACCTGCCAGGGGGGCTGTTCAACCTCGTCATGGGGCCGGGGCGCGAGGTGGGGCAGCGCCTTGTCGAGAGCCGAGGCGTGGACGCCATCAGCTTTACCGGATCGGTCCCCGTGGGCCGGGGCATCGCGGCGGCGGCGATGGCCAACATGACAAAAATCCAGATGGAAATGGGCTCCAAGAACCCGATGGTGATCTGCGACGACTGCGATCTCGATCTGGCGGTGGCCCATGCCGCGAACGCGGCCTTTGGCGGCACCGGGCAGAAATGCACCGCCGCATCGCGGCTGATCGTGCAGGACGGCATCCATGACGCCTTCGTCGAGAAACTCGTTGCGGCCACGCAGGCGCTAAAGGTGGGCCACGCGCTGGAAGACGGCACGCAGATCGGCCCCGTCGTCAGCGAAGGGCAACTCAGCGGCAATCTCGATTACATCAAGCTGGGCCAATCCGAGGGCGCAGAGCTTCTCTGCGGCGGCACGCGGCTGGAGCGCCCGACCGACGGCTATTACATGGCCCCCGCCGTTTTCGCGGGCACCGACAACGCCATGCGTATCAACCGCGAGGAAATGTTCGCGCCCGTCACCTGCATCCTCAAGGCGGGCAGCTACGACGAGGCGTTGCACATGGCCAACGACACCGAATTCGGCCTGACCGCCGGGATCATGACCCGCTCGCTCGCCCGCGCCACGCATTTCCGCCGCAACGCGCGCGCGGGCTGCGTGATGGTAAACCTGCCCACCGCCGGCACCGATTACCACGTCCCCTTCGGCGGGCGCGGCGCATCGAGCTATGGCCCCCGCGAACAGGGCCGCTCGGCGCAGGAATTCTACACCACGGTCAAGACGTCCTACATCCATTCGGGGGTGCCCGCATGACACCGCCCCGCATCGACGCCCTGCAATATGCCAACTGGTCAGAGACAATTTTTCGCCAGATGCGCGCGGGCAATGTCGATGCGGTGCATGTCACCATCACGTACCACGAGAATTTCCGCGAAACGGTGCTCAACATCGAGGCGTGGAACCGCTGGTTCGAGCGCTACCCCGACCTGATCTTCCAGGGCTTCACCGCCGATGACATCGCGCTGGCCCAAGCGACCAATCGCACCGCGATCTTCTTCGGCTCGCAGAATCCCTCCTGCATGGAGGACGATATCGGCCTGATCGAGGTGCTGCACCGGCTGGGCCTGCGCTTCATGCAACTGACCTACAACAACCAGTCGCTGCTGGCGACGGGATGCTACGAGGCCGAGGATACCGGCCTCACCCGCATGGGCCGCGAGGTGGTGGCCGAGATGAACCGCGTCGGGCTTGTCGTGGACATGAGCCATTCCGGCGAGCGCTCCACGCTCGAGGCCATCGAGCACTCCACCCGCCCCATCGCCATCACCCATGCCAACCCCGCAAGCTGGCATCCCGCCCTGCGCAACAAGTCCGACCGCGTGCTCGACGCGCTGGCGCAAAGCGGCGGGATGCTGGGCTTTTCGATCTACCCCCACCACCTCAAGGGCGGCGGCGACTGCACGCTCACGGAGTTTTGCGAGATGATCGCGCGCACCGCCGAGCGGATGGGCACCGACCGCGTCGGCATCGGGTCGGACCTGTGCCAGGATCAACCCGACAGCGTGGTAGACTGGATGCGCGCGGGCCGCTGGACGAAACGCCGCGACTTCGGCGAGGGCAGCGCCGACAATCCCGGCTTTCCGCCCATGCCCGACTGGTTCCGCGACAATCGCGATTTCGATAATATCGCCCAAGGGCTGCGCGCCACCGGCATGAGCGAGACGGAGGTGACGGGCATCATGGGCGGCAACTGGGCACGCTTCTTCGCCGAGAGCTTCGGCAGCCTTGCCCCCCGCTGCAAGGAGGCCGCGCAGTGACCTGCGAGAGCCGCAACCCCATGCCGCAGGCGGCGGCGTTCCGACGCTCCCCGGCGCAGGTCATGCGCCTCGACCGGATGGGATGCAGCCACCCGACGCGGCTGTCGTTCCTGCGCCAATTGCTGCGCCGGGTCGAGGCCGAGGGCTGGGCCTTCGACCGCCCCGTGTGGGACATGGACGCGCGCGGCGTGGGCCGCGCGGTTTACCGGATGCGCACTCCGGGCGGCAGCCTCAGCCTCGTGGCCTTTGGCCACGACCTGCCCGCCGACCAACGCTCCGACCGTGTGATCGCCACCGCGTGGGACGCGACCTTCGCGCTCTTCGACGGCACACCGGACGCGGCTGATCTCGACCGGCTCGCGGCCAACGTGCCGCTGCAGGAGGCCGGGCGCGTCACGCCCCGAGAGCTGTCGCTCAGCCGCGCGAACCGGTCGGTTCGGCTCTTCAACCATGTGGTCGAGCGGCTGGCGACGGGGCGGCAGCCGGACGAGACGATGCTGCGCGAGACCGGCTATCTCATGCGCACCACCGCCGTCTACGGCTCGGGCAAGTTCGGCGCTGCCGACCGCGCGATGATCGCCGGGCGCCCCGCGCTCTCGGCCCCGTTCCAGGCCGAGATGCTGTCGGTCTGGCTGACCCGCGCCTTTACCACCGACTTGGTCGAGCACCTGGCCCGCGCCCGCGGCGGCGACCGCGCGGTGCGCCTGCGCCCCGACCTGCGCCGGGGGCTGGGGGTGGGCAATTCCACCGGCCTCGGCATGGCCCCCTTCCTCGTGCGGCACCCGGTGCTGCTCAACAACTGGATGATGGCCCGCGAAGAGGCACTGGCCCGCGTGCGCGCGCAAGAGACTGCGGACGCGGCGACACTTGCCGGCTTTCACACGGCGCTCGCGGCGGCGGTGCAAAACGCCACCGACTGGCAGAGCGCGCACCCCATTCAGCAAACCAAGCTCGGCGATCTGCAGGGCGGCTTGGCGCGGCTGGAGAAATTCGTCGCGACCGAATGGGACACTGCCGCCCCCCACCCCTGGGACACGCTCTGGCGCTGGGCGCAGGCGCACCTGCCGATGGAGGCACAGGAGGCCCTGCTCGCGGCGATGCTGGAACCGCATGGCGACCTGATCGACGGGCTGGGCGCGTGTATGCAGGCCGATGAGGAGGCGCATTTCGGCATCGACGGCACCATGCCCGTCTCCGATCTGCGCGCCATCCTGCAAGAGCATTACGACTGGGCCATCCACACCGATTACAGCGATCCCGCGCACTGCGCCCGCTTCTGGTACATCTCCGAGGAGAAACTGGAGCCGCGCCTTGGCGAGCGACTCAAAGAGGACGGCGCAAACCGCGAGTTGCCGCTCGACACCGGGCGGCAGGCCGCCGCGCTCTGGCACGCCCTGCGCAACGAGGCCGATGACACGCCCGTCGCACGCCTGCTGCTCGCCCACCCCGAACACCGCCTCATCACGCGCCGCGCACAGATCGCCGCGCGCCACCCCTTCGCCGAGATCCGCGACAACCTGATCGCCGCGGACATGCTGCCCATCGACCTGCTTCGCTGCAAGCTGGCGTTCTTCGGCGCGACGCGGTTCGATCCGCGCTCGGACCGCTGGGTGCGCATCAGCCTGTTCCAGGACGCGCCCTACCCCGACGATCTGCACCGGGAGGACGCACCGTGATGCTGCCGCCCAACGATCCCACGCGCAGCGCCTCCGCCCCTGACGGGCATCAGGCCGCGACGGTGCGGCTGTCGCTGTCGGAGATCAACGCGCTGTGCTTCAAGGCGGCGCGCGGCGCGGGGCTCGGCTGGGGCGAGGCAGAGGAGGCCGGATGGGCCGCCGCGTGGCTGTCGCGCGCAGGGTTTGCCGGGCCGAAGATCATCCTCGGATGGCTCGAAGACGCGGCCACGCTGGCCCGCCCGGCCCCGTCCCCCGATCGCTGGGCGGCGCGGGCGCACGCCCACTGCCCCCTGCGCACCGGCGCAGCCCTCGCCGATTTCGCCGGGCTGCCCGAGGGACCGGGGGACGGGGCCCTGATCGTGGAGCGTGTGGCGCACCCGCTCGTCACCCTGCCCTTCGTGGCGCGGGCGGCCGGGCGGCTTGACCTCGGGCTCTCGATCGGTTGGGCTGATTTCGAGGTACTGCTCGACGCAGCGGGCCGCATGTCGGCTTTCGCCATGCCGGAGCGAGACCATCGCGAGGCGACAGTCATCACCATCGCGCCCAAACATGATCCGGCCACACCGGGCGCCACGCGCCACGAGGCCGCGACCGTCACGGCCGTCGCCCTCGGGGACTGGCAGGCGCTAGACGCCCTGGCGCTGCGCATCACCGTTCCGCCCTCGCCGCAATCGCGTGCCGGGGCAGGTGCCGCGGGGGACGACAATGATTGACCCGCATTCCGACGATCGACCATCAACCAACCCACTCAACAGGGAGTAAGACCATGAAAAAACTGACACTTGCACTGGCCTTCGGCGCGCTGACCGCGCCGGTCGCGGCCCATGCCGAATGCGGCGAGGTCTCCGTGGCGGAAATGAACTGGGCCTCCGGCTCGATCATCACCAAGATCACCGAGTTCCTGATGGTACAGGGCTATGGCTGCGACGTGACGCTCGTGCCCTCGGCCACCACCACCGCCATCACCTCGCTGGCCGAGAACAACGAGCCCGACGTCGTGCCCGAACTGTGGGTCAACTCGGCCCCGGCCTATTTCAAGCTCAACGAAGAGGGCAAGGTGCTCAAGGCCGCCGATGTCTTCTCCGAAGGCGGCAGCGAGAACTGGTGGGTGCCCGACTACCTCGTGGAGGAGCACCCGGAATTCGCCACCATCGAAGGCATTCTGGCCAACCCCGAACTGGTCGGCGGGCGTTTCCACAACTGCCCCGACGGCTGGGGCTGCCGGATCGCCAATGACAACCTCGTCAAGGCGTTCGACTTCGAGGGCCACGGCATCGAGGTGTTCAACCACGGCTCTGGCGACACGCTGCCCGCCGCGATGGCCTCGGCCTACGAGAACAAGGAACCGTGGTTCGGCTATTACTGGGGCCCGACCGCCGTGCTGGGCCGCTACAACATGGTGGCCGTGGACATGGGGCCGCATATCCCCGAAGTCCACGATTGCAACCAGACGCAGGATTGCGACAATCCGGGCAAGTCGGCCTACCCGGCGGCACCGGTTCTGACCGTCGTCACCTCGGATTTCGCCGAGCGCAACCCCGAGATCTTCGACCTGGTCAGCAACATTTCCTTCGGCACCCAGGAGCTGAGCAACCTGCTGGCATGGCAGGCGGATAACAGCGCCTCCGCCGAAGAGGCCGCCGTCTACTACCTGACCCAGAACAAGGACACCTGGATGGGCTGGGTGAACGACGAGGCCGGCGAGAAGCTGAGCGGCATCATCAAGTGATCGATACCCCCGGGCGGGGCCGTGCCACGCGCGCGGCCCCGCCCGCCCAACGAACAAGACAAGGCCCGCCAAGGGCCTGCGCAGGGAGAGCCGGACAATGGCGACATATGATTTCATCTTCGACGGGCTCGGCCTGCGGGAATGGTGCGACAAGGACGCCTCCGACGCCCCGATGAGCATGGCCGAACTGCTGGCGCAGGGGGCCGGGGGCGGGGGCGCGGGCACCTCCATCTGGAAACTGCCCTTCCCCTCTCTCGACGCGCTCAACAAGGCCTGCCCGGCCATCGCCCGCACCCGCGACGTGACCAAGGGCGTCGAGACCGGCTTTCTCGACATCAAGGATTCGCTCAAGATCGTGCTCGACCCGATCACCCAACCACTGAGCTGGTTTCTGGAGGGCGCACTCTACACGTTCCAGAACACGCCGTGGTTCATCATGATCCCGCTCTTGCTCGCGGTCGTCTATTTCGCCTCGAAATCGTTGAAGCTCGTCGGTTTCGTGGCCTTCTCGATCCTCTTCCTCGCGTTCATCGACCACTACAATTTCGCCATGCAAACGCTGGCGATCATCTTCGTCTGCGCCTTCCTTTGCGTGCTATTCGGCGTGCCCATAGGCATCGCCATGTCACGCAGCGACACGATGCAGCGCCTGACGATCCCGGTTCTGGACATGCTCCAGACGCTGCCGCCCTTCGTCTATCTCATTCCCCTGATCTTCCTGTTCTCGGTCACCGAACCCAAGCTCTACGGCATCGCGATCATCCTCTACGCCATCGTGCCGGTCATCCGCCTGACCGATCTCGGCATCCGGCTGGTGGACAAGGAGGTGATCGAGGCCGCCGACGCCTTTGGCATGACCAAACGGCAAAAGCTTTACGGGGTGCAGATCCCGCTCGCGCTGCCCAACATCATGGCGGGGGTAAACCAGACCATCATGATGAGCCTCGCCATGGTGGTCATCGCCTCTCTGGTCTCGGCCCCGGGGCTCGGCGTGCTGGTCCTGCGCGGCATCCGCAACCTTGAGCTGGGGGTGGGCCTCATCGCCGGTCTGGGCATCGTGCTTCTGGCGGTGATCCTCGACCGGGTGACCAAGGCGGCGCTGGCCCGCGTCAATGCCGCAAGTGCCGTGCAGAGAAACTCATGAACGGGGCCGCACCGATGGACAAACACGTCAAGCTCTCGATCCGCAATCTCTACAAGATCTTCGGCCCCGATCCGGCGCGCGCGCTCGAGCATGTCCACGCAGGCGTGGGCAAGCCGGAACTGTGGGAAAAGCACGGCCACGTTCTGGGCCTTCAGGACATCAATGTCGACATGCAGGACGGCGAGATCACCGTCATCATGGGGCTGTCGGGCTCGGGCAAATCGACGCTCATCCGCCACCTCAACAGGCTGATCGAGCCGACCGCGGGCCAGATCCTCCTGGATGGCGAGGACGTGCTCGCCTATGACGAGCGCAACATGCGGCGGCTACGGCGTCAGCAGATGTCGATGGTGTTCCAGCATTTCGCACTCCTGCCGCACCGCACCGTGTTGGAAAACACCGGCATGGCCCGCGCCGTGCGCGGCGAGAGCCGGGCCGACTACCAGGACGACGCGCTCAAGTGGCTCGATCGCGTGGGCCTCGGCGGCCAGGGCGGGCAGTATCCGCACCAGCTCTCGGGGGGGATGCAACAGCGCGTGGGTATCGCCCGTGCGCTGGCCTCCGACTCGCCCATCATGCTGATGGACGAGGCGTTCTCGGCGCTCGACCCGCTTATCCGCACCGACATGCAGGATCTCCTGCTCGAGTTGCAGGCGGAGTTGCAGAAAACCGTGGTGTTCATCAGCCACGATCTCGACGAGGCGCTGAAACTCGCCGATCACCTCGTCATCCTCAAGGATGGCCGCGTGGTCCAGCAGGGCGAACCGCAGGAGATTCTGCTACACCCCAACGACCCCTACATCGTCGACTTCATCAGCGACATCAACCGCGCGCGGGTGCTGCGCGTGCGCTCGGTCATGACAGAGAACGCGACGGACGAGGGGCCGTTCGCCGGAGAGGTGGACCCCGACGACACCCTGGAATCGGTGATCGCGGTCTCGGGCGGGGATACCGCGCTCAGCTACCGGGTCATGCGCGAGGGTCGGCAGGTCGGCGTCCTCGACATGCAGGACCTCGTGCGCGCGCTTGTCCCCACCAGCGCCGCCGATGACGGCATGCGCGCCCGAGCGGTGTGACGGGGGGTGCATGGGTCTGGTGCTGGCCTGGAGCGGTCGTTCAGGTCTTGGTGCCAATGCGCGGAGTAAAGGCGCGTTTACGCGCCGCCGCGCATCGACGGGCCGCACCCACGGCCCGGCGATTTGGCTGGAACCTGCGTCCCGCTCGGGCCTTTTTCGGATTTGGCTGCCATAAAGCGCGGCAGAACCAGAGTTGGATCGCCGCGCCGCGGCCCGTCGATACTCGGCTTACCCGACGAGTGCTCTACGCCAACCCCTGCCCTCACCCCGCCGCCACCGCCGAATAACGCGGGCTCTGCACCACGCCATTGTCGAAGAGTTGCGCGATCTCGGTCTCGCACATCCCCACCACGTCGCCCAGTACCGCCTCGGTATCGGCCCCGAGCGCGGGCGCAGGGGCAGGCGCGGCGCGCGCGTGCGCGGAAAACGCCGCCGGGTGCCCCGGCACCGGGAACCGCCCCAAACCCGGCTGATCGAGCACCGAGAACATCGGGTTCCCCGGCCCGAGGTCCGCATCCTCGTCGAGCGCCTCGCGCACCGTGCGAAACACCGACCATGTCAGCCCCGCCGCATCGAAATCGGCGGCAAAATCGCTCACCCTTCGCGCGGCGAACCACGGGCGAAGGATCGCCGTGATCTCGGCGCGCAATTGCCACCGTGCGCCCTCGTCAGACAGGTCGCGCCCCGTCCGCTCGGCCAGTGCCGCCATCGCGGCCTCGCTGCCGGTGGCCTTGACCAGCCCGCGCCACTGCCGCAACGTCAGCCCGATCACCATCACCCGCCGCCCGCAGCCGCAGACAAAATCCTGCCCGTAGGCCCCGTAGAGCGCGTTACCCGCCTTGGGCCGGTCACACCCGTTCACCGCCGCGTCGCCGATCAGCCCGAGATGCCCGATGGTGGCCGCCGCCACGTCCTTGAGCGACAGTTCCACCTCTTGCCCGCGCCCGCGCCGCAGCCGCTCGCGCTCTGCCGCCAGAAGCGACGACACCACCAGATGCCCCGCCGCCACATCCCACGCGGGCATCGCGTGGGCCACCGGGTCGGTCCAGCCGGCCGGCCCGGTCATGTCCGGCACGCCGAGCGACGGATTGACCGTGTAATCCACCTGCGGCCGCCCGTGCCGGTCGCCCATCAGCGTCACCATGACGAGGTCGGCACGGTACTGCGACAGCGTCTCGTAATCCATCCATCCGCGCACCCGCAGGTTGGTCAGGAACATCCCCGCATCCCCGCCCGGCGCCGTGATGATCCTTGTCACAAGCTCGCGCCCCTCGGGTCGCTGCATGTCCACGGCGATGGATTTCTTGCCCTTGTTGAGCCCGGCCCAGAACAGGCTCTGCCCGCTTGGCGCCAGCGGCCACCGCCCGGCATCGAGACCGCCGCCGATCCGGTCGAAGCGGATCACCTCGGCCCCCATCTGCGCCAGCGTCATGCCCGCCAACGGCACCGCGACAAAGGCCGATCCCTCGACCACGCGCATACCGTTCAGTACCCCGCTCATGCCGTCTCCTCCCAGCGCGCCGTGGCCTGCGTGCATTGATGGCCGTCCTGCCCCGTGATCAGCCGCAGCGCACCGGCCTCCGCCTCCTCGGCCATGACCTGCGCCGCTCGCCCACCGGTGAGCAGCATCGGATGCACCGCCCGGAACTCGAACGCCGACGGGCACCGCCCCCGCGCCCGGCAGGCCATTTCCATCAGCCATGTGGCCTGCAACGGCCCGTGCACGACGAGGCCGGGATAATGCTCCACCTCCCTTGCATAGGGCAGGTCGTAGTGGATGCGATGTGCATTGAACGTGAGCGCCGAGTAGCGAAACAGCAGCGCCTCGCTCAACATGCGCGTCTCGCTCAGCGACGGGTTGCCGGGCATCGGCTTCTTGGGTGGCGGCGCAAAGCTCTCGGGGATGTCGAGATAGACGATGTTCTGCACCTCCTCGATCGCCACCCCCCGCGCGCCCGACACCTCGTGCTCCACCGTGATCAGCACCATCGGACCGGTGCGGCCCTCCTTCTCCTCGACCCGCGCGAGCCGCGACTGCTGCCGCAGCGCCTCGCCCACCCTGAGCGGGGCTAGGAACCTCAGAGAGCCACTCGCCCACATCCGTCGCGCCAGCCGCACCGGCGGCAGGAACCCGCCGGGCACGGGGTGGCCATCGCGCGCGAGACCGGCCAGCGGCGTGGTGGGGTTGAACGCGCACCAGTGCCACAGCGGCGGCATGTCCTCTCCCGGCCCCGGCGCGGGGCGGTCGGCATCACCCAGCGTCGCGTGCAACTGCGCGGCCTGCACCGGCGTGATGCTGCCCGACTTCTTCTCGGTGCGCCCTTGAAAGACGGCATGTTCGCCTGCGCTCATCTGTGACGATCCTCCCGGGGGCAAAGCCTGCCCGATCCCGAAAAAAAGTCAATATTTCAAATAGTTAACTGGATACCGCTGTATGCAACAGCGGCTTCGCACGCGCAGAAAGCCCACACAGGCGTTGAAAACATTGGCCAATCCCGGCCCGACGCGGGCCAGAACAGCCCCAATAGCGGCGGGCGGCCCGCGCATGCCGCGCAGGCCCGCAGGCGCGGCATGTTGCCCCAGCCACGCAAAAAGGGCGCCCCGGGGGCGCCCTTTTCAATCCTTTCGCCAGGCTTGGCGGATTACTCGATGATCTTGCTGACGACGCCGGCGCCGACGGTGCGGCCGCCTTCACGGATGGCGAAGCGCAGGCCGTCTTCCATGGCGATGGGGGCGATCAGCTCGACAGCGAATTTCAGGTTGTCACCGGGCATCACCATTTCCGTGCCCTCGGGAAGCTCCACCGTGCCGGTCACGTCCGTCGTGCGGAAGTAGAACTGCGGCCGGTAGTTGGCAAAGAACGGCGTGTGCCGCCCGCCCTCTTCCTTGGTCAGGATATAGGCCTCGGCCTCGAACTTGGTGTGCGGCGTCACCGATTTCGGCTTGCACAGAACCTGCCCGCGCTCGACGCCCTCGCGGTCGATCCCGCGCAGAAGCGCACCGATGTTGTCGCCCGCCTCGCCGCGGTCGAGCAGCTTGCGGAACATCTCGACACCGGTGCAGGTGGTCTTCTTGGTGTCGTGGATGCCGACGATCTCGATCTCGTCGCCGACGTTGATCACGCCGCGCTCCACGCGCCCCGTCACCACCGTGCCGCGGCCGGAAATCGAGAACACGTCCTCGATCGGCATCAGGAACGGCTGATCCACCGCGCGCTCGGGCGTCGGGATGAACTCGTCCACCGCCGCCATCAGCTCACGGATCTTGTTCTCGCCGATCTCCGGGTCGCGCCCTTCCATCGCCGCCAGCGCGCTGCCCGCGATGATCGGGATGTCGTCGCCGGGGAAATCGTAAGAGCTCAGAAGCTCGCGCACTTCCATCTCGACCAGCTCCAGAAGCTCCTCGTCATCGACCTGGTCGACCTTGTTGAGGAACACCACCAGCGCCGGCACCCCCACCTGGCGCGCCAGCAGGATGTGCTCGCGCGTCTGCGGCATCGGCCCGTCGGCGGCGTTCACCACCAGGATCGCGCCGTCCATCTGCGCGGCACCCGTGATCATGTTCTTGACGTAGTCGGCGTGGCCGGGGCAGTCGACGTGGGCGTAGTGGCGCGCGTCGGTCTCGTATTCCACGTGCGCCGTCGAGATCGTGATCCCGCGCGCCTTCTCCTCCGGCGCGCCGTCGATCTGGTCATAGGCCCGGAAATCGCCAAAATACTTCGTGATCGCCGCCGTCAGCGTCGTCTTGCCGTGGTCAACGTGACCAATCGTGCCGATGTTCACGTGCGGTTTCGAACGGTCAAACTTTTCCTTCGCCATC
>NZ_PDNI01000058.1 GCF_002925845.1 Roseovarius nitratireducens | reverse complement strand
GCGGGCTTGGCCGACGCAGGCTCGACCGGCTTTGCATTGGGCTCGGTCGACTTGGGCGTGGGGGCCTGGGTTGCGGTCGGTTTTGCGGCTGGAGTCGCCTTGGCCTTGGGTTCGTTTTTCGTGGCCGTGGGGGCGGCTTTTGCCGCTGCCGGTTTCTTCGCGGGCGCGGGCTTTGCCGCGGGAGCCGCCTCTGCCACCGACCGCTTGGCGAAGGGCGTGGCGTTGAGCCCCGCCTCGGTCATGATCCGAGCGACGCGCAATTGGCTCTCGACCATGTATCCGGTCAGGCGGATGCCCGCCGCGGAGAGCTTGAGCGGGAGATCAGGTACAAACATTGTGATCGTTCCTTCTCGTCAGGTCGTGCCGCTGATACAGCGCACAGGTGACAGGCGCGTAACGCGCATATGTTTCTGCAATGCAGCATCAGCGGTGCAAGGTCAAATCACATCGTGCGGATGCGGCGAAATCTCGCTGCACCGCGCACAGATTGCCTAGAAAATGGACAGGTCCGCTCAGCCGCCGTGCACGAGGGTCTGGAACAGGCGCGGGTCGAGGCTTGTCGCGGCGAAGGTATCGCCTTCGGTCAGCACGCTGACCGCGTCATGGCTGTGCAGGCTTTCCTGATGGCTTGCCACCACGCGGAAATCGCCGACCCGGGGTTCGGCCAGCAATTGCTCGCAGAACAGCCGCGCGGCGTCCTCGACGAAAACCGGGTTGGCCGCGTTCAGCTCGGCAAAGGCCTGCTCGTCCTCGCGCTTGACCATCACCTGCGTCTCGGTGGGTACGGCGCGGCGGGCAAGCTCGATCAGGTCCTCGAACCACAGGCAGTCGCCTTCGACCACCTCGACCGAGATGCGCGCCACCGAGCGCTGTGAATGCGGTGTGGCGAGCTGCCCGCGCGTGCGCCGCGCGTGTTCGCTGAGCTCGAGCGAGCAGGGACAGGTCGAGGAATAGACATAATCCACGTGCATGAACTTGCGCCGCACGCCGTCCGTCTCCACCACTTCCAGCGCGATGTCGTAATACTGGTAGCCCACCAACCCCGAGCGCAGCGCCTCGACCTTCATCGGGTAGGAGAGCCGCATCTGGAGGCGCGCATCAATGCTGTCGAGATCGGCGAGGTAGTCGTCGAGCGCCGCTGTCATCACCTCAAAGCTGAAGGTCTTTTCCGCATGGCGGTAGAAGCTGCGCATGATGCGCGACATGTTGATCCCCTTCTTGCCCGCCTCGAGGCTCACCGTGCCAGTGACCGAGGTCTCGAGCGTGAGATCGCCGTTGTCACGGGTGTGGTAGCGGATCGGCAGGCGGAAATTGGAAATCCCCACATGCTGCAATTGTTGCCGCGTTCCCCGGATAAGCGAGGACGGCCCGTTCTGAAGATCGGGCAGCGAGGCGCGGTAAGCGGCATCGGCGGCGAAACCCTCTGGATAGTCGCGCGACAGCGTCGGGTAATTCATCACCGCGTCGCCGGGCAGAAGCCGGGCGATCGCCGGGTCGAGGTCGGCCACCTCTTCGGGGGTGGCCGACTGCGCCCATTGGCGCAGCCGCGCGAGAGCGGCCTTCGCTTCGTCCCGGTCCGGGGTCGGCGCCATGTCAGACGGATGCACGTTCATAGATAGGATTCCCTGTCCGCTGTGCCGGAATTGACCATATAAGGTTTCCCTCCGGATTTCCAATCGCGTAACTTCATACGCGAAAACCGGCAGGACGGATCAAACCGCGTCGAGCGCCGCGCGCAGATCGGCCACGAGGTCGCCCGCATCCTCCAGCCCCACGCTGAACCGCACCAGCCCCGGCGTGATACCCAGCACGGCGCGCCGCTCCTCGGAAAGGCGCTGGTGGGTTGTGGTCGCCGGGTGGGTGACGATGGATTTGGCGTCGCCGAGGTTGTTGGAAATGAGCACGATTTCGAGCGCGTTGAGAAAGCGGAAAGCCGCCTCCTGCCCGCCCGTGATATCGAGCGCCAGCACGGTGCCGCCCTGCCCCATCTGCCGCATGGCCAGCGCGTGCTGTGGATGCTCCGGCAGGCCCGGATAGATCACCCGTACCCGCGCGTCGCCTGCAAGCGCCTCGGCGATGACCTGCGCGCTCGCGGCCTGCGCGCGCACGCGCAGGTCAATGGTCTCCAGCCCCTTGAGCATGACCCAGGCGTTGAACGGCGACAGCGCGCCCCCGGTATGCTTGAGATAAGGCTCCAGAACCTTGCGGATGAAGTCGCGCCGCCCCAGCACGACGCCGCCAAGGCACCGGCCCTGCCCGTCGATATGCTTGGTCGCCGAATAGACCACCACGTCGGCACCCTGCGCGATGGCGTCGGAATAGACCGGCGTGGCAAAGACGTTGTCCACCACCACCGTCGCGCCCACGTCATGGGCGATCCCGGCCACCGCCGCGATATCGACCACCTCGAGCGTCGGGTTGGCCACGGTCTCGAAGAACACCGCCTTGGTGCCGGGGCGCACCGCCGCGCGCCATTGGTCGAGGTCCGTGCCATCGACGAAGGTGACCTCGACACCGAAGCGCGTCAGCACCTCCTCCAGCACGTAGAGACAGGAACCGAAAAGCGCTTGTGCCGCGACCACATGATCGCCCGCCCTCAGCAACGCGGTGAGTGCGCCCGACACCGCCGCCATTCCGCTCGCTGTGGCAAAGGCGTCCTCGGCCCCCTCGAGGGCGGCGATGCGTTCCTCGAACATGGCAACGGTCGGGTTGCCGTAGCGGGCATAGATGAACTCGTCCTCGCCCGCCTCGATGAACCGCGCCTGCGCCGCCTCGGCGGTCTCGTATACGAATCCCTGCGTGAGAAAGAGCGCCTCGCTCACCTCGCCATACTGGCTGCGCCGCGTGCCACCATGCACCAGTTTCGTGCGTGTCTTCATGTATCACCTCCGGGCGTGCCGCCCATGAAAAAAGCCCCGTTCGCGGTCAAGCGAAAGGGGCCTTTCTCCTGACCTCTTTAGCGGGATGTTTAACGTGGCCCGCAATCCGGTAACAAATCGCCACGTCGCACCGATTATCCGCAGTCCGCGCGCGCGTCAACACTGTCACGCAGGCTTAACCAAAACGTCACCGCTTCGAAATATCCCCGGCCTACACCGCAGCCACAAGATGTAGTGGGATGTGCACGCCATGCCGATCATTCACGTCAATGCCGGTGACAGGCTGCCTTGCACGCTCTCTCTCGACGAGTGTGGACCGGTGATCATCATGGTGCACGGGTTCAAATACGCCCCCGGCCACGTCACCGAATGCCCGCACCGCCATATCTTCGCGCTCGACCCCGCGCGCGACTGCTTCAAGGTGGTGAGTTGGCCGCGGGGCCTCGGCTTCGACGGGCGTGCCCCGGGAGAGGGGTTGGCAATCGGCTTTGGCTGGAACGCGCGCGGCTCGCCGTGGCGTGCCTACGGCGAGGCCGCGCGTGCAGGGCAAGCGCTGGCAGACCTCGTCTCGGCTGTCCGGCGGCGGACCCCGCACCGTCCCGTCCACGCCATCGCCCACTCCTTTGGTGCGCGGGTCGTGCTCGCGGCTCTGGCGCATCTCGCACCCGGTGCGCTGGGGCGAATCATCCTGCTGGCGGGGGCCGAGTTCGGCCATCTCGCGGGGGCCGCGCTCGACACGCCCGCAGGCCGCGCCGCCGAGATCGTCAACGTCACCACGCGCGAGAACGATCTCTACGATGCGCTGCTCGAATGGCTGATGCCGGCGCCCGCGCGCGGCGACCGCAGCCTCGGGCTGGCGCTGCGCCCGGGTGCCAACGTGCTAACGCTGCAACTCGACGATGGCGACACGCTTGCGGCTCTCGGGCGCGCGGGGTTTGATATCGCGCCGCCCACCGCGCGCGTCTGCCACTGGTCGCCCTATACCCGCGCGGGCGCCCTGCCCTTCTACGCGCGGCTCCTGCGCGAGCCCGAGCGCCTCACCCTCGCACAGCTTCGCGCCGCGCTACCCGCGCGCGCCACGCCGCGCTGGTCGCGGATCGTGCCCGATCTGCGCCTGCCCTTGCCAATCGGGCGCAAGCCGTCATTCTGACCGGGCCACAGCCCCGGAGGATGCCATGACCAACCCGATCGACCTGTATTACTGGCCCACACCCAACGGCTGGAAGATATCCATCGCGCTGGAGGAGATGGGCCTGCCCTATCGCTGCCACCTCGTCGATATCGGCGCGGGCGATCAGCACAAGCCCGAGTTCCTGGCCATCTCGCCCAACAACCGCATCCCGGCGATCACCGATCCGGATGGGCCGGGGGGCGCGCCGATCAACATCTTCGAATCGGGGGCGATCCTGCAATATCTGGCGCGAAAGACCGGGCGCTTTTACGGCGAGACGGAGCGCGAGCGTATCGCCGTGGAGGAATGGCTCATGTGGCAGATGGGCGGCGTCGGACCGATGGCGGGACAGGCACATCATTTCCTGAAATTTGCCAAGGAGGATATCCCCTACGCCAAGGACCGCTATCGCGGCGAGGTGGCCCGGCTCTACGGCGTGCTCGACTGCAGGTTGGCGGAAAACCGCTACGTCGCGGGCGATTTCTACTCCATCGCCGACATGGCGCTATGGGGGTGGTGCTCGCTGTGGGAGGGCCAGCAGCAGACGCTGGACGACAAGCCGCATTTTGCCCGCTGGCTGGAGGAGGTGAGCGCGCGGGAGGGCGTGCGCCGGGGCCGCGCGCTTCATGCCGACAAACGCCGCGACCCGACGGCAAAGCCCGCCTGATCCGCGCAGTCGCGAACCTGATACGAACCGTCACGAAAGGGTAGACAGCCCAAGAGCGGACGGCTTAGGGTCAACACACTGTTACACCCGTCCCTAAACAAGCCGGGCAAACATCACCACAGGGGGACTACGATGAAACTGACCGCACTTCTTTCCACCGTCGCGGCGCTGGCTTTGGCCGCACCCGCGCATGCCGAGTTCAAGCTGGGCGACCGCTATACCGACAATGACGGCGATCTCGTCGCCGACATCCCCGAGGACGAATCGAAATGGCTCGATCCGGACACGATCATCTTTGCCTATACCCCGGTCGAGGACCCGGCTGTCTATGCCGAGGTCTGGCAGGGTTTTCTCGATCACATGGCCGAGGTGACCGGCAAGAAGGTGCAATTCTTCCCGGTGCAATCGAACGCCGCGCAGATCGAGGCGATGCGCGCCGGACGCCTGCACGTCGCGGGCTTCAATACCGGGTCGAATCCCCTGGCCGTGGCCTGCGCGGGCTTTCGTCCGTTCACCATGATGGCCGCCGCTGACGGCTCCTTCGGCTACGAGATGGAGATCCTCACCTATCCCGGCTCCGGGATCGAGAGCGTCGAGGACCTCAAGGGCAAGGAGCTGGCCTTTACCTCCGAGACCTCGAATTCGGGCTTCAAGGCGCCATCGGCCATCCTCAAGGCCGAGTTCGGCCTGGAGGCGGGCCGCGATTTCGAGGCGGTCTTCTCGGGCAAGCATGACAACTCGATCCTCGGTGTCGCCAACCAGGATTACATGGCCGCCTCGATTGCCAACTCGGTCAAGGCGCGGATGATCGACCGCGAGGTGGTTACCGAGGATCAGCTCGAGGTGCTCTACAAGTCGCAGACCTTCCCCACCACCGGCTATGGCGTGGTCCACAACCTGCGCCCCGACCTTCAGGAGAACATCAAGGAGGCGTTTGCCACCTTCGAGTGGGAAGGCTCCAAGCTGGAGGAAGAGTTCAAGAAATCCGGAGAGGCGCAGTTCGTTCCGATCACGTTCAAGGAGCACTGGTCGGTCATCCGCACCATCGATGCGGCCAACGACGTCGAATATAACTGCAACTGAGCCTTCTTCCCCGTCAGGATCGGCGCGGGCGGTATCGTGCTGCCCGTGCCCGTTTTCGGAAAGTAACCGGACATGCTGCATCTCAAGGGTCTCGGCAAGACCTACAAGACCGGCGACACGGCGCTCAGCGACGTGACGCTTTCGGTGCCCAAGGGCCAGATCATGGGGCTGATCGGGCCGTCAGGCGCGGGCAAATCGACGCTCATCCGTTGCATTAACAGGCTGGTAGAACCCACCGCCGGCGCGGTTCTGCTGGGCGATATCGACCTGGCAAAGCTGGGCAAGCGCGAGCTGCGCCGCCAGCGGCGGCGGATCGGCATGATCTTTCAGGAATACGCGCTGGTCGAGCGGCTTACGGTGATGGAGAACGTGCTCTCGGGTCGCCTCGGCTATGTGCCGTTCTGGCGTAGTTTCCTGCGCCGCTACCCGCCTGCCGATATCCGCAACGCTTACCGCCTGCTCGACCGGGTCGGGTTGATGGACCACGCTGACAAGCGCGCCGACGCGCTGTCGGGCGGGCAGCGGCAACGGGTGGGCATCGCGCGCGCCCTGGCACAGGAACCCGAACTCCTGCTCGTGGACGAACCCACCGCCAGCCTCGACCCCAAGACCAGCCGCCAGATCATGCGCCTGCTTACGGAAATCTGTGCCGAGCGTGACCTGCCCGCCATCGTCAACATCCACGACGTGCCGCTGGCGCAGCAATTCATGCAACGCATCGTGGGGCTGCGTGCGGGCCGCGTGGTCTTTGACGGCGCGCCCGAGACGCTGACCGAGGCGGCGCTGACCGAAATCTACGGTGCCGAAGACTGGCACGCCATGCGCGCGGGCGATGCCGAGCAGGCCGAGGCCGAAGCCGAGGCGAAGGCACGGATGGAGGCGCTCGCCTGATGGCCGACGCCTACCCCACCACATGGAAGCGCCCGCCGCAGATCGTGACCGACCGCCGCTGGCGTCTTGCGCTGCAAATCGGCGTCGTGCTCTACCTCGTGCTGGCCATCGGCACGCTCGAAGTGGACTGGGCGCGCGTCGCCGCCGGGCTGGAACGCGGGCAACGCTTCGTCATGGGATTTCTCACGCCGGATTTCACCAGCCGCTGGATCGATATCCGCCAGGGACTGATCGAAAGCCTGACCATGACGCTCACCTCCACCGTGATCGGCGTCATCATCTCGGTGCCCATCGGCGTCGGCGCGGCGCGCAACCTCGCGCCGCGCGCGATCTACTATGTCTGCCGCGGCATCATCGCGGTCAGCCGCGCGCTGCAGGAAATCATCATCGCCATCTTCCTCGTGGCGATGTTCGGCTTCGGGCCATTCGCGGGCTTCCTCACGCTCAGCTTCGCGACCATCGGCTTCATCGCCAAACTGCTCGCCGACGATATAGAGGAGATCGACGAGGCGCAGGCCGAGGCGATCCGCGCCACCGGGGCCTCGTGGTGGCAACTCGTGAATTACGCGATCCAGCCGCAGGTGATGCCCCGCCTGATCGGGTTGTCGCTCTACCGGCTCGACATCAATTTCCGCGAGAGCGCGGTGATCGGCATCGTCGGCGCGGGTGGGATCGGCGCGACGCTCAACACCGCCATCGACCGCTATGAATATGACAGCGCGGGCGCGATCCTGCTAATCATCATCGGCATCGTGATGGTGGCGGAATACGGCTCCAGCTACCTGAGAAAGTTCCTGCAATGAGCGAGATCACGCATCATTCCGAGGTTTGGGCGCATCGCACGCCGCGCAAGCGGCTGGTGATGTGGCTCGGCTGGCTGGCGCTGGTGGCGCTGTTCGTGTGGTGCTGGCAGGTAATGACGGAAAACACCATCTGGGCGTTCGTCGCCGACGCACCGCGACAGGCGGCCGATATCGGAGGCCGGATGGTACCGCCGCGCCTCAGCTACCTGCCAGAGCTGATGGTGCCGCTCTGGGACACGATCAACATCGCCACGCTGGGCACGCTGGGCGGCGTCATCATGGCGGTACCGGTGGCGTTCATCGCGGCGCGCAACACCACGCCTTCGCAGCACATCCTGCGGCCCATCGCCCTTTTCATCATCGTCGCCTCGCGCTCGATCAACTCGCTGATCTGGGCACTGCTCTTGGTGGCGATCATCGGGCCGGGCATCCTCGCGGGGATCGTCGCCATTGCGCTGCGCTCCATCGGTTTTGTCGGCAAGCTGCTCTACGAGGCGATCGAGGAGACCGACGCGCGCCAGATCGAGGCGGTGCAGGCCACGGGTGCGAGCCCTGCGCAGGTGGTCAGCTACGGCATCGTGCCGCAGATCATGCCCGCCTTCTGGGGAATCTCGGTGTTTCGCTGGGACATCAATATCCGCGAGAGCACCATCCTGGGGCTGGTCGGCGCGGGCGGCATCGGGCTCAAGCTGCAGGCCTCGCTCAACGTGCTGGCCTGGCCGCAAGTGACGGTGATCCTGCTGTTGATCCTCGCCACCGTGGTGCTGAGCGAATGGGTCTCGGCGCGGGTGCGCCACGCGATCATCTGACCGCGCGGCGCGTCTGGGCCGCGCTCAGGCGCTCAGCAGGCGGTAGATCTCGTCCTTCAGCCGCGCGCGTTCCTTGCGCAGGTCCATCTCGGCCAGGTCGTCCATCGGCTCGACAAGTGTCTCGGCGCGGTGCACCTTGCGGTTCACCTCGTGATACTCCTCCGCCAACCGCGCGAAGTGCGGATCGGCCTGTTTCATCTCGCCGATTCTCTCGGCGAATTGCGGAAATTCCTCGTGAAGCTCGTGGGGGGTGTTGGACATCGCGCGCCTCCTGTTGTTTGCCTGCCAACCCACCCTAATGGGGGCGGGCGCGACGCACCTTGACCCGGATCAAACCGGGCGGGCGCGCAGGGGGCGACTTGCGGCGGCGCGGGGCCGCGCGTCAGCGCCGGGCACGTCGCCAGCCTGCGGCGCGCGCTTCGGCCTCCGAGCAGAACCAGCGTTCGCCCTGCCCAGGCCGGATCACCGTGCGCGCGTAATCCGCCTGCCCCGGCAGGTGGTGGATACGCTTGCCCGAGCGGCTGATATTGCCCTTGATCGCGCAATCCGGGTCGGGTGCGGCGGTCTGCGTCGCGCGATCCTCGCGCACGGCGCGGCGATGGTCCGCTGGCCGGTCGAAGCGGTGCGCGTGCAGCCCGATCCCGGCGATGACGGCGCGTTTCTCGTCGAGGTCATAAGCCATCGAGTACTTGCGATAGGCCAGCGCCAGCCCCTCGGTCACCAGCATCCGGCCCACGTCCTGCCCAGCCACCGCGCAGGTGGCGACGGTACGCCCGTAACGATCGGTATCGACCGTGTCACAGCGCGCCATGCGGCCCCCGATCCGCCTACGCACCTGATCGGCGGCCCATGTGCCGCAATCCCATGCCACGCCATCCGCGTTGGTGCAGCGCTGCCCCAGTTCGGGCGCGTCGATGCCGTGCAGGCGCACCCGCGTGGCCCCCACGTCGAGCGTATCGCCATCGACCACGCGCACCGGCCCGCCGAACCCCTGCGCAATGACCGCGGCGGGGAACATTGTAAGAACGATCAGTAAAGAAATCCTTAACATGCCCCCTTATTGCGGGAGGGGATGCCGCTTTTCAATACAGAACGTGAACAAAGAGTTAATGCGCGATCACCGCTGCGCGTGTTCCCAATCGGGGTGCAGCCACGGGGCCGCGTTGTCCGGCGGCAGGCGGCGGCCCAGCACCGCGTCGGCAATTTTCTCGCCCGCCATGATCGACGGGGCGTTGAGATTGCCGTTCGTGATGCGCGGGAAGATGCTCGAATCGGCCACGCGCAAGCCGTCGACCCCGATCACCCGCCCATCGGGATCGACCACGGCATCGCTGTCATCCGCACGGCCCATCCGGCAGGTGCCGCAGGGGTGATAGGCGCTCTCGGCGTGTTCGCGGATGAAATCGTCAAGTTCATCGTCGCTCTGAACCGCCGCCCCCGGTTGGATTTCATGGCGCACATAGGGCGCAAAGGCCTCCTGCGCGAAAATCTCCCGCGTCAGCCGGATGCAGCGCCGGAAATCTATCCAATCGCTCTCCGCGCTCATGTAGTTGAAGCGGATCACCGGGTCGTCGGCGGGATCGCTGCTGCGCAAGGTGATCGTGCCGCGAGATTCGCTGCGCATCGGGCCGACATGGGCCTGAAAGCCGTGCCCCTCGGCCGCCGCCTTGCCGTCATAGCGCACGGCAATGGGCAGGAAATGAAACTGGATATCGGGGTAATCGACACCCGCGCGGGAACGGATGAAACCGCAGCTCTCGAACTGGTTCGAGGCTCCCGGCCCCTGCCGACCCAAAAGCCATCGCAGCCCGACCCAGCCCTTGCCGAAAAGGTTCCAGTACTTGAAGAGGCTCACCGGCTGGCTGGCGGCCATCTGGACGTACAGCTCCATGTGATCCTGCAGGTTCGCACCAACGCCGGGCCGGTCGGCCACAACCGCGATGCCGTGCTCGGAGAGATGCGCCGCCGGACCGATTCCCGACAGCATCAGCAGCTTCGGCGAGTTGATCGAAGAGGCCGTGAGAATCACCTCGGCGCGCGCGCGCACCACCTCGCGCCGTCCGCCGCGCAGCACCTCTACGCCGGTTGCGCGGCCCTCATGGGTCACCACGCGCTGCACCAGCCCGCGCAGAAGGTCGCAATTCTCGCGCTTCAGGGCCGGTCTCAGGTAGGCATTCGCCGCTGACCAGCGCTGGCCCTTGTGGACCGTCATCTCGAAGGGGCCGAACCCCTCCTGCTTTTCGCCGTTATAGTCGTCGGTCCGCTGGTATCCCGCCTGCACCCCCGCCTCGACGAAGGCACGCACCAGCGGGTTGTCGCGCTTGCCGCGGCTTACATGCAGCGGACCATCGGTGCCGCGCCACGCCGGGTCGCCGCCATGCCCGCCGGCGTCCCAGGCCTCCATCCGCTTGAAATACGGCAGCACGTCCGCGTAGCCCCAGCCGTCGCAGCCCTGATCGCGCCAATGGTCGTAGTCGTGCGCGTGGCCGCGCACATAGACCATGCCGTTGATCGAGCTTGAGCCGCCGATCACCTTGCCGCGCGGACAGGCCAGCCGCCGCCCGCCGAGGTGCGGCTCGGGCTCGGTCTGGTAGCCCCAGTCGTAGCGGCGCATGTTCATCGGATAGCTGAGCGCCCCGGGCATCTGGATGAAGGGGCCGGCATCGGTGCCGCCATGCTCGATCACCAGCACGGACTTGCCGGCCTCGCTGAGCCGGTAAGCCATGGCGCAGCCCGCGCTGCCCGCGCCCACGATGACGTAGTCGGCCTCCATCAGCACCTCCTCCGGTTGCCCGCGTGGGAGCGTGGATATCCCTGGCAAGATGACGCCATCATACGCCCCCCTATTCGCCCCGCGGAAAACGCTGGTTTTCCTCGACCACGTTGAGGTCCATGTGGTTGCGCATGTAGCGCTCCGATGCCTTTTGCAGCGGTTGGTAATCCCACGGGTAATAGCCGCCCTGACGCAGTGCCTCGTAGACCACCCAGCGGCGCGCCTGGCTCTCACGCACCTGCGCATCGAAGGCGTCGAGATCCCAGCGCGCCGCGGCCTTGGCCTGCAACTGCGCCAGCGTGCCGGCATGGGCGGGGTCATCCGCGAGATTGGTCAGCTCGTGCGGGTCGGCCTCCAGGTCAAAAAGTTGATCGGGGTCGAGCGCGCAGCGATTGTATTTCCACTTGCCATACCGCAGCGAGACGAGCGGCGCGTAGCTTGCCTCGGCCGCGTATTCCATCGCCACCGGGGCGTCGCGTTTGCCGCCCTGTCCGAGATGGACCAGCGATTGCCCCTCGGTCCAGGGCATCACCTCGGACATGTCGGCACCACCCAGGTCACAGAGCGTCGGGCAGACGTCGATATTGCTCACCGGGTCGGTCACGAGGCCCGGCGCCATATCCGGGGCACAGATCATCAGCGGCACGCGGGACGAGCCCTCGTAGAACGACATCTTGAACCACAACCCACGCTCGCCCAGCATGTCGCCGTGATCCGACACGAAGAGGATCACAGCCTCTTGCCGCGTGGCCTCCAGCGCCGCCATCACCTCGCCGATCTTGTCATCGAGATAGGAGATATTGGCGAAATAGGCGCGGCGAGAGCGGCGGATGTCTTCCTCGGTGATGTCGAACGCCCGCCAGTCATTGGCATCGAAAATGCGCTGTGAATGCGCGTCGTGATCTTCGTAGGCCATGGCGGGCACCTCCGGCAGGAGATGCTCGCAATCCTCGTAAAGGTCCCAGTACTTGCGCCGCGCGACGTAGGGGTCATGCGGATGGGTAAAGCTCACCGTCAGGCACCACGGCCGCGCATCGTGGCCGCGGGCGAGATCATAGACCTTCTGCGCGCCGTGAAAGGCCACCTCGTCATCGTATTCCATCTGGTTGGAAATCTCGGCCACGCCGCTGCCGGTGACCGAGCCGAGGTTGTGGTACCACCAGTCGATCCGCTCGCCCGGCTTGCGGTAATCCGGCGTCCAGCCAAAATCTGCGGGGTAGATGTCGGTGGTGAGCCGCTGCTCGAAGCCGTGCAACTGATCCGGGCCGACGAAATGCATCTTGCCCGAGAGACAGGTCTGATAGCCCGCCCGGCGCAGGTGGTGGGCATAGGTGGGGATATCCGCCGAGAACTCGGCGGCGTTGTCGTAGACGCGGGAGCGCGAGGGCAGCAGCCCCGACATGAAACTCGCCCGCCCCGGCGCGCAGAGCGGGCTGGCCGTATAGGTATTGGCAAACCGCGTCGAGCGCGCCGCCAGCTTTGCGAGATTGGGCGCGTGCAGCCACTCTGCCGGGCCATCGGGAAACAGCGTGCCGTTGAGCTGGTCGACCATGAAAATCAGGATATTGGGGGCGGTCATCAAGGCTCCTTCGCATACATCAAAGAGGTGTCGAGGTAGCGCAGCAGCACGTCGATGGCGGGTCCGGGTGCAGTTTCACCCTCGCCCAGCGCCTGCCGGATATAGAGCCCGTCGATCATAGCCGCCAAGCCACGGGTCAGGGTTTGCGCCTCGGCCCGCGTGATCTGCCGGAAGGCGTGGTAGAGGTTCGAGCGCAACCGCCGCTGATAGACATGCAACAACCGCCGCGCCGCGTCAGAGCGTTGCGCCTGCACATAGAAATTGAGCCAGGCGGCAACCATCTCGGGTCGGAACTGCGCCGGGGTAAAGCTGGCGCGGATGATCGCCTCGACGCGTTGGCGCGGGGTTCGCGCCATGCTGAGCGCGCCGCGCACCTCGGCACCGTAGAGCGACAGCACGTGGCGCATGGCAGCGGCGAACAGCGCTTCCTTGGAACCGAAATAGTGATGCGCCAGCGCCGAGGACATGCCCGCGCGCCGCGCGATCTGTGCCACGGTGACATCAAGCGCGCCGCGCGCGCCGATCTCGTGAATCGTGGCCTCGACCAGCGCGCTGCGCCGTATCGGCTCCATTCCGACCTTGGGCATTCGGCCCTCCCACTGCGTGCTTGCCACATTGGCGTAATCATGTTTAATTGACTCGTCAATCAAGAAACGCGGAGGATCGCAGCTCAGCATCAACCGCCCTGCCGGGCATCAAGGACGTTGTAATTCACTGCACCGTCATATTAGCCTACTCTTATCGCAACTGACCGCCGCGGCACCTGGGGCACCCTGCCCGACAGCCCGCAGAGCAAGGTCAGGATCAATAACGCAAAGGGAGACCACCAACATGACCATACTGAATTCCGGCCGCATGAATCGTCGCGGCTTCATGGCCACGACCACCGGTGCGGCACTTGTCGCGGGCCTGCCGCTGAGCGCGCGCGCCCAGCCCAAGCGCGGCGGCAACCTGCGGGCCGGTATCGCCCATGGGGCCACCACCGACACGCTCAACCCTGCCACCTATGAAAACGTCTATTCCCAGTCCGTGGCCTTCGCTATCCACGGCCGGCTGACCGAGGTCGCCGCCGATGGCTCGCTCAAGCCGGAACTGGCCGAAAGCTGGGAAGCCTCGGACGACGCCTCGGTCTGGCGTCTCAAGATTCGCAAGGGCGTCACCTTCCATTCCGGCAAGGCGCTGGTGCTTCAGGACGTGATCAATTCGATCAACTTCCACCGGGGCGAGGATTCAACCTCGGCCGCCGGGCCTCTCGTGGCGTCGATTCAGGATATCGCGACAGAGGGTGACGACACGGTTATCTTTACACTCGACGGCGGCAATGCCGACTTCCCCTTCATCCTCAGCGACTATCACCTGGTGATCTGCCCCGCCGATGGCGACAGCATCGACTGGAAATCGGGAGATGGCTGCGGCAGCTACGTCCTGAAGGATTTCAAACCCGGCGTCTCCTACACCGTGGAACGCAACGAAAACCATTGGCGCGACGATGTCGGCTGGTTCGACAGTGTCGAGGTGTATACCCTGGCCGATCAGAACGCGCGCACCACGGCGCTGATCTCGGGCGATGTCGACGTGGTCGATCGGCTGGACCTGAAAACGGTGGGCATGGTCGCGCGCAACGACAATATCGAGATCAACTCTGTCGCGGGCACGCAGCACTATACCTTCGCGATGGACACCCGCGCGGAGCCCTACAGCAACAACCATGTGCGCCTTGCACTGAAATACGGCCTCGACCGTCAGGAACTGGTGGACAAGATCCTCTTTGGCTACGGATCGGTCGGCAACGACCACCCGATCGGTGAGGGTCAGCGCTTCTACAACACCGAGTTGGAGCAGAAAACCTACGATCCCGACAAGGCGAAATTCCATCTCAAGAAGGCCGGTCTCGACAGTGTGGACGTGCAACTCTCCGCTGCAGATGCGGCCTTTGCGGGCGCGGTGGATGCGGCCGTGCTTTATCAAAGCTCGGCCAAGGCGGCGGGCATCAATCTTACACCCGTGCGCGAGGCCAACGACGGCTACTGGTCGGATGTCTGGATGAAAAAGCCGTTCTGCGCCGTCTACTGGTCGGGTCGCCCGGTGGAGGACCAGATGTTCTCGACCGCCTATAAAAGCGGGGCCTCGTGGAACGACAGCTTCTGGAGCAATGACCGCTTTGACGAATTGCTGGTCAAGGCGCGCTCGGAACTCGACGAGGCCAAGCGCCGCGACATGTATTTCGAGATGCAGGCGCTTGTCAGCAACGAGGGCGGGGTCATCATCCCGATGTTCGCCAACTACGTCTACGCCAATTCCAAGAAAGTGGCCCATCCCGAGAAGCTTGGCTCCAACTGGGACATGGATGGCCTGCGCTTCATCGAGCGCTGGTGGATGGCCTGAACCTGACCGCTTGTACCGTCAGCCGGGGCCCGGGGGTATCATTCTCCGGGCCCTTGGCCAAGCGGGCCACACGCCCGAACAACCGATAACGGGAGAAACATATGACCCTCAAGACAACGCTTTCCGCCCTCGCGCTGGCCACCGCCGCAGGCCCCGCACTCGCCAATTGCGAGAGCGTCACCTTCTCCGATGTGGGCTGGACCGACATCACGGCCACCACCGCCGCGACCACGGTCGTGCTGGGGGCACTGGGCTATGAGACCGAGACCAAGGTGCTCTCGGTGCCGGTGACCTATACCTCGCTCGCCGCCGGTGACATCGACGTGTTCCTCGGCAACTGGATGCCCACGATGGAGGGCGACATCGCCCCCTACCGCGAGGCTGGCACCGTGGACACCGTGCGCGCCAACCTCGAAGGGGCGAAATACACGCTGGCCACCAATGCCGCCGGGGCAGAGCTCGGCATCACCTCTTTCGGCGCCATCGCCGAGCATGCCGACGCGCTCGACGAGACGATCTACGGCATCGAGCCGGGCAATGATGGCAACCGCCTGATCCTTGACATGATCGAGGCCGACGCCTTTGGCCTCAAGGGCTTCGAGGTCAAGGAAAGCTCGGAACAGGGCATGCTCGCGCAGGTCAGCCGCGCCGACCGCCGCGAAGAGCCGATCGTCTTCCTCGGCTGGGAGCCGCACCCGATGAACGCCAATCACGACATGACCTACCTGACCGGCGGGGATGACTGGTTCGGCCCCGATCTCGGTGGCGCCACGGTCTATACCAATATCCGCGCGGGCTATGTCGAGGAATGCCCGAACGTCGGCAAGCTGCTCACCAATCTCGAATTCACGCTGGCCATGGAAAACGAGATCATGGGCGCGATCCTCAATGACGGCACCGACCCCGAAGAGGCGGCGACCGCATGGCTCAAGGCCAATCCCGGCGTGCTGGGCGGCTGGCTCGACGGCGTGACCACGCAGGATGGTGGCGACGCGATGGCCGCGGTCAAGGCTGAACTGGGTCTCTGATGTCCTTCTCGTGCCGCCCCGGCCCTGACACGGGGCGGCACCTCTCTTCCTGCTTCCGAACATTCAAAGTCAAGGCATTCCCATGGACTGGCTGAGCGATTACAAGATTCCCGTCGGCAACTGGGCCGAGGATTTTTTTCTCTGGCTTCAGGACAACGCCGCCGGGTTCTTCGACGCGCTTGCCCTCCTCATGGAGGCGCTGATCGACGCCTTTCTCTGGGTGCTTCAGACGCCGCATCCACTGGTGATCATCGCCGTCTTCGTGGGCCTCACATGGGCGCTTCAGCGCAACTGGAAAACCTGCCTTTTCGTGGCCCTGGGCTTTCTCTTCATCCTCAACCAGGGCTATTGGGAGGAAACCACCGAGAGCCTCACGCTGGTGCTGTCGTCCTGCATCTTCTGCATGGCGATAGGCGTGCCCATCGGCATCGCCGCCGCGCACCGTCCGCGGCTCTATGACGGGATGCGGCCGGTGCTCGACCTGATGCAGACGCTGCCGCCCTTCGTCTACCTGATCCCGGCGATCGTGTTCTTCGGCATCGGCATGGTGCCCGGTCTCATCGCCACGGTGATCTTCGTGGTCCCTGCCCCCATCCGCCTGACGCATCTGGGCATTGCCAACACGCCGCAGCCGCTGCTGGAGGCGGCGCAGGCGTTCGGCGCCACCAATCACCAGACGCTGTGGAAGGTCGAGCTGCCCTACGCCCTGCCGCAGATCATGGCCGGCCTCAACCAGACCATCATGCTGTCGCTCTCGATGGTGGTGATCGGCGCGCTTGTCGGCGCGGACGGGCTCGGCGTGCCGGTGCTGCGGGCGATCAACACGGTCAACATCTCGCTCGGGTTTGAATCGGGGCTGATGATCGTCGTCGTCGCCATCGTGCTCGACCGGATGCTGCGCATGGAGGGCCAGAAATGAGCCAGACCGCCGTTCGCTTCGACCGCGTCTCTATCGTCTTTGGCGACGCGCCCGAGGCCGCGCTGCCGCTGATGGACGAGGGCCGCGAGCGCGGTGATATCCAGCAGGAAACCGGCCAGATCCTCGGTGTGCACGATTGCGACCTGTCGGTGGAAACGGGCGAAATCCTCGTGCTGATGGGGCTGTCTGGCTCGGGAAAATCCACGCTCCTTCGCGCGGTCAACGGGCTCAACCCGGTGGTGCGCGGCAAGGTCGAGGTGAACGACGGCGACACCATGGTGGACGTCACCAACGCCGATGCCGCCACCCTGCGCCGCCTGCGCCAGCACCATATCGCGATGGTGTTCCAGCAATTCGGCCTGTTGCCGTGGCGCAGCGTGGCGGAGAACGTGGGGCTGGGCCTCGAACTCGCGGGCATCCCGAAATCCGAGCGCGAGCGACGGGTGACCGATCAATTGGCACTGGTCAATCTCTCCGACTGGGCCGACCGACGCGTGGCCGAGTTGTCGGGCGGGATGCAGCAGCGCGTGGGCCTCGCCCGTGCCTTTGCCACCGATGCGCCGATCCTGTTGATGGACGAGCCCTTCTCGGCGCTCGATCCGCTCATTCGCACGCATCTTCAGGACGAACTCATCGACCTGCAAAAGACGCTGGGACGCACCATCATCTTTGTCAGCCACGATCTCGACGAGGCGTTCAAGCTGGGCGACCGCATCGCCATAATGGAGGGCGGGCGCATCGTGCAATGCGGCACGCCGCAGGACATCTTTACCAACCCCGCCACCGGCTACGTGGCCGATTTCGTGGCGCACATGAACCCACTGGGCGTGCTCTGCGCCCGCGACGTGATGGAGCCCGCGAAGGGCACGCCCGACGCCACCGTATCCGCCGACGCGACCATACAGGCGGTGATGGAGGCGGCCCAGGGCCATGACGCGCCGGTGGGCGTCGTCGAGGATGGCGCGTTGCTGGGCCAGATCACCCGCAACCGCATCCTCGCCAAGCTGCTCGACCCGCGCACCTGACGCGCCCCACCAGAAACAGGAACCCCGATGCGCGCCGCCCTGCTCTCCCGCTTCGCCGATCCGGTCGAGATCACCGACCTGCCAGACCCCGCCTGCCCACGCGATGGCGCGGTGATCGCGGTGCGCGCCTGCGGCGTGTGCCGCTCGGATCATCACGCCTGGAAAGGGGCTGACCCAGACGTGGTGCTGCCCCACGTCATGGGCCACGAATTCGCCGGAGAGGTGATCGAGACCGGGCCGGAATGCCGTGCTTTCCATGTGGGCGAGCGCGTCACCGCGCCGTTCATCCTCGGTTGCGGCACCTGCCCCGATTGCCGCGGTGGCGAGCCCACGATCTGCGACCATCAGCAGGTCGTCGGGTTCAGCCAATGGGGGGCGTTTGCCGAGCGCATCGCCATCCCGCGCGCTGATTTCAACCTCGTGCGCCTGCCCGACGCGATGGACTACGCCGCTGCCGCGGGCATGGGCTGCCGCGTCACCACCGCGTTCCGCGCGCTGGTGGACCGCGCAGGGCTCGCGCCCGGCGAATGGCTGGCAGTACATGGCTGCGGCGGGGTGGGCCTGTCGGCCATCCTGATCGCGGCGGCGCTCGGCGCGCGCATCCTCGCGGTGGACGTGAATCCAGCGGCGCTGGCGCTGGCGCGCGAACTTGGGGCCACGGCGGCGCTTGATGCGAGCACCACCGATGACGTGGGCGGGGCAGTGCGTGACCTGACGGGCGGCGGCGCGGATGTCTCGCTCGACGCTCTGGGAATCACCGCGACCTTTCACAACTCGTTGAACAGCCTGCGCAAGATGGGGCGGCACGTGCAGATCGGAATGCCGCTCGGCGACCACGCCACGCCCGACCTGCCGCTGCTGGACCTCGTCTATGCCCGCCAGATCACGCTGCACGGTACGCGCGGCATCGGCGCGCATCGCTACGCCGCGCTGATGGGGATGATCGCCGCCGGACGGCTCGACCCCGCCCGCCTCGTCACCCACCGGATCGGGCTCTCGGGGCTCCATGCCGCGCTCGCCGCGATGGACGGCTATAGCGGCGCCGGGGTGACGGTGGTCGATGACATGACCGCCTGAGCCGTCATCACAACGCCGCTTTTCCGGCATCGCCTTGCCGCGAAATCCTGCTCTCCTGTTGCCACTGCATACGGCACGGGCGGCTCCCGGTCGCCCTGCCCAACCACAAGGATGAGGCAGATGACCGAGCAAGAAACCACTCGCAGTGGCCCGCCGCGCCCCCCGCGCCCGCCCCGCGACGACAAGCGCACGCGTCCCACCCCCACTCCGATCTTTCGCGATTTCGCGAGTATCTGAGAGGCCGGGGCCCCTGATCCGGAGTTAATGGTCGAGAGCGGCCGCTCGCGTGGGTCGCGCAGCGTGCGGCCCTACCAGATATCCGCTCGATTGAGCCCCGCGGCACAGACCGGCCCTCCGCCGCGCGATCCCGTCGATGATCTCCATGACCAACCTTTCCAACGAAAAAGGGCCGCGCCCCTCGCCGGGGTGCGGCCCTCGCTCAACTCGCAGGCAGCGCGGTCAGCCGACCAGCTCAAGCCCCGAAAAGAAATAGGCAATCTCGACCGCCGCAGTCTCAGGCGCGTCCGATCCGTGGACCGAATTCTCGCCGACCGACTCGGCGAATTCCGCGCGGATCGTGCCCGGTGCGGCATCGGCGGGGTTCGTGGCTCCCATCACTTCGCGGTTCTTGGCGATGGCGCCCTCGCCTTCCAGCACCTGAACCACCACCGGCGCGCTCGCCATGAACTCGCACAGCTCACCATAAAACGGGCGCTCCTTGTGCACGGCATAGAAGGTGCCCGCCTGCGCCGGGGTCATCTGGATTCGCTTCTGCGCGATGATGCGCAGCCCGGCCTCCTCGAACTTGGCGTTGATCTTGCCGGTCAGGTTGCGCCGGGTGGCGTCGGGTTTGATGATGCTCAGGGTGCGTTCCACAGCCATGTCAGCCTCTTTTGTCAGGGTGATGCCGCCGGGAGACACCCCGCGCAGCTTGATCGCGGGTCCCGTAGCATGAGGCTTGCGCGTTGAAAAGCCGCGATTGACGCTGGCCGCGGCATGGGGCATCCCCCATCCCATGCTACGCATCGACGACATCACCTACGCCATTGCCGGACACCGCCTGTTCGAGAACGCCTCGGCCCTCATTCCCGAGGGGCACAAGGTCGGGCTCGTGGGGCGCAACGGCACCGGCAAGACCACGCTCTTTCACCTGATCCGGGGCGAGATGGCGCTGGAGGGCGGGGCGATCTCGCTGCCCCGGCGCGCCCGCATTGGCGGCGTGGCGCAGGAGGTGCCGGGCAGCGACGTGTCTCTCATCGACACGGTGTTAAGCTTCGACACGGAACGCTCTGATCTTCTTGAGAAATCCGAGAGCGAGACCGACGGCACCCGGATCGCCGAAATCCAGACAAGGCTCGCCGATATCGACGCCTGGTCCGCCGAGGCGCGGGCGAGCGCGATCCTCAAGGGGCTGGGCTTTACCGATGACGAACAACTCATGCCCTGCTCGGCCTTTTCGGGGGGCTGGCGGATGCGGGTGGCGCTGGCGGGGGTGCTGTTCGCCGCGCCCGACCTGCTGCTGCTCGACGAGCCGACGAACTACCTCGATCTCGAGGGCGCGCTGTGGCTCGAAAGCTACCTCGCGCGCTACCCGCATACCGTGCTCATCATCAGCCACGATCGCGGGCTCCTGAACCGCGCGGTCGGCTCGATCCTGCATCTGGAGGACCGAAAACTCACGCTTTATCAAGGGGGTTACGACAAGTTCGCCGAAACGCGCGCCGCCCGCATCGCCGCCGCGCAATCCGAGGCCAAGAAGCAGGAGGCGCGCCGCGCGCATCTGCAATCCTATGTCGACCGCTTCCGCTACAAGGCCGACAAGGCCAAGCAGGCGCAGGCGCGGATCAAGGCGCTGGCGCGGATGCAGCCCATCTCGGCCCCGCAGGAGGCGGCGTTGAGGCGGTTCACATTCCCGGAACCGGAGGGTCTGTCTCCGCCGATCCTGCGGTTGGAGGGGGCGGCCACGGGTTATGACGGCAGCGCGGTGCTGAGTCGGCTGGATTTGCGCATCGACCAGGATGACCGGATCGCGCTTCTGGGCCGCAACGGCGAAGGAAAATCCACGCTTTCCAAACTGTTGGCTGGCAAACTTGATCTGCTTGACGGGCGCGTTCACAAGGCCGCCCGCCTGCGCGCGGGGTACTTCGCACAGCACCAGGTGGACGAGCTGCATATCGACGAGACACCCCTCGATCATATCCGCCGCTTGCGCCCGGGCGAGACGCCCGCGCGGCTCCGCGCGCGGCTCGCGGGGTTTGGAATTGGCCCGCAACAGGCTGAAACTAAAGTGGAAAATCTATCCGGCGGGCAGAAGGCGCGGCTGTCGCTGATGCTCGCCACGGTGGATGCGCCGCATATGCTGATCCTCGACGAGCCGACCAACCACCTCGATATCGAGAGCCGCGAGGCGCTGGTCGAGGCGCTGACCGCCTATACCGGCGCGATCATCCTGGTGAGCCACGACATGCACCTGCTGAGCCTGGTGGCGGACCGGCTGTGGCTGGTCAAGGGCGGCACGGTGACACCCTACGAGGGCGATCTCGAAAGCTATCGCGCGATGCTGCTGGCTCCGCCAGATAACGTGAAGAAAGCCTCTCAAAGAACTGTAAAGAAGAAGGAAAAGCCATCGCGCGAGGCGATCCTGAAGCTGCGGCAGGAGGTGCGTTCCTGCGAATCGCGGGTCGAGAAGCTGATGGAGATGGAGGGCAAGGTCGCCAGCAAGCTGGCCGATCCCGACATCTACGAGGATCCCGGCACGCTCGCCACCTGGCAGCGCAAGTATGCCGAGATCGAGGACGGTATCGCCCGCGCCGAAACGCTGTGGGAGGCCGCCCTCGCCCGGCTGGAAAAGGCGGAAGGCTGAGGGCGAACCTCACGGTTCAAGGCGCGAACCGCACGGTTCAGAGCGCGGAGCGCGCGGTGCCGTCAGAATCCGGCAACCGCCGCCACTGGGCGAGCCCGAGGGCGCCGACCATGACCGCCACGGCGAGCGCCGCGATGCGGCCGCCGGGCGTGACGATCCAGACCCCGGCGAAGATCAGTGCGAGCGTCGCCACCACCCAGGCCGCGTCGCCCATGCAGAAGAACAGCACCTCGGCGCGGCGCGGCGCGCGGCCGCCCCGCACGCTCAGCCACAACAGCGCGGCATTTCCGATGAGTCCCGCCCCGAGCGCGGCGACGAGCCAGGCGGGCGGCGTGCCCAACCCGGTCGCCACCGGCCCCGGGGCAGCCAGGAACAGCACACCGAAGCCGAGACAGGACAGCGCGTTGAGGCGCAAGACGGTTGCAAGTGTCATGAGAGACCTCCATCATTGTCAACGTAATTGACAAGATATCGGAGCGATCCATTATGTCAACAACGTTGACAACCAACATGACGAACAGCCTGACCCTGACCCTCTACCACGCCGCGCGCGGTTTCCAGGACCGGGTGACGCGGCGGTTGTCGGAGGTGCTGGCGCAGGAACACGGTATCGCGCTCAGCCCGGCGCAGCTTGCCTTTCTCGCCGCGCTCATCTGTGGCGAGACCACCACCTCGGAGGTCGCCCGCCGCACCGGGGTGAGCCGGCAGGCGGCGCACCGGCAGGCGGCGGCGCTGGCCGATCTGGGGTACCTGGCGCTCGCCCCCGATCCGGCGCGGCGCAACCAGAGCCTCGTGCGGTTCACCGACGAGGGCACTCGGCTGATGGCGCTGTGCCGCGAGATCCTCGCGGGGTGGGATCGCGCGCTCGGGGAGGAGGCCGAAACGCTCGGCCGCGCCGCCGCGATCATGGAGGCGGCGCTAGCGGAGGGGGATGGCGCGGAGTAGCGGGAAGGGAGCGAAATGGCGTCTTACTGCCATTCAGCGCACCGGTTGAGGAGCCGCGCAGCGCCCGACCGCGGGGGGGCGCCCAACCGGTTGTGGTCGTCACTTTATGGTGCCAAATACTTCAACAATCGTGCGGAGCTAGACGTCGTAAAAGCGCCCGCCCGGGGGGCGGTCGGGCGCTGCGCGGCGGCGCGTGAACGCGCCTTGATTCCGCGCATGGGCACCAAGCTGTGAGGGTCCGTTCCAGACCAATGCCGTCGCCCTCTCGCCCAGAAACCCCTTGGCAAACTTGCCCCGGCGTGGTGCAAGACCCCACAGCCCCAAGGAACCCGCCAGTATGGACACCGCCTTTCTCGTCACCGCCTTTGTCGCGCTTTTCGTCATCATCGACCCGGTGGGCATGACGCCGCTCTTCGTGGCGCTGACGCAGGGCATGGACAGCGCGCGCCGCCGGGCAATCGCGATCCGCGCCTGCGTCGCGGGCGCGCTGCTGATCGCCACCTTCGCGGCGTTCGGGGAATCGGTGCTGGGCTTCATCGGCATTTCCATGCCCGCGTTTCGCATCGCGGGCGGCATCCTGCTGTTTCTCACCGCGCTCGACATGCTGTTCGAGCGGCGCTCGCGCCGCCGCAAGGGGCAGGCCGACGCCGCCGAAGAAGACGAGGGCGACGATCCGTCGATCTTTCCGCTGGCCATCCCGCTCATTGCCGGGCCCGGCTCTATCACCACGGTGATCCTGCTCGTGGGCGATAAGCCGGGCATCGAGGGATTGCTGCTGGTGATCGGGGTGATGCTGTCGGTGGTGGCACTGGCGCTGGTGTTGTTCCTGATGGGCGGCCTGCTGGAACGCGCGCTGGGCCATGTCGGCATCAACGTGGTGACGCGGCTGCTGGGCATGCTGCTGGCGGCGCTCGCGGTGCAATTTGTACTCGACGGGCTGCGCGGGTTTGGTTTGGCGGGCTGAGGACCCATATCCCACGCATGGAGAGCTTTGATTTCCCCCGCCTCGTCTATCTGTCGATCCTTGGATCGGTGCTGCTGCTGTGGTTCGTGGTGCAGGGCCGCGAGTCGCTCAGCAAGCTGATGCAGCACGCCGCCGCCTGGGGGCTGATCTTTCTCGGGGTGATCGCGGTGGTGGGGCTGTGGCAGGACATCCGCCAGACGGTGCGCCCCACCCAGAGCGTCATCAGCGACAACCGCATCGAGCTGCCGCGCGCGCCGGACGGGCATTACTATGTGACGGCAGAGCTCAACGGCGCGCCGATCCGCTTTGTCGTCGATACCGGGGCGAGCCAGATCGTTCTGAGCCGCGGCGACGCGCGCGAAGCGGGCATCGACACCGGCAGCCTGATCTACACGGGCCGCGCGCGCACTGCCAACGGCATGGTGCGCACCGCGCCGGTGCAACTCGACCGTCTCGCCATCGGCCCGATCACCGACAGCGACGTGCGCGCCGTGGTCAACGAGGGCGAGATGGCCGGCTCGCTCCTGGGCATGGACTACCTGCGCCGCTTCTCCAGCGTCGAGATCGCGGGCGACCGGCTGATCCTGACACGCTGAGCGAGGCGGGCTTAGCAGGGGCGGCGCGTCCAGCCATAGGCACCGTCCTCGGGCACCTTCCACGCGCAGGCATTCTCGGATGCGACATCACCGGAGCAACTGATCTGCTTCCAGTAGCCCCACGCATCCTGCTCGAAGGGGATAAAGGGTGCGTCGGCGAACTGTGCGGCGAGGGTGAGGTCGTGCAGAACGCAGACCACGCCTCCGCCCGGTGCCGTCGTGTCCTTCCGGCCAGGCCGAGATGCCCGCATTTCGCGAAAAACCGATCAGCGACAGGTACTTCGCACCTGCGTTGAAAAGGCACCTTTTCGAAGCCCCTCCGATCTTATAACAAGTCCGCGAAAAACATGAAAAAGTAGGCTATGCCCGATCAAACCGAAGCTGTTCGGCAGCGTGACGAGGCCCGTCCTGCGAAGGAATGGGCCAGAATCCTCGCAGAGTACCGAGAACCCGACCCGATACGCAGTTCATTCGAACTCGCGGTCACCCTGGGCCCATTTCTGATCCTGTGGTGCCTTGCGTGGTGGTCCATGTCGGTCAGCTATTGGCTGACCTTTACGCTCTCCGTGTGCAACGCGGCCTTCTTGCTGCGTCTTTTCGCCATCCAGCACGATTGCGGACATGGAGCATTCTTTCAAAGCCGCACCGTGAGCGACTGGCTCGGACGGGTGATCGGCGTGCTGACCTTGACACCCTACGACGTGTGGCGGCGCTCCCATTCCATTCACCACAGCTCGTCGGGCAATCTCGGACGACGTGGCATGGGGGACATCCAGACCATCACGGTCCTGGAATATCGTCAGTTGAATCCTCTTAACCGATTGATCTACAGGCTTTACCGCAACCCGGTTGTCTTGTTCTGCCTGGGACCCGGCTATCTGTTCTTCATTCAGAACAGGGTGCCATTGGGGCTCATGGGCAATGTCAGGTTCTGGGTCAGCGCAATGTGCACGAATGCGGCGATATTCGTGTGGGTGGCGCTTGTTCTGTACTTTGGCGGGCTGGTGCCCATCCTGCTGATTTTCCTGCCCTCGACACTGCTTGCGGCAACGGCGGGGGTGTGGCTGTTCTACGTGCAGCACCAGTTCGAGACCACGCATTGGGACGCTGAAGAGGACTGGCAGCTGCACGAATCCGCACTGAAGGGAAGCTCGCACTACGTGCTGCCACCGGTGCTGCAATGGCTGAGCGCCAACATCGGCGTACACCATGTGCACCACCTGTACAGCCGCATCCCGTTCTATCGGCTGCCCGAGGTTCTGCGGGATCATTCGGAGCTGGCCGAGAGCAATCGCATGACGATCCGGCAGAGCCTTCACAGTGTCCGACTGCATCTGTGGGACGAGGAGTCGAGGCGCCTGGTGTCCTTCGCTCAAGCGAAGGCGCTTTAGACGCCGGGCTGGGGCGCCGCCAATGGCGAGCTTGAAGCGGCGATGCGCACCACGGAAGGTGATGGTCCCGCGGGAACGGGCAATGCGGCAGGCTGCTTCGCTGTCTGAAAATGGTGCCGCGTGAGTGCCTGCGATGTGTGTCCGATACCGTCCAATGCTGTTGACCGCGCGCTTTAGGCGCGCCTACCTTTCGCCGGGGCCTGTCCGATGCCGTCCAGCAAGGACCGGCCCGGCGTGACGCAATCCGGCGTCACGGTGGCATACCAGATGGCGGACCAGATCATGGGGAACCTCACCGCGGTAGCGATCCGCAAGGCCGGGCCGGGCAGGCTCGGCGACGGCAAGGGATTGGAGCTGCACAAGGGCGACACCACCGGGAAGTGGGTGTGGCGCTATTCCTTTGCAGGCAAGCGGCGGCAGATGGGACTCGGCACCTGGCCGGACGTGAGCCTTGCCGACGCGCGCGCCCAGCGCGACAGATGGGCGTCTGTGCTCACCCAGGACCGCGACCCAATCACCGAGCGACGCGCGGCTATAGAAAGCGCCCGTGCAGAAATCGAGCGTGACGACCCCACCCTCGAGACACTGACGCGCGACGTCTTCGAGGCGCGTAAGGCAATACTCCGCGCCGAAGGCAAAGCGGGCCGCTGGCTCTCCCCCCTCGAGAACCATATCTTCCCGAAGATCGGTCGCAAGCCGATCAGCACGGTGCGGCAGCATGATATTAAGGCCGCGCTCGAACGGCTATGGCGGACCAAGCACCCAACGGCGACCAAGGCAATCCGGCGACTTCGCATCATATTCCAACAGGGGAAACTCATGGGCTACGACTGCGATCCCTTCACCGTCGATGCGGCGAAGCACATGCTTGGCGCAGTGATCCACACGCCGGAGCCCATCCCGGCTACACCGTGGCAGGACATCCCTGACCTCTTCGCTCGTCTCGAGGGACGCGGCACCACCGCCGCCTGTCTGCGCTTCATGATCCTGACGCTGGTGCGCGCGTCGGGATGTCGCGGTGCACGCTTCGACGAGATCGAGGGCGACTTATGGACCGTGCCCGCCGCGCGCATGAAGGGTCAGGTGGGCAAGGTGCGGGATTTCCGGGTTCCGCTATCAGACGCCGCGATGGAGATCGTCGAGGCGCGTAGGGCGCTCGGCGGGGAATATCTCTTCGCGATCTCTAACGGCAATCCCGTGAGCGATGCCGGCCTCTCGAAATTCATGCGCGACATGGGCGAACCTGGCCGACCGCACGGATTCCGCACCAGCTTCCGAACGTGGGTGCAGGACACCGATGCGACGGGCTGGGAAGTTTCAGAAACGGTGCTCGCCCACACCATCGGCGGACGGGTGGAGCGGTCCTACGCCCGCTCTGACATGCTCGAGCGCCGCCGCCCTGTCATGCAGGCTTGGGCGGATTACGTCACCGGCGCCGAGGCGGATTCGACGGTCGTCAGGCTGGGGAAGTAGGCAGGCCAGAGGGCCAGCGTCCACATCATGGCCCCGGCTCCTCGCACTCGCGATCCCACGACAGGTTGATCGCGTATTGCCACGCGAGGTTGCGGGTCCAGCCCGCAGCCGTGCGGTCGTCAATCTCTTCCTGCGTGAACCACGCGGGATCAGTCACCGTGTCACAGAACAACGCGTCCTCAATCGGCGGGGGTGTCGGCTCTACCTCCCGGAGACAGCCAGTGCTCGGGGACAACAAAGCTAGGATCAGCAGCGGTTTCAGCATCTTGCTGTGCCTCCTTGATATTACGCAAACGGTTGGTGCAGGTTTCGGCGCGGCCGAGCGCGCGGGACAGTTCTGCCTCGCGCTGCTTGATCGTCGTCTCGGCATTCTCCAGCCAGCGCGCTTGCAGCATTATCCAGCCACCCGATCCAACAAGAGCGGCGAGCAGCACCCCGAGGAGCGGCATGGCGACGGGGGCGAGAAGTCGGGCGATCATCGCGAAAGGTTCCTTCCTTCACGCGCGTCTTTGACGCGGTATTCCTTGATCTCGCGCAGGATGCGCTTGCCGTAGCGCGCCAGCACGAACGCGGCGACGCAGACCAGCAGGAGAAGCCAATACTCTTGCAGCAACCTCTGGCCGGTCTCGAGCAGCCCTTCGGCATCCTTCGCCACCCGCGCAGCCTCCATGACACCGCCGAGGGACGCGCCGCCGGCGACCGTCGATTCCACGATTGTCATGGCCTTCTCGCCCCGGTCGGCGCGCTTGATCGTCTGCGATCCACGCTCCCGCAGGTCCGCCTCCGTCACCTCGCGCTCGGGCCGGGCCGTGGCACGTTCCAGCGCCGTCCAGACGCGGGGCCCGGCCTCGCCATCGGTGGCAAGCCCCTGCTCGGCCTGAAACGACAGCACGGCGTCACGGGTGCGCGCGCCGTAGATGCCATCCACCTTGCCGAGCGGGTAGCCCAGGTCGCGAAGCTGGCCTTGCAGGTCGCGGACAAACTCACCGCGCGCGCCCGCCCGCAAGGTCGGGCGATTGGCCACGACATCGGGGATGCCGGTCATGTCCTCCATGTAGGCCCGCACGCGCCCGCGCATGTAATCGCCCACGGCAAAGGCACCTCGCAGCTCGGGCCGGTGCGGCACGCGCGTCAGATCCCACTTGCCGCGCTGCTTGACGCCCAGCCGCGGCTCGACCTCGGCGTGGGTCAGGCATGTCTCGGGCGTGACCGGCACCGCATATTCGATGTGCAGGGCCGCGAGCAGAGCGCAGTGGCGCTCGAACTGCTTTTCGGTGATGGGCGACGGCCCGGCATCGAACGGGCTTTCCTGCGCGCCCCTCATGCCGCACATGGCCAATCCCATGCTGCCGGTGTTGAGGTGCAACGTGTGGGCCGCGTAGTCGCCGTCCGAGGTCACGATGTTATCCTCGATCGCCTCGTTGCCCTTCACGTAGGTTCCGTCGAACTCGGTGAGCCTGTGGTAATGGCGCAGGTCCACTGCCGACGCGCGCCCACCCCCGGCGGTCCAGTGCGTGATGGTGCGCTTTATCATCACCTTCCCCCTACCCAAATGAGGGCCAGCGACCCCAGAATTGCGAGCCACGAGAGAACAGAGAAAACCTCCCTCGCGCGACGCCATAAATGCGATCTGACGATCCTCTTCATTTCCGCCCCCCCCGAAGCCAGCGAGACACGCGCGACGCGATGGCCATCTTCACGCCAGCAAGCGCATCGTGCGCGACATATGCGATGACCAGTGAAGCAAGGAGCAGGACGAACGGTGCCGTGACGCCCATTCTGTCGTGAACAGCAAACGCTACCGTCGCGCCCCCCATGACGCCGGTCAGGAAGTTGAAGACGAGCACCATGCAGCGCGTGAGCCAGTGCCGCGTTTCGGCTTCTACCGACGCAAGGAGAGCACCGAATGCGGCCAGCGCCACGGCGAACAGGCTTGAGCCGTATGTCTCTATAATCGCGACGGCCCAGGTGAAGAATGCCGTGCTTGACCAGGCAAATGCCTTTGTTGAGAGCATTTACGATCCCCCCGTGATCTCTTGAGACTTGGCTAGTGTCACTTGCCTGATCATGGGTTACGGCCATCCCGTTTCGATGTCGTAGGGCTCACCCGAAAACAGCGCGGATAACAGCTCGGCCTCGCGGTCAAAGCACGCCTGGACGTGGGCGCGAACCGCCTGCGCGATTCCGGTGATCTGTGCCGCATCCAGAACCGCGAACGTGCTGTCCGGCATCTTCCACTGAACCGTGGTCGTGCTGTCGATCTGTGCCGCGAGCGCAGCGCCCGTTATGCGCTGCTGGGACAGGTCGTCGGTGGCAATGGAAATGCCGTTGACGATCACTCCGCCAATCATTGCCTTGTCGCGGCGCTCCTTGATGCGTCGTGCCACAGGCGATGTCCGGGATAAGGTCGTGCGGTCTGCATCAGACAGCGTGACCTGCGCCCAGCCGATTTCGGCGGGCTGGGCGGGCATGGTGACGCCATCGGGCACATGCACAATGGTCGCGCCGCCGATCGCGCCCAGCACGGTCGCGTCCTGATCTTCGGTGTTGCGAAAGCGCAGTATCGCGCCGTTGGGGCCGGTGGTGATGTGCGTTGTGTAGCTGTAGATCATAGGGTCGCCTCTAGCTTGCGTGGCAATTTCAGGTCTGGCCGCTCAGCCGACAGGCGGCGCGCCATGTGGGCATAGCTCGATGTACGTTTCGCGTGGCCCATGATGCTTGTGAGGCTGTCCACCCGGCCCTCTCGAAGCGCCTTCGAGAAGTTGTAGAGCGCGCGCTTGCGCACAAAGCGGCGGGACCGCCACGTCCGAAAGCCAACGAAATTGGTGCCCTGGCGCGGGGTTGCGATGCGCCATTTGGATAGCTCAAGATTCAGCCGATCAGACAGGAATGCCTCGATTTGCCCCTTGATGCGCCGCGCAGTCTCTCGATCCTCGGCGATGATCACGAAGTCATCGACATAGCGGGCATAGCGCTTCACTTTCATGTCGCGCTTGATGAAGTGATCCATCGCATCGAGATAGATCAGCGCGTAAATCTGCGAGAGCAGGTTGCCGATCGGCAGGCCGATGGTGCCGGAGCCATCGCAGGCGAAGCGCATCATCAGGTCGACAAGGGCGCGGTCCTTGATCTTGCGCTCGATCAGGCTGCGCAGGATGGCGTGGTCGATGCGGTAGTAAAATTTGCGGATATCCATTTGCAGAAGCACAGCGTCCTCGGGCGCGGCGCGCATCGCCGATTGCAGGTAGTCACTGGCCCGGTGCGCGCCGCCGCCCGCCCTGCATCCATAGCTTTGGTCAATGAACGTCGCCTCGAAGATCGGGCTGATCATGGCGTAGATCGCGTGCTGCACGACAACGTCGCGGAACGTGGGTGCGGCGATCCGGCGGGGTTTCGGGCCGTAAACGGTAAAGTGACGATAGGGCTGCGGCCTGTAATCTCCGGACGTCAGATCATCATGTATTGCAGCAAGGTTGGCGCCAAGGTCGCGCTCAAAGCGCTTGACCGACAGCGTCTTTCGCTTGCCCCGCCGTGCGCGCAGATAGGCCGCGTGCAGCCGGTCCAGCGTGAAGGCGTGCTCATAGAGGTTTCCGTGGCGCTTAGGCATGGCTGACGGTCCCCGCAGGTACTGGAAAGCCATGCCTTGCAGATTTCGCCATCTGGCAGGACAGAGTGCTCCCTATGTCTCCAGTATTCCCATCTCGGGATTTCAGGGATGAAGTCATAGTCCGCGGCGCGGAACCCAACGTTGTTGTTGTCATTCGACCGGTTGTTGTTCCAGTTGCGCGCGCCAACGCCGGCGGCCGAGCCATTGGTCCAATTGCCGCCGACGATCGGGAAAACATTTTAAGCCCCCGCCCTATCCGCACCCCGAAGGCTGCGAATCCATCCGCCGATCATGGCCCCAACCTCGTTGATGAGGATGGAGGCCGCGGTATATCGGCGCAGCGCTTCGGACTCTGCCCGACCGCGCTTGTTGTCGTGAAATGCGTAATAGCCCATCTCGAACGCCAGATTGACCAGCATGCGCAGTTGCTCGTGCCGCACGTCCAAGCGCGTCAGGCTGGTCTTGTTGTGGTACCGCTTATGGCACTCCACAATCAGCGCATAGACGTCATACATCGCGCCGCGGATTTGCTGACACAGCCCGTAGCGCTCGTGGCGCGGGAAGTGATTGAGGTGCACGTTCAGCAGCTTGATCACCTCGCGGCACTTGTGCAGGATCGACGCTTCCGGGTGGTTGCATTTCTGTGTTTGCATTCTCTGTCCTTCAAGGGTGGCGCTCCCGCGCCACCCACCAGTTACGATCCATAGGCCGCGGCGCGGAACCCAACGACGGTGGAGTCATACGACCGGTAGGAGTACCAGAAGCGCGCGCCAACGCCGGCGGCCGAGCCATTGGCCCAAGTGCCGCCGACGAGCGGGAAAAGGTTCGACCGGTTGTAAGCGTATTGCCCATCAAGCCCCCACAGGTTTGTGCCCGTAGCGTCATAGCTGTTGGTGGCCATGGGCAGCCCGGTCGCGGTGCGCTGGTATCCCTGCCCGCTGGTCGCGCCATCCAGCACCTGGTTGGTGCCGCTGCCGAGATATTGCCACCCGGTGGTGGCACCCCACACCATCAGTCCGACCTCGGAGTCATAGAGCCCGCCGAGATGCGTGGCATCGCCCCAGGCGTCGTTGATGGTGTTGTATCCGCTGGTCAAATCGCCGAGGGCGGCGCTCTCCTTGAGCACATAGACGTCGCCGCTGGCGATTTGTGTGCTGTCGGTCGCATTGGCGCCCGGCGCAGTTATGCCCAGCATGACCTCCCACATCGCCCCGTTAAGGTCGGCAACGCCGCAAGCCTGACCGTTGTGCGCGGTTTTGGCGAGGTTGCTGGCCGAGCCGGTCAGGGGCTTGTCAGCACTGCCGCTGTCGCCCGCAGTCGTGAACGTCACCGTGCCGTCGTCCACGTCCGCGAGGGCGCTGTTGCAGCCCTTGGGGTAGTTCGTGGTGTCGGTGCCGTCATACCAGGCGCAGTTCGTCGCGGCCGTGGCCGCCTGCCCGTGCGCGACAGACAGCAGCCAGAGCGCCGAATAAATAAACGCCGAGGCCGCATTCATGCCCGCGGCGCGCGCGCGGGATAGAACCACCGCGTCGGCCAGAATGCCCGTGCAGCCCGTCATGCCGTCGGAGCGCGTGTAGCTGGTGGATGTGGTCAGCGAGATCGGCACGCCGTTCTGAACCGATTTGCCGGCGTCGTTACCTGCATTCTGCGAGCATAGATACTTGTCCACGAAGAACCCGTGCTTGACCGCGCCGCCATCCACGAACGCCCGGTGCATGGCGTAGCCTGCGGCGTTGGCCGACGCCTCGTCCGCAAAGGTATCCACCCCGGCAATGTCGATCGCGTTGGCGCCGTAGGTGCCGTAGTTGGGTGATCCCGCGTCGCCGATCCGGTAGTAGAAGCGCGGCACGAACACCATGATCGAGCCGTCGCTGTATTGGTAGTTGCCATAATTGGCATTGGCCGGATCGGTATTGCCAGCCATGTTGGAAAAGCCTGCTGGCAGCGTGTCCGGATACTCCCCGACGCCGAAACCCTGGTCGCCCGCGACACCGATCAGACCGCCGAAGCTGGCCGCTGTCGTGAAGCTGGTGGGGGTGGACCAGTCCGATGTGCCGTTGCTCGTGCCGGTGTGGCGGACGCGCCAGTAATAGGTCTGGCTCTCCGACAGCCCCGTGACCTCCCAGGTGGTGAGGTTCGTGGCATCCGCCGTGGTGCTGGTGACCAGGTTGGTGAACGCAGCATCCGTCGCTAGCTGCCAGTCCGAGGACGCGTGTGTGTCGGACAGGCCGATCCAGCTGAAAGCCGACGATTGAAGTGTCTGGGTGCCACCTATGTCAGTGGCGCCGTCCGCCGGAGATACATGTGTGGGTGCCTCGACCCCGGCAGGGGCGATGGTGACTGCGAAGTCAACCGCCACGCCGTCTTTCGTGACCGTCAGGGTTTCCGAGCCGTCCGTCGCGGGCGCGGTGTAGGTGATGGTGTCGCCGTTGATGGTCACTGTGCCGGACGCCGCGCCGACGGCATAGGTCGCGAAGGCCGAATAGTCCGTGATCGTATAGGTTTCCTGCTGGTCAACGTAGACCGTGGTCGCGCCGGTGATATTCACCGAGGACGCCGACCCGCCGATAGCGCCCCAGTCAGAGCCATCGTGGCCCTCGAACGCGCCGGCCTCTGAGTTAAAGCGTAGATACCCCGCCGCCGGGGTAGTGTCGCGCTGCGCTTGCGTGCCGACCGGCAGGGCCGCTGAGCCGGTTGCGGCTGTTTTCTCTACCGCTTCACCCGGCTGTAATGCGCTGTCGGCCTTCGCGCCCTGCGCTGCCGTTGCATAATCCGCATCGCTGAAATCCCCGATGTCGGCTTTGACCAGCGACACGGCTCCGGTCTTGCCTGCCACGGACAAGACAGCATCGGTATAATCGAGCTTGTGCCAATCGGCATAGAGCGTGGTGCTCGCGTTGTCCGAGGTCGCGACGATCCGATCATTCGCAACAAAGGTCTCGCCGCCAACTGTCCCGCCGACACTGACGATCCAGCTTTCGCCCCTCTGCGCAGCGCCGCCACCGGGAAATGTGCCTATGGAAGCGTCCCACGTTCCCGAGAGAACAACTGACGCATCAAGTTGGTTGACGCGGGTCTCCATCGCATCCAGATCAACCGCCTGGGTGACGGAGATATGATCCAACTTGGTCTTGTCGCCATCAACGAACGCACCCTCAATCGGGGGCTGTTGCGCGCTATCAGCCTTCGTGCCCTGGGTGGCGGTGGCGAATGCCGTGCTATCCTGCGAAGCCGCGGTGCCCGCATCGGTGATGTCGGATAGGTCGTGGGTGTGCGCAGTCGGGGCACGCGCATCGCTCAATCGCGTATCGTTGCCTTTGACAACCTGCGCAGCAGTGGCGTCGCCCGCCGCAGGGACATCTGCATCTGCCGCCGTGCCGAGGCTGAGGTTCGTTTTTGCCGTCGGCACGTCGCCCAGGTCGCCCAGGTTGTTGGACGCGGCCAGAAACCCGTTGGCGTCCAGAACGGCTTCAGTCCACGCGCCAGACGAGCGCAGGCGAAGGGAGTCGGTGGTGGAATTGTAATAGAACGCGCCGTCCGTCGCAGTTGGGTGCGCCGTATCCGCCGCCTGGTCGTCGACATAGGTGCCAAGGTGGCGGGAGAGGATCGACGTCAGGGAGGCGGCCGCATTGGTTTCGCTGGTTGCCGCGTTCGTCTCCGAAGAGGCGGCGGCGCTCGCGGAACCAGCCGCCGCGCTCGCGCTATTGGCCGCGTTGGTCTCCGATGTGACCGCCGCCGATGCACTGTTGGCCGCGTTGGTCTCCGAGGTAGACGCCGCCGATGCACTGTTGGCCGCGTTGGTCTCCGAGGTAGACGCCGCGCCCGCACTGGCGGTCGCCGCACTCTCGGATGCCCCCGCGTTGGTCTCGGACGTTGCAGCCGCCGCTGCACTGTTAGCCGCGTTCGTCTCCGAGATGGCTGCATTGCTCGCGCTGGTCGCCGACTGACCGGCATGATGCTTGGCCGAGCGGGTGCCGACGCCATCAACATCTTGGCCGTCGCCCTTTTCAGCCCAATCGGCGGCGAGTTGAGCAGATGCACCAGCATTCGTTTCAGAGGTCCCGGCATTCGCCTCGCTGGTCGCTGCATTGGTCTCGCTGGTCACAGCCGCCGTGGCGCTGGCGCTCGCGGCGTCCCGCGCCGCCTGTGCATCCACAACAGCCTGTTCGGCAGCGTTCAGCGACGCCGGGGGCGGCAGGTCCACGATCTGAGCCAAGATCGCCGTCTCGGCGTCAGGAACGGTGATGTTCAGGGGCGCGGAAGATCCGCCGCTCGGCGTGATGATCTCAACGATATAGCTGTTCGGGATCAGGCTCTCGGTGAAGTCGCCATTCGCGTCAGTGGTCGCCTCGACGAAATCCGGCACGACGAGCGAATTGGATTGGCGCACGGCCTTCGCGCCAAGAAGAGTGAAGCGAACGATCGCACCCTCTTCCGGCTGAAAACCGATATCCCTGATGGAGCCCGAAACGGCGCAAGAGTCTGGCATTGCAAAGCCTCGACCTGAGAAAGTCAGCTTGCAGCACACATCTTGCGCGTTGCTGGCCTATCCATACCACATGAAGTAGGCGCGCGAAACCCGCCACCTTACTCGTAGAGGCGAGGGGCCATGCCTTCCTCGATCTGCGAGCGCAGTCGGGGGTTGATATTGATACCACCCGCAACGCCTTCGCTCCACCGCTTGCGGGACTTCATGGAACGGCGCAGCGTGTCGCCCGTGATCGGGAAGGTGGGGTGCGCCTTGTTGAACGCCCTGATCTTCTTGAGGACGTGTCGCGGGAGCCCCTTCCCGTCCATGACGGCATCACCTGCCTCACGGTGCAGCGAGGACCGCTCCTGCTCGATCTGGCGCTCCATGTCACGCATCCGGCTCATGTCGTCATACCGCTCGGCCAGTTGAGCCGGGGTGAAACCCACGGCCTGCACGATGGCCTGGTATGGCGACACGTCCTCGAGGATCGGATCGCCATTGCTGTTCTGAACGCCATTGAGCCCGTAGCGGAAGCCCTGCGACAGGTCGTTCGCCATCTTCGGCACCATCGACTCGGCCCCGCGCCACACGTTGCCCTCCGAGACCTGCTGGATACCGCGCCCCATGCTGAACAAGATGCTGGCCGCGGGCCCCAGCGCCTCGTGGACATAGTGCTGCAACGTGTCGGCGGCCTCCATGTCGTAGAACGGCCCACGGAACCACAGGTTCGGCATACCGATGCGCTCGGACAGCGCCACGCCGGTCACATGGCCGGGAACGCCCTTGAGCGCCATGCCCATCGTGTAATTCCACGCCGCCGTGCCCATGCCGTTGCCCTCGAGCAGAAGCGCGTCGTGCAGCCATTCGTCGATATCGTCATCGTCACCGGGGAAGAACATGCTCAGGAGCATAGTGATGAGCCCGTAGCCCCATGTGCCGGTGATCCCGGCGTGCGCCATCATCGACAGGGTGATGCCGACAAGCTGCGCTTTCGCCTCGCGCCGGTCGGCCTCGGTCTTGCCCTCGAACGTCTGCTGCGTGTCGCGAAACAGGCGATACAGAAGGTTCACGCTGTGCTGTCGAAAGATCAGGAGCACCCTCGCAAAATCCGGTTGCATGAACCGGGCGCGGGAACTGCCCTGGTAGTCGAAATGGATTTTCCACGTCAGCGAGGCGGCGCGGTCGATGGCCTTCTCCTGCATGAGCCCCTTGTCGCGCGCGAGGCGATAGCTGGCGAGGAACGTGACCTCTCGGTTAAAGACCTCGGCCTTGTGGAACATATAGGAGAAGAACCGCATGATCTTCTCGCGCGTCCCGCTATACTCGATCCCGGTCTCGGCCACACTCGCGAGCTCGTGCGCCTGCGTCTTGTCGATCGTGCCCCGGCGGTAGGCTTCGTCGAGTGCGGCCTTTTCATCCTCGGTGAGGCGCGGCGAGTTGTCGGCGGACCCCCGGCCTTGCACAAAATCCATGCTGGCCTTGCCCAACTGCTTGCCGATCTCGCCAATGCTGGTGCCCTGGAAGGCGGCGCGCATCAGCGGCACGCCCATGACGGTCGTCTGCGTCATGTTGACCATCGCCGCTGCCGGGGTTGCCCCGAGATACCAAACGAACGCCAAAGACGTGATCCCGCTGGCCCACGGCGCGACGTTGGGTTGCATCGTGTACTGGTGGCGGCGGTTCATTTCGTCGACCACGAGCGTCGCGCGGTTCGCGTCGCGGCTCAGGGCGGCCTCGTCGTAGGCGTCGCTGACCGCGTCCTCCATCTGTAGCCCGTATTTCAGGCGGGCCAGTTGGTGTGCCCCGTGAAACATATGGTGGGTGAAGGCGCGCAGCGCATCCTTGCTGAAACCCGATTGGCCCTTGCGGTGAATGCGGCTGGTGCGGATCGACTGATCCGGCAGCGTTTCCAGCCATTTCTGCCAGACCGTGTCCATGACGGCCGGGTCCACATCCCACGTCCCCAGAAGGTTCTCGATATCGGCCACGAAGGACGGATCGACCATCTTCTTGAGATCTGCGTCGCTCTCGCCCAGCACGCCGCGCTCCACCTCGTAGCCCTCGGCTTCCATGCGCTTCGCCTCGTCGCGCTGCTGGCGCTGTTTCTCGAACCGCGAGAAGGAGACTACCCGGCCTTTCTCGTCGCGTGCGGCCACAAAATATTTGCCGAAACGCGCCAGCGGGAAATAAGGCCCCGAGAGACGGTTGGACTCGAACTGCGCGCGCAATTCCGCTACCCGCGCGTTCTGCGCCCAGCCCATGCGGGCTTTCGCCTGGCCGAGCATGTGCTTCGCCTCGTCGATGGCGTCCTGCTTCTCCTGCCCGGTCAGGCCCTCGTCGGTGATCCGACGCATTTCCTTGTCATGGGCCTTCTGGGCGCGCTTGAGGGCGACCTTCTGCGCGGTCTGGATGTTCTCTATCACGGCCTTCTCGAACTCGTCGGCCATGTTGCTGTATTCGTTGCGCACCTTGCGGAACATGCGCTGATAGTCTCGCGGCAGCGCCTCGAACTCGCGGCGCAGGTTCAGCCACGTCATGTAGCGCTGATCGGCGAAATCATCGTCATACTTGCCGCGATCAAAGTCCCTGGATGGGTCCACGCCAGCCAGCGTCGCGCGGTGCATGAGGTCCATGAGGCGACCATTGGCCTCGGTATTCTGGTTGCCCAGCTTGATCCACTCGCGCGCCACGGTGTCGGTCTTGGCGTGCCACTCCTGGCGCATTGCGTCCATCTTTTCCTTGAGACGCAGATAGGTCTGTGCGCCGGGCAGGTTGCGCCCGAGCTCTTCAAAGAGCGGTCGGCCCGGAACAAGCGCCAGGAGGTTGTATTTACCAAGCGGGCCGCCCCCCATCGCATCGGAGAGGAAATCGCGCCAGAGGTCACCACCCTTCTTGCGCCACTGGCGGGGCTTGGGGTGCGGCACACCGCGCGGCGATGACGGGTCGGAGCGACGGCGGCTGGCCTTGACGCCCCCAGCACCTGGCCCACCGGGGCCGTCCGGGCCGCGCCCGCCAACCTCGCCCGAACGGATACGCTCCATCACCTGAGCGGCCTCGTTCGCCCCGTTGCGGCGCAGAGCGTTCGCGATGGCCTCGATGATCCGGCGCAGCTTGTCGAGGGCCTTGCCCGCCTCGCTGCGCGTCTCGCGCTCCTGCATCCACTCGCGGAACATTTCGGCGATCATTTCCTCGGTCTGGCCCGCGGTGTTCAGATCGGCATACTCACGCTCGACACGCTCGCGGATATGCGGGATGCGCCGGGCAGCCTTGGCCAGCGTGCGCCATTCGTCCTTGGTGAACAGGCCGTAATCACGGCCCCAAAGCTCCTTGCTGCGGAGCGCGTGGATGATCTCGTGGCGCAGAATGCCCATCGGCCCCTCCGGGGCCTTGGCGCCAACACCGATCACGTTGTCGTAGAAGAACCCGTCGAGAGTGAAGCCGCCATATGTAAAGCCGCCGGCCAGGCGCAGCTTTATCCGACCGGACTTGACGAACCGCGAAAGCTCGGCCTCGAGGTCATTGCGCAACTGGCGCGCGCCTTCTTCCGTGAAGGTCGTGCTCCCCGCGCCTGCGCGCCGCCCGCGTGCGGCCTTTACCTCGCTGCCCGCCCCGGCCTCGAAATCAGGGGTTTCCTGCCCGGAAACCTCGCGCGCCGCATCCTTGAAATTGTCAGCGACATAGGACACCCCGAGATTATCGGCATAGATGTCGAGCACGGTTTTCAGATCACCGCGATTGATCCGGCCCACATAGCCCTTCCCGGTGTCACGGAAATCGCGGATGTAGGACTGCACCGCCTTGAGCAAGAAGAAGGCCCGGCCCCGCGCCTTGCCCACGCGGAGCTTGAAGTCGGCGCCGTCCTGCTGGAAACTCACGTTCTTGTCGGCGGTTTTCAGAACCGCATCATACTGTTGCAGGAACGCGGCCGCCGTCGCGGTGTCGGGGAAACGGACGTCCTCCTTGTCCAACTCCTGTGCTGGGTCGAATTTCTTGGGCATGAGAAGCCCGGTGCGCTGACGCCCATCAGCGGTCGTGTAGATCACGATCTGCCCGGTGCTGTTCTTGAAGCGGTCGACCCCGGCGATAAGGTTGCCTGTCGCCATCCACCGCTGCTCGCGCGACACGCTCTGCCCCGCCGTGAACGCCGGTTTCCAGTTGAGGTTGGGATCAGGCGTGATGTTCGCCTCGGCGCTCTGGTTCATGATCTGGTTGAGCGAGAAGGCGATCTCGCGCATGTTGTCGGCCACGGCAAAGCGCACGCGGATTGCGCCCGCCGCTGTCGGGTTTGCCCCCTGCTGGGACAGATCGGTCTCGATCACCACCGCCGGAGTGTCAAAGGACGGTGTCGTGATGCGGTATGTCGCCCCCGGGACAACGCCTTCCAGCGCCGTCTTGATGCTCGCGACCGCCTGCTCCTGCCGCTTCATGCGGTTTTCGACGTCCTCGATGAGCGCGGCCGCCTTCTCGACGTCCCGCTTGGTCTTGGTGACGTGACGCCGCGCCTGCGAGAGCGCCTTGTCGGCCTTCTTGACGGCATCCGCCGCCGCCTTTCTGGCGTCGTCGTCCGCCGCGTTCACCTCGTCGCGCGCAACCTTTGCCTTCTCGAGGGATTCTTCCAGCCGTGGGATCGCGGCCTCGGCCTGCCTCGCGGTGTCTTGCGCGGCGGCCAGCCTCTTCTCACGATCCGCCTTGTCCTCTTCGAGCTTGGTCTGGTAGGCGGGCATCTTCGCGTCGAGCGCGTCCTGTGCATCTTTCAACCACGCATCCGGGGTCTTGCCGTCGAGCCCTTCGTTGACGAGCTCATCGACACGCTGCGCGGTGTACGGCTTGCCCGGTTTCTTGGCGTCGATCTTCTCGAGCGTCAGATCGGCATCGAGAAGGCTATCAGTGCCATGACCCTCGGACAGCACAAAAGAACTGATGGTCTTCGCCTCGAGGTCGAGGGTTTTCGCCTCGAGGGGGTTGCTGCCCTCGACCTCGAGTTGCGCCATGTAGTCACGGAACGCCGAGCCGATGGCCTCGTAGTGCCGGTCCACCTCGTCGGGGTGCAGAAACGCGAACCGCCCGGTCAGCTTCTTGGCAATGCCCTCGATCTTGCCGTTCTGGTCACCGTCGGCATCGCCCTCGACAAGGCCCGTCCTGATGGCGAGATCATTGTTGTCGGCAAGGTAGCGGCGCACGACGTGATCGCCCACCTCGTTGATGAAATCCGCGCCATCGCCGAGCGACGTCGCCCCACGCTTCGCGGCTGTCGTGTTGGCGTTGAGCGACGCCATCTTCTTCGACAGGATCGCCGCCACGCGCCGCTCGAGCGACAGGTTGGAGACTGCGAGCGTGTATTCCGGCAACACGGTCTGGCCGGTGCGGTTGATGCGCCCGAGCATCTGCATGAACACGTTGATATCGGCATGGGGCTGGGCGATGATCATGTGCCGCTTTTTGCCGTCGTTGTTCGGTGCGTCGGTCGCGTGCATGGAAAAGCCCGTCGCCCCGGATGACGATATCACCAGCCCATCGAGCGCGCCGGAATTATACTCGTTCATTCGGCGCTTGTTCTCGCCCTGCCCCGGCGAGCGTGTGGCGCGGCGGCCGTCCTCGATCACGGTGCTGCGGCCCGTGATCTCATCGACCTTCATACCCGCCGCGCGCATCCGGTCGAGCATCGCATCGACAGGCGATCCAGGCATGTCCTCGATCGGCAGGCTGTAGATCAGATCGCGCACCCGCCGCATTTCCGCCGCGGCGGCGTCGCCCATGTCCGCGTCGGTCATGGTGTAGTAGAACTGCGTGTTGTCGGATTTCTCGATCTTGATGCGGCGCAGGCGCTCGAGGTAGCGGTCCACGATGGTCGTGAAATTCAGATCGACCTCCTGGCCGTCCTCATGAATGCCATTCACGGCCATGTACTCGTTTATCACCGACGAGTTGACGTTCATCACGCCGAGGATGGGCTTCTCGCCGGCCTTCCATTTGTTGATCGCCATGTCGGCGACCTCGTTCACCTTCACGCCGAGAAGGAACTGGCTGACGAGGTTGTGAAAGCTCGACGCAAACGGGTTGTCGCTGGTCTTGGAGATCGAATCCGGGCCGACGAATCCGTCATTGCCCGCCATCAGGCCCTCACCCTGGATTTGCGCGATGAAGCTCTCGCGCACGCCAGACATGACCTCGGAGTCGAACATCGCGATCTCGCCCATCACCTGCGAGACGTTGATGGCCATATCCCGATCCACCTTGATCGGGTTGTCGTCGCCGAGCTCGTGCGTGAAGTTGAAGTCGATCCCGGCAAAGGATTTCTCACGCCGCAGGTATTGGCCGTCGCCCGCGATGGCATTGGCAATCACCTGTTGCAGGGGCACGCCGCCGCGCTCGATGGCCGGGCCGAGATCGTCCATGCGGCTGCCCTCTGGCAGCGCAAGGCTCAGGTTGGTCGAGCGGTAGAGCGACATGACCGTGGGGTTCTTGGCGTAGGTCGCCGACGAGAACACCGATCCCGCGCTCATATCGACCAGGTCGCGGAAGAACTCGGCACGGTTCTCCGGCATCGCGCCGGGCTCTCGCACGTTGCGGGACGCGCCCGCGCTGCCGCCCGCGTTGTGGCTTTCATCCATGATGATGACGGCATTGGGGGCCGCAGCGCGGATCGCGTTGGCGCGCTCGGGCCACTTGCCCTGCGCGGTCTGCATCTGGTCGTAGGTGGTGAACACGAACCGCTTGCCTTCGGGCAGCTTTCCCGACATCAGCGCGTTGAAGAGAGCCTTTCGCTCCTTCGGTGCCGCCCTGGTAAAGGTGTCATCCGGCCCCGTGATCGGGATGGCGTCGAGCGTGTTGTTCGTCGCGATGATCCCGTCCTGCGCGTCGGCCATGCCTATATCGCGCAGATCGCGCACCATGTCGGCATAGAGACCGGGTTTCTCGGTCACGAAGATCGGGATCTTCCCCTGTTTCTCGGCATGACGCAGCATGGCCGCCACGAACCGGCCCTTGCCGATTCCGGTCTGATCGCCAATGATGAAGCCCTTGCCCTGACTGACGTTGTTGATCGCCAGAGCCAGCGCATCGACCTGCTCGGCGGCGAAATACCCCTTCTTTTCGGGCGTGCCCAGCATGTCGTCGAGATCATAGCCCAGCTCGCTCGCGACATACTTGTCAACGGGGCCGTGCTTGGCCTCGATCTTGTCCAGCGCCTCCTGGGCGGCCTGCTCCATCGCGCGCGGGACCAGGGAGCCGATCCGGAACTGTGCCGACGAGCGTGGCTGGTAGGCCACCTGAAAGTCTGTCTCGGCCTCGGTGTTCTCGCGCGCCGGGCCACGCTCGGACTTCGGCTTGCCCCATGCGGCTTTCGCGTCTTCCACGAATTTCGCGAGGTAGGGTTGCAGGTTGCGCAACTCGGCGGTGGTCAGGCCCATCTGCTCGCGCACGGCGCGCAGGAACAGCCCCACCGCCTCCTTGAAATCCTTGGCCGCGCCCGTGACGTTGTCCCAAGCGGATTTCAGGTGCGGCTCGATCTGCTCGTAGACGTCTTGCAGGAAGCCCGCACCCATCGCCCCGGTCTTGTTGGGGTCGATCTTTGCGTTGAGGATGGCCTTGATCGCGGCCCCGGCGTCCTTCACGGCATCGCCGGTCTTCTGGACGCCCTCCTGCGCCGCCTGACCGGCGGTGCGGGGCCCTACGCCCCCCGGCTCTCGATGGCGTTCAGAAACGCCGACAGGTTCGGACGCTCCATCCGTTCCAGTTTCAGGTCTTCCTTCTTCACCGGAAACGTCCGGGGCGGCGTCAGGCTCCACGGCAGGTTGGCCGTTTCCTCCAACTGGTTCACCATCCCCACCAGTGTCGCCGCGGGCTCCGCGCCCCGGTTCGACAGAAAGTCCGCCAGTGCCGCGCGATCCGCTGGGTCGGTCGCTTCGTCCCGCATCCGGTTGACCCGCTGCATCACCAGTTGGTGATACTGCTCCACCGTCAGGTCCATCGCCTTCGGCACCTCCACCGACTGCGTCACCGGGTCCGCGCCCGGTGGTGTCCACGTCAGGGGCATCGTTCAGCTTCCTTCCAATCTCGGCCCAGGTCGAAAGAACCTCGGGCGGCTCTGCCATCGGATAGGCGCGGGCAGAGGGCGCGCGCCCGTCGATCACGATCACATCGACCGGCCATGCCGCACCCTGCCGCTTGTAGAGGTCGCCATTGACCGTGAAGTGCTCGGTTACATTGTAATGGTCGAAAAGGGTCTTGTAAAAGGTGAGTTTCGACCGCTCCTGGTAATTCTTCTTGCGGTCCCCGGTTTTTTTCACGGAGCCCACGATCAGGACGGCGCGGCCATCGTCGGGCATCTGTTCGAGATAGCGATACGCCATCGCGTGATCAATTTCCTTGGTCTTGACGCCCGTGTCGCCGAAGGCCCACTCCTTCTTCTGGCGCGTGTCCTCGTTCATGACGCGCCCGAAAGGCGGGTTGGTGATCAGCACGTCGAACGGTGCGGCCGTCATGTCCATCGCATCGCCCTGGCTCACGGAACCGGGGAAGATGCGCTCCAACTGTGCAGCGCGGTGCGGCTGCAACTCGTTGGCCTGCACGTTCTCGGGCGCGGCCTCGATCAGGAGCATCCCGTTGCCCGCCGACGGCTCTACAACGCGCGTCCGGTCGCCGATCCCGACGAGCCGCGAGGCGACATAGGCCAGCGGGGCGGGCGTGGAATATGCCTGATTGCGCATCTTCTCGGGCGTGCGCTCCGACAGGATCGGCTGCGCGTCGTAGAGGTCGAGAAGGTCGGCATAGACGGTGACGGGATCGCTCTCGCCCGCGACGATCTCGCGCGCCCGCATGACGACGGCGGCCTCGATCGCTTCCTCGAGCATCGTGAAATCCGAGACCTCGATATCGCGTCCCAGCGCCTCGCCCGCGCGCTTGCGGGCCTGCGTGATGCGCGCGAACCGTTCCCCGGCGCGGAATGCCTCGAGGAAGCTGTCTGTGATGCGCTGCTCGTCGCTCGTGGACGCTTCGGATTCGGCGGCATCCTCGGCCTCCATCTGGTCAAGGTTCTCGCTGATGAGCGCATCGACGTCGATATCCTCGACGGTCTCTGCGGGGGCGTCGCCGGTCGAAGTGGAGCGATTTTCCGCGTCCTGTTCAATCGATACACTTGGACTTTCAGCCTCGACCTCGGCGGCCCACGCTTCCGGGGTCGCCAACTCTTCTAGGAATTGACGAATCTTCCTTCCATCCGACACATGCTTTTGGGTCGGGAACGGAGCGCGGGGCTCATCGGGGAATGTATTGCGGCCAACGCTCATTTTCAGCGCTGCCGCCGCCGCTTCGTGCTTGGTGGGATAGAACTGGCGGTAAGGCGTGGAAAGGGTGCCGCCAGCAAAGCCGGGAATATCGTATGACCCTGTTACGTCATAGCCCTCCGGCCACTTCCGCATGTTGATCTTCACAAGGTTGGTGTCCACCTTGCCGTGTTTGCCGGGAAGTGTCCGCACGTCAACGCTTTCCGCTTCGCGCGGCTGCGGCTCATCAGGCGGCGTGGCGTCCTCGGTCCACCCCGCCGCCTCGGCCTCGGCGGCTTCTGACCCGGTCTTCCGAACACCCAGGTAGCCGCCGTTGACCTCCTGAATATCGAAATCCTCGACCTTCTGCCCCCGCTTTCTGATCGCACGCTTTATCGCGGCTTCACTGGCAAGGGGTTTGTCTGCTGTGCGGCCACCGCCGATCACAGGGCTATCAGCAAAGGTGGCAGTGACCCCCGTCCCGTCTGTGTCGATATTATCGCGCGACAGGAGCGAGCCGTCGATTTCTTCGCCATTGGCATTGAAGCGGCGCAGCATGGGGCGATCCGAGTCGAGCGTGCGTTTACTGACCCGGTGAGTGTCGCCGTAGACGTCCGTGACCGTCACAAGGTCGAGCGGCGCTTTTCCTGCGGCGCGCTCGCTCTCTGTCAGCCCATCTGCCCCCACCTCGTTCACGACAACGCGCGGGCCCTTCGGGTTCGTGTCATCCCCTGCCTGCGCCGCGTCCTTGTCCTGCCGTTTCGCCATCGGTGTCACCGGCGCGGTCGTGTCGCCCTCGAGCCATTCATTGAACCCGGTCACGCTCATCTTGCGCATACCGCCCAGGCGATCCGGCCCCTTGCCGTCGCTGAACCCGTCCATGTAGGTCTCTGCCGCCGCATTGGCGTTGTCGAAGCCCAGCATCACCTTGTGCTCATCGTAGCGGCCCGTGTCCGCGTCCATCTGGTCGATCACCCAGACCGATTCCGAGGCGGGGTTGTCGCCCATGTAGAAATCGACGTGATCGCCATCCGCACCCTCGGTCTTGAGAATGCGGCCATAATGGGCGGGCATTTCGACCTCCCACGCGGTTTCGCCGTCGGGGCCGACCTTGCGGCGCATAGAGCCCTTGCGGTTCTCGATGGAGAGCGTGCGCCCCTGCCACTCGGCTTTTCCGGTCTTGTAATTCTCGGCCTCGGCCTGCGCGGGCGTGGGGTTTTCCTCGGTCTCCTGCGCGGCCTGTTCGATGTCGGCGGCAGGGTCGGCCTCGTCAGTTTGTGGTTCACCTTCCCCCTGTTCCTGTTCCACAACGCCGCTTGTGTTGCTTTCATCACCCACAAGCGCGGCATCCTCAGCGTCCATTTCATCAAGGTTCTGGCCGATCAGGGCGTCCACGTCGATGTCATCGACGTTCTCGGGCTCCTGTGCCGGATTTTGGGACAGGCCCGATTGCTGCGCGGTGTCGCCGAGGCGACCAAGCTCGGCGTCCACGGCGGCGGTGAGCGCGCCCTTGTCGGACCATTCGTCGGCCAGCGCCTCCTTGGTCATTCCGATATCTTTCGCCGCCTTGCGCAGACGGGGCAGGCTCTTCCACCACTCCGCTTGAAGCTCGGGGGATTGGGGGGTGTCGAGGTCAGGGTCGACACCCTCGACCGACGCGGGCGGCTGGGGCTCGACCGGGGCGACCTCCCCCTGTGCCTGCCCCTCATCGGGCGGCGTGACCTCGCCCTGTTCGGCCATGTCCTGCGCGCCGGGGATCGCCGCCTGCTCTTCGGCGGCGCGCTCTTCCTCCATGCGCTGCTGGATCGTCTGGATCGCCTGCGCCTCGGCGCTCGGGCGGTCCATGTCCTGTTCGTTGATCAGGTCCGACGCGATCTGCTCGACCTCGCCCGGGTCCACGCCCTCGGGGATTTCGATGGCTGCTCCCGCCTCGTCCGCGCCTTGATCCTGCGCCTCTGCCTCCTTCGGAGCGTCGGTTTCGTCGCGCTGCGCCGCGTCGCGGGCCTCGTCGAACTCCTGCGGCGACAGGGTAATCTCCTGCCCCGCGATCCGCACCGCAACGCCACCCTCATCCTCACGCAGGAACACGCCGGTATAGTCCCGCCCGTCCGCGTCGCGCAGCGCCACCTCGGCCCCGGGCTTCATGTCGGGGAACATGCCGGTGGGCGTGCGGCGCTCGGCCTGCCCGATCTGGACCGCGCCGCTCTCGATGTCCTGGCGCGGGATCAGGATGGGGCCGGTCTCGTCGCGCAGGCGCACGCCGTTGGGCGTTTCCTCCACGAACTCGGCCTCGAACGGGTTGCTCCCCTGTCCTTGCACCGTGATGCGCGTGCCTTCCTCGAAATCGCCGGTCAGCATACCCGGGGCCTTCTGCGCAGCCCGCCCGATGGGGCCGGTGGGCTCAGGTGACGGCAGGGGCGGTGTGTCAGGAGGTGGCAGTTGCGCGGGTGGCGGGGTCTCGTCGTCTTCGTCTCGCGTCGCGGGGCCCTCGGTGGCAATCCCGCCTACTGCGCCGACCGGGCCGCCGCCGAGTGCGCCCAGGATCGCGTCGCCGAAGGTGCCTTCGGTCACATCGACATCCATGCCGGCGGCCTGCCCTGCCCCGGCCTTGGCCGCCATGCCCTCGGCAACCTCTTGCGCCGATTCCTCGGCGGCCCCGAGCGCGGCACCACCGCCCACGCGCGTTGCGGCCGATCTCCCTGCCAGCCCGCGCATGCCGCCCGTGACAAGGGTCCCGGTGAATGCACCACCAAGCGCACCGATGGGCGCGGCGTAGAGCGCGGCGAGCCGTTCTGCCGCCTCGGTCGTCTTCTGAACCGCGACCTCGTGGCTCTCGCCCTGTTCGCGCAGATCTCGGTAATAGGAACTGTCGGCCTCGAGGCGCGAGATCATTTCGCCGTCCGGGCCTTCCACGCGCTCCTTCGCGGCGCTCTGGACGATCTCGCGCGCCATCTCCGCGCCCGCACCACCGGATTGCATCCCGCCGACCGCCGCACCCGCGCCCGGCGTGCCGATCACCGACGACACGACAACCGGGGCGAGCGAGCCCAGCACGTCCATCGTGAGCATCGCGTATCCGCGCAGCGACGGCTTCTCCCCAAGCGACCAGGTGGACGGCTTGAAGAGGTCGCCATCGGGCGTGCTCCCCTTGATGGCCTCAAGGCTTTGCGGGCTGACACCGGCCTGCGTTTCCTCGCCCCACTCCCGCATGGCATCGGCAACGGATCGGGTGGCTTCGCCGACGCGCTCCTTGCCCTCGTCGTTGATGAGGTTCAGCGGGTCGTAAAGGCGGCTGGTGCGCAGAAGGCCGAAGCCCTCGACCGACGCGCCAGAGCCCTTTGCGACGCCGCCTGCGAACTGCTTTCCGGCATCGCCGAGCGCCGATCCACTTTCCGTGGGATCGGCCTGCGCCGCCTCGTCCCCTTCGGTCCCGATCCGGTCGTATTCCGGCACGGCCTTGGCCGCCTTGATCAGGTCATCGACCGGCGCATCCTCGCCCAGAATGGACGCCAGCGCGGCGCGCGCATCCTTTCCCGCGGCCATTTCCTGCCCGATCCGGCTGGCGGCCTCGGTGGCGAATGCGCCTTTCTGTGCGCCATTCTTGAGACCGGCGGCGTCGGTGAGGGCAATGATGAGGTTGCGCGGGACCTGCGTGTCCGTGGCAATCCGCCCGTAATCCGGCGATCCGTCGGGCTTGAGCGCGGGCGCGGGCGCCTTCGGCTTCTTTTCCTCGAAAATGCCGCGGCCCTGGCGTTGGGCCTCCTGACGTTCAAGCTCATATTCGACGGGATCGAGCGCAAAGACGTTCTTGCGTGCCACAGCTTTCCCCTTACGGAGTTGGAGGGTGGCCACACATCATGCGCGGTATGTCTCGCGCACCTTAGCAAAGACGGGGCTGGCAGGGAAGCAGCGGCAAAAGAAAAGGTCCGGTGCGACGAGCGCACCGGACCCCATCTGGTCGGACAGGACACCCTCGCAAGGATGGATGAAAAGCAAGGTGATCCTGCGAGGATAGATAGCGCGGCGCGATTCGCCGGTCAAGCGAGATCACCTAAGTCTGGGGGGCTCCCCGGCCCCAACCGCTGCATCTTGTCCCGTGGACGCACCAGTGGTCGCGCCGAGGCGACGGTAGACATTCTGACGCGCGATCTCTTCGATCTGCTGCTCGGACATGCGCGTCTCGGCGGATGCGAACTCCTGCGAGCTGCGGATGCTGTCCGCCTCGCGCCGGATCTCCTTGGCAAGGTCAAGCGGCTCGATCCCGCCCTGTTTCTTGATCCGCAACTCTCGCGCCTGCTGGCTCAGGCCCCACAGGTACTCGAACGTCTGCTCGGGCGCGAGGGCGTAGACCGCCATCTCCACGATGTCCTGCTGGTTGTCGTACTCGGTGATCGAAGTTTCGCCCGTCTCGTCGTTGATGACGGCCAGTGTGCCGCCGATGATATTGCCGTCCTTGTCGTGCTTGAACTTGGTCTTTTTCGGGTCGATCGACAGGCCGTCGTCGATGGCGTTGTAGGTCGCGGAGAGGTGATCGACGAAGCGGTCCTCGTCGCCGTTTGTGATCGCCCAGATCGCCTTCGACCAGCTCGCCATCTGGCCTTTCACCTTCTGGCTGTCTGCCCATTCCTGGAAGGCGGTCGCCTTCTCGACGTCGCCTTGCGACAGGTAGTATTCCACGATCTTCGGGGCGGCATTCTCGGCATAATACTGCATGAAGGTCTGCGAGGCGCGCTCTTCGTCCTCCGGGTTCACCTTGCCAGTCCCCTGCCCCACAACGCCGCGCGAGGATTGCGCGGTCTCCTGCACCGCCGCCCCGGCGGCCTCGACCGATGGCGCCCCGCCCTGATCCGGCGGGTTTTGGGTGGCCTGCGCATCCAATTCCTCCGTGGACGCTTCGCGCACGTCGATATTGCCCACCTTCGGGGCAGCGCCGGGCGCACCGGGCCGCTCTGGCGGTCGCTGCGCGGCATCACGGGGCGCAGGTTGCTCGGGTCCGCTGATCGGGCCGGGGCCGTCCGTCTGGCGAGCAACGCCGCGCCCATCGGGGGCCGCTCGCTGCACAGCCCCGCCCTGCGGGAACTGCTGGGGGGCCTGCGGGCCGGGGCGTGCTTCGGGTGCCGCCGGTTGGCGTGCGCCCATCTGCGGACGACCGGACGGATCGCTCTGCGGGCGTGTCTGCGGCGGCGTGGGCGTGGGTTGTGGGCCCGCCGCCCCGCCGTCCATTTCGATGAAGGTGCGTTGCCCTTCGGGCCTCATGCGCGCCCAAAGGGCCTCGAGGCCGATCCCGGCTTGCTGTGCCGCCTGTTGCGCGCGCGGATGCTCTGCGAAGATGCGCGGCATGGGCGCTCCCTGCTCGCCAGCCACCCCGCGCACGGAGCGGCCCGGCTGCATGGTCTGCGTGGGCTGCTGCATCGCCGGAGCCGCGTCCTGTGGCGGTTGCGGCGCGACCGGTCCTTTCCCCTGCTGGCCGGGCACTGCGGGCTGTTGGGGGCCTTCGGAGCTTACGCTGGGCTGCGGCGCGATGGAGCGCGGGCGCATCTGCGGACGTGGCCTGTCGGACGGCGCATCCACGACACCGCGTGCCTGGGGGCGCGCATCAGTCGGGCCGCGCGAAGAGACCTCGCCGGGGCGTGGCTCGGGCGCAGCGGTCCCGGATTCGTAGCCTTCGCGCGTCTCGCGGTGGATGTCGGAGAGGGTGTCACGCTCATCGTCCGCGCGCTCCCATGCCTCGCGCTGGCGATCACGCTGGTCGGAGGCCCAATCGTTGTTCTCGCGCCGCCATTCCTGGTTCTCGCGCGCCCACTCGTGGCGCTCCTTGTCGCGCTTGCGCTGCGTCTTTCGGTCCTTGACCGACTCGCCATACTCGTAGCCCTGGAACGCGCCCTGAATGAATGATCCCAGCCCGGACATCTGCGTCCTCCTTACCTGTAATAGCGGGTGACGAGGCTTTCGCCCCGGCCCATCACGCCGCGCTCGGTCGGCTTCGGTGTGCTCGATGCGGCACCGCTGGACGGGCCAGCATACCTGTCGCGTCCCGCATCAGCGCGACCAAACACATGGTTGCCGATGCGGTGCCAGTTGCCGCCCGCGTCTTGCCCCCATTTCGGGCTGGCCGCCGCCGGGTTGTAATAGTGCGTCGCGCCACCTGTCGGGTCCCGGTAGTCGCCCGAGAGGATCGCGTCGGCCACCCTGTAGGCGTCCTGCGACGGCTTGCGGCTGGACATGTCGAGCCCGCCTTCGCCCCCGGCGTAGCCCGTGACGCTGTTCCACGCGCTGAACTGGCCCGGCTTCATGATGACCTGTTTCACGTCGCCGCCATAGCCGCCTTCCTTGGCCCGGTTGGCGATGACCGAGCCTGCGGCCAGCATCCCGTCATAGCCCTCGCCCCCGGCCTCTGCATCCAGCGTCAGGGCCAGAAGGTCGCGCTCGTTCTCGGGCACAGCGCCTCCACCAGCGCGCCCACCGGCGCCGCCATTATCCGGCACGAACGGGGGTGTCCCCTTGTAACCCTCTTCGCCCGGGCGCTTGTGATCGCCGTCACCGCCCTGCTTCGCCAGGCTCTCAAGGACACCGCGCTCCTTGCGCCGCTCCTTGAGGTTTTCGCCCGAAGAAATCCCGCCCGCGAGGCCGCTGAGGAACGATCCGAACGCCATCAGGCCGCCCCCGCGATGCTGCGCGGCTCGGGGCCGGAGCCCGACGCCTCACGCGGCGCGGTGTCCATCACGCCGCGCCCGCCGGGACGCTTGCGGCGCGTCTTGCCGCCCTCGAGCTTGTCCACCTTGTCGGCAAGCTCCTGCACCGCGCCCATCGTGACGCCCAGGGCATCCTGAAACGGGATGGATTTGCCGTCGCCCTTGCCGGTGGCGGAATGGAAGTCTTCGGCATACGGCCCGATATGGCGGCCCTCGTCCGCGATCCCCTTCTTGTAGGTCCATTCCTCCACGGGCATCCCCTTGAGGGTGTCGAGCACCCCGCGGGCCGGGCGCTTGTCCTCCTTGTAGTCCTTGGAGCTCATCATCGAGATGCCGAGCCCCGCGAGACTGCCGATGCCGCCCCACATCGAGTTGGACGATGCCTGGTCGGCCTGCCACGATTGAAGCTGCTGCTGATACTGTGTGTTGAGCAACTGCCCCTGCTGGCCGTAGCCCTGCATCGCACCGCGAAAGCCCGACGAATTGGCGCTGTTGGAAATGCCCAGCGACGTGGCCGGGTTCACGGCGAGACCTGAGCCCATGTTGATCGCGTTCGCGGTCTCGGCGTCGGCCCTGTCCTCGGCGCGAGCCCGTTCGGTGATCCGAGTGGTGTTGCGCGCCCCGGCGACGCCAAGAGCCTCGGTCAATTCCGAGCGGCGGGTGGCCTCGCGGGACCGGCCCGAGGCGGGATCGACACCCGAGGCGGCAAGGCGGCGCTCTTCCTGTCCCTGTGCAAGGCTGAACTGGCGGCGCGCATCAGCCCCGGCGCGGCGCACAGAACCCGCGACCTCGTCGTAGTCCGGCCCTTGCAGTGCTTCGTTGATGTATTGGTCCTGTAGTGGCTCGAACACGCTCTTGTAGCGAGAACGGTCATCCTCGGCCCACTTGTTCGAGATTTTTGCCTGCTCGCGCATGAAGCCGAGATAGTCTTCCCCGATCTCGGCCGATTTCATCGCGGCTTCGCCGATCTTGGGATCGGGGCTCGGTGCGCTGCCGCCGCCATAAATTCCCATTACTCTACCTCCCAATCCTCGAAGGTTTCGCCGCTCGCCTGATGGCTCAACTCGTGGATTTCCTGCGCTACCTCCTTCGCGTGCTGGTAGCCGCCCACGATGAAGGCAACGGTGTGCGCGACATGCTCGACCGTCTCTCGGGCCACGAAGGCAAACATGCGGGTCTTGCGGTTGTCGCTCTGCCGCCAGTCCTCGCTTTTCTCCCACATGAGAACCGCGTTCGCCATCGTAGCGCCAAGCGCGCCGCTGTGCCTCTGGAAGAAGGGGTTGCACGAATGCTCGAGCCAGGCCCGCACAAGCAGGTTGGCCATGTCCGGCACCGGCGCGGCGCTATCACCGTCGGCGATGTCGTCGGCCAGTCGCACCATGTGCATGAAATTGACCAGGAACCGCACCGCGTCCTCGTCGCCCAGAGCCCATTCCCGGGCGAGATCGTCAATCTGATCGTTGGGTAGCGGCATGGAATGGCTGGCCTTTCGCCTGATCGTAAGCGTTTTGGCCGCACATCCTGCGCGGGGATACCTGTTTCATACCATATGTAGGCCGGGCGGGAAAGGACGCGCTTTTCAAAGGTCGGGCGGCTGGACGGCGTCGAGCGCCACGCGCAGCGCCGTCATGGCCGCGTCCACTTCAGCGGTTGTGGTGGCGCCCGCAAGCGCAGCCTTCGCCTCCATGCGTGCGCGCTCCACGGTGCGATCCGCCGCATCCCATGCGTCGGCCATCGCCACCCAGAGCGTGGCCAAGTCCTGCGCGGTTGGGGCGGTAATGCCTATCTCGTCGGAGAGCCGGGGGTAATCGGCCAGATCGGGCGCGGGGTCGACGAGATAGGCACGAGCCTCGGCCTCCTTCTTTTTGTAGACCTCGACCTGCGCGGGCAAATCCGTGATGAACTCGAGGCGCTTCTGGCGAACCAGCAGGACAATCTCGCGCTTTGCGGATGGCAAAGCCTCTGCAAATTCGATGACCTCGATTTCAGCCGCTGTCTTGCGCACGATGACGCCCGCATTGACGCGGTCGCGCTTAGGGTCCGACTTGCCAAGCAGCCAGAACTCGCCTTCCTTGGCCTGTATCGACGCATCGCGCGGGTCGAACACCGCGACGCAGCGCAGGATTTCGCCTGCGGCATCATAGACTGTGACATGCGTTCCGAGTGTCATGGCTAAACCTTTGCCTGTAGGGCCATGAGGTTGCGTTTCTCCACGCTGCCGCCACTTATGAACAGGCTGACCGTATTTGAGCCACTTGTTACGGAGCCCGCTCCGGACGGATTGGAGAAAGCAAAGAACGAAACAACCGTGCTCGGCGGGACTGGAATTGTAACCAGTGTTGTGCCATTAAGCCGGATTTCAGCTTCCCCATTCGGGTCGCCGTTTATTTCTTGCGCCGCGGCCCAAATCATCGCTTTCGCTCCGGCGACGCCAGTGAAGTTGAAGTCCGATCCGTTCGCGGAAAACCCGCCGGTCGTCACCTCCTGGGGCTTGATGTTGAAGGTCTGGATGCCTTCGACCGCTACTTGCAGGTAGCCGGTCACGGGGTCCTTCGACAGCGATGTTCCGTCAAAGTCGATGAAATCAGTCCCCACCTTTCCGCTGGTGATCCGGTCGGCGGAAATGTCGATAGCCTGGATGTCCTGGATGAACGCGGTCTGCGCGGTCAGATCGCCGATGAACGCGGTGTTGGTCGTGAGCTCTCCGATAAAACCCACATCGGCAGCCAGAGACGCCACGTCGATGTGATGAGCAAGAACTGTGCCATCGAGAAGGATGTTGTCGGCCCTGATCCGCACGGCGCTGGCGGGACCGTTGATCGGATCGTCGGCGGCGACAAGCTCGAGGGAGCCTTCGGCATCTCCCGCGTCCACCCGTAGCGAATAGGTTGCCGCCTGAAATCCCTCGATGGTCGCGATCGCACTGGCGTTCTGCGTGACGTTCGCTTCGGCGGCGGCAAGGTTGGCCTCGACCGTCGTGATCTGCTGTCCGAGCGCGGTGTCCCCGTCGGTGCGCGCGGTGATCTCGTCCTGAACGGCAACCTCGGCGTCATCAAGCCGCACCTCGACCGCGGCAATGTTCGTGTCGATGATTGCCTGGTCGGACGCATCGAGCCGCGCCGCCTCGTTCGCGATGAACTCGTTGGTGCTGTCGATAAGCTGGTTGACCTCACGGATCGCGTTGGAGCGGTTGATCGCTGTTTCGCTGAGAGAGGTTCCGTCCAGTTGCTCCGCTATGACCTTGGCGGCCTTCTGCGTCCTGAGCATCCCCGAGAGCTTCTGTGCAAGGGTTTCGAGCTCGGACCACAGGATCGCCCGCTGTGCCGTGTCGCGGCGGCGGCCTGTCAGGCGCTCGACATCACGCTGCTGGCGGTTGTTCATGGCTCACCCCCAGATTTCCGTCATGTCTCCCGCGAGCGTGATCCGCGTGATCTCGACCTTCCCCTTCACGCGCACGGACCAGCGCCGCCCGAGGCCCGACGCAAGGCGGGCGGGCTCGCCCAGGGTCGTGATGGTGGTGTGCTCTACCCCATCGCGGTAGACAGTCGCCTCGAACCCTGATGGGTCGGCCAATTCCTCTCCCTCTACGAGGATCGCGGCAAAGCTGGTCAGTGTCGGCAGGTGCGCCTGCCTGGACTGCCAATCGACGGCCAGATACCCGGCCTGCGTGCTGGCGAACTCCTTGATGATGCTCGAGCCGTCGATGTAGTGCAGGTTGCCGGTGTAGACGTCGAACCTGAGCTTGTCCGCGCCGTTGGACGTGCGGACATAGCTGGGTTGCTGCGCATTGAGCGCGATCATGGCCGTCTGACGCCCGCCGCCGTCGCCGGGATCGAAGCTGAACACATAGGCCCCGTCCCGTGCGCCCGCGCTGAACGTTTCTGGTTTCAACTCCCGCCACTGGTCCCGCTCGAAGAGCCCGCGCGTGATGTTCTGTGCGCCGCTCGATTGCGATAGGGTGATGAGTCCGTCCGTGCTGGGATAGGCCGCAGCATAGCCGAGATCGACAATCCCGTCTGCCGACACGCACGGGGCGTTCTGCTCGATCCGCTCCATGATGAGGTTTTCCGGTGCTGTCCCCTGCACGATGTAGGGCTCACCGGTGGTCAGGACGGCCAACATGGACCCGAAAGCAACGAGACCCACGACATCGTTCTCGGTCAGAAGCTCGTACCTCTGGGGCCATGCGTGGGGCCGGTATGGCTCGCAAAAATACACCGACTTGCCCTTGAACGCCGCCATCATCCCCGACTGCATCCGCGTGACACCCTCGAGGCCCGTGACGGGAGGATCGTAGGATGCGCTCGGCAGAAGCTCTTGCAGCGGGTCCGTCTCGAAATCATGGACGTAGGCGGTCACACCGATGTCGAACTCCTTGATGAAGAAGAACTCCGTGGCCCCGAGCGCGGTGGTCTGGCTGACATAGACGCGCAGTCGGTTGATCCGGCTGCCACTGGGCGGCTGGTCGATGAAGGAGACGTTGACCGTGCTTCCCTCGATCACCGTGAGCGACGTGCTGGGCGGGCTTGGCAGGCTTTCTTCGTCGAAAGAGGACACCCAGGTATAGACGTAGATTCGGTCTTCCTGCGGCAGCGATGTTGAGGGCGGCACGCGACTCGCAAACTCGTCGATTATTTCCTCGCGCGTAAGCGATCCATCGTCCAGAAGCCCCACCCAGAAGGCCAGACCGGCGGCATCGGGGTCGCGGCCCAGCACGTCGTTGTAGAGCGCGGTGATGAACTCGGTATTGGTCAGACCCGGATCGTAAGGCGTTTGAGGGTCGCCATAGGTGGCGTCCTGCGACGCGGTCTCGATGCTCGTGATCGGCGCTGCGGACGGGGTCGGCAGAGCCAGCGGATACTCCGCGCCGCCGTCGCTCATGTCCTTCATGATCGGGGCAGAACCATCATCATAGGTGATGTAAAGACGATCATCGGCGACGGGCCCGGGCACGACATCGACGTTCTTGGAGAAGGTGAGCCAGGACGTGCCGTTGTGCAGGTAGAAATCCGCAGGCACGGACGGGCTCGCGTCGTGCAGAGCGAGATCGTCATGGAGCGATTTGAGTGTTCCGCGTTCGTGGTTGGTGTCGAGCGCCACCTGTGCCGCGCCATCGGGCAGGAGCGTCTTGTGCAGCCGGGGGAGCTCGCCCTGGAACGTGGTGAAGCGCAGTCTCATGGAGCGGCCACCTCAAAACCAGCTTGCGCGGACGCGCGGGCGGGCGCGGTGCTGTCCGCGTACGTTGGCCGCGTTGAACCGGCTCACGCCGTCCTCGAATTTCGCCTGATGCACGGCGGCCAGATCGAGGTTGGTGAACGGCTGCTGCGGGATGATGAGAAGGCGTGCGATCGCGCCCGATGCGATGGTCTCCCCGAAGCGCGAATACAAGACCTCGGGCACCAGATCGTAAAAATTCGACGGCAGGCCATCGGTGCCGGTGGTCATATTGTCCCCGTGCCGGGGCTTGAGGAACAGAGAAAGGGACAAAGAGCCCGTGGCAAACGGCACGATGGCGACCTGGTCATAGGTCATCTGGGTGATGAGGTGCGGCACGCCCGCCTCGGCCTGCGAAAGCTCCTGGAAGGTCAGATCATCGTATTCGACCGGGGTGAGGCGGTTGCCATCGAACTCGGCGCGCTCGATCTCGTGGATCTCCGCATAAGCGGGCGTCACCACGGGGTAATCCTGGCGCGTGACCTGCACGTTGACGCGGTAGCGCCAGCACCGGGTTTTCTCGCAGAACTCGATCGCTGCCTTGCGAAGCGCCTGCGTCATGTTGGGGATCGCCGCGCCGGGCGCGTGCGGCCGCACCAGCGGCAGGAACTCGATCAGGTTGATGGTGCTCGACATTGCGCCCCCTGCTTCGGTTTGCGCTTCATGCGGAATCCGGGGTGGCCACGGCCTCGACCTTGCGACGCACCCCGAGCTTCGACAGGAACGACTGGTAATGCGCCATCGCACGCTGCGATGCGCCGGCCATCTGCATGTCCTTGGCGTGAGACTGGTAGAGGATGTAGTCAATCAGCGCCGACTTGTAGATGGGCGAGATATCGACCTCGTCGGTGTAGTTGGTCAGCACGTCCGGCCCCACGCCGGGGATTGAGACAGACGTCGGCTCGACCGCCACCATCGCTTCGATCTGCCCATTGCCGTCGTTGGCCGGGTAGACGTAGAAATCGGTGGGGTTCATCGGGTCCGTCATGACATGCAGGACGGTCGCCGAGGCCGGGTGCCGTGTCGCGTCGTGCCAGTCGGGTATCTGGTTGTCGAGCGCGTCCCGCTCGATGGGCGTGATCGCCAGGTTGGAGGTGCGAACGGCGTCACCGGCCCCACTGGTGATGTTGCGCACGACGCGCAGGAGTTGGGTCTGCCCCGCATCGAGCGTCTGCCATGTGCCTTCCTGCAATGACAGGACGACCGTTTCGGCGCAGGCCGACGGCTTCGTGAGGCAGATTTCGAGAAGGGCGTCATTGAGCGCACTGGCCAACTCGGGGAGTGGCCAGTGCGTGCCGTTTGGGTCTTGCAGGAGCGTCTGCGCGCGCTCAAGGACGTCTTTGGCAATGAGCGCGGGCATGTGAAACCTCAGATTTCAGCGTCGGCGCGCGCCTTGCGGATGTGCCGGATAATGGTTTCGCGCTTCATGTTCTTGCGCGGCATGGCGTCGAACTCGTCCTTGTAGGCGTGCGACAGATCGAGGTCGGACATATCCTCGAGGCCGTCGTCCTGGTCGGGCTCGACGTTGTTCTCGAGGCTGTCTTCAGCGGTGTCGTCGTCGCCGTCATCGACGCCCTCATCGTTGCCATCGGGCTCGATCGCCGATTCAAGGCGTTCTTCGGGCGTTGGCTCCGGGTCCGGGTCCGGCATGATGTCCTTGGCCTCACCGGGGTCGTAGGGTTCGAACCCCTCGGGGACGGAAAGGAGGCGCTTGATGTGCGCCTCGTTTTCGACCTCGGCGACATGCTCTCCCTTCGGGCCGCGCGGCTCGAAATGGTAATCAGAGCCGCCCACTGTCACGCGGCTGCCACCGGTGCGCTGAATCTTGGAGACGATCAGCATCTTGCTTCTCCCTTTTGGTTTCGATCCGCGCGGGATCAGTAGATGTATTGGAGGACGACGGTGATCTTCTTGCCCGCCCCCGCAGCCACGTCGCCGCTCAGAGTGGCCCCGATCCCGCGATGGTCCGCGGCGCGCGCGATCCCGAGGCAGTTGAGCACGGTGGCGGCATTTTCGGCATCGTTCACGGAGACGGCATCGAAGAGCAGGTCGGTGGTGAGCGCGCGGGTGGCGTCGTTCTCGCCCGCCTTGCCGTCCATCGTGCCGATATCGGCGGTGATCACGCCGAGCCCTTCGCCGATGAGGGTCGCGCCGATGACCTGCGCACCGCCGGGCAGGAAGCCGAGCTCGAGGACGTCCGACGCGGCGGTGAAATCCTCGGTGAACTCGTGGGTGAGGATGGCGGCGCAGACGACGCCGAAGGCGTAGCCGACGGGCTGCTGGGCGCGGCCATATGCGAAATCGTTTTGCTGGAGCATGGGTCTGATCCTGTTTCAGTCCGGTTTACGTAGCGAAGCGGGCGCTCCACGCGCCCGCCTCAGTCACATCAGCCAGCCGGGGTGGCGTAGGTGTCGAGGGCCATGATCCCGAAGTCCTTGCCGTTGAAGCGGGTCTTCTTGCACCCAACGATGGTGCCCGCCACGACGGTCGGCTCGTTATCGTAGTCCTCCATTTCTTCCTTCCACATGAACCGCTGGCCCTTGGTGGTGCCGTAGGCGCAGACACCGGCCTGCCGGCCCATGAAGAGCGCCCGCGCGGCGGGGAGATCGGAGCCGGTTCCATAGTCGCTGAACCGGATGGCGCTCTCGTGGCTGTGCAGGATCACGTTGTTGATCATGCCCAGGCCGCCCTTGAAGATGCGGTTCTTCGATCCCTCGGCGGCAGCGGCGGCCTTCTGGACGTCGAGCCAGCCGTTGCCTTCATCCGTGCGAAGGTCCTGCTCCTGGTTGGGCGACATGACCGTGACGTAACGGTCCTCGCCCTCGATGGAGACCGGCATCATGTTCGCGGTGGTGGGGTCGAGGGCGCGCATCATGCGGGCCTTGGTGCAGGCACGCTCGATGACGTTGCGGGTCATCTTGTCCGCCGCCACGATGGTGGCCTTGGACACCGCATCGCCGCCGTAGAGGATGTGCTGGGTGTCGGGCGCCTGGATCGGGTTGCCCGCGTGCCCGGTGAAGTCCGTCGGCTCGATGTAATCCTCGTTGATCCCGCGCGAGCCGGAAAGGTAGATGAACATGAGCTCGTCGATGTACTTCGACCAGTAGTCGCCGAGGCGGTTCTTGGCGACGACGCGCATGTCGTGCGCGGTGCGCTTCCGAGTCATGCGGCCGCCAGCGGAGACCGATTTGCGCGTCTGGTCGATGATGACCTCGTCCGAGTAGAAGCGCAGGTTCTCTTCCTTGCCCTTCACGCGGGCATCGCCCTGCGTCGGGCCACCGCGAAGCTGGACGGACAGGTCGAAGCTGATCTTCTCGCCCTTGTCCGATTCAAGCTCGGTCTTCTGCTCGATGATGTTGTTGTCGCCCTTGCCGATGAACTTCTTGGAAAAGTAGCTCTTGTGGAGGACGTCGACGGCGAGGTTCGAGGACCACTTCTTCTGGGCCTTGACGTCGCCAAAGGGGATGATGGTCTGGGGCATAATGTTTCCTCATGCGGGTTTTGAACGACCTGCATAGGCACATCATGCGCTCTAGCTGTTAAACGCATACCATATGTTGTGTCACAAGAAAAGGGGGCGCAGATCACGCCCCCATCAGTCTCCGTCCATCGGGTGATACCTCGATCACTCGAGCGAATGCAGCGTGATGCCTCCTTCCGGCTCGTCGAGGTCGAACACGGGTGGGCCGCCGCTCGTATCGTTGTGGATCGGGATGGATTTTGGAGCGCCGAACGCGATACGGACACGCCCTGCCGCCGCTTCCTTGATCTCGAAGACCAGGTCGCCGACCTGCACGCGGTCCGACGCTTTCAGCCTGAGCACCAGCATTCGGCGCCTCCCTTTCTTTCGTTCGGCCCGATCAGACCATCATGGACGAGAAGATATCGCGCTCTTCGTCGGAAAGCTGGGCCATAGCCCTCTCGACCTCTTCTGGCTTGCCGGTGTCCACCACGCGCTGCAAGGCGGCGTATTTGCTGTCGCCCGTGTCGCTCATGTCGGAAGCGGGAACGCGGGCGAGCGTCTTGGGCGGCGTGCGCAGATCATCGCCGCGAGGGTCGGTGGCGCGCTGCTGCTGCGGCTGCGGCTGTGGCTGTGGCGCAGGCTCCTGCCCCTTGATCGGCGGGACGTCCTTGAGGCCGAGGTCGTCTGCGGTCGAGACAAGACGGCGGTGCGCGATGGCCAGTTGCTCCTTGAAGCTGCGGTTGGCGAGCGCGGGGTTGGACGTGACGGCGCGCACCTCGGCGTCGAACGCTGCGATCACGCCCTCGGATTTCAGGCCCTCGTAGTCGGTGAGGTATTTGGATACCGCGTCGTTCCACTGCTCGGTCTCGTCCGCCAGTTGCTTGCGGGCGATGGCGCGTCCCTCGACCGCGCTGTCGATCTTCTCTTGCAGCGCCGCCTGCTGCTCCCTGAGCTCATCGCGCGACAGGTCGCCATCGTCATACTTGTCCAGCAACGCCTGCTCCTGCTGGCGCAGACCGTCGATCTCGCTGTCATACTGCGAGGTATCCACGGGAGCCTGCTGGCGCGGCTTGTCCCCATCGCCCTGCTGCTGGGCCGAGGGCGCGGTATCGTCACCCTGCTGCGCCGCGACCGTGTCGTCGCCCTGGGCGGCCTGCGTGGTGTCGTCTCCCTGCGCAGACGGGGCGGTATCCTCCTCGGCGGGCGCGGGTTCGCCGCCCCATCCGGCATCACGCCAGCGCTGGGTGTCTTCGTCGGTCAGCGAGGCGCTGCCGTCGATCTCTTCGCCTTCTTCCGCGTCAAGCGCGGCGCGCTCTTCTTCGGTCAGAAGCTCGTTGTCGTCGGTGGTGGTCTTGTCGTCATCAGCCATTAGTCTGATCCTTTTCTGTGGTGTCGAGGGCTTGCTAAACGAGGTCGGAGCCGTCCTGGATGTTGGCGCAATGCGCGCCGAACACCTCTTTTCCCGTCAGTACGTTGATCGACGGGCGCACGACCACGTCGAGGCCGTCCGTGCCGAGAATTTCCGGCATGGCCTTGATGAGGTCGGTCGCGCTGGAATACGCACCGATGAGGTTCGACCTGACGCGAGGGTCGCCGGAGCCCTGCTCAACGACATACCCGCCGTTGCAGGCGGGGATGATGCGGGTTTCTGGTTGCTTGTCTCTGTCTTGCTTCATCGGACTGCCCTCACTCGCCCGGTTTGCGCTTGGTGGCGGCCTTGACCGCCCACATGGCCGCGCTTTCGATTTCCGTCTGCGCCAACGCCTTGAGGCGAGCGATTTCCGCGCTCTGGCGCGTTTCGTTGGGCGTTTCGTGCGGCGGCACGTCGATCTCATTTTCGATGAAGTCGATCAGATCGGCGGCGCGCGCCTTGATCTCGTCCACGACATCGTTGCCGCTAGGATTGAAGGTCGTGCCGACGCGGTATTTACCTTTGGTGGTGGTCATGGTGCTGTTTCCTCTCTCTCTGTCTGTCGGTCAGCCGTGATCCAGCGCCAGGTAGGTGCGGACCACGGCGAGAAAGAGCGCGTCCTTCACGCGCTCGGTGGGGCTGAGTTGGTCGTAGCGCACCATGCAGGGGTGTTCCTTGGCGCGCTCGTCCTTCACCAGCCCGAACCGCCACCCGTCGCGCGCCTTCTGCGCCATCCAGTTGTTGTGGCTGTCCTCGGGGCTGGCGTGCGGGTTTTCGAAGGCGTGGCGCACGCCCTGAATGGCGGATTCGCGCTGCCAGTCGGGCGCGTCATTCCAACGGGGCTGGCTGCCATCGCCCATGCTGGCACAGAAGGCGCGGTTGACCTCGTGCGCAAGCTGGGCGGCATCCTCGATCCGGGCCATGTTCATGTCTTGGGCGACCATCTGCTCATACCTCGTAATGCTTGTGGATGAAGTGCTGCGCCTGCCCCAGAAGCAGGGAGCAGGTCTCGGTGCTGTGGGTCGATCCGACGTAGAGCCTGCCGTCGGGCAGGCGTCCGATCACGATGGCCTGTTGCGCGTCGTTCTCGACCAGCCCGTCGACAACCTCTTTGAGGTCGAACAACTGCCCCGGCGTGCCGCAAAAGTGCAGCGGCGCACCGGTCAGGCTGACGATCTTGTCGTCGTCCGTCACCTCCGCGCCTCCCCGGCGTTGACCCTCTTCGCGTCTGCCGCGGCACGCTCGCGCTTCTTCGGGCTGGCCCAATCGGGCAGGAGCACGAGCGCGGTGATCTTGTCGCCCTCAATCTCGGCATCACCGAGCGGCTTCACGCTGCCCGCGGGGCGCTTGCCTTCCGGCAGAAGGTCCCAGCGCGCCATGCGGATCGACACCGACCCCTTCATGCTGTTGCGGATTTGGTGCGCGCCATTCGGGTTCAGCACGATCTTGGCATGGCCCTCATCGACGCCGCGCCCGATCAGCACGTCAACCTTGTCCGTCTCGGGGTTGAGCGCACGGTTGAACAGGCGCTTCTGGGCGTCCGCATTGAGCGTGATCCGCACGGTTGCACGCCGCCCCTTGGGCGACACGGACATGGACATGGAAATGCCGGTGCTGTTGCCTGCGGCGGTGGTTTCCAGTTTCGGTACTGCGGTAAATGCCATCGCTGTTTCCTTTCACATCTTGCGACAAGGCTGGTGATGCCGGGCGATCAAGCGCCGCTCGGCACCGGGAGTTGAGGCTGTTGTTGCGGCGGCGGCGCCATCTGTTGCGGTTGCGGCGCGCCCGGGGCGGGCATGTTAGGAGAGGTCTGGCCCTCACCCGCCGGGGCGGGCTGGTATCCGGCCTCGCTGAGAATGGAATCGGCAACCCCCGCGACGGACTGCGCCTTCATGATCGCGGCGGCGGCCTCGAGTGCCTTGACCTGCGTTTCCACGTTCGCGCCGGCCGTTTCGGCGAGGATGCGTCGGATCTCCGCAAGGACGCGGGCGCCCTCGGCGCCAACCTTCTCGGCCTTGGCGCGCTTCTCGGCGGCGCTGGCCTCCTTGTCGGCCAATTCCGCCTCTGCCGCACGTCTTTCCATCTGAGCCTGCTCTTCCTGAGCCTGCTGGCGTGCGATTGTCTCGGGGTCGGGATTGTTCGGATCGGCGTCCGGGTCGTCCTGACCGGTGTGCTTGCGGATGCGCTTCACGATCTCTTCGCGCTGGGGCAGGTCCATCGTCTCCACAAGGAGATCGAGCACCACCAGCACAAGCTCGGGGTTGGTCTGCCCGAGCTGCGTCATCATCTCGAACAACTCTTCGACCTGCGCCTGCCGCATGGTGGCTTTCCAGTCGTCCTCGCTGATGATGAAATCCGCCTTGGTGCTGACGATGTCGCTCTCCGGCAGGAGTTGGTCAGGCGCGTTGGGATCGGGCTCGTTGACCTTCAGGAACTCGGCGTTGCCGCGCATGTTGGTGATGCGGAACCGCTTTTCCTCGGTCATGAACTGCTCCATGAGCGAGAGCATCTTGGAGCCGTGTATCTGCCGGGCAAGGCGCAGGTTGTCGAAGATCGAGGCGGTGGCGAGCGCGCCCTGGTCCTGCCGGGCGATGATCGCCTTGCCCGACGTGGCGTTCGTGGTGCGGCCCAGGTTCTCGTCGGTGATCCCGCTCAACTGCTGGATCATTTCGATGGACCGGCTCATGAGATCGAGGTGCGCGGGAGCAAGCTCGCGATCGACGGCAATTTCGAGGTGGTGGTTGGGCTCCTTGACCAGAACGCCATCGGGGCGGGCAAGCTCTTCCTGGAAGGCGTCCATATCAGTCACGGCGCCGCGATCCATGATCACGCGGTTGGACGAGAGGATATGCAGGGCCTTGGAGGCGCGCTTGTTGATGTCCTCCTGCGGCCCGCGCATCGAGCGCACCACCCCGTAGGGCAGGTTATTTCGGCCTTTGCGGTAGCACCAGATCGGCGTGAACGGAAAGTGGTTGTGGCGATAGGGCGACTTGGACAGGTAGAGAAGCCCGTCCTCGGCCATGATCGCGACGTGCATCCGCATCCGCACCTTGTTCACGATGGTCGCGCGGCCCCGCTCCACGTCGGCCATGTGGCCGCGGCTGCGCGGGTCGAATATCTCGCCCGTGAACTGGCCGCCGCGCATGTAGCGATCTTCGACCGGCACGCGAAACCATGCCTCGATGAGGCGCACACGGGCACGCTCGGAAACAGCACCATCGGCGGCCCCGTAGATGCTGGTCTGGCTCCATTCTTCCTCGGCGGCGTCCATCTGCTCGTCGCCAGCCCCGTCGAGGCTGCGCATGAGATCGAAGCTGGTGGAGGCGGATTTCTCGATGACGTCTTCGCGCCCGCGAAACATGCTCTTGGCGGTATCGACGTCCGTCCATTTGGTGCGGAAGATGTAGCGCCCGTCGGACAGATCGGACTCGGTGGCCATGCTGTCGAAGAGGATGTTGCGCCAGGTCTCGAAGCGATCATAGATAGCCTCGCCCTCGTCATCCTCCTGCACGCCGCTTTCGATCCAGCCAAGACCGGAGACGACACAGTCCTTGAAGCTGCGGCTGACGTGGAAATCCGAGAGATTGACGTCCGAGAGGTACTTGAGAAGCTGGCTCTTGCGCTCGGCGGCCTTCCCGCCTTCCTCCTGACGTGGGAGTATCTTGTAGTCCGTGCGGCCCCGCTTCTCGGTGCCGAGCATCCAGTTTACCGTGGTCGAGATCACGTTGTAGACGAGCGGGGCCTGTCCGCGCGATTCCAGCACGGCCTTGTCTTCCTCCCGCCACTGGTCGCCGTCATAGAAGTCCTCGTCGAGCCCCATTTCGTTGCGGTTGTTGCCCTGGCGCTCGATCTCACGGCGATAGTGACCCATGAGGTTCTTGAAGAGCTCGTAGGGCCGTCCTTCGTCGAGGTTTCGGCTCTGTTGGAGCCGCTGCACCTGTTGCGCATCCGGCGCCTGGCCGAAATCGTAGCGATCCATCGGGTCGGTGGATTTGGGAGCGTGAAACGTGATCTGGTTGCGCTTGGCCGGATCGTCGTCGTTGTCGCGGTCGGTCTCAAACATTGTCCACGATCTCCGCTTCTGTGGTCTTGCCCGTGTTGGGATCGGTGATCAGCACATCGGCCACGGCCTGCTTCTCTCCCTCGGGGAATGGCGGCATGGCCAGGAGATCGCCGAGGCTGTCGCGCACGATGCTGGTGACCGCGATGACGTTGCGTGGCTCCATCGGGTTGAGCCCGAGAGCGGCGGCGAACTGGTAGCTCATCGCCGCGGTGTCGGCGGGATCGCCCGTGTGCTCGTCCCATGCGAAGGCCATGTCGAGCGGCACGAGGCATGGCGTGATCCGGTCGTGCGTGGGCAGCGCCCGGGATGGCACGAGCGCGAGGCAGGGGCGCCGGGTCGTGAGTATCCACGTCCCGATAACGGTGATTTCGCCTCGCGTGCGCTGCCAGAGGCGCAAGCTGAGGTCGATCACGGGTGTGTTGGGTTCATCGCTCATGCCGTCATCGCCCCCCTCGAGCGTCGTTTCGGTGCGGTTGGTGCGTTGAAGTGGGCCGGATCGTAGCCCTGCGCGTACTGGCGCAGCGAGTCGGCGGCTTCGGTGTGCCCGTCGAGCTTTTCGGGCTCGTCGGTGAAGACGCCCAGGCGGCTGTTCCATTTCTTCTTGTAGAGATCGAGGTGGCGAATACCGGCCTCGCAGTCCTCGCCCGAGCCGTCGATGTTGAACCAGCACTGGCCGAACGCCTCGCGGGTCATGTTGATGCCTTGTGTGAGATCGGGCACGCGCGGCACGATCCTGAAGCGCCAGTCAGGGGCAAGCTCTTGCAGCATGGAGAGCGGCGCAGCGACGGTGTTGGCCAACTGGCGCTCGTGCGTTGCATCATGCGGCAGGTAGTGGATGCCGAAGAGCCAGCCGGTGTCGCGCAGGAGCTTGACGTAGTGGCTGTAACCCTTGGCCCAATCCTCGAAATACCGGATGAAGCGATGGCGCGTGCCGACGTCCTGCATGGCCCAGATGCCGGTGCCGTCGCCCGACCCGATGTCCCAGAACGTGTGGACCGGCACGTTGCTTACATGCGGGATGGGGCACAGGCGGCCTTCGGCGCGGGCGCGGGCGAGCTGGGGCGCGAACCATATGCCCTCGGTGCCGCGCATCCAGCACTCGGCGGGTGTCGATGGGTATTCCCGCCACATGCCCTCGCTGTCGCCCGCCTGCTCGTTTTCGAGCGTCGTGACATACCATGCGCGCTGCGGCAGCTTGAGCCGCACGCCCATTTCCGCCTCGACCTTGTCGAAATACTCGTGCTGTTCGGGTCTGATGCGGACGTGGCGCGGATCGGTGGCGTATTCAGGGGTGATGAACCACGGGAAGAAGTGAAACTTGAACTCTTTGGGGCCAAGCGGTGTGGGATCGTGGCTGCGCTTCTCGGCCCGGTCGGCGATGTCGAAGAACTTGCCTTCCTGACCCTCAGCGGTGGATTCGATGATGGCGATGCCATCGACGGGAACGGCGGGCAGCGAGCCCTTGACGATTTCCTCGGCCTTCTGGGGGAACTTGGCCGCGATCTTGCCCATCTCGGAGATGTGAAGGCGCTGGATCGTGCCTGAGCGCATGGAGACGGCCACACGCATGGCGCTGTTGTTGTGGAACAGCATCTCGGATTCGTTGCTGTTCTTGAGCGGATAGAGATCCTTGACGATCTGCGGCAGGCGGTCGTAGGCGAATTTCGCCTTGTCGCGGAAGATCACGCCCGCGTCCTCGAGGCTGTGGGCGATGATCCCGCACCGCTGGTCGTCGTTGAAGATCGCGTGGTCGAGGAAATAGATGGCGATCAGGGTCGTGAAGCCCAATTGGCGGGCTTTCAAAATCACGTTTCGCGTATGAAGTTTGGCCAGGAACCTCCGTTGCGCCCTGTTTGGCCGGAACGGGACGACGGAGCCCTCCTGGTGCTCGTCGCTTTTGGTCATGATCTTGTAAAGCTGGCCCGAACAGATGCGCCAGAGCGGGTCTTTCAGGCAGGCCAGGAACTCGGTGGTGTCGCGGGGCTCGTAGTCGAGCGGCAGCGGGTTGGGAAGCTGCGCGATCTCGGCTGCGGCTTCGATTTCCGCCGGAAACGCGCCCTTGCGGGTGTGTTGTGCGTCCTGCACGGCCATCATGTACCGCCCTCGTCGTCCATCAGGCGGCTCGCGTTGTCGCGCATGTAGGCCGGATCGAGCGGCGGGGACGCGGCGTTGATCTTGCGCGCCGCTTCCAGGAGCTCGGCGGATGCGCCCAGCTTCACCTCATCCTTGAAGAACGACAGGTGCCGCGCGACCTGCTCGAGCGCCTTGGCCCGGTCGGCGATCTTGACCTCGATGCCGTCCTTGGTCTGCTTCACGCCCTCGTAGAGCGGGTGTGACATGGCCTCGCGGCTGTCCGATAGCTGGACGGTGGTAACGCCCTCGCCGAAGCACTCGGGGCAGTCGAGCGATGGCGCAGCGGTCGCGTCGTACCCATAACCACCCTCGTCGTCGGGCATACCCGGGACGGTGTTGCCCGCGTCGATCACCTCGCCCAGGGCGATGAGGGCCTTGTGATCATTGCCCGCGATACCATGCAGGAAGGCGTTGACCGCGTCGCGGTATTCGCGCTCGGTCTTCCATTGGTACTGGTGGTCGACACCGTGGCAGTAGCGGCATGAACGGCGCTCGACGCGGACGAGATCGTTGGGGTCTCCGGTGGCGGTGTCCCACATCCGTTTGAGGATGTCGGCGTGCTCGATCTTGAGCTCCTGGGCGATCTCTCGCTGCAATTCGGCGATGCGAGCCTTGATCTGAGGATTTCTGAGGAGATCATATCCCTGCTCGCTGGCGCTGTTCCGGGAGTATCCAGCGGCGATTGCGGATCGCGTGGCGTTGCCGTCCTTGACGTACTCGAGGCAGAAATGCTCGCGGCCCCACGGCAAGCCGGATGGCGCGACGTCAGCCTTCTTCGTGGCTTTCCCCGCTCCCTTCTTCGTCTTGGATGGAGCTTGCTTCCTGGTGGCCATGACCCCTGCCCGAGCCTGCGCGATGGTGCGATGTGCAATTTCATAGCACAGGGCCAGAGGGCCAGTCGAGAGGGTGTGTCGGGTGTTGGGTTATCGGGTCGAGAGTCGTCGCCAGACGACGAGAGACCGTAAGGTCTCGATATATACTATGGTTCTGGTTCTGGTATGGTTTTGATTGGGTTAGCCCAAAACGAACCGTTCGCTTTTGCTAAGTGTTTCATGTGAAACAATTATGGTGTGTAACTTTGAGACGAATTTGAACGTCACTAACGCAAAAATTCTTGCCGATTTTTTTCAGAATATTGCCTGTTTTGGCGCACGATGGCCCTCCGGCACCCCAAAAACGCAACCTGTTGGCGATTGTAAAAACTGCTTTTCGCGCTGGCCTCTTTACTTGACTGCGGTTGCATTATATTGCATCCTGCAATCGGATGAGAAGCAAGGAGGGCCTTCGGATGGAACAGACCACTGCTGATGCCTACGCAGCCGAACGCGCAGCCCAAGCGGCTCGCGATGCCGGTGATCTGCGGCAGGCAATCGCCGAGTATCGCCGCGCGGCGGTGATTTGGGGCGAGTTGTGCGACCGCCTCACGCGGTGCGGCGAGGTGCTTCTGTGCGGGCTCCTGCGCGCCAACCAGCACCGGGCAGAGCGCAAGGCCGACCTGCTCGTCTTTTACGCCGCCTGACCCACCCCCAACAGCAAGGATGGACCCTATGGATATCATTGGATTGAGCCGCGCGACGAACCTCGCGATGCAGTCGGCCACCAAGACCGAGCTTGGCTGGCGCCTCGCGTGCAGCGGAAGCTCGGCGCTGGGAAAGGTCGTCCAGGAGGACCTTGTTCGCACCTACGGCCCTAACGGCATTCAGCCTTCGCTCTACGGCGGCGCTGTCACCGTGACACACGAGAGCCCCGCCTATGCCGATATCGAGGAATTACAGGCGCAGCGGGCGGCACCAGAGATGGTCACCACCTGCGCACCAGCGCAGGCGATGGCCGGGGGCGTGATCTCGGTGAGCGCCATCGACAACGGCACCGTGACCATGACGAAGCACTACCTCGTCGCGGTATGCGAGCTTGATGCGCTCGGTGAGATCAAGGGCTCGCACCACCTGTCGAGCCACACGACAGGAACGCCCGAAGAAGCGAAGGACCTCGCCCTGAGCGAGACCGCCGCGGATTGGGGCTGGCACAGCTACGGCCCCGACGACCTGCACGTCCTGTTCGTGCTGGCCGTGCCATTCGGCACCGAGATCGAAGTGATCGAATACAACGAGAAATTGGAGGACTGAGCGATGGACGTGGTTCTGCACGAGCAATTCTGCGCGCCGCTGGCGATCTCTGCCGGTGACCTGCTGCGCGACAACAACTGGCTTCCTGACGATCTGGTTGGGCGTCTGCACGACGAGGACGCGATCAAATTCGACACCCCGCGCGGCTCGATGACAATCTGGCGAGCGGATGCGTGGGATCGCGCCGAGGCTGAGCGGTTTTTCTACGTCACCGCCACCGATGCGGGGCGCGAGCACATGATGGCAGGCCCCTACCAGACGCGCCGCGAGGCAGAGGATCGCGTCCGCGCGGTCTGCGCCTACGCCTGTGATCGCGACGGGCGCGCGCACTTCATGGGCTGGGGCACTGCGTCCAGCCTTGAGCCCATCACCACGCCGCTGGGGGAGTTTTGATAGTGCATAGCGCTGAATGCACAGCCTGCGGCAAGCCGAAATCTGATGACGGCTTGCGCGCCTGCCCCGAGTGCCGGGCGGAATGGCGGCGCTACAGCCGTAAGCCTGGTGGCCCAGCCGAGACGATTGAGGTGCTGCGCGCCGAGAACGCGCGGCTGCGGGAGAAAATCGAACGGTTGGAGAGGGAACGGACATGACTCTGCCACTGCGCAATCTCGACACCCCCCCTGCTGCGCCGCCGGTCGACCCTCGCCCGCCGATGATCATCGACAGCTTCGCGGGGGGCGGCGGGGCGAGCACCGGCATCGAGATGGCTCTTGGCCGCGGGCCGGACGTGGCGATCAACCACGACCCGGTCGCACTGGCTATGCACGAGGTAAACCACCCCGAAACCCGGCACCTGATCAACAGCATCTACGCCATCGACCCGCGCGACGTGGTGTCACCCGGGCGGCGCGTTGGCCTCGCCTGGTTCTCCCCCGACTGCAAACACCACTCCAAAGCCAAGGGCGGCAAGCCTGTAGAGAAGAACATCCGCGATCTGGCATGGATCGTGGTGCATTGGGCCGAGCTCGTGCGCCCCGATGTGATCATGCTGGAAAACGTCGAGGAATTTCAGGACTGGTGCCCGCTCACGCCCGACAACCGCCCCGACATCACGCGCCGGGGCGAGACGTTCCGCGAATGGGTGCGCCGCCTGCGCCGCCTCGGCTACAAGGTCGAGTGGCGCCAACTTCGCGCCTGCGACTACGGCGCCCCGACGATCCGCAAGCGCCTGTTCGTGATTGCCCGTCGCGACGGTCGACCGATCATCTGGCCGGAACCGACCCACGGCGCCCCCGACAGCGCCGAGGTGATCGCGGGTGCGCGACACCCGTGGCGCACGGCGGCAGAGATCATTGACTGGTCCCTGCCCTGCCCCTCGATTTTCGACACCAGCGCCGAGATCATGGCAAAGCACGGCCTGCGCGCGGTGCGGCCTTTGAAAGACGCAACCCTGCGCCGGATCGCGCGCGGCGTGATGCGTTATGTGGTCGAGGCCAAGCAGCCGTTTGTCGTGACCTGCAATCACTCAGGCGAGAACTTTCGTGGTCAGGGTCTGGATGAGCCGTTCAAGACGCTGACCGCTACGCGCGATGCTCACGGCTTGGTCGTGCCGACGCTTGTGCAAACTGGCTACGGCGAGCGTCCCGGCCAGCAACCGCGGGTGCCGGGCCTCGACAAGCCGCTCGGCACGCTCGTGGCAGGCGGGGGCAAGCACGCCCTCGTCGCGGCCTTCCTTGCCCAGCACAATGCCGGTGCAAGGATGGAGAAGAACGCCGGGCGCCCCGCCACGGAGCCGCTGAGCACACTCACCACGCGCGGGACGCAGCAGCAGGTGGTCGCGGCCAGCCTGATGAATATGCACGGAACGTCCCGTCGCAGCGCCTCGATCGACGCACCGCACCCGACACTGACCGCAGGCGGGCAGCATGGTGCGATCATCGCCGCGTTCTTGCAGAAATACTACGGTCAGGGCTTGGGCCAGGACGCGGACGGGCCGCTCCACACGCTCGGCACCCGTGACACCTTCGGCTTGGTCACGGTCGAGATCGACGGCCAGACTTACGCGATCACCGACATCGGCATGCGAATGCTCACCCCGCGCGAGCAGTTCCGCGCGCAGGGCTTTCCCGACAGCTACATCATCGACCGCGCCCCGGATGGTCGGCCAATGACCAAGACGGAACAGACCCGAATGTGCGGCAACTCCGTCTGCCCGCCCTTGGCGATGGCGCTGGTCAAGGCCAATTGCGAGCACCTGCGCGACCAAGCCGAAATCGAAGCCACGCTGGCTTCATCCACCTGACCACCACCAAGGAGATCAAGATCATGACCACACCTGCCGCCGCAAACTTGTACCTCGCGCAACACCTGCACGCATGGGAGGGAAAGGGTTACGCGGTCTACAATCCGCACAACAAGCCGGTCGAGGAGCTGCCGGTCATCTACGGCTTCAACAACGGTGGCGGGCCTTACTTCCTCGCCGCGGTCCTACTCGCCGAAGATGGCACCGGCCTTGGGAGCCACGGTTGCAGCGCCGAAGGCTACATGCCTCACGACCTTGGCATCCTCGAAGGCTCGCGCCCTGATCGGCACGAGACGTTCCGTGCTCATTACCCTGATGGCTACCGCATGGATTTCGTGCCCGGCTCGGATGTGAAGACGCACACCGGTCTCCAGGCCGCCTATCTGCGCAATCAGGAAAAGGCGGATCAGGCCCCACCTGACCTCGACTGACCGCAGCGCAGCGCGGCCCCGCGCGGGCCGCGTCACGATGCGATCAATCAAAACCCGATCAAGAAAGGATTGGCCCGTGAAAGATGAGGAAAAACAGACGCTTTACGATATCCGAATCGCCCGGATTGATGTGCCTGGATATTTCTGGATCAAAGGCTGCACCTCGATCCCCGATGCTATCAACGCCTACCTCGGAGAGTATAAGGCCAGCGGTCTTGCCGCCGCCGGGTTTGGCACGGGCTTGGTCTGCACCCGCCTGCCCCATGTCGTCGTCGGCTGGATTGATGCCAACGGCACCTTCTCGCCCGCGCGCAACGTGACGATGCGAGATCACAGCATCCACGCGACGCGCCTCCAACACTTCGACACCCCGCAGCAAGCCCTCGCATCCATGATCGACGACGTGATGGCCTGCATGGAGGCAACAGCCGAGCGGATGGTGGGGGAGCGCGAGCACTACACCGAGGAGGACTTTCTGAATTTCGCCGGCAAGCGGCGCGACTACGCTTTTATCAAGGATCACATCTCCATCGTCGGGGCTAATCTGTTTTCGCTCCCTGACCAGCACGTCGTGCAAAAGGCGGTCGCGGATCGCTTCTACCGACAGAAGACCACCGACATCACCGTGACGCTCACCAGGGACGAGGCCGAGCGCGAGGAAAGGCAGTCCACATTCGATGAAATGCTCGCGGCGCTGGAAAACCTCGAAAACGATGACGGCAATGCCATGCCGCCAAGCGCGTGGGACATGGTGCAGAAAGCCATCGCCCGGGCGAAGGGGGTGGCGGTATGACAGACAAGCCTATCATATTCAGCGGGCCGATGGTCCGGGCGCTGCTCGACGGGCGCAAGACACAGACGCGCAGGTGCGGTAAGCGGGATTTTTTGCGCAGCGGCATCATGGAATGGAATGGCCGCGAAATGCAGCCGCTTCCTAGCTACGCCCCCGGCGACCGGCTTTGGGTAAGGGAGGCTTGGGGCATGGGGGTGTCCGACCACGGCGACTGCCCGCGCTACAAGGCCACGCTCGATTACCAGTGCGGCGACAAGATCATTTCTCCGCACGAAGGACCGTTCAAGTGGAAATCCCCCATCCACATGCCGCGCAAGTTTTCCCGCCTGACCCTGACCGTGACCGATGTGCGGGTGCAGCGGTTGCAGGAGATCAGCGAGGCGGATGCGGTTGCGGAGGGCGTGGATGCTGTTTCGATGGCTGATGTGCCGCGCCAAGCCGCAATGTCTTCTCGCAGCGACTTTGCTGCCCTCTGGAACAGCCTGCACGGCCCCGACGCATGGGATCAGAACCCGTGGGTGGTCGCGCTGACTTTCGACGTCCACCGCTGCAACATCGACCGGGTGGGCGAAACGACATGAGCCTATCCCGTTCCGAAATTCGCGACACCGCCTCCTGCCCCAAGTGCCGGGCAGCGATCGGCAAGCCGTGCCGTCACAGCGGCAAAGGCGCCGCCGCAAAGATGGCGCGAGGGTCCAGTCACCATGCCCGGCAGGTGATCGCGCAGCGGCTCGTAAAGGAGCAGAAACTTCCGGGGATGAGAGCGACCGTCATAACCGACGCAAGCCACTGCCGCAAAACCGGGGCTGGTGGGTGGGCCGCGTGGATACGCATTGATGGCGATGACTCCCCGATCAAGATGAGCGGTCCGCTTCGCACTGTCACCACTCGCTCGGATGAAGCGGAAATTAGGGCTGCTTTGAACGGCATCCACATCGCTCGCGCGCACGGCGCGAGATCCGTGTTGGTGCAAACCGACTGCATGACGGTCGTCCACCTGATCTACGGCAAGATTCGCAGCCGGAGCCTTCTCAAGATATGGAACAGCGCCGTCGCCACGGCACGCGTCGATCTGGTCGGGGTGTCTGCACGGCACGTCAAGGGGCACACCGCGAAAGACGACGCCAGGTTCTTTGTTAACCGCTGGTGCGATCGGCAGGCACGCAAGGAAATGCGCGCAATGAGAGCGGAATTGGAGCGCGCAGAATGACCCCCGACAAACGCCCCCTCACCGTCGGCTGCGTCGCCTGCGGGCACGAATGGACCGGCCTCTACCTGCCCATGAACATCAGCTTGGCGGCGCGCGCCATGCAAACCATGCACTGCCCCATGTGCGGCGCGTCGAGCTCGGATATCCGCATCCGGGCCGAGAAGGGGGATGACGCAGCATGATGGGCCCCATAAAGGACTGGCGCGCATGGTTCACCGTCGCGATTCTGATCGGCTACGTCGCCGCCTTCGAGACCGCGCGCCAGAACCAGCACGCCCCCCTGACCGATGAGGAGATCGAACGAGTGCTCGACCGCCACGTCGCGCGCTGTGAACTCATGAAGAACGAAAGGACCGGATATGCCTGTGACACTTGATATCGAACCACTGGAAACCCGCGCCGACACCCCGGCCATGCGTCAGATGCTTGAAATCATCGGCAGCAACCAGATGGGGCTGCTCGAAATGCGCCTGCCGCGCCTGTCCCGCAAGATGGACCAAACCCACCAGGAGGTGTCAAAACTCGTCCAGACGGCCGAGAACTGCGGCTGGATCACGGTCTACGCCAACGCCGTAGGTTCGGTCCATGACCTCAAGCTGACACCCGCTGGCTGGGATTTGATCGGTGGCAAGCCGATCTGGATGAAGCGCGCAAGCTGGGTTGCAATCGAGGGTGGTAATGACCATCATTGAGCGCATGAACGAATGGATCATGCTCCTGGCCGTAGCCCCCGCCATCGCTGGCGTGCTCTTTGCGGGTGATAATGCGCGATCGTCCGATGATCCGCGCGAACCCGGCGGCCCGCTCGACCAGACGAAAGCATGGAAGCGCGCGGCAGCGATCTCGTTTACGCAGGCTATATGCGCCGCCCTGGCTCTCGCCCTCGTCGTCGGATTCTAGAGTAGCGCCACCTGCCGAGCTGTATCGCAGCGCGGCTTGTCCATGAAGCGGAACGACGGCTCTGGATATGGCCCGTTGCCCGGTGTCGAACGCGGATCATCCCGATCCCAGATAAACCACGCATTGCGCTGCGGCGGCGACCTTTCCCCGGTAAAATCGAGCTTCCAGCGTAGGACATAGGCGTAGGAAAACGGCTGTGCGTCAAGCAGGGCGGCGTGCCCATTCTTTTGGGCCGCGCACCAGTCCCACGACAGGAGAAGGGCCAGATAGCGCCACCCGGGCAGGGAGAGAGTGTGGCGCAACCAGCGTCCGTGCCCATCGCGCGCGCTGATCTCCGAGAAAGGTGGGTTCGTGATGATCACGGGCGCGGCCGCTTCGGTCGCCTCGTAGAACGAACCGAGACAGGTGATCCCCTCCCACTTCCGCTGTACCAGGTCACCGCCGCGCACTGTGAAGCCGTGGGCCTCGAACTCGCGCGCCAGGTGGCCGTCACCCACGGCGGGCTCCGAGATCACGCCGCCAAGCTCGGAGAGCCGCCATCCCTCCGCAAGGATCAGGCCGCGGGCCGCATCTGGCTGCGCGGTCGGGTAGAAATCATCCTCGCGCCGCACATCTGGCGGACGGGGCGCATGCTGGATCGGAAGATCTGGCATCAAGACCCCCTGCCCCGCGTCGATGCGCGGCTTGCGCTTGGTCGCGCGGAACAGGGATTTTGCCGATGGGGCTGTCACGACCGAGCGCCATCACCCGGCTTTGGCATCGACTTGATGCCCAAGCTGCGCAGCTTCTCCTGCACGTCCTCGGGCGGCACTCTCGGACCGTGCCGCTTCGGCGGTGCCTCGAAGGGCGACGGCGGGGGCGGCGGGCGACGCTTGACGATGATCCGGTAGAGCGCTCCCGCGTCGGGCTTGTAGAGCCGCCCCGCGCGGGTGCGTGGCCCGGTTTTCTGATACTCGGCCCATGCCTTGCGGATCTCGCTGTGCGAGCAGGTCTCAAGCACGTCGGCCCAGCCCTCGAGCTCGAGCGCGCGCTGCGCGTCAGACGTGTCGTCGTCCCGCCAGAACTGATCCAGGATCGCCTCGGCGCGCACCGCGATCTTCGAGCGGTGCCGCTCAAGCTGATCGGGCGTCATGGCCAGATAGGCTTCAACCCCAGTCTTGGCTGGTGGTTCCGCGGGCTGCGGCTGCAACGACCCTGCGGTGCCGTTCGGTTCGCTCCGGCTGCGTCCCTTTCGGGCTTCCGCCCTGGCTGGGTCTGTAGTCATAATTGCCCTCCATGAGTTTCGTGAAAGACGACTGCCGCACGAGAAAATCGAAATTCGCAGTCCAGCCCCGGTCATTCATGCCGCAACAATGCGGAGAGGCCCGGGCTTTCGCCAGCGCATGTCGCCAGCCCTCTATCCCCCCGCACTCCTTGAGCCGTTGGGAAAGCTCTGACCTCCGAGCCTTGCTTAGAACTCGCACCTCGGGCCACCCCGCTTCGCGGGCAATCTCGTTGTAGGCGGAAACGCACTCGGCGATCTCGTCGAACGGCTTTGTCGTGTCGTCGTCAGGCGACATTGCGCCTGGCGCTAGCTTGGTTTCTGTTGGGTTATCCGAAACAGAACCGTTCGCTTTTGCCTTGTTGTTGTTTTTATTGGATTTTGGCCTGCCGCCCTTGGCGCCATTTGTGCGGTTCTTTTCGATCTTTTCTTGAGTGTTTTCCCAAGTTTTTTGCAGCTTTTCTTGCGTGATCATGCCGTTTTCGACTTGAAAACCCGAAATGGTATCGCAGAACCGGGCCTTCACCTTGCGCCATTTCGAGGGCGTCAGGCCAAGGATTCGAGCGTTGTCTTTATCGTCGTCTGGGACGCGCCCGTTGCGCCGCCACATTGCCCCCAGCAGGAGAAGATACGCCCCGTGCTCCTCCGTGGTCAGGTGCGTTGTGTCCGCCAAATAGGCGTCCCAATACATCGGCATGGCGGGAGCTTTACTCATCGGACGCTCACCTCCGTGATCGGCTTGCCCATCTGGACCATGAGCGCCTTCTTGAGGCGGTAGGCTTGCGTTTTCATGCCCTTCACGTCCTCGATGACCTCTTGCCCATCGGTGACGTCGATGTAGACGAAATCCGCCTTGTAGATCAGCGGGCGGCCCGCCTCGGAGAACAGCGGGCCATCATGGCCTTGCAGATGGTATGCCTCTTGCAGCCTGAGATCGCGGATAAGGCCGGCACGCTCCATCTGGCGCAGGGTCGCGTAGCGCCGCGCCTCGGCCTTGCTGTCGAACTTGTGGCCGTCCAGCGTCGTGCGCTCGGCGCTATACTTGTTCGACCCGCGGGGCCGATCCTTGTTTCGGCCCTGCTTGCCCTGCTCGCGCGCGCGCACGATGGCCTGGAACTGTGATGCTTTCATTCGCTGCATGGCTAGAACGGGATCTCTCCGTCCAGATCGGGTTGACGGTCTCGATCATCTGGCGGGCCGCCGCGGGCCAGGCCATCATCATACGACCCGCCATAGCCGCCGCTCCCGTAGCTGCTGTTGCTGCTGTTGTTCGGACCGCCCAGCATAACCAGCTTGGCGTCAGGCCCCTGCAACACGACTTCTGTCGAATAGCGATCTTGGCCAGATTGGTCCCGCCATTTTCGGGTCCGCATTTTCCCAGAAACATAGGCTTTCGAACCTTTATGCAGATATTGATTGGCAACATCTGCCAGCGGGCCAAACACAGCGACCGATACCCATTCGGTGCGCTCCTGTTTGTTACCGTCGCGGTCTTTCCACTTCTCAGTTACAGCGATGCGAAGGTTGCACACCTTATCACCGCTCTGGAATGTCCGCGTTTCAGGGTCTCGCCCCAGATTTCCTATGAATTGGCATTGATTAAGCATAGCGTTTCTTACCTAATCCGTTTTCGATGGCATGATGCCGCGCGTGGTCAACCGCTTTCATCACTTCAAGATTTTCAGGAGAGTTGTTGAGCTTGTTGCCGTCACGATGATGAACGTGCTCATCCGGCTCAATGCTTCGACCGATAACCCATTCAGCGATTACTCGGTGCAAATACCGCCCAGCGTGTGCTCCGTTCGCCTCGCTTTTGGTAAATTCCAAATACCCGCCCGCTGATAGAGTAAGGCCGCCCCTCCAAAGCGCATGATCTGGCCCAATTACGGACCGTAATTTGCGCTTAGTTTCTTCGGTGTGCGTTCTGCCTTTTGCCGATCGGGACATTCTATTTTTTACTTCCTGGCGGCTGTGACTAAGCTGCATAGCCGACTTTAGATCACGAGCATCAAACCCAGCCGCACGAAGAACTCGACGCACTTGAACAGGGCAAATACCCACGATTTCGGCAATTTCAGGGGATGATTTTCCGCCCTCATAAAACGCGACAATTTCTGCGTCGGAGAAGGTTGTCTTTTTGGCCGCACATGACCGCGAGCAATATTGTCTCGCGCTCCATTGCGCTGACGACAGCCTTGATGGGCGGTCGAAAGTCTCGCCACAACTGCGGCAAACTTTTTTCACACTGCTCATCAGCCCGTAAATCCTCGTCGTTGCGCCAGAGACTCGAGGCGGCCCAGCGCCCCGGACAAGCTCTCGCGAATTTCCGTTGCTTCGTTCGATTTCGGCGCGCGGCACGGGCACTGCTCAAGAGAGACGCGCAGCCGATGGATGTCCGCCATCGGGATGCGGATTACGGCATACTCTCCGTCGCGCTTGACGCTGGCTTTCATGTCACGCGGTCCCTTTCACCTGGTCGCCGACCGCACCTGTCAGGTCCGGTAGATCGACGATCTGGCCCGCGAGAGCGTGCGTGCTGTCGTTCAGGAACCTGATGCGGCCGTCAGCCACATAGCTGTGGCAGGAGGGCACGGCGGGATTGTGCAGCCGCCCCGGTCGGTTGACGTAGATGCTCGGCGTGAATGTCGGCTCGTCCTCATTCCCGTCCCAGGTCCATAGCGGGCCTTGCCCTCGATCGCCGCCGATGCGGATGACGTGCATCATCCGGCAGGCCGGGCAGAAAAACCCGACATGGCTGTTTGCGATGCGACGGAGCTTCGGTCCGAGCGCGGCCATCTCCTCACCCCATCCCGAGTGCTTCTTTATACATCTCCAACACCGCCTCTTCCTCGGCGATGTCGTCCCGGTCGCGCTTGCGCAGTGCGATCACCTTGCGCATGACGGCGGTGTCGTAGCCGCGTGCCTTGGCCTCGGCCATCACCTCCTTCTGCTGGTCGGCGATGTCCTTCTTCTCGGCCTCGAGCCGCTCGAACCGTTCGATGAACTGGCGCAGCTCGTCGGCGGTGACGCGGTGGGCGGTGTCGGTATCGGTCATGATGTTCTCCTGCGTGGATGGGGCGCGGCGGCGGGTCTGCTACCCCCGCCGCCGCTGGTCCCGCTCGCAAATGCGTCCGGCTGAGTGTCACCTTCGGCATAGGTCGGGGACGTTCCGCTGCCTCTCGGCATTCGAGGGTCGAGCACGGGCCAGGTCAACGGAGCCGCGTGGGCGTGGCGCAGCCTTCCTGCACCCCTCATCCGTCTAGCCGCCTGATCCGACAGTCTGCATCGGCGGTTCTGCTTTACGGGCACTGCTAAGCCCGCCGCGCTCGGGACAGCGCCTGTGCGCTGACCGGAATGCGGCAGAAAGACCCCGGCGACCGAAGCCGCCGGGGAAGTTTCGCACCGAGGCAGGCAGGTGCGTTTACATGGATGCCCCGTCTGGTGGGGCTGACCCGCGTCCCAACCTTGGCGGATGAATGTAGGGCTCCTGAGACCCCCCCGAGCGCCGCCGCGCAGGTCGGAATTGGCTTGGCAAGGCCGAAGCCCCGAAAGGAGTAGGACAGTCTCGCGCTGGACCAGCCCCTTGTCCGCTCGGGCATTTCTTTCGCAGATCATGACGCTACCGCCTCCTGCGCCGTGTCTGCCGATCTCTCATCCAGACCTTGAAACCACACCGCCATCGGAACCGCCCCGCGCGTGCGCTCCTCGATACGGCGCATCACGCGCCAGTGCGGCGTGCGGGTACCGGAAAGGATTTGCGACAGGTACGGTTGGCTGACACCGAGAAACCGTGCCCACTCACGCTGGGTCGCGCGGATGGGGTGGTTCGATATGTATTGGCCAAGGGTCTGCATCAATATTGCTTTTTGCAATATATTCCAGACCTGTCAAGACGCTGCGATAAATTACTCTTTGTGGCGGAAACCGGCGGGCACTATGATAGCAGACCAAAGGTGCGCCGCTTGGGGTGGCGCGATGCAAACGCAAGGATGGAGCCATGCGTCTGAGAATCAAGGAGGCCCGGGTCGCAGCGGGCATGAAGCAGCGAGAGGTTGCGAAAATCCTCGGCATATCCCAGCCGTATTTCGCACAGATCGAGCGTGGGGAGCGCCGCCTGAACACAGAGTTGCAGCAGCAACTTGCCGACGTGCTGGGCGTCAAGCCACCCGAGCTTGTGGATTTCGACGCCCCCACGCCCGAGGATGAACAATTCCTGCTGGATGTGTTCAGGACTTTGTCGCCGGATCGTCGCGCTGGCTGGCTTGACATGGCTCGGGCGGCAACTCACCGGCCTCGCGGAGGCGGCGAGCGAAACTAGCACGCCCCTTCGGCCCCATCTCCCCCAAAAGCTCCACGAACTCTTCGAGCTGATCGGCCTCGGTGTGATCACCCGATTCGCTATCGCTCACCATATGTTCCCCCTTTCCGCTAGCTGGACCCAGATTTTGCACTCGTGACGGGCGACCTGGCCCGCCGCAGGAAACGCTATCGCTTTGCATTCTGATTGCAAAGAGGAATTTTATAGTTGCATCGGTTGTTCTATGTGCAATATATTCCAACTCGCAAGATGCGAGGATGGAACCCATGCAAGACCTTGTCGATACGTCCGATTTCTGCCGCGAATGCGGTGGAACCGGTCGCCTGACCGATTACGACGACCGCAACCGCGCGCGCCTTGTAGCTTGCGATATGTGCCGGGGCACCGGCCATCGCACGGTGCTCGTCGGGCCCAAGCCATGAGCGGGGGCACGCGGCAGCTTGCCGATGATCTACGCGCGATCCGGCGCAGGGAAGTCATGTTCGAGGCCCTGAACCGCCCCGCAATCCGCCGGGATCGCACCGCCGACGCCCTCAGCCTCGCGCACCGCGCCGTCGCCGTTCTGGCGTGCGTGGGCGCGCTCGCGGGTATCGCCCTGACCATCAGCGCCATCATCAACATTTGAACGAAGGAGATCACCATGACAGCACCGTCACGGCGTGAATTTCTCGAGGCCCGCCAGTCGGGCTTGGGCGGCAGCGATATTGCCGCGATCCTCGGTATGTCCCGCTGGGGTACGCCCTACAGCGTCTATCGCTCCAAGGTCGAGCCCATCCCGGACGAGGATACCGAAGAGAAGGAATATCAGTATTGGGGCCAAGTCCTCGAGGATGTGGTGGCCAGGGAATACGCCAAGCGCACCGGCAACAAGGTGCAGCGCGTCAACGTGCAGATGCAGCACCCGGATCACCCGTTCATGCAGGCGAATATCGACCGCGCTGTGATCAACCCCAAGATCGCGGGCAACGTACGCTGGAAGGACGGGCGCCTGACCACCGACCGGGTGTTGGAGTGCAAGACCGCCAACGCATTCGCCGCAGGCGATTGGGGGGACGCCGGCACCGATGATGTGCCGGATTACTACCTGATCCAGTGCCAGTGGTATCTCGGGATCACGCAGGCCGACGTCGCTGATCTTGCCGTCCTGATCGGCGGTTCGGACTTTCGCCAGTTCACCATCGCGCGCAACGACGAGCTCGTCGCAGACCTGCAAGAGGAAGCGGCGTTGTTTTGGAAGCGCGTCGAGGCCCGCGAGCCCCCTGATCCATCGACCGTTGACGACGCCCTGCACCGCTGGCCGCGCCACTTGAACGCGAAGACCGAGATTGTCGGGGTCGAGACCTATGACGCCGCCTGCAACCTGCACACCGTCAAGGAGCAGATGAAGGAGCTCAAGAAGCGCGAAGACGCGCTCAAGCTCGAGATCATGAAGGCTGCGGAAGACGCGGAGGTCCTGACGCACGGCGGGGAGAAGATCGCGACATGGAAGGCGCAGACCGCCGACCGCATCGACGCCAAGGCGCTGCGTGCCGACCACCCTGATCTTGCAGCGCTCTACACCAAAACCACCGAGAGCCGCGTCCTGCGGCTCACCAGCGCCGTCAGCAAGAAGGAGAGCGCACAATGACGCAAACGATGGAGAAGCCCGGCCCCCTCATGGCCATTCCGAAACAAGAGCAGGGTCAGGTGCCGACCGGCGGAATGGCCGACCTCACCCCCAAGACCCTCGACGAAGCGATGCGCTTTGCGGATATTCTCAGCGGGTCCAGCATCATCCCGAAGGACTACCAGGGCAAACCCGGCAACGTCCTCGTCGCGATCCAGTGGGGTTATGAGCTTGGCTTGCCGCCGATGCAGGCCATGCAGAACATCGCCGTGATCAATGGCCGACCCTCGATCTGGGGCGATGCCATGCTGGCACTCGTGCAGGCTTCGGGCAAGTTGGAATACATCAACGAGGACGTGGGCGACGACGGCGCGTCCTGCACGGTCAAGCGCAAGGGGCAGGCCAACAGCGTCACGCGAGAATTTACCCGCGACGACGCACAACAGGCCAGCCTGCTGAACAAGCAGGGGCCGTGGACGCAATATCCCAAACGCATGATGCAGATGCGCGCGCGCGGTTTCGCGCTGCGTGACACTTTCGCGGATGTGCTGCGTGGTGTGGCTATGGCCGAAGAGGCACGGGACATGCCTGACGACATGCGCGACGTCACCCCCGAGGAAGAGGCGCCCAAGGGTGGCAGCAAGGCGTCGTCGGTCGCCAGCAAGGTTGCGAAGAAGCGCGGGCGCGATTCCGGCGCGAAAGACGACGGTGCCCCCTCGCTCTCGATCATGATCAAAAACATGGATGCGGCCAAGACCGAGGCCGCGCTGACCGACGCGGCGAAGGACGCCGGGAAGCTCGCCGGCGGCGACATCGAGAAGGCGCGGAAGCACTACCGCAAGCGCCTCGATGAAATCCGGGCCGCCGCTGGGCACGAAAAGCCCGCTCCGGATATCGACCTGAACAAGGCCGCTGACCTCATCGAAAAGGATCTGGCCGCCACTATGGGCGATGGCGTGGACGAGGTGCTGGACGTCTACAAGGACCAGATGGCCGCGCTCGAGGGGGCCATGCCTGACGTCCACCAGCGGCTTCTCGATCTCGCCGAGAACATCCGCGGGATTGGCGGGGAGGACGATGGGGGCGGCGATGCCTGAACCGGGCACCGAAAAGGGGGCATGGGTTCCGCACGATGGGGGCCCATGCCCCACCCACCTGCTGCGTGAAGGGTTGGTGTATCAGGTCGAATTCGATGCCCGCTGCGGCATTCTGATGACTGACCCCCTCACCACTGATTGCCCCGGCTGGCTCTGGCGCTGGAAGAAGGTGCGTGTCGGCTGGTTCCGCAAGGAATGGAGGCGCGTCTGCGACACGCCCGGCTTCGCCGCCATCGTGCGCTTCCGCCCGATCTACCCCAAGAGCTTCCAGATGCTCGAGCGGATCGCAGAGGCCCCGGACACAGTCCGCATCCCGCGCGAAGTCCCTGCTGAAACCAGTCCCGCGTGATCGGGCGAGAAAGGATCGACACCATGAAGCCACAACTCAAGGCCATGCCTGATGCCGATATCGACACCCATGTCGGCGCGCGCATCCGTGACCGACGCAGGGCGGTCGGTATGACGCAGACCGAGCTTGGCGCGGCTATCGGCGTGAAATTCCAGCAGGTCCAGAAATACGAGACCGGCGCGAACCGCGTGAGCGCGTCGAAGCTCTTTCGGATCGCCGAGGTGCTGGCCTGCGACCTGCACTATTTCTGGAACGGCCTCCCGGCGAAGTATGCTCTCGACGGGGCGCGCGCCGATGATCTGGCCTCCCAAAGCAAGGTCGAGACCGCGATGCTCACCGCGTTCCGCGCCTGCCAGGATGACGTGAAGATCGGCCTCTTGGTGCTGGTGGAGGCGGCGGCAGACAAGGCGGGTGCTGCATGATGTGGCTCGCCATTATCCTCTACCTTCTCCCCATCGCCGCCGGGCTGCGCCATTTCGATCACGAGCGGGACATGGTGCGCGAGGTCATGATGGAGGATGGGCCGTGGCTGCCCGCACTCATTGAGGTTGTGGCCTTTGCCATGCTCCTGCTGTGGCCGATCATCTGCCTTGATGAAATTCTGTCGCGCTCGGAAGGGCACCGCTAATGGATGTGCTGTCACCAGATGAGCGCGCCGCCATTGACGAGGCGGTGAGCGCGGGCCGCGTAGAAGCGGTGCCAGAGAAGCCCACGAAGGAGCGGCGCGGGCGCGAGCCCTGCCCCAAGGTCGCACTCCGTCGCAAGATCGTCGCGCAGGACACGAAGCGCGGAAAGACGCCGCACCAGATCGCGGAGGCCATCGGCGTGAAGGTCCAGACGGTCTACAACGACATCTACGCGGTGGGCCTGAGCCGTGGCGGGCGGAAGCAATCCAAGGGGGACGTGGCCGCCCTTCGCAAAGCAGGAGCCGCCAAGGCCAAGAGCGCGCGCGCGCAGGACCGCCGTCGATTCAAGACCGTGCCGGTGCCGATGGGCGATCCCTCTACCACCGTGGCGGCCGATGCGCGGCGCACGCTGTTTCCGGGCCGCGTGTTCGAGCCCGACCCCGGCGAGCCGCTTCTGAAAGACGGCTGCAACGCTGCAAAGATCGGCGGCGACGTGCTTGTCGGCTGGCTCAAGGGGGCGCGCATCTACACGCTGACGCTCGAGGAACGCGCGACGTGCCCGAGGGCCTGTGCTCATTGGCAATCCTGCTATGGCAACTCCATGCCCCACGCTCGGCGCTGGCGGCACGGCCCCGCGCTGATCGCCCAGCTCGACCAGGAGATCGCGGCCCTCTGCAATCGGCATGAACGCATCCTGATCCGCCTGCATGTCCTGGGGGATTTCTGGTCGGTCGAATACGTCGAGTTCTGGTCCCGCGCGCTTGAGCGTCACCCCAACCTGTTCGTGTTCGGCTTCACCGCCCACAAGCAAGGCACCGAGATCGGGGATTACATCGCCGCGGTGCGCGGGCGGCACCCGGATCGCTTCTGGATGCGGCACAGCGACGTGACCGGCCCGTGGGGAACCTTCACCGTCGATTTCCCGACCGCGCAGAAGCGGATCGGCGATGCCGTGGTCTGCCCCGAGCAGCGCGACGGGATGGAAGGCAGCCCGCGCGGCACCCACTGCGGCAACTGCGGTGTGTGCTGGGCCTCGCCCGTGCCCATCGCATTCGTGACGCATTGAAGGAGGTTCCGATGACTGAGAACAGGAACACCGAAGAAATGAGCAATGATCTATACCTGATCGAGAAGCGCGGCCTCTACTATCGCCCCAATGCGGCGGGCTACACCGGCCTGAAATCACAGGCTGGCAGATACAGTTTCGAGGACGCCGCCGAGCGCGTGGGGCCGAACGGTCCAGACGGCCCGCAGGACGGCATGGGGATGTGGCGAGAGAGCGAAGCCCCAGAATATTCCAGTCGCTGCCCGTGGGACCTGCGCATGAAGGATCATGCCTATCGACAGGGCTACGCGGACGGGAAGGCACAGGGGGCTGGGAAAATCACCGTCACCGCTGAAATGCAGGAGCGTTTCGCGGATTGGTTCCGGCAGAACTATCCCGGCCCGGATACGATTATTCACAAGCCAGACTGGCACGCGCCCAAGATATTCCGCGCGGCCCTTCACTGCATCCCCCAATCCACTCTCGACCTCGCCCTGAGTGATACATGCAGAAACTGCGCCGGAGAGAAGTGGGTTTGCGAAAACCACAGAGACCGCCCGTGGAGCGTCGATGGCTGCGAGTGCGGCGCAGGAGCGCCATGTCCGATCTGTCAATGGGAATATGCGACAGCAGGAACAATAGGATCGGCTGTTTGGCCCGACGAGCTTAGGGCAGAGGCGAACAGAAGACAGGCACGTAACAATACCCGCGCGAGAGCGGATGCCCTCACCTCCGCCCCCGTGACGGTGGGAGAGGCGGCGCGGGTGCTGCTGGACCACACGCCCAATCCTGTTTTCGACAGGCTCAAACCCGTGATGATGGGAGAGCATTACGTCTCCCTCCCTTATTACGATGCTCAGGCAAGGGAGCGCTTTGAGAACATTGCCGTGCCTTGGACCGTGCAAAAGGACATCGTCCGCGCGGCCTTCCACGCGCTGGCAGGGGGTGAGTGATGGCGGGTGAATGCGCCATACACCCCAGCCTTCTCGCGCGCCGGATCGCCACCGAGATACAGGCGGCGCGGATCAACCTGACGTCTGAGGCGACGGCGCACCGGGATGTCCTTGCCGTGATCGAGGCAGCGGGGATCGAATGCCAGTCCGAGGCGCGCCTGAGCGCCAAGGATCGCATCGACATTCTCTGCGGACCGGTCGGGGTAGAGATCAAGGTCGGGCACCCCCGCCGCGCGATATGGAGGCAGTTGGTTCGCTACGCGGCCCTGCCGGAGATCGCGGCCCTCGTTTTGGCGACAGGAACGCCGTGGCCCACCAGCATCAAGGATGTCGAGGGCATACCGCTGTTCGTCGCGGATCTGTCGAGGGGGTGGCTGTGAACGGACGCCTGCACTACGCGAGCGAACGGATCGAGCCGGCATGGGTCGTATCGCGGCTCAAGCCTCATGTTTCCATGCGCTTCAAGGATGTATTCAAGGGGGTTCCCTTTGGCTCGGTTCCGCCATTCGTTCTACGCGATCGACCGTCCACCGCTGCCGATCTCGAGTGGTTCATGCAGCGATACCCGCTGAAAATGGATGGGACCACCAAAGGCCGCCTTTCGACGCAACTGAACGCCTACCGCGACAACCAAGCGCAGATCGAGGCCATCCATTCCGTTGAATACACCCCGCCGCTCCTGGGCGGGTTTCGCGACGGCGAGGCTCCAATGGGGTATCAGTGCCGCGCCGCCGACCTGTTCCGCAAGACCGGTCGCCTTCTGCTGCTCGATGATGTCGGTCTCGGCAAGACCGTCTCCGCGCTGGCGGCGATCTCGGACGGCTGGGGCCTGCCCGCCGCCGTGGTCGTGCAGCCTCACCTCTCCGCACAGTGGGTGGTGCAGTATATCGAGCGGTTCACGCACCTGCGAGCGGTTGAGATCAAGGATCGCAACCCGCGCCCGATGCAGGTCGCCGATATCTATGTCTTCCGCTACTCCAATATCGCCGCCTGGGTGGACATGATCGAGCCGATGGGCTTGCGCACCGTGATCTTCGACGAGATTCAGGAGCTACGCCACGGAGAGGCGACCGAGAAGGGGCGAGCGGCGGCGTCGATCTGCTCAATGGTGGAAAACCGCCTCGGGCTCAGTGCCACGCCGATCTATAATTACGGCTCCGAGATATTCAACGTGGTCGAGTATATCGCGCCCGGCGCTCTCGGCTCATGGCCGGAGTTCATCACCAACTGGTGCGTCTCGCACGGGACGCATTGGATCGTGAAAGACCCAGAGGCGCTTGGCGCATTCCTGCAAGAAGAAGGGATAACCCTTCGCCGCACCAACGATCACGCCGAGGTCGCCGCGACGCTCCCCGGTCTTTCCAAGACGGTAATCGAGGTCGATTGGGATGACGGTGCGGTGCAAACCGACCGTGAGTTGCAGGTGAAGCTGGCGCAGAGAGTCCTGGGCGGGTCGTTCCACGAGCGCGGCATTGCCGCGCGCGAGCTCAACATGCTGATGCGCCACGAGACGGGTGTCGCCAAGGCGCGGTCGGTCGCCGCTTATGTTCGGACCCTCGTCGAGAGCGGCGAGCCGGTTCTGGTCGGTGCGTGGCACCGCGAGGTCTACAACATCCTTCTTGAGCGGCTGGCCGATCTCAATCCGATGATGTTCACGGGTTCGGAGAGTACGGCGGCCAAGAAGAAGGCCAGTCAAGCGTTCATCGAAGGCGATACGAACGTCATGCTCATGTCGCTGCGCTCCGGCGCCGGGATCGACGGCCTGCAAACCCGTGCGGCGCATGTCGTCTACGCCGAACTGGACTGGTCGCCGCAGGTGCATGTGCAATTCACCGGTCGCCTGCACCGGCACGGGCAAACGCGCCCTGTTACGGCCCATTTCCTGCACGTCAACGGCGGCTCCGACCCGGCGATCATGGCGGCGCTCGGCCTCAAGGCGTCGCAAAGCCACGGAATCCTAAACCCCTTTGGTGGCGCCAGCGAAGCGACCCCTGTGAACGAAACCCGGATCAGGCAGTTGGCAAAGTCCATTTTGGGCGAGACCGCAGCAGAAGGAGAAAACTCATGACCAACGTCCCCGCAACCGAAGCAGACAACGACCCGATGCGCCAATTCCGTGACAGGATCACGGCCAAGATACGCGGTGATATCGGCAACCTCATGCCCGACGAAATGCTCCAGAAGCTCGTCTCGGACGCGATCAACGCGGAACTCTACCGTGACACCAACACCCGGCACTTCGGAGGCCCGAAACCGTGGCTGCAAGAGCATGTGCGGGAGGTCATGGGCGGCAAGGTCAAGGAGGCGATCCAGAAGGAACTGGACCGGCGCGAGAAAGAGATGAGGACCATGATCGCGGAGGAAATCCGCACGCGCATCCCCGAAATGATCTCGGAGGTGCTGGTGTCCATGCTTCGCGGCCACACTAGCGGTCTGGAAATAGCCATCCAGAACATGATCATGCGGTGACCACGTCCATGAAGCTCCCCTACGCCCAATCGACCGCCGGTCAGGCCCGCGAGAAGGAAATCCGCGACACCCTACGCGGTGTCGGTGCAACCGCCGTGGGTTTCATGGTGGATGACGATGACGACAAGATCATCGCGCAGTTTCGGCTGCATGGTCGCGAGATCACGATACCGGTGCGTGTCGGTGCCTATGCCGAGGCATGGCTGCGAGAGAACCCACATAGCAGCCGGATGCGCTCGACCGTGGCGCAGCACCGCGCCAAGGCCCGCCAGCAGGCCGAGCGGGCCGCGTGGGCGATATTGGCCGACTGGATCAAGGCGCAGGCCGCAATGATGATGGTCGGCTTCCTCGACACGGACAGCGCGTTCCTGCCGCATATCCATCTGCCAGACGGACGGCGCGTCGGGGACGCGATCACCACCACTGACGGGCCGCTGCGCCTGCCGCCGCCGAAGGGAGAGACGTGATGAGAACCCCCGTCCTTTTCGTGACCGGGCTTGGCCGCTGCGGCACGACGATGGTGATGCAGATGCTACAGGCTGCGGGTGTCCCGTGCGCCGGTACGCATCCGGCCTTCGAGGATATTCCGGTCACACCCTCGGGAGTGGATCACGAATGGCTCGCTCTACAGGCCGGGCGCGCGGTCAAGTGGATTGACCCGACCGTGACGCGCGTTCGCCATCCCAACGGTGCCGCGATCTTTCTGACCCGCGATCCGGTAGAACAGGCAAAGAGCCAGTTGAAGATGATCGGCACACGCAATGACCGCACCGCGCGCCGTGTCATGGCAAAGTCGATCCAGCGCGACACCCGACACGCCCGATCCATAGTTACAAACCTGTTCGGCGCGCATTTCGTGCTGCACCTGCACTACGACAAGATCCTGCGTGACCCGGCCTATGCCGCCGCTCAGACGGCGTATTTCTGCGACATGCTGGGCCTGCCGTTCGGACCATCGGGGGACGCAGCGGCGGTTGTCCATAAGCGAGGCGCAGACTGCGCGCCAGACCTGCGCGCCGAAATCGCCATGCTGCCGAAGGACTAACCCATGCCCGCCGCCCTGCTTGTCCGCGCCAATGATGCCGCCCGGATGCTGGGAATCAGCCGCAGCACGCTCTACGCTCGCGTGCAGGCGGGCCGGTGCCCTGAGCCGATCCGCTGGGAGGGATGCACCGTCTGGCGCGTTCGCGACCTGGAAAACTTTGTCGATCAGCTGGCGGACCAAGTGGCGGACCAGCCGGAAGGGGAAACTCAACAATCCAATAAAAACATGGTGGTTATGGGATAGAAATGGTGCCGCGTGAGGGAATCGAACCCCCGACCTTCGCTTTACAAGAGCGCTGCTCTACCAGCTGAGCTAACGCGGCCACGCACGGCCTCGTCCCTTAAACGCAATCGCCCCGGCGGGCAAGCGGCGCGGGGCCGACGATTGCGGTTTTCCTCGACCGCAAAGCGCCTATACTGCCACGAAATCCCGCGAGAGGCAGAGGAGAGCAATGCAGGTCGTCATCCACGCAGGCGCGCACATGACCGACGAGGACAGGCTGATCGCCTGCCTGCGCGACAATACCGCAACGCTGGCCCCGCGCCGCACCCATGTGCCCGACCCCGAGAGCTATCGCCGCCTGTTGCGCGACGTGATGCACACCGCGCAGAAAACCGCCCTGCCCGAGGATGCGCGCGACAGCGTGCTCGCGGCCACCGGCACGCCCGAGGGCACCGAGCGGCTGGTGCTGGACAATCAAGGCTTCTTTGGCACGCCCAAGATGTCGATCGGCGGCGCGCGGTTCTACCCGGCGGCGGATATGCGGCTCGGTCTTCTCGACCGCATCTTCGCGCCCGACGGGATCGAGCTGTTTTTCGGGTTGCGCAACCCGGCCACGCTCTTGCCCGCGTTGCTGCCCGACACGCCGTTCTCGACGGTGACAGAACTCTTGCGTGGTGACGATCCCACGCATCTGCGCTGGTCCGAGACCATCGCGCGCATCCGCGCCACGCTGCCCGATATTCCCGTCACGGTGTGGTGCAACGAGGACACGCCGCTGATCTGGGCACAGGTGCTGCGCGCGATGGCCGGAACGGACGAGAGCGTGCCGCTCGCGGGCGAGTTCGCGCTCTTGCCCGAGATCATGACAAGGGCCGGCCACCAGCGGTTCACCACCTATATCGACAGCCGCCCCGGTCTCACCGATGCGCAGAAATGCCGCGTGGTGACGGCCTTTCTCGACAAGTTCGCCGACGACGACGCCATCGAGGAAGAGCTCGACGTGCCGGAATGGGACTCGGGCATGATCGAGACGCTGAGCGCGCACTATGACGAGGACGTGGCCGAGATCGCGCGGATGGACGGCGTGCACATGATCATGCCGTGAGGTCGGGGGGGTGATGCCACGTCGCCCCCTCGCCGCCCCCGTCTGGCCCCCCCGGCACGGCGGGGTGCAGGGTGCAATCAGCGGTGCAGCGTCAGGCGCAGGGTGATCCGGTCCTCCAGCGGATGGAACCGCTGTCGGCCAAAGAGCGTCCGCGCCCGCGCATCCTCGCGCCCGGTTTCAACCTCGATCGCGCACAGCCCCGCCGCCGCGAGTGCGCGCGGCAGGCTGCCCAGCACCTCGGTGCCGATGCCGCGCCCGCGCACCGCGCGGCGGATGTGCATCTCGTCGATGCGGGCCGTGAGCCCGCCCGCCGCCAGCGACCAGCCGAACGACAGCGCGACGTAGCCGATGGGCGCGCGCGGCGGTCCGACGAGATAGACCGCGCCGTGGGGGCAGCCCTCGAGGAGCGGCAGGAGGGCGGCGCGCGTCGCCGCCTCGTCGCCCGTGCGGCCCGCCTCGTCATGGCGGGACGCAACCATCGGCAACAGCCGGTCGAGATCGCCGGGCCGGGCCAGCGTCAGCGCCGTCACGGCCGCCCCCGCCGCGCATCCGCGCCGGTGTGCCGGACGCGCGGACCGGTGCCCATGATGATGTCGCGCGCCATGCCTGCCACCCCCGAACCAATGCAGCGCGCACCATGCGGCGGGGGCCGGAAAATGTCCACCGCCCGCGCACCGAATCACGCGGCACGCCGCACCTGCCCGGCGGGTTCGCGCTGCCGCGCGCGGCCTCCGACCGGGCGCGGGCCGGGGTCGGGCAGGAATTTTTCCACCTTATCCGCCTGTTGACCGTGGCTTTCTGTTTGGGTTTCGCGGCAATCTGTCTATAGTCGGTCGAAACGCGAGGACCAACCACACACAAATCCCGGGGGGGACACCGATGATCCGATCGGAACTCATCCAGAAGATCGCCGACGACAACCCGCATCTCTATCACCGCGATGTCGAGAAGATCGTGAACACCATCTTCAACGAGATCACCGACGCGCTTGCCAACGGCAACCGGGTCGAGCTGCGCGGCTTCGGGGCCTTCTCGGTCAAGAAGCGCGACGCGCGAATCGGGCGCAACCCGCGCACCGGCGAGAGCGTCGAGGTCGAGGAGAAGCACGTTCCTTTCTTCAAGACCGGCAAGCTCTTGCGCGACCGGCTCAACGGCAAGTAACCCATGCGCTATATCCGCTACGCCTGCATCGCCCTATTCGCCCTTGCGCTGGTGCTGATCGCGCTGGCCAATCGCGGCATGGTCACGCTCCGGGTGCTGCCCGACGAGCTGTCGGGCTTTGCCGCGCTCAACCCGACCTATGATCTGCCGCTCTTCGTGGTGATCTTTGGCGGGATTCTCTCGGGGCTGATCCTCGGCTTCATCTGGGAATGGATCCGCGAGGCGGGCGAGCGGGCCGCCGCTGCCCGGCAGGCGCGCGAACTGGCCAGCCTGCGCGCCGAGGTGGCCCGGCTCAAGAAGAAGGACACGCGCGAGCACGACGAGGTTCTCGCCCTTCTCGACGAGGCAGGCTGAACGCCCATGTCCCGTGACGTCCGCGTGAAGATTTGCGGCCTCACCGAGGCGCGCGACGTGGCCGCCGCCGTCGAGGCGGGCGCGGCCTATGTGGGATTTGTCTTTTTCGAGAAATCGCCGCGCCATGTCAGCGTCGAGGCGGCGCGTGCGCTGGCCCTCGAAGTGCCGCCGGGCGTGGCCAAGGTGGCGCTGACGGTCGATGCCGACGACGCCGCGCTCGACGCGCTGTGCGCACGGGTGCCCCTGGACATGCTGCAACTGCACGGGGCCGAGAGCCCGGCGCGCGTGAGCGAGGTCAAGGCCCGCTACGGTCTGCCGGTGATGAAGGCCATCGGCATCGCCGAGGCCGCCGACCTCGACCAGATCGACCGATATGCCGGCGTGGCCGACCAGTTGCTGATCGACGCCAAGCCGCCGCCGGGCGCCAGCCGCCCGGGCGGCAACGCCCTGGCCTTTGACTGGGGGCTGATCGAGGGGCGCGACTGGCCCCTGCCGTGGCTGCTGGCGGGCGGGCTGACGCCCGAAACCGTCGCCGATGCCGTCGCGCGCACCGGCGCGCGGCAGATCGACGTGTCGTCGGGGGTCGAGGTCTCTCCGGGCCGCAAGGACCCGGCGCTCATCCGTGCCTTCATCGCGGCTGCACGGGGTTCGGACGCCTGAAAGCCGCAATTCACGCAACAAATGCAAAGAAACAGCCCCCTTTGGCGACATTTTATCCGCAGGATCGGGTTGACGCCCCCTGCCCCCGGACCTAATGTCGCCGCCACGCAGCAAAGGAGTCGCCGCAGCATGGCAGCGCTTGTGGACATCGTAGGCAAATGGCGCATGGGCCGGTAACGGAGACCATATCGGCACCCCATGCGCCCCCGCCATGCGACCGGGGGCTTTTTTATGCGAGAACGGAAATGACGTCAGATACGGAGCACGAGAGCAGATGACACGTCAGATGACCGGAGCGAAAATGGTGGTCCAGGCCCTCAGGGATCAGGGCGTGGATGTCGTATTCGGCTATCCCGGCGGGGCGGTGCTGCCGATCTATGACGAGATTTTCCAGCAGAACGACATCCGCCACATCCTCGTGCGGCACGAACAGGGCGCGGTGCACGCCGCCGAAGGGTACGCACGCTCTACCGGGCGGCCCGGTGTCGTGCTCGTCACCTCGGGCCCCGGCGCGACCAATGCCGTCACCGGCATCACCGACGCGCTGATGGATTCCATCCCGATCGTCGTGCTGACCGGACAGGTGCCCACCTTCATGATCGGCAACGACGCCTTCCAGGAGGCCGACACCGTGGGCATCACGCGCCCCTGCACCAAGCACAACTGGCTGGTGTCGGACACGGGGAAACTGTCGGACACCATCCACCAGGCGTTTCACGTCGCCACTTCGGGGCGGCCCGGGCCGGTGCTGGTCGACATACCCAAGGACGTGCAGTTCGCCTCTGCCGAGTATACCCCGCCGCAAAAGGCGCGCACGCATCACTACCAGCCGCAGGTCAAGGGTGACATCGAGGGCATCACCGACCTGGTCGCGGCCATCGAGAAGGCGAAGCGCCCGATCTTCTACACCGGTGGCGGCGTCATCAACTCTGGCCCCGCGGCCAGCCAGCTCTTGCGCGAGCTGGTCGAGGCCACCGGCATTCCCGTCACCTCCACGCTGATGGGGCTCGGGGCCTACCCGGCCAGCGGCAAGCACTGGCTGGGGATGCTGGGGATGCACGGGCTCTACGAGGCCAACATGGCGATGCATGGCTGCGACCTGATGATCAATATCGGTGCGCGGTTCGACGACCGGATCACCGGGCGGCTGGACGCGTTCAGCCCCGACAGCATCAAGGCGCATATCGACATCGACCCATCCTCGATCAACAAGGTGATCAAGACCGACATCCCCATCGTCGGCGACATCGCCCATGTGCTGGAGGACGTGCTCAAGGTCTGGAAGTCGCGCGGCCGCAAGGTCAACGCCGAGGCAATCGCCAAGTGGCGCGAGAAGATCGCCGAGTGGCGGCGCGTCGATTGCCTGAAATTTACCCAGAACGGCCCCACCATCAAGCCGCAATATGCGCTGGAACGGCTGGAGGCGCTGACCAAGGGGTATGACCGCTATATCTGCACCGAGGTGGGCCAGCACCAGATGTGGGCGGCGCAATACCTGGGCTTCGAGGATCCCAACCGCTGGATGACCTCCGGCGGGCTTGGCACGATGGGCTACGGTTTCCCGGCGTCCATCGGTGTGCAGATGGCGCATCCCGAGGCACTGGTGATCAACGTCGCGGGCGAGGCGTCGTGGCTGATGAACATGCAGGAGATGGGCACCGCGGTGCAATATCGCCTGCCGGTCAAGCAATTCATCCTCAACAACGAGCGGCTGGGCATGGTGCGGCAATGGCAGGAATTGCTGCATGGCGAGCGCTATTCGTCGTCGTGGTCCGAGGCGCTGCCGGATTTCGTGAAACTGGCCGAGGCGTTCGGGGCCAAGGGCATCATCTGCAAGGATCCCGCCGACCTGGACGACGCGATCATGGAGATGCTCGATTACGACGGGCCGGTGATCTTCGACTGCGTGGTCGAGAAGCACGAGAACTGCTTTCCGATGATCCCGAGCGGAGAGCCGCACAACAAGATGCTGCTGGGCGAGGCCAGCACGAAGGACGCAATCAAGGAAGGCGGCGCGGTGCTGGTGTGATCCCGTTTTCTTTAAAAGAAAACGGCCCGGAATTTTTTGAAAATTCCGGCACGGAACCGCCTCAACAAGGATTAGACCAATGTCAGCCCTGAAGATCAAGAAAGGCTCGTCCAAGCATTCCGCCTACAACCTGAGGCCGCAATTCTCGGACGTGCAGGAGACCCATACCCTCGCCGTGATCGTCGATAACGAGCCCGGCGTGCTGGCGCGCGTGATCGGCCTGTTCTCGGGGCGGGGCTACAACATCGACAGCCTGACCGTGGCCGAGGTGGACCATACCGGGCACACCAGCCGCATCACCATCGTCACCACCGGCACGCCGCAGGTGATCGAGCAGATCAAGGCGCAGCTTGGCCGCATCGTGCCGGTGCACGAGGTGCATGACCTCACCGTCGAGGGGCCGAGCGTCGAGCGCGAGCTGGCGCTGTTGAAGGTCGAGGGCGAGGGCGACAAGCGGGTCGAGGCGCTGCGGCTGGCGGATATCTTTCGCGCCAACGCGGTGGACAGCACGCTTACCAGCTTCGTCTTCGAGATCACCGGCGCGCCGGAGAAGATCGACGCTTTCGCCGATCTGATGCGGCCCCTCGGCCTTGTCGAGATGGCGCGGACCGGTGTGGCGGCGATGTCGCGGGGGCTCTGAGCGCGCGGGATCAGCCCGCCGCTTCGCGCGCAAGCTGTCGCGGCAGGTCCGCATGCGCCCCGCGCGCCACGATCCGCAACGCCCGCGCGCGGCGCAGACCCGGCTCCGCACTCACGCCCACGTGGACGAGATCGCCGGTGCAGACCGGGACCGGGGCCGCCTCTTCGCTGCCCGCCTCGTACCAGGCGAGATCGCCGTGATCCTCGCACCAGATCAACGCACGCCCCTCTGCCCCGTCACACCACAAGATCAGTCCCAGCATATCTTCCCTCTTCCGGCATAGCGCCACTATTCCCGGTATGGTTGCACAGGGCGCGGATCACGCGAAATGCAAGTCTTGGTGAACAGGCCTGGGTGCCCGCCATGTCGCCTTGAGGAAACTCAGGTCGCAAGCGGGTGCGCCGTGCGTGGCCTTTCCGGGCTATCGTGCCTCTCATGACGCATAACGGGAGAGACGACATGAGCCAGCCGCTGACCGATCTTGGCCAGGTGCGCGCGAGCGTGGAGGCCGCCCGCGGTCTGCCCAACGCCCATTACACCGACCCCGCAGTGTTTGCGGAAGAGCGGCAGGCGCTCTTGTTCTCGCAATGGGCGGGGCTTGCCGTGGCCGCGGACGTGCCCGAGCCGGGCGATGCGAAACCGCTGGAGTTTCTCGGGGTGCCGCTGCTGCTGATCCGCGACAAGGAGGGCACGGTGCGCGTGTTCGAGAACATCTGCCGCCATCGCGGCATGATCCTCGTCGAAGAACCGCGCCGCATCGAGGGCGCGATCCGCTGCCCCTACCATTCGTGGTGCTACTCGACCAAGGGCAACCTCGTCTCGACCCCGCATGTCGGCGGGCCGGGGCACAACACCCACGACGCCATCCGCCGCGACGAGCTTGGCCTCAACGAGGTGCGCAGCCATATCTGGCGCGACATCGTCTGGATCAACGTCTCGGGCGATGCCGCGCCGTTCGAAGAGGCGATGTCAGACCTCATTACCCGCTGGTCGGAGTTTGACCTGCCGCTCTACCACGGCGGCCATGACAGCCGCTTCACGCTGGAGGTGGCGACCAACTGGAAACTCGCGGTCGAGAATTACTGCGAGAGCTATCACCTGCCCTGGGTGCATCCCGGCCTCAACAGTTATTCGCGGCTGGAGGATCACTACCACATCGAGAAGCGCGGCGAGTATTCCGGGCAGGGCACGATGGTCTATCGCCAGATCACCAACGAAACGGGCGAGAAATTCCCCGATTTCGAGGATGTCGGCGCGAAGTGGAACGAGCAGGCCGAGTATATCGCGGCCTATCCCAACGTCCTGCTCGGTGTGCACCGCGACCATGCCTTCGCCATCATCCTCGAGCCCAAGGGGCCGGAGCGCACGGTCGAGCATATCCACCTCTACTACGCCACGCCCGCCGCCGAAGAGGGCCTAAAGATGCGCAACACCCAGCTTTGGAAGACGGTGTTCGAGGAGGACATCTTTGTCGTCGAGGGGATGCAGCGGGGCCGCCACGCGGCGCGGTTCGACGGCGGGCGGTTCTCGCCGGTGATGGACAGTCCCACCCATTGCTTTCACGACTGGGTGGCCGGCAAGATCGAGACCCACCGCGCGCTGTCGAGGGCGGCGGAGTGAAACGACTCGAAGCGGCGATCCTCGCGGCGCACGCGGCCGACGACCGGCGGGCGCTGGCGCGGCTATACGCGCGGGCCGCCGACCGGCTGAACGATCTCGACGCGGCGTGTTTCTTTCTCACCCACGCCTATGTCTTCGCGCTGGAGACCGGCGCGCCCGAGGCGGGAAAGCTGCACGCCCGGCTCAAGGCGCATGGCCGCGAGGCGTGACGGCGCGGCAACGCAGGCAGAACCTCAGAGCGTCTCGGCCTGCACGCGGTGCCAGCCGTGCATACGGGCGCGGAACCATGTGCGCTGGCGCTTGGCGTATTGGCGGGTGGCGGTGATCGCGGCCTCGCGGGCTGCATCGAGCGTCATCTCGCCGCGCAGGTGAGCGATGAGTTCCGGCGCCCCGATGGCCTGCGCGGCGGGGCGTGCGGCGTCCCACCCCGCCAGGTTGGCGCGCGCCTCGTCGAGCGCGCCCGCGTCGAGCATCGCGTCGAAGCGGCGGGTGATGCGCGGGCTGAGCCAGTCCTTCGGTGCCTCGACGAGGATCGGCGTGGCGCGCGCCAGCGGCAGGAGCGGCGGCGGCGTGGCGTCCTGCCAGGCCGCCAGCCCGCGCCCGGTGGCGGCCTGCACCTCCCATGCGCGCTGCACGCGGCGGGGATTGGCGGTGTCGATGCGCGCGCGGGTTTCCGGGTCGAGCGTGTCGACAAGCGCGGCCACGCCCGCCTCGCGCAGCAGCCGGTCACCCTCGGCGCGGATGTCCGGCGGGGTCGCGGAGATGTCCGCCAACCCCTCGGTCAGCGCCGAGAAATAGAGCCCGGTGCCGCCCGTGATGATCGGGCGCGCACCCGCCGTCAGCAGCGGGGCCACCTCGCGCAGCCAGTGGCCGGCGGAATAGTCCTGCTCCGGTGCGACATGGCCATAGAGCCGGTGGGGCGCCTGCGCCTCTTCCTCCGGCGAGGGACGCGCCGAGAGGATACGCCAGTTGGCATAGACCTGGAGCGCGTCGGCGTTGACGATCACGCCGCCCTGCGCGCGCGCGATCGCGAGCGCCAGCGCGGATTTTCCGCTGGCGGTGGGCCCGGCGATGAGCACCGGGCGCGATGGGTCTATCGTCTCGATCTGCATGACGTGACGGGCCTAGCGCGGATCGCCGGGTTTGGCGAGGGGTGGTGCGTCCGGGACAGGAGGGCAGCGCCTGCCTGGGCGGGCGCTTGGGGGTGACGGGGCCAGCGGCGATGCGGCCACGCAATGCGGACCGTTGCACCCGGTGGTAACGCTTGAAGCGCCTGCCGGGGGGCAGGCAGGCGCTGCCCGGCGGTGCCGCCGGGCGGTAGATACTGGCGAGGCCCCACATCGACCCCGCCGTTTCCGCGATTGCACCTTCCCGGTATTTGCGACATTTTGCGCGCAATTCAAAAGAGCAGCCGTGGAGAGCCCCGATGACCCCCCCTGACACGAGCAAAGCCAAGTTTAACCGCGTGATGCTCAAGATATCGGGCGAGGCGCTGATGGGGGACCAAGGCTACGGGCTGCACCCGCCGACGGTCGAGCGCATCGCGCAGGAGGTCAAGAGCGTCCACGACATGGGCGTGGAAATCTGCATGGTGATCGGCGGCGGCAATATCTTCCGCGGGCTGCAAGGGTCCGCGCAAGGGATGGAGCGGACCACCGCCGATTACATGGGGATGCTGGCCACGGTGATGAACGCGCTCGCCATGCAGAGCGCGCTGGAGAAACTGGGCGCGTATTGCCGGGTCATCAGCGCCATTCGCATGGACGAGGTGGCCGAGCCCTATATCCGCCGCCGCGCCGTGCGCCACCTGGAGAAAAAGCGCATCTGCATCTTTGCCGCCGGGACCGGAAATCCCTATTTCACCACCGACACCGCCGCCACCCTGCGCGCCAACGAGATGGCCTGCGAGGCGATTCTCAAGGGCACCAAGGTGGACGGCGTCTATGACAAGGATCCGGTCAAGCACGCCGATGCGCGCCGCTTCGAGCGGATCACCTATGACGAGGTGCTGGCACAGCACCTTGGCGTGATGGATGCCAGCGCGATTGCGCTCGCGCGCGACAACAACCTGCCGATCATCGTCTTCTCGCTCGACGAGCCCGGCGGATTTCGCGGCATCCTCTCGGGCGAGGGCACCTATACAACCGTGCACGCGTGAGGTTAAACAGGGGAGACGCGCATCCCCGACAAGGACATGGGAACGACTATGGCGGACGAAATCGAAATCGACCTGGATGATCTAGAGCGGCGGATGACCGGCGCGATGGCCTCTCTGCGGACCGAGTTTGCATCGCTCCGGACGGGGCGGGCCTCGGCCTCGATGCTGGAGCCTGTGCAGGTCGAGGCCTATGGCCAGATGACCCCGATCAACCAGGTGGGCACCGTGAACGTGCCCGAGCCGCGGATGGTCACGATCAATGTCTGGGACAAGAGCCTCGTGAACAAGGTGGAAAAGGCGATCCGCGAGAGCGGGCTGGGTATCAACCCGCAGACCAACGGCCCGATCATCATGCTGCCCATCCCCGAACTGAACGAGGAGCGCCGCAAGGAATTGACCAAGGTCGCCTCGCAATACGCCGAGCACGCCCGCGTCGCCGTGCGCAACGTGCGCCGCGACGGCATGGACCAGATCAAGAAGGCCAAGGCCGAAGGCATGTCCGAGGACGACCAGAAATTCTGGGAAAACGCGGTGCAGGAGCTGACGGACAGTTTCGTCAAGCAAGTGGACGACGCGCTCGAACACAAACAAGCCGAGATCATGCAGGTCTGATGCGGCAGGAGACGCGCATGGCAAAGAGCAAGCCCCGCGACACCGGGGCCGGGCCGCGCCATGTGGCGATCATCATGGACGGCAACGGCCGCTGGGCGCAGAGCCGTGGCCGCCCGCGGCTGTTCGGCCATCATGCGGGCGCGCGGCGGGTGCGCGAGATCGTCGCCGCCTGCCCCGATCTTGGCGTCGAGTACCTGACGATATTCGCCTTCTCCACCGAGAACTGGAAGCGCACGCAGACCGAGGTGGCCGGGCTGATGAGCCTGTTTCGCCGCTACATCATCAAGGAAATGCAGGAATTCGTGCGCGAGGATGTGCGCGTGCGCTTCATCGGCGACCGCTACCGGCTGGAGCCGGGGCTGCGCGCGCTGATGGAAGAGACCGAGGAGATGACCGCCCATTGCACGCGGCTCAACCTCACCATCGCGATCAATTACGGCGGCCGCGACGAGGTGGCGCGCGCCATGCGCCGGCTGGCGCGCGACGTGGCCGAGGGGCGGCTCGATCCCGATACGGTCGATGAACAGACGCTGCCGCGCTACCTCGACACCCGCGTGCTGCCCGATCCCGACCTCGTGATCCGCACCTCCGGCGAGGCGCGCATCTCGAATTTCCTGCTGTGGCAATCGGCCTATGCGGAGTACGAGTTCATCGACACGCTGTGGCCGGATTTCACCCGCGATATCTTTACCGGGGTGCTGGCGCAATACGGCGCGCGTTCTCGTCGCTTCGGCGCGGTGCGCGCATGAGCGCGGATGCGCGCTGGTCCGACCTGGCGCCGCGCGTGGCCTCTGGCGTGGCGATGGCCGCGGTGGGCCTCGGGGCGATCTGGGCGGGCGGCGTGGTGTTTGCCGCGCTGGCGGTCGCATTGGGCGGGTTGATGACATGGGAGGCGGCCCGGCTCTATGCCTCGACCGCGCCGACGCGCGCGGGCCTCACCGGCGCGGCGGCGCTGGCGCTGGCGCTGTGGCTGCCGGGGATATTCGTGCTGCCGCTCGTCGTGGCGGCGGTGCTGGTCAATGCCGAGACTGTGCCGCGCGCACGCGGCCCCTTTGCCGCGCTGGCGCTGGCGGCGTTGCTCGGGGCGTGGGTGCTGGGCGAGCTGCGCGCCGGGGAGGCAGGGCTCACCTGGGTGCTGTGGCTGGCGGTGGTGGTGATCGTGTCGGACGTGGCGGGCTATTTCGCGGGCAAGGCGCTGGGCGGGCCGAAATTCTGGCCGCGCATCAGCCCCAAGAAGACGTGGTCGGGCACGGCCGCCGGCTGGCTCGGGGCGGCAGCGGTTGGTGCCGTCTTTGCTGCCCCTACGGGCGCGGGCGTGGTGCTGATCCCGGTTTCGGTGCTGGTGGGCATGGCCGGGCAGCTGGGCGATGTCGCCGAAAGCGCGGTCAAGCGGATGCAGGGGGTCAAGGATTCCTCGAACCTCATCCCCGGGCATGGCGGGGTGCTCGACCGGTTCGACGCCATGCTGGGCGCGGCGCTGGCCCTCGGGCTCATGCGCGCCGCCGGGCTGGTGTGAGCGGCGATGCGACGGGTGAGCATCCTCGGGGCGACCGGCTCTGTCGGGCAGAGCACGCTCGACCTGATCCGGCGCGACCGCGACGCCTATCGGGTGGTGGCGCTGACCGCGGGTGCGAACGTGGCGCAACTGGCCGCCGACGCGCGCGAGCTGGGCGCGGAGGTGGCGGTCACGGCGGATGAGGGCCGGCTGGGTGAGTTGCGCGCGGCGCTGGCGGGATCGGGGGTCGAGGCGGCGGCGGGGCGCGCGGCGCTGATCGAGGCGGCGGCACGGCCCGCCGACTGGGTGATGTCGGCGATCGTTGGCGCGGCAGGGTTGGAGCCCGGGCTCAGGGCGCTGGAGACCGGCGCGACGCTGGCGCTGGCGAACAAGGAATCGCTGGTCACCGCAGGGCCGCTGGTTATGGCGGCGGCGCGGGCCTCGGGGGCGCGCATCCTGCCGGTGGACAGCGAGCATTCGGCGATTTTCCAGGCGCTTGTGGGCGAGGATATCGGCACGGTCAGCCGCGTCATCATCACCGCCTCGGGCGGCGCGTTGCGCGACTGGCCGGCGGAGCGGCTGGCGCGGGCGACGGTGGCCGAGGCCTCGACCCATCCCAACTGGGACATGGGGCAGCGCATCACCATCGATTCGGCGTCGATGTTCAACAAGGCGCTGGAGATGATCGAGGCGCGCGAATTCTTTGGCCTCGATCCGGCGCAGATCGAGGTGCTGATCCATCCGCAATCGCTGATGCACGCGCTGGTGGGGTTCAACGATGGCGCGCTGATGGCCCATGTCGGGCCGCCGGACATGCGCCACGCCATCGGCTACGCGCTCAACTGGCCCGAGCGGCGGGCGCTGCCGGTGGCCGCGCTGGACCTTGCCGCCGAGGGCGTGCTGGAATTTCGCGCCCCCGACGAGGCACGCGCCCCGGCGCTGCGACTGGCGCGGGCAGTGATGGCCGAAGGCGGCCTTGCCGGGGCCATCTTCAACGCCGCCAAGGAGCGCGCGCTCGACCATTTCATCGCCGGGCACATCGGATTCATGGCAATGGCGCCGCTGGTCGAGGAGGTGCTGGAACGGATGCTAGCCACCCCCGAGGCGCAGGGCGTGGCACGCGGCGACGATCTGACCCTTGATCGGGTGGCCGGGATGGACCATCTGGCAAGGCAGTGCGCCGACGCCGTGGCGACGGAAATCACAAGACGGGGATAGGCTTTGGACCTGAGTATACTTCTGCCGCAATTCGGCAGCCTTTTCATAACGATACTGGCCTTTGTCGTGGCGCTTTCGATCATCGTGGCGGTGCATGAATACGGCCATTACATCGTCGGACGCTGGTCGGGGATCAAGGCCGACGTGTTCTCGCTCGGCTTTGGCCCGGTACTTTTTTCACGGGTGGACCGGCACGGCACCCGCTGGCAGGTGGCGGCCCTGCCCTTTGGCGGCTACGTCAAATTCATGGGGGATTCGGATGCCGCGAGCGGCAAGGACGGCGCGGCGATAACGGACATGCCCCCCGAACGCCTGCGACAGACCATGCACGGTGCGCCACTCTGGGCGCGCACGGCGACCGTGGCGGCGGGGCCGGTGTTCAACTTCATCCTGTCGATCCTCGTCTTCACGGCGGTGATGATGGGCGGGGGCAAGACCGCCGATCCGCTGACCGTGGGCGAGATGAAGCCGCTGCCGGTGGCGGAGGTCGGGCTGCGCCCGGGTGACGAGATCCTGTCGGTCGCGGGGCAGGCCCTGCCCGACCCCGATGCCGACGCGGCCTATGACGATTTCCTTGACGCGCTGCCGCGCGAGGCACGGCTGGAATACGAGGTGCGGCGCGAGGGCGCGCGCCTGACCGTGACCGGCCCGCACCTGATGCCGCCGCTGGTGGGCGGCCTGTCGCCGCAATCGGCGGCGTTCGATGCAGGGCTCGAGGCGGGCGACGTGATCACCGCGGTGAATGGCGAACCGGTCGTGTCGTTTTCTGAACTCAAGGATATCGTCGAAGGCTCGGACGGGGCGGCGCTGGCGCTGGACGTCTGGCGCGGGGGCGAGACGCTACAGCTCACGCTGGTGCCGCGCCGCACGGACGAGCCACAGGCGGAGGGCGGTTTCCGCACCGAGTGGCGCATCGGCGTGGCGGGCTCGATGGCGTTTGAACCCGCGACAGAGGCGCTCGGACCCGTCGAGGCGCTGGGCGGGGCCGTCGGGCAGACCTGGATGATCGTGGAAAGCTCGGTCTCGGGGCTGTATCACATGATCACCGGCGCGATCAGTTCGTGCAACATGTCCGGCCCCATCGGTATTGCACAGGTTTCGGGCGCGATGGCGAGCCAGGGCGCGGAGAGCTTCATCTGGTTCGTCGCGGTGCTGTCGACGGCGGTGGGGCTGTTGAACCTGTTTCCCGTGCCGGTGCTCGATGGCGGGCACCTCGCGTTTTACGCCTACGAGGCCGTCGTCGGCCGCCCGCCGAGCGAGCGCGCATTGCGGATAATGATGAGCGTGGGGTTGACGCTGATCCTGTCGCTGATGCTGTTCGCGGTGTTCAACGATCTCTTCTGCCCTTGACCGGGCGCGCCGACGGGACCGGCGACGGCTGGAGTAATTTTGCCAGGAACAAGCGAGGGACTGTTGTCAGTGCCGCTTTGCCGGTATCCTTGTGACAACGAGACCGGGGACCGGCGGATGAGCAGTTTTTCAAGGTTTGGACTGGCCGTGCTGGTCGCGCTGTGCCTTGGCGGCACGGCGCAGGCTGAGGGCGCGGGATTCACCGGGCTTGCGCGGCTTGATGCGGCCGACAGCCGGATCGTGGCCGACGGCCCCGGCGTTTCGCTGCGGCTGGCGTTGTCGCAGGGGGTGCCGTGGCGGGTATTCACGCTCGACGGGCCGCCGCGCCTGGTGCTCGATTTCCGCGAGGTGGACTGGCGCGGCGCGGGCGCCACCGGGCTGGTGGCGACCGACCGGGTGCGCGGCCTGCGCATGGGGCAGATACGGCCGGGCTGGTCGCGGATGGTGGTTGACCTCGCTGGCCCCTACCCGCTCGACAAGGCGGGGCTCGATGTCGAGCCCGAGAGCGGGCGCGCGGAATTGCGCGTGCGGCTGGGGCGCGGCGCGCCCGAGCGTTTTGCCGCCGCGTCGGGCGTGCCCGACAGCCCCGGCTGGGATGTGGCCCCACCCGCCGACACCGCGCCGCCCCCGCCGCGTGATCCCAATGGGCCGCTGCGGGTGATGATCGACCCGGGACATGGCGGGATCGATCCGGGCGCCGAGGAGGGCGGGCTGACCGAGAAGGCGCTGATGCTGGTGCTGGCGCGCGAGTTGCGCGAGGCGCTGTTGCGCGCGGGCGGGTTCGAGGTGTTTCTCACCCGTGACACCGACATGTTCGTGAGCCTGGAGCGACGCGTGGCGCTGGCGCACGACGCGGCGGCGGACGTGTTCATCTCGTTGCATGCCGATGCGCTGACGGATGCGCGGGCGCGGGGCGCGTCGGTCTATACCCTGTCCGATTCCGCCTCGGACGAGGCGAGCGCGGCCTTGGCCGAGCGCCACGACCGGGCGGACCTGTTGGCGGGCGTCGACCTGAGCGACAGCGACGACGTGGTCGCGGGCGTGCTGCTGGATCTCGCGCGGCAGGAGACGCAGCCACGCGCCGAGGCGCTGGCCAACACGCTGCTGAAGGTGTTTCGCAGCGAGGGTATCCCGGTGCTGGGCCGACCGCTGCGCCATGCCGGGTTCTCGGTGCTCAAGGCCGCCGACATCCCCTCGGTGCTGGTCGAGACCGGGTTCCTGTCGGATGCGCGGGACCGGCGCAACCTGAGCGACCCGGACTGGCGCGCGGGGCTGGTGACGGCGTTGCGCACGGGGCTGGCGCGGTGGCATGCGCAAGACCGGGCGCGGGCCGGGCTGGTGCGGCAATGAGCGCGCGCGCGAAATCCCGCCCCCGCAGCCCGGCTTTGGTTTTGACCGGGGCGCCCATCATGCCTATATCGGGCGCAACCCTGAAAGGGAGCGATCCGTGCTGCGTCTTGTGATGAGCCTTCTGGGCACCGTTTTCAGCCTGATAACCCTCGTTGTGGTCGTCGGCGGCCTCACGCTCGGGGCGGTGCTGCACATCTATGGCAAGGATCTGCCAAGCCACGAGAGCCTGGCCAATTACACCCCCCCCACCATCAGCCGCATCTATTCCGCCGAGGGCCGGATCATCGACGAATTCGCCCGCGAGCGGCGGCTGTTCACCCCCGCCGAGGAGATACCCGACCAGGTGAAGCAGGCCTTCATCAGCGCCGAGGACAAGAATTTCTATACCCATGGCGGCTATGACGCGCTGGGAATTGCCTCGGCGCTTTACGACGCGATCAAGTCGCGCGGGCGCAACGTGCGCGGAGCCTCGACCATCACGCAGCAGGTGATGAAGAACTTCCTGCTCTCCGGCGACCGCCGGATCGAGCGCAAGATCAAGGAGATCATCCTTGCCACCCGCATCGAGGAGACGCTCAGCAAGGACGACATCCTCGAGCTTTATCTCAACGAGATTTTCCTCGGGCAGAACAGCTATGGCGTGACCGCCGCCGCGCAGACCTATTTCAACAAGAATCTTAGCGAGCTGGCGCCCCACGAGGCGGCGACACTGGCCGCGATGCCGAAGGCGCCGAGCGACTATCACCCCGTGCGCGAGATGGAGCGGTTGCGCGACCGGCGCAATTTCGTGCTCAAGGAGATGTGGGAGAATGGCTATCTGGACGAGGCGGCCTTCGACGCCGAGCGCGCCGAACCGGTACGTTCCGTGCAGAACGGCGATTTCGCGCCGTTCAGCGCCGAATTGCCGCCACGCGATTATTTCACCGACGAGATCCGGCGGCAATTGAGCGACGTCTTCGGCGAGGGCGAGTTCTTTTCCGGCGGGCTCACCGTGCGCGCCACCATCGACCCGCAGATGCAGAGCGCGGCCGCGCGCGCCCTGCGCCGTCAGCTCGAGGCGTATGACCGGCGTCGCGGGCGCTGGCGTGGCTCCGGGCAGAGCCTGCCCGAAGAGGCGCTGGACAGCGAGGCGGCGTGGCGCGCGGCGCTGTCGGATCTGCGCGTGGCGCGCGATGTAGAGCTGGACGGGACATGGTTTCCGGCGGTGGTGCTGGAGACCGGAGATGAGGCCATGCGCATCGGCATCGAGGGAATCGAGGGGGTGCAGGAGGTGCCGCGCAGCGACATCGCCTGGCTGCCCGATGATTTCCAGGAGACCTTTGAGCGCGGCGCGATCGTGCATGTCCGCCGGGTTCTCGACGACGAGGGCACCTTCGTCAACTGGAGCCTGCGGCAAGTGCCCGAGGTACAGGGCGCGTTCATGGCGATGGATGTCAACACCGGTCGCGTGATCGCCATGCAGGGGGGATTTTCCTACCAGGATTCGGTGTTCAACCGCGCGACGCAGGCGATGCGGCAGCCGGGCTCGTCGTTCAAGCCCTTCGTCTACGCCGCGGCGCTCGACAGCGGCTACAGCCCCGCGACCATCATCATCGACGCCCCCATCGAGATCGACACGCCGCAGGGCCTGTGGCGGCCGCGCAACTCGTCCAACAAGTTCTACGGCCCGACGCCCCTGCGCACCGGCATCGAGCGGTCGCGCAACCTGATGACCATCCGCCTCGCGCGGGAGGTGGGCATGGACATCGTCGCAAGCTATGCCGAGCGGTTCGGTGTCTACGAGAACATGGGCACGTATCTCGCCAATGCGCTGGGTTCGGACGAGACCACGCTCTACAACATGGTGGCGGCCTATTCGATGTTCGCCAATGGCGGCGAGCGGGTACGCCCCAGCCTCGTGGACCGGGTACAGGATCGTTATGGCCGCACGCTCTATGCCCAGGACACGCGGACCTGCGTGGATTGCGACGACGCATACCTGCCGCCGGGGCGGGGGCCGCGTATCGTGTCGGACCGCGAGCGGGTGATGGACCCGATCACCGCCTATCAGCTCACCTCGATGATGAAGGGCGTGGTGGATCGTGGCACCGCCTCTGGCGTGATCGACCTGCCGGTGCCGGTGGCGGGCAAGACCGGCACCACCAACGACGCGCGCGACGTGTGGTTCATCGGCTTCACCAGCAACATCGCGGCGGGCTGCTATATCGGCTATGACCAGCCGCGGGGTCTCGGACGGGGGGCCTATGGCGCGTCGATGTGCGGGCCGGTGTTCCAGGAGTTCATGACAGAGGCGGTGGAGAAATTCGGCGGCGGGCCGTTCGAGGTGCCGCCAGGCGGGCAGTTCATCAAGATCGACCGCTATACCGGCGCGCGCCTGTCCGATGACGCCACCGGGGCCACCGTTGTGGCCGAGTATTTCCGCGACGGCGAGGAGCCTGTCTTCGGCGTGAGCTTCGACGGCGGTTTCGCGATGGGCAACGATCTCGACCTCTACCAACCCGGCGAGCGCGAGGTGATTGAAGATATCACCACCTCAACCGGCGACAAGGCGCAGGTCGGCGGCAAGGCATCGTTCGGCTCGATGAGTTCCGGCGGGCTCTACTGACAGGGCGGCTTGTGGCCTTGGGCGGACGTTGATCATCCGACGATGAGCCGCGCAGCGCCCGACCGCCGGGTGGGCGCGGTTCGGTTTGTGCTATGCGATTTATGGCGCAAGATACTTCAATGATCACAGCTATTTGCTACGTCGAGGAGCGCCCGCCCGAGGGGGCGGTCGGGCGCTGCGCGGCGGTGCTTTCAGCACCTTGATTCCGCGCATTGGCACCAAGACCCCAGCGTCCGCACAAGGCCAATACCGCCTGCGGCAAACCCGCCTCAGGCCACCCCTGCCCGCAGGCAATCATGGATGTGCAAGAGACCGCGCAGCCGTCCCTCTTCTCCGACCACCAGAAGCGCGCCGATCTTGTGACGGTTCATCAGGCCGAGCGCCTCTGAGAGCAGCATCTCGGGTGTCGCGATGCGCGGATCGGGGGTCGCCACGGCGCCGGCTGTCCGCCCCATCAGCCCGTCGAGGTTGCGCCGCAGATCGCCATCGGTGATGACCCCGCGCAGGCGGCCCTCCTCGACCACCGCTGCCACGCCGAATCCCTTTGCGCTCATCTCCACCAGCGTCTCGCCCATGCCTGTGTCGGGGGCGACGACCGGCAGCGCATCGCCAACATGCATCACGTCCGACACCCGCAGGAACTGCGCCCCCAGCTTGCCGCCGGGGTGAAACACGTGGAACGCCTCCGCCGAGAAGCCGCGCGCCTCCATCAGCGCCACGGCGAGCGCGTCGCCCAGCGCCAGCGCGCAGGTGGTCGAGGTGGTGGGCGCCATGCCGATGGTGCAGGCCTCGGGCGCGTCGGGCAGGATCAGCGCCACCTCCGCCTGCCGCGCCAGCGTGCTGTCCGCCACCCGCGTGACCGCGATCACCGGGATGCCGAAGCGGCGGGTGTACTGCACGAGGTCCGACAATTCCCGTGTCTCGCCGGAATTCGACAAGAGGATGCAGACATCGCCGCCGGCCACCATGCCCAGGTCACCGTGGCTCGCCTCGGCGGGGTGCAGGAACAGCGCGGGCGTGCCGGTCGAGGCCAGCGTCGCCGCGATCTTGCGCGCCACGTGGCCGGATTTGCCCATGCCGGAAACCACCACCCGCCCCGGTGCATCCAGCACCAGCCGCACCGCGCGGGCAAAGCCCTCTGGCGGGTCTTCGGCCATCGCGGCAAGCGCTGCCGCCTCCATGCGCAATACCCGGGCGGCCACGGCACGCAGGCGATCGCGCTCCGTCGCCCGCTCTGGCGTCATGTCGGATCGGGGACCATCGGATGCGCCCATCTGCCTGCCCTCTTAGCCGGTGCACCTTTTGCCATAGCGGCAGGCCGCGCCGGGGACAAGCCCGCCTGCACCGGGCACCGGCGCCTCAGCAGCCCTTGCGGCAGACCACCGTGACCAGCGTGCGCCAGAAAAGATAGAGGTCGAGCCGCAGGCTCATCTCCGCGACATAGCGCAGATCGAGCGCCACCTTCTGCCGCGTTCCCTCGATGCAGTCGACATAGCCAAGGTCGGTCTGCGCCAGCCCGCTGATCCCGGGGCGCACGTCGTGGCGGCGGCGATAGCCCGGTATGCTGCGCACGTAGCGACGCGCGTGGTGGAAATAGTCGGGCCGTGGGCCGATCAGGCTCATCTCGCCGCGCAGCACGTTGACGACCTGCGGCAACTCGTCGATCCGGCTGCGCCTCAGGAACCGGCCCAGCGGCGTGATCCGCTCCTGCTCCAGCGGGTCGTCGGCGCGGCGCGTCACCCGCGCCACGGGCCGCATGGTGCGGAACTTGATGGCCCCGAACGCGCGGCAGGCGCGGCCCATGCGGGGCTGGATGTAAAAGACCGGACCACGGTTGAAGACCGGGTTGACCAGCACCAGCAGCACGGCCACGATCGCCACCACCGGCAAGAGCAGAAGACTGACCGCGACGTCCAGAACCGGCTTCATCCACCGTCGATATGCCCTGTCCCGAGGACGCGGTGACGGGACATGCTCTGCCAGATGCGAATCAAAAGCCTTGTACTTCAACCGAATACCCCCCGAAAGCCGCACCGGCACATCACTCTTAACGGGATTCTAGTTGACGTCAGACAACCTTTGATTGCTTCTAATTTTACAACTTTAACAAATCGTAAATTCTGCTGGTGTTCTTCTGCGTTGCATTCCGCAATACCTCGCCCATGCAGCCTCGCGCGCCCAATACATTCTGGTAGTGGATTGATCTCAGGCGTTTTTTCCGGTGCCGAATGCCTGCCCCACTGCCCGGCAAAAAAATGCCAGCCGCGCCCCCCTTGCATCCGCCGCGCGACCCGCCTAAGCCCCGCCCATGACCGCGATCTTCGACGAGGGGCCGCCGCCGCCCTGCCCCGCGCCCTTCAACCTTGCCGCGCTCGTGCTGGCCGCCGCCGCGCGGCGACCGGACAAGGTGGCGCTGGCCGTGATCGGGCTGTCGGGCGCCGAGAGGTGGAGCTATGCGCGGCTCGAAGGAGCGGTGCGCGGCACCGCGACGGGGCTTCTGGCGCAGGGGCTCGCCCCCGGCGACCGTGTGCTGATGCGGCTGGGCAATACCGTGGAATTCCCGCTCGCCTATCTCGGCGCGATCGCCGCCGGGCTGGTGCCGGTGCCCACCTCCAGCCAGCTCACCGAGTCAGAGGTTGCGGGCGTGATCGCCACGACCGAACCGCGCCTGATCCTGCGGGGCGGCGGCATCCCCTGCCCCGACGACACCGGCCTGCCGGTGCTGGACGAGGCGGCCCTGCATGCCATGCGCGAGCTGCCCCCCGCCGATTGGCACATGGGCGATCCCGACCGGCTCGCCTATGTCATCTACACCTCGGGCACCTCCGGCATCCCGCGCGCGGTGATGCACGCGCACCGCGCCATCGTCGCGCGCGAGATGATGCACGCGGGCTGGTATGGCCTGGCCGAGGGCGACCGGCTGTGCCACGCGGGTGCGTTCAACTGGACCTTTACCCTCGGTACCGGGCTGCTCGATCCGTGGCGCGCGGGCGCGACCGCGCTTATCCCCGCCGCCGGGGTGACACCCGCGCAATTGCCGCTGCTGCTCAAGCGCCACGACGCCACGCTTTTCGCCGCCGCACCCGGCGTCTATCGCAAGATGCTGGCCACCGACACGGGCCGGTCGTCGCTGCCGCCCCTGCCGCGCCTGCGCCACGGGCTCGCCGCGGGCGAGAAGCTGTCGGACGCGATCCGCACCCGTTGGCACGAGGCCACCGGCACCACGATCCACGAGGCCTACGGCATGTCGGAATGCTCCACCTTCATCTCTGCCAGCCCCGACCGCCCGGCGCCGCCCGGCACGCTGGGCCGCCCGCAGCGGGGCCGTCGCGTTGCCATCGTCGACGCGGACGGAACGCCGGTGGCGCATGGCGAGGAGGGCACCATCGCCATCCGCCGCGACGATCCCGGCCTGATGCTGGGCTACATGGGCGCGGCGCAGGCGACGGCAGAGAAATTCGCGGGCGAGTGGTTCCTCACCGGCGATCGCGGCACGATGGACGAGGACGGCGCCATCGCCTACATGGGCCGCGCCGACGACATGATGAACGCGGGCGGCTACCGCGTCTCGCCCATCGAGGTGGAGGCCGCACTCGGCCTCCATCCCGGCATCCATGAGGCCGCCGTCACCGATATCGAGGTGAAAGAGGATGCACGCCTCGTCATGGCCTTCTATACTGGCCCCGAACCGCTCGACCCTGCGGAGCTAGACGCCCATTGCCGCGCCCGGCTCGCGGCCTACAAATGCCCGCGCGGCTTCTTTCACGTCGAAAGCCTGCCCACGGGTGCCAACGGAAAACTCCTGCGCCGCGCATTGCGGCCGATATACGAGGCCCTCAATGGTCCGGCTTGACATCATCTCCGACCCGATCTGCCCCTGGTGCTACATCGGCAAGACCCTGCTCGACCAGGCGCTCGCGCAGCGCCCCGATCACCCGTTCGAGATCCACTGGCAACCGTTCCAGCTCAACCCCGACATGCCCCCCGAGGGCATGGACCGGCGCGAATACCTGGAGGCCAAGTTCGGCGGGCGCGAGGGCGCGGCGCGGGCCTACGCGCCGGTACTCGAACGCGCCGAGGCGGCGGGGCTCGACATCGATTTTGCGTCCATCCCGCGCACGCCCAACACGATCGACGCGCACCGCCTGCTGCACTGGTCCGAGGTCGAGAAATGCCAGACGCCGATGGCGATGGCGCTGTTCCGCGCCTATTTCCACGAGGGGCGCGACATTTCCGACCACGAGGTGCTGGCCGATCTGGCCGACGGGCTGGGGCTCGACGCGGCCCTTGTCGCGCGGCTTCTGGCCTCGGATGCCGACCGCGAGGAGGTCGCCACCCGCGATGCGCAGTTCCGCCAGATGGGTGTGACCGGCGTGCCCACCTTCATCGTGGCGGGCCAGCACGCGGTGCCCGGCTGCCAGCCGCCCGAGGTGTGGCTGCAGGTGATCGACGACATCGCCCGGCAGGCCGTGAACGGCGCGGGCTGAGAGCGATGCGCGCGCGCACGCTTCTCGCCCTGCTCGCCGCCGTGATCGTCGGCGGCACGGTGTTCTTCCGCCTCGTCGAGGGGTGGAGCTGGCTCGACAGCTATTTCTTCACCGTGGTCACGCTCTCGACCGTGGGCTATGGCAACCTCGTGCCGACCACGGTCGCGGGCAAGATCGGCACCACCGTGTTCATCATCGCCGGTCTCGGTATCTTCGCCGCGGCGATCCAGCGCTTCGGCTTTCACGCCATTGCCCGCCACCGCCGCGACAGCGAGGCCGAATCCCGCCACAGCCTCGCCGCCCAGCGCAGCAAGAAGAAATGACCGCGCCGCAGCCCCCCGCGCGCCCCATGCCGCCGCGCGCGGAATTCATCGCACTGATGGCGATGATGGCCGCCTCGGTGGCGTTCTCGATCGACGCGATGCTTCCCGGTCTGTCGGCCATCGCCACCGATCTCAGCCCCGCCGCACCAAACCGCGCGCAGCTTGTCGTCACCGCCTTTCTGGCCGGGCTGGGGCTGGGCACGCTGATCGCCGGGCCGCTCTCGGACAGCTATGGCCGCCGCCCGGTGATCCTCGGCGGGGCCGTGATCTACATCGGCGGCGCGGCGCTGGCGATCATGGCGCAATCGCTCGACACGTTGCTCGCGGCGCGGGCGGTTCAGGGCTTGGGCGCGGCGGCGTTCCGCATCGTGGCGCTGGCGATCATCCGCGATGTCGCCTCGGGGCGCGACATGGCGCGGCTCATGTCCTTCGTGATGATGGTGTTCGCGCTCACCCCGGCGATGGCCCCGCTCATCGGCGCGGGGCTGATCGCGCTGGCGGGGTGGCGGGCGGTGTTCGCGGCCTTCATCCTCTTCGCGCTCATCCTCTCGACATGGATGATGCTGCGCCTGCCAGAGCCGCTGCCCCCCGCACGCCGCAGCCCGTTCCGTCTGCGCCCGCTCGTGCGCGCCCTGCGCGCGGTGGTGGCCCACCCCGTCACCCGCCGCGCCATCGCGGTGCAGATGCTGGCGATGACCACGCTCTTCACCTCGCTCAGCGTGGTGCAGCCGACGTTTGATGCGACCTTCGGGCGCGGCGTGGAATTTCCCTTCTGGTTCTTCGGCATGGCGCTGGTGGCGGGCAGCAGCAGCCTGGTGAACGCGCGGCTGGTGGTCCGCTTCGGCATGGTGCGGATGGTGCGCGCGGCGCTCACGGTGCAGGTGGCGCTCACCTCTCTGGCGATCCTCGCATGGGTCACGGGGCTGCCGCCGGGACCGCAATTCGCCGTGTTCCTCGTCTGGCAGACGGGGGTTTTCATGCAGGCGGGCTTCACCCTGGGCAATCTCAATGCGCTGGCGATGGCACCGATGGGAAGTGTCGCGGGCATGGCGGCAAGCGTCACCGGCGCGGTCGCCACGCTGGGCAGCGTGGCGCTCGCCATCCCCATCGGCCAGCAATTCGACGGCACGCCGATGCCCGCGCATCTGGGCGTGCTGGCGGCGGTGCTGGCGGGGCTGGCGCTGCTGCACGGGCTGCGCGGCACGGCGGCGGAGACGGTTTGAGGGTGGGTTTGGCGGCCGGGCGGGCGTTGCGAATGGCCTATTCCTGCCATTTGGTTATTGGCCCCGGCGCGGAATCGAGGGCGAAGCCCGCCGCGCCATCTCCATGCCGCCCCCCGGACTGGCGATTTGTCTAAGCTCGCGCACCGATTACAGGTTTTTCGGATTCGGCAGGCATAAAGCGCCCTGAAAATCCGTCGGATCACCAGCCCGCGGCCTGTCGATGGCGCGGCTCACGGCAACGCCCACTCCAGGCCAAACCCCACCACCGCACCGCACCCGACAGCGCATATCGTGTGTCTCACGGCGGAGCCGGAACCCGTTTTGCTCATTTCTTTATGTATACCGTCGCATACTATCTTTCCCACGCCGCGCTTTTCCGCTATGAGGCGCCCAAGCGGACGAGTCGTCCGGACCGCACCGGATCGCAAGGAGGAGCCCAGAGATGGCCAACACCGACATTCCCGACATCATCTACACCAAGGTGGACGAAGCGCCCGAGCTCGCCTCGGCCTCGCTCCTGCCGATCATCCGCCACTTCGCGTCCGCCGCGGGCATCACGGTCGAGACCCGCGACATCTCGCTCGCCGGGCGCATCCTCGCCGCCTTTCCCGACCACCTGACCGAGGATCAGCGCCAGCCCGACCACCTCAAGGCCCTTGGCGAGATCGTCAAGACGCCGGGCGCCAACGTCATCAAGCTGCCCAACATCTCTGCCTCCGAGCCGCAGCTCGTGGCGGCGATCCGCGAATTGCAGGGCCAGGGCTACGCGCTGCCCGATTACCCCTACGACCCGGCCACCGAGGACGACAAAGCCGTCCGCGCGCGCTATGACGCGCTCAAGGGATCGGCGGTCAACCCGGTGCTGCGCGAGGGCAATTCCGACCGCCGCGCCGCCCCCGCGGTCAAGAAATACGCGCAGGCCAATCCCCACCGCATGGGCGAGTGGACACCCGACAGCAAGACCCGCGTCGCCACCATGTCGGCGGGCGATTTCTTCTCCAACGAGCGCTCTGCCACCCTGCCCAAGGCGACCGGCGCACGGATCGTGCTGGAGACGGCGACCGGCGAAACCGTGCTCAAGGACGCGCTGAGCTACCCCGAGGGCACCGTGGTCGATGCCACCTACATGAGTGCGCGCGCCCTCGACGCCTTCCTCGCCGAGGAGATCGACAAGACCAAATCCGAGGGCATCCTGTTTTCCCTGCACATGAAGGCCACGATGATGAAGGTCTCCGACCCGATCATCTTCGGCCACGCGGTGCGGCAGTTCCTCGCGCCCGTGTTCGAGCAGTATGGCGACGAGATGAAATCGCTCGGCGTCTCGCCCAACGCGGGCCTCGGCGACCTGTTGGAGCGGGTCAAGGACCGCAAGGATATCCTCCAGGCCATCGACGCCTGCATGGCCGACCGCCCGGCGATGTACATGGTCGATTCCGGCAAGGGCATCACCAACCTGCACGTCCCCTCGGATGTCATCATCGACGCCTCGATGCCCGCCCTCATCCGGGGCGGTGGCAAGGGCTGGGGCCCGGACAACAAGGAACATGACGCCGTCTGCGTCATCCCCGACAGCAGCTATGCCACCGTCTATGACGAGGCGATCAGCTTCTTCAAGGAGACCGGCAAGCTCAACCCCGCCACCGCCGGAACGGTGCAGAATATCGGCCTCATGGCGCAGAAGGCCGAGGAATACGGCTCGCATCCCACCACCTTCGAGATACCCGAGGGCGGCACCGTGAAAATGGTGCTCGACGATGGCACCGTGCTGCATCAGCACGAGGTCGAAGCGGGCGACATCTGGCGCTCGGCCTCGGCGCGCAAGGCCCCCATCGAGGATTGGGTGAACCTCGCCATCGCCCGGCAAAAGGAGACGGGCTATCGCGCGATCTTCTGGCTGGACGCGGCCCGCGCCCATGATGCCGAGTTGATCTCTTACGTGAAACCCATCCTCGAAGCCGCTGGCGTCGCTGACAAATTCGAGATCATGGCCCCGCGCGAAGCAACCCGCGCATCGCTGGACACGATCACCAAGGGCGAGAACACCATCGCCATCACCGGCAACGTGTTGCGCGACTACCTGACCGATCTCTTCCCGATCCTCGAGCTGGCCACCTCGGCCAAGATGCTGTCGATCGTCAAGCTGATGCAGGGCGGCGGGTTGTTCGAGACCGGCGCGGGCGGATCGGCCCCCAAGCATGTCCAGCAGCTTCAGGCCGAGAACCACCTGCGCTGGGATTCCTTGGGCGAATTCTGCGCGCTGGCCGAGAGCCTCAAGTTCCTCGCCCAGACCCATGACAACGCCCGCGCCCGCATCCTCGGAGAGGCGGTCGAGGCCGCGACGCAAGGCGTGCTCGACCACGACCGCTCGCCCTCGCGCAAGGTAGGCGAGCCCGACAACCGCGACAGCCACTACTGGTTCGCCCGCTACTGGGCCGAGGCGCTCGCCGCACAATCGGATGACGCAAGCCTCGCGCAGGAATTCGCCCCGGTGGCCCGCGCGCTGGCCGAGGCCGAGGCGCAGATCACCGGCGAGCTGGCGGCGGCACAGGGCGCACCGGCGGATATCGGCGGCTACTACCACCCCGACGCCGGGAAACTCGCCTCGGTGATGCGGCCCTCCGCCACGCTGAACGCGATCATCGGGTGAGGTGAGCGGTGGGGACAGGTGATCGGTTTTGGCCTTGTGCGGTCGTTGCGATCTTGCCCCCGCGCGGAATCAAGGCGTGCTTGCACGCCGCCGCGCGAGCGCCCGACCGCCCCCTCGGGCGGGCGCTTCTGCAATGGTTCAAGCAGCGGAAATATAAGAGGTATCTTTCACCATAAATTGCAGAGCGTAACCCGTTTTGCGCCCACCCGGCGATCGGGCGCTCGCGCAGCTCAGCGCTTGTTTCTCAACACCTGCTACAGGCCAATGCCGCCCCCCAACCCTTCCCGCACCACACCACCGCTGATATAGCCAGACCAACCCCACCCCAACCGCGGAGCGCGCCCAATGTCCAAGATCAAGGTCGAGAACCCCATCGTCGAGATGGACGGCGACGAGATGACCCGCATCATCTGGGATTTCATCAAGCAGAAACTCATCCTCCCCTATCTCGACGTGGACCTGCTCTACTACGATCTCGGCATCGAAGAGCGTGACCGCACCGAGGATCAGGTCACGATCGACGCGGCGGAAAAGACCAAGGAGGTCGGCGTCGCCGTCAAATGCGCCACCATCACCCCTGACGAGGGCCGGGTCGAAGAATTCGGCCTGAAAAAGATGTGGCGCAGCCCCAACGGCACCATCCGCAACATCTTGGGCGGCGTGGTGTTCCGCGCGCCGATCATCTGCCGCAACGTGCCCCGCCTCGTGCCCGGCTGGACGCGCCCCATCGTCATCGGGCGCCATGCCTTTGGCGATCAGTACAAGGCCACGGACATGAAATTCCCCGGCCCCGGCACGCTCAGCATGAAATTCGTGGGCGAGGACGGCACCGTGATCGAGGAAGAGGTGTTCCGCGCCCCCTCGTCGGGCGTCTACATGGGCATGTACAATCTCGACGCCTCGATCATCGACTTCGCCCGCGCCTCGATGAACTACGCGCTGGACTTGGGCTGGCCGCTCTATCTCAGCACCAAGAACACCATCCTAAAGCAGTATGACGGCCGCTTCATGGAGCTGTTCCAGAAGGTCTATGACGAGGAATTCGCCGAGAAATTCGAAGCCAAGGGCATCGAGTACCAGCACCGGCTGATCGACGACATGGTGGCCTGCGCGATGAAATGGAACGGCGGCTTCGTCTGGGCGTGCAAGAACTACGACGGCGACGTTCAGTCCGACACCGTCGCGCAAGGCTTCGGCTCGCTGGGGCTGATGACAAGCCAACTGCTCACCCCCGACGGCAAGATCATGGAGGCAGAGGCAGCGCACGGCACCGTCACCCGCCACTACCGCCAGCACCAGCGCGGCGAGCAGACCTCGACCAATTCCACCGCCTCGATCTTCGCGTGGTCCGGCGGGCTGCGCCACCGCGCCAAGCTCGACGACAACGCCGCGCTTGCCCATTTCGCCGAGACACTGGAACGGGTGGTGGTCGAGACCATCGAATCGGGCGACATGACCAAGGATCTCGCGCTCCTCGTCGGCCCCGACCAGGGTTGGCGCACCACGATGGGCTTTCTGGAGAAGATCGACGAGAACCTCGACGCAGCACTCGGGGGCTGAGCGCCCTCAGCGCCCCCGGTTTTGCGTTTTCGCGTGCATCTCCGCGATCATCCGGCTTGCCGTCCGCTCGAAAACGCAAGGGATGATCGCGTGGATCAACGCCGCGCCCCCGGCCGCGAACAGCCGCAGCGCGAACCACCCGGCAAAGGCGGCATGTTCGGTATAGCTCTCATCCACACTGCGCGGATGATCGAGAAAGAGCCTGCTCAGCATTACATCTGTCCTCCTGTTCGGGTTTTGCGGACAGGGTAACGCGACAGCAGGGTGACATTGTCCCATTTTTCCTTCCCTGATCACTTTCCTTGGGAATATTTCCACAGTATCATCCAGATCATGAGCATCATTGACGATATCGACCGACGGATACTCACCGAATTGCAGCGCGACGCGAGCCTCGCCCTCGACGCGCTGGGCGCAAGGGTCGGGCTGTCGCGCAATGCCTGCTGGCGGCGTGTCCGTGCGCTCGAATCCGCCGGCGTGATCCGCGCCCGCGTGGCGCTGCTCGATCCCGCACGCATCGGCCTGCCGCTCACCGTGTTCATGCAGTGCCGCGCCGGCGCCCATGACGCCGCCTGGCTCGACACCTTCGCCCGCACCATCGGCACGCTGCCGCAGGTGCAGGGCGTCTGGCGCATGAGCGGCGATCTCGATTACCTGATCCGCGCGCAGGTGGCCGACATGGCCGATTACGACCGGCTCTACCGCGCGCTCATCGCGCGGGTGCCGATGGGCGACGTCTCGGCCAGCTTCGTGATGGAGGAAATCCGCGCCACCACCGAGTTCCCGCTCAACCACGCCTGAACACCCGCCCGCCATTGTGACCGCGCAGAACCGTGCTAAGGTCACGCGCGGGCAATCAGGGGAATCGGAGCATGGCCTCTCGGGTGATCCCGGTCGATCCGTTCGACCTGGTGATTTTCGGCGGCACGGGCGATCTCGCGCGGCGCAAGATCCTGCCTGCGCTCTATCGCCGGTTCGTCGCCGGGCAGTTCGGGGCCGATACGCGGCTCACCGGCGCCGCCCGCAGCGAGATGGACAGCGACAGCTATCGCGCCCTGGTGCGCGACGCCCTCGACGAGTTTGCCCCCGAGGCCGCCGCCGACACGGCCTGCCGCGATGCCTTTCTCGACATGCTGGCCTACGTGAAACTCGACGCGCGCAGCACCGAGGGCTGGGAGACGCTCGCCGCGCGCCTGCGCGCGGGGCCCATCCGTGCCTTCTATTTCTCCGTGGCCCCCGGCCTGTTCGGCGATCTCGCCGAGCGGCTGCACCGCCACGGGCTCGCCGACGACAGCGCCCGCATCGTGGTGGAAAAACCCTTCGGCCACGATCTCGACAGCGCCCACACCCTCAACCGCACCCTCGCGCGGTATTTCGACGAGGGCCACATCTACCGGATCGACCATTATCTCGGCAAGGAGACGGTGCAGAACCTGATGGCGATCCGCTTCGGCAATGTCCTGTTCGAGCCGCTGTGGAACAGCCAGTATGTCGATCACATCCAGATCACCGTGGCCGAGAGCGTGGGCGTGGGCGGGCGCGGCGATTACTACGACCGCGTCGGCACCATGCGCGACATGGTCCAGAACCACCTGATGCAGCTCCTGTGCCTCATCGCGATGGAGCCGCCCGCCCGCTTTGCCCCCGATTCGGTGCGCGACGAAAAGCTCAAGGTCATCCGCGCCCTCGAGCCGGTGGCGCGCGCCGACGCGGTGCGCGGACAGTACGAGGGTGAGGGCGACCAGCCCGGCTACCGCGACCAGGTCGGCAATGCCGAGAGCACGACCGAAAGCTTCGTGGCGCTCAAGGTGCATGTCTCCAACTGGCGGTGGGCCGGCACCCCCTTCTACCTGCGCACCGGCAAGCGGCTGCGCGCGCGCACCAGCGAGATCGCGGTGGTGTTCAAGGACGCGCCGCACTCGATCTTCGGGGCCGAGGCCGGGCGCCACCGCAACATCCTGATAATCCGTCTCCAGCCCAACGAGGGGATCGAACTGGGCGTGACGATCAAGGAGCCGGGACCGGGCGGCATGCGCCTTGTCGACGTGCCCCTCGACATGACCTTCGCCGAGGCGCTGGGGCCGGAAGAGACCGATTTCCCCGACGCCTACGAGCGGCTAATCATGGACGTGATCCGCGGCAACCAGACGCTGTTCATGCGCGGCGACGAGGTCGAGGCGGCCTGGGCCTGGACCGACCCGATCATCGCCGGGTGGGACGCGGACGGCGAGGCCCCCCTGGCCTACGCCACCGGCTCGGCGGGACCCGAGGATGCCCTGATGCTCATGCACCGCGACGGGCGGCGCTGGCGGGAGATAAGACCATGAACCTGACCGAATACGCAGATGCCGAAATGATGGCGCTCGATCTCGCCAACCTGCTGGCCGGCGAATTGCGCACCGCGCTCGACCACAAGGACCGCGTGCTGTTCGTGGTGCCAGGCGGCACCACGCCAGGGCCCATATTCGACGCACTCTGCGATACCGACCTCGAATGGGATCGCGTGGACGTGCTCTTGTCGGACGAACGCTGGCGGCCCGAGCTTCATATCCGCTCCAACACGCGGCTCATTCGCGCGCGCCTGCTGACCGGGCGCGCGGCGGCGGCGCGCTACCTGCCGCTCTACGCCCGCGCCGACACGCCCGAGGCGGTGCTTGCGGAACTGGAATCCAACATCGCCCCGGCCCTGCCCATCGACATCTGCCTGCTGGGCATGGGCGCGGACATGCACACCGCCTCGCTCATCCCCGGCGCCGACGGGCTCGAGGCCGCGCTCGACCCGGATGACGCTCCGATCCTCGCCCCGATCCGCGTGCGCGGCGAGGAAGAGCCCCGCGTCACCCTCACCGCGCGGGTGCTGACGGGCGCGATCAACACCCATGTCGCCATTACCGGCGAGAAAAAGCACCGCGCGATCAAGCGCGCGCGCCACCTGCGCCCCATCGAGGCCCCCGTTGCCGCCGTGCTCGATGGCGCAACGGTCCATTGGGCGCCGGAGGACTGAGGCCCATGTGGGACGAGGTGAGAGCGGCGGCGCACGCCGCCCAATCCCGCCGGATCACCGATCTTTTCGCCACCGACCCGGATCGCGCCGCGACCTTCTCGGTGGCCGCCGACGGAATGCTTCTCGACTGTTCCAAGACCACGATGACATCGGCAGACCGCGACACGCTGCTCGGGCTCATCGACGCGCAGGGGCTGGCCGCGCGCCGCGCCGCGATGTTCGCGGGACAGCCCGTCAACGAGACCGAGCACCGCGCCGTGCTGCACACCGCGCTGCGCGATCTCACCTCCGAGGCACTTACCCTCGCGGGCACCGACATCCTGTCCGATATCCGCGCCACCCGCGCCCGCATGGCGGATTTTGCCGATCAGGTGCGCGCGGATGGCTGGCGGGACGTGGTCAATATCGGCATCGGCGGCTCGCATCTCGGCCCCGAGATGGCCACCCGCGCGCTCAGCCCCTACCATGACGGGCCGCGCTGCCATTTCGTTTCCAACGTCGACGGGGCCGACATCGCCGATACGCTTCACGCGCTCGACCCGGCGCGCACGCTGTTCATCGTCGCCTCCAAGACCTTCACCACCGTCGAGACGATGACCAACGCCGCCACCGCCCGCGACTGGCTCGTCTCCCGCGGGTGCGACGCGGGCGCGCAGATGGCCGCCGTCTCCTCGGCCACCGACAAGACCGCGAAATGGGGGATCGACCCGGCCCGCGTGTTCGGCTTCGGCGATTACGTGGGCGGGCGCTACTCGGTCTGGGGGCCGGTGGGCCTCGCGCTGATGATCGCCATCGGGCCGCACCGGTTCGAGGAATTCCTCGCCGGGGCGGCGGCGATGGACGCCCATTTCCGCACCGCGACGCCCGCGCGCAACATGCCGGTGATGCTGGCGCTCACCGGGCTCTGGCACCACCAGGGCTGCGGCCATGCCACCCGCGCGGTGCTGCCCTACGACCAGCGCCTCGCCCGGCTGCCCGCCTATCTCCAGCAACTCGAGATGGAATCCAACGGCAAGGGCGTCACCATGTCGGGCGCCCCGCCGCCCGCGCCCACCGGGCCGGTCGTCTGGGGCGAGCCGGGCACCGGCGGACAGCACGCCTTCTACCAGCTCATTCACCAGGGCACGCAGGTGGTCCCCTGCGAATTCATGGTGGCCGCCGAGGGGCACGAACCCGCCCTCGCCCATCACCACCGGCTTCTGGTGGCCAATTGCCTCGCGCAATCCGAGGCGCTGATGCGCGGGCGCAGTGAGGCCGAGGCGCGCGAAATGCTGCGCGCCGCCGGGCTCACCGGCGCGGAACTCGACCGGCAGGCCGCGCACCGCGCGTTTCCGGGCAACCGCCCCTCCACCACGCTGGTCTACGACCGGCTCACGCCGCACCGGCTGGGCCAGATCATCGCGCTCTACGAGCACCGGGTGTTCGTCGAGGGGGTGGCGCTCGGGATCAACTCTTTCGACCAATGGGGGGTGGAACTGGGCAAGGCGCTCGCCACCGAGATGGCCCCGCTCATCGACGGCGCGGATGCGTCGGCCAAGGACGGCTCGACGCGCGCGCTGCTTGCGTTCCTGCGCGCGAACCGGCGCTGATCTTCTTGCCACGACATGGGTGCGCCGCCCCGTCGCGCCATGCGCGACTCCCCCCGAGTATTTCAACCAGGAAGAAATGAAATGGCGTTTATTCTTGGGAAAAATGCTTAATTCCACCATTTCCTCCCCAAGGGGCTTGCGCTTTGGAATTGCCGTTCTGTAAAAGGCAATCTATCTTTGGGCACTTATTGGAAAAAAGAGGCACCTGAATGGGCAATCCCGATCTCAACACGCTTTCCCTCAAGGAACTGCGGCAATTGCAAAAAGACGTGGCGCGCGCCATCAACAGCTACGAGGAACGGCAAAAGGCCGAGGCCCGCGCCAAGCTCGAGGCGATGGCCCATGAATTGGGTTATTCGCTGGCCGAACTGGCGCCATCGTCCAAATCCGGCGCCAAGGTCCCGAAATACTGCCACCCCGAGGATCCGCGCCTCACCTGGTCGGGTCGCGGGCGCAAACCGCGCTGGTTCACCGAGGCGATCGCCGCGGGCCATAGCCCCGACGACATGCTGATCGCCAAGCGCGGGTGAGCCCGCGCGTCGAAACGTGATCGCGGGGCATGCGCGAAACATTTGCCTTGGCGGGCCCGGCTTGCCAAGACTTGTGACATGACGCGCCCCGCTTTCCTCGCCCTCGCCGCGCTCCTCTGCGCCACCGCTGCCCTCGCAGAGCCGCGCGGCACGTTCCGCCACGCCCACAACGTGGGCTTCGGCGCACAGTCGAGCCTCGACCCGGCCTCCAAGGGCCGCGTCCTCCAGATCATCGAGAAGATCCAGAGCCGCCTCGTCCGTCCCGGGCGCGACGGCACCCCGGCGCCCGATCTCGCCACCCGGTGGTATCCCAACGAGGACGGCACCGTCTGGACCTTTCATATCCGCGAGGGCGTGCGCTTTCACGACGGCAGCACGCTCGACGCGGATGACGTGGTCTACTCCCTCGCCCGCGTCATCGACCCCGATTACGGAAGCCCCGCCCGCGCCGCCGTCAAGATGATTCAAACGGTCGAGGCCACCGGCCCGCACACCGTGCGCATGGCGCTCAGCTCCACCTTCGCCGATTTCCCGCTGCAACTGATGGATCCCCGCCTGCGCATCATCCCGCAGGGATCGGGCGACACGGTCGACCAGACCGGCATCGGCACCGGGCCCTTCCGGGTGGAGAAATTCGACCCCGACGGCAACACCGTCCTCACCGCCTATGACGCGTATTGGGAAGGTCCCCCCGCGCTGGAGCGGATCGAGGTGATCGGCGTGCCGGATGCGCAGGCGCGGCTACAGGCGTTCCTCTCGGGCCAGCTCGACATGGAGCGTGGGATCGCCCCGGTGCTGCGCCGCGCGCTCGACAAATCCCTGCGCTACCAGCTTCTGGAAATTCCCACCGGCAACTGGATGGGCCTCGTCTTCCGCGCCGATTACCCGCCGTTCGATGACGCCCGCGTGCGCCGCGCCCTGCGCATGGTGGTGGACCGCGAGGAAATGCTCGCCCTCGCCCTCGACGGTGGCGGCGTGCCCTCCTGCGACACGCCCGTCGCCCCCAATGATCAGTACCGCCTGACCATGTCCTGCCCGCCCGACCCCGAGCGCGCCCGCGAATTGCTGGCCGAGGCCGGATACCCCGACGGCATTGACGTCAATATCCACGTCTCGTCGCTGGACCCGAGCTGGCCGGTGCTGGGCGTCGCGTTCCAGGAACAGGCCGCCGCCGCGGGCATCCGCGTCACGCTCGACAACGCCGCCGCCGATGGCTACTGGTCCAATGTCTGGATGAAGAAACCCGCCTTTGCCACCGCCTGGGGCGCCCGCCCCGCCGACCAGGTGCTCAACGAGGCGTTCCATTCCTCGGCCAAATGGAACGAGAGCCACTACAACGACCCCAAATTCGACCGTCTGTTGGAGGCCGCCCGCGCCGAGCTCGATTTCGACAAACGCCGCGCGCTTTATCACCGGGCGCAGCGCCGCCTGACAGAGAACTCCGGCACCCTCATCCCCTTCCACGTCACCCAACTGGTGGTGCTATCCAACCGCGTCACGCACTTTGACCCGGTGCAGAACGATGCGCTGAGGTGGCACCTGGTGTCGGTGGTGGATTGAGGGGGGCTATTGCTTTGATTCGAGACCATTAGCCTTGCGGATCATTGCGGTCAGATCCTCAACACGTTCGCGCAAGTCTAGGATATCTAAATCAGGCGGTTGCTCGCAAAGAAGCTTTGCCAAAGCCACTTTGTCTCCGTGTTTGTAAGTCTCCCGGCGCCCATTTTCTCTCTGTCTCATGAAATAGAATGCGTGGTCATAAGGACCAGTTTTGCAAGGCGAATCATATATGCGAGAATGTATAGCTTTCAAAGCTTCCTGCAACTTACGGCCATTTAAATAGTTTTCGATCTCGCGACCCGAAGTCACCCAGATTAAGCCACTCTTGTCCTGAAATTCATCAATGATCCTCTGAACGTGTGGCTTCAATTCTGAGTCATCGTTAGACTTATCACTATCCATTATAATCGCCATATGCCGATTTATGTCATGGAGCTTAATGAAGTCACTTACGGCCCCGTCTGACGTAGAAAGGTGTGCGAGCAACGCACCCCCATAGAACAGTATGGTGTAGTGGATACCCTCTACCAAATCGGCATCCACAAAGTTTATCCAATGATTGATATATATTCGATCGGAGGGCCCCTCGACCCAAACTACCGCGTTGGTCTGCAAAATATCTGATGCTTGATACCCAAGATCATCTAACATCTCACGTTGCGATTCTTTAGTTAACGCCGGCCGAACGTAGGTTTGAACTCCATCGTTATGAACATGGAATATGTTCGCATCGGGTGTATCAATAAATCCTGCAGAGTGCGTTGCTATAAAATACTGACTTCTTGTATTCGCTAGGAGATAGCGGACAAGCTTTCGTTGCAGTATAGGATGAAGGTGAATTTCAGGTTCCTCAATACACATTACACTTTCATCGTGTATAGTGCAGAATGCCGCAATAAGGACCACCTCGTGGATTCCTGTTCCCAATGCAGATAATGGAAGAACTTTGTTGTCCATGTGAACAAGTAAATGAGCGAGATTGCTTGGAACCTCCAATCGTGCATCTGGCTTATCAGTGACTGATTGTAAAAATTCGTTTATTCTCAAGAACTTTTGTTCATCATCACGTTTGTCAAAATCAGGATTTTGAAGTTGCTGAAGGTGGTTTAAAAGGCCTTTCCCGCTTAAATCGTCAAATTCTTCACCTGACTTCCCAAAAACACGTTTGGCGGGAATTAAATGAATATTTGGAATGCTTGGAAATATTTCATTGGCAATCACTTTTAGTGTGTCTGGAAACCAATGCTGCTTGAAGCTACCTCCGCTCGACCCTGGAAAAAATACGTTCCAAAATGCCTGCCAATCTGTCACCCAACGTTCCGCAGTTTCAGATTTTTCTGGCTGATTATATAAACTCGCGTGACTCCCATCCTTAACGACCCAAATCATATCATCAATTGAAAGTTCGCGACAAACAGCTCGCAACTCATCTTCAAAGGTTTGTCGTGATCTGCTTCTTGTTTGATAAACGTGAGTATTCGCCCTTTCAGTACATTTCCTTACAACGGCTTCGATTTCACGCCCAATTGCTAAGATAAATTTTCCGCTTTTTTCGCCTCGATAGTACTCTGTGCGTTCAAGTTTTCCCTTAGGTGTCTCGTGTTTCAAAGCAGCCACCCTGCTGGCGATCAGATTGAGTACGATAGACTTTCCTGCATTGTTCGCACCAATAAAGAAGTTCATACGTGAAAATGGCGCAATGTACTGCGTTTGATGTCCAATTCCACGATAAAACTGCGCCGCTATTCCTTCCAGGAAGATTGTCATTCGTACCTCTTCTGCGAACACCGCTTAAGAGAGGCTACTTATTTTCTGACAGGAAACCAAGGCTTTACTTCCCACCAATGCTTATCGAAAGATCAGGCTTTAGCATTTATAAGGCGCCCCCCCCTCACCCCAACGCCCCCTCCAAATCCCTGATCAAATCCCCCGCATCCTCGATCCCCACCGACAGCCGGATCAGCGTCTCCGGGATGCCCGAATGCGGCTCGATGCTGGCGCGGTGCTCGGCGAGGCTCTCGACGCCGCCCAGCGACGTCGCCCGGTGAAACAGCCGCAGCCGCCCCAGCACCTCCAGCGCGCGCGCGCGGTCGCCCTTCACCATGAATGACAGCAGGTACCCGTACCCCCCATTCATCTGCCGCGCGGCGACGTCGTGCCCCGTATGCTCCGCCAGCCCCGGATATAGCACCGCCGCCACCCCCTCATGCGCCGCCAGGTACTCTGCCACCGCCATCGCGTTGGCGCACATCCGCTCCACCCGCAGCGGCAATGTCCGCATCCCCCGCATCAACAGCCACGCCTCGAACGGCCCGATGATTGACCCTGCGTCATGCCGGTCGGTGGCGATCTCGGCCCACATCGCCAGCTTGGGGTCACGGCACGACAGCACGCCGCCCAAAACATCCGAATGCCCCCCCAGCGCCTTGGTCGCCGAATGCATCGACAGGTCGGCCCCGAGGTCCAGCGCGCGGGTCAGCACCGGCGTCGCCGCCGTGCCATCGACCACCAGCACCGCGCCCGCCTTGTGCGCCATCCCGGCGGCTGCGGCGATATCCACGGTCTTCAGCCACGGGTTCGACGGCGTCTCGATCCACACCATGTCCGCCGACGACCGGCACGCATTGGCCAGCGCGTGCGTGTCCGACGCGTCCACCTCGTCCAATATGATCGCCCGGCGCACGCAATACGCGCGCACCCATTTCAGCGTGCCCCAGTAGATGCCGTTCTGCATCACCACCCGCGCGCCCGAGGGCAGCGCCCGGAACACCGCCGCCACCGCCGCCATGCCGCTGGGAAACAGCAGGCTCGCCGCCGCCCCTTCCAGCGCGCGCACCACCTCCTCGGCCTGCCGCACGGTGTCGTTCTGGTCCCGGCCATAGGTGTTGTCGGGGCGCAACAGCGCGTTGTCGGCGCCGCGCAGGTAGGTGGTGGCAAGGCTGATCCCCGGCACCACGCCGCCGGTCTGCGCATCCACCGCGCCGCCTGCCTGCGCCGCGATGGTGGCGGGGCTCAATTTGCTATCCTTCATGGCCGTTTTCGTCCTTTTCTTGTTCGTTGTCTTTCAATGCGCACCAGCGCCGCTATCCCCCGCCCGGCGGCACCGCCGGGCAGCGCCTGCCTGCCCCCCGGCAGGCGCTCCAGACGTTACACCAGGTAGCAACGCCGCGCATTACTTGACCGCATCGCCGCTGGCACGGTTACGCCCACGCGCCCGCCCAGGCAGGCGCTGCCCTCGGCACAACAGCACATCATGCCGCACTCTTTCACACCGCAAACAGCCGCCCCGGCCCCCAGCCCCGCGCCCGCTCGCCCGCGCCCGCCAGCCGCAGCATATGCCAGAACATCGCCTGGTTCGAGGTCACCACCGGCTTGCCCAATGCCGCCTCCGCCTCGTCGATCACCGCCATGCTACGCAGGTTGGTGCACGAGGTGAACACCGCCTCTACCCCGGGTCGCGCGCCGACGTCCAGCATCCCGCGCAACGTGGCCGCCTCGGGGATACGCCCCACGATCCGGTCGTCGCTCTCGCCAAAGCTTTCCGAGGCCACCGCCTCGATCCCCGCCGCGCCCAGCGCCGCCTGCATGGGTGCCACCACCTCCGGCAGGTAGGGCGTGACCATGCCGATGCGGTCCACCCCCAGCACCCCCAGCGCCGCGATCACCGCGCTCAGCGGATCGGTCACCGGCGTTCCGGGATGCGCCTCGCCCACGCGCGCCGCCACCTCCGCAGGCCCGATCACCGTCGCGCCGGAGGTGCAGCCATACCCCACCGCCCCCAGCCCCGGCGGCAATAACGCCGCGCTGCGCGTCAGCTCCGGCGCCATATGCGCGAGGTCGTCGGGCGTGACATGGTCGCGCGCCGGGATACGGCTGTGCATCACATGCGCCGCGCGGCCCGCGAACACCGACCGCGCCTCCCATTCCAGCCCCGTATCCACGCTCAGCACGATCAGGCCCAGCCGCAGCCCGCCCCCCGGCCCCTCGTCAAGCGCGTAATCCATCTGCCCCTCCTTCCGCCCGGCTCAGCGTGCCGCCCGAAACGGCGGCGCGCACGCCCGTGGTCCCCGGGCAGGACGTGGGCAACCCCCGCGCCACCCGCACCGCCAGATGCGCGAATGCCTGCGCCTCCAGCATATCACCATCGAGCCCCGCCTCCTCGACCGGCACCACCGGGCAATCCAGCGAGGCGCGCAGCATCTCCATCATCACCGGGTTCTTGCGCCCGCCCCCGGTCACCAGAACACGCGCGGGTGGCACCGGGCAATGCTCCATCCCGCGCATCACCGCCGACACCGCCATCGCCGTCAGCGTCGCCGCCGCGTCGGCATCGGGCAATTCGCCCACCAGCGCCACCATCGCGGCAAACGCGTCGCGGTCAAGCGATTTGGGCGGCATCCGCAGGAACCAGGGCTCGTCGAGGAACATCTCCAGCGCCCCCTGCGCCACGCTGCCCCGCCGCGCCAGCGCGCCGTCGCGGTCGCACTCGGCCCCCAGCCGCGCCTGCACCAGGTCGTTGATCGGCGCGTTCGCCGGCCCGGTGTCAAAGGCCAGCAGCGCGCCCTCCTCCTCGGGCCGCGCACAGCGCGGATCGACCCAGGTCAGGTTGCCCACCCCCCCGAGGTTGAGAAACGCCAGCGGTGCCTCGGCCCCGATCCATTTCGCGCAGGCGAAATGGTAGAACGGTGCCAGCGGCGCGCCCTCGCCGCCGAACCGCACATCGGCACTGCGGAAATCCCACACCACCGGCAGGCCCAGAATCTCCGCCAGCCGCGCACCGTCCCCCGCCTGATGGGTGCCGCGCCCGCGCGGCTCGTGCGCCAGCGTCTGCCCGTGAAACCCCACCAGCGCGACCCCGTCAAAGCCGCGCAACAACTCCGCATGCGCGTCCTCCACCACGCGCGCGGCGGCCTCGACCTCCGGCCCCGCCCACTGCCCGAGTGCGCGGCGCAACACCGCGCGCTCAGTGTCCGAGTAGGGCCGGTAGCCCACCGGGCCAAAGCCGTGGATCAGCTCGCCATCGGTCTCGATCATGGCGGCGTCCACCCCGTCCAGAGAGGTGCCCGACATCGCCCCAAGCGCCCGGATGCGCCCCGCCTTCAACATGGCCTTTTCCTTCGCCCCACGACTGCCTATACATGCCGCGCAAATCAAAGCGGGACAAGCGCCATGACCTACCACCCGAAATCCGATTTCATGCGCGTGATGATCGAGCGCGGCTTTCTCGCGGATTGCACCGATTACCAGGGGCTGGACGAGGCGCTCAGCGCGGGCGTGGTGCCCGCCTATATCGGGTTTGATGCCACCGCGCGGTCGCTGCACGTGGGCTCGCTCATCCAGATCATGATGCTGCGCTGGCTGCAAAAGACCGGGCACAAGCCGCTCACGCTGATGGGCGGCGGCACCACCAAGGTGGGCGATCCCTCGTTCCGCGCGGATGAGCGCCCGCTCTTGGACGATGCCGCGATCCAGGCCAATATCGACGGCATCCAGCGGGTTTTCGCCGCCTACATCACCTATGGCGACGGCCCCACAGATGCGCTCATGCTCGACAATGCCGAATGGCTCGACGGGCTGAAATACATCGAGTTCCTGCGCGACATCGGGCGGCATTTCTCGGTCAACCGGATGCTGGCCTTTGAATCGGTGAAATCGCGCCTCGACCGAGAGCAATCGCTGTCCTTCCTCGAATTCAACTACATGATCCTGCAGGCGTATGACTTTCTCGAACTCAACCGCCGCTATGGCTGCGTGTTGCAGATGGGCGGCTCGGACCAGTGGGGCAACATCGTCAACGGGATCGACCTCACGCGCCGCGTCCTCGACCACGAGATCTACGGCCTCACCTCGCCGCTCTTGACCACCGCCGACGGGCGCAAGATGGGCAAATCCGCCGATGGCGCGATCTGGCTCGATTCCGAAATGTGCAGCCCGTACCAGTTCTGGCAATTCTGGCGCAACACGATGGACGCCGACGTGGGCCGCTTCCTGCGGCTCTACACCGAATTGTCCCTCGACGAGTGCAACCGCTTGGGCGCGCTCGCGGGGTCAGAGATCAACGAGGCCAAGATCATCCTGGCCAACGAGGTGACAACGCTGCTGCACGGGGCCGAGGCCGCGCAGGCCGCCGAGGCCACCGCCCGCGAGGTGTTCGAGAAGGGCGGCGTCGGCGATGACCTGCCCACGCTCGACCTGAGCCGCGCCGAGGTGGCGGATGGCATTTCGGTGGTGCAACTCATCGTGCGCGCCGGCCTCGCCAAATCCGGCAAGGAGGCCAAGCGCCTCATCGCCGAGAACGGCGCGCGGCTCGACGACGCGCTGCTCACCGACGCGGGTTCTCGATATGAAATATACCAGAAGAGCGATGGAGAACTGAGAGCGCGTCTCGTGGCAACAAATAATCTGGTAGTCTGGGATAGAACGCTCAATGAGGCGTTCAAGCTCTCGGCGGGCCGCAAGCGCCACGCCCTTGTGAAACTCACCGACTGATCCGCCCGCCCCACCCCGATTTCTTCAAAAGAAATCGGCCCGAAGTCTTTTCAAGACTTCGACCCCCGTCACGGTACCTTCACGAAACCCCGCTTGCACCCCCCGGGACAGCAGCCTATCCCTCCCGCCATGACCGATCACACCGCAGACGCCCCCGGCGGGATGGGCACGTTCGAGCGCTGGCTCTCGCTCTGGGTGGCGCTGGCCATGGGCGCGGGGCTGTTGCTGGGCAATCTCCTGCCGGGCGTCTTCCAGACCCTCGCCAGCGCCGAGATCGCCCGCGTCAACCTGCCCGTGGCGCTGCTCATCTGGGCGATGGTCTTTCCGATGATGGTGGGCGTCGATTTCGGCGCGCTGCGGCAGGTGGGCGAGCGGCCCAAGGGCCTCGTCATCACGCTGACGGTCAACTGGCTTATCAAGCCTTTCACCATGGCCGCGCTTGGCGTGCTGTTCTTCAACCACGTCTTCGCCGGGCTGATCCCGCCCGAGGACGCGCAGGGCTATCTCGCGGGGCTGATCCTGCTCGGGGCCGCACCCTGCACCGCGATGGTCTTCGTCTGGTCACAGCTCACCCGCGGCGACGCCACCTATACCCTCGTGCAGGTCAGCGTGAACGACGTCATCATGGTGTTCGCCTTCGCGCCCATCGTGGCGCTGCTGCTGGGCGTGACCGACATCGCCGTGCCGTGGGAGACGCTGCTGCTGTCGGTCCTGCTCTACATTCTCATCCCGCTCACCGCCGGAATCGCGACGCGCACCCGCCTGATGCGGCAGGGGGGCGCGGCCGCGGTCGACGCATTCCGCGCCCGCGTCAAGCCGATCACCATTCTCGGCTTGCTGGTCACGGTGGTGCTGCTCTTCGGCTTCCAGGGGCGGGTGATTATCGACACGCCGCTGGTGATCGCCCTCATCGCCGTGCCGCTGCTGTTGCAGAGCTACGGGATCTTCATCATAGCCTACGGCCTCGCCCGGGCGTGGCGCGTGCCCTTCAACGTCGCCGCGCCTTGCGCGCTCATCGGCACGTCGAATTTCTTCGAACTCGCGGTCGCCGTCGCGATCAGCCTGTTCGGCCTCGGCTCCGGCGCGGCGCTCGCCACCGTGGTGGGCGTTCTGGTCGAGGTGCCGGTGATGCTCTCGCTCGTGGCCTTCGCCAACCGCACGCGCCACTGGTTTCCAGCCGCCTGACGCACCGCGCGCCGCCCGCCGCGAACCTTGCGGTTCGCGTCCTGAACCTACAGGTTCGCGCGGCCCGCCAGCGCGTCGTCCAGCACCTTTCGCACCGCCTCGGGCGGCACGTCCCCCGTGATGAAGGCGTCGCCGATGCCGCGCGCGAGGATGAAACGCAGGGTGCCATCCACCACCTTCTTGTCCTGCGCCATCAGCGACAGCAGCCCCTCGGCATCCGGCAATTTTCCTGGAATATCAGACAGGTCCGCCTTCATCTTCATGTCGCGAAGATGGGCGCGCACGCGGCTCGGCTCCTCCTGCGCGCACAGCCCCAGCCGCGCAGACAACTCGAACGCCAGCGCGCAACCGATCGCCACGCCCTCACCATGCAGCAATCGTGCCCCATCATATTGTGTCGCTGCCTCCAATGCATGACAAAATGTATGGCCCAAGTTGAGCAAGGCCCGCTCACCCTGCTCGGTCTCGTCGCGGCTGACGATGCCTGCCTTCATCTCGACCGAGCGTTTCACAAGATGGATGCGCGCCGCCATATCGCCCTCGGCGGCGGATGAGCCGTGCCCTTCAAGCCATTGAAAGAATTCACTGTTTCCCAACAGACCGTATTTCACGACCTCGCCATATCCCGCCCGGTAATCGCGCGGCGTCAGCGTGCCCAGCACCTCCGTATCCGCCAGCACGAGGCTCGGCTGATGGAACGCCCCGATCAGGTTCTTGCCCCTCGGCGAGTTGATCCCTGTCTTCCCCCCAACCGAGCTATCCACCTGCGCCAGCAGGCTCGTCGGCACCTGCACGAACCGCACCCCCCGCCGCAGGATCGCGGCGGCAAAGCCGACAAGGTCGCCGATCACCCCGCCGCCGAACGCCACGACCACGTCGCCGCGTTCGATCCGCTGCTCCAGAAGCCACTCGACGACGCGCTCCAGGTGCGGCCAGGATTTCGTCGCCTCACCCGGTGGCAGGGTTAGATAGTCAGCGGTTATTTCGTTTTTTTCCAGTCCTTTACGGAGTGTTTCCCAATGCGCTCCCGCCACCGTCTCGTCGCTCACCACGGCCACGTGCGGGCGCTGCAACAGCGGCCCGATGCGTGCGCCCGCCGCGCCGAGCAGCCCCGGCCCGATTACCACGTCATAGGCCCGCTCACCCAGCGGCACATGCACGGTTTCGATCATTTCACCTCCTCCAGAATATCCGGTCGCGCGGCCAGCGCCGCCTCGACCTGCGCGGCCATGTCGTCGATCGCGTAGTCGCGATGTGCCTCTACTCGCACATCCGCCAGCGCGTAGAGCGGTACGCGCGCCTCGTAAAGCTCGCGCAGCGTCTCGCGTGGATGAGCTGTGCGCAGCAAGGGTCTGGTATTCTTGCCTTTTACCCGTGACCACAAGAGATCGAGCCCGGCATCCAGCCACACCGAAAGCCCCTTGCGCGCGATCGTTTCACGGTTGCGTTGCGCGAGAAATGCGCCGCCGCCGACCGACAGGATCGCCGGCGTCGCATCGAGCAACCGGTCGATCACCTCGCTCTCTCTCGCGCGGAAGAATTGCTCTCCATCTCTTTGAAATATCTCGGCAATTGTCATATTGGCTGCCTTCTCGATCTCGACATCGGAATCAAGAAACGGCACCCCCAACCGGGCCGCGAGCGCGCGCCCCACGGCGGTCTTGCCCGCGCCCATCATGCCGACGAGCACGATTGTTTTCTTCAGTTTCCAACGCTTGCCAGCCGCCACGCCCGGCGCTCCCTTGCCTCTTGGGGATATTTTGCACTCAATGGCGTGATCTTGCCGGAAATGCCAGCTATAAGTGGGAAAAATCACCCTCAGAGCACATGGACCGCCTCATGCTTCGCCTTATCAAATGGTTGTTCTACCTTGCAATTCTGGGGTTCATTGGGCTCGTGGCCTATGCCTATCTCGGCCCGTTCTTCGGTGCCGATTTCACCCCGACCCAAACCGAGACGCGGCAGGATATCATTCTTGAGATCGAGTAGCGCCTTTCTCGCCGCCCTTCTTTGGTCCGGCACCGCCGCGGCACAGGCCCCACTCTCGGCCATCGACTGGCTCGACGAGATGGGCACCGCCGCCGTCACGCCCCCCGGCCCCGACGCACCGGACACCGCCGACCGCATCGCGCGGCCCGACGTCACGGTGACGCCACTCGGCGCGCAACGCGCGGATTCGGTTGGGCTTTTGCCGAGCACCACGACCGGCCTGCCGCGCACGCTCTGGGAGGCAAGCAACACCGCCATCCTCACCCGCTATCTCGAGCGGCTGCCCGAGCGCCCGCTCCCCGCGATGCGGGCGCTCTACTACACGCTGCTGCTGGCCGAGGCCGACGCCCCCCCCGACAGTACCGGGGCCGCGTCGTTCCTGCGCGCGCGCCTTGCGGCGCTGCGCCGGTTTGGCGCTGTCGAGCCCGCGCTGGCACTGGTCGAGCGCGCAGGCGGGTCGCGGCCGGCACTGTTCGACACCTGGCTCGACCTCGCGCTGCTCGACGGTCGCGAGGACCGGGCCTGCGCAGCGCTCGCCGCCACGCCACACCTGAGCGATGATCCACGGTCGCGCATCTATTGCCTCGCCCGCGCGGGCGACTGGCAGACGGCAGCACTGATCCTGCACGGGGCCGAGGCAAGCGGCGCGATCACCGAGCCGGACGTGACGCTCCTCGCGCTCCATCTCGAGCCCGAACTCATCGACGAGATCGCCCCGCCCGAGCCCCCCACCGAGATGACACCACTTCGCTTTCGCCTCTACGAATCCATAGGCGCACCGCGCGGCACACATGGCCTGCCGCGCGCCTACGCGATGGCGGACCTGCGCGGTACGGCGGGCTGGAAGGCCGAGATCGTCGCCGCCGAGCGGCTTGCGCAGACCGGGGCGCTCGCTGCTACACGGCTCTTCGGGCTCTACACGGCGCGCAAGCCCGCCGCCTCGGGCGGTGTGTGGGACCGCGTCGCCGCGGTACAGGCGCTCGACAGTGCGCTCGCGCCCGGTGGCGGGGCTGAAGCGCTGGCCAAGGCGCTGCCCGCCGTGTGGGAGGGCGCGCGTGCGCTTGGGCTGGAAACGGTAATGTCCGAGATTTTCGCCGAGCGCCTGCTCGACGCCGCTCCCCTGCCCGACTCGCTCGCTGCGCGCGTTGCCGAGATGGTCCTTCTGTCGCCGCTCTACGAGCGCGCGCGAGAGATCGCGTCACCCTCCGTGCGCGACAGGTTCCTCGCCGGGATCGCCGCGGGCACCCCGGGAAACGCGGATGCCGCCACCCGGATGCAATCGGCGATCGCCGCAGGATTTGCCGCCACCACTGCCGCCCCCGAGCATCAGCAGATGATCGCCGAGGGTCGGCTGGGCGAGGCGATCCTCGCCGCCGCCGCGCTGCTCGACCACGGTGCCGAGAGGGTCGCGCCCTCGTCGGTGGAGGCCGCGCTCGCCACCCTGCGCGCCGCCGGGCTGGAGGACACCGCGCGGCGCGCGGCCTTGCAGATCGTGCTGCTCGGGCCGGACCAATGAATCTGGCCGAGAACCGCATCGACACCTTTCTCGAGGCGCAGGCCGCCGAACTGGGGGCCGCGCGCAATACGCTGATGGCTTATGGCCGCGACCTGCGCGCCTACGCAGGTTGGCTCATCACGCGGGGCGGGCGCGGATTGCTGACGGCCACGCAGGCGGATGTCGAGGCCTATCTCGTGGCCTGCGATGCAGAGGGGCTGGCGCAGGCCACCCGCGCGCGGCGCCTGTCGTCGATCCGGCAATTCTACCGGTTCGCCGTGGATGAGGGCTGGCGCAGCGACAATCCCGCGATCCGCCTTCAGGGTCCGGGGCGCAGCCGGGCATTGCCACGCACGCTTACCGAGGGGCAGGTCGAGCGCCTGCTCGACGCCGCGCCGCAGGTCGGGCGCGTCGAGGTCGAGCAGGTGCGCAACGGGGCTCTCCTGGCGCTGCTCTACGCCACGGGGATGCGGGTGAGCGAGCTCGTGGGCCTGCCGCTGGCCGCCGCGCAGGGCAACCCAGAGATGCTGCTGGTGCGCGGCAAGGGCGGCAAGGAGCGGCTGGTGCCGTTGTCGCCGCCGGCGCGCGCGGCGCTCGCCGCGTGGCTCGTGGTGCGCGCCCGCGACAAGCGGCGCGCGGCTTCGCCCTGGCTGTTTCCGTCGTCGGGTCGCGCCGGGCACCTGACGCGGCATCGGTTCTATGGCCTCATCAAGCAGATCGCCACCCACGCGGGCATCGACCCCGACGCGGTCACGCCGCACCGGCTGCGCCATGCCTTTGCCACGCATCTGCTGGCGAACGGGGCCGATCTGCGGGTAATCCAGACGCTTCTGGGCCATGCCGATCTCGCCACCACCGAGATTTACACCCACGTGCTCGACGCGCGGCTGCGCGCGCTGGTGGAGGCGCATCACCCGCTCGGCACCACCCGCCGCAAGACCGACCCCGAGGGCTGAGCGCGTGCCTGCCGCCTTGATTGAGCCGCCCCGAGACCGCATAACCCCGCCATATCATCTCAAGGACGCTGACCAATGGACTCGCTCGCCGCCTATCTCGACCCGACCTTCTGGATCACCGTCGTGGCGATTCTCGGGCTGCTGGTGCTCTCGGGTTTTTTCTCGGGCAGCGAGACCGCGCTCACGGCAGCCTCGCGCGGCAAGCTGCGCGCACAGGCGGAAAAGGGCTCGCGCGGGGCGGAGACCGCACTCGGGATCACCGAGGACAACGAGCGCCTGATCGGCTCGGTTCTTCTCGGCAACAACCTCGTCAACATTCTCGCAGCCTCGCTGGCCACCGCCCTATTCACACGGCTCTTCGGCGAGAGCGGCGTAGCGCTGGCGACGCTGGTGATGACGCTTCTTGTGCTGATCTTCGCCGAGGTGCTGCCCAAGACCTATGCCATCACCAATGCCGAGTTGGCGGCGGCGCGTACCGCGCCGGTGATCGTCTGGGTGATCCGCGTCTTCGACCCGGTCGTGTCCGCCGTGCGCTGGCTGGTGCGGCTGATCCTGCGCTGCGTCGGTGTGCAGACCGACCCCGACAGCCACATCCTCGCCGTGCGCGAGGAGATCGCCGGTGCGCTCTGGCTGGGGCAGTCCGAGGGCGTGGTCGAAAAGGAGGATCGCGACCGCATCCTGGGCGCACTCGATCTCAGCGATCGCGCGGTCGAGGAGGTGATGATCCACCGCTCGCGCATCCAGATGCTCGACGTAGAGGCACCCCCGCAGGATATCCTGTCGCAATGCCTTGCCAGCAACCACACGCGCCTGCCACTCTACGAGGGCGATCCCGACAATATCGTCGGCATCGTCCACGCAAAGGACCTGCTGCGCGCCATCCACAAACTCGCCGTGGAGGGCGATAACAGCACCGGCGAGCTCGACGAGTTCGACGTGCGTACCATTGCGCGCGAGCCCTATTTCATACCCGAGACGACCACGCTCGACGAGCAGATGCGCCAGTTCCTGCGGATGCGGAGCCATTTCGCGTTGGTGGTGGACGAGTACGGCGCGCTCCAGGGGCTGATCACGCTTGAAGACATTCTCGAGGAGATCGTCGGCGAGATCGTCGACGAATTCGACGCCGAGGCCGATCACCCGCTGCGCCGCGCCTCCGATGGCGACTATATCGTGGACGGGGCCATGACCATCCGCGACCTCAACCGCGCCACCGACTGGACCTTGCCCGACGACGCCGCCAACACCGTCGCGGGGCTGGTGATCCACGAGGCGCAGAGCATCCCCACGGTGGACCAGGTGTTCAGCTTCCACGGCTTCCGCTTCCAGGTCATGGCACGCAAGGACAACCGCATCACGCGGCTGAAGATCCGCAAGCTGTGAGGGGGGCTTTTGGCGTGGAGCGGTCGTTGGGCATTTGGCGATGAGCCGCGCGAGCGCCCGACCGCCGGGAGGGCGCAGTTCGGCCAATGCTGTGCGATTTATGGTGCAATATACTTATTATATTTCCGCTACTTGCAGCGTTGCAGTAGCGCCCGCCCGTCACGCCAGAGGCGTGCCGCCGATATCGGCGCACCTCCGGTGCGACGGGGCGGTCGGGCGCTCGCGCGGCGGCGTGCAAGCACGCCTTGTTCCGCGCGGGGGCAGGAGGGGAATGACGGCTCCAGGCCATCCAACGACTTTCTTCCCGTCCGCGCGCCTCACCCCGCCGCCGGGAACACGAAACACCGGTCGCGGCGGATCATCAGCCACAGCGGCTTGCCCGGCTTGGGCAGGAACACGTTGGGCACGCTCGCCTTGATGAGCGAGCCGTCGTGGTCCATGCGAAACTCCACCAGGCTTTCCGAGCCCATGAACCGCGCCCGTGTCACCACCCCGCGCGCAGGCGTGCCATCGAGCGGCGTGGGGTTGGGGCCGCGCCCGTTGCGGTCGAAATCGATCTTGATGTGCTGCGGACGGATCACGATCTCGACCACTTGCCCGTCGGGCACGCCAGGGGCGAGGAACTGGCCAAAGGGGGTCTCGGTCAGCGCGCCGCGCACGGTGCCCCGGATCACGTTGATTTCCGAGAAGAACGCCATCGCGCTGCGATCCAACGGCGCGTTGTAGACGTTGTAGGGCGCGCCCTGCTGCACGATCCGCCCGTCGCGCATCAGCGCGATCTGATCTGCCATGCGCATCGCCTCTTCCGGCTCGTGCGTGACCAGCAGGACGGCGGTATCCTCCTCGCGCAGGATGTCGAGCGTCTCGTCACGGATACCATCGCGCAAGCGGTTGTCGAGCCCCGAGAACGGCTCGTCCATCAGCATGATCCGCGGGCGCGGCGCCAGCGCACGCGCCAGCGCCACGCGCTGCTGCTCGCCCCCCGAAAGCTCGTGGGGGAAGGCGTCGATATGATGCGCCAGATGCACCCGCTCAAGCAGTTCGATCACCCGTGCGCGCCGCGCCCGTCTCGGCCCGTCGAGGCCAAATCCCACGTTATCGGCCACGCTCAGATGCGGAAACAGTGCGAAATCCTGGAACATGAGGCCGATCCGCCGCCGCTCGGGCGGCACGCGAAAGACCGTGTCGCACACCAGCTTGCCATCGACATGGATCTCGCCCGCGTCCTGCATCTCGACGCCCGCGATCATCCGCAGCGTCGTCGACTTGCCGCAGCCCGACGGTCCCAGCAGGCACATCACCTGCCCCGGCAAGACCTGCAGCGATACGTCGTCTACCACCAGCCGCCCGTCATAGCGGCGCGTGACGTTCCTGATTTCCAGCCGGGGGGTGGGGCTTTGCACCGGTGTCTCTCGCCATCTATCCGACCGATTTGATCGGCCTTTGACCGCAGCCAATAGCAACCCCACCCCGCCCATGCAAGCACCGCCGCCCCGGCGCCGTTGACAGCATGGAATCGAAGTGCTTGTGTGCCCTCGGATTTTTCATACCGGAGTTTGACTCATGCGATTTGTCACAGGTGCCGCTCTGGCGCTCTGCCTTGCGCTTCCCGCCCATGCCGAAACCGACCGCGAGGCACGGCTCGCCGTCGCGCGCGACTATGTCGAGGCCAGCATGGCCGACATGAACATCCAGGAGTTCATCCGCCAGATCTGGCAGCCGATGGTGCAGCAGATGGCCGCCACCCGACAGGCGCTCTCGCCCGCGCAGGTGGCCGATATCGAGGCGCTCTTTTCCGAGGAGTTGACCGCGCCCCTCACCGAAGTCATGCGCCGCCAGGACGAGATCCTCGCCGATTTACTGACGCTTGAAGAATTGACGGCACTGCGCGATTTCTACACCTCCGAGCACGGCGGCGCGGTAATGCGCAAGATGCCGCGGCTGGCACAGGCGCAACAGCCGATGATCTCCGCGGTGTTGCAGGACGCCATGCCGCGAATGATGCCCAGGATCGAGGAGATCACCACCCGCGCACCAGAGGCCGACTAGCACCCCGCCAACACGGCCCGCGCCGCGCGCAGTCCCGGGGCCTCGCCCCCCTCGCCGAGGCGCTGCATCGTGGCCTCCATCGCCGCTTCTTGCGCACCAGGCCGTGCCATCACTTCGAGGAGCGCCGGTGCGATCGCCTCGGGGCGGCAGGCCCGGCCGATGAATTCCGGCACCGCGCGGGTCTCGCTCACGAGGTTGACGAGGGTGAGCGTATCCACCCGGATGAGCCGTGACAGGATCGCGCGGCTCAGCGGCGCCATGTCGTAGGCGATCACCATCGGCGTGCGCGCATGCGCAAGCTCCAGCGACACGGTGCCCGAGGCCGCGAGCGCCAGGTCAGCGGCGTGAAAGGCGCGGGCCTTCTCGGCGGCATGGTCGGGGTCATCGGGCGACAGGATCAGGGGCTGCGCGGGCCAGCCGGCCACCGCCTCGCGCACCAGCGGCACCATCGCCGCGGTGGTGGGCAGCACCAGTCGCGCCTCTGGCCGCGCGTCCAGCACCCGCCTGATCGCCGCGCCGAAAATCGGGGCGAGCCGCGTCACCTCACCCCGCCGCGAGCCCGGCAGCACCAGCAGGAGCGGCGCGTCGCCGATCCCGTGGCGCGCGCGGAACGCTGCCACCTCCGCCGCGTCGGGATGCGGCTCGGCCACCACCGGGTGGCCCACGAAATCGCAGGCCATGCCCGCGGCCTCCATCAGCGGCGGCTCGAACGGCAGAAGCGCCAGCACCTGATCGACATACTGCGCCATCCTTGCCGCGCGCCCCGCCCGCCAGGCCCAGACCGAGGGTGCGACGTAGTGCACGGTACGGATGGCCGGATTCGCGGCGCGCACCTGCCGCGCCACGCGCAGACCGAAATCCGGGCTGTCGATGGTCACCAGGACGTCCGGCGCGGTCTCCAGAACGGCGGCGACGGTCTGCGCGAGACGGCGGCGCAGGTGCAGGTAGCGCGGCAGCACCTCCGCCAGCCCCATCACGCTCAGATCGTCCATCGCGAACAGGCTGTCGAGCCCCTGCGCCTGCATCATCGACCCGCCCACGCCGAAGAATCGCGGCGTGGCGAGCATCTTGAGACCGGACATCAGTGCGCCGCCCAGCCGATCGCCGGACGCCTCACCCGCGACGAGAAACACCTTCACCCCTGCCCCCCGGACGACCCGCCGTCGCGCACCCACAGGAACAGGCCCGCGCCCGCCAGCACCTCGATCACCCGCGCACGGTCGAGCACCATTACACCGCCCGCTGCAATCACGATACCGGCAAGCCCTGCCTGCGCCGCGCGCGCGGCGGTATCGGGGCCGATCACCGGCATATCCACGCGCATCTCCTGACGGGGCTTTGGCGCCTTGTATAGAAACGCGGGCGTGGCCTGCGCATCCGCCGCGCGCCGCCAGTCGACGGCTGCATCGAGCGCGAGGTCTAGCGGGTTAAACGCCCCCAGTGCGAGATCGGCCAGCATGGCGTCTGTGCCGCGCGCGTCCTCGCGTGCGACGACCGTGCCGCCGCGCACGACCACCGCCTGCCCGGTATCGCTGCGCCCCATCTCGGCCAGCGCGGCCTCGGCGGCGGGCAACGCAATCGCCACGCCCTCGGGCAACGTGCCGGTCAGCAGCCCCAACTCCGGCAACAGGTCCGGCGCGATATCCGCCGCGCCCACCACGGCGATCCCCGCCTCCTCGATGATCGCCACGATCTCGCGCAGGGTGCCGTCGTCGCCCTTGGCCATCGCTGCCGTGAGGCGTGGCACCAGCGGCGCGGTAGCCGCGTCGATGCGGCTCGGGTCCACCTCGGGCCGCCGCATGGCGCCCGCCATGCACAGCCGCGTCACCCCGCGCGCGCGCAGTTCCGCCAGCAAGCTGCCGAATGTCTCGAGCCGAAAGCCCAGCCGGGGCATATCGCCGGTGACCTGCGAGGGAAACTGCTCCACCTCGCACAGCACAGGCACCTCGCCCCGCGCCAGCAGCACCCGCACCAGGTGCGGCGGCACGCCGCCCTGCCCGGCGATGAGCGCAAGACCCACCGGCCTAGCCCTGCCCGGGAGTGAGGTAGGAGCGGTCGGAATGCGCGGTCACGAAATCGACGATCCGGCGCACGTAATCGCTCGTCGTTTCCTCGCCCAGCCTGCGCGCGCGATCCTGGAACGCGCCTTCGCCCTGTGCCAGCATCTGGAACGCGGCGCGCAGCGCGGTGATGTCGGCGCGCGGCACGCCGCGCCGCTTGAGCCCCACGAGGTTGAGCCCGTCGAGATAGCCGCGCGGCCCCTGCACCAGGCCATAGGGGATCACGTCGTTGGTCACCATCGTCACCGCCCCGATGATCGCACCACGGCCGATACGCACGAATTGATGGACCCCCGACAGCCCGCCGATGATGACATCGTCCTCCAGCACGCAATGCCCCGCGAGGGCCGCATTGTTGACCACGATCACCCGGTCTCCGATCTGCACGTCATGGGCCACGTGACAGCCCGCCATGAACAGGCCGTCGTCGCCCACGCGCGTGACGCCGCCGCCGCCCTCGGTGCCGGTGTTCATGGTGACGTGCTCGCGGATGCGGTTGCGCGCGCCGATCACCAGCCGCGTCTCCTCGCCACGGTATTTCAGATCCTGCGGAATCTCGCCGATGCAGGCGAAGGGAAAGATCAGCGTGCCCTCGCCGATCTCGGACGCGCCGGTCACCACCACGTGGGACTTGAGCGTGACACCGGGAGCGAGCCGCACCTGCGGGCCGACATGACAGAACGGCCCGATCTGGCAGCCCTCCCCGATCTCGGCCCCCGGCTCGACCACCGCCGCCGGGTGGATCATCGTCTCGCTCATCGCGTCAATCCTTCGGCATGTCCATCATGGCGGTGAATTCCGCCTCGGCGGCCACTTCGCCCGCGACCGAGGCCACGCCCGCGAATTTCCAGACCTTGCCGCCCGCCTTGCCCCGCCGCGTCTCGACCTTGAGCTCCAGCACGTCGCCCGGCACCACCATGCGGCGGAACTTGGCCGTCTCGATGGCCATGAAATAGACCAGCATGTTGCGGTCCTCCAGACCCAGCGCACAGCCCACCATCACGGCCGCGGTCTGCGCCATCGCCTCGATGATGGTCACCCCCGGCATGATCGGGTGACCCGGGAAATGGCCCTGGAAATGCGGCTCGTTCATCGAGACGTTCTTGAGACCGCGCGCCGAGTTGAAGCCGTCGATATCGACCACGCGATCCACCAGCAGGAACGGGTAGCGATGCGGGATAATCCGCTGGATCAGATGGATATCCGCGGATTTCAGCGGCTCGCTCATGGCACGTCCTCTCAAAGTTGCGACGCGCTGTCCCTAGCAAGTGCGCCCGCGCGGGGCAAGCGCGGCGCACGGCTACTCCTGCGGCGCGTCTGACGGCTCGGGGCCCTCGCCGATGCGGGCGTCGATGCGCGAAACGGCGATATCGGTCACGTCAGCCACCTCGGCGCGCAGGATCACGCTGCGCACATCCAGCAGCGCCACCGCATCCGCCTCGTTCAGGATCTCGCCCAGAACCGGCTGCACCACCCGCATGAACTGCACCGGCGCGAGATCACGCTGCCGCTCGAGCTCGCGCGAGAGCCGCTCGCTCTCGCGGCGCAGTTGCGTCACCTTGGTATCGAACGCGTCGGCCATCTCGCGGAACTCGTCCGGCGGGGTGGTGGCGCGCAACTCCGTGAGCTTCTGCTCTTCGGCCTCGAGCTCGGCGGCCACGCGATCGTTGCGCGCGATCAGCGCGTCACGCTCGGCCTCGATCCCGGCCTGGAGCTTCTGGCCATAGGCGGTCTCCTCCAGCAGCCGCTCGATGTCGATCACAAGCACGTCGCTCTGCACGACGCCCAGTTGCTGCGCCCGCGCGGGTGCGTCGGCGCCCCCCCAGAACAGGGCCAGGAACGTTGCGAGAAAGAGCCCCGCGCGCATGATCAAAAGTCGGTGCGAACCGTCAGGTTGAAGCTCTGCTCGAAATCGCCCGGCTCCTTCTTGAGTGCGTTGGAGAAGTTCATCCGCAGCGGCCCGAAGGGCGAGCTCCAGAACACCGACAGGCCGATGACGTGGCGCGGCTCGAACCCGGTGGCGCTGAGCGTGCCAACCGCCGCGCTCTTGTTGTCGACGCCCCAGATTGCGCCGACATCGTAGAACGCGCCACCAGTGATACCGTATTCCTCCGGCAGACCGAGGGGGAATTCAGCCTCAAGCTTCAGCGCCGCGTAGTAGTCGCCGCCAAGATGCTCGTTGCCCTCGACCGGTCCCATCCCGTTGGGCTCGAACCCACGGATCACCTGGTCGTTGAAGCGGTTGAGGAATCGGCTGCTCTGCCCGCTGTTGAACTGGATCGCACCACCCTCGACGATGGCACGCAGCGTCACTTCCTCGTTGAGCACCGCAGTCTGTCCGACCAGCCGCAGGGTGGTCTTGATATACTCATTGTCCCCGCCGAGCCCAGCCAGCTCCTGCCCAAAGGACAGCAGGATCCCCGAGTTGGGGTCGAGACCGGTGCGGCGTGTGTCAAAGCTGTAATCATAGCCCACGGCACTGGTCCAAAGGTCGCCCTGATTGATCTCGTTCTGGAGAATGCCGCTGGTGCCGTTGTAGTCCGACATCTCCTCGTAGCGACCGTTGTAGAACAGGCCCAGACGTCCATTCTCGCCGGTGGGAAAGGTCAGGCTGGGGCGGAACACGCCGATGGCGGTATCGAACAGGGCGTTGTCGCTGTCGGTTTCCTGGAACGCGAAATCGAGCCCGAACGCCACGTCCCGCCCGAGAAAGGCGGGCTCGACGAAACCGATGTTGTAGTTGAGCGTGTCGCCGGTGCCCAGGATGTTGAAGTTGAGTTCCTGCCCCCGCCCGAGGAAATTGCGCTCGGACAGGCCGAATTGCAAACCCAGACCCGAATTGGTCGAGAAGCTGGCCCCGACCGACACAGAGCCGGTCGTGGTTTCCTCGACATCGGTCTCGATCACGACCTGGTCGGGGCGCGATCCCTCGCGCGCGTTGACATCGACATTCTCGAAGAAACGCAGCGCACGGATGCGCTCGGCCGCCTGCCGGATCGCGCGCGGATTGAACGGATCGCCCTCGGCGGTGTCGAACTGGCGCCGGATCACCCGGTCAAGCGTGGTGGTGTTGCCCTCGATATCAATACGCTCGACGAACACGCGCGGTCCCCGCTGGAGCACGAATTCAACGTCGAGCGTCAGCTCGCGGTCGTTGCGCGTCACCCGTGGCTCGACGCGCAGGAAATCCACACCCTGCTTGACGCCCAGCCGTTCCATCCGGGCGATGGCATTTTCGACCACGTTAGGTGAATAGACCACGCCGGAGCGCAGCTTGAGCGTGTCGTGATAAGGCTCGGTCTCCACGCCGTCATACTCGCTCACCGTCGTCACCTCGCCAAAGCGGAACTGCTGCCCCTCTTCAACGTTAAAGGTAACGAAATAGCCGTCGCGTTCGCGCGCCAGCTCGGCATTGACGCCGGTCACGCGGAAATCGACATAGCCCCGCGAATTGTAGAAGTCCGTCAGCACCTGCCGGTCAAAGCTTATCCGATCCTCTACGAAGGTATCCTTGCTGATGATCGCACGCAAAAGCCCCGCCTGCTTGCTCTCGATCACGCGGCGCAGGCGACGGTCGGAATAGACCCGGTTGCCGGCAAAGCCGATACGCTTGATCTCGATGGCGCCGCCCTCGAAAATCTCGAAAACGACGTCCACCCGGTTGTCGCTACGGCGGATCACCTTGGGCGTGACCCGCGCCGAGATGCGCCCGTTCTGGGCATAGGCCTCGGCGATGGTGGCGGCGTCGCGCTCGGCCTGCGCGGGGCTGAACACCTGCCGCGACCGGCTCTGGATAAAGCCCGACAGTTCCTCGTTCTTGAGCTTCCTGTTGCCCTCGAAGGCGATGCGGTTGATGGTCGGGAACTCGGTCACGCGAATGACGAGGCGGTTGCCCTGCGGATCGAGCTCGACGGTCTCGAACAGGCCTGTATCGAGAATGCGCTGATAGGCAGCGTTGAGCTCGCCCGCGCTCACCGTCCCGCCCCGCGCGATCTCGGCATAGGACAGTATCGTATCGCCCTCGATCCGCTGATTGCCCTCGATCGCCACCTCGGTAAAGCGGTATTCCTGGGCCTGACCCTGCGAGGCAAGCCCGACCATGGCGAGCGACAGCACCGCAATTAGGTGGAAAAGACCCTGCTTCAAAAAGGCGGCAAGCGGCCGTGCCGCGTCACAATCGCTCATCGGTCAAACCCAGTCAGACATCCCATTAACCGAAGTCACTACCCGGTCTGTCAGGGCTTGTCAAAATGCGAATGGCCGGGTCACAGCGTGCCGAGATATCCCGCCGCCATCAGTGCTGCGGCCAGCGTCGCGGCAAACAGCAACAGATCGGCATTGACGGCGACCAGCACGCTTGCGCCGCGATATGCGTCCCTGAGACTTGGCATGATCCGCTCCTTCGCGCATGATTCCGGACATTGCCGAGCTTGCCTGCCCGCAATGACGAATTTTTGCTCGAATCGTGGCAAGAATCGGGCGCGCGCACCGTGTCAGCGCGCCGCCATGAAGGCCGCAAGCCGCGCCAGCCCCTCCTCGATATCCGCGGTGGCGCGTGCATAGGAAAAGCGCAGCGTTCCCGCCCCGCGGCCGGGGTCGAAATCAAGCCCCGGTGTCACCGCCACACCCGCGCGTTCCAGGATCTCGGCGGCCAGCGCGCGGCTGTCATCGGTCAGGTGGCGCACGTCGGCATAGACGTAGAATGCACCGTCGGGTGGCGCGATCCGGTCAAAGCCCGCCTTGGGCAGCCCCTCCAGCATCAGTGCACGGTTGCGGGCATAGATCGCTCGGTTGGCCTCCAGCTCCTCGTGGCAGTCCATCGCCGCCAGCGCCGCGATCTGGCTGGCATGTGGCGGGCAGATAAAGAGATTCTGCGCCAGCCGTTCGATAGTTCGCACGTGATCCTCGGGCACCACCATCCAGCCGATGCGCCAGCCGGTCATCGAGAAATACTTGGAGAAGGAATTGATGACGTAACAGTCATCGGTGATCTCCAGCGCGCTCACCGCGCGGGCCTCGTAATGCAGGCCATGATAGATTTCGTCGCTGATGAATTGCCCCCCGGCCTGTTGCGTGGCGCCAATCAGCGCCGCCAGCCGGTCGCGGTCCAGCATCGTGCCCGATGGATTGCCCGGGCTCGCCACCAGCAGCCCTGCCAGATCGCGGCCCGCGAGGTCTCCGGGCACTGGTTGCAGGCGGTTTTCCGCCGACGTTTCGATATCGACGGGCACGAGGTCCAGCGCGCGCAGGATCTGGCGATAGCTTGGATAACCCGGAGCGCCGATTCCCACCCTGTCGCCCGCGTCGAAGAGCGCGGTGAAGGCGAGGATGAACGCCCCCGACGATCCCGGCGTGATGACCACGCGTGCCGGGTCGAGATCAACGCCATACCATTCGCCGTAATGCCGCGCGATGCGGGCGCGCAGCTCCGGCAGCCCCAGCGCCACTGTATAGCCGAGCGCGCCCGCCTCCATCGCCGCGGCCAGCGCCGCGCGCGCGCCTGCGGGGGCCGGGGTGCCGGGTTGCCCCACCTCCATGTGGATGATCCGCCGCCCCGCCTCTTCGGCACGGCGCGCGGCCTCCATGACGTCCATCACGATGAACGCATCGACCTTGGATCGGCGGGCACGGCGCATTACATTCCTCCTCGAACGGGTGCGGCACGCCTCCGTTTCACTGACAAAGGCAGGCAAGGTCAATGCAGCCAATCCGATTTATCGCCGCACTGCTGGTGCTGGTCATGACGCTCGCAGCCCCGGCGCGCGCCGTCACGCTGTTGCGCGATCCCGATATCGAGCACGGGCTGAAGATGTTGGCCGAACCGGTGCTGCGTGCCGCCGGGCTCAGCCCCGAGCGGGTGGATATCCTCGTGCTCGACGCTCCCAGCCTCAATGCCTTCGTCGTCGATGCCAATTCCATCTTCCTGCATTCCGGGCTGATCCTGCGGATGGACAACCCGGCTATGCTGCAATCGGTGATCGCCCACGAGGCCGCGCATATCTCCAACGGCCACCTGATGCGCCGCCCCGTCAACCTGCGCAACGCCCGCAACGCCGCCGCACTCGGCACGATCCTCGCGGGCATCGCGGGCGCCGCCGCGGGCAGCGGGGAATTCGCCGCCGGTGCGGCGGCGGGGATACAGGGCGCGGCGATGCGCAGCTTCTTCTCGCATACCCGCGCCGAGGAAAACGCCGCCGATACCAGCGGGATGCGCTATCTGAACAGCGCCGGCGTGAACCTCTCGGGCGCGGTGCAGGTGATGGATCTTTTCCGCGGACAGGAATCGCTGTCGCTGACGCGGCAGGACGCCTATGCGCGCACCCACCCATTATCGCGCGACCGGTTCCGCCGGGTGCGCGCGCTGGCCGAGGCGCAATCGGGCGAGGCCAGGCCCGACCGCAAGGCCGAATACTGGTTTGCCCGCACCAAGGGCAAGCTCTCGGCCTTCCAGCGCTCGCCGAAATGGACGCTGACGCGCGCGGGCGAATCGGGCTTCGAGGATGTGCGCCTGATGCGGGAGGCGGTGGCGTATCACCGCCGCTCTGATCTCGGTCGTGCACTGCCGGCCATCGACGCAGCCGTCGCGCGGCGGCCCGATGATCCCTACCTGCACGAGTTGCGCGGCCAGATCCTGATGGAAAGCCGCCGGATCAAGCCCGCGGTCGCCGCCTATGCCCGCGCCGCGAACCTCGCGCCACGCGACGCGCTCATCCTCGGCGCCTACGGGCGCGCGCTGCTTGCCGACGGGCAGGTGCAGCAGGCCGCCCGCCGGCTCGAAGAGGCCCGCGCCCGCGACGGGCGCGACATCCGCGTGCTGCGCGACCTCGCTCAGGCCGAGGCGCAGATGGGCAATCGCGGCATGGCCTCTGTTCTCACCGCCGAGCGTTATGCGATGGCAGGCCGTCTCAAAGATGCTAGGATACACGCCGAACGCGCCAGCGGCCTGCTGCCTCGGGGCTCGCCAGGCTGGCGGCGCGCACAAGACATCCTTGCGGCCGCGGACGCCGCCGAGAAACGGAGAAAGTGACAAAGTGACCCTACCCTACCGACTCGTGACCGCCGCCCTGCTCTCGCTCGGCATGTCCCTGCCCGCCCAAGCGCTGGACCTCGACAATCTGAGCAACGCCGACCGCGCGCTCCTGCGCAAGGAAATCCGCGCCTACCTGCTCGAGAACCCCGAAGTCATCATGGAGGCGGTGGCCGTTCTCGAGGAACGTCAGGCCACCGGTCAGGCAGAGGCGGATGTTCAACTCGTGCGCGCCAATGCCGAAGCGCTCTTCGACGCGCCCCATGACTGGGTCGGTGGCAACCCGGACGGCGACATCACACTGGTCGAGTTCATGGATTACAAATGCGGCTATTGCCGCCGGGCTTTCGAGGACGTGAAAAACCTCGTGAAAGAGGATGGCAACATCCGCTTCATCCTCAAGGAATTCCCGATTCTCGGCGAGGAATCGGTTGCCGCGTCGCGCTTTGCCATCGCCACGAAACAGGTGGCTGGCGACGACGCCTACAAATCCGTGCACGACGCGCTGATGACCTATAACGGCGCGATGAATGAGGCCGGGTTCACCCGCCTCGCCGACGCGCTCGGGCTCGACGCAAACGCCATCATCGCCGAGATGCAGAGCGACGCCGTGACCGAGGTGATCGCCGCCAACCACGCGCTCGGACAGCGCCTGCGCGTCAGCGGTACGCCCTCCTTCGTGATGGATGACCGGATGCTGCGCGGCTACCTGCCGCAGGACGCGATGCAGCAGGTCGCCGACGAAATCCGCGCGCAATAGGCCATGCCACACGCCTGGACCGGGGCGGCGCTATTGACCGTCGCCGCCGCCACCACCGCGGGCGCGCAGGACGTGCCCGCGACCTCGCGCAGCCCGCTGGGCGAGGCGATTCGCGCAGCGCTCATCGCAACGCCGGACCTGCTCTCTGGGCTAACCGCCACGCCACGCCCGCCGCTCGATCTCTACGGGGCCGAGATAGCCCGCGATCTCGACCTGCTCGCCCGCGCGGCGCCTCGCCTCTTCGATCCCGACGGGCCCGGTCTCGGCCCGGCGGACGCGCCAACCCGCATCGCCTTCTTCACCCGCGCCGACTGCGCCGACTGCGCCACGGCACAAGCGGAGTTGCAGGCGCTCGCCGCGCGGATGGGCTTTCGCGCCACGCTGTTCGACATGGACCGCGAGGTGACGCTCGCCCACGATCTCGGACTCGACACCGCCCCCTCCTACGTTATGCCCGACAGGATGCTGCGCGGCGCGATGCCCGCCATCGTGCTCGAACGCTACCTCGCCGAGTAGGCGCGCCTCAGCCGCCGATCACCGGCAGGTCCGCCCCCGCTAGCGGCGACAGCGCGCGGGCGGGCCCGTCGGTGATCGCGATCACCTCCTCGTGGACCATGATCCGCCCCGGCGCGGTGGCGATGACCGGCTCCAGCGTGATGACCATGTCGGGCAACAGCACCGTCTCATCGCCAGCCCGCAGCGACAGCCCCTCGGTGAGCTGCATCCCCAGGCCGTGACCAAGCCGCCCGTCTTCGACGCCCACAACATCGGCCATCGCGCGCCATACATCGCTGGCCCGCGCCCCGGGCCGCGCCGCCGCCAGCCCCGCTTGCGTGGCCTCGATCAGCCGCGCATGGGCCGCACGCTGCACCGGGCGCGCATGAGCGATCGCGAAATTCCGGTCGAAATCGCAGAAATACCCGTCGCACACCGCGCCCGTATCGAGCATCAGCACGTCCCCCGCCGCAAGCGGCCGCGCATCGGCCGGCGAGATCACGTCCGCATAGCCCTCCGGTCCCGCACCCCCGGCGAGGTAGGGCACCCAGTCGGCCCCCTCCTCCAGCAACAGCCGCTGGAAATCGCAAAACACCCGGTCGAGCGGTACGCCCGGCCCGGCGATCTCGCCCACCCGGTCAAAGGCCCGCCCGGCAATGGCACAGATGCGCGCGATCCGGTCAATCTCCGCCGCCGACTTCACCGCCCGCAGCCCCGCCACGATCCCGTGATCATCGGTGAACTCCAGCTTGCTCACCGCCTTGAGCCGCGCGAAATCGCCCAAAGGCATCCGCAAATGGCTCTCCGGCCCCGAGGGCACCCCCACCGGCCCGCCGATCTCTCGCAAGGCATCGGCCAGAAGCGGCACGCCATCGCCCGCGGGCGATGGCCAGGTGCGGATATCGGCGATCCATGTGCGCGCCATCAGCGCCGCGCCGATTTCCGGGATCACCGCCACCGGATCGCCCGAGGCAGGGATCACGAGAAACCAGTCCCGGCTCGGGCTCTCCCAGAACCGGGTGAGAAACCCGCTGAAATAGCGGAATTCCGGCTCGGTTGTCAGCAGCAGCGCCCCCAGCCCCGCCTCTGCCATGTCCGCCTGCGCCCGTGCCAGCCGCGCGCGATACTCGGGCTCTCCAAAACCGCTCACGCCTCGGGCTCCTCGCTGATGATGGCCAGCGCCCGCGTCTCGGGCCCCAGCCCCATCGCCATCAGCGCGGCCACCCCCGCCGCCCCCGATTCCGTCGTCGCCATGCCCCTTTCGGCCAGCGCGGGCAGCACGCGCGCCGCCTCGTCCTCGGTCACGGTGACAAAGGCGTCGGCATCCCGCGCCAGCCCCTTCAGCGCGATGAACGACGGCGCCTTGCAATCGAGCCGCCCCATGGCCGAGACCGGGCCCTCCGTCTCCACCGGCCGCCCCGCGCGGATGCTCTCGATCAGCGCGGGCGCGACTTCCGGCTCCACCACCACGATCCGCGGGCCATCCCCCCAGACCGCCCGGACATGCGCAGCCACCGCCGCCGCCAGCCCGCCGACCCCGGCCTGCAACGCGATCACGTCGAAGGGCGCGGGCGATTGCGCGGTGATCTCGGCGGCCATCGCGAGGTATCCCTCCATCAGCCGGTGCGGCAGCGCCATGTATCCCGGCCACGAACTGTCGGACAAAAGCGTGCCGTCGCCCGCTGCGGCCGCCGCCTCCGCCGCCGCCATGCTGCCCGCATAATCCACCCCGGCGCGCACCACCTCCGCGCCCTTGCCCCGCAGCCGCGCGGCAAAGCTCTCGGGCACCGTCTCGGCCAGGTAGACCACCGCCCGCGCGCCAAAGACGCGCGCACCCGCGGCCACAGACAGCCCGTGATTGCCCGCGCTAGCGGTGACGTATGACCGCCCTTCCAGCGCGCGGCCCATATCCCCTGCCCCCGTGGCCGCGGCGTCGCAGGCGATCACGTAGGCCGCCCCCAGCGCCTTGAAGCTGCCCAGCCCCATGCGCCCGCGCTCGTCCTTGACCCACAGGTCCGGGCCCGATCCCGGCATCGCCACCAGCGGCGTCTCTGCCGCCGCCGGACAGCGCGCCAGCAACCCCTGCACCGCCGCCGCATCCGTGCTCGGCCACGGTGCGCCCGCCAGCACGTCCTCCGGCAGGCCCTGCCCCCGCCACGGATTTTCCAGCATCTCCATCCTGCCCTCCCGGCCCCGCATCCCGACAGGCAAGGCGATCCGCAGGGCAAGGTCAAGCGCCCTGTCTTCTTCTTGGGCCAAATACCCCATCCGCCGCGCACCGCTCGCACCCTCCGGCATGGCCCCTTTCCCCCGGCCCGCCGATCGCATAAACAGGCGCGCAAAGCGCCAGCCGAGGGGACACCACGCCGATGCAAGAGCCCGATATCACGCCCGAACTGATCGCCGCCCACGGCCTCAAGTCAGAGGAATACGACCGCATCCTCGAAATTCTCGGGCGCGACCCCTCCTTCACCGAAATGGGCATCTTCTCGGCCATGTGGAACGAACACTGTTCCTACAAATCCTCCAAGAAATGGCTGCGCACCCTGCCCACCTCCGGGCCACAGGTAATCTGCGGACCGGGCGAGAACGCGGGCGTGGTGGATATCGGCGACGGGCAGGCCGTGGTGTTCAAGATGGAGAGCCACAACCACCCCTCCTATATCGAACCCTACCAGGGTGCTGCGACCGGCGTGGGTGGCATCCTGCGCGACGTCTTCACCATGGGCGCGCGCCCCGTTGCGGCGATGAATTCATTGAGCTTCGGCTCCCCCGACCACCCGAAAACCCGCCAGCTCGTGCATGGCGTGGTCGAGGGGATCGGCGGCTACGGCAACTGCTTCGGCGTGCCCACGGTGGGCGGCGAAGTGCGCTTTGATCCCGCCTATGACGGCAACTGCCTCGTCAACGCCTTCGCCGCCGGATTGGCCGACGCGGACGCGATCTTCTACTCGGCGGCCTCCGGCGTTGGCATGCCGGTGGTCTATCTCGGGGCCAAGACCGGCCGCGACGGCGTCGGCGGCGCGACCATGGCCTCGGCAGAGTTCGACGAAAGCATCGAGGAAAAGCGCCCCACCGTGCAGGTGGGCGACCCCTTCACCGAAAAGCGCCTGATGGAGGCCTGCCTCGAGCTGATGGCCACCGGCGCGGTGATCTCGATCCAGGACATGGGGGCGGCAGGCCTCACCTGCTCGGCGGTGGAGATGGGCGACAAGGGGCGTCTCGGCATCCGCCTCGACCTCGACCGCGTGCCGCAGCGCGAGGACGCCATGACCGCCTACGAGATGATGCTGTCCGAGAGCCAGGAGCGCATGCTCATGGTGCTGCGACCCGAGAAAGAGACAGAGGCCCGCGCCGTGTTCGAGAAATGGGATCTCGATTTCGCGATCGTCGGCGAGACGATCGCCGAGGATCGCTTTCTCATCCTGCACGGCAACAGCATCAAGGCCGATCTGCCGCTCTCGACGCTCGCCTCCTCGGCGCCGGAATACGACCGCCCCTTCACCGAGGCAGAGCCCCCTGCCCCGCTCGACCCCGACAGCGTCCCGGCGCTCGATCCCATCGACGGGCTCAAGGCGCTGATCGGCTCGGTCAATTACTGCGCGCGGCAATGGGTCTACGAGCAATACGATACGATGGTGATGGCCGACACGGTGCGCACGCCCGGCCTCGGCGCGGGCGTGATCCGCGTCCACGGCACAGAAAAGCTGCTCGCCTTCACCTCCGACGTCACCCCCCGTTACGTCGCCGCCAACCCCGAAGAGGGCGGCAAACAGGCAGTGGCCGAGGCGTACCGCAACCTCACGGCCCTGGGCGCCGTGCCGCTCGCCAGCACCGACAACCTCAATTTCGGCAACCCCGAGAAACCCGCGATCATGGGTCAGTTCGTCGGCGCCATCCGCGGCATCGGTGCCGCCTGCGCAGCACTCGACATGCCCATCGTGTCGGGCAACGTCTCGCTCTACAACGAGACCGACGGCACCGCGATCCTGCCCACCCCCACCATCGGCGCGGTGGGCCTGATCCGCGATCCCGACACGGCCATCCTCGGCCAGGCGCGCGAGGGCCATGTGGCGCTCGTGCTGGGCGAGACGCATGGCCATCTCGGGCAATCGGCGATCCTCTCGGAAGTGTTCAACCGCACCGAGGGCGACGCGCCCCCCGTCGATCTTGAGGCCGAGCGCCGCCACGGCGATTTCATCCGCGACAACCACGCCCTCATCAAGGCCTGCACAGACCTCTCCGATGGCGGGCTCGCGCTCGCCGCCTTCGAGATGGCCGAGGCGGCAGGCGTGGGCGTCCTTCTCGACGCCGACGACATGGGCACGCTCTTCGGCGAGGACCAGGGCCGCTACCTGATCGCCTGCAATTTCGACCAGGCCGAGGGGCTGATGATCGCGGCCGGCAAGGCAAGCGTGCCACTCACGAGCGTGGGCCGGTTCACTGGCGACACCGTGCGCATGGGCCGGGTCGAGGCGCCGCTTACCGAGCTTTCAGCGCTCTACCGCGGCACCTTTGGCACGGTTTTCGGGTAGGGCCGGGACGCCCCTGAGCCCGGGTGACGGGAAATGCGCGCACCCCGAGATTTCGGGATTGACGGCGGCGCGCAGCTTGCCTATCCAGCCGCTCACGCGGTTGTAGCTCAGTTGGTTAGAGTGCCGGCCTGTCACGCCGGAGGTCGCGGGTTCGAGCCCCGTCAACCGCGCCACTCTTTATCCCGTTTGGATGATGTTCCGCACCCGTCCGATGCCTGTCAGACCACCAGAACGGGGATGTCAGACAGCCCTGTCACCTTGTGCGAAACACTGCCGAGCAGATAACCCTCGACCGAGCCCATGCCGCGGCTGCCGATCACGATCAGGTCGTTCTCGTGTTCCTTGGCGAATTTGACAATGGTGCGCGAGGTCGGGCCGGATGTGACGAAGGCACGAACCTCGCCAAAGCCAGCCTCGACGGCGTGTTTCTTGGCATACTCGGCGACCTCCGTGGCGTGGGCCGACATGATGTCGTCGAGATTGCCTGGATCACTGGGCCGCACCATCGACAGCGACGCCTCGAGCATCGAGTGGTGGCGGTAGACCGTCAGGATGGTCAAAGCCGCGTCGGTGAGGCGGGCCATTTCGATTGCCTTGTCGAGCGCTTTCTTCGCGTTGGGCGAGCCGTCGAAGGGCACGAGAATCGATTTGAACATGCTGTTCTCCTCGGGGTTATTTCGCGAAGGCCAGGTCGCGCAGGAAAAGCGCGATCTGCGGGAAGTAGATCAGCGCCACGGCGACCGAGAGCAGGATGAAGATGAAGGGCGGCGTGCCGCGGATCACCTCCCAATACGGCCGCTTGAATACCGCGATAGCGGTAAAGATGTCACAGCCAAAGGGCGGCGTGGCCGAGCCGATGGCGACCTGAAGCGTGATGATCGTGCCCACCAGCACCGGATCGAGGCCCACGGAGTCCACCACCGGCGCAAAAATCGGCACCATCACGAGGATCACCACGATCGGATCGACAAACATGCAGCCGATGAAAAAGGCGATGGAGATGACAAAGAGCACGCCGATCTGTCCCATCTGGTCGATGCCTATGGACCCGAGGATTTCCTGCGGAATCTGGGCAAAGGAAATCACCCATGAAAACGCCGCCCCGACACCCACGAGAATGAACACCACCGCCGTGATCAGCCCGGTGGATTTCGCCGTGTCGTAGACGCCCGAGAGGTCGAGCGAGCGAAACACCAGCACTTCGAGGATGAGCGCGTAGAGCACGCAGGCTGCCGCCGCCTCTGTCGGGCTGAAGATGCCGCCATAGATGCCGCCGATGATGATCAGCGGAAAGCCCAGCGGCCAGAGCGCGTGCTGAATGGCACGGGCGCGGTCCGGCCAGCTTGTCTTGTCCTCGGTGGGCACGTTGTGGCGCACCGCGTAGAGCCACGAATAGAACGAGAAGAGCACGAGGATCAGCAGCCCCGGCCCGATGCCCGCGATGAACAGCTCGGCAATCGAGGTGTTGGATACGACGCCGTAGATGATCATCCCGATGGAGGGCGGGATCAGGAACGCGATGTCCGACGAGTTGACGATCAGCGCGAGGATGAAACTGTCGTTATAGCCGGCCTTCTGCATCCGGGGCCGCAGCGGCGAGCCGATGGCGACCACCGTCGCCTGGGTCGAGCCCGAGACCGCGCCGAACATCGTGCAGGCCGCCGCCGTCGAGACCGCGAGCCCCCCCTTGAGGTGGCCCACGAAGGCCATCACGAGGTCGATCAGCCGCCCCGCCGATTGCCCGCGCGTCATGATGTCGGCGGCAAAGATGAACATCGGTACCGCGATCAGCGAGGCGGGGCGGATACCCGCCATGATCTGTTGAATCATCGTCTCAAGCTGACCAAAGCCGCCGAACAGCGTGTAGAAGCCCACGAAGGCCCCGACGATGAGCGGGATCATCATCGGAAAGCCGAGGAGAAGCAGGACGATCATGATCGAGAAAATCGTGACAGCCATGGCTCAGACCTCCATCTCGTTGTCGTCATATCCCTCAAGCACGGCGGTCGAGAGGTAGATATCCTTGGACAGGATGTTCTTGATGGCCGTGAGCAGGTATTGCAGCCCGGTCATGAAGAAGCCGACGGGCACCCAGACGAGGGTGATCCATACGGGGATTTGCAGCGAAGGCAGGACACGGCCGCGCCCCGCCTGCGTTAGGATGTAATTGAAGGAGTAATAACAAAGCCCCAGCATGAACACCGCCGTCACCAGCGCGATCACGATCATCATGAATTTGCGCGCCTTGGGCGGCAGCGCGTCGTAGATTGCCGACATGCGGATGTGCCGGCCCTGGCGTGCGGCATAACTGATACCCGCGAAGGTGATCAGGATGATCAGGATGCGGTTAAGTTCTTCGGAAAAGAAGATGCTGTTCTGAAAGACGAAACGCCCCACCACGTTGGCGACGGTATTGGCCGCCATGAGAAGAACGCCGACCGCAAGCATGATCGCCTCGACGCGCGCAATCAGGTTGTCGATGGTGCCGAGGAACCCGGGCAGCGTCGAGACATATGCCTCTGACGGCTGCGCACCTCGGCTATTGCGTTCCGGCGGTGACGCGCCGTCCGTTTCAGGCTTGTCGTTCACGGCTGACCCTCCCCGTGAATATCAATTGTAAAATATGGGTGCGGGGGCGGCGGGATGCGGGCCGCCCCCGATGTGGTGCCGGTGTTATTCGGTCACGGCCTCGAGGTCGGCCTTCATCTGGTCAAGGATCTTCTTGCCGCTCTCACCGGTCATTTCGATGAAGCGGTCTTCGACCTGTTTGCCAGCCTCGATGAACGGCTGACGCTGCTCTTTGCTGAGCACGTTGATTTCGATCTCGGGCTTGGCGTCCTTGATTTTCTTGATGCTCTCTTCGTGCAGCCCTTTCTGGTAGTCGATGATGTGATCGAACGCCACGTCGATCGCATCCTGCACGACCTGTTGCTCCCCGTCCGAGAGGCCGTCATAGAAGTTCTGATTGGCCATAACGGCGGTGGTAAAGTTGTTGTGGCCCAGACAGGTGATGACCTCGGACACCTCATACATGTTGGCGGACCAGTTCCAGAACATCGGGTTTTCCTGCCCCTGAATGATGCCGGTCTGGAGCGCGCCGTAAACCTCGCCCCACGGCAGCGGCGTGGGTGTCGCACCAAACGCCTGATAGCTTTCGACAAGCAGCGGGTTGGTCATCACGCGCACCTTGACCTCGTTTAGGTCTGCGGGTTCGGTCACCGGTTCCTGCGTGGTCACACAGACCTCGCCCTCTGGGAACATGGCCAGCAGCTCCAGCCCTTGCTCAGCATAAAGCTCGGGAAACATTTCGTTGACCGCCTTCGAGGTGCGGAAAAATTCACCGAGCGCCTGGGTGTCCTGCGGCAGCAGGTAGGGGACGAAAAAGACCTGCGCCTCGGGGATGAGCGAGCCGGTGAAACCCGGGCTCTGATCGACGAACTGCAGGATGCCGGCCTGCGCCTGTTCCATCGTATCGGCGGATTCACCGAGCGTGCCATAGGGGAAGAGTTGCACCTGGTGGTCGGAATTGGCCTCGACCTCTTCCTTGAATTTCTGGGCAAAGACGCCCTGCACGTCCTCAAGCGCCTCCTCAAAGGCGTATCGCCATGTATCGGCGGTCGCGGCGGTCGCGCCGAGGGCCAGAATACTGGTAGTGGCGAGCGCCGTGAATGTGCGTTTGACGAATGGTGTCATAATTTTCTCCCTGCAGTTAACCTACCCTTCGAGCCTGTCTCGAACTGATCCACATGTCAAATGAGTCCGGTAAGCCATTGTTAAAATTAACAATACACTGGTTATTGAGCGAGAGTCACGCACGCCGTTCTCGACCTGTTTCAACGCGCGCGCGCGTCGAGGAACGGCTGTAGGGCGGTGCAGGTGGCGGTGGGGTTGGTGTCGGGGAAAAAATGGCCGCCGGGGACCGCCTGTGCCTGCATATGGCGGCATTTCGGGGCCCACGCGGCGGGCACGTCGTAGTGCCGGGCCATCGCGCCCTGCGCACCGTAAAGGACCAGCGTGGGACAGGCGATGCAGGCGTCCGCATCGGCGCTGTCATCGGCCATGTCACGGGCGAGCGTGGCGCGATAATCGTTGCACATGCCCCGGATGGTGTCGGGGTCGCGCCACGCCGCGCGGTATTGCGCCAGTTGATCCGCATCGAAATCCGCGAGCTGCGCGCCGCCCCACCCCAGAAGACAGGCGTGAAAGAACGCGTCCGGGTCGGCCTCTATCATGCGGTCGGGGAACGGGTATGGCTGGGCAAGAAAGAACCAGTGGTAATAGGACTGCGCCACCGGCCAGCGCAGATCGGACAGCAGGGTGTGCGTTGGGATGATGTCCATCAGCACAAGGCTGAGCACGCGGTGGCCCGCATCGAGCGCGAGCCGGTGGGCTACCCGTGCACCCCGGTCATGGCCGATGAGGTCAAAGCGGTCATGACCGAGGCTGTCCATGAGACCCGCCATCTCGCGCGCCATCGCGCGGAAGCTGTAGGCGTCCAGACTGCCGGGCTTGGCCGAGGCGCCATATCCCGGCAGGTCAGGGCAGATCACGGTGTGGCTCCGCGCCAGTTCCGGTGCGATATGCGCCCACATGGCGCGAGTCTGCGGAAACCCGTGCAAAAGCAGCAGCGGCGGCCCCTCGCCGCCCATGCTGTAGCCAAGGTTATCGGTCTGGTGATCGGTGAAGCCCGGGATCATCTCGCCAGCGCGTCAAGCACACGTGCCCAGCTTCGGATACCCTTGTGAAAGCTCGTCACGTTGTACTTCTCGTTGGGCGAGTGGATCGCGTCATCCTCTTGCGCAAAGCCGATCAGCATGGCGTCGAGCCCGAGGATCTCCTTGAAGAACCCCGCGACCGGGATCGAGCCGCCCATGCCTGTGAGTACCGCCTCGCGATTCCATTCATCCGACAGCGCTTGCCGCGCGGCCTCGAATTCGGGGCGGTTGGTGTTCATCACCACCGCAGGAGAGCCTTCGAGGTCCTGGTCCCAGCTGATTTTCGCGTCCGGCGACAGCCGGTCCTCCACATGCTTGCGAATTTTCCGGCGCAGCGTGTCGGGGTCCATATCCCCCACGAGGCGACAGGTGAGCTTGCAGTGCGCCTTGCTTGGGATCACCGTCTTGGTGCCCGCGCCCTGGTAGCCGCCCCAGAGCCCGTTGATTTCCAGCGTCGGACGCGCCCATTGCTGCACCAGCGTGGAATAGCCCGCCTCGCCATGTGGCTGCGTCATGCCCACCGAGGAGAGGTATTCCTCCTCGTCGAAACCGCAGTCTTCCCATTGGCGCAGCAGCTCGCCCGGCACCTCGTGCACGCCCTCGTAAAAGCCCTCGACCGCGACGCGGCCCTGATCGTCGTGGAACGACGCGATGATGCGCGAGATTTCCCGCAACGGGTTGAGTGCGGGGCCGCCGTAATGGCCGGAATGCAGGTCGATGGTGGGGCCCTGGATGGTAAATTCGTCCTTCAACATACCCCGAAGCTGCGACGCGATCGACGGCACGCCGGGCGCCACCATAGAGGTATCGCAAATCAGCGCGAGATCGGCGGAAAGCTCGTCCGCGTTCTCGCGCAGGAAGGGGATGAGCGAGGGCGAGCCAGATTCTTCCTCGCCCTCGAAGAAAAAAGTGATCCGGCAGGGCAACGTGCCGTTGACCGCCTGCCAGGCACGGCACGCCTCGACAAAGGTCATGAGCTGCCCCTTGTCATCCGAGGCACCGCGCGCGCGGATCACGCGGCCCTGATCGGTGTCCTGGATTTCGGGGGCGAAGGGATCGCTGTGCCACAGATCGAGCGGGTCCACGGGCTGCACGTCGTAATGGCCGTAGAACAGCAGGTGCGGCCCGTCGCCCTCGACATGGCCTACCACCATCGGACGGCCCGGGGTGGCGCGCTTTTCCGCCTTTACGCCAAGGCTTTGCAGGTCGGCCACGAGCCAGTCGGCGGCGGCCTCGCAATCGCCCGCATGGGCCGGGTCGGTCGAGATCGAGGGGATGCGCAGAAGCCCCGTGAGCCGGTCGAGCGCCGCGTCGAGAGAGGTGTCGATATGCGCAAGCGTCGCGGGTAGGGTCATGGGCCGGGCCTTTCGGACTGTTTTATTCTGTGATCAGCGGCGAGGGTAACAGGCGCGGCGGCGCTGTCCAGACGCTTGACCCATGTCAATGTGAGGGGTCGCGGCGTTTTGTAGCCTGTTCTCATCCGGGTGATACGGTATACAAGCCCCCGGAAATTGACTAGATAATGGGCATAGGGGCGAAGCACCCACGGCTCTCGAAGGGAAGGACATGCCAGTGGATTACGTGGCCAAGCTGGATCAGGCAATCGCGCGTCTGCACGAGGAGGGGCGCTATCGCACCTTTATCGACATCGAACGCGAGAACGGCAATTTCCCGCATGCCACGTGGTGCAGGCCCGACGGGTCGGACCAACCGATCACCGTCTGGTGCGGCAATGACTATCTCGGCATGGGGCAGCATCCGGTGGTGCTCGAGGCGATGCACGAGGCGATCGACGCCACCGGTGCCGGGTCTGGCGGCACGCGCAATATCAGCGGCACCACCGTCTATCACAAGCGGCTGGAGGCGGAACTGGCCGATCTGCACGGCAAGGAGGCGGCGCTGCTGTTCACCTCGGCCTATATCGCCAATGACGCGACGCTGAGCACCCTGCCCAAGCTGTTTCCCGGCCTCATCATCTATTCCGACGCGCTCAACCATGCGAGCATGATCGAGGGCGTGCGCCGCAACGGGGGCGCCAAACGCATCTTCCGGCACAATGATGTGGCGCATCTGCGCGAGTTGATGTCCGCCGACGACCCCGCCGCGCCCAAGCTCATCGCCTTCGAATCGGTCTACTCGATGGATGGCGATTTCGGCCCCATCGAGGCGATCTGCGATCTGGCGGATGAATTCGGCGCGCTGACCTATATCGACGAGGTGCACGCGGTGGGCATGTATGGCCCGCGCGGCGCAGGGATTTGCGAGCGCGACCGCCTGATGCACCGGCTCGACATCATCAACGGCACGCTGGCCAAGGCCTATGGCGTGATGGGCGGCTATATCGCCGCGAGCGCCAAGATGTGCGACGCGGTGCGCTCCTACGCGCCGGGCTTTATCTTCTCGACCTCGCTCGCCCCGGCACTCGCGGCGGGGGCGCGGGCCTCGGTCGCCTTTCTCAAGACCGCCGAGGGGCAAAAGCTGCGCGAGCGTCACCAGACGCAGGCCAAGATCCTCAAGACCCGGCTCAAGGGGCTGGGCCTGCCGATCATCGACCACGGCAGCCATATCGTGCCGGTGATCGTGGGCGACCCGGTGCATACCAAGGCGCTCTCGGACATGCTGCTCGACGGCTACGGCATCTACGTGCAGCCGATCAATTTCCCCACCGTGCCGCGCGGCACCGAACGGCTGCGCTTTACACCATCGCCGGTGCATGGTCCCCGCGAGATGGATGCGCTGGTGCGCGGAATGGATGCACTATGGAGCCAATGTGCGCTGAATCGCGCCGAATGCGCCGGGTGAAGCACGCAGACGTGCAATGCCGCTTGCCTTGTGTTAACGTGTCCTAAACAAAAGGTTGTAAGCCGAATCGTAGATATCGGTTCCTAGGCAGGGACATGCAAGAGGCTCGTGGCACATGATAGGCCGCCGTCGGACGCTCGACACGAACACCGAAGAGGCCGATATCCGCGGTTTCGACGCCTATGACCTGCGTCTAGGCGACCTGATGCGCGGCGAACGCGCCACCCTTGGAAAATCGCTTCTGGATGTCGAGCGCGAGTTACGCATCCGCGCCAATTACGTGGCCGCCATCGAGAATGCCGACCCCTCCGTTTTCGACACACCCGGGTTCATCCCCGGTTACGTGCGCTCCTACGCGCGCTATCTCGGCATGAACCCTGACCGCGCCTTTGCCGCGTTCTGCACTGAATCGGGATTTTCCATCGCGCATGGCATGTCCGAACAGGCGTCGTCACGCTACCGGCCCGCCGCGCCCCGGAAGGAACCAAAGTCCAGACCTGCGGCGGGCGATTCCCTGTCGGGCATAGGCACACCCTTCGCCCCCGCGCGCGAAAGCGTGCTGTCGCGGATCGAGCCGGGCGCCATCGGCTCGGCCTTGGTCCTGGTGGCGCTCATCGGGGCCATCGGCTATGGCGGCTGGAGCGTGCTTCGGCAGGTGCAGCAGGTCCGGCTCTCGCCAGTAGAGAACACGCCGCTGGTGCTTGCCGAACTCGATCCACTGGACCAAGCGGTAGACACGGACGCGGCCCCGAGCGGATTCGAGGCCCCGCGCGAGGACCGGCTGACACGGCTCTATCGGCCCAGCCCGCTCGAGGTGCCGGTGATGGTCGCGCGCGACGCCCCGATCTCGATGCTCGACCCGAGCAAGGTGGGCACGCTGAGCCCCGCCCCGCCCGAGGCCGACCGCGACAGCGCCATCGAACGCGCCCTGCTCGCGGCACAGCAGACGACCGATGATGCCCCGGCGGTGGTGCCAAAGGTGGTGGAAGGCGCGCCCGACAAGGTTCAGGTCGTCGCCGTGCGCCCGGCCTGGGTGCGCGTGCGCGCCGCCGACGGCAGCGTGATCTACGAGGGAATCATGAACGCGGGCGACACCTACGAGGTGCCCGGCACCGAGGAGCCGCCGACCATCCGCGTGGGCGAATCCGGCGCAGTCTATTTCGCCGTGAACGGCGATCATTACGGCCCCGCAGGCCCGCGCGGTGCGGTAACCGCGAACTTGGCGCTGGCCCCCAATGCGCTGACCGAGCGCTACGCGCTCGCCGACCCGGACTCGGACAACGACCTGATGCGCGTCGTCGCAGAGCTGCCCCAAGAACCGCAGCAATAGCCCCGGTTGTCCCGACAGGCCCGGCAGGCTATCTGGACCGGGAGAGCATCCCAACCCAACGGGGCCAGCCATGACGCACAATCCCATCCGCCCGTGGCGCAACATCGAGCGTCGCCAATCCCGCCGGATCATGGTCGGTTCGGTCCCGGTGGGCGGCGGGGCACCGATCACCGTGCAGACCATGACCAACACGCCCACCACCGACGTGGCCGCCACCGTCGCGCAGGTGCAGGCCGCCGCCGAGGCGGGGGCCGACATCGTGCGCGTCTCGGTGCCTGACGCGCCATCGTCGCGGGCACTGCGCGAGATCGTGCGCGAAAGCCCGGTGCCAATCGTCGCGGACATCCATTTCCACTACAAGCGCGGCATCGAGGCGGCGGAGGCGGGCGCGGCCTGCCTGCGCATCAACCCCGGCAATATCGGCGACGAGCGGCGCGTGCGCGAGGTGATCGCTGCGGCACGCGATAACGGCTGTTCGATGCGGATCGGGGTCAACGCGGGATCGCTGGAAAAGCACCTTCTGGACAAGTATGGCGAGCCCTGCCCCGACGCGATGGTGGAATCCGGCCTCGACCATATCCGCATTCTCGAGGACAACGATTTCTTTGATTTCAAGATCAGCGTGAAGGCGTCCGACGTGTTCATGGCCGTCGCCGCCTACACGCAATTGGCCGACGCGACCGACGCGCCGCTGCATCTCGGCATCACCGAGGCGGGCGGGCTCATGTCCGGCACGATCAAGAGCGCGATCGGGTTGGGCAACCTGCTCTGGGCCGGAATCGGCGACACGATCCGCGTAAGCCTGTCGGCCGACCCGGTCGAAGAGGTGCGCGTCGGCTATGACATCCTCAAGTCGCTGGGACTGCGGCACCGGGGCGTCAATATCATCTCCTGCCCGTCCTGCGCGCGGCAGGGCTTCGACGTGATCGCCACGGTATCCGAACTGGAAGAGAGGCTGGCGCATGTCAAGACGCCGATGAGCCTCAGCATCATCGGCTGCGTGGTCAACGGCCCCGGCGAGGCGCTGATGACCGACGTTGGATTTACCGGCGGCGGCGCGGGGCACGGCATGGTCTATCTCGCGGGCAAGGCAAGCCACAAGATGTCGAACGACGCGATGATCGCGCATATCGTCGAAGAGGTCGAGAAACGCGCCGCCGAGATCGACGCGAGCGCAGCGCAGGCGGCGGAATAAGGCCGGAAAAACCGGGGCATCCTAGCCTGGCATGGATGGGACGCCCACGGTTTGACCGCGCGGGAGAATGCCTGCTCACACGCCCCCGCACCCCAACCCAACAGCCGGACCCGGCGGCGCTTACCGCGTCTCGTCCTGTCCGGTGTCGCCGTCGTCCCCCGCCGCGTTCTCGGTCTCCGGATCGTACCCGGCCTCACCGTCTTCGAGCAGGGTAACGTGGGTGCTGTCGGTCTCGGGATCGTAGGCGAGGCCGTAATTGCTGTGCCCATCCTCGCGCACACGATGCCATTCGTGCCACGCAGCATAGGCAAAGATCGCGATGAACGGCGCAAGCAGGACCAAGGCGAACGCGCTGGTGGGCATGGTTACCTCCCCGAGCGGCACGGGGCGAGCGGTATGGTGCGTGTTACCCTCACGCGTTGGCTTCGCGGATCTTCTCGGCGGCGGTCTTGTCGTAGGCCACGCCGCTCTTGTCGAGAAGCTGGTCGAGCTCCCCCGACAGCGTCATCTCGGTCACGATGTCGCAGCCGCCCACGAACTCTCCCTTGACGTAGAGTTGCGGGATCGTGGGCCACTCGGAGTAATCCTTGATCCCCTGGCGGATGCCCTCGTCGGCAAGCACGTTCACGTCGGCGAAATCGACGCCCATGAAATTGAGCACCCCCGCCACGCGGCTGGAAAAGCCGCATTGCGGCATGTCCTTGGTGCCCTTCATGAACAGCACCACGTCAGAGGTGCTCACGGTTTCCTGGATGCGGGTCTTGGCGTCGGTCATTTTTTGCGGTCCTTGGGTATGAAGAGTTTCGCGTAGGTCTGCGGATCGCGGGAGATGCGATAGGTCATGGATTGCCCGCCGCTCACCCCGGAGGAATAGTGCGATTCGATGATGCTGTCGCCGGATCCCGGCTCGGTGCCGCGCCCGGCTCTGCGCCCGCTCGCGCGCTCTTGGCGCAGGACCTGCGCGGCGCGCAGCACGGCAAGCAACAGGACGAGACCTGACAGCACCGTGATGATCGCCGCGCCCGACATCAGCCGGGGGCCTTGGTGGTCAGCGCGAGCGCATGGATCGCGCCATCGGGGCCATCCATCCTGCCCTTGAGAGCGGCATAAACGAGACGTTGCTGCTGCACGCGGTTCAACCCGCGAAAGCTCTCGTCGATGACCTCGGCGGCGAAATGCACGCCGTCATCGCCCTCGACGGTGATGCGGGCATCTGGCAGCGCCTCGCGGATAAGCGCCTCGAGATCGGAAGCGAGAAGGGCCATCGGCTTGTCTCCCTTGTGTCCTCTGCCGCAGATGTAGACCGCCGGGGGGCCGCGTGCAAGGGACCCTCAGATTTCCTCGCCCTTCTTCAGAAGCTCGTCGATCAACGCACGCTGCAACCCGCCACTGTCGCCACCGCCATATAGCAGCCCGCCCGAGGAATAGAGCGTGCCAAAGCTCTGCGCGAGGTTCACGACCTGCCCGATCCCCGAGATGAGCTGATCCTTCTTCAGGGCCGCCAGCGGGTGGATATAGGCCGACCACAGGATCTCCTTGGCGATGGCATAGCGGGCGTCGAGCGCGCTGTCGAAATTGGCCTGCATCATGCGCGTCATCTGCTCGGGCGTGACATCGGCGCTGCGCGCGACCGGGGTGATGGCGCGCATCCGGTCGGCGCTCTCATCCGTGACGACGAGCACCTGCACATCGTCGATGATCAATTGCCAGACCGCGCCGCCCCTCTGCGCCCCGGGGTCGAGCGCGCGGATGATCGCATCGAGCCGGTCGAGGGTCATGGCCGGCTCGGTTGCCGCGTCCGGCGGCGTGCCGGTCGCAGGCGGTTCCTCGGGCGCGGTCTCCTGCGCAAGGAGCGCGATCGGCAACATCAGCAGGGCGGCGAGCAGCGTCAGGCGGGGCATGGCGTGTCCTTCATCCGGGCTGGCCCCAGCCTGCCACAGGGGCCGGGACCGCGCCACGGCCCTCGCCGAAACGTGAAGGGGCCACCCGTCAACGTGACCGACCTGCCCGAACGCAAAAGCCCCCGCCGGGGCGAGGGCCTTTGAAAAATAATGGCAGCAGTGGCGCGGTTGACGGGGCTCGAACCCGCGACCTCCGGCGTGACAGGCCGGCACTCTAACCAACTGAGCTACAACCGCCCGCTGCCTGCCCGGTCGCCCGGGCGTGACGCGCTTCTAAGCGCCGCCCGGGCCCGCGTCAAGCAGCTTTGGCTCGCGAAATCGCAGTTTTCACGGCAGACGCCGACCGGGCATGGAATGGTGGGTGATGAGAGACTCGAACTCCCGACATCTTCGGTGTAAACGAAGCGCTCTACCAACTGAGCTAATCACCCTGCCCGCGCCTGATAGCCAAGCGCCCGCCCGCGCACAAGGGGCTTGTCGACACGAGGCCCACACCGGCGCCTTACAACGGCCAGAACACCAAAAGCAGCGGCATCGCGACGAGCACGACAAGCCCCTCGAGCGGCAGGCCCAGCCGCCAGTAATCCCCGAACCGAAACCCGCCCGGCCCCAGGATCATGGTGTTGTTCTGGTGCCCCACCGGCGTCAGGAATGCGCAGGAGGCCCCGATCGCCACCGCCATCAGAAAGCTGTCTGGATTGGCGCCCAGCGTCGCGGAAATGCCCAGCGCGACGGGGCACAGGACGGCGGCGGTGGCGGCGTTGTTCATCACGTCGGACAGGAACATCGTGGTCACCAGCACCACCGCCAGCGCGATCACCGGATTGCCCTGCGACACGGTCCCGACCAGGAACCGCGCCAGCAAATCGGCGGCGCCGGTGCTCTGCATCGCGCCCGCCACCGGGATCAGCGCAGCCAGCAGCACGATCACCGGCCAGTCGATCGCGGTATAAACCTGCCGAAGCGGCACCGTGCGCAGCACCATCGAGGCCAGCACCCCCAACGCAAATGCTGCCGCCGAAGGCAACAGCCCCAGCGTCACCAACGCGATCGCCGAAACCATGATCGCTCCGGCCATGATTGCCATGCGCTTGTCGGGAATGCGCAGGTCGCGCGCGCCCAGCGGCACGCAGCCGGTCTCCTTGACGAAGCCGGTCACGGCCTCCGCCGCGCCCTGCACGAGCAACAGATCGCCGGATTTGAGCTTCAGCGTCCGCAGCCGCGTGCGCGGCGGGTGGCCCTCGCGCGACACCGCCAGCAGGTTGAGCCCGTGGCGCGTGCGCAGCCGCAGATCGCGGGCAGATCGCCCGACGATGGTCGCACCCGGCAGCACCGCCAGTTCGCGCAGCACGATCTGACCATCACCGTCGCGCGCCCGATCCTCCTCCGCGTCCTCCTCCTCCTCGGTGTCCGCGCCCTCCGCGTCCTCCGCCGCCCCGTCAGGGCCTGCTTGTTCCTCTCCGTCCTCCACCACCTGCGCCGCCGCCGCCTCCGCATCTTCGAGCGAGATGCCAAACACCGACACCGCCTCGCCCAGAGCCTCGACATCGGCCTCCAGCACCAGCACATCGCCCGCGCGGATGCGCCGCCCGCCATGCGGCGCGGTCAGGCGCACGCCGTTGCGCACCAGCCCGACCACCTGCGCGTCGCTGTCCTCGATCTCGCGCTCAAAACCGCGCAGCGTGAGGCCCACGGCCTTGCTGTCGTCGGGCACCGTCAATTCGGTGAAATACGCCCCCGTATCGAACCCCTCCCCCGCCACGGATTGGCGCTCCGGCACCAGCCGCCAACCGAGCAAGGTGACAAAGACGACGCCCGCCCCCGCCACGGCCACCCCGACCGGTGCAAAATCGAACATGGCGAACTGTCCCAGCCCCGCCTCCTCGCGAAAGCCCGAGACGATCAGGTTGGGGGGCGTGCCGATCAGCGTGGTCATGCCCCCCAGGATCGTGCCAAAGGCCAGCGGCATCAGCACCTGCCCGGGCGTCAGGTCCAGTCGGTCCGACAATTGCATCGCCACCGGCATCAGGAGGGCCATCGCGCCCACATTGTTCATCACCCCCGACAGCGCCGCCCCCAGCCCGACCAGCGCGCCCATGCTGGCCAGCCGCCCGGCATCGCGCGGCAACAACCCGCGCGCCAGCCAGTCCACCGCGCCGGTGGTCTGCAACCCGTGGCTCAGGATCAGCACGCAGGCCACGGTGATCACCGCCGGATGCCCGAACCCGGCAAAGGCCGCGCCCGCGGGCACCAGCCCGGCGATCACACAGGCCATCAGCGCGGCCAGCGCCACCACGTCATGGCGCAGCCTGCCCCACATGAACAGCCCGAGCGTAGCCGCGAGGATCGACAGAATGAGCACCTGTTCGAGTGTCACGGCACCGGCCTTTCAGACGGGGGCGCGCGCTCAGCGCGCCGAACGCTTGCCGAACTCGCTCTCCAGAAGCGCCCGTATCTTACGGCCGCCGCCGCGCAGCGCGGCCTCCACATCCGCATCGGAATGCCTGATCGAGTGGGGCTGCATCCCCTCGGGGCGCGCCTCGATGGTGCACAGGATGTCATCGCCACCCCCCTTGGCCGCGTTCACGTCGGCCAGGTGGACCTCGACCCGCGTCAGGCGCTCTACCAGATGCCCCAGCGCCGCGGTGACGATGCCCTCGGCGATCTCCGCCAGCCTGTCATCGCCCTGAATATGCGAGTCGGTGTTGAGTTGGAATTGCATGCCGGACCTCCCTGGAGTGTGATGGATGTGCCGTGACCCGGGCCACGATACCTCTGGGTACCCGAAATCACCGCCCCGAACCACCGCAAACGCGCCAGCCGCCAGCCTGTCACCACTATAGGGAAAATGGTGGGTGATAAGAGATTCGAACTCCTGACATCTTCGATGTGAACGAAGCGCTCTACCACTGAGCTAATCACCCGTGCGCGGCTATTTAGCGTCACTTCCGGGGGTCTGCAACCACCTCTTTCGCATCTTTGTCATCCGCCGTTCCGGCCTCCGCGCTGCGGGCGGCATTCTGCCGGATGCGGGCGATGATGACACGACCATTGGCCATCTGCTTGGTGCGGTTGATCTTGACCTTGCCCATCGGCGCGAGGTTGAGCTCGCGCCCCTCGGCGAGCGCCTCGCCGATGAGCGCCAGCGCCGCCTCGAGCACCGGCTTGGCATATTTCTTCTTCACGTCCGAGCGCGCGACCACCTGCGCCAGCAATTCCTGCCGCTTGAGATCGGGCAGCACCGGCTCGGGCGCGGTCTCCGCCACCACCACCGGCTTCGGCGCGGCGGCCGCGGGCTTGGCCGGGGCCTCGCTGCTCTTGCGCGATGTGGTCGCTGCCTTTGGTGCGCCGCTTTGCGGGCCTGCCTTCGTTGCCATGAAACGCCTCGATCCTGTGCTCAAATTGGTGCTTTTGCAGCAACAGCCTAACGCCCCAACGACGACAATTCCACCCAACAGTTGACCTTGCGAGCGCTGAAACTCTATCGTTGACAGCGTCGCAAAATCATACTGGGGAACAAAGTCTTGAAGAATCTTGCTTGCGCCATCGCGTGTGCCACCACGTTCGCCGCCTCGCCCCTGCTTGCCGGGGCACTCAGCGACCCGGTGGTCGAACCCGAGGTCATCATCGCGGATACAACCGACAACTCGCAGGATGTCGGACAGCTCATCATCCCGCTGATGCTGCTGATGATCATCGTCGGGATGGGTTACGGCCACTGACACCGCGCGCATCGTCGAGACGGTGATCGGTTGGGGCGATGCCCTCCTTCACCGTTTCTCGACCAGCGCTCGGCAAGGTGTGCACACGCACCGCGCCTGAAGCGGCGGCGCGCGTTGCAACGTCCCACGTCGCCCGAACGCCTATTCCCTGATCGCAAATACAGAACGGCGCGGGGCTGCCCCCGCGCCGTTCCTGCTTTCGGCCAGGTGCACCGCGTCAGTGCGCCACCGAGCCCCGCGCCTCGTCATCGCCGGATTTGAGCGCGGCCTCGGCGACGGCGGCCTCGTGGGCATCCTGATCCCAGTCCACCGGCTCGGGCTGCCGTACCAGCGCCAGCTTGAGCACGTCGCGCACGTGATCGACGGGGATGATCTCCAGCCCCTCCTTCACGTTGTCGGGGATCTCGGTCAGGTCCTTCTCGTTGTCGCGCGGAATGAGCACCGTCTTGATCCCCCCCCGCAGCGCCGCGAGCAGTTTCTCCTTCAGCCCCCCGATGGGCAGCGCGTTGCCGCGCAGCGTGACCTCGCCGGTCATGGCGATGTCCTTGCGGATCGGGATGCCCGTGAGCACCGATACGATGGAGGTGACCATCGCAAGACCCGCCGAGGGCCCGTCCTTGGGCGTCGCCCCTTCGGGTACGTGGACGTGGATGTCCCATTTCTCGAACTTGGGCGGCTTGATGCCCAATTCCGGTGCCACGGAGCGCACATACGAAGAAGCCGCGTCGATCGATTCCTTCATCACGTCGCCCAGGGTGCCGGTGGTCTTCATCCGGCCCTTGCCCGGCAGGCGCAGCGCCTCGATGTTCAGAAGCTCACCGCCGACGGAGGTATAGGCGAGGCCCGTGACCACGCCGACCTGATCGCTCTCCTCTGCCAGACCGAACTTGAACTTCCGCACGCCCAGGAAATCGGCAAGGTTCTCGGACGTCACGCTGATCGTCTTGTACTCGCCCTTGATGATGCGCGTCACGGCCTTGCGAGCGATCTTGGCGATCTCGCGTTCGAGGTTCCGCACACCCGCCTCACGGGTGTAATAGCGGACAATATCGGTCAGCGCCGCGTCGGTCAGCTCGAACTCGCCCTTCTTCAGGCCGTTGTTCTTGATCTGCTTCTGCAACAGGTGCTGCTTGGCGATCTCGCGCTTTTCGTCCTCGGTATAGCCCGCCAGCGGAATGATCTCCATCCGGTCCAGAAGCGGCGACGGCATGTTGTAGCTGTTGGCCGTGGTCAGGAACATCACGTTCGAGAGGTCGTATTCCACCTCGAGATAGTGATCGACAAAGGTCGAGTTCTGCTCCGGGTCCAGAACCTCCAGCATCGCGCTCGCCGGGTCGCCCCGGAAATCCTGCCCCATCTTGTCAATCTCGTCGAGCAGGATGAGCGGGTTGGTGGTCTTGGCCTTCTTCAGCGACTGGATGATCTTGCCGGGCATCGAGCCGATATACGTCCGGCGGTGGCCGCGGATCTCGCTCTCGTCGCGCACCCCGCCCAGGCTGATGCGGATGAACTCGCGCCCCGTCGCGCGCGCCACCGACTTGCCCAGCGAGGTCTTGCCCACGCCCGGCGGGCCCACGAGGCACATGATCGGCCCCTTGAGCTTTTTCGAACGCTGCTGCACCGCGAGGTATTCGACGATCCGCTCCTTGACCTTGTCCAGCCCGTAGTGATCGGCGTCCAGCACCTCCTGCGCGCGGTTCAGGTCCTTCTTGACCCGGCTCTTGGTGCCCCACGGGATCGACAGCATCCAGTCGAGGTAATTGCGCACCACCGTCGCCTCGGCGCTCATCGGGCTCATGTTCTTGAGCTTCTTGAGCTCGGCCTCGGCCTTTTCGCGCGCTTCCTCGCTGAGCTTGGTCTCGTTGATGCGCGCTTCCAGCTCGGCGATCTCGCCCTCGCCGTCCTCACCGTCGCCCAGCTCCTTCTGAATGGCCTTCATCTGCTCATTCAGGTAATATTCGCGCTGCGTGCGCTCCATCTGGCTCTTGACGCGGGTCTTGATCTTCTTCTCGACCTGCAACACGCTCATCTCGCCCTGCATCAGGCCATAGACCTTCTCCAGCCGCTCGCTCACGCTCAGCGTCTCCAGAAGCTCCTGCTTGCGCTCGACATCAAGGCCCAGATGCCCCGACACCAGATCGGCGAGCCGCGCCGAATCCTCGGCCTCGCTCACCGCCGCCAGCGCCTCGTCGGGGATGTTCTTGCGGATCTTGGCGTAGCGCGCGAATTCCTCGGCCACCGTGTGCAACAATGCCTGCGTGGTCGTCGGATCGCCCGGCATCTCGTCGATAAGCTCGGCACGGGCGGCAAAGAATTCCTCCTGCCCGAGAAACTCGAGAATACGCACCCGCCGCACGCCCTCGACCAGCACCTTCACGGTGCCGTCGGGCAGCTTCAGCAGTTGCAGCACATTGGCCAGCACACCGACGCGAAAGATGCCGTCCTCGGCGGGGTCGTCGTCGGCGGGGTCGATCTGGCTCGACAGCAGGATCTGCTTGTCGTCAGACATTACCTCTTCCAGCGCGCGCACCGATTTCTCGCGCCCGACAAAGAGCGGCACGATCATGTGCGGGAACACCACGATATCTCGCAGCGGCAGCACCGGGTAAGAGGCGTTGAGTTGGTCTGTCATGCTCGGTTTCCTGTCTCTGGCAAGAGGGCCTGCCCCGACTCGGCGGCAGCGAGGGCCCTCTCCGTTGCGTTACCCCTCATTTGGGGCGTGCACCCGCGGGTTTCAACGAATTGGCGCGCAGAATGCCTCGACAGGCCCCGCCGCACAAGGCCGCATCGGTCGCGCCATGTCGAATTGCCGCGCCATCCGCCGGGCTGCCGCCGTCACAGCGGCGCAATATCGCCCTCCGCCCGCGCGGCGTGAAACTCCGTCTCCCACGCTGCAAATCGCCCCCCGGTGATCGCCGCGCGCATCCCTGCCATCAATTCCTGGTAATAATGCAGATTGTGCCAGGTCAGCAGCATCCCCGCGATCATCTCGCCCGAACGATAGACATGGTGCAGGTAGGCGCGCGAATAGCCGCGGCAGGCGGGGCAGGTGCAGTCCTCGTCCAGCGGGCGGGGATCGTCGGCGTGCCGCGCGTTCTTGAGGTTGACCTGCCCCCGGCGCGTCCACGCCTGCCCCGTCCGGCCCGAACGCGACGGCAGCACGCAATCCATCATGTCCACCCCGCGCTTTACCGCGCCGACGATATCGTCGGGCTTGCCCACCCCCATCAGGTAGCGCGGGCGGTCCTCCGGCAGCATGCCGGGCGCGTAATCGAGGCATTCGAACATCGCCTCCTGCCCCTCGCCCACCGCCAACCCGCCGATGGCATACCCGTCAAAGCCGATCGCACGCAGCGCCTCCGCGCTCTCCTCGCGCAGATCCCGCTCCAGCCCGCCCTGTTGAATCCCGAACAGCGCATGACCGGGCCGGTCGCCAAACGCCTCGCGCGACCGCGCCGCCCAGCGCATCGACAGCCGCATGCTCTCGGCCAGCCGCGCGCGGTCGGCGGGCAGTGCCGGGCACTCGTCGAACGCCATCACGATGTCCGAACCCAGGAGCGCCTGAATCTCCATCGACCGTTCCGGGCTCAATTCATGGCGCGACCCGTCCACATGGCTGCGAAATGTGACCCCCGCTTCGGTCAGCTTGCGCAGCCCCGACAGGCTCATCACCTGGAATCCACCCGAATCCGTCAGGATCGGCCCGTCCCAGTTCATGAACCGGTGAAGTCCCCCCAGCCGCGCCACCCGTTCCGCCCCGGGCCGCAGCATCAGGTGATACGTGTTGCCCAGCAGGATATCCGCACCGGTGGCGCGTACGCTTTCGGGCAGCATCCCCTTCACGGTGCCGGCGGTGCCCACCGGCATGAAGGCGGGCGTGGCAATGTCGCCACGCGTCGTGCGGATGACGCCCGCGCGCGCCAAACCGTCGGTTGCCATGAGTGAATAGTTGAATGATGCTGACATACCGCTTCCCGTAACAGAGCGGCACCATATCCGACGAATCCGCGACCATGACAAGGAGGCCGCGCCCATGAGCGACACGCCCACACCACCCCAGCCGCTGCAATTCGGCTGGGAGGAATGGATATCGCTGCCCGATCTTGGCGTGCCCGCACTGAAGGCCAAGGTCGATACCGGCGCGCGCACTTCGGCGCTCCATGCCTTCGATATCGAGACCTTCGGCCCCTCCTCGAAACCCAAGGTGCGCTTCACCGTCCACCCGATCCCGGGGCGCGACGATCTCGTGATCCCCTGCTCCGCACCGATCCTCGACCGGCGCGAGGTGGCCTCTTCCAACGGCGAGCGCGAATTGCGCTACGTGATCCAGAGCGTGCTCGCGGTGAACGGCGATAGCTGGCCCATAGAGATCACCCTCACCAACCGCTCCACCATGACCAGCCGGATGCTGCTCGGGCGGCAGGCGCTCAAGGATCACATCTCCATCGTCGCCACCGACCGCTTCCTGCAGCCCGAGCTCAGCTATGATGTTTACCACACGTCGAAAATGCGCGCCGTCCAGCCCAAGCGCGCCCTGCGCATCGCCGTGCTCAGCCGCGAGAACAATTATTCCACCCGCCGTCTGGTCGAGGAAGGCGAGGCGCGCGGCCACACCGTAGAGGTGATCGACACCACCCGCTGCTACATGGCGATCAACGCGCTCGCGCCCGAGGTGCATTACGACGGCAAGCGCCTGCCGCGCTACGACGCCGTGATCCCGCGTATCGGCGCCTCCGTCACCGCCTATGGCGCCGCCGTGATCCGACAGTTCGAGACGATCGGCACCTTCTGCGCCAACACCTCCGCGGGTATCATCGCCAGCCGCGACAAGCTCTACGCCCACCAGTTGATGGCGCGCGCGCAGGTCGGCATGCCCAACACCGCCTTCGCCGCCTCGCCCAAGGATACCGGCAACCTGATCGGCCTCGTCGGCACCGCGCCGCTGATCGTCAAGCTGCTGGAATCGACGCAAGGCAAGGGCGTGGTGTTGGCCGAGACGAAAAAGGCCGCCGAATCGGTGATCGACGCCTTCCGCGGCCTCAAGGCCAATTTCCTCGTGCAGGATTTCGTGCGCGAAGCGGCGGGCGAGGATATCCGCTGCCTCGTGATCGGCGGCAAGGTCGTGGCCTCGATGAAACGCACCGGGGCCGAGGGCGATTTCCGCTCCAACCTGCATCGCGGCGGATCGGCCAAATCGGTGCGAATCACCAAGGCCGAGCGCGAGACCGCGATCCGCGCCGCCCGCGTGTTCGATCTCAACATGGCGGGCGTGGACCTCCTGCGCTCAGAAACCGGGCCCAAGGTGCTCGAGGTCAACTCCTCTCCCGGCTTCGAGGGGATCGAGACCTCGACCGGCAAGAACATCACCGGCGCGCTCTATGAGATGATCGAGACGCGGGTGCGCCCCGCCCCGGTCCGGCGGCGCAAGACCACCGCACGGTGATCCCCCTCGAACCGTGCGGTTCGTGCGTCGAACCGTGCGGTTCGCCCTCTGGACGCGGGCGGGGTTAAACCTTATATGTTTTATCGGAAACACTGCAGGAGCCGTCCGTCATGACCGCAACAGAGCCCCTCGAAGGCGCGCCGCTGATCGCGCCCTCCAGCACCGATCACCCGCTCTACGACCAGGTGGTAGAGGCCTGTCGCTCCGTCTATGACCCTGAAATCCCTGTGAATATCTACGATCTCGGGCTGATCTACACGATCGACATCTCACCCGAAAACGCGGTCGGGGTTGTGATGACGCTGACCGCGCCGGGCTGCCCGGTCGCGGGCGAAATGCCCGGCTGGGTCGCCGACGCGATCGAGCCCCTGCCTGGAGTGAAACAGGTCGATGTCCAACTCACCTGGGAGCCACCCTGGGGGATGGACATGATGTCCGACGAGGCCCGGCTTGAGCTGGGCTTCATGTAACGAAATCAACGAACTGGAAGGATATCCTCATGTTCGGCATCCCGGGAAAGCAGGCTGTCTCGATGACACCGGCCGCCGCCACGCAGATCGCGAAACTGATGGACCGCGACGGCCATCAGGGCCTGCGCATCGGCGTCAAGAAGGGCGGCTGTGCAGGCATGGAATACACGATGGAGTATGTGACCGAGGCTGACCCCCACGATGAAGTGGTCGAACAGGACGGCGCGCGCGTGTTGATCGCCCCGATGGCACAGATGTTCCTGTTTGGCACCGAGCTCGACTACCAGACCTCGCTCTTGGAATCAGGCTTCGTCTTCAACAACCCCAACGTCACCGAATCTTGCGGCTGCGGAGAGTCGATCAAGTTCGCAGATATGTAAGCTTAGCCGCGTAACTCATTGCCAAAAGGCGATTTTTCATGAAACGCAAACTCGCCGCCGGCAATTGGAAGATGCACGGCACCAATGCCAGCCTGACCGAGATCGCCGCGCTCGTCACCGCCCATCCCGCGCCCGGCGCCGATATCCTTCTCTGCCCGCCCGCAACGCTCCTCGCGCGGGCCGCGGTCCTTGCCGCCGACAGCGCCGTGATGATCGGCGCGCAGGATTGCCACGCCGCCGCCTCGGGCGCACACACCGGCGATATCTCGGCCCCGATGCTGGCCGATGCGGGGGCAACGGCGGTCATCCTCGGCCATTCCGAACGTCGGGAAAATCATAGTGAAACCAATGAGTTGATCTCCGAAAAGGCACACTCGGCCCACGCTGCGGGGCTCACGACGGTGATCTGCCTCGGCGAGACGCTCGCCCAGCGCGAGGCCGCGCAAACCCTTGAAATCATCGCCACCGATCTGCACGCTTCCCTGCCCGACAGCGCCACCGCCGCCAACACCGTCCTCGCCTACGAGCCGGTCTGGGCCATCGGCACCGGCCTCACCCCGACCGAGGCGCAGATCGCCGAGATCCACGGCCTCATACGCAGCCTGCTCAGCGAGCGACTTGGCGAGACAGAGGCCGCCGCGCTGCGACTGCTCTACGGCGGGTCGGTCAAGCCCGGCAACGCCGCCGGGATATTTGGCATCGCCAATGTGGACGGCGCCCTGGTCGGCGGCGCGAGCCTCAAGGCCGCCGATTTCTCCCCCATTATCAACGCCCTGGAAGCCACCGCTTAACTCGCGCGGCTTCATCTTGCCAAAAATATTCCGAGGGAGTCGACCCGCAGGGTCGGCGGGGGCAGCGCCCCCATTCCCCGCTCACAGCGGCAGCATCGTGGTCGACTTGATCTCCTCCATCGACAGCAGCGCCGTGACCGTGTGTATCTTCACCTCCGCGATCAGCGCCTGGTAGAACACGTCATAGGCCCGGGCATTGGTGACACGGACCTTCAGGATGTAGTCGATATCGCCCGCAAGCCGGTGCGCCTCCATGACCTCGGGGCGTTTCTTCAACGTTTCCAAGAACTTCGCCTGCCACTCCGCGTCATGCTCCGACGTCCGTACCAGCACGAAGAAACACGCCTCCAGCCCCAACGCCTCGGGGTCGAGCAGCACCGTCTGCTGACGGATGACGCCCGCCTCGCGCATCTTGCGGACGCGGTTCCACACTGGTGTTTTCGAGGAGCCCACGGCGCGGGCAATATCGTCGAGCGACTGCGCCGCATCGCGCTGCAACTGCCCTAGGATTTTCCGGTCAAGCTCATCTATCCGGATCGTCATTCCACCTGCCCTCCAAAACTGGAACACCCCACCACGATCCCCGTCAAAATGGAACGTATGTCCTTATTGCTTGCGGCATCTGGCGTTCTAGAGGGAATATTTCCTATATTCATGGTGAAGTCAAACAGCCCCGGACCCATGTCGCCATGCCCAGCCAACTCGCCCACCGCCCTGTAACCCCCGTCGCCCTCGTCGGCGCGGGCCCCGGCGGCATCGACTTGCTCACCATCCGTGCGCTGCGGCTGATCGAGGCGGCGGACGTGGTGATCCATGACCGGCTGGTGAGCGGCGACATCCTCGCGCTCGCCCGCGCGGGCGCCCACGTGATCGCCGCAGGCAAGCAGGGGTTCGGCCCCACCACGCCGCAAGAGGCGATCAACGCGCTCATCACCGGCCACGCGCTCACCGGCGCGCGGGTCGTGCGGCTCAAGGGCGGCGACCCGGTGCTGTTTGGACGCCTCGACGAGGAGATTGCGGCGCTCGAGGCGGCCGGCCTGCCCTACGAGATCGTGCCCGGCGTCACCGCAGCCTCGGCCGCTGCCGCCGCCATCGGCCAGAGCCTGACGCAACGCGGGCGCAACTCCGGCCTGCGGCTGCTCACCGGCCATGACATGCAGGGCTTTGCCGATCACGACTGGCGCGCGCTGGCCCACCCGGGCGAGGTGGCGGCCCTCTACATGGCCAAGCGCGCCGCACGCTTCGTGCAGGGCCGGCTGATGATGCACGGCGCGGCCCCCGACACGCCTGTGACCCTGGTCGAGAACGCCGCCCGCGCCGACGAGCGCATCCTCGCCACCACGCTGGCCGACTGGCCCACCGACCTGGCCGATGCCGGGCTGGACGGCCCGGCGCTCACCTTCCTCGGGCTCGCCCCGCGCGAGGCCCGTGCCCGCATTCCGCAAACGACCCCGCTGACCAGACAGGAGCTTGCCTGACATGCCCCGCGCCTTCACCCCCAAGGTCGTCACCGCCAATGCCCTCGTCGAGGGCGATGTGGTCTATCTCACCACCGATGACCGCTGGACGCGTGACCTCGCCGAGGCCGAGCTGCTGACCGACGAGGCCGATGCCGATCTGCGCCTGTTGCAGGCGCAGGCCCGCACATCCGAGGTGGTCGGTGCCTATCTCGCCGACATGCGCCCCGGCGCGAGCGGCCCCGAGCCCGCCCATTTCCGAGAGGCGTTCCGCGCCACCGGCCCCTCCAACCGCTTTCACGGCAAGCAGTCCGAAGGGCTGCGCCGCGCCTGACCCACGCGACACGCGCAGGAGACCGAAGATGTATCGCTATACCGAGTTCGACACCGCCTTTCTCGCCGAGCGCAACCGCCAGTTCCGCGCGCAGGTCGAGCGGCGGATCGACGGCCACCTTACCGAGGACGAGTTCAGGCCGCTGCGCCTGATGAACGGGCTTTACCTGCAACTGCACGCCTACATGCTGCGGGTGGCGGTGCCCTACGGCTCGCTCGACGCCGCGAAGATGCGGCAACTGGCCTATCTCGCCGAACGGTGGGACAAGGGCTATGGCCATTTCACCACCCGAACCAACATCCAGTATAACTGGCCGAAACTGCGTGATGTTCCGGACATGCTCGACGCGCTGGCCGACGTCGGGATGCACGCCATCCAGACCAGCGGCAACACCATCCGCAACGTGACCTCGGACCATTTCGCGGGGGCCGCGCCGGACGAGATAACCGATCCCCGCCCGGTGGCGGAACTAATCCGGCAATGGTCCACCGACCATCCTGAGTTTCAATTTCTGCCGCGAAAGTTCAAGATCGCGGTCATCGCGTCCGAAACCGACCGCGCGGTGATGAAAAGCCACGATATCGGCGTGAAGATCGTCGAGCGGGACGGCGCGCGCGGCTACGAGATCTGGGTCGGCGGCGGCATGGGGCGCACGCCGATGGTGGCGCGGCTCCTGCGCGAGTTCCTGCCGGAGGCCGACCTGCTGCCCTATCTCGAGGCGACGGTCGCCACCTATAACCGCCTTGGTCGGCGCGACAACAAGTACAAGGCGCGGATCAAGATCACCGTGCACGAGAACGGGCTCGACGCTTTCCGCGACGAGGTCGAGGCAGAGTTTCCCGATCGCCGCGCGGCGTTCACGGGCGTCGATCAGGCGTGGCTCAGTGATATCCGCGCGCGCTTCGTCACGCCCACGCTCTCCGAGCGCGATGCCGCCCCCTATTACGCCGCGCGCGTCACAGACCCGGTGTTCCGCGCCTGGGCGGATACCAATGTGGTGCCGCACCGGCATCCCGATCACGGTATCGTCAGCATCAGCCTCAAGGCGCATGGCGCGACGCCCGGCGACGCCTCGGCCGATCAGATGCGGCTGGTGGCCGACCTGGCGGAGCAGTATGGGCACGACGACATCCGCGTGAGCCACGCGCAGAACCTCGTGCTGCCGCATGTGGCGTTGGCCGACATACCGGCGGTCCACGCCGCCCTGCGCGAGGCGGGGCTTGCCACCGGCAATATCGGCCTCGCCTCCGATATCATCGCCTGCCCCGGCATGGATTACTGCGCGCTCGCGACCGCGCGCTCGATCCCCGTGGCGCAAGGTATCGCGACACGGCTCGAAGAGCTGAAGATCGAGCACGATGTAGGCCATCTGCAAATCAAGATCTCGGGCTGCATCAATGCCTGCGGCCACCACCACGTGGGGCATATCGGCATTCTCGGCCTCGACCGCGCGGGGGTGGAGAACTACCAGATCACCCTCGGCGGCGACGCGTCGGAGAGCACGGCAGTCGGCACCCGCACCGGCCCCGGTTTCGCCTATGACGAGATCGTGCCGGCGGTGGAGCGGTTGATCCTCGCCTATCTCGACCTGCGCGAGGGGCCCGACGAGACATTCCTGCAGGCCTATACCCGGCTCGGGATGGCCCCGTTCAAATCCGCGCTCTACGATCACGAGGCCCGCGCCCATGCCGCAGAGTGAGCTGACAGACCGGGTGGCCGCGCTCAACGCGCGCTATCGCCACCATTCGGCAAGCTCGGTGCTCGCCCACGCGCTCGCCGATCCCGAGGCGGGGCGGCTGGCGCTGGTGTCGAGCTTTGGCGCCGAGTCGGTGGTGCTGCTGCACATGGTGGCGGTGACGCGCCCGGCGACGCCGGTGATCTTCATCGACACGGAGATGCTGTTCGCCGAGACGCTGGTCTACCAGCAAGAGCTGGCCGAGCGGCTGGCCTTGCGCGATCTGCGTATCATCAGCCCCGGGGCGGGCGACCTTGCGCAGACCGACCCCGACTCCACCCTGCACCGGCGCGATCCCGACGCCTGCTGCGCGCTGCGCAAGACACGGCCGCTCCTGCGTGCGCTCGACGGCTTCGACGGCTGGATCACCGGGCGCAAGCGCTACCAGGCGGGCACGCGCGCGGCGCTCGAGTTTTTCGAGATCGAAGAGGGTACCGGGCGCATCAAGGTCAACCCGCTGGCCCACTGGGCACGCGAGGACGTCCAGACCTACATGGAAGAAAACCGCCTGCCCCGGCACCCGCTGGTGGCGCGTGGCTACCCGTCCATCGGCTGCATGCCCTGCACCACCCCCGTCAGCGCGGGAGAAGACCCGCGCGCAGGCCGCTGGCGCGACCACGACAAGTCCGAGTGCGGCATCCACATCGTGGATGGCCGCGTCATTCGCAAAGGAGTCTCCGCATGAGCACCATCGTCACCGACCGGGGCTTTGGCCCCGATGACTGGACCGCGCCCATCGTGGCGCTCGAGGATGCCCGCCCCGGCGTGGGCATCAATCTGCCCGCGAGCGCCGACCCGATGGAACTCGCCGGACGGCTCCGCGACACGCCGCTCATCCGCGTGAACTTCTCCTCCTTCGCCGACGGGCGCGGCTTTAGCATCGCGCGGCGGCTGCGGCTCATGGGCTACAAGGGGCGGCTGCGCGCCGGTGGCCATGTGATCGCCGATCAATACGCGATGGCGCGGCGTTCGGGCTTTGACGAGGTCGAGATCAGCGACGAGATCGCCGCCCGTCAGCCGCAGGATCAGTGGCAGTTCCGCGCCAACTGGCAGGCGCATGACTATCAATCGCGGCTGCGGGGCTGAATATCGCCTTCACCTGACCTAGGTCAAAGATTAGAAGAGGATGTCGGTTTAGACGCACCGGCAGATTGAACCATGACCGAGATGAGCCCAGTGACCCAGACCACCGCCGCCAAGGCCCCCAAGGCCCCGACCCTGCCCGACGCGCAGACCGTGACCTCGGTTCGGCATTACACCGACCGGTTGTTCGCCTTTCGTGTGACACGGCCTGCCTCCCTGCGCTTTCGCTCCGGCGAGTTCGTGATGATCGGGCTGATGCAGAAGGACGAGAAGACGGGCCGCGAGAAGCCGCTCCTGCGCGCCTATTCCATCGCCTCGCCGTCCTGGGATGACGAGCTGGAATTCTACTCGATCAAGGTGCAGGACGGCCCGCTCACTTCGCGGCTGCAACATATCGAGCCGGGCGACGAGATCATCCTGCGGCCCAAGCCGGTGGGCACGCTGGTGCATGACGCGCTCCTGCCGGGCAAGCGGCTGTGGCTGTTTGCCACCGGCACCGGCATCGCGCCCTTCGCCTCGCTGCTGCGCGACCCGCAGACCTATACCGATTACGAGGAGGTGATTCTCACCCATACCTGCCGCGAGGTGGGCGAATTGACCTATGGGCGCGAACTGATCGAGAGCATCCGCAGCGACGAGATGCTGGAGGAACTGATCGGTGAAGGCTTTGCCGACAAGCTGCGCTATTACCCCACCACGACGCGCGAGGAGAGCCCCAAGGTGGGCCGCATCACCGACCTGATGCGCGCGGGCGAGGTGTTCGATGATCTCGGCGTGAAACCGCTCGAGCCCGGAACCGACCGCGCGATGGTCTGCGGCAACCTCGCCTTCAACCTCGAGATCAAGAAGATGCTCGAGGATTACGGGCTGCGCGAGGGCGCCAATTCAGAACCCAAGGAATACGTGGTGGAAAAGGCATTCCTCGACTGAGTCGACGCAACCTGAAACGCAAAAACCCGCGCAAGAACAACGCCTTGCGCGGGTTTATTCATGTCAGGGAAGGCTCAGTAGCCGAGCGCCTCGCGCGCTGCTTCAAGCGCGCTACGGAGCAGGTCGGGATTGTCCTGCGCCGCCTTGATCCCCTCGATCAGCAGGTTTTCCTGCATCGCTCCGAGATCGGCCCCCTCGATGAGGCTCAGGGCGCGCTCCAGGTCGAACCCCTCGGCGGTGAGCGCGTCGGGCGCCGTGCCCGCATCCTGCGCCTCCGGCAGGCTCTCGGTGGAGTCTTCCGGCACGGCGTCGGCGGCGGGATCGCCCGCCGCACCGGTTACCGCGTCTTCCGCGGCATCAACGGTGTCGGTCGCGGTCTCGGTTACCGCCTCGGCTGCGTCGCTCGCCGCTTCCTCAGCGGCCTCGACCGCCGCGCCCGCGGCGTCCCCGGCGGCCTCTGCTGCCTCCTGCGCAGCCTCGGTCACGGTGTCGGCCGCCTCACCGGCGGCCGTCTTGGCCTCTTCCAGCGCCTCGGGCGCGTCGATCTCGCCCTGCGAGACCTCCTCGACCACCTCGGTTACCGATTTGCCGGTTATCAGGAGGTATCCACCGCCGAGAACGACAACGGCCACCACGATCCATACAAGGTTCTTCATCGCCAACTCCCAGATATGACTGCGGCCCGCCGCCGGTGCCGCGGCCCCCAATTTGTCCTTGTATCACAGATGAGGGCATCGCCCCGGCACCTCAAGGGGAAAAACCGTGCCGCGCGCCCCCATTGGCCGGATTTTGCCGCTTGAAAGCTGCCGCTCCCCCGTTTACCTTCCACGGCCAAATCCATCATACGAACGCAACGACAAAAGGACCAAAGCCATAGCCCGCAGACCTCACAACGCGCCTCCGACGCGCGATACCGGCCCCCGCGTAAACGACCGCATCCGCGCCGAAGAAATCCGCCTCATTGGCGCTGACGGAGAGAATGTCGGCGTTGTCTCGCCCGCAAGGGCGATCGAGATGGCCGAAGAGGTCGGACTCGACCTCGTGGAAATCTCACCCAACGCGACGCCGCCGGTCTGCAAGATCATGGATTTCGGCAAATTCAAGTACGAGCAGCAGAAACGCGAAGCCGAGGCGCGCAAGAAGCAGAAGACCATCGAGGTCAAGGAGGTCAAGTTTCGTCCCGGGACCGACACCCACGATTACGAGGTCAAGATGCGCAACGTGCTGAAATTCCTCGAAGGCGGCGACAAGGTCAAGATCACGCTGCGCTTTCGCGGGCGAGAGATGGCGCACCAGAACCTCGGGCGCGACCTTCTCGAACGCATCGCGGGCGATGTCGAGGGCGTGGGCCGGATCGAGAATATGCCCAAGATGGAGGGCCGGCAGATGATCATGATTATCGGCCCGGGGGCCAAGTGATCCGGGCCGCCGCCACAGCCCCATGACCGGCGCCGTGACCGGGCATGAATACCGCGTCCTGCCCGCGCCGACGCGCGGGCGCAAGGCCCCGGGTGTCAAGACCCCCGAAGGCCGCTTTGCACTTGGCATCGAGGACATCCTCAACGAAATGGCGCGCGACGGCTGGCGCTACCTGCGCAGTGACATCCTGCCCAGCGAGGAGCGTCATGGCCTGGCATCGACGACGACGGTCTACCGCTCGGTGCTCGTGTTCGAACGCAGTCTCGCGCCCGCGGCCCCGCCCGAGCCAGAGACACCCGAAGAATTCGTAGCCGAGGACGTGGCGCGTTCTTTGGTCCCCGATCGTCCCGACGGCTGAGCGCAGAACGAAACCCTTTGCAATCAGCACCCTGCCCGGCATCTGCGCGGCGCGCAGCGATTTGGCCGTCGCAGTGACGCCACGCGTTTTTTTGCCGCTCCCCCCTTCTAATCCGCGCGTTTTGGCATACACTCTGCGCCCTGACTCGGAAAGGTTCGCGCATGTCCAAGACTGATCCCTTCGGCTTCGATCTGTCCGTTTCCTCGGCCAAGCGCAAGAAGCCGCGCGGGCGGCGAGCCATGTCCGGCGCCTCGGAGACCTCGACCCGCGTGTGCGAGCACGAGGGTTGCGACGAGGCGGGGCTCTACCGCGCGCCCAAGTCCCCGGACGTGCTCGACGACTACTACTGGTTCTGCCAGCAGCATGTGCGCGAGTACAATCTCAAGTGGAATTTCTTCGAAAGCACCACCGAGGCCGAGCTCAACGCACAGATGTCGCGCGACAAGGTCTGGGAGCGCGAGACCAAGCGCCTGTCGGACCCCGAGGCGCGCGCATGGGCCCGGCTCGGCATCGAGGACCCGCACCAGGTGCTGGGCGAGAACGCCACCCGCAACCCGGGCCGCAAGCAGACCGGCAAGCGCAAGCTGCCGCCGACCGAACGCCGCGCACTGGAAATCCTGGAGGCGGGCGACGACTGGTCCAAGGCGGACCTGCGCAAGGCCTACAAGTCGCTCATCAAGGTGCTGCACCCCGACATCAACGGCGGCGACCGAAGCCAGGAAGAGCAGTTGCAGCAGGTGGTCTGGGCCTGGGACCAGCTAAAGGACAGCCGCAACTTTAAGTGAGCCGGGGCAACCGCGTGTCTTATGTGACCAGATCACAGACCGCGCCCGGCGATCGGGGCGATAATCACTATCGTAAACAGGCGCTGATCGCGCGCCTCCAACCACGAAGGCGACACCATGCTCAAGAAAAATGTCGGAACGATCGACCGCGCGCTGCGCATCATCCTTGGCCTCGCGCTCCTGGCCGGGTTCTTTTTCAACAGCGGCGGGGCCTATAGCTGGCTCTACCTCATCGGAATCATTCCGCTGGCCACAGGGCTGATGTCGTCCTGCCCGCTCTACTCGATGTTCGGGATATCGACCTGCCCGATCGACCGAAAGTGACATGAACATGCCATCCTCGGGCCTGGCCTGAGGGTGACCCGATACCCTCACTTCCGTTGGGGGTATCGTGCCCAATTTCGCAGCGCGTCCAAACGGACCCGAGCAGGACGCTCCGGGTGACTAGGACGCGTCAGCGTCTTCCTCCGAGCCGCGCACGCCCAGAAGCTGATCCATGCTCACCGAGGGCTGATCGCAGCCCGCCTCGCCGACAATTCGCGCGGGCACGCCCGCCACGGTCTTGCACGGCGGCACCTCCTGCAAAACCACCGATCCGGCGGCCACGCGGCTGCAATCGCCGACGCGGATATTGCCCAGAACCTTGGCGCCCGCGCCGATCAGCACGCCGTTGCCGATCTTGGGGTGGCGGTCTTCTTCTTCCTTGCCGGTGCCGCCCAATGTCACCGAATGCAGCATCGACACATTGTCGCCCACCACCGCCGTCTCGCCGATGACGATCGAATGGGCGTGGTCGATCATGATGCCCTTGCCGATCCGTGCCGCGGGATGGATATCGACGCCGAACACCTCCGAGCAGCGCATCTGAAAGAACCGCGCAAGATCGCGCCGCCCCTGCCCCCAGAGCCAATGCGCGATGCGGTAAGCTTGGATCGCCTGGAACCCCTTGAAGAACAGCAAGGGCAGCAGGAACCGGTCACAGGCCGGGTCACGGTCGTTGACGGCCACGATATCGGCGCGTGCAGCGAGCCCGATGCTGTCATCCGCGCCCAGCGCCTTGTCGCAGATCTCGCGCAGTATCTGTTCGGGCATCTCGGCGGAGGCGAGCTTGAGCGAGATGCGATAGGCCAGCGCCGACTCAAAGCTGCCGTGATGCAGCACGCTGGAATGAATGAGGCCACCCATCAGCGGCTCGTCGGCGATGGCCGCCTCGGCCTCGCGGGCGATGCGCGCCCAGACGGGATCGAACTCGGCCAGTTTGGTTTTTGTATGCGCCACGGGACATGCTCCTCTGGATCGGTACGATCATAACAGATAGGCAGGGCAGGTAAAATGCAAAGGGCTGTTGCCGAGGATCACCGTTATGAATGACACCGAGCGCGCCCGCTTTCGCGCCCGCATCACCGCGCGGCTCGCCGAGATCGACGAGGAGGACGCGCGCGGACGCGAAGGGCAGGCCACGGTCACGCTCGACCAGCAGGCCATCGGGCGGCTGAGCCGTCAGGACGCATTGCAATCGCAGGCCATGGCGCGCGCCACCCATGCCCGCCGCGACGTCGAGCGGCGCCGCCTGCGCGCCGCGCTCGACCGGGTCGACGAGGGCGAATTCGGCTATTGCGAGGACTGTGGCGAGGAAATCGCGCCGGCGCGGCTCGAACTTGACCCCGGCACAACGCGCTGCATTTCCTGTGCGGCGGGCTGAGCCGCCCACGTCACGCCAGGAGCAACGGATGACCGAGACCAGAAGCGCCCTGATCGTCAGCCACGGCCAGCCCTCCGATCCGGATCCGGCGGAACGCGACCTCGCACGCTTTGGCACCCGCGTGGCGCGCGCCCTGCCCGGCTGGCACGTGGGCACGGCCACGCTGGCCAAGCCCGGCGCACTCGACGCGGCCTTGGCAGTGGCGGGCCCGGCGCCGGTCGTCTATCCGATGTTCATGACCGAGGGCTGGTTCACCGGCGAGAACCTGCGCAACCGGCTCGGCAATGCACCGGGGGCGCGCGTGCTGCGCCCCTTGGGCGTTTCGCCGGACCTGCCCGGCCTCGCCGCCGACCTGATCGGCGACCAGATCGCCCGCGCCGGGTGGAGCCCCGGCGAGACGCGGCTGTTTCTCGCCGCGCACGGTTCTGGCCGCAGCCCTAATTCGGCCCGCGACACCCGCGCCTTTGCCGCGGCGCTCGCCCACCACATCGCGCTGGCAGAGATCAGCGTGGGCTTTGTCGAGGAGCCGCCCTACCTCGTCGATGCCGCCACCGGCATGGGCGAGCGGAGCCTGTGCCTGCCGTTCTTTGCCGCCGCCGGGGGGCATGTCACGGATGACATTCCCGAAGCGCTCGACAAGGCGGATTTTTCCGGGCTTCGGCTCGCACCCCTGGGCCTTGCCCCCGCGGTGCCCGACCTGGTGGCCCGTGCCATCGCGTCGGACCGTTAGCGCCACCGCATTGCGTTTGCGCCAACAGGCAGAAATTTGCGCTAGCAGTTAACGCTAACATCCTGACTTGCCGCTGAAAATTTCCTTTTTCCGGGTTTTCGGGACCGACGCCTGCGTTTATACCGCAGCCAAGTCCCGGATCAGGAGAGCCCAATGACCATCACCGTCGGCATCAACGGCTTCGGCCGGATCGGCCGCGCCACCCTGGCGCATATTTCCGAAAGCCTGCGCAACGACATCAAGGTCGTGAAGGTAAACGCCACCGGTCCGCTGGAGACGGCTGCGCACCTGATGCGCTATGACAGCGTGCATGGCCGCTTTCCCCACCCGATCACCGTCGAGGGCAACACGATGGACCTCGGGCGCGGCCCGATCGAGATGTTTTCCACCTACGACATGACTGCGCTCGACTGGGAAGGCGTGGACGTGGTGATGGAATGCACCGGCAAGTTCAACGACGGGCTGACCGCCAAGACCCATCTGGAGCGCGGCGCGCGCAAGGTGCTCTTGTCGGCACCAGGCAAGAACGTGGACCGCACCGTTGTCTACGGCGTCAATGACGGGCTGTTGCAGCCGGGCGAGCGGATGATCTCGAACGGCTCTTGCACCACCAACTGCCTTGCGCCGCTGGCCAAGGTGCTGCACGAGGGCATCGGCATCGAGAGCGGCATCATGACCACGATCCACGCCTATACCGGCGATCAGCCCACCCATGACCGCCGCCACAAGGACCTCTACCGCGCCCGCGCCGCAGCAATGTCGATGATTCCCACCTCCACCGGCGCGGCCAAGGCGCTGGGCGAGGTGCTGCCCGATCTCGCCGGGCGGCTCGACGGCTCGGCCATCCGGGTGCCAACGCCCAATGTGTCGGCGGTGGACCTGACCTTCGTGGCACAGAAGGACGTGACCGCGGCGGACGTGAACGCCGTGGTTGCCGAGGCCGCCGCGGGGCCGATGGCGGGCGTGCTCGGCTACGACCCCGAGCCCAAGGTCTCGGTCGATTTCAACCACACCGAGGAGAGCTCGATCTTCGCCCCCGACCAGACCAGGGTGACGGGCAAGCGCCTGGTGCGGGTGCTGGCGTGGTACGACAACGAATGGGGATTCTCGTGCCGCATGGCCGACGTGGCCGTGGCGATGGGGCGGTTGCAATAAGCCCGCGACGCTTGCGCGATTGCGTCCCGTCGGGCATACCCGGCGGGATCATTTCGCCAGGGACATCCCGATGACCAACCGCATCGCCATCGCGCTGGTTCTGCTGATCGTCGCGGCGGTGGCTTATGACGTGCAGCGCAACGACCACGCCGGCCTGCTGTTCCTGGCGCGCAAGTTAATCGACCTGATCGAATACCTTGCATTCTGGCGCTGACAGAGTTCGAATGACGCGCGCTTGACAGGAGTACGTTTTCGTTTATCTTCGCAAATGATTGTTAGCGCTATCAAACACCCGGAGGAACGATCATGGCACTCAGACTGGCCATCAACGGCTTTGGCCGGATCGGGCGCAACGTGCTGCGCGCGTTGATGGAATCAGGGCACACGGATATCGAGATCGCGGCAATCAACGATCTCGGCCCGGTCGAGACCAATGCCCACCTGCTCGAATTCGATAGCATCCATGGCCGCTTTCCCGGCCCCGTCACCGTCGCGGGCAACACGATTGACGCAGGAGCCGGCCCGATCCGCGTCAGCGCCGAGCGCGATCCCGAGTCGCTCGATTGGTCCGATATCGATATCGTGCTGGAATGCACCGGCATCTTCACCGACCGAGACGCCGCCGCACGGCACCTGAAGAACGGCGCACGCCGCGTGCTCGTCTCCGCCCCCTCCAAGGGGGCGGACCGGACCGTGGTCTACGGCGTCAACCATGCCAGCCTGACGCCGGAGGATATCGTCGTCTCGAACGGTTCTTGCACCACCAACTGCCTCGCGCCGGTGGCAAAAGTGCTTCACGAGAGCCTCGGCATCAAACGCGGCTTCATGACAACGGTGCACAGCTATACCGGCGATCAGCCGACGCTCGACCGGATGCACAAGGATCTCTACCGCGCACGTGGCGCGGCGCTCAACATCATCCCGACGACCACGGGTGCTGCGCGCGCCGTGGGGCTGGTGCTGCCCGAACTCGACGGACGCCTCGATGGCACGGCGATCCGCGTGCCCACACCCAACGTGAGCGCGGTGGACCTGACGTTCGAGGCAGGGCGCGCAACGAGCGTGGAAGAGATCAACTCCACCATCGCCGAAGCAGCGCAAGGGGCGCTCAAGGGCGTGCTCGACGTGACGGGCCGCGAACTGGTGTCGTCGGATTTCAACCACAACCCGATGAGCGCCATATTTGCCACCGATCAGACGCGGGTAATGGATGGCAATTTCTGCCGGGTGCTGGCGTGGTATGACAACGAGTGGGGCTTTTCCAACCGGATGCTCGACGTGGCCGCCGAGATGGGGCGGCGCGCGGGGTAAGTAGCCGCCGCCGCTCTCAGGCGAATTTCGCGATCAGAGCATCGCGCACCGGGGCCGTGACGAATTTTGACACGTCGCCGTTTAGCCGCGCGATCTCCTTGACCAGCTTGGACGCGATCGCCTGGTGGCCCGCGTCGGCCATCAGAAACACCGTCTCTACCGTATTGTCGAGCGTCCGGTTCATACCCACCATCTGGAACTCGTATTCGAAATCCGCCACCGCCCGCAAGCCGCGCACGATGAGCTGCGCGCCCACGTCATGGGCGCAGTCGATCAGCAGGTTGTCGAACGGATGGGCGACGATCTCGGTGCCGGTCTGCTCGGTGAGCTTGACGCATTCCGCCTCGATCATCGTGACGCGCTCCTCCAGCGAGAAGAGCGGGCCCTTGTCCCGGTTTATCGCCACCCCGATCACCAGGCGATCTACCAGCATGGCGGCGCGGCGAATGATGTCGATATGCCCCAGCGTGATCGGATCGAAGGTGCCGGGATAGAGGGCGATGCGCATCTGGCCGCTCCGTTGTTGCGGTGTCGCGGCACGCAACGATATTGCGCCGCCGAATGCAACCCCCTCAATAGCCCATTATCATCCCTTCAAGCGCCGTCTTTTCCAGCGACAATTCGTCGAGCCGCGCCTTGACCACGTCGCCGATCGTGACGATCCCCACGAGCTTGCCCTCTTCGACCACCGGCATGTGGCGGAAGCGGCCATCGGTCATCCGCGCGAGCACCGCGTCCGAGGTGTCCTGCCTGGCGCAGCAGACCGGGTTGCGCGTCATCATCTCGCTCACCGTCTCGGTCAGGCAGCTCGCGCCGCGCACCGCCAGTGCGCGAACGATGTCGCGCTCCGACAGGATGCCGTCGGCAGCCTCGCCATCGGCGGACACGACCAGCCCGCCGATCCGGCGCTCGGCCAGGATACTGGCGGCCTCCGCGATCGGCGTGTCGGGCGTGACGGTGATGACCCCGTCATCGCCCTTGGACTTGAGAATCTGCTGGACCAGCATCGCGATGCCCTCCGAAATGAAAATTGCGTGAACGAAGCGTGAGCCACAACAATATTCCTGTCAAGCCTGCGCCTCGAGCCGCGCCACCTCGGCGCGCATCCCCTCGACAAGCGCCGCGGCAAAGCGGTTTTGTCGTTCCAGCCGCCGGTCGTCGGCGTGGCGCACGAGGTAGAAGCTGCGGGTGAGCGTGAAGAGATCGGGCAGCACGCGCCGCGCGCCGCGCAGCCAGGGCAGGGAGAAATCGTGCAGCACGCCGATCCCGCCGCCTCTCGCGACGAGGTTAAGCTGCACCGAGACCGAGTTGGAGGCGAGATCCACCCGGTCGATCCCCGCCTCGCTGAGGTAATCGAGTTCGCGATCGAAGATCATGTCGGGGATGTAGCCCACGATCCGATGCGCGCGCAGATCCTCGAGCCGCGCGATCGCCGAGTGTCGGCGCAGGTAGCGCGCGGTCGCCGCGAGGTGCAGGTGGTAATCGGTGACCTTCTGCACCGAAAGCCGTCCAGCCGTGGGCGGGCTCACCGCGATCACCATGTCGGCCTCGCGCCGGGTGAGGTTGAACACCCGCGGCAGCGCGACGATCTGGATTTCGAGGTCCGGGTTTTCGGCGGCGATCTCGGTACAAACCTGCGGCAGCACGAAATTGGCGCAGCCATCGGGCGCACCGATCCTAATCTGCCCGGCAAGCCCCCCCGCCTGCCCGGCCACGTCATGGGCGGCGGCCTCCATCGCCTGCTCGGCGCGGATCGCGTGCTCCATGAGCCGCGCCCCCGCCTCGCTCAGTGCGTAACCGGTGGGCGACTTGGCAAAGAGCGGGGCGCCGAGCGCCTCCTCGAGCCGCGCCACCCGCCGCCCCACGGTGGCCGGATCGATCCGCAGCACCCGCCCCGCCCCCGACAGGCTCTCGGCGCGCGCCACCGCCAGAAAAATGCGCATGTCGTCCCAATGCGGCGTCACGGGCGCGTCTCCTTTGCAATAATGCAAATCGGTATTGGAAACTTGCCCCTTTTGCGGTGAGTTTTGCAAGGCTACCTTGATGCCAACGCGCATTTCAGGAGGAGATGACGATGAAAGAGCTTACCCACTACATCAACGGCCAGCATGTGAAGGGCGCCTCGGGGCGCTTCTCGGACGTGTTCAACCCCGCCACCGGCGAAGTGCAGGCCCGTTGCCCACTCGCCAGTCCCGAAGAGATGGCGCAGGCCGTGGCCGCCGCGCAGGCCGCGCAGCCCAAATGGGCCGCCACCAACCCGCAGCGACGCGCGCGGGTGATGATGGAATTCGTGCGGCTGCTCAACCGCGACATGGACAAGCTCGCCGAAGCGCTGAGCGCCGAGCATGGCAAGACCTTCCCGGACGCCAAGGGCGACGTGCAACGCGGGCTCGAAGTGGTGGAATACTGCATCGGTGCGCCGCAGATGCTCAAGGGCGAGTTCACCGACAGCGCCGGGCCCGGCATCGACATGTATTCCATGCGCCAACCCCTTGGAGTTACAGCAGGAATAACGCCGTTCAACTTCCCGGCGATGATCCCGATGTGGATGTTCGCGCCGGCGCTCGCCTGCGGCAACGCCTTTATCCTGAAACCAAGCGAGCGCGACCCCTCGGTGCCCTTGATGCTGGCGGAACTGATGGAGGAAGCAGGGCTGCCCAAGGGGCTCTTGCAGGTGGTGAACGGCGACAAGGTGGCGGTGGACGCGATCATCGACGACCCGGTGATCCAGTCCATCGGCTTCGTCGGGTCGACCCCGATCGCCGAGTATATCTACGGCCGCGGCTGCTCGAATGGCAAGCGTGTTCAATGCTTTGGCGGGGCCAAGAACCACATGATCGTCATGCCAGATGCCGACATGGACCAAGCCGCCGACGCGCTCATTGGCGCGGGCTATGGCGCGGCGGGCGAGCGCTGCATGGCGATCTCGGTGGCCGTGCCGGTGGGTGACGAGACTGCCGACCGGCTGATCGAAAAGCTGGTACCGCGCATTGAAAAACTCAAGGTCGGACCCTGGACCGCGGGCAACGACGTGGATTACGGCCCCGTCGTGACGGCGGAGGCCAAGGCGCGCATCCTCGGGCTGGTCGAGAGCGGAATTTCTCAAGGAGCTCAATTGGTTGTCGATGGGCGGGGCTTCAAATTGCAGGGGTATGAGGACGGGTTCTTCGTGGGGCCGCACCTGTTTGACCGGGTGACGCCGGAGATGGACATCTACCGGCAGGAGATTTTCGGGCCCGTGCTGACCACTGTGCGCGCGGGCAGCTACGAGGAGGCCCTGAAGCTGGCGATGGACCACGAATACGGCAACGGCACCGCGATCTTTACCCGCGACGGCGATGCCGCCCGCGATTTTGCCAATAGAATCAACATCGGAATGGTGGGTATCAACGTGCCGATCCCGGTGCCGCTGGCCTACCACACATTCGGTGGATGGAAGAAATCGGGCTTTGGCGATCTCAACCAGCACGGGCCTGACGCGTTCAAGTTCTACACCCGCACCAAGACCGTCACGTCGCGCTGGCCGTCGGGGATCAAGGATGGCGGCGAGTTCAACTTCAAGGCGATGGACTGAGACAGGCCGCCCGAACCTGTAGGTTCAGGCGGTGAACCGGGAGGTTCGGCGGGGGGCACCGTGACGGTGCCCCCCGCGCCTTGAAAAAGGAGCCTGCCTTCCGCACCTCCCGGGGTGTTTTCACGACGAAGAAACCGCGGCGCCCAATGCTTTTCCCTTGGCAGCGCCCCTTCCCCCGGTGTTTTCTGGCGGGAAGGGACAGGGGAGGCAGGGCATGGCGATCACGCACCCGGATTTCACCATCGGCGTCGAGGAAGAATACCTGCTCGTCGATCTCGACAGTCTCGCGCTGGCCAACGCGCCCGAGGGGTTGATGGAGGCGTGCAAGAGCGAGCTGGAGGACCAGGTCAGCCCCGAATTCCTCAATTGCCAGATCGAGATCGGCAGCCGGGTGTGCAAGACCATCGCCGAGGCGCGCGAAGACCTGAAGCGCCTGCGCAGCACCGTGGCGCACCATGCCCGCGCCCACAACCTCGCCCCTATCGCCGCGTCGTGCCATCCGTTGGCCGACTGGCGCAGCCAGACCCATACCGACAAGCAGCGCTATAACGACTTGCAGCACGATCTGGCGGGGGTGGTGCGGCGGATGCTGATTTGCGGGATGCATGTGCATGTCGGCATCGAGCCGCCCGACCGGCGCATCGACCTGATGAACCAGATGAGCTATTTCCTGCCGCACCTCTTGGCGCTGAGCGCGTCCTCACCCTATTGGCAGGGGCAGGATACGGGGCTGGCGAGCTATCGCCTGACCGTGTTCGACAACCTGCCGCGCACCGGGCTGCCGCCGCGGATGGAGAGCTTTGGCAGTTTCGAGCGGTCGGTGCAGGTACTGGTGGACATGGGGGTGATCGAGGATGCGTCGAAAATCTGGTGGGATTTGCGCCCCTCGTCGCGCTTTCCCACCCTGGAATCGCGCATCTGCGACGTGCAGCCCCGGCTGGAGGATACGCTCACCCTTGCCGCGCTCACGCAGGCGATCGCGCGGATGCTGTGGCGGCTGGCCATTCGCAACCAGCGCTGGCGCATCTACGACGCCTTCCTGGTGAGCGAGAACCGCTGGCGCGCGCAGCGCTATGGCACCACCGAGGGGCTGATCGACCTCGGGCGCGGCGAGATCGTGCCGATGGAGGAACTGGCAGCAGAGATGATTGAGCTGGTGGCCGAGGATGCCGAGTTCTTCTCGTCGCTGCCGGAGGTGACGCGGCTGCGCGACATGGTGGCGGGCGGCACCAGCGCCGAGCGCCAGCGTGCCGTGGCCCGCGCGGCGCGCGAGGGGGGCGCGGACGAGAAGGAGGCGTTGCGCGCGGTGGTCCGCCACCTGATCGAGGAATACCACGCCGACCTGTGAGCCAGCGTCGATGACAATCCTGTGAGCGGGCCTGTGAGCGGGCGAGTTGCGCAGGCCCCGCCCCTACATATCTGCGGCCGTCGTCCCTATATTGGTTCGAATCGTCCAATCAAGGGGACCGAGTACAGTGACACTGAAATTCACCCGCCGCACCGCCATCACCACCGGCCTCGCCGCCCTGGCCACGCCGGGCCTGCTGCGTGCCGAAAACACCGTGAACCGCCGCAACGTCTCGGCCTTTGTCACCCGCGACTGGCGCGATCATTTCGACAGTCTCGGTCAGGGCTGCCTGCTCGCCGATATCGACAGCCGTGCGGTGCATTACTGGGGACCGGATGACGAGACCTATGCGCTCTACCCCTCCTCGGTGCCGATGACCGAGGATCTGACGCGGCGCGGCTATACACGGATCGTGCGCAAGCGCATCGGCCCCGACTGGACACCTACCCAATCCATGCGCGAGCGCGACCCCACGCTGCCCGCCTACATGCCGCCCGGCCCGGGCAACCCGCTGGGCACCCATGCGCTCTATCTCGGCTGGCCCGCCTATCTGGTGCACGGCACCCATGACACCCGCAAGATCGGGCGACAGTCCTCCTCGGGCTGCATCGGCCTCTACAACCGGCATATCGAAGAGCTTTTCGGCATGGCGCAGGTCGGCACACAGGTGCTCTTGCTGTGACCGCGCGGCCCTTGCAAACTATCAGCGCCCCGGGTTACCCCTCGGGGCGTTTTCTATTGTCACATCCGGTTCGGAGGCGTTGTGCCTTGCAACAGTTCTGCAATAGTTGTTAATTAAACAACCGTTCATTTCAGCGAACAGGAGCCGGTGATGGATTTCGCCCTCACAGAGGAACAGACCGCCATATTCGACATGGCCCACGCCTTCGGGCAGGACCGGATCGCGCCCCACGCCCGCGTCTGGGAGCGCGAGGGCACCATTCCCAAGGAGCTGTGGCCCGAGATCGCGGCGCTCGGCTTCGGCGGGCTCTACGTGAGCGAGGAATCGGGCGGATCGGGGTTGGGCCGGCTGGATGCGACGCTGGTGTTCGAAGCGCTGAGCATGGCCTGCCCCTCGGTCGCCGCGTTCCTGTCGATCCACAACATGTGCGCCAAGATGATCGACAAGTTCGGATCGGACGAGATCAAGGCGCGGGTTCTGCCCCGCGCCATGACGATGGAGACGGTGCTCTCGTACTGCCTGACCGAGCCGGGATCGGGCTCGGATGCCGCGGCATTGAAGACCCGCGCGGAGCGGACGAACGAGGGGTATGCACTCAACGGCACCAAGGCGTTCATCTCGGGGGGCGGATATTCGGACGCCTACGTGGTGATGGTACGCACCGGCGGCGACGGCCCCAAGGGTATCTCGACCGTCTATGTCGAGGACGGCACGCCGGGCCTCAGCTATGGCGGACTGGAAGACAAGATGGGCTGGCGCAGCCAGCCAACGCGGCAGGTGCAGTTTGACAACTGCAACATTTCCGCCGCGAACCTGGTGGGTGAAGAGGGCAAAGGTTTCAGTTACGCGATGAATGGGCTGGATGGCGGGCGGCTCAACATCGCCGCCTGTTCGCTGGGCGCGGCACAGCAGGCGATCGACATGACGCTGGGCTACATGGCCGAGCGCAAGGCGTTCGGCAAGCCGATCAGCGAGTTCCAGGCGCTTCAATTCCGGCTGGCCGACATGGAGATCGAATTGCAGGCCGCGCGCACATTCCTGCGGCAGGCGGCGTGGAAGCTCGACACCGGCGCGCCCGATGCGACGAAGTTCTGCGCGATGGCCAAGAAGTTCGTGACCGAGGCGGGCAGCCGCATCGTGAACCAGTGCCTGCAACTGCATGGCGGCTATGGCTACCTGGCCGATTACGGGATCGAGAAGCTGGTGCGTGACCTGCGCGTGCACGAGATCCTGGAGGGCACCAACGAGATCATGCGCCTGATCGTGGCGCGGCAGATGCTGGCGGACCAATGAGAGACGATATCCATATCCACAAGGAAGGGCGCGCGGGGCGGATCACGCTGACACGGCCCAAGGCGCTCAACGCGATGAGCTACGAGATGTGCACGGCCATCGAGGCGGCGCTCGACGCGTGGCGCGACGACCCGGAGGTGGCGCTGGTGCTGATCGACGCGGAGGGCGACAAGGCATTCTGCGCGGGCGGCGACATTCAACAGCTCTATGACACGGGCCGCGCCGGGGATTTCGCCTATGGGCGGCGATTCTGGGCCGATGAGTACCGGTTGAATGCCAAGATCGCGCGCTATCCGAAACCCTACGTGGCGCTGATGCAGGGATTTGTCATGGGCGGCGGCGTGGGGATTTCGTGCCACGGGTCGCACCGGGTGGTCTGCGACAGCACGCAGGTGGCCATGCCGGAATGCGGCATTGGGCTGGTGCCGGATGTGGGCGGCTCTCTGCTGCTGGCGCGGGCGCCGGGGCGCTCGGGCGAATACCTTGGGGTGACCGGCACGCGAATGGGGCCGGATGACGCGATATATTGCGGTTTTGCAGATAGTTACATCCCGAAGTTGAAGTGGGACGAGATGCGCGCGGCGCTCATCGAGAGCGGCGATCCAGGCGTGATCGACGGCTACGCCGAGACCCCGCCGGAGGGCGATTTGCGGGCGCAGCAGGCCGAGATCGACGCGCATTTCGGCGGCGAGGGGTTGCACGACATCCTAAACTCCCTGCGCGCAAGCGACGGCGATTTCGCGAGCGGCGCGCTGAAGGCGATAGGGCGCGGCTCGCCGCTGTCGATGGCCTGTGCGGTCGAGATGATCCACCGGCTGCGCGGGTCCGGCGCGGATATCGGGCGCGCGCTGGGCCTGGAATACCGGTTCACCTATCGGGCGATGGAAACGGGCGATTTCCTGGAAGGGATTCGCGCCGCGATCATCGACAGGGACCGGAACCCGCAATGGAAACACGGGCTTGACGCCCTGCCGGGCTATGCGGTGTCGCAGATGCTGATGCCGCTGGGGCCGGATGCGCTGATACTGGAGGAGGAGGCAGAGACATGAAGATCGGATTCATCGGGCTGGGCAACATGGGCGCGCCGATGGCCGCCAACCTGGCAAAGGCCGGGCATGCGGTGACGGGCTTTGACATGGCCGAGGTCAGCGTCGAGGGCGTAGACATGGCCGCAAGCGCGGCAGAGGCGGCGCGGGGGGCGGAGGTTGTGATCACCATGCTGCCCAATGGCGACATCCTGCGCCGCGTCGCGGACGAGGTGATCCCGGCGATGGACAAGGGCGCGGTGCTGCTCGACTGCTCGACCGTGGATGTCGCGAGCGCGCGCGACGTGGCCGAGAAGGCGCAGGCGGCGGGGCTGTCGGCGCTCGATGCGCCGGTGTCGGGTGGTGTCGGCGGCGCGGCGGGCGGCACGCTCACCTTCATGGTGGGCGGTGACGAGACGGGCTTTAACATCGCCAGAGAACTATTTGACATCATGGGGCAAAAGGCGGTTCATTGTGGCCCTTCTGGTAATGGGCAGGCGGCCAAGATATGCAACAACATGATCCTGGGTGCCACCATGATCGCCACCTGTGAGGCGTTTGCCCTGGCCGACAAGCTCGGCCTCGACCGGCAGGCGATGTTCGACGTGGTCTCGACCTCGTCGGGTTCCTCGTGGTCGATGAACACCTATTGCCCGGCGCCGGGTATCGGCCCCAAGTCGCCCGCCGACAATGACTATACCCCCGGCTTTGCCGCCGACCTGATGCTCAAGGACCTGCGGTTGTCGCAGCAGGCGGCCGAGGCGGTGGATGCCGACACGCCGATGGGCCGCGCGGCCTGTGATCTTTACGCACGGTTCGTCGAGGACGAGGACGGCAAGGGCCGCGATTTCTCGGCCATGCTGCCCCGGTTCGAGAAGCGCGGACGCGGTTGATGGGCTGGCGCGCGCGGGCGACGGGGCTGCCGCCGCTCGGCGCGGCGGCAGCGGCGGCGCTCGACGCGCTCTCCCCTATGGAGGTGCCCGAGGGCACGGTGCTGTTTCGCCCGGGCGAGACGGTCAAGGGTTTCGTCATCGTGCTCCGGGGGCGGGTCGAGGTCTATCTCACCGGGCTGTCGGGGCGCGAGATCCTGCTCTACGAGGTGACCCCGGGGCAAAGCTGCGTTCAGTCCACGCTGGGCCTGATGGGCGGCGAGGACTATTCCGGCGAGGCAGTGGCGCGCACGCCCGCCGAGATCGTGCTGGTGCCGCGCGAGACCTTTCTGCGGCTGATGGACGACGATCCGGGCTTTCGCGGATTCGTCTTTGCCGCCTTTGCCGAGCGGCTGCAATCCATGATGCACCTGCTGGACCGGGTGGCGTTTCAACGGATCGAGACGCGGCTGGCGCAATGCCTGCTGGCGCGCGCCGAGGAGGGGCGGCTGCGGGCCACGCATGCCGAGATCGCGGTGATGATCGGGTCGGCGCGCGAGGTGGTTTCGCGCCGCCTCGACGCGCTGGCGCGGCGGGGGATCGTGGCGCTGGAGCGCGGCACCGTGCGCATTCTCGACGCCGGGACGCTGGCCGATCTGGCCGAAGCGGAACAGTGAAGCGAGGCGGCGCGCTGCGCCGCCCCGCCGGGGTAACGACCCATACCCGAACCGCGCCTCTTACGGCTTGGGCGGCAGGATCACCCTGTCGACCACGTGGATCACGCCGTTCGATTGCTTCACGTCGGCGATGGTGACGTTGATGGTGCGCCCGCGCTCGTCCTCGAGCATGATCTTGTCGCCCGAGTAGGTCGCCTGAAGCTCGCAGCCGCCAAGGGTGGGCACGATGTGCATGCCGCCGTCATCGTCGATCATGCCCTTGATCGCATTGGCCATCGCGTCGGCACCGACCACGTGGCAGGTGAGGATCTGCGTGAGCTGCTTCTTGGCCTCCGGTTCCAGCAGCGCCTCGACCGCGCCGTCGCGCAGCATCCCGAAGGCGTCATCGGTGGGTGCGAAGACGGTGAAGGGCCCCTCGCCCGAGAGCGTCTCGACAAGACCGGCGGCCTTGACGGCGGCGACGAGGGTCTCGTGATCGGCGGAGTTCACCGCGTTCTCGATGATGTTCTTGTCGGCGTACATCGGCGCGCCGCCGACCATCGGGTTATCCATCCCGGCCAGCGCCACGGTTGCCGTGAATGCAAGCGCGCCGGTGGCGGCAAGAATCCTGGTGCGTGTCATGTCGTGTCTCCTCGGTTGGTTGCCATGCCCCCGACCTTCTTGGCCGGAGGTCACGGGGAGGCACGCAGCGGGCAGGCGAAGAGTTTCAGATTTTTTTTCGCAGGACGTTCAAGGCGGTGCTGCGCCGGGGGAAGCGGGGCTGAACAGGGGCCTTCAGGGCTTCGCTCCCATGCGTGGAATCGACGTGCTCGCGTCTCTTTCGACCCCTGCGCCCCGCGTTGGTTGCCGGATCACAGGCCCGGGAATCACCCGCGCGGCGTCATCCGCAGCCATATCCCGTCGCGCCCGCGCACCGTCAGATGCGCGACCGGCATGGCGGGGCGCCCCTCTACCGGCGCGAACCGGAAGGCACGCACCAGCATCGCCAGCAGAAGCGGCCCCTCGATCATGGCGAACCCGGCCCCGGTGCAGACCCGGCTGCCGGCGGAAAAGGGGATATAGGCCCGGCGCAAACACTCGCGCCCGTTCGCGGCGGCAAAACGCGCGGGGTCGAATTCGTCGGGCCGCTCCCACAGCCGCTCGTGGCGGTGGAGGTGCCACGGGCTCAGCACCACCTGCGCGCCGGGGGGCACATCGCGGCCGCGAAACCGCTCGGGGCGGGTCGCCTCGCGCACCATCATCGGCACCGGCGGGTAGAGGCGCAGCGTCTCGCGGAACACGTCGCGCGCCACCCGCAGCCGCCCCATGTCGGCAAACTCCGGGGCGCGGTCACCCATCACCTCTGCCGCCTCGGCGGCCACCTTGTCCTGCCACTCGGGATAGAGCGCCAGCAGGTAGAGCGCCCAGGCGAGCGCCGAGGCGCTGGTCTCGTGCCCGGCGAGGAAGAAGATCGCCACCTGATCGACCATTTCCGCGGTGGTAAACCGCTCTCCGGTCTCGGGGTCGGCGGTCGTCATGATCTTGGTGGCGAGGTCATCCGGCGCGGTCCCTGCCGTGATCTCGTCCATCCGCGCCGCCGTCAGCCGCTCGATCAGGCCCCTGATCCGCCGCGCCGTGGCCCGCGTCTCGCGCCGGTGAAAGCGCGGGAACCAGCGCGGCAGCGGGATGAAGGCCGCGAGGTTGAGCACCGGCTGCGTGCGCTGATGCGCCTTGAATTCCTCGAAGACCCGCGCCGCCGTCGCGTTCTCGATCGGGATCGAGAAGAGCGTGCGGAATATCACGTCCGCCGCCGCGTGGCTGGTCTGCGCCTCGACCTCCACCGGGCTGCCATCCGCCAGCCCTGCCAGCCGCGCCACCGCCCCCTGCCCCGCGGCCACCATCGCCGGGAACGTGTCGCGTAGCCGCCCACCCTCGAAGGCGGGGTCGATAATGCGCCGCTGCCGCTTCCATGTCTCGCCGTTGGTGACAAAGACCGACTGCCCCAGGAGCGGGCGCAGCCCCTCGCTCACCCGGCCGGATTTGGGGAAATCGCCGGGCCGCTCGCGCAGCACCAGATCGACGAGGGCGGGCTCGTTGCACAGGTACGAGCGAAAGAACGGCGTGCGGAACTCGGCCATCCACGCCCGGTAGAGCCGCGCGGGCTGCGCCGAGAGGATATCGGCGCGAAACAGCCGCAGGTAGCGCCAGAGCGATACGCGGTCCGACCGTGCGGGTGGCTTGGGCGGGATCATGGCGCCACGCTCCGATAGCCGGACGTGGCCCGTTCGATCCGCGCGGGCGACGGTGCGCGCCCGGCAAATCGCGCGGCCAGCGTCTGCGGCCCGGCGGTGATCGCGAAGTAATCGTAATCGCCGGGGCGGTCGAAGGCGCAGAGATACTGGAAATGCAGCCGGAAGAAGCGCCAGCGAAGGCTGCGCCAGCGCGCCGGGCTGAGCGTCTGCGTGAACGCCGCCGAGATGACCAGCGGCCAGCGCTTTCCCTCCGGTGCCACGCCGGTCACCGCCACCGGGTCGCAAAGCGCGAATGCACAGCCATCCCCCGGCGCCGTCACGTCGAGCCAGAACAGCTCGTCTCGCGTGCTCAGATAGGCGAGGTCGGCGCGCAGCCGCCATGCTCGCGGCAGGAAGGACACCATCGGCACCACCTGTCCGAGGCTCAGCAACGACAGCGCCGGGCCGGTCGCGGGCACGCGGCCTTCGCGGATCAGGTCGGCGAGCACCGACACCGCCAGATGCGCGCCCGAGGAATGGCCCACCACCAGCACCTCGTCGCACCCGCCCTTCAGGGCCTGTGCGATCGCATCGCCGAACTCCGCCATCCGGGTTTCCAGCTCTGGCGGGTTTGCCCCGAGCCACCGCGCCGACCAGGCGTAGTCATGCATCAGGTAATAGGCAAAGAACCGGCCATCCAGGCGCCGGAACGTCTCTAGCACCACCGGCACCGCCACCAGCCCGCCCCACGCGGCCCAGGGGTGCAGGACCGCCAGCACGCGCCCCAGCCCCCACGCGGCGAGGAGTGCCAGCCCAAGCTGCGCGAGCAGGAAACCCACGGGGTAGAGCGCCGCGATGACCGGCCCCTTGCGCAGCCGCATCAGCCGCCAGAGCGCCCCGGTGCCGATGTAGATGGCCGCCGTGCGGACGAGTTGCAGATAGGTGCCGGCCTTGCCCTGGTCCATGCTGTTCTTGACGATGTCGGACCAGACCAACACCTCGATCCCGGCATCGGTCCGGGCCCCCTCGATCCGGGCGTCGACGCCCCAGCCGAACCGGTCCTTGCCGATGGCGGGCCGCAGCGCGATCTCGTGGCCCGAAACCTGCGCCTGCGCCGCCGCCTGCTTGCGATAAAGCTCTCGGTAGCGGCGCGGCGGAATCGGGTCGTAGCCGGGGATGTAGAAGACATGGCGGCGGCGCACGGCGGTCATGGCTTGCCCCCGCGCGCCGTCCCTGCCCCCATTCTCGCACGTAACCGCATCCATTCGCGTCCCTGCCTCACCGCACCACCCTAGCGCCGAAATCCGGCAAGCTTAAGGCCCGCGCGCGGCATGCGCGCCACAGCCGCACCCGATCGTCGTTTTCTTCCCCCATCACAGGGGCTTGACGCCGGGCGAAGAGGCTCTCACTCTGGCACGGTTTGCATCACAGACCAGCACCGAGGCCCCCTTGAGCACCCAGCTTGCCGATACCGTCGCCCTCCTGCGCGAGCTTGTCGCCTTTCCGACCATCTCGGAGGTGAGCAATCTCGACATGATCGCCTATCTCGGCCACCGGCTGGAATCGTGCGGGGCGCGCGTCGATATCTTTCACGACGAGATCGGCCACAAGGCCAACCTCTTTGCCACGTTCGGCCCCGAAGCGGATGGCGGCATCGTGCTGTCGGGTCATTCCGACGTGGTGCCGGTGGCCGAACAGGACTGGGCCTCGGACCCGTTCGACCTGATCGAGCATGACGGGCGGCTCTACGGGCGCGGCACCTGCGACATGAAGGGCTTCATCGCCACCGCCGTCTCGATGGCCCCGTTGCTTGCGAAGCGGGCCCTCTCGCGGCCGCTCCACCTCGCGTTTACCTATGACGAGGAGGTGGGCTGTCTTGGCGGGCAGGCGCTGATCGAGAGCCTGAGCGCCCGCGGCATCCGCCCCGGTGTCGCCATCATCGGCGAACCCACCTCGATGCGGGTGATCGAGGGGCACAAGGGCTGCTACGAATACACCACCCGGTTCTACGGGCAGGCCGGGCACGGCTCGGCACCCGAACGGGGGGTGAACGCGGTGGAATACGCGGTGCGCTACGTCAACCGCCTGCTGGAACTGGCCGAGGCGCTGCGCGCCCGCGCCCCCGCGGGCAGCCGTTTCGATCCGCCCTGGAGCACGATCAACACCGGCTCGATCAAGGGCGGCGTGGCGCATAACGTGATTGCCTCGAACGCCGCGGTGGAATGGGAAATGCGCCCCGTGCAGCGCGCGGATGCCGACTTCGTCAAGGACGACCTGCGGCGCTATTGCGAGGAGATGCTGCTGCCGCGGATGCAGGCGATCTTTCCCGATGCCAACATCACCACCGAGACGATCGGCGAGGTGGACGGGCTCGAACCCGCCGAGATAAACGAGGCGCGCGACATCGTGATGGAGCTGACCGGTGCCGAGGCGCCCGAACTCGTCCCCTTCGGGACCGAGGCGGGGCTGTTCCAGAACTACGGCACCTCGGCGGTGGTGTGCGGGCCGGGATCAATCGAGCAGGCGCACAAGCCCGACGAGTTCATCTCGCTCGACCAGTTGCAGCACTGCATCGACATGCTCTGGCGCCTGGGCGACAAGCTCGACGCCTGACAGCCCGTGCGCCGCAGCCGCGCCGTGGCGCGACTGCGGGATTAACCGGCCTCGTTCCTCGCGCCCTAGCCCAGCGCCTCGGAACAGCGCTTGCAGGTGCCGGGATGGGTGTGGCGGCCCACGTCCGGCAGGATCTTCCAGCAGCGTTGGCATTTCTCGCCGCCCGCGCGCTCGAACACCACGCCGATATCGTCGACCTCGGGCATGCGGAACGCCTCTGCCGGGCGCGGATCGGCGGTCAGCACGATATCCGAGGTGATGCAGATATCGGCGAAATTCACCGACTTCAGCGCCTTGAGCGTCTCGGCATCGCGCACATGCACCACCGGCGCGGCCTCGAGGCTGGCGCCGATCACCTTGTCGGCGCGCTGCACCTCCAGCGCCGCCGTCACCACCCGCCGCGCGCGCCGCACATTGGCCCATTTCGCCGCCAACGCCTCGTCGAGCCAGTCGGCGGGCGTGTCGGGCATGTCGTGCAGGTGCACGCTGTCGCCCTCGCCGGGGAAGCGCGACAGCCACACGTCCTCCATCGTGAACACCATCACCGGCGCGAGCCAGGTGGTCAGCCGGTGAAACAGCAGGTCCATCACCGTCCGCGCCGCCCGGCGGCGCGCGGTGTCGCCGTCGCAATAGAGCACATCCTTGCGGATGTCGAAGTAGAAGGCGCTCAGATCGAGGGTGCAGAAGTTGAACACCTGCTGGAAAACCCCTTGGAAATCATAGGCATCATAGCCTTTCTTCACCTTTTTATCCAGCTCGGCCAGCCGGTGCAGCATCCAGCGCTCCAGCTCTGGCATTTCCGAGGGCTCCACCCGGTCTGCTTCGGTGAAATGGCTCAGGGCGCCGAGCATGAAGCGCATCGTGTTGCGCAACCGGCGATAGCTGTCGGCCACGCCCTTGAGGATTTCCGGCCCGATCCGCAGGTCGGCGGTATAATCCGCCTGCGCCACCCACAGCCGCAGGATATCCGCGCCGTACTGCTTCGTCACGTCCTCGGGCGCCACGGTATTGCCGAGCGATTTGGACATCTTGTTGCCCTTCTCGTCCAGCGTGAAGCCGTGGGTCAGCACACCGCGATAGGGCGCGTGGCCGATGGTGCCGCAGGCCTGCAACATCGAGGAATGGAACCAGCCGCGATGCTGATCGGTGCCTTCGAGGTAGAGATCGGCCATGCCGTCCTCTGACCCGTCCTCGCGGTCGCGCAGCACGAAGGCGTGGGTGGAGCCGCTGTCGAACCAGACGTCGAGGATGTCGTCGACCTTGTCCCAGTCTGCGGGATCGACGATTCCGTCGAGGAACCGCTCTTTCGCGCCATCCTTGTACCAGGCATCCGCGCCCTCCGACTCAAAGGCGTCGAGGATGCGGGCATTCACCTCGGCATTGCGCAAAAGGTATTCCGGATCCGTGGGTTGCGCACCTTTCTTCACGAAACACGTGAGCGGCACGCCCCATGCCCGCTGACGCGAGAGCACCCAGTCGGGCCGCCCCTCGATCATGGAATAGAGGCGGTTGCGGCCGGTTTTCGGCGTCCACGTCACCAGCTCGTCAATCGAGCGCAGCGCGCGCTCGCGGATGGTGGTGCCATACTCGTCCTGCCCGTCGCCCACGGGCCGGTCGATGGCGGCGAACCATTGCGGCGTGTTGCGGTAGATCACCGGCGCCTTGGAGCGCCAGCTATGCGGGTAGCTGTGCTTGATCTTGCCACGCGCGAGCAGGCCACCGACGGAGGCGAGCTTGTCGATCACGGCCTTGTTGGCATTGCCCTCTTTCCCTTTGCGATCAAGTATATGGGTGCCGCCGAAGAACGGCAGATCGGGGCGGAAGGAGCCGTCGTCGAGCACGTTATAGGTGATGACCTGATCGAGCATGCCGAGGCCGCGATAGAGCTCGTATTCCTCCATCCCGTGGGAGGGCGCGCAATGGACGAAGCCGGTGCCCTCCTCGTCGGTGACGAAGTCGGCGGCGCGGAAATCGCGGGGGTCGTCCCATACGCCGTTGGAGCCTTCGGCCCCCGCCAGCGGGTGTTGCAGCGAGAGGCCCGACAGCTCCTCGGCCGTGACGTCACGGAGGCGGGTATACATGTCCTCCTCCAGCCGCGCGCGGGCCATCACATCGCCGGCGAGCTTGTCGGCGAGGATGAAGCGGTCGCCCACATCGGCCCAGCATTCGCCGGGCGTGCCGGTCACTTCGTAGAGGCCGTAAGCGATGTCCTCACCATAGACGACAGCCTTGTTGGATGGGATCGTCCAGGGGGTGGTGGTCCAGATGACGACATGGGCACCAAGCAAGTCTCGTGGGTCGCGCCGCAATTCTTCTTCAAGTGCTTGAGTGGGTCCAGTGTTTACCCTGACGTCACCTGCCTCAAAGTCTTTTGTCGGAGTTGAGCGATGCACTTTTCCGCGCTCACTTTGCAGAACTTTCTCGATGTAATCATCCTTGTCCCAAACCCTTGCCACGGCAAATTTCACCCAGACCGTGAAACTCTCCTTGTCGTGGTACTCCACCTCCGCCTCGGCGAGCGCGGTCTTCTCGATGGGTGACCACATCACCGGCTTGGAGCCCTGGTAGAGCACGCCCGACATGAGAAACTTCTGGAATTCCTCCGCGATGATCCGCTCGGCGCGGAAATCCATGGTGAGGTAGGGCTTGTCCCATTTGCCGGTGATGCCGAGCCGCTTGAACTCATCCCGCTGCACGTCGATCCAGCCTTCGGCGAACTTGCGGCATTCCTGCCGGAAATCGACGGTATCGACCTTGTCCTTGTCCAAACCTCGCGCGCGGTACTGTTCCTCGATCTTCCACTCGATGGGCAGGCCGTGGCAGTCCCAGCCGGGGATGTAGCGCGCGTCGCGGCCCATCATCTGCTGCGAGCGCACCACCATGTCCTTGAGGATCTTGTTCAGCGCGTGGCCGATATGCAGGTGCCCGTTGGCGTAGGGGGGGCCGTCATGCAGGGTAAAGGGCTGCCTCCCCTGTGCGCGCTCGCGCAGGCGGTCATAGATGCCGATCTCTTCCCACCGGGCGAGCCATTCGGGCTCGCGCTTGGGCAGGCCCGCGCGCATCGGGAAATCGGTTTGCGGCAGGTTCAGGGTGGCTTTGTAATCGGGGTAATCGGGCGTGTCAGAACACATGGGTGACGTCCTTTGTCACTGGGTGTTGGAATTCTGCGGGTGGGGGGCGGCGCGATGGCTCGAACGCCTGTGATCCCGGCGGCTCGTCAGGGTCAGAGCGCCGGGCATGTAATTCGAATGACGATCGCTGCGCATGTCATCATGGCCCGCCTTATAGGCGCGCACCCGGCAAGCGTCCAGAGGCGCGGCCCTCGCTTTCTTGAAAAGAAAGCGTGACGAAATCCTTTCGGGATTTCGCCCGCCGCCATCCCCCCTTGCCTCGCGCGGCCCAGCGGCGCATTTACGAGGCATGACCACCGCCCTGCCCCCACGCTTTGACATCACCCGGCCCGAGATCGAGCGGGTGGTCACAACGTTTTATGCCGCGGTGCGCGCGCATCCGGGCCTCGGGCCGGTATTCGCGGCCCACGTCACCGACTGGCCCGCGCACGAGGCGAAAGTGGCCGATTTCTGGGCCAACACCATCCTGCACGAGCGCGGCTATGACGGCAGCCCCATCGCCGCCCATGTGGGCGCGGGCAACGTGCAGCCGGGGATGTTCTCGACATGGCTGGCGCTCTTCGACAGCGTGCTCGCCCGCGAGCTGCGCCCCGAGCAGGCCGCCGCGTGGTCGGCCCTCGCGCACCGCATCGGCCGCTCCATGCGCGCCGCCGTGGTCGACCGCGAGACCCATCCCGGCGGTGTGCCCAAGCTGCGCTGACAGGGGCAGAAAGCCGCCGGAACGCACGCCCGCACCCGGCTGAAAACAGCCGATGGCAAGAAAACGCCGGATCGTGACGGGCAGACCGGCACGCTCTTGCCGGGAATCGCGGCAGGCATGCCGGCCTCTTTTGCAACCCGCGCACCGGGACCTACCATCGGGGTCCGGAAAGGAGGCACCATGTATACGCCCAACCCCAACGACGACCTGCGACGCCATGTCTACAACACCGCAGACCCTTATAACGCGCCCCCGCGCGGCAATAGCGGACGCGGCGGGCTGATTGCCCTGCTGCTGATCGTGGTGGTCATCGGCGGGATCGTGGTCCTGAGCAGCATCTCAGCGCCGCCCGCCCAGGCACCTACCCCCGCACAGGCACCGGCCCCCGAGAGCATCACCGGCGGAACAACCGCCCCGGCCGAATGACCGGACAGGGACGCGGGGCCGGCTTGTCGGCCCCGCCGCGGTCGCGGCTCAGGGGTCGCATCCCATCCGCTTGATGATCCGCGCGTTGATCCAGGCAAGCGCGGCCAGTGACAGGCCGAGACCGAGAAACGCCGCCACCCGCCACAGGCCGGCGAGCCCGCTCATGTCGATGACGAACACCTTGGCCACGGTGAGCGCGACCCCCGCCATCGCGATCCGCCGCAAGCCCTCGGAGCGCTTCAGCACCGCCAGTGCCAGCAGCGCCAGCGCCACCGCCATCAGCGCCACGGTATAGGTGTAGAGTTCGCCCTCCAACACCCCCGGCACGCTCAGGTCGCGCCCCTGCCACAGCCTGCGGATTTCCAGCGCGCCGTACCAGGCCGCGTAGCCCGAGGCCGCGACGGCGAAGCCCCGGCACAGCAAGCGCGGCAGGTGATCCATCCGCCACGCCGCCACCGCGAGGACCAGCGCCACCGGCAGGTAGGCGGCGGCGAGGCTGTCGAGGATTGGCGGTCCCAGCACCTCTTCGCGCCGCCACATGAACGGGGTGAGCGGATTGGTCAGCACGGCCTGCGCGACCAGCAGCGCCACCGCAACCGTCCCGGTGACGACCGCCAGCGCGGTGCGTAGCGCCCTGAGCGCCGCGCCCGCCCCGCGCAGCCGCCAGAGCTGCGCCAGCGCCACCGACAGCCACACCGTGGCCATCAGGCCCAGCCCGGCATGGCCCATCGCCCCGACGGTGCCCAGCACCCGCATCAGCACCACGCTCAGCAGGATCGCCGCGACGGTCCAGATCGCGCTTTCGACCACACCGCGCGTCACCTCACGACCCCGCGCGCCCAACTGCCACCAGGCCGCGGCCAGCAGCACCAGCGGCCCCAGATGCGCCAGCGCCACGTCGCCGCGCCCGGCCTCGTCGACCGCCCAGTCGATGCCGGGATCGACCACCAGCCGGTAGCCGATCACCGCCACGCCCGTCTGCGCGAACAGCCCCAGCAAGGCGAGGTCGAACCGCCGGTCGATGAGCGCCGTGGCCAGCACCATCACCGCCAGCGCCAGCGTCAGCGCCGCCTTGCTCAGCACCACGAAGAGCGCCAGCGCGATGAGCGTGAGCGCCGCGCCCGCGAAGATCGCCGCCACCAGGCGTGGTTCGGGCGTGCGCGGCGCAGCCCGCGCCGCCAGCGCCACCATCAGCGCCGCCATGCCCATGATGTGCAGCGCCCAAGGATAGCCGCCCAGCATCGCCCCCGGCTGCCACGACAGTTCCAGTACCAGCGCCACGCCCGGCCCGGCCAGCGCCGCGCCAAGCGCCCACAGGATCGCCGGTGCGGCCCCCGCCGCGCCGCGCATCCGCGTGGCCAGCAGCAGCGACAGCACCGCGCCCGCCGCCATCAGGACCGTCGCGGCGATCGGCGCCGGGGCCTCGGGCAGGCGCGCGGCGTGGAACGCCGACACGAGCGGCCTGCCCCGTTCGCCATCGAGCGCCACCAGCGCCAGCGCCGCCGCCACCGGCAGGGCGGGCAGGTCGGCGATGCCGGGCGCGGCCCGCGTGCCAAGGGTCAGCGCCGCCGCCATCCCCGCCAGCAGCCCCAGCGCCAGCCATGTCAGCGCCTCCGTCTCGGCCTCTGCCGCCACCAGCAGCGCGGCACCGCTCGCCAGCGCCACCGCGACGGCGGCAATCAGCACCGTCAGGCCCGGCCACGCGCCGCCCCCTGCCACCAGCCGCTGTCCGAGCGACGGTGCGGGATGGCGCGGCACCGGGTATGCCCCGGGCACCAGCACCGCCGCCAGCACCACCAGCGCCCAGAAGCCGAGAAAATGCTCCGCCGCCACGCCGCCGAGATAAAGCAGCATTGCGCCCGCGACGGCGACCGCCAGCGCCAGCCAGGACAGCCAGCGCCAGTCCCGCGCGGCATCCACCGCCAGCCCGACCACGGCCAGCAGCGCGAAATACGGGTAGAAGAGCCACGCGGCGGCACTCTCGCCGCCGACGAGGAACGGCGCCGCGCCCGCGCCCAATAGGCCCAGCGCGCTCAGCACCGGGCCGTGGAACCAGCCCAGCACCACGGCGAGCGCCGCCACCGCCACCAGCCCGGCCAGCGCCGCGCCCGGGTCGATCAGCCCGTAAAGCGCCCGCGCCGCCAGCACGCCCGCGAACAGCACGATCAACCCGGCGCCCGCCAGCCCCGAGGGCACCGCCGCCGCATCGCCGTGCCGCCGCCGCAGCAGGTCGCCCGCGACCACCAGCGCCGCGCCGAGCCCCAGCGCCGCCAGCACCCGCATCGCAGGCGTCAGCAGCCCCCGTTCGACCCCGTATTGCACGAGAAACAGCCCCGCCAGCGCCAGCGACACCCCGGCCACGGCCACCGCCCAGTTGCCCCGCAGCCAGCGCCCGAGCCGCGCGGCAAGGCCGGGGCGTTTCGGGGCCGCCACCTCCGCCACCTCCGCCGCGTCCGGCGCGGGTGACGTGGGCGGGGCGTCGTCTTCGGTCTCCGTCCCGGCGGGGGGCGCCGCGTCGGGCATGGCAGCCGCTTCCGGCACGCCGCCGCCCGCCAGCGCCGCCTCCAGCGCCGCCACCCGGCGGCGCAACCGCGCCTGCCCGACCAGTAGCGCCGGGATACCGATGACCACCAGCCCCACCACCCCCAGCGCGGCCAGCGTAACGAACACCTCGAAATCCATGGCTCAGCCCTCCCCGCGCGCGAACAGGCCCGCCAGCGCGCGGCGCACCACGCCGCCCACCGTCGGGCGCGCCACCGCGATGCGCGGCAGCGGGCGGCACAGCTCTATCGCCGCCAGCCCGACCCGCGCCGTGAGCGCGCCGTTGACCACCCCCTCGCCAAAGCGGCGCGACAGCTTGGACAGCACGCCACCGCCCGCGACGCTGCCGATCATGTCGTCGCCCACCGCCACGGCGCCGGTGGCCACCAGGTGCGCCACCACCGCGCGCGCCAGACGCCAGCTTCCCAGCGTGCCGGTGCGCCCGCCATAGATGGTGGCTACGGCGCGGATCATGCGCAGGTTGGCCACCAGCGCCGCCACCACGTCGGCGAGTGCCAGCGGCACCAGCGCGGTGACCGTTGCCACCTGCCGCGCCGCCGCCTCTACCGCGGCCAGCGCGGCGGCGTCGAGCGGCGCCAGCACCTCGGCCTCGGCCAATGCCAGCAGCGCCTCGGCATCGAGCTGCTCGTGCGCGCGCTCGTCCAGCCGTGCCAGACCCCAGGCCGCCTCGGTCCGGGCCGCGTAGAGCCGCCGAAGCCGCGCGACCACCTCGCGCGCCGCGCCGAGATCGTTCCCCGCCTGCGCCGCCTCGGCCCCGGCGCGCAGCCGGTCGAGTCGCCCGAGCCGGGCAAAGCCCGCCGCCTCGCGGATCGCGATCAGCACCGCAACCAAGGCAAGCGCCCCGCCCAGCACGGCCACACCCCGGCCCAGCAGCGGCGACCGGTCCATCAGCGCGACCGCGAAATCCCACGCCGCCACCGACACCACCACACCCAGCAGCGCCAGCGCCAGCGCCCAGAAGGCGCGCATGAGCCACGAGGGCTGCCGCGCCAGCCCGGCCATCGCCGCGCGCATCGCCCGGCCCTCGGGCGGGGCGGCCTCGTCGGGCACCGGCGGCGCGCGGTCCGGCGCGGCCTCCTCCTCGCCCTCGAGGTCGATCAGCAGCGGCCCCTTGCTCATGCCTGCGCCTCCCCGCGTTGCCAGACCATGCGGATATCCGGCAGGCCCTCGTCATTGCCGCCGCCGCGCCGGTCCTGTGCCGCCTCGGCAAAGCCTGCCCGGACGTAGAACGCGCGTGCGCGCCGGTTCGCCTCCAACACCCACAGATCGAGTACGCCCGCCCGCGCCTGCGCGTCGGACAGGAGCGCGCGGCCCACCCCCTGCCCGCGCATGTCCGGGGCCACGTGCAGCGCGTGCACCCGCGTGGCCCGGCGCAGGATGAACCCCGCGATCCGGCCCCGCACCCGCGCCACCCGAACCCGGCCGCGCCACGTCTCGCGCCACAGCAGGTGCAGATCCTCGACCCGGCTGCGCGCGCAGGGCTGGCCGGGCGTGCCCCGCGTATAGGCCCACAGGATCGCCGCCAGCCGCGGCACCTGCCAGATATGCGCGCGCGCCAGCCTCACAGCCGGTCCCCGAAGAGGAACTGCGCGGCGCGGTCGAGCCGGATATGCGGCGGCCCCTCGCCCGCGCGCAGCGACAGCCGCGCAGGCGCAAAGCGCATGGTTCCGAAATCGCCGTCGGGCCAGGTCTCGGCCCCCGCCCGCGCGGGCGCCAGGATCGCCGCCGGATCGGCGGGCAGATCACCGGGATGGAACGCCGCCTGCCCGCCCTCGGGCACCCGGCCGCGCACGCACTCCACCTCCGCACCACCGTGGCGGCGGGTTTCCTCCACCGTGGCGCGCAAGGCAGCGATGGCCATACTGCGCACGTCGGCGCCCGCGAATTGCGCCCGGTCACGCGCCTCTCGCAGCATCGCCTCCATGATCGCGGCGAGACGCGAATGCTGCGCGTGGTGCAAGTGGTCGGCCTTGGTCGCGGCAAACAGCAGCCGCTCCACCCGCCGCCCCTGCAACAGCCGCGTGAGAAAGGCATTGCGCCCGGGCCGGAACGTGCCGAGGATCTCGGCCATCGCGCGGCGCGTCTCCTCGACCGCCACCGGGCCGCGATGGATCGCGTCGAGCAGGTCCACCAGCACGATCTGCCGGTCGATCCGGGCGAAATGCGCGCGAAAGAACGGGCGCACCACTTCGCGCTTGTAGGCCTCGAACCGGCGCGCCATCTGTGCCGCGAGGCTGCCGCGCCCTGCGCCCTCTGCCTCGGGCAGCGGCGCAAACGTGACCACCGGCGCGCCCTCCAGATCGCCCGGAAGCAGGAACCGCCCCGGCGTGCAATCGGCGTGCCCGGCGGCGCGCGCAGCACGCAGGTAGGCGGTGAACGCCGCCGCGAGGCCCTGCGCCTGCCCCTCGTCGAACGCCGCCGCCGGATCGACACCGGCCAGCGCCTTGCGCCAGGCCGCACCCTCCGCGCGCGCCTCGGCGCGCGCCAGCGCCTCGCGCGACCAGGCGGCATAGTCCTTGTCGAGGAGCGCGAGGTCCAGCAGCCACTCGCCGGGATAATCCACGATGTCGAGATGCACGGTGCGCGGCCCGGCCAAGCCTGCCAGCATGCCCGCGGGCCGCACCCTGAGCGACAGCCGCAATTCCGAGACGGCGCGCGTGCTTTGGGGCCAGTGCGGCTCGGGGCCGGCGAGCGCGGCGAGATGCGTCTCGTAATCGAATCGCGGCAGCGTGACGTCGGGCTGTGGCTGCAGGTAGGCCGCGAGGATGCGCCCCTCGCCCGACGCCGCAAGGCCGCCCATGCGCCCGCGATCCAGCAGGTTGGCCACCAGCGAGGTGATGAACACGGTCTTTCCGGCCCGCGCGAGACCGGTCACGCCCAGCCGGATCACCGGCTCGAACAGCGCGCCCGAGACGCGCTCGCCAAACCCTTCGATCCCCCGCGTCAGCCCTTCGGCCAGCCCTGCAATCGCCACGCACCACCCCTCTCGTCCTTTCACCCGAGAATAGGCACGCGCCCGCCCGCTTGCCAGCGCCGAATTCGAACCATGGCCAAGCCCGCAATTCCCCGCTAAGAGAGCCGTCAGACCACAGCGGAGCCCGCCCGATGACCGACGCAGAGCATCCCCAGATCTACCTCGTCACCCCCCCCGCCTTCGAGATCGCGCCGTTCACCGACCGGCTCAAGGCCGTGCTCGACGCGCATCCCGTGGCCTGTCTGCGCGTGGCGATGGCCAGCGGCGACGAATACACCGTGGCCTCCTCGGCGGACGCCTGCCGCGAAGCGGCGCACGCCCGCGACGTGGCGGTGGTGATCGAGCGGCACGTGGGCCTCGTCGGGCGGCTCGGCCTCGACGGGGTGCACCTCGCCGACGGCGCGCGCGGGGTGCGCGCGGCGCGAAAGGACCTCGGGCCCGACGCCATCGTCGGGGCGTTCTGCGGCACCTCGCGCCATGACGGGATGAGCGCGGGCGAGGCCGGGGCCGATTACGTCGCCTTCGGCCCGGTGGGCCAGACCGCGCTTGGCAGCGGCGCGCAGGCAGAGCGCGAAATCTTCGAATGGTGGTCGGAGATGATCGAGCTGCCGGTGGTGGCCGAGGGCGCGCTCGACGCGGCCGCCGTCGCCTCTCTCGCCCCGGTCAGCGATTTTCTCGCCTTCGGCGAGGAAATCTGGCGCGAGGAGGACGCCAGTGCCGCCCTCGCCCTGCTCACCGCCGCGATGCGCTAGAGGGTCCGGGAAGCCCGGAACCGGTTGCCGCTTTTGAGCGACACGCTGTAGGGCGGCGCGCGATCCCGCTCAATGCGGCCCGTGTCACGCCTATTGCGTGCGCGCCGCGACCCGGCGCATCGCCATCGCCACCTCGTGCACGAGGCTCGCCGCCATCGACCGGAACGCCATGATGTCATAGGCGTCCGTCCCGGCCCGCGTCACCGCGCCGGCCATGTGCGCCACGTCGGTGCGCGCCGTGCGCCCCACGCCGAAGACGCTCTCGCGCAGGTCGAGCGGCGTGAGCCGCGCCATCACCGCCGTGGCACCCGGCCCCTCGATCCGCAGCACCGCCCAGGCGTCGGACTGATCGGTGAGCGCGGCATGTTTGGCCAGCGCCGCGGCGGGCTCGGGCCCGACGAGCAGCGCGAGATCGCGCCCGAACCACTGCACCGCGCCGCTCTTGCCCGCGATCACCTCTCCAGGTTCGGGCCAGCCAAGGCCGTGCGCCTGCGCCAGCGCCCGGCCCAGCGCGCCCTGCTGTCCCTTGTAGGGGGCCAGCACGGTCACCCATCCCGGCGCCGCCTCCGTCAGCCGCAGCGCGCCCGCCGTCACCGGCACCAGCCCCGCGCAGGGGGTCATCTCCACCAGATCAACCACGCATCCGTCCTCCTTCGGGATCGACCCATCCGGGCGCGCAAACCTCGCAGATCGTCGCCGATCCGCGCAGGTGGTCCACTGCGCGCACCCGCTCTCCGATCCGGGCGCGCCCGCGTGCGAGGAATCCCAGCCCGATCACGTGGCCCAGCGTGGGCGAGTAGCAGGCGCTGGTGATATAGCCCTGATCGTTTGCCGCCACCGGCTCGGCCGCCTCGTTAAAGAGATGCGAGCCGGGCAGCAATTCCTTGACCGCGCCCACGGGTTTGAGGCCCACCAATTGCTCGCGTCCCTCGTCCATCAGGCCCTCGCGGCTCGCCGCCGGTTTGCCGATGAAATCCTTCTTGCGGCTCATCATCCCCTGCATGCCTACGTCAAAGGCCGTCACCCGCCCGTGGATCTCGGCATGGGTGATAAATCCCTTCTCGATGCGAAGCACGTTGAGCGCCTCCATCCCGTAGGCACCGCCGCCCAAGCTCTCTGCGCGCGTCACCAGAGCCTCGAAGAGCGACGCGCCGAACCGCGCGGGCACCGCGATCTCGTATCCCGTCTCGCCCGAGAACGAGATGCGGAAGAGCCGCGCCGCCACGCCGCCCACCGCGACCGGGCCGCAGCCCATGAAGGGCAGGTCGTCGAGCGCGCCCTGATCGTCGAGCACATCGGCTAGCACGTCGCGCGCGCGCGGCCCCGCCACGGCGAACTGCGCCCATTGCTCGGTCACCGACACCGCGCGCGCGTCCCACCCGGGCCGCAACACCTGGCCTGCGAAATCCGCGTGGCGCATCACCGCGCCTGCGGCGGCGGTGGTGGTGGTGACGAGGAAATGATCCTCGGCCAGCCGCGCGCAGGTTCCGTCATCCATGACGTGCCCGTCCTCGCGCAGCATCAGGCCATAGCGCACTCGGCCCGGCGCCAGTTTGGACATCGCGTTGGTATAGAGGAAATCGAGGAATTGCGCGGCGTCTGGCCCCTGCACGTCGATCTTGCCCAGGGTCGAGACATCGCACACGCCCACCGCCTCGCGCACCATCATGACCTCGCGGTCGCAGGATTGCCGCCAATGGGTCTCGCCCTTGCGGGGGAAATAGCTGGGCCGGTACCACAGCCCCGCCTCTATCATCGGCGCGCCGCGCCGGATCGTGCCCGCGTGGCTGGTAGTGAATCGCTCGGGCGCGAATGTCTTGCCCTTGCCGCCCGCGCCCATCGCCGCGATGGGCACCGGCACGAAAGGAGGGCGAAAGGTGGTGGTGCCGGTCGCGGGGATCGACCGCCCGGTCGCCTCGGCCAGCACGGCGAGCGCGCCGACGTTGGAATTCTTGCCCTGGTCGGGGGCCATCCCTTGCGTGGTGTAGCGCTTCATGTGCTCGACCGAGCGGAAATTTTCCCTTGCGGCCAGTTCGACATCCTTGACCGTCACATCGTTCTGGAAATCGAGCCACGCGCGCCCGCGCCCCTCCACCTGCCACAGCGGCAGGATGTCAAAGCTGCCGTCAGAGGCGGGGGGTAGGTCGGTCGCGGGGGCCTTGAGGCCGAGGTCTTTCGCCGCGTGCCGCCCCTCGGCCAACCCGCTCTTGAGGCAGGCGCGCGTCGAGAAATGCCCGGCGGCAGCCCCCGCCACGCGCATCCCAGGCACCGCCCCCTCGGGCGGCAGGAAGGCGGCAAGCCGGTCGTCCCAGACGGGCCGCGCGCCCGTGTGACAGGCCAGGTGCACCGTCGGGTTCCACCCGCCGGAGACCGCGACGGTATCGGCGGCGATGCGTTCCTCGCCGCGCGCGGTGGCGATGCACACCGCCTCGACCCCGCGCCGCCCGGCGGTGCCGGTGACCTGCGCGCCGGGATAGAAGGCCACGTCATGGCCGCAGGTGGCGTGCGCCCGCGCATCCACGAGGGCCGCAACGTGCACCCCCGCCTCCTGCAAATCGGCCACGGTGCGGTGGGCGCTGTCGTTGTTGCCAAAGACCAGCACGCTGCGCCCCGCCGCCACGCCCCAGCGATTGAGATAGGCGCGCACCGCGCCCGCCATCATCACGCCGGGGCGGTCGTTGTTGGGGAAGGCCACCGGCCGCTCAAGCGCGCCTGCCGCCAGCACCGCGCGCCGCGCCGCGATCCGCCAGAAGCAACCGGCGGGCGCGTGCGGGCGACCCTCGATATCGGGGGCGGTCCGCTCCAGCGCGCCGAAGGTGCCGCCGTCATAGGCCCCGGTCACCGCCGTGCGCGTCATGATCCGCACGTTGGGCATGGCACCGAGGCGCGCCGCCATCTCCGCCGCCCAGTCGCCGCCATCCTGCCCGTCGACCTCCTCGGTCTCGGCCAGCAGGCGACCGCCGAGGGCCACGTCCTCCTCGGCGAGGATCACGTCGGCGCCCGCCTCCGCCGCCGCAAGCGCCGCCATCAGCCCGGCGGGCCCGCCGCCGATCACCAAGAGGTCGCAATGGGCATAGGCGCGCTCGTATCGGTCCTCGGCCGGCTGTCCCGACAGCGCACCGAGACCGGCGGCGCGGCGGATCGCGGGCTCGTAGACCTTTTCCCAGAACGCGCGTGGCCACATGAACGTCTTGTAGTAGAACCCCGCGCCGAAGAATGGCGCCATCAGGTCGTTGACCGCCAGCACATCGAACCCGAGCGACGGCCAGCGGTTCTGGCTGCGCGCAACCAGCCCCTCGTGCAATTCGGTCGTGGTGGCGCGGCAATTGGGCACCTGCGCCGCGCCCAGGCCGAGCGTGACCAGCGCGTTGGGTTCCTCGCTGCCAGCGGTCATCGCGCCGCGCGGGCGGTGATACTTGAACGACCGGCCCATCACCCTGACGCCGTCGGCCAGCAGCGCCGAGGCCAGCGTGTCCCCGGAAAAGCCCGTGTGCCGGTGCCCGTCGAACGAGAATGACACCCGCCGCGTCCGGTCGATGCGCCCCTTGCCGTCGATCCTCATGCCCCGGCCTCCGCGCCCGCCAGCACCACATCGGCGATCTCGTGGGTCACGGTATCGCGCGTGACCACCAGCCACGCGCCGCAGCCCTGCCCGTGATACCAGAACTCGCGGCTCTCGCCCGCCGGGTTGTCGCGGTTGTGGAGGTAGTCGTCCCACGCCGCGCTCCACGCCGCGCCCTCCGGCTCGGGCAGCGCCGCGCCGCGCACCGAGAACTCGCGCAGATCGCGCATCCCGCAAAGCGGACAGGGTATCCTCACGAGCCTCGCTCCTTCATCTTGTCGAAAATACTCATGCCCACGTCCCGTCCCTCGCGCCTCAGTGCAGGTTGTGCTGGCTGCCGGTGGCTTCCTCGTCCATCAGCCCAGCACCCGTGGCGAACCGGTCGAGGCGCAGCCGCGTCGCCGCCGGGTGCGGATTGTCCGTGGCGATGAGATGGGCAAGCGCATCGCCCGATCCCGGCACCGCCTTGAACCCGCCATAGCACCAGCCACAATTGAGATAGAGCCCGTCCACCGGCGCACGGTCGATGACGGGGCTGCCATCGGGGCTCATGTCCATGATCCCGCCCCAGCTTCGCAGCACCCGCGCCTGCCCGATCATCGGCACCATCGCCATCCCAGCCTCCATCACGTGCTCGGCCATCGGCAGGTTGCCGCGCGCCGCATAGGACGGATAGAAATCGAGATCGCCACCGAAAACCAGCCCGCCCTTGTCGGACTGGCTGATATAGAAATGCCCCATGCCGAAGGTCACCACGTGATCGAGGCAGGGCTTGAGCCCCTCGGTGACGAAGGCCTGCAACACGTGGCTCTCGATCGGCAGGCGCAGCCCGGCCATCGCCGCCACCTGGGATGAGCGGCCCGCCACCACGATCGCCACCTTCTTGGCCTTGATCGCCCCGCGCGAGGTCTGCACGCCGCGCACGCGCCCCCCCTCGATGTCGATCCCCGTCACCGCGCAGTTCTGGATCAGGTCCACACCCCGGTCGCTGGCAGAGCGGGCAAAGCCCCAGGCCACCGCGTCGTGGCGCGCGGTGCCGCCGCGCGCGTGATAGAGCCCGCCATAAACCGGGAACCGCGCGTTGTCGAAATCGAGGAACGGCACCAGCTTGCGCACGCCCTCGCGGTCGAGCAGTTCGGCGTCGTCGCCCTGGTTGCGCATGGCGTTGCCGCGCCGGGCGAACGCGTCGCGCTGGCCGTCGGAATGGCACAGGTTGAGCACACCGCGCTGGCTCATCATCACGTTGTAGTTGAGGTCCTGTTCCAGCCCCTCCCACAGCTTCAGCGAATGGCTGTAGAATTCCGAATTGCCCGGCAGGCCGTAATTGGCGCGCACGATGGTGGTGTTGCGCCCGATATTGCCGCCACCGAGGTATCCCTTCTCCAGCACCGCGACATTGGTGATGCCGTGCCGCTTGGCCAGGTAATGGGCGGTCGCGAGCCCGTGCCCGCCGCCACCGATGATGATCACGTCATAGGCCGGTTTGGGCTCGGCGTCGCGCCAGTGGGCCTGCCAGCCCTTGTTGCCGGTGAGCCCTTCTTTCAGTATCCGCAGCGCCGAAAATCGCATGTCGCCTCTCCGATGGACCGCCAGGCACGGCCCCATGCCAACAGGGCTAGCAGGACGGGCGCGAACCGGCCACCCCGCTTCGCGCCATTTTCTGGTCCATGCGCGACGCGCGCCTCACAGCCCCATCGCGCGATAGCTCTCGGCCACCCGGGCGATCGACACGAGATAGGCGGCGGTGCGCAGGTCGGTCACGTCCTCGCGGCCCCGCCAGACCTCGCGCATCGACTGGTAGGCGGCGCGCATCGTGTCGTCGAGGCCCGAGCGCACCAGCTCCAGTTCGCCCGCGCCGCGCAGGTATTTCTGCTTGAAATCGGGCGACATTTCCCACGCGTCGCCGATCCCGCGGTTGAGCCGTTCCAGCTCCTTGACGATCAGTTCGTGGCGCGCCTCCTCCTGCCGCCGCCCGATCCGGCCGAAACGGATATGGCTGAGATTCTTGACCCATTCGAAATAGGACACCGTCACACCACCCGCGTTGGCATACATGTCGGGAATGATGACCGTCCCCTTATGGCGCAGGATGTCGTCGGCCCCGGCGGTCACCGGGCCGTTCGCGGCCTCGATGACGAGCGGGGCCTTGATCCGCTCGGCATTCACGAGGTTGATGACCCCTTCCATCGCCGCCGGCACGAGGATGTCGCATTCGTGTTCGAGCACCTTCGAGCCGTCGCGGACATACTTGCCCTCGGGGTAGCCGTCGACGCCGCCGTGCCGCGCGATCCAGGCATGCACCGCCTCGACGTCGAGCCCCTCCTCGGAAATCAGCGCGCCGTCGCGCTCGATGATCGCGGTGACCTTGCAGCCGTCCTCCTCGCTGAGGAACTTGGCCGCGTGATAGCCCACGTTGCCGAGGCCCTGCACCACCACGCGCTTGCCGTCGAGCGTGCCCGACAGCCCCGTCACGGCCACGTCCTCGGGGTGGCGGAAGAACTCGCGCAGCGCGTATTGCACGCCGCGCCCCGTCGCCTCGGTCCGGCCCTGGATGCCGCCGCCATTGACCGGCTTGCCGGTGACGCAGGCGCGGTAGTTGATATCGGTGGTGGCCATGCGCTTGTACTGGTCGGCGATCCACGCCATCTCGCGTTCGCCGGTGCCCATGTCGGGGGCGGGCACGTTCTGCGCCGGGTGGATCAGGTCGCGCTTGATCAGCTCATAGGCGAAGCGGCGGGTGATCATCTCCAGCTCGTGCTCTTCCCACTCGCGCGGGTCGATGCGCAGCCCGCCCTTGGAGCCCCCGAACGGCACCTCGACAAGCGCACATTTGTAGGTCATCAGCGCCGCGAGCGCCTCGACCTCGTCCTGGTTGACCCCCATGGCGAAACGGATACCGCCCTTGACCGGCTCCATATGCTCGGAATGCACGCTGCGATAGCCAGTAAAGGTGTGGATCTGCCCGCGCAAGCGAACCCCGAAGCGCACCGTGTAGGTGGCATTGCAAACCCGGATCTTTTCCTCGAGCCCGGGCGCAAGATCGGTGAGCGCCACCGCCCGGTTGAACATCAGGTCCACGCTTTCGCGGAATGTCGGTTCCCTCTTGGCTGTCATCGTTACACTCTCCCTGTTGGCCTACGGTCAGCCGCCGCATGTGGGGCGATGGTTACGGGATGCGATTGCGATGTCCAGCACGAATCAAGGCGCGGCGGGCGGCCCGGGTGCGCGGCGGAATGGGCGGGTCACACACCATTGTCACCTGTCGACAAACAATCCGACGCATTCTTTTCCATTGTCATTCCATATGGTTAACGCCACCTCCCCGTCGCGCTTGTGCCTTATTTCAACCATATTCCGGCGCGATGAACCCTTGTTGATGCTCCGCCTGCCTGCGGAGGATCATCGTAGGATACCGAAAGGTGATCGACATGGGTGAGTATATCGCACGACCCCCACGAGCGGGGGCGGCGGGCCGTTTTCTCCGCGATGAGGGTGGCTCGGTGACGGCCTTCGCCTTCTTCGTCTTTCTGATGATGCTCTTGGTGGGAGGGCTCGCGCTCGACACCATGCGCCACGAGATGGTCCGCGCCCGGATGCAGGTCACGCTCGACCGCGCGGTGCTCGCCGGGGCGAAATCCTCCGATGCAGCGGAGGCCCGCGCCACTGTCGAGGATTACTTCGACAAGGCCGAGCTCGCGCAGTACCTTGAGGCGGAGCGGGACGCCGATATCCAGATTTACCTCAACTCCGCCCGCGTCGCGGCGCGTGCCTCGGGCACGCTCGATACCTACCTGATGAAGCTCGCGGGGGTCGAGACGCTGGGGGTCGGCGGTGTGTCGGCCGCCGAGGTGCGCGTCCCCAAGCTGGAAATCTCGCTTGTGCTCGACGTCTCCGGCTCGATGGGCGGGACCAAGATTACGCGTCTGAGGGACGCCGCCAAGCAATTCGTTTCGACCATCCTCGAAAAATCCACACCGGGCAACGCGGTCATTTCTGTCATCCCGTTCAGCTGGTCGGTGACACCGCCGAAGACCGTCTTCGACACGCTGGCGGTGGACATCACGCACAATTACTCCACCTGCCTGAACTTCCGCGAGGCCGATTACGGGCACGCAACGCTGACCTCGGGCAAGTCGGCGCTGAGCAACGGCATACCGGTGGACCAGATGATTTATACCTCGCTCTATGGCGGGTTCGACAATCTCAATGAAAGCTGGCGATCCTGTTTTACCGATGAATACATGCAGTTCCTGCCCTATTCGATGGACGAGGCTACCCTGCACGCCAAGATCGACTCGCTACAGGCGGACGGCAACACCAGCGGCCATGACGGCATGAACTGGGGTGCTGCGCTCTTGGACCCAAGTTTCCGGCAGGTCTCGGCGCAACTGATCAACACTGGCGAAGTGGATGCGTCGCTGTCGCATGTGCCCTCGGATTACAACGAACCGGAAACGCTCAAGGTCGTGGTGATGATGGGCGACGGGGCCAACACCACCTCCTATTTCTTTGACAAGAGCGCACCGAAATACCGCGGTAAATTCTCCGACCTGTTCGAAGTGAAGTACCGGGACCGCGAGTTCAAATACGCCTATCACATCTACAAGCACTGGAAGAGCAACGACGAGAGCAAGTGCGGCAGGAACAGGTGGGAATGCGTCTACGAGGGCGACGGATCCGAGGAATCGGTCTATTACCTGCGCTACCCTTATGGCGGCTGGTATTACAGCATCGACGACAACGACTGGATGACCGATCAGGAATTCGATGATCTCGAACACACGCTCAACGGCTATATCTCGACCGAGCAACTGAGCTGGGAAATGGCCTGGGGCCGGATGTCGCCGAGCTGGTACGAAGACATTACCGGCGACTGGCGCCCCTGGAACGACTATGTCGGCTCTGAGGAGGTGGACGGCTATGCCAAGGACAGCCGGATGCGCGATGTCTGCGGGGCCACAAAGACGCATGGCGTGGTGGTCTATTCCATCGGCTTCGAGGTGCCTGTGGGCGAGCGCGCCGAACAGGTGCTGTCGGATTGCGCCTCTTCCAGCAGCCACTACTACCGCGCCAGCACCACCGATATCAGCGCGGTGTTCAACTCCATCGCCGCCAACGTGCAGAACCTGAGGCTGACCCAATGATCGCACGCCTTGCCAGCCGCCTGCGTCGTTTCGGCCGTGACCGGCGGGGCTCGGCGTCGGTGGAATTCGTGATCCTCGCGCCGTTCCTGATCGGCTTCATCGTGTTCGCGATAGAGCTGGGGATGCTGTCGCTGCGCGCGGCGATGCTGGAGCGCGGGCTCGATATCGCGGTGCGCGACGTGCGCCTCGGCACCGGCACCGCGCCGGGACACGACGAGATCAAGCAGATCGTCTGTGACAACGCCTCGGTGATCGCCGATTGCGACGCCAACCTGCGGCTGGAAATGATCCCGACGAACCTGCGCAATTTCTCGACGCTCAACGGCGCGCCCGACTGTACCGATGCCTCGGAGCCGTCCAAGCCGGTGCGCAACTTCATCCCCGGCGGCCAGAACCAGCTCATGCTGCTGCGTGTCTGCCTGAAATACAGCCCGCTCTTCCCCGAGGCGATGCTGGGCGATGCGCTGATCAAGGATTCCAGCGGCGACGTGGCGCTCACGACCGTCTCGGCCTTCGTTCAGGAGCCGATCTGATGCGCTGGCTCGCCCGTCTCGCACGCCGCCTGCGCCGCGACGAGCACGGAACGGTCGCCGTGGAAACGGTGCTGATCGCGCCGCTGCTGATCCTCGGGCTGTTCTTTTCCTACGAGGCCTACGGCCTGTTCCGCCAGCAAAGCCTGCGCGAGAAGGCCACCTATACCGTCGCCGACATCCTGTCGCGCGAAACCGCGATCATCAACGACACCTATATCGACAACGTCAAGCGCGTGTTCGACATGATGAGCGGCACCGCGGATTCGCAGTTGCGCATCTCGGTGGTGCGCTATCGCAACGACCCGAGCCAGGGGATCGACGAGTTCGACCTGCGCTGGTCGGAGGTGCGCGGCACGGGGACGATGACCGCCCTCACCGACAGCGTTGTGCGCAATGCGCATGACACCTTTCCGATCATGGATGACGGCGAGGAGATCATCTATGTCGAGAGCCGCGGCACGTTCACCTCGCCGGTGGCCACCGGGTATTTCAACGAGAACCTGCTCGCGACGCGGATGTTCGTGATCCCGCGTTTCGCACCGCAAATCTGTTTTACCGGGACTTGCGTGCCGGGCACGAGCTGACGCTCAGCCGTCCTCGCGCCGCGCGATCCGTTCCTGCATCAGTTCGGCAATGAGCCGCGCCGGCGTGCCGGGGGTGACGCCCCCCACGCCCACGCGCCGCCCGATGCGCCACCACAGGCCCGGCTCCCAGACAAAGGATCCGCCTTTGCGCAGCGTCAGGGTAAAGCCGTTGGAGGGCTTGAAGGCGAACGCCCCGCGTGCCACCGCCACCACGTCGTCCATCCGCGCAAGCACGCGGCCGTCGCTGCTCGTGAGCGCATCGCGTTCAAGCACCAGCCACGCCGCCGTCGCGCGCCACATCCGCCGCGCGAGCCACAGCGCGCCCAACCCCATCGCCACCAACGCCACCTGCCATTGCGGCGTGAGGGTCTGGCTCAGCGCGACCCACAGCAGCATCAGCCCCAGCGCGCCCACCGAGCCCACGCCAATCGCGCGCCGCCCCGGCGAGGCTGCGAGAACCAGGCTGCGCTCAGCGTCATCTTGATCGGTCATGCGTTGGCCCCTGCCCTCATTGTCCTGCCGCGTCCCTTACCGCATGTTGCGCGAAAGGGCACCCGCTTTCGCATGGGCTTTCCGAAGGCGTCACAGGCCGATGGCGGACCACAATGACCGGAAACTTTATCGGCGTTGGAACAAGATCACCAAAAGCGCCAATAATGACGATCCCAACATCAATAGAAGGGAAACCGCGTTGAGGAGTGGCGTGGAGCCTTCTTTCAGGCGGTCGAACATGGCGATGGTAAGCGGCGCATCCGATCCGACCAGCATGAGCGTGGTGTTGAAGTTCTCGAAGCTCATCAGGAAGGCCACCACCGCCGCACCGACCACGGCTGGCATCAGGAAGGGAATGGTGATCGTGCGCACCGCTGTCAGGCGCGTGGCGCCGAGATTCAGGGCGGCGTCTTCTAGCGTGCGGTCGAATTTCTGCAAGCGGGCGGTGATGACCAGCGTCGCGATCGTGGTGATGAATGAAAACTGTCCAAGAATGACCAAGAGCAAGCCGGGCCGCAGGGCCTGAATGTCCATCTGCGCGACGTTCCATATCCCGTTCGCAAGCGTCGAGGAAAACACGAGGATCGAAATACCCAGAACGATACCGGGGATGACCAGGGGCAGCAGCATGAGCACATAGAGCGCGCTCTTGCCGCGGAAATCATAGCGATTGAACAGAAACGCGTTCGAGGTTCCGACACTTACCGACAGGATCGCGACGCAGATCGCGACGAAGGCTGACGTGCCCACCGCGCGCAGGATGCCGCGTTCGTGGAAGACACCGATCTGGGGAAGCTCGTCACCGAAGAACCAGTTCCAGGTGAAGCCTTCCCACGGGAGCGACGGGAATTGGCTGTCGTTGAACGCAAAGACCGCGACGACGGTCAGGGGCAGCGCAAGGTAAAGGAAGAACAGCAGCACGTAGCCGCCGTAGATCACGCGAAAACTTCGGGATCGGGGAATGGTCGGGATCATGGGTTATCCCATCGTTTCTTGCAGGGTGCGACCAGTCAGGCGCAACACGCCCCAGACAATTACCGAAGACAGCACCAGCAACATGAAGCCGAACGCCGCGCCAAGCTCCCAGTTCGAGCGGACGATGAACTGGTTGTAGATCATCTCGGTGAACCAGAGGCTGTCCTTGCCGCCCAGCATGGTCGGCGTAAGGTAATTTCCCAATGACAGCATGAATACGACGATGCAGCCAGAGACGATCCCCGGCATGGCATGGGGGATGATGATCTCGCGCAGGACCGACAACCCGTTGCCTCCGAGATCGTAGCCTGCCTCGACCACGCTGTCGTCGAGGCTTTCGAGCGTCGTGACCAACGGCACCACCATGAACAGCATGGACGTATAGACGAGGCCCACCATCATCGCCGCATCGTTATACAACATCTCTACCGGTTGATCGGCCAGACCGACCCATTGCAGCAGGCTGGAGATCAGGCCGGTTTCCCGCAGAAGGATCATCCACCCGAAGGTGCGCACCAGTTCCGAGACGTAGAAGGGAATCAGGCACAGCATGAACAGCACCTGCTGCAACCGGCCCCGGGCCATCTTGGCGATGTAATAGGCCACCGGAAAGGCGATCAGCAGGGTAATGGCCGTGGCGAGGACAGACATCACCGCCGTCCGCCAGAAGGTTCTCAGGTAGAGTGGCTCCGTCAGTGCCTTGTCATATTGCGTCAGGCTGGTTTCGTAGACGCCAAAGCTGATGCGTTCGCGCAGCGAAATCAGCAGCATGTCGATATGTGGAATGACGATCAACAGCCCGAGCCACAGGACAAGCGGCGTCAGCAACAGGACGAATCCGATCCGGGCGTGAGAGCGCATCACACCGCCCCGGCAAAGCACGTCGCCTGTGCCGCGCCCCAGCCGACATGCACCGTGTCGCCGCGTTCCAGATTGGCGAATTCGCCGGTCTGGGGCAGCGTGACCTCGAGCGTTTCGCCGACGTCATTGTCGACCAGAACGCGGGACGCCGCGCCATTGAATAGGGTGCTTGTCACGGTGCCCTTCATGCGGTTGTCGAAATGGGCCAACGCCTCGGCGCTGGCCGCCAGGTGGATCGCCTCCGGCCGGACAAAGATTTCCGCGGTGTCGCCCCTAGACAGGGTCCCCGACCCGGTTGCGCGCACGGCAAGGCCGGTATCGGTCCGTATCTCCAGCACCTGACCCTCAACTCGATCTATGCGACCCTTCCAGCGGTTCGCTTCTCCGATGAAGCCGGCGACGAAAGGCGTGTCGGGACGGTAATAGAGATCCTGGCCCGTGCCGATCTGCTCGAACCGACCGGCATTCATCACGGCAATCTGGTCGGACATCACCAGCGCTTCGGACTGGTCGTGTGTGATGTAAACGAAGGTTGTGTCGAAGGTAGCCTGAAGCGCCTTCAATTCGATCTTCATATGTTCGCGCAGCTTCAGGTCCAGTGCGCCCAAAGGTTCGTCAAGCAGCAGCACATCAGGTTCCAGCACCATGCAGCGGGCGATGGCGACACGCTGTTTTTGTCCGCCGGACAATTCGTCCACCTTGCGCGCGCCGATGCCCGGCAGGCCGATGCGGTCCAGTGCTTCGTCAACCTTGCGGGCGATCCGGTCCCTGGCCATCCCCTGTCGCCGCAGCCCGTAGCCAATGTTTTCCGCGATGGTCATCATGGGAAAGAGTGCGAGGTGCTGGAACACCATGTTCACCGGCCGCTTGTTCGGTGGCGTGTCCAGAACCGTCTCGCCCTTGATCCGGATATCCCCCGAGGTGGGGTCGAGGAAGCCCGCGATCATTCGCATGATCGTCGTCTTGCCACAGCCGGATGGTCCGAGAATCGAGAAGAAACTGCCCGGTGGCACGGAAAAGGATACGTTGTCGACGGCGGTCGTCTCGCCAAAGCGTCTCACCAGGTCGACGCATTCAAGATCGGGGGTCATGCAGGAGCCCGTAGATATGGCGGCACCCTGTAACAGGGTGCCGCGTTTTGATGGGCGATCAGTTCGCGGCCTGAACGCGGTCCAGAACTCCACCTTCGATGGTTTCCAGACCTGCCGGAACCGGCGGATACCATTTGATGTTATCGACCGCTTCCTGTGGGAAGCTGGCCTGGTACTTGGCCTTCAGCGCATCCTCGGCGAATTCGTCGGCCCCTGCGGATGCGGTGAAGTTGCCCGCTACCGAAGTGATTTTCGCCGCGATTTCCGGCTGCATCACGAAGTTGATCCACGCATAGGCCGCCTCGTCGGACTGGCCCTTGGACGGCAGAACGAAGGTGTCGATCCAGCCCAGCGCCCCCGAGGCCGGTGCAACGAAGGTGATGTCGGCGTTGTCCTCGTTCAGCTTCCAGCCGCCCGTGTCCCACGCCATCGACGCCGTGACTTCGCCGGAACGCACGAGGTTCATGAGTTCGTCGCCACCACTCCAGTAGGTCTTCACGTTGGCCTTGCACTCGGTCAGCTTGGCTTCGACCTTTTCCATGATTTCCTTGTACCTGGCCTCGTCCCCATACGCGGCAAAGGGGTCTTCGCCCATTGCGAATGCAAAGCCGATCAGCGTCGGACGCTTCAGCCGGTAGGAGACCTTTCCCGCCAGTGCCGGATCGCACAGATCGGTGTAGTCCTTGACCACGCCACCCGCCTCGGCCGTGTTGATCACCAGACCGGAGGTGCCCCAGACATGCGGCACGCCGTAAACATCGCCGTTCACCGTGGTGTTCGCCATCGTGGCTTTCAGCATCGAGGGAATGAAAAGCGACTCGTCAATCTTCGACATGTCGATGGGCTTGTAGATACCGAATTCCATCTGCGGCCCCATGACACGGTCCTGCGAGGGCTGAGCCAGGTCAAAGCCGCCACCGCCGGTCGCGCGCAGCTTGGCGATCATCTCTTCGTTGTTGGACTTGGTCACCTCGACCGTGTGGCCGGTCTGTTCTTCAAACATCTCAACGACTTCGTCGGGTGCGTAGCCGCCCCAGGTCAGGAGTCGAAGCGTATCTGCCGAGGCCGCCTGCGTCAGGCCCAGAACGGCCAGGCAGGTTGTCGTGAGCAATGTCTTGTTCATGGTCTTCCTCTCTGATGGATGGATCGTTTTCGTGCAGGATGGTCAGCATTTACCGAATGGTCAAACTCTTTCGGGAGCTGGCGTGTTATCTCCGAGTTTCTTAACGTATTCTTGAACAACCTTTGCCTGTCCGCCGGTTTTCACGGCCAGCGGCACGCGGCAAGGTCATCAGGGTCGGAAGTTCGGTAACGGAAGGAACCGCACCGGGCTCGCCGGAGCAGGCCGTTGGATTGCGGGCTGGCCACTGGCGTCAGGTGCGGTTCGAGGCCGAGCCGACGGGGAAAGATGCGGGTTTGCGTCGCGGTGTAGGCGCTGCCATTGTCCGACATGACCTCGATGACCTATGGCGCGCGGTAGGTGTCAAAGCGCTTCTCGACGGTCTCCAGCTGCATGTCGCGCACGTCTGATCCGCTCATCCCGGCATTGGCGACAGCGCGCCAGGCGATGATCTCGCGGTCATGGGCATCGATCAGGAACGCGGGCCGAATGACATCCCCATTCCAGCAGGTGAATTCCAGCCCAACCAAGCTCGCAGTTGAAACGAGGCCGTCATTCGCCCCGAGAACAGCAGCGCGCAACCAGCCGATGCGTTGCACCATGTGGGTTTCGGAATGGGAGAGCCTGCTCATCCGAAGGAGCCTTTTGAACTATGCGGCGGTAGATTTGGGCCGCGGCGGGCGGCTCGCTGTTGCATCGGACGGGCTGCCCGCGGCCTGGCTTGTCTGTCCCGGCACGATCCTGAGCGCCCGCAGTGCATTCAGGATGACGGCAACGTCGATCACCTCCTGCAAGAGCGCGCCCTGCACGGGCGTCAGATATCCGAAGGCGGCAGCGATCATGCCAAGGACCGAGAGACCGATCCCGGCCGCGACGCTCTCAAGCGCGATGCGTCTCGAACGCTGAGCGACCTCGATCCCCGGCAACAGGCGATCGAGGTGATCCACCAGCAGCACGACATCCGCCGCCTCCGCCGAAGCCGCCGCTCCGCGCGCGCCCATGGCGACGCCGATGTCAGCGGCGGCCAGCGCGGGCGCATCGTTGACACCATCGCCGACCATCATCACCGGGCCGTTCTTGTGCTCCGTGAGAACCAGAAGCACTTTCTGATCGGGCGTCAGATCGGCCCGCACCGCGTCAAGCGCCAGCCCCTCCGTCACGGCCTCGGCGACGGCGCGGCGGTCGCCGGTCGCCAGCAGGATGCGAGCGATCCCCAGCCTGCGCAGTCCTGCAAGCAGCTCGGCCGTGCCAGCACGCAGCGCGTCGGCCATGACGAGATGACCCATCAGCTTGCCGTCCACGGCAAGTGACACGACCACCGATCCCGCCTCGATGACCGCGCCTTCAGGGTCGGCAACATCGGCCTGCGCAGCAACGAAGCCAGCGCCCCCCACGACAACGCTTCGTCCATCGACGGTTCCCGCGACGCCTTCGCCGGGCGCCTCGACGACGTTCCGGGGAACCGGCAACGCGGTGCCGCGCGCTTGCGCCGCCGCGACGATGGCCTGGGCGATCGGATGTTTCGACGCCTGGTCGAGAGCTGCCGCGAAATACAGCATCTCGTCGTCGGACATGTCGCCATACCGGTTGATCGACACGATCTGTGGTCGCCCGCCCGTCAGCGTGCCGGTCTTGTCCAGGATCAGCGTCTTGATCCGGGCCAGCGCCTCGAGCGGCTTCGCCCCCTTGATCAGCACCCCGAAATGCGCCGCCCGCGACAGCCCGGCCACCAGCGCTACCGGCACGGCGAGGATCAGCGGACAGGGTGTCGCGACCACGAGGACCGCAACTGCGCGGATCGGATCTCCGGTGAACCACCATGCCGCTGTCGCCAGCGCGAGCGTGACGGCCAGGAACAGCAGCGACCAGCGATCGGCCAGCCGTGCCATCGGCGCCTTGGACTTCTGCGCCGCCTCGACCAGCCTGACGATCCCGGCATAGGTGCTGTCGGTGGCCCGCAGGGTGACGCGAAGATCGAAAGCCTCGCCCGCATTGGTAGAGCCGCTCATCACGTCCTGCCCGTGCTCCAGCCGGACGGGCATCGACTCGCCCGTCAGCGCGGACTGGTCCAGCATCGCGCGCGCGCTCTCGACCGTTCCGTCCACGGGCGCCACGTCGCCGTGCCGGACCAAGAGCAGGTCGCCCGGCGCGATGTCATCCAGGGGCACTTCATCCAGTGCGCCGTTCCGGTGGCGGGTGGCGGTGCGGGGCACACGGGACAAGAGATCGCTCATCTCGCGCCGGGCGCGACCCTGCGCGAAGCTTTCCAGGAAGGTACCGCCCGAGTACATCAACGCGACCACCGCGGCCGCAAGCGTCTCGCCGAATAGAAGTGCTGCCGACATCGACAGCGCCGCCACGATGTCGAGCCCGACCTCGCCCTTCGAGAGGCTGCGCACGATCTCGACGCTGAGGGCCGCAAGGACTGGGACGACACCTGCCGTCCACGCGATCATGGCAAAGTCCGGCTGCGCCACCAGCCAAAATGCAAGGCCGGACACCAGACCGAGCAAGGCCAAACCCAACAGGGCGACGTTCAGGCGGTCATGAAACGAGGATGTCATCTGGTGCAATTCCCGGCGTCAGCCTCGCGCCCGGGGTCTGGACGGGTCTCGAACAGCCGCCCCACTCGAGTTTCGCGAAGCTGAGTGCCCTCACGCTCAATGAAGAGGGCACTCAAATTACTTCTACGCGCCAATTGCCCGCCCTCCAAGCTTCCTTTCACCATGAACGCCGTCGCCCAGGCGTCAGCCTCGGCACATGTCTTTGCCACCACCGTGACCGAGGCGGGCGACGCGAGCACGGGCGCGCCGCGGTTCGGGTCCATGGTGTGTGACAGGCGGCGGCCCTGAACCTCGATCCAGTGGCGATAGTCTCCCGAGGTCGCCACGGAGGCGTCCTGAAGTGCCAGGATGGAATGGGGCGCGCGACGGCCCTCGTCCGGGGCCTCGAGCGCGATGGTCCAGGCCGCGCCGTCTGGCCGAAGCCCGAGCGCGCGCATTTCGCCGTCGATGCCGACGAGGGCGTCGTCGATGCAATGCGCTGCGAGCGTCTCGGCCATTCGGTCGACGCCATACCCTTTCGCGATGCCGTTCACGTCCAGTGCAACCGGTGACGTCTTTCGGACAAGACCGTTGCCCGCGTCGATCTCCAGCGCATCATGCGTGGGCACCCGATCGGTCCTCATCGCGGCGCGGATATGGTCGGGGGTCGCCGCAAGCGGCCCAAAACCCCAGGCCGTCACGGCGTCGCCCATGCCGATATCGAACGCCCCGGCAGATGCACGCCCGATCTCGAGGCCGAGCCGCAGAACCTGCCCGAGCCGATCCGGCACCGCCACCCACGCGCCCACCGGCGCCGCGTTCAGCCGCATGAGGTCGCTGTCGGGCTTCCAGGTGGACATCTGCGCGTCCACCTCATCGACGGCGGCCTGTAGCGCTGCGCGAACCGGCTCCTGATCGAAACCCGCTTGCGCAAAGAAAAGCGCAGACCAGCGCGTGCCCATGGTCGGGCCGCTCAGGGCGTGGCGCATCGGTTCAATACACATCTTCGACATAGCGTCCCTCGGCTTTCAACACTGCGGGCGAGAGCCCGGTGGGAGCAAGGATCTCAGCCAGCGCTTCGGCGACGCCCGCAGCCATGTCGCGCCCGCCGCAAACCATCACCCGCGCGCCATCCCTGATCAGCCGGGCCACTTCGACAGCCTCGCCGCGCAGCGCGTCCTGAACGTAGTGTGGGCGCGCACCGCGCGAGACGGCGGTGACAAGCCGGGCCAGACGGCCGTCGTCTTGCCAGATGGGCATCTCTTCACCGTAGAGGAAGTCGCTGTCCGGGTGACGCATTCCGAAAAAGAGATGGATGGGCCGGTGCCGGGTGTTGCCGCGCACGAACCCGGCCAGGGGACCGATCCCGGTTCCAGCGCCGATCAGGATCAGCGGCGCACGGCCTTTTCCCGGCTGGAAGCCCGGATTGCGACGCAGGAAGGCGGTGACGGTCTGCCCGGGTTCCAGCGCGGTCAGTTGACCGGAACACAGTCCGCCTGGCTGTTTCTTCACCACGATCTCGACGAAGCCGTCGCGACGCGCGGAGGCGAGTGAGTAGAGGCGCGGCACGGGCGATCCCTCGGGCAGAATGCCGATCAGGTCGCCCGCGGTGAAGCGCGCGAAGCCCGCCCCTCGCAGCCGCTGCCAGAGGGTCGCGTTCGGGAGCGCAAAGCGCAGGATTGCGGTCGGGGCCTGCACTTCGGCGCCGTAGTCGCGGCGCGAGATCAACGTGAGCGTCTCGGTCGTGGGCAGACCCGGCTGATGGGCCAGCTCGAGGTCGATGCCCAGCGCCTGTCCGAGGGTGCGACCCCAGCGCGCGAAGTCCTGCGATGACTGGCGGTCGATGGTGTCCAGAGGCAGAAGCTCGGACCAGCCCTTTGCACGGGCAGCCTCGGACATGGCCTTGGCGAAGGCGCAATAGGTCGGAAAGCTGCGATCGCCGAAGCCGAGAACGGCAAGGGCGGCCTCGGGGGCGCGGTCGAGGTTCGCAAGGCGATCCAGGAAACCCTTGGCCGAAGTCGGTGCATCGCCGTTGCCATAGGTCGCGGCCAGCACAATGATCCGCCTGGCGCGGGTGTAGCGGTCCGGCGTGAGGGTCGACATCGGGGCTGCGTGCACGCTCTGCCCGGCGCGGCTCAGCGCGGCGTGAAGTGCCGCGGCGAAGCCCCAGGTGCTGCCACCCTCGCTGCCGACGAGCAGGATCGTTTCGGCCCGGCCGGCGGCCAGGTTGCCCCGAATGCGCGGACGGCCGCGCCGCCCGGCGAGCCATATGAGCACGCCCGTTCCGCCCATCACGGGCACGCCGAGCGCCATGATCCCCAGCACCAGCCCGAGAGTCGCGGCACCTTGACCCGTATGCAGCATATAGATGGTCTCAAAAACGTGCTCCCACCCTGTCAGGTCAGACCAGCCCAGGAGAGCCCCGGTGCCCTGATCAAGATAGCCGGAGCCCCGATCCGTCTTCAGCGTGAAGACGTCGGTCGCGTCACCGGGATAGGGAAAGCTGAGTTCGCGCAGGTCCGCGACGGGTGTGTCGCCGAGCGTTGGCATCATCATGAGCGCCACGCCCGTCTCGCCGCTGACCTCGACAGCAAGGGCCGGTGCGGTGCCGCCGCTGGGGAGCAGATCGAAGGTGGAGGCCGTCATCCACAATGCAGTGGTGGAGGACAGGACAAGGCCAACGACCGCGACCCGCGCGATTTCAACGTGCAACCGCCCGGCAAGCGGCCCGCGAAGTGCTGCGAACCAGTGGCGCCAACCGCCCGCGCGCCGCGCAACCAGCATCGCGCCGCTGAACGAAAGGACCAGCATCGCCACAGCGCCCACGGCCATGGCGATGCGGCCCCCGTCGCCGAGGAACAGCGACCGGTGCAGGTTGGTCAGCCAGCGTTGCGTCTGGTTCGGGTCGGCGGAGGCCACGCCCTGGCCAGTGGCAGGGTCGATCACGGCGGCACCCGGTGCACCCTGATCGAACCAGTAGGCGGTGATCCGTCCCGAGGGTGCGCGGCGGATCTGCTCGACGCCCGGATAGACGGCCTGAATGCGCGCCGCCAGCGCAGCGACAGTCAGGCCCGTCGCTGCTTGCGGCGCCGTCAGACGCTCGGCCGCCGGGAAGACCGACAGGGCCGCGCCGCTGAGCGTCAGCACCGTGATGAGAGCCAGGGCCAGAAGACCCGGCCAGCGATGAAGAGCACGAATCATGGCAAGTCACCTCACATATCGTAGGCAAAGCTGGCAACATAGCGACGCCCGGTGGTGGCCATGCCCGCGCCGGTCGTCGTCAGCGGCACCGCGACCTCGCCCGGGCTGTCGCGCATGTCCTCGACGGCGGCGTCGATGTGCAGGGTGTAGCCCGCGTCGAACAGCGCATCGGCAAGGTCGAGCGTGATCTCGAGGCTGCGACCCGCGCCCACGCTTGCGCCCGTGATGCCGTTGACCTGTGCGGTGTCGCCGCCGGTTGCGCGGTACCAGTCGGTCAGGTGCTCGTAGTATTTCGACTTGGTCCCGGCCATCCAGAGGCTGCCCATGTAGGCACCCGAGGCGTCGGTGACGTAGAGCGCGAGATAGGCGCCATCGCCACCGTAGGAGTTGAGAGTGGTGGTCAACGTCACCGGGCGCGCCATGGCGAGGCCGGGAAGTGTCAGCGCCGTGATCAGCGCAAGTGTCGCAAGAAGCGATTTCATCGGTTTGGTCCTTGTGTGCGAGATGCGTGGAAGAGGCTCAGTTCACCTTGACCTGCGGTGGGGCGCCGTTTCCGAAAAGCCCGTTCTGCGGTGGGGCAACGGTGCCGGCGGGCGCGGGATTGCGGGCGCTGCCGCGGCAGTCGTCGTCATCATCGTCGTCGCAGTCATCGTCGTCATCATCATCGTCGTCGTCGTCGTGATCACGCCGCGAGCCGCGGTATTCATCATCATCGTCATCATCGTCATCGTCACCACTGGCGAGGATGAGGGGCAATGACTGTGCCGCGTCCTGATAGAGCGCCGCGAAGGGCCGAGGGCTTTCATCGGCGACGGCGTTCATCGCACTCCAGGTGGTCGTGCCGATCACGGCGGTCAGCGCGGTGGAGGTGACAAGAAGGGTGAGGGTCTTTCGCATGGGAGGGTCTCCTTTTCGTTTGATGAGACCGATGTGCAGACCCGACCTGAGGTCTTCCTGACGGTGTGGCGATTCCCGCTTCAGCTTGCCGTCAGGAAGAAAAACGCCCCGCCGATCTGGCGGGGCGGAAAGCTGGGCACGGGGCCGCATGACGCGCGTGCCGAACCGGTGGGCTGCGCGTCAGGCGAACTCGAAATGCTCGAAGCGGACACGTCGCGGTGTCTGGCCCCGTGCCTTCAGCCCCTCCAGGATCCCGTCTTTCAGTCCCTTCGGGCCACAGAACCACAGATCGGCATCGCGGAGCGCGAACGGTGCCATCTCGGTCAGACGCTCGGCCGTCAGGCGCCCTTCGCGCGCGGTTGCGACCAGCTGATAGCTGAACCTCGGGTTGCGCGCCGCTGCCGCTTGCAAGGTTTCCACCCCGATCGCCTCTTCGGGTGTCCGGACACAATGAACAAGGTGAATGGTTCGCCGCTCTGTCTCGGTCAGGCTTTCCGCCCACGCCAGGAACGGCGTGATGCCGATGCCGCCCGCTAGCCAGATCTGGCGCGCGCCACCCTTGCGGAAGTCGAACCGGCCATAGGGGCCCTCGACCTGCACGCGCATCCCGGTCCGAAGGGCGTCAGGCAGGCGCCGGGTCCAGCCACCGAGCCCCTTGATCGACAGGGTCAGCGCGCCATCCGGGCGTGGGGCGCTGGCGATCGTGAACGGGTGCGGTTCGGAAAAACCCGCGTCCGGCGCGCGGAAGAAGGCGAACTGCCCCGGTCGCCAGCGCATGGTCCGCCCCTTGGGGCTGAGCGTCACCGCCGTGGTGTCACCGTGTCGGCTGATATCGCTGACCGTGAACTCCCTGCGCCGCAGGCGCGGTGCGACAAATTCGGTGTAGACCCAAGCGATCACTCCAGCGAGACCGAAGGTGTTCAGCATCACGGACAGCGACGGATCAACCCTGGTCGGCATGTCGACGAAGAACTGGTGAAAAACGATGATTGCGAACAGGACGCCCATGAACCGATGGCTGAACCGCCATAACTGATAGGGAATCTCCAGTGGGATGAATGGCAGTCGCCGGAACCAGCTGATCGCGATCAGCACGAGCAACGCGTTGAAGGCGACCTCGCCTGCCTCCTCGGCCAGCTCCCCCAGCCCGGTCTCGCGCACCGTCCGCTCGAAATCGGGCTCGATTTGTTGGTGCAGGATCATCAGGACCATCGCGGAGATGCCCAGCCACATGTGGACCCGGTACATGCGGTCAAGCCCGCCGAACAACGGCTCCAGCAGACGCGGGCGTGCGGCGAGGATCAGGGTCTGCGCCATCGCGACAACCGCCGCGGCCCCGACGGCAATCCCGAGGGCTGCATCTGAACCATAGGACGCATACGTGGTAAAGCCGAGTAGCCCCGCCAGAACACAGAGCGAGGCGACCAGCAAGGGGCCAGACAGATTGAGGAGGTTGCCAAGAGCTGTGGTCCAGGGAACGCCCGACCGGACTGGCCCCAGGCCGCCATTCCTGGCGGGCAGCGCCAGATCAGTCATCGTTTCGTTCCTGCCGGTCCCGGCGGGGGCGATCGTCCTTGTCCTCGTCATCCTCGTATTCGAACTCGATAACGTCCAGCGTGGCGGGATGAACCGTCACCTCGATCAGGCGCCCCTCGGCGTCGCGACCGTCGATCTCGTAACAGCCGTCGTCGATCTTGATGCGGCGCACCGTCCAGCCGTTGTCTTCGGCGAGGCGCTGAACGGCATCCCTCGGCTGCCAGTCCGCCATCGGCACGAAGCAGTCGTCATCCGCAAGCGCCACTCCAGCCGGAAAGACCGCGAGGAAGCCGAGAATTGTCAATGTCTTCTTCATGGGGCAAACTCCTGTTGGCACGCCTCTTGATGCAACACATGCGCGGCGAAGCTGACGGGAGCCTGAAGCTCGGAGCCCGGCGGTGTCAGCTTTGCGTCAGCCTGACAGATCATGACAGGGTCATCGGAAAAGGAACGGGACCAACATGCGCATCCTGCTGATCGAGGACGACACGGTTCTGGGCGCCGCCATACGCGACCAGATCGCAGGCGACGGGCAGTCGGTCGATTGGGTCACGCGGCTGGATGCGGCGGGAGATGCCATGGCCGGCGCCACCTACGATCTCGTGCTGCTCGACCTGATGTTGCCCGATGGTCGCGGCATCGGCTTCCTGAAGGCCCTGCGCGCGCGCGGCGACGTGACGCCCGTGATCATCCTGACCGCGCTCGACCAGGTGTCGGGCCGGATCGAAGGCTTGAATGTCGGGGCCGACGATTACCTCGTAAAGCCGTTCGACCTGTCGGAATTGTCGGCGCGCATCGGCTCGGTCGCCCGGCGCTACACCGGCAATCCGAACCCGATCGTCAGCCATGGCGCACTGAACATCGACCTCGCAGCCCGCAGCATTCACCGCGAGGGCAAGCCGGTCGCGCTGACCGCACGCGAATGGGCGCTGTTCGAGGCGTTCCTGACCCGCCCCGGGCAGCTTTTGTCAAAGACGCAGCTGGAAGAGAAACTCTACGCCTTCGACGCCGAGGTGGAGAGCAACACCATCGAGGTCCATGTCAGCCGCCTGCGCAAGAAGCTGGGGCCCCAGATCATCGAGACCGAGCGCGGCATGGGCTACCGCTTGGGCAAGCCATGAGGCTGCCGCGCAGCCTTCAGGCCCGGCTCGGACTGTTGCTCGGCATTCTGTTGACCGTGCTGTGGATCGCTGCCGCCTCCGTGACGGCTTTGATCCTGCGCGGCGAGATGGACGAGGTCTTCGACTCCGCGCTGCAGGAAACCGCGCAGCGCCTGTTGCCGCTGGCTGTCGTGGATATCGTCGGGCGCGAAGAGGATGGCATCACGCAGCGGCTTGGCACGATCCGCGAGCATGACGAGCTCTTCACCTACATCGTGCGGGACGCCGATGGTCGCATCCTGCTTCGGTCGCACGCTACCGACGTGGCGATTTTTCCGGACTATGACGGCCCGGGCTTCCGCCAGACCGCAACCCATCGGCTTTACAACGAAGACGCGCTGCAGGGGACCGTCAGGATCACGGTGGCCGAGCCGCTTGAGCACCGCGCGTCCGTCGCGCGCGAGATACAGATGGGTCTGGGTCTGCCCCTGCTGATCGTGGTGCCCCTGGCGCTGCTGTCCATAGTTTTCGCCGTAAAGGCGAGCCTCGCACCCCTGCGGCGCTTCGGCGAACGACTGGATGCGCGCAATGCCCGGGACCTGTCACCCGTTCCAGACGGTGACATCCCGTCCGAGATCACTCCTGTGGCTGCCACCCTGAACAGGCTGCTCGACCGGCTGAAGGCCGCCTTTGATGCCGAACGGAGCTTTGCCGCGAACGCCGCGCATGAACTTCGCACGCCTTTGGCCGGCGCCATCGCGCAGGCCCAGCGCCTGCAGTCGGAAACCCGCGACCATGCCGCCCGGGCGCGGGCGGCCGAAATCGAAGGCACTCTCAAGCGACTGACTCGGCTATCGGAACATCTCATGCAGCTCACACGCGCCGAAGGCGGACAGCTTCGCCTTGACCTGTGCTCGGATCTCAGGATCGTCGCGCAGCTGGTGGTCGAGGATGTTGCCCGAACGGGAGCGCCTGGCCGCATCGCGTTGAAACTGCCGGAGACGCCGGTCATGTCGGACCTAGACCCCGACGCCTTCGGCATTCTGTGTCGAAACCTCGTGGAGAACGCTCTGCGTCATGGCTCGGACGCCACCCCGGTCGACGTGACCTTGACGCCCGATGGCCAGTTGATCGTCGCAAACGACGGGCCCGTCCTGCCACCTGAAACTCTGGACCGGCTCACAGCCCGCTTCGAGCGCGCGGGCACAAGTGCAGATGGCAGCGGGCTGGGCCTCGCGATCGTCGCCGCCATAGCCGATCGCATCGAAAGCCCTCTTGTTCTCAGATCACCGCGTCCCGGCGCGTCCTCGGGGTTCGAGGCGTCCGTCAGGTTGCCTGTAGGCGATGCCAAGGTGCTGTCAGACTAATGCGACGCGGTCTCCGCAAGGGCAGGCAAGCTGACCCGTCAAGCCGCGAAAAGGCCGCGCCACTCGGCGAGGGCGGCGGCACGGTTCTGCTTGAAGATCGAGCGGGAGGAGAGGCTGCGTTCCTGGTTGAAGTGGTTGTGAACCGAGGCGTGGACGGAGGCGAATTTCTGCAGACATCGAATTTGCCGGAAGCGCTGCATCGCCCGCTCCCGCCCTCGGAATGGCAGGTGTGAATTCTCGGCGCGGTTGTTCGTCCACCGCCCCATCTCCTTCAGGGCGGCACCGTAGCTGCGGAGACGATCCGTCACCACTTCCACGGGTCGACCGTGCCGCTTCATCGATTTCCTGAGGAATTTCAATGCCGCAGCCTTGTCCCGCGTGACCGTGACAAAGCTCTCCAGAACCTCCCCCTCATGGTCGACGGCCCGCCACAGGTAGTGATGCTTGCCGTTGATTTTCACGAACATCTCGTCCAGATGCCAGCGCGACCGGCTCGACCGCATGCCCTGCACCCGGCGCTTCCGGATCTCGGCCGCGAACATCGGCCCGAACCTGTTCCACCAGTACCGGACCGTCTCGTGGCTCACCTCTACACCCCGCTCGTGCAACAGGTCCTCCACATTCCGGAGCGACAGAGGGAAGCGAATATACATCATCACCGTGAGGCGGATGATCTCGGGTGACGTCTTGAAATATCGAAACCGGCTGCGCTTCTGCGTCATCACCGCAGACTACGCGCCCGCCCTGCCCCGCTCAAGCCGGTTTCCTCTGACACCTCCTTCTCCGGGGCTTTCGAGCCAGCGTCAACGACCGTGCCGAAGCCGCGCCGTTCACAACGGAAGGGACGGATCACAAAAATGTCGACTGGAAATTCGGCCCGCGGTGGTATTCTATTGTTCGCGGAGCTTTCTTGGGAGGGAGGGCCCGAGACATCGTCGCCTATTCACACGATCCGCTGCTGGTAATCGCCTCGCTCGCCGTCGCGCTGATGGCGGGGTTCACCGGGCTGACGCTGACGCGCGGGGCCTCGGCCCTGCCCGCGGGGCGGCGGCAGATGGTCGTCGCAATGTCGGCCTTCGCGCTTGGCGGCGGCATCTGGTCTATGCATTTCGTGGCAATGCTCGGGCTCGAGCTGCCGATCCTGTTCTATTATGACGCGCTGACCACCATGTTCTCGGTGCTGATCGCGATCCTGATCGTGGGGCTGGCGTTGCTGCTAATGCATTTCGGGCGGCGTACGCGCCCGCGCATCGTCATGGCGGGCGTACTGGTGGGGCTGGGCATTCCGGCGATGCACTACACCGGCATGTCGGGGATGGAGCTGTGCCGCCCGGTCTATTCGGTGGGCGGCATCGCCGCGGCGGTGGGGCTGTCGGTGGCACTGGCGGTGGCCGCGTTCTGGATGGCCTATGTCAGGCGCGACATCCGCAGCATCATGTTCGGCACGCTGGGTTTCGGCGTGGCGGTATTCGCCGTGCATTTCACGGCGATGGCTGGCACGCAATTCACCATCGTCGAGCAGGCGGGTGCGGACGGGCCGCGCATCAGCAACGACACGCTCGCCTTCGGGGTCACGCTGGCGGTGTTCCTGATCTCGGGCGCGTTTCTCATGACCGGGGCGACCGTCGCCGCGCTCAAGGACGGGCAGACGGGTGCCGACATACCCGCCCCCGCCGCCACCGGGCCGGAGGCACCGGAGACCGCGCCCGCGCCTGCCTCTGGCGAGGCCCGCATCCCCTACGAGAAGGACGGGCGCATCCATTTCGTCGAGGCGCGGATGGTGGCGGCGATCCGGGCGGAGGGCCATTACACCGTGATCTATTTCGGCGCACAGCGCGCCCTTTCGCCGTGGTCGATGTCCGAGATCGAGCGGCGGTTGCCGGGCACGGGCATGATCCGCACCCATCGCAGCTATATCGTCAACCCGCTCCACGTCTCGGGTTTCGAGCGCAAGAAGGACACCGGCGTGGTGTTCTTCGAGGGCGGCGGGGCCATCGCCAAGGCACCGGTCAGCCGCTCGCGCCTGTCGGCGGTGCGTGCGATGTTCGGGGTCTGAGCGGGGCAGGTTGCGATTTTCTGCGGGTGCATACGCCGTTCGTGCGCCATCGTCGCATTTGGTGAAGACGAGCGCGACATCCGTGCGCCCCCGCTCGCCCCCGCGACCTGCCCTGATCCAGCCTGACCTGCATGGGCCGACACGGCCCCGTCAGGGAGGACAAAATGATACCGTCAGCATTCGAGTATCACCGACCGCCCAGTGTGGCGGAGGCGATTCGCATCGTATCCGAGCGTGGCGACGATGCGCGCGTCATCGCCGGTGGGCACAGCCTCATCCCGATGATGAAGCTGCGCATGGCCCATCTCGAGCACCTCGTCGATCTGCAGGACGTGGCCGAACTCAGGGAGCTCAGCATCGCGGACGGCATCGTCCGGATCGGCGCGATGGTCACGCAGCATGAACTTATCACGCACGAGGGGCTGGCGCAGGCTGTGCCGATCGTGCGCGAGGCCGCGCTGCTGATTGCCGATCCGCAAGTGCGCTACATGGGCACGATCGGCGGCAACCTCGCCAATGGCGACCCGGGCAACGACATGCCGGGGCTGATGCAATGCCTGGATGCGCGCTTTGGCCTCGAGGGGCCGGAGGGCAGCCGCGAGGTCGCCGCGCGCGACTTCTACGAGGCTGCCTACATGACCGACCGCGCGGACGAGGAGATCCTCACGCGCATCACCTTTGCCGCCTCGACCGGAGGCTATGCCTACGAGAAACAGAAGCGCAAGATCGGGGATTACGCCACAGCCGCGGCGGCGGTGCTGATCAACGCGCAGGACGGGCGGGTGAGCCGCGCCTCGGTGGCGATGACCAACCTCAGCGACGTGCCCGTCTGGTCCGAGGCCGCCGCCGACGCGCTGATCGGCACGGCCTGCGACGCGGCCGCCTGCGACGCGGCGGTGGCGGCGATGAGCGCCGAAATCGACCCGCAGGAGGATTCCCGCGGACCGATCGAATTCAAGCGCCACGTAGCCGGCACGATCCTGCGCCGCGCCATCGCGCGGGCATGGGCCCGCGCCTGAGGGAGGACAGCATGAGCGACAAGATGCACATAAAACTCACCGTGAACGGCGCGCCGCGCGAGGTGCTGGCCGAGCCGCGCGAACTCCTGATCCACGTGCTGCGCGAGCGGCTCGGGCTGACGGGGCCGCATATCGGCTGCGAGACAACCCATTGCGGCGTCTGCACCGTGGACATGAACGGCAAGTCGGTGAAATCCTGCACGGTTTTCGCCGCGCAGGCCGACGGGGCCGAGATCACCACCATCGAGGGGCTCGGCACGCCGGACGACCTGCACGTGCTGCAGCGGATGTTCCACGAGCATCACGGGCTGCAATGCGGCTTTTGCACGCCGGGGATGATCACCCGCGCGCACCGCCTGCTCCAGGAGAACCCGGACCCGACCGAGGAGGAGGTGCGCTTTGGCATGGCCGGAAACCTCTGCCGGTGCACGGGATACCAGAACATCGTCCGCGCCATTCTTGCGGCGGCGGCGGAACTGAACGCAGCCAGGGAGGCGGCACAATGAACGACATGACCCCGGAGGGCCGCGAGGAACGCCGCGGCAAGCTCAAGGGCCTCGGCCATGCGCGCCGACGCGTAGAGGATGCCCGATTCACCCAGGGCAAGGGCAATTACATCGACGACATCAACCTGTCGGGTATGCTGTTCGGCGATTTCGTCCGCTCGCCCCATGCCCATGCCAGGATCACGTCCATCGACGCCTCTGCCGCGTTGGAACTGCCCGGCGTGGTGGCTGTGCTGACGGCGGACGATCTGCGCCCGCTCGACCTGCACTGGATGCCCACCCTCGCGGGCGACAAGCAGATGGTGCTGGCCGACGGCAAGGTGCTGTTTCAGGGGCAGGAGGTGGCTTTTGTCGTGGCGCGCGACCGCTACGTCGCCGCCGACGCGGTCGATCTCGTCGAGATCGAGTACGAGGAACTGCCGGTCATCACCGACCCGTTCGAATCGCTCCAGAGCGACGTTGTGTTGCGCGAGGACCTTGACCCCGAGGCACCCGGTTCCCACGGCCCCCGCCGCCATCACAACCACATCTTCCTGTGGGAGGAGGGCGACAAGGCGGCCACCGAGCAGGCGATCGAAAGCTCGGAGGTGGTGGCCGAGGAGATGATCTATTACCACCGCACCCATCCCTGCCCGCTCGAGACCTGCGGCAGCGTCGCCTCGATGGACAAGGTCAACGGCAAGCTTACTCTCTGGGGCACGTTCCAGGCACCGCATGTGGTACGTACCGTGGCGTCGATCCTGTCGGGCATCGAGGAGCACAACATCCGCGTGATCTCGCCCGATATCGGCGGCGGCTTTGGCAACAAGGTCGGGGTCTACCCAGGCTATGTCTGCTCGATCGTCGCCTCCATCGTCACAGGCAGCCCGGTGAAATGGGTCGAGGACCGGATGGAGAACCTGATGTCCACGGCCTTTGCCCGCGACTACTGGATGAAAGGCCGGATCAGCGCCACGAAGGACGGTCGGATTACCGGCCTGCACTGTCACGTCACCGCCGATCACGGCGCGTTCGACGCCTGCGCCGACCCGACGAAGTTTCCCGCCGGGTTCTTCCATATCTGCACCGGCAGCTATGATATCCCGGTGGCCTATGTCGCCGTGGACGGGGCCTATACCAACAAGGCACCGGGGGGCGTGGCGTATCGCTGTTCCTTCCGCGTGACCGAGGCCGCCTACATGATCGAGCGCATGATCGAGGTGCTGGCCATCGAACTGGGCATGGACGCGGCCGAATTGCGGGCCAGGAACTTCATCCGCGAGGACCAGTTTCCCTACCAGTCGGCACTGGGCTGGGAATACGATTCGGGCGACTATCACACCGCCTGGAACAAGGCGCTCGAGGCGGTGAATTACGAAGGGCTGCGTCGCGAGCAGGCCGAGCGGGTCGAGGCGTTCAATCGCGGAGAGACGCGCAAGCTGCTGGGCATCGGCCTCACCCATTTCACCGAGATCGTGGGGGCGGGCCCAATGAAGAACTGCGACATCCTTGGGATGGGCATGTTCGACTCCTGCGAGATTCGCATCCACCCGACCGGATCGGCCATCGTGCGGCTGGGCACGATCAGCCAGGGCCAGGGCCACGCGACGACGTTTGCGCAAATCCTCGCGTCCGAGATCGGCATCTCCTCGGATTCGATCACCGTGGAGGAAGGCGACACCGACACCGCACCCTATGGGCTGGGCACCTATGGCTCGCGCTCCACGCCGGTGGCAGGGGCCGCCGCGGCGATGGCCGGGCGCAAGATCCGCGCCAAGGCGCAGATGATCGCCGCCTACCTGCTCGAGGTACACGAAGACGATCTGGAATGGGACGTGGACCGCTTTGCCGTCAAGGGCGCGCCGGAGCGCTTCAAGACCATGGCCGAGATCGCCTTTGCCTCCTACAATCAGGCGATCCCCGGCGTCGAGCCGGGGCTCGAGGCGGTCAGCTATTACGATCCGCCCAACATGACCTATCCATTCGGTGCCTATATCTGCGTGATGGAGATCGACGTGGATACCGGCGAGCACGAGATCCGGCAGTTCTACGCGCTCGACGATTGCGGCACGCGGATCAACCCGATGGTGATCGAGGGGCAAGTGCATGGCGGGCTGACCGAAGCGCTCGCCATCGCGATGGGGCAGGAGATCGCCTATGACGATCTCGGCAACATCAAGACGGCCACGCTGATGGACTTCTTCATGCCCACAAGCTGGGAGACGCCAACCTACACCACCGCCTTCACCGAGACGCCGAGCCCGCATCACCCGATCGGGGCCAAGGGTGTCGGCGAGAGCCCGAACGTGGGCGGGGTGCCGGCCTTCTCCAACGCGGTGCACGACGCCTTCCGCCCCTTCGGGCTGCGCCACAGCCACATGCCGCACGATCACTGGCGCATCTGGAAGGTGGCCCACGAGCTGGGCCTGCACGGATGATCGCAGTGGCTGACGGACCCGCGCTCAACGACCGGGGAGGTTTGACATGAACGACTGGCGCGCACTGCAAGACGGGCTTGCCGGGCAGGGATACATCGCCGCGCCCGACCTGGCGATGGCGCTGCACCTGTCCATCTCTCTCGGGCGACCGCTGCTGCTCGAAGGGGCGGCCGGGGTGGGCAAGACCGAGGTCGCCCGCGCGCTCGCGGCGGCCGAGGGGACGCGGCTGATCCGGCTCCAGTGTTACGAGGGGCTGGACGCGGCGCACGCGATCTACGAGTGGAACTACCAGAAGCAGCTCCTGGCGATCCGCGCCGCCGCCGAGGACGGCGAGACCGGAACGGCGGTGGAGCGGCGCATCTTTTCCGAGGAATTCCTGCTGGAGCGTCCGCTGCTGCAGGCCATACGTCAACCCGAGGCACCGGTGCTGCTCATTGACGAGATTGACCGCGCCGACGAGGAATTCGAGGCCTACCTGCTCGAGGTACTCTCGGATTTCCAGATCACGGTTCCCGAGCTCGGCACGATCGCGGCGCGCAGCATTCCCCGCGTGGTGTTGACCTCGAACGGCACGCGCGATCTCTCGGACGCGCTGCGCCGGCGCTGCATGTACGCGCATGTCGCCTATCCCGACCGCGAGACCGAGCTGACCATCCTGCACGCCCGCGCGCCCGAGGTCGAGGCGCGGCTCGCGGCGCAGATCGTCGGCTTCGTGCAGGCGATTCGCCGGGAACGGCTCGAGAAGGTGCCGGGCGTGGCCGAGATGCTGGATTTCGCCGCCGCCGTGGGCGGGCTCGGGGTGGCCGATCTCAGCACCGACCCGGCGGTGCTGCACGCCACGATGGCCACGCTTCTCAAGACCGAGGGCGACCGCGCGGCGATTCCGCCCGAGGTGGCCGCACGGCTGGTGGGCAGGGCGGCATGAGCCGCGTCGCCCGCTTTGCCGCGCGCGACCCGGGCGTGGCGGCGCGCATCACCGGGTTTCTTGCCCACCTGCGCGCGCATGGCTTCGGGTTAGGCGTCGCTGAGGCCGAGACGGCGCTGCGCGCGCTCGAGCATGTCTGCGCCGCCGATCCGGAAATGACGCGCCGCGCGCTCAAGGCGGTGTGCGCGGGCTCCGCCGACGAGGTGACGCGCTTCGACGAGTTCTACGATGCCTTCTGGCTCAATGACGGGCGGGTGCGCCTGCGGGTAACGGCGGACGCGACCTCCGCGCGCTCCGACCTTGTGCGCGCCCCGGGGGTGGACGAAGACCGCGCGACAGGCACTGCCACGGGCCGCATCGAAAGCCCCGATGACGGCGGCGGCGGCGAGACCGACGCCGAGGGCAGCGGGAGGCTGATCGCCTCGGGGCGGCGCAACCTGATGACAACGGACCTGCGCGAGGTCGTCAGCCCCGCGGACGTGGCCGAGGCCGAGGCGGTGGCCGAGCGGCTGGGACGGGCGCTGCGCGACCACCGCTCGCGGCGGCGCAAGGCGGCACGCCGGGGCCGCGCGGTCGATCTGCGGCGCACCATCCGCAAGAGCCTTGGCACCGGCGGCGAACCGCTGCGGCTGGAGCGGCGCACGCGCCCCGACCGCCCCGTGCGCGTCACCGCCCTGTGCGACGTGTCCGGGTCGATGGCGGTCTACGCGCGACCCTTCCTCGCCTTTCTCTCGGGGCTGATGCGCGCCGATCCCGATACCGACGCCTACCTGTTCCATACCCGGCTGGTGCGGATCGCCGACGCCCTGCGCGAGACCGACGCGCTGCGGGCGCTCAACCGGCTGAGCCTGCTGGCCGACGGGTTCGGCGGCGGCTCGTGCATCGGCGCATCGCTCGACCACTTCTCGCGCAGTTATGCGCGGCGGCTGGTCAATGGGCGCACGGTGGTGCTGATCCTGTCGGACGGCTATGACAGCGCCGACCCCGAGGAGGTCGGGGCCGCGCTCGCCCGGATCAGGCGGCGCGGCTGCCGGATCATCTGGCTCAACCCGCTGAAGGGCTGGAAGGGCTACGAGCCGGTGGCGCGCGGCATGGCCGCGGCGCTGCCGCATCTCGACCTGTTCGCACCGGCGACGACACTCGCGGACCTCGCCGCGTTGGAGCCGGAGCTCGTACGCCTATGACCCTGTCGCGCCCCGCCGATACCGAACTCGAGGCCGAGATGGCGCGGCTGCGCGCCGCCGAAGCGCCCTTCGCGGTGGCCACGGTGGTGCGCACGCTGGCCGCCACCTCGGCCAAGCCCGGCGCCAAGGCGCTGATCGACGAGGCTGGCACGCTGCGCGCAGGCTGGCTGGGCGGGGGATGTGCGCGCTCGGCCATCGGACGCGCCGCACGCGCGGCGATCGCCGAGGGGCAGCCCCGGTTCGTCTCGATCCGGCCCGAGGAATTGCTGGAGGCCGATGGCGTGACCGCCGGAGAGGAGCGCGAGGACGTGCATTTCGCGCGCAACGGGTGCCCGAGCAAGGGCTCGATGGACGTGTTCGTCGAGCCGGTCCTGCCGCCTCCGCGGCTGGTGATCTGCGGGAGCGGGCCGGTGGCAACCGCGCTTGCCCGCCTCGCGGACCGTTTCGGCTTTCACCGGATCGTCTGCGCGCCGGGGGCCCAAGCCTCCGCGCATCCGGACGCCGAGGAGGTGGTGGATGGTCACGCCCCCGACAGCGCAGTTCGCTTCTACGTCGTGGCCACGCAAGGCATGGGCGATGCCCCGGCGCTGCGAGCCGCGGTCGCGTCCGAGGCGGAATATGTGGCCTTCGTCGGCAGCCGGCGCAAGTTCGCCGCGCTGAGCGACCGTCTCGCCGCCGAGGGCGCGGACCGCGCCGCGCTGGCCCGGGTCCATGCGCCCGCCGGTCTCGACATCGCCGCGATCACCCCAGACGAGATCGCGCTCTCGATCCTGGCCGAGATCGTGGCCCATCGCCGGGCGGGCGAGCGCGCCTCGCCCGCCTGACCCATCCCCGGGACCCGCAACGCTTAAGAGGAGAGCCCAATGAAACTGACCGACGAGGTATTTATCGCCGCCCCGCGTGAGGACGTCTATGCTGCGCTCAACGACGTGGAGGTGCTGAAAGACTGCATTCCCGGCTGCGAGGAGCTTGTCCGCCACTCCGACACCGAGCTCGAGGCGAAGGTGTTGCTCAAGGTCGGCCCGGTCAAGGCGCGGTTCTCCGGCACCGTGACGCTGACCCCCGAAGAACCGCCCCGGCGGTTCACGCTGACCGGCAGCGGCAGCGGCGGGACGGCGGGCTTTGCCAAGGGCGGCGCGGATGTCGTGCTGCAGGAGCAGGACGGCGGCACCTGCCTGACATACGAGGCGCATGCCGATATCGGCGGCAAGCTCGCGCAACTGGGCAGTCGGCTCGTCCACGGTACCGCGAAGAAGCTGTCGGCCAGATTTTTCAAGGCCTTCGCCGAACGGGTGACCACTAGCGAAACGGCGCTTGTTCCAGGCCGGGCGACAAGCGCAAATGGCGGATAAGTCAGCAATGGGTATTATGAGTCCTCCCATCCGGCGCGGTCCACCACATCACCAACTCGACGTTGGCTATTGAAGGTAACCCTGCCGGGTGCAAGTGCGGCGAATGTCAGGATGGGATTTGGTGAAGCCAACCGACGTAGATGTCCGCTTTTGACGTAGTTATAATGATTGTGACCAATCGTGCCGCGAATGCATCAGGGCGGTTTGTTTAAGGTTTTTCGATGCGGGCCGCGTCGAGACATTTGCTGTCAGCGCGGTTTCGGCCCGCGTTGGAAAACCCTGACAAGGAGGAAGCTGCGGCGGGCCTGGTGCTGTCTATGGGGAAAGCGTGTCGGCGTGTTTGGCCGTTATCGGTATCGAACCCGTAGGTCGCGAGGACCTTGGGTGCCTGTCCAAGCGGGCGTGATCGTGATTTCCGGGTGCGGATAACCCAGGTGACAGCGTCTCAGCGGTTTGATGCGGTCACCTGGTAAGGCGGGGGCGATTCGGTTCGACAAGCCGCAGTGGTTCGTGGACGCGCTGGCTGCTGGCACAACTGCCGGTGATCTGGAAATCGGCCGAAAGATCACCAACCCTGCGGCTAAAGAGCCCGAGGCTGATCGTTGCCCGACCCGGTCATTCGGGCCTGGCGCCGCGTAGGACAGGAGCTGCCTCAACTGGGCAGTCAGTGGAACTGACCTGCCTCCTTCGAGCGACCGTCACAGAGGGCGGCAAGCGGTCTTTCGCTACACTACGCCTAAACGTCGGCTTAATTGGTTTAGGGGGCTTTCAAGAATGCTTCAGCTTCCATTCAACGCATCACGAACGGGTTGGCCATTGGTGTTTCGGACGTGCTAATCCATGTTGTTTTGGTGCGTGTGTAGTCATGTATGGCTTCCATCCCGGCTTCGCGCCCATAGCCTGACTGATCAAAGCCTCCGAAGGGCGCGATGGGTGAAACAGCGCGGTAGGTATTGACCCAACAGATGCCCGCCTTGAGCCGCGCAGAGACACGATGTGCGCGTGCGACATTCTCAGTAAAGACACCCGAGCCAAGTCCGAAGGGAGTGCTGTTGGCAATTGCGATAGCTTCTTCTTCAGTGTCGAATGGCAGGAGCGACATGACAGGTCCGAACATTTCGATCTTGAGCGTTTCGGCGTTTGCGTCAGCGCATTCAACAAGCGTAGGCGCCATGTAATTGCCGGGGCGTTCCAACGGCGCGCCTCCAAAGCGGATTGTTGCGCCGCTTGACACGGCCGCAGCAAGGGTTGCTTCGATCTTGCTGATTTGCCCGACCGTGCAAAGTGGGCCGATTTGGGTGGTCGCGTCTAGCGGATCGCCGATGACAACCCCCTTCATCTTCTCTTCGATCTTATCCGCCACGGCCTCCAGCACCGAGCGATGCACCAAGCCCCGCGTACCCGCCACACAGCTTTGGCCCGAGGCTCCGAAGTTGCCTGCGATAAGCCCGTTGGCCGCACCGTCCAGATCTGCGTCTTCAAAGACCAGAATGGGGGATTTCCCGCCTAGCTCCAGCGTGGTGACCGCAAAATTCTCGGCTGAGTTGCGCACTACATGCCGTGCGGTTTCCGGCCCGCCGGTAAAGGCTATGCGGTCGATATCAGGGTGGCGTGTGAGCGGGATGGCACAGTTCTCGGCATCTCCTGTGATGACCGAAACGACGCCGGCTGGAAATCCTGCCTGTTCGATCAGGCGGGCAAACTCAAGCATCGGCGCGGGGGCAATTTCCGAGGCTTTCAACACCACAGAGCAGCCCGCGGCCAGTGCGGGGCCCAGCTTTGTTGCTGTAAGGAACATCTGGGCATTCCACGGCACGATGGCGGCGACAACGCCGATAGGTTCGCGCCGTGTAAAGACATGCATGTCTGGTTTGTCGATCGGCAGGACCGCGCCTTCGATCTTGTCGGCAAGCCCCGCGTAATAGCGGTAATAGTCGCCCACATAGGCCGACTGGCTAGCAGTTTCCGCAAGGAGCTTGCCGCTGTCTGTTGTTTCAATGCGCCCGATTTCGGCGGCGTTTTCCTCGATCAGCTCGGCAAGCCGCCAAAGGAGTTTGCCACGTTGGGTCTGGGTCATATCGCGCCATGCCGGGTCGTTCAGCGCACGGCGCGCAGCTATAATGGCACGCGCGACATCGGCCTTCGAGGCGCAGGCGAACGTGGCCCAGTCCCGTCCGTTGGCGGGGTTTTGCGAGATCATAACCTGACCTTCGGAGCCTTCCGTCCAAGCGCCGTCGATAAAGAGCTGATAGTGTGGTTTGGGGTCCATTTTGTTCCTCACCTGAAGGCCGGCATAACAGTGTCGATGAAGCGAGCGAGCGAGGCGCGCTTGCGCTCGAAACTCATCCCGCTGTCGATCCAAAACGAGTACTCATCATACCCGAGCTCTTCGTATTCTCGTATTTTTTCGATAACGTCTTCTGCGGTTCCGATGGTCAGGTCACGGGCCATGTTCTCGGGGGCCATAAGTTTGTTGGCGGCGAGTTCCTCGTCTGAGAGAGGGGAAATCAGCCCCTGCGCAACGGGGCGCTCGTTCTTGAACCAAGCGCCAAAGTAGCAATAATAGCGCGAAAGCTCGCGGGCGGCCTGTGTCACATCATCGGCATCCGCGCCAACATAGGTGTGATGCAGCAGCATAATTTTGGGTCGTGGGCCGTCATAACTGGCGCAAGCGGCGTTGAAGCGCGCCATGAGGGTTTTGATCTCCTCGATCCCCTGCCAAAGCGGCGTCACCTGTATGTTAAAGCCGTTCTGCACACCAAACTCATGGCTGTTCGGGTCGCGCGCAGCGATCCAGATCGGCGGGCCGCCGTCCTGCACGGGCTTGGGCGCGGCTGTCGTGGCTGGGAAGTTGTAAAACTCGCCTTCATGGGTACAGTCACCCTCCCACAGCTTGGGGAGGAGTGGCGCCAGTTCGCGCATGCGCTGCCCCGCTTCCCACGCGTCCATGCCGGGCATAAGCCGCTCGTATTCGTAAGAGTAAGCCCCGCGTGCAATCCCAAGCTCGATGCGCCCGCCTGTCATCAGATCGGCGGAGGCGGCCTCGCCAGCCAGCTTAACGGGGTGCCAGAACGGCGCGATCACCGTGCCCGTTCCCAGCTTCACGTTCTTTGTGTGATGGGAAATATGCACGAGCGACATAAGAGGGTTCGGCGCGATGGTGAACTCCATCCCGTGATGTTCTCCAGTCCAGATAGCGCGCATCCCTGCATCGTCTGCCATTTTGCACAGCTCGATCAGTTCTTCATTAAGCTGCTGGTGCGATTGCTCGGGCGTCAGGCGCTCCATATGCACAAAGAGTGAGAACTCCATTTTCAAGTCCTTTCAGGCAGATGGTGGACATCGCCGCGCTGTGCATCACCGACGTAGAGGCCAAAGCTGCGGGTTTGCATCTCAAGCGCGAAGCGGTTCATCATGTGAGCGATGGGTTGGGACGCGAATTTTAGGTTGGGAATGTCACCGATCGGATGGGTTTCGAACCCGCCGTTGCTGGTGCACGGCGCCGCGGCGAGAAAGAAGGAGCAATGGGCTTTGCCATCATCGAACACCGAATAGGCGGGCCCAAGCTTCACCGGCAGGCCGCGCATCTCAAGGTCACGGGTGAGGGTATGGCGCAAGTTGTCCCGATCCTTTGCCAAACTCTGCGGCGGGCAGTAGCCGGCCTCAGTTCGCTCCAAGAGCACGGTATCGCCCCGAGTGATGATCACACCTCCAAGGGCCGTACTACCCGAATGCTCAAGCGCCGCGCGTTCAAGCCCGAGGCTGAAAAACTGCCCACCGACATAGCCAAGGCCACGTCCGGCACGTTGTTCAAAGCTCTGCACTGCGCCAATCAGGATCGCATGATCCCCGGCATCGATCACGCTGTGAGTTGTGCATGAGAACTGCGCTAACGCACCGTCAATCAGAAGGTTTCCCAAGGCGTCTTGGCAATGTGCCACGCGCGCGAAACGGTCGCCCTTGTAGCTTGCGAAGGTGTTTGCCACGTCTTCCTGCCCTTCGGCCAGGATATTGACCGCGAACTGCGTGCAGCCTGCAAACGCTTCATAGCTAGAGAGAAACTTGCCTGGGCAAACCAGCAATAGTGGCGGATCAAGAGAGACAGATGAGAACGAATTGGCCGTAAATCCGACGAAGGTTCCGTCAGCGGCTTTGCTCGTAACGACGGTGACGCCCGTCATGAAACTGCCAAATGCGCTGCGCAGGGCGCGCGGATCAATCGCGCTCATGGCCAGACCTCCTGCGTAAAATCCAATAGCGCCCCGTTCAATGCGCCCGCATGGGTCATCGGCATCATGTGGGCCGCGCCCTCGACGATCAGGGCGCGTCCTTTCGGGGTAAGATCGGCCATGGCCTTTGACATTTCAGGTGTCGAGTTCTGTTCGAGCGCACCTGTTGCAAAGAGGGCGGGGCACGCCAGCGACTGCAACGCTTGCCGGCGCGGACCATCTGCATGGGCAAACGCCGTATAGGCCAGCTTGTAGCCCTTTGGGTTTGCTGCAAGAAGCCAGCTTTCGCAGGCGCTGCGTTCAGGCGACGGAGCGTTTCCAAACCACCGTTCAAGCGTTGGGCCTGGGTCTGGCGCTGCGGTTTCATCAAGGCTTCCTGCGCGGGCTTGCACCGCCGCCGCCGCCTCTGGACTACGCTCAAATATCGCGTTGAACGCAGCGACAGCACTGACATCTGCGGGTGCGCGGCAGGCTAATTCAAGCGCGATCATTGCCCCCATGGAATGACCAACAACCAACACAGGCTCGGAAAGCTCTTTCAGAACAGGTAGAAAAGCCTGCGCATACTCGGCAAGCGTGATCGGGCCAGAGGGGCAAGAGCTGTGCCCGTGGCCCTGCATGTCAGGCGCGATCACTTGATAACTGCCGCGCAGCGCCTCGATCTGCGCGCCCCAGGCCTCGGCCCTGAGGCCCACGCCGTGCAAGAGCAGCACGGGCCGCCCAGCGCCTGCCACGATAGCAGAGAGGCCCGCAACTTCAGACCGCGGCAGGGTTGTCGAGATCATTGCCCAAATCCTTCAGGTCCTGATAACGATCCCCAATCCGGTGATGAGGCCGACCGGACATGGCTGCCCCAAGCACAACGACAACCTCATCATCGCGCGGCGCATCAGGGATCGAGAATTGGATAGTCAGATAGTGCGAACGCCGCCCTGCATCGTTCTTGTCCATCAGCGGAACCATAATCGGCGCATTGGCCGTGCCGCGTGTATTGGTGAAGGCAAGATAGGATTTGGCCTCAACAGCCTCACGGTAGAAATTGCCAAACCGCAGGGTATGGATCAGTCCCGACGCGTGCTCGATCTCACCATCGAGACCGACAACCGCCGCCTTGCCATAGGCCTCAATCGCCGCACCGTTCCCGGCAAGGTCGATCATCCGCTTGGTCATCATCTCGCCCAATACGGGGCCATAGGCCCTGATCTGCGGCGTCAGGTCTTCGACAAACCGACCAGCCCAAGGGTTGCGTAACACTGCAGCGACAGCGAACATTCGCCACGGCTTATCCGTCTCGCGAAACCCCTCGATGAAGATTTCCTCATCATAGGTGACGATTTTCCTGATTTCCGGTTTCATTGCATCCTCCTGTTCGCTGCAGGAGACGCTATGAAGCCGGAGTATTTTTGACAAACGATTGAATTATGCGCTTGTCTATTAGTGTTTGTAATGGCTGAATTGACTCATGGCAAAATCCCTTCCCCCGTTCGGTTGGCTTCGCTCGTTCGAAGCAGCAGCACGACACTTGAGTTTTACCGCCGCTGCGGAAGAAATAGGCCTCACGCAGTCAGCCGTCAGCCAGCAAGTGAAGTCTCTTGAAACGCGGCTGGGCGTTCCGCTCTTTATGCGCCAGGCGCGTGGATTGGCGTTGACGGACGCAGGGCGGAGGCTTCTTCCCGAAGTCGACGCACCGCTGCAAGCCTTAGCGGCCGCGATGGATATTGTGGACACAGGCCCCGCAAAAAACCTACTGACAATCGCTACATCGGTGAGCGTTGCACATTGGGTCATCGCGCCGCGACTGCGCGATTTCCAAGCGCGATTCCCTGCCCTCAGAGTGAGAATTTACAGCGCCATCTGGCCTGATGACTTCCACTCTACCCGTGCTGATGTTGAAATACGGTTTGGATCGGCCAGGCAGGCTGGGGTTGATGCCGATCCTCTCTTACCCAACCAGCTTATTGCGTTGAAATCCCCAAGTCTAAGTGGAGACCTGCATGAGTTGCCGCTCATCGAGGCGGTTGGAACATCAAGCGGCTGGCAAGCCTGGGCCAAGCTGGTCGGGAGCACGCCGCCCCCATCTCTCTACACCGATACATATGGCATGGCCTTGCACCTTGCGGCTCATGGAAACGGCGTGGCCCTCGTAAGCGAATTGCTCGCCGACCACGCCTTGAAAACAGGGCTCGTTGAGCGGGCGCACCCTGCTTCGATATCAAGCCACGAAGGCTACTTCCTGTCGATTGCCAAGGACAACCCTGAGGCTTTAGAATTTCGCGAATGGTTGTTGGGCAGGCTGTGAGCTACCCCCCATCCCTTGGACAGGATCTGGCGTAAATTAAGCTACTCTTTGCACCTGCTGATCGGGTTTGGTTTCGTTTTTTCCCAGCCAATAGACCATGGCTGGCGGTCTGCCGCCAAGGGCTGAGTGTGGGCGTTGGTGATTGTAGAAGGTCATCCATTTCCGGATTCCGGCCTTGGCTTCTGATCCGGTCTCTTAGGCATGCAGGTAGACGCATTCGTATTTCTGGTAGATCGGCATCAGTCCCATAATGCGCGTCAGCCGGCGTATCCGTTTCTCATTCACCAGATGACCCTCATTGCGCAGGTGCCAGGTCATTTGCCGGACGCCGAAGAACGGCGTTTCCAGGAACTGCCGATCGATCCGCCGCATCAGGTCGAGGTTCTGCTCGGTCTCGCCCTTCGCCTTGAACTCCGGCGCGTACTGCTTGCGTTTCGCCATCTCTGATCTCCTTCTTGTCGAAGACCAGCAGACTGAAATTCGTAGCTTATGTCAGTGTCCAAATTTCGGGGGGGTAGCTCAAAGTGTTTTTCTAATGTGGGGCTTTATGTGGGGTGAAATTCACTGAGAGGCATTTTATTGAGTGATTTCAATGGTGTGATGGCGGAGACGATGGGATTCGAACCCACGAGACCCTTCCGGGCCTACTCCCTTAGCAGGGGAGCGCCTTCGACCACTCGGCCACGTCTCCGCCGACGCGTATAGCGGGGGGTGGGGGCGGGTTACAAGGGAAAATATGGCGGTTTGGGGAGGGAGAATGCCGGGCGGTATCGCGTCGGTATTCTGTCGGTATTGCGCCGGTGCCCCGGCAGGGATGGGCCGAGCGAAAAAGAGGGGGCCCGTGGGCCCCCTTTCAGTTTCGCGGATCGGATGGTACGTTCACTGCCCGACCATGTCTCTGCCTGTGTGTCCGATCCGCGTCCGGGGCGAGCGCACCCGCCCCCGAACATGTTGACCTGCTCAGCTACACCCGCTCGTCGAGCCGCAGGTGTTGCACTTCATGCAGGTGCCGTTCCTGACCAGCGTGTAGTTGCCGCATTCGCCGCAGGCTTCGCCCTCGTAGCCCTGCATCCGGGCCTTGGTGCGGGCGTCCATGGATGTCGCGGTGGCGGAGGCGGCGATGGCGGTGCGGCTGATCTCCACCGTCTCGGTGCTGCCTTGCACGGCCATGGCCACGTCGCCGCCGCGCCCGACCCCCTGCCCGCCCTGCAACACGACAAGCTCTTGTGGCAGGCGCTTGCGCAGGTAGCCCGAGGAGCTGATCTGCTTGAGCACCTCCAGGGAACGGTTCGCCGCCTCGCCAGACATCTCGGTGATGTTGCTGACACCTTCCTCTTCGCCGCGGCCGAGATCGTCGAAGGACGCGCCCGAGGGTTTGACATGCGCGAGATCGGTGCGGTCGAGATAGCTCACCGCGAGTTCGCGGAAGATGTAGTCGAGGATCGAGGTGGCGTTCTTGATGCTGTCATTGCCCTGCACCATGCCCGAGGGCTCGAACTTGGTGAAGGTGAAGGCATCGACGAATTCCTCGAGCGGCACGCCGTATTGCAGGCCGACCGAGACGGCGATGGCGAAATTGTTCATCATCGCGCGGAAGCCCGCGCCTTCCTTGTGCATGTCGATGAATATCTCGCCCAGCTTGCCGTCGGCATATTCGCCGGTGCGCAGATAGACCTTGTGCCCGCCGACGATGGCCTTCTGGGTGTAGCCCTTGCGGCGCTCGGGCAGCTTGTCGCGGGCGGCGCGGATCACTTCCTTGATCACCACCTTCTCGACGATCTTCTCGGCGAGAACGGCGGCTTTCTCGTGCGTGCTGCCGGACTCCAGCACCTCGGCGGCCTCGTCGTCATCCTCGACCAGCGCGCTTGCCAGCGGCTGGCTGAGCTTGGAGCCGTCGCGGTAGAGCGCGTTGGCCTTGACGCCCAGCGACCACGACAGCTCGTACGCCTTTTGGCAATCCTCGATGGTGGCGTCGTTGGGCATGTTGATCGTCTTGGAGATCGCGCCCGAGATGAAGCTCTGTGCCGCGGCCATCATGTGGATATGGCTATCCACGCCGAGGAAGCGGCGACCCTTGCGGCCGCAGGGGTTGGCGCAGTCGAAGACATGGTAATGCGCCGGGTCGAGATGCGGCGCGCCCTCGAGCGTCATGGTGCCACAGACGTGATCGTTGGCCGCCTCGATCTCGGCCCTGGAATAGCCCAGCGACGCCAGCAGGTCGAAGGTGGGGTCGTTGAGCTTTTCCGCCGGGATGCCGAGCGCTTCGCGACAGAATTCCTCGCCCAGCGTCCACTGGTTGAACACGAAGCGGATGTCGAAGGCCGCGCCGAGCGACTTTTCCACGCGCGCCAGTTCCTTCTCGCCGAAGCCGTGGCCGATGAGCGAGGTGTGGTTGATCCCCGGCGCGTTGCCGAGGCTGCCGTGGCCAACCGCGTAGCTGACGATTTCCTCGATCTGCGCCGGGCGATAGCCCAGCTTGGCGAGCGCCGCCGGCACCGACTGGTTGATGATCTTGAAATAGCCGCCGCCGGCCAGCTTCTTGAACTTGACGAGCGCGAAATCGGGCTCGATGCCGGTGGTGTCGCAATCCATCACCAGCCCGATCGTTCCGGTGGGGGCGATCACCGTGGTCTGTGCGTTGCGATAGCCGTGCGCCTCGCCCAGCTTCAGCGCCTCGTCCCACGCGGCGACCGCCAGCTTGGCGAGCCGCGCATCGGGGCAGTTGGCGTGGTCGAGCGGCACGGGCTTGACGGCCAGCGCCTCGTAGCCCTCGGTCTCGCCACGCGCGGCGCGGCCGTGGTTGCGGATGACCCGCAGCATGTGCTGCGCGTTGCGCTCGTAGCCCGCGAAAGCACCCAGCTCGCCCGCCATCTCGGCCGAGGTGGCATAGGCGACGCCGGTCATGATCGCGGTGAGCGCGCCGCACATGGCGCGGCCCTCGTCGGAATCGTAGCCCAGCCCCATGTTCATCAGGAGCCCGCCGATATTGGCATAGCCAAGACCCAGCGTGCGGAAATCAAAGCTGAGCCGCGCGATCTCCTTCGACGGGAACTGTGCCATCAGCACGCTGATTTCCAGCGTCACGGTCCAGAGGCGCGTGGCGTGCATGTAGGATTCGGCGTCGAACGCGCCATCCTTGTAGAACTTCAGCAGGTTCATCGAGGCGAGGTTGCAGGCCGTGTCGTCGAGGAACATGTATTCCGAGCACGGGTTGGAGCCGCGGATCGCGCCATCCTCTGGGCAGGTGTGCCAGGCGTTGACCGTATCGTGATACTGAATGCCCGGATCGGCGCAGGCCCACGCGGCGTGGCCGACATCTTCCCACAGGTCGCGGGCCTTGATGGTCTTGGCCACCGAACCGTCCACGCGGTTGATCAGCGACCAGTCGCCATCATCCTTTACCGCCTTGAGGAAGGCATCGGTCACGCGGATCGAGTTGTTGGAATTCTGGCCCGAGACGCTGGCATAGGCCTCGCTGTCCCAATCGGTGTCGTAGGTCGGGAACTCGATGCTGCCATAGCCCTGCTTGGCATAGTCCAGCACGCGCTTGACATAGGTTTCGGGGATGTGCGCCCGTTTCGCGCCGCGAATGGCCGTCTTGAGGGCTGCGTTCTTGCCCGGGTCGACCGCGTCCTCGGTGCTGCCGTCCCATTCGCGGATCGCGGTGAATATCTCGTTGAGCCTGGCCTCGTGGGCCTTGGAGCCGGCGACGATCGAGGCGACCTTCTGCTCTTCCTTGACCTTCCAGTTGATGAATTCCTCGATATCGGGGTGATCGGCGTCGCAGATTACCATCTTGGCCGCGCGGCGCGTGGTGCCGCCCGACTTGATCGCGCCCGCCGCGCGGTCGCCGATCTTGAGAAAGCCCATGAGGCCCGAGGATTTGCCGCCGCCCGAGAGCTTTTCGCCTTCGGCACGAAGCGAGGAAAAGTTGGTGCCGGTGCCCGAGCCGTACTTGAACAGCCGCGCCTCGCGCACCCAAAGGTCCATGATGCCGCCGTCGCCCACGAGGTCGTCGCGCACCGACTGGATGAAGCAGGCATGCGGCTGCGGATGCTCGTAGGCGGATTTGGAGCGGGTGAGCTTGCCGGTCTGGTGATCGACGTAGTAGTGGCCCTGCCCCGGCCCGTCGATGCCATAGGCCCAGTGCAGGCCGGTGTTGAACCATTGCGGCGAGTTGGGCGCTGCCATCTGGCGCGCGAGCATCACGCGCATCTCGTCGAAATAGGCGCGGGCGTCGGCCTCGGTGGTGAAATAGCCACCCTTCCAGCCCCAGTAGGCCCAGGCACCGGCGAGCCGGTCGAACACCTGGCGCGCGCTGGTCTCGCCGCTAAAGCCGTCATTGTCCTTTGCCGCGCGCGAGCGCCACAGGAATTCGGGCACGCCCTTTTCCTTCACGCGCTCCAGCTTGTTGGGCACGCCTGCCTTGCGGAAATATTTCTGCGCGATCACGTCGCTGGCGACCTGGCTCCAGCCGGTGGGCACCTCGATCTCGTCGAGACGGAACACGGTGCTGCCGTCGGGGTTGCGGATTTCGGAGCTGGTGGTCACGAAGTCCAGCGCGGCATAGGCGTCCTGACCGGCGGTGGTGAATTTGCGTTCGATTTTCATTGTCTCTGCCCCATAATCGCGTTGCTTGCGGCCTTTTGGCCCTGATGCGGCTGGCTCGTCCGGTCGCGCCCGTTGCGCCCGGAACGGGCGCGGGCACCGTTCCGGCTGCTCCGCTTGGTTCATGTCTGGTTTACCGTCCCGCGGGCGTGACCACTATATATTGTGGCTCTTCAGTCCGCCCACACAAACTGACGTAGATTACGGTCTCAGGTCAACGAAAAAAATCGCTCCGGCGGTCGAAAAACCATTTGACTGTGAGGGTCGTGCCGAGCCGGCCACGGGGCCGTGATTCCTCCGCGCGTGGCGCGACACGGGAAAGCGCTGGGACCACCGGCGCTTAGCAGGGCAAGCTGAAGAATTGCATGAAAGATGTGCTCGCGCACGCGCCTTGGGCGGCGGGATGGTCGGGGCGGCGAGATTCGAACTCACGACCCCCTGTACCCGGAATATGGATATCACGCGTTGAAAATGGGAGGCCGCTTCACCTCTACACGCCCTGACACCCGTGCCCCCATATCGCTCCAGACTTCATTGCGAGAGCCGTGCGAAACCGGATGCGGCGCGATCATGTAGTGGACGCCACCACGTTCAGTCACGTGCCATTTGTCGGCATCCTCCCAGTCTGAGAGCTTGACCCCGGCAATCCACGGCCAATGGCATGAAAACTCTGCGCTCTTGCCGTAGAACACCACGACCTTGGGGCTGTGGTCCTCAATCAATTGGCGGAGAGCAGTTGCGCGTTTGACTGCGAAGTGAGCGAAATAGAGACTTCTTGACCAGAGTTCAGGAACGTCGGTCCAAGTGCCGTATGGCCACGAACCTGCGGTTTTCTTGGGCAGCGGCATGAGTTCGAGGAGGCATGTGGCAGAGGCTTCACGCCCCAGAATGAACTTCTGGAAGGCTCGCACACCCTCACGCGTCGGCGTGCCGGCCTCCGCTGCCATCTGAAAGTAAATGAGTTTTTCCCACGTGGGCTGGATTCGAACACGTTTCCTACGCGTCAGGTCTTCGGCGGTCATTGCCTCATGATAACCTGCGATATCCTCCAGCTGTTTCCGGCCGCGCGCGTCCCAGGTCTCTAGTCGCTTTCGAATATTTTCCTCACCCCCGCCGCCTTCCTCCATACCGATGAACCAGATCGGTGCGGTGAGGTCTCCGTACCCGTAAAACCTGTCGGCGAAGCAAAGAAGAAGTTCAGAATCCAGCATGCGCGGCCCCCTTAGGATGGTCGGGGCGGCGAGATTCGAACTCACGACCCCCTGTACCCAAAACAGGTGCGCTACCAGACTGCGCCACGCCCCGGACCATGGGTCTAGATAATCGCCATCGCGCGGATTGGAAAGCGGAAACCGGGGCGGCGCGGTGGTTATTGTGCCGCGTCGCAGGGCCAGGCGGCGGCCTCCTGATCGACGGCGGGGTGACGCATTTCCCAGCCCGGCGCGATGCCGATCCGCCGCGCCATTCCGCCGTTGATCTCGAGCACGGTCTGTATGCCGTTACCGCCCATGACCGGGCGGGTGTCGTGGGGCTGCGCCTCGTGGTGGACGCGGCGCACCGTGCCGCTGGCATCCATGAAGATCATGTCGAGGGGGATGAGCGTGTTTTTCATCCAGAAGCCCACCTGCTGCGGGCGCGGGTAGACGAACAGCATCCCGGCGGAGGCGGCGAGAGACTCGCGGTTCATCAATCCCTGCGCGCGTTCGGCCTCGGAATCGGCGATTTCGACGCGGAATACCGCCTCGCCACCCGGGCCGCGCAGTTGCGCCGTGCCCTCGCGGCAGGTCCCGGCCATCGCCGCACCGCCCGCAAGCACCAGGACGATTGCCCCGATCAGTCGTCTGAGCGAATCGCCGCTTCCCATCCACACACCTCGGTCGCCATCCGTCCCCTTTTACCATCGATCACGCGAATGGCCAGCGCCTCGCCGGGCTGGACATCGGCGAGCCCGGAGCGGCGCAGCACCTCGATATGCAGGAACACGTCCTCGGCGCAGCCGAAGGTGTTGGCAAAGCCGAAGCCCTTGCCCTTGTCGAACCACTTGACCCGCGCGGGTTCCAGCGGGACGGCGCGCAGCGCGGCCTCGTCCACCTCCTCCAGGTCGGCGAGCCCGGTGCTATCGGAATCCTCGGGAGGCTCGATGGCGTGAACCAGGACCGCCTGCCGTCCGCGCGCGGTATCCTGCACGTCAAGCTCCACCCCGGCGCGGTCGGCGACAGAGCTTTGCCCGAAATTACGCAGCACGTTGGCGTGCAGCAGGATGTCAGGTCCGCCCTCGTCGGCCAGCACGAAGCCAAAGCCCTTGACCGGATCGAACCATTTCACCCGGCCCCTGACCCGGCGAATTTCATTCTCGTCTGTTGTCACTCTGCCCTACCTAACAGCCTTCATCCCCAAGACCGTTTTCACAGATGCGTCATATTAGAACCCGTATGCAACCCAAAAATCCCTTTGCAACACAAACCCTTGCATTTCACGAAACGCGAAATTCAGGGGTTGAGCCGCAGAATTTCCCACGCCTCGCCAGCCGCCTTGCGACGCCACGCAAACCGGTCGTGAAGGCGAAACGCCCCGTCCGCCCAGAATTCAATCTCAATCGGCGTGATCTTGAAACCTCCCCAAAAGGGTGGTCGTGGCGGATGCGTACCCTTTTGTGCCGTCACGCGGGCGACCTCGGCCATCAGCGCGGTGCGCGAGGCGAGCGGTCGCGACTGCTCGGACGCCCACGCGCCAAGCCGGCTCTTGAGCGAGCGGGAGGCGAAATAGGCATCCGCCTTCTGCCCCTCCTCGCGCGTGACATGGCCGCGAAAGCGAAGCTGCCGACGCAGCGATTTCCAGTGCAACACCCCTGCCGCCATCGGGCGTGCGTCAAGCTCGCGGCCCTTGGCCGAGCCGTAATTGGTGTAGAAGACGAACCCGTCCGCCGCGATCTCCTTGAGCAGGACCATCCGCACATTGGGCATGCCCTGCGCATCCGCCGTGGCAAGCGACATCGCGTTGGGATCGTTGATCTCGGTCCCGCCGGCCTCGTCCAGCCAACGCCGCGCGATCACAAAAGGGTCATCGCCCGCGAATATTCCTTCTCGTTCCATTCTTCTGCTCCAGCCTTCGTTTCATGCGAGTTTGGGGTGACGCGACGCCAAGTCAACGTCAATCTCCGCCCACCGGCCGCCCCGGCAGCGTGCGGGCGGGCTTGATGCACCCTGCCCTATCGCCTAAAGGTCGGCAAAAGCGATGTGGCGGGGGCTGGGAATGTCGAACACACTGATGACGGGCAAGCGCGGGCTTATCATGGGGCTTGCCAATGACAAGTCCATTGCGTGGGGCATCGCCAAAGCATGCGCCGATGCCGGCGCCGATCTCGCCTTCAGCTACCAGGGCGAAGCGTTGAAAAAGCGGGTCGGGCCGCTCGCCGCCGAGCTGGGCTCGGATATCGTGCTGCCCTGCGACGTGGCCGACATGGCCTCTGTCGATGCGCTTTTCGCCGATCTCGGACAGCGCTGGGACGGGCTCGATTTCATCGTTCATGCCATCGGCTTTTCCGACAAGAACGAGCTGCGTGGCCGCTACGTCGATACCAGCCGCGACAATTTCCTGCGCACGATGGATATCTCGGTCTATTCTTTCACCGCCGTGATGCAGCGCGCGGAAAAGATGATGGGCGCGGGCGGATCGGCGCTGACGCTGACCTATTACGGTGCCGAGCAGGTCATGCCGCATTACAACGTCATGGGCGTGGCCAAGGCGGCGCTGGAGGCATCGGTCAAGTACATGGCCGAGGACCTCGGCCGCGACGGCATCCGCGTCAATGCCATCAGCGCCGGGCCGATCCGCACGCTGGCCGCCTCGGGCATCGGCGATTTCCGCTATATCCTGAAATGGAACGAGCTCAATTCACCGCTACGGCGTAACGTGACGATCGACGACGTGGGCCGCTCGGCGCTCTACATGCTCAGCGATCTTGGTTCGGGCGTGACCGGCGAGACGCTGCACGTGGACGCGGGCTATCACGTCGTCGGCATGAAGGCCGTCGACGCCCCAGATATCGACGCGACCTGAGGGCAGGTCCCGTGACCGCGCTCGATCTCCTCGCCTTCAACGCGGTGCTGGCCGCCGCGATCCTCAGCCCCGGCCCGGCGCTGCTGTTCGCGCTGCGCACGGCGCTGGCCTTCGGGCGTGGCGCGGGGATCGCTGCGGGCATGGGGCTTGGGCTCGTGGCTGCGGGCTGGACACTGGCGGCATTGCTGGGGCTGGAGGCCCTCTTCACGCTGTTTCCGTGGGCGTATACCGCGCTCAGGCTGGGCGGCGCGGCCTATCTGATCTACATCGCGTGGAGGACGTGGCGGGCGGCGCGCGCCCCCGTCGCAGAGGCCACGCACAAGCCGCGCGGGCGCGCATTTGTCGATGGCGCGCTGATCAACCTGGGCAATCCGAAATCGGTGCTGTTCGCGGCCTCGGTGCTGATCGTGGTGTTTCCCAAGGGCCTGTCGGCCACCGAAATCGCGCTCATCACCGCCAACCACATGGCCGTGGAATGGGTATTCTATTCGGGCTTTGCCATGCTGCTGAGCGGGGCGCCCGCGCGGCGCGTCTATCTCGGCGCCAAGCCGTGGATCGACCGCGCGGCGGCGGTGATGCTTGGCGCGCTGGGCCTCAAACTCTTGACTGACAGGTGATTGCCATGACCCCGAACCGTCTGCCGCATGAAAAGGGCTTTCACGTAAGCTGGGATCAGCTCCACCGCGATGCGCGCGCGCTGGCCTGGCGGTTGCAGGGCGAGGCGCCCGAGGGCGGCTGGCGCGCGGTGGTGGCGATCACCCGCGGCGGCATGGCCCCGGCGATGATCGTCGCGCGCGAGCTTGACATCCGCGTGGTCGACACGATCAGCGTCAAGTCCTACGACCACCAGACCCAATCCGAGCCGGTGGTCATCAAGTCGCCGGACGCGGACGTGGTGGGCGACGGCGCGGGCGTGCTGATCGTCGATGACCTGGTCGATACCGGCCGCACACTGGAGGTGGTCCGCGCGCACCTGCCGCGCGCACATGTCGCCACCGTCTATGCCAAGCCGCTGGGGCGCGCGCAGGTCCACACCTTTGTCACCGAGGTGAGCCAGGATACCTGGATCTTCTTTCCGTGGGACATGGCGCTGCAATATGTCGAGCCCTATCGCGGGGCCTGAGCAGCGCCCGGCGCGGCCCCTTGCCCCGCCCCGGCGCAGCGCATAGACAGGTCCGGACTGAGAAAACCGGCAGGGGTGACGATGGCGGGCAAGAGCATTTCCAAGGGTGCGATGTGGATCCTCATGGGGCTTCTCATCATCGGGCTCGGCGGTTTCGGTATCACCAATCTGGGCGGGCGGGTGCAGAGCATCGGCTCGGTCGGGACCGCCGAGATCGACGTGCAGACCTACGCCCGCGCGCTGCGTAACGAGATCGAGGCGCTTGCCGCCGAGCGGGGCGAGTCGATCAGCATGGCCGAGGCCGAGGCGGCGGGGCTCGATCGGCGGGTGCTGTCGCGCCTCGTCTCGCAAGCCGCGCTCGAACATGAGGCACATGTGCTCGGGATATCTGTGGGCGACGAGACGCTGCGCGACGAGATCGTGTCGATCCAGGCGTTCCAGGGCGCGGGTGGCGGGTTCGACCGCGAATCCTATCGTTTCGCGCTGGAGCAGGCGGGGCTGAACGAGGCTGAGTTCGAGGCCAGCATCCGCGCCGAGACGGCGGCATCACTGGTGCAGGACGCGGCGCTCTCCGGGGTGTCGGCGCCCCAGGCCCAGGTCGATACGGTGCTGAGCTATCTCGGCGAGCGGCGCAGCCTGGCCTTTGCGATACTCGACCGCGGCGATCTGCGGACCGGTCTGCCCGCGCCCACCGAGGAGGATCTGCGCGCCTACCACCAGTCCCACCTGCCCGAATTCACCACGCCCGAGACGCGGCAGATCACCTATGTGCGGGTCACGCCGGAAATGCTCGTCGATACGGTCGAGGTGGACGAGGCCGCGCTGCGCGCCGCCTACGAGGAGCGCGAGGCCGAGTTCAACACGCCCGAGCGGCGGCTGGTCGAGCGGCTGGTCTTTTCCGACGAGGCCGCCGCGCGCGATGCAATGGCCCGGATCGAGGCGGGCGAGGATTTCGAGACGCTGGTCACGGAGCGCGGGCTCGACATGGCCGATGTCGATCTGGGTGACGTGAGCGCCGCCGACCTGGGCCCCGCCGCCGATGCGGTGTTCGACACGCCGGCGGGCGAGGTGACCGGCCCGGTCGAGATCGACCTGGGCCCGGCGCTGTTTCGCGTCAACGCGGTGCTCGCGGCGCGCACCACCCCGTTCGAGGAGGCGGTGCCGCAATTGCGCGAGACGCTGGCCGCCGACCGCGCGCGCCGGGTGATCGACACCGTGTCGGAGACCGCGGACGACATGCTCGCGGCGGGCGCGACGCTGGAGGAAGTGGCGCAGCAGACCGAGATGGAGCTTGGCGAGGTCGCCTGGCATCCGGAGCTTGCCGAGGGAATCGCGGGTTACCCGGCGTTTCGCGCGGCAGCGACCGAGGTGCAGCAAGGTGACTACCCGCAGATCGAGGCGCTGGGCGATGGCGGGGCCTTTGCGCTGCGCCTCGACGGGACCCGCGAGCCGCGCATCCGCCCGCTCGAAGAGGTGCGCGACGCGGTAGAACGGGGCTGGCGCCGACAGGCGGTGGTCACGGCGCTCAAGGAACAGGCCGCGCCTGCCATCGAGGCCTTGCGCAGAGGCGAGAGCTTTGCCGCGCAGGGGCTATCGCCGACCGAGCTCGACGGCATCACGCGGCGCGATTACCGCGCCGACGCACCGCCGGATTTCATCGAGACGGTATTCTCCATGACCCAAGGCGAGGTGCGCGTGATCGAGGGGGCGGGCCGTATCCATATCCTGCGGCTCGACGGGATCGTCCCCCCCGCCGAAGACGACCCCGATCTTGCGCGCATCGCCGAGAGCCTGCGCACGCAGATCGAGAGCGCGCGGGCGCTGGATCTGTTCCAGCTTCTCGCCAACGATATTCGAGAGCGCGCGGGCGTCAATCTCGACCAGGCGGCGATCAACGCCGTCCATGCCAATTTCAACTGAGGGCGCGCGCACGTGAACCTGACACCGGATTTCGAGAGCTTTGCCCGCGCCCACGGGGCGGGCGAGAACCAGATCGTGTACACGCGCCTTGCTGCCGATCTCGACACGCCGGTGTCGCTGATGCTCAAGCTGACGGGGGCGGCGCGCGACGCCTTTCTGCTGGAATCGGTCACCGGCGGCGAGGTGCGCGGGCGCTATTCCATCATCGGCATGAAGCCCGACGTGATCTGGCAGTGCCACGGGAACACGAGCCGTATCAACCGCGCCGCCCGGTTCGACGCCGACGCCTTTGAAGAGCAGGAGGGCGATCCGCTCTCCAACCTTCGCACGCTCATCGCCGAGAGCCGCATCGCCCTGCCCGACGACCTGCCGGCGGCGAGCGCGGGGCTGTTTGGCTACCTCGGGTATGACATGATCCGGCTGGTCGAGCATCTGCCCGACACGCCGCCCGACACGCTGGGCCTGCCCGACGCGGTGATGCTGCGCCCCTCGGTGGTGGCGGTGCTCGACGGGGTCAAGGGCGAGGTGATCGTCGTGGCCCCTGCATGGGCAGAGGCCGGTCAATCGGCGCGCGCGGCCTATGCCCAGGCCGCCGAGCGGGTGATGGACGCGGTGCGCGACCTCGACCGCGACCTGCCGCAAGCCAGCCGCACGCTGGGCGAGGCGCAGGAGGATGCCGCGCCGGTGTCGAATTTCACCAAGCCGGGCTATATGGCGGCGGTCGAGAAGGCCAAGGAATACATCCGCGCGGGCGACATTTTCCAGGTGGTGCCGTCACAGCGCTGGACGCAGCCGTTCACCTTGCCGCCCTTTGCGCTCTATCGTTCGCTGAGGCGCACCAACCCGTCGCCGTTCATGTTCCATTTCGATTTCGGCGGTTTCCAGGTGATCGGTGCCAGCCCCGAGATCCTGGTGCGGGTGATGGAGGGCGAGGTGACGATCCGCCCGATCGCGGGCACCCGTCCGCGCGGCGCCACGCCGGAGGAGGATCGCGCGCTCGAGGCCGATCTGCTGGCCGACGGCAAGGAACTGGCCGAGCATCTGATGCTGCTCGACCTGGGCCGTAACGACGCGGGGCGTGTGTCGAAAATCGGCACGGTGCGGCCGACCGAGAAATTCGTCATCGAGCGGTATTCCCACGTCATGCATATCGTCTCGAACGTGGTGGGAGAACTGGCCGAGGGGGAGGACGCGCTCTCGGCGCTGCTCGCGGGGCTGCCCGCCGGCACCGTCTCGGGGGCGCCCAAGGTGCGCGCGATGGAAATCATCGACGAGCTGGAGCCGGAAAAGCGCGGTGTCTATGGCGGCGGCGTCGGCTATTTCAGCGCGGGCGGCGACATGGATGTGTGCATCGCGCTGCGCACGGCGGTGGTGAAGGACCGCGACCTCTATATACAGGCAGGCGGCGGCGTCGTGTTCGACAGCGACCCCGAGGCCGAGTACATGGAGACGGTCCACAAATCCAACGCCATCCGCCGCGCGGCGGCGGACGCGGCGCGGTTCTCGGGCGAGGGCAACGGCTGAGGCGCGTTGGGCCTGGGGGGACGTTTGGCATGACGCGATGAGCCGCGCGAGTGCCCGACCGCGGGTGGGCGCACTGACGATTGGGCTGCGCGGTTTATGGTGCAAGATACTTCTTAGCTAGCAGCGGCTTGCGCCGTTGCAAAAGCGCCCGCCCGTCCGGGCGGTCGGGCGCTCGCGCGGCGGCGTGCAAGCACGCCTTGTCCCGCGCGGGGGCAGGAGGCGAACGGCATCAGGAGGCCAACCGCAGCCGGATGCCATCGCGCGCACCCCTTGAACCGGGTTGATCCATGTCAAGGCAGCGGGCTGGCCGGATAAAATATATTCTAAATATCGAATATATAAGGAGACACGCCATGACCCCCCTTCCCCATCTCTGCCGCCGCGCCGCCGCGGCGCTCATGCTCGCCGGATTCTCGCTGGCCCCGCTCGGGCTCGCCGCGGCGCCGCTGGACCTGCAGGAGCCCGTCGCCGCCGACAGCCTCAAGGAGAGCAAGCACACCGCCCCCGGTCTCTACATCACCGCCGCCGAGGCGGGCCGGGTGCTGGAGGCGCAGGACAATGTCGCGCTGATCGACGTGCGCACGCCGTCGGAGATCATGCTGATCGGGTACGCGACGAAGGCGGCGGCCAATATCCCGTCGAAATTCGTCGATCCGAACCTCGCGGAAACCTCGCTCAAGGGCGAGTACGGAATGGTCGACAACCCCACCTTCGTGGACGAGATGAAAGCCTGGCTTGCCAGCGACGCCGCCCGCGGCATCGACACGCTGCTGGTGATGTGCCGCTCGGGCTCGCGCAGTGCGGCGGCCATCGGCAGGCTGGTGGAGGCGGGTGTCGACGTGACGCTCTACAATGTCGTCGACGGGTTCGAGGGCGACAAGAACAAGGCCGGCGTGCGCGCCGTCAACGGCTGGCGCAACGCGGGCCTGCCCTGGACCTACAAGATCCGCGAGGGGCTGCGCCCCGCCAACTGAGCGCTTGTGGCGCGCGCCTCTGTGGGGCAAGAGGCGGGGATGGCCCGCCTCGTCCTGTTCAACAAGCCCTGCGGGGTGCTGTCGCAATTCACCGACCGGGGCACCGAGGGCAGCCCCCGTGCGACGCTGTCGGATTTCATCGACCTGCCCGGCATCTATCCCGCCGGGCGGCTGGATCGCGACAGCGAGGGGCTGTTGTTGCTGACCGATGATGGAAAGCTTCAGGATCGCATCGCAAGCCCCCGTTACAAGGCGGAAAAAACGTATCTCGTGCAGGTAGAGGGGGTGCCGGATGCGGACGCTATTGACGCGCTGCGGCGGGGTGTGGTGCTCAAGGACGGACCGACGCGCCCGGCGCAGGTTCGCCAGATCGACCCGCCGGACCTGTGGCCGCGCACCCCGCCGGTGCGTTATCGCAAGTCGGTGCCCGATCGCTGGCTGGAAATCACCATCACCGAGGGACGCAACCGGCAGGTGCGGCGGATGACCGCCCATGTCGGCCACCCGACCTTGCGGCTGGTGCGCTGGCGGGTGGGGGAATGGACGCTTGACGGCCTCGCCCCGGGCGAATGGCGCGAGACGCGGGCCTAGCCGCTATTCCGCGCCCTGCCGCAGCACCGCCGAGACCGGCACGAGGCCCACGCTCGCCGCACGATCCTGAAGGCCCCAGAGCAGGAGCGCGCTGATCGTGTCGGCGCGCAGCCGGCCGACCATGATGACGCCTTCATCCTGCTGCGTGGCGCGCATCGCCGCGTTGTCGAGAAAGCGGCGCACGGCGGCCGCATCCTGTCCCTCTGCGTCGAAATCGCGGAACAGCGTCGCCGCCGGCACGCCCTCGCGCGCGATGAGCTTGCGCGCGGTGTCGAGCCCGTTGGGCCGCATCACGAGGCCGTGGCCGCTCTCCAGCAGGATCGGGGCAAGCTGCGCGCTGGCCGCGCGCGAGGTCTGAAGGCCGGTGCCGTCACCCTCGATCACCGCGACCGCCTGCGGCACGCGGTCAAGCCAGGCGGACATCGCGGTTTCGACATCGGCGGGGGTCGCGCCCTCGGAGAGGTCGGCGGCGAGCAGCACCTCGAACCCGGCCTCGCGATAGCGCGCAGCCGCCTGCGCCGCATCCGCGCGGCTGGCCGGGATGGCGATGCTCAGCGGGTAGGGAAACGCCTCGAGCGCTGCAAAACCAAGCGCGTCCTGCCCCTCGTCGATCAGCACGATGGCCATCAGCGGCTTGTCACGCGGCACGTCGGCCTCGACGGCATTGCGGGCAAGCGCGCCCTGCGCCTCAGGGACGGTCTCTGGCTCTGGCTCGGCTGCGGACGCTTCCTCTTCGGGTGGTGTCTCGCCGATGCGCGGCAGACGGTCGGTGGTGACGTCCCCCGCGCGGTCGCCGGTGAGGGCGCCGCCGCTCTCTGGCACGATCCGGCGCGGGGTGGGGGCGGTCTCGGGCGCGCCGTCGTCAGGGGGAATGGCGGCGACGCTGTCGTCGGCAGGCGCCGTGTCGTCCGCCTGCGCGTCAGGGGCCTGCGCCCCCGCATCGCCGGTCTCGTTAGCCGGGGCCCGCTGATTGTCGGGACTTGCCAGCCCGGCATCGCTCTCGCCGGGGTCGGGGCTTGGCGGCTGGGCCGGTTCGGTCGAGATCGACAGCCGCGTCTCCTCCTCGGGTTGCACGGGGGCCGGGGCCTGCGGGCTGGGCAGGACCGGGCTGTCGCTCTGGACCGCGACGCCGCCCGTATCCGGCGCATCGGCAGGCGGCGCGCCGAGCGATGTCGCGTCGCCCGTGGCCGGCGCCGGGGCGGTATCGGCCCCGCTCAGGCCGCGCGTGTCGTCGGGGGCAGGTTCGGGCACGCGCGGCGCGGCGGCGGGGTCGGGGCCGTCCCCGACCTCCGGCAGTGCCGTCTCGCGATCCTCGCGCACCGCGTCGAAGCCCGAGCCCGGCGGCACCTCGACCGAACCGGCATCGGGGGCCTGCTTGCGCAGCGCCGCCATGTCGGCGAGATCGACCACCACCGACGCGGTGCCAAGCACAAGGCCAGACACGACAAGGCCTGTCATCATTCCCGCCAGAACACCGCGCATTGCCGCCCTCGCCCCTTGTTTCTTCCGCCCGTTTGCCCTTGTTTCCGGCCTAGCGCCCCTTGACGGTCCGGCGCAAGCCTGAACAAGTATACCGCGACCGGCCCCAAGGCCAACAGCCCCGTTGCCAGAGGACAGGCGCCATGCTGCTCTTGATCGACAATTACGACAGTTTCACCTACAACCTCGTGCATTACGTGGGCGAACTGGGGGCCGAGACGCGCGTCGTGCGCAACGATGCGATGGACGTGGCCGAGGCGATGGCGCTCCGGCCCGCCGGCATCCTGCTCTCGCCCGGCCCCTGCGATCCGGATCAGGCGGGCATCTGCCTCGACCTGACGCGCGCGGCGGCAGAGGCGAACATCCCGCTTCTCGGCGTGTGCCTCGGGCATCAGGCCATCGGGCAGGCCTTTGGCGGGCGCGTCATCCGGCATTCCGATATCGTGCATGGCAAGATGGGTGAAATCCGGCACAACGGCACAAGCGTGTTCGCGGGGCTGCCCTCGCCTTTTGACGCGACGCGCTATCACTCGCTCGTGGTCGAGCGCGACAGCCTGCCCGATTGCCTCGAGGTCACCGCCGAGCTGGCCGACGGCACGATCATGGGCCTGCGTCACCGCGCGCACCCGATCCACGGCGTGCAGTTCCACCCCGAATCCATCGCCTCGCAGCACGGCCACGCGCTGTTGCGCAATTTTCTCAACATGATGCAGGTGCCGGCATGAGCGACATCCGCCCGCTCATCGCCGCCGCCGCCGACCGGGCGCTCACGCGCGGCGAGGCCGAGGCGGCCTTTACCATCCTGTTCGAGGGCGAGGCGACACCGGCGCAGACCGGCGGCATTCTCATGGCGCTGCGCACCCGCGGCGAGACGGTGGACGAATACGCCGCCGCCGCCGCCGTGATGCGCGCGAAATGTCACAAGGTGCGCGCGCCCGAGGGCGCGATGGACATCGTCGGCACGGGCGGCGACGGCAAGGGCACGCTCAACATCTCGACCGCGACGGCGCTCGTCGTGGCCGGGGCGGGCGTGGTTGTGGCCAAGCACGGCAACCGCAATCTCAGCTCGAAATCGGGCGCGGCGGATGCGCTGGGGATGCTGGGCGTGAAGGTGATGATCGGTGCCGAGGCGGTGGAAAAGGTGCTCGCGGAGGCGGGTATCGCCTTCATGATGGCGCCGATGCACCACCCGGCAATGGCCCATGTCGGCCCCGTGCGCGCCGAGCTTGGCACGCGCACGATCTTCAATATCCTCGGGCCGCTGACCAACCCGGCTGGGGTGAAGCGGCAGCTGACCGGCGCGTTCTCGCGCGATCTGATCCGCCCGATGGCCGAGACGCTGGGGCAGTTGGGGTCCGAGCGCGCGTGGCTGGTGCATGGCAGCGACGGCACCGACGAGATGACCATCACCGGCATCACCTGGCTCGCCGCGCTGGAAGAGGATGGCAGCATCCGCGAGGCGGAGCTGCATCCCGAGGATTTCGGCCTGCCCGTCCACCCGTTCGAGGCGATCCTCGGCGGCACACCCGAGGAAAACGGCCGCGCGCTCGGTGCGCTGCTCGACGGGGCAAAGGGGGCCTATCGCGACGCCGTGCTTCTGAACGCCGCCGCGGCGCTCACCGTCGCCGGGCGCACGGATGATCTGCGCGAGGGTGTGACGATGGCCGCCGAGAGCATCGATTCGGGCGCCGCGCGGATGCGGCTCGCCGCGCTCGCCAAAGCTACATCGGAGGCCCAATGACCACCCCCACGATTCTCGAAAAGATCAAGGCCTACAAGCTCGAGGAGATCGCCGCCGCCAAGGCCGAGCGCCCCCTCGACGAGATCGAGGTCGATGCCCGCGCCGCGCCGCCGGTGCGCCCGTTTGGCGAAGCCGTGTTGCAGGCGTCCAAGACCGGCTATGGCCTGATCGCCGAGATCAAGAAGGCGAGCCCCTCCAAGGGCCTCATACGCGCCGATTTCGATCCCGCCGCGCTGGCCGAAGCCTATGCCGAGGGCGGGGCGGCGTGCCTGTCGGTGCTGACCGATGGGCCGAGTTTCCAGGGCGCGCCGAAGTATCTGCGCGCAGCCCGCGAGGCGTGCGAGTTGCCGGTGCTGCGCAAGGATTTCATGTACGACCCCTACCAGGTGGCCGAGGCGCGGGCGTGGGGCGCCGATTGCATCCTCATCATCATGGCGAGCGTGTCAGACGCGCAGGCGATCGAGCTCGAGGCGGCCGCGACCGAATGGGGGATGGACGCCCTCATCGAGGTGCACGACCGCGAAGAGCTGGACCGCGCGGGCGCGCTCGCCTCGCGCATGATCGGCATCAACAACCGCAACCTGCACAGTTTCGAGACCAGTCTCGACACCACACGCAAGCTGTCGAAATTCGTACCGCCCGAGTGCATGATCGTCAGCGAGAGCGGGCTGGCCACGCCCGACGACCTCGCCGAGATGGCCCGCTACGGCGCGCGCGCCTTTCTCATCGGCGAGGTGCTGATGCGCTCGGATGACGTGGCCGCCGCCACCCGCACGCTGCTGGCCAATCCGCTCACCGCCGGGGGTTTCTGATGGCCGGGCTCACCCATTTCGACGAGCGCGGCGCGGCGCATATGGTGGACGTGTCGGACAAGGACGTGACCGCGCGGGTGGCCGTGGCCGAGGGGCACATCAGGATGGCCCCGCAAACCTTTGATCTCATTGCCGAAGGGCGGGCGAAAAAGGGCGACGTGCTGTCGGTGGCGCGGCTGGCGGGGATCATGGGCGCAAAGAAGACGCCCGACCTGATCCCGCTCTGCCACCCGCTGCCGGTGACCCGCGTGGCGGTGGACCTGACCCTCGACCCGGACCTGCCGGGCATACGGATCGAGGGCACGGTCAAGACCACCGGGCAGACCGGCGTCGAGATGGAGGCGCTGACCGCCGTTTCGGTGGCGGCGCTCACGGTCTATGACATGGCCAAGGCGGTGGATCGCGCGATGGAGATCGGCGGCATCCGGGTGGTTCTCAAGGATGGCGGCAAATCGGGGCGTTACGAGGCGACATGATCTCCGTATCAGAGGCCCTCGACCGGCTTTTCACGCTGATCTCACCTCTCGATGTCGAGGAGGTGCCGCTTGCGGAAGCGGCGGGGCGCATCCTCGCCCGCGACGTGGCGGCGAGCCGCGATCAGCCGCCCTTTTCCGCCTCGGCGATGGATGGCTATGCGATCGCCGAGACCCCTGCCCCCGGCGCGGTGCTGAGCGTGATCGGCGAGGCGGCGGCGGGGCACGGTTTTGGCGCCACGGTGGGGACGGGCGAGGCGGTGCGCATCTTCACCGGCGCGCCAGTGCCCGAGGGCGCGACGCGCGTGATCATGCAGGAGGACGTGACGCGCGAGGGTGCGGCCATCACGCTGGGCGAGGGCATCGGCGCGGGTGACAACATCCGCGCCGCCGGCTGCGATTTCCGTGCCGGGCAGGCAATGTGCGCCCCGCGCCGCCTGCGCCCCGCCGACCTCGCGCTGCTGGCGTCGATGAACGTGGCGTCCGTCCCGGTGCGCCGCAGCCCCGACGTGGCGCTCATCGCCACCGGGGACGAGCTGGTCATGCCCGGCGAGAACCCCGGCCCCGACCAGATCATCGCCTCCAACGCCTTTGGCCTCAAGGCCATGCTCGAGGCGCGCGGGGCAAGGGCGCGGCTCTTGCCGATCGCGCGCGACACGCGCGCCTCGCTGGAGACGGTGCTGGGGCTGGCAGAGGGCTGTGATCTGATGCTGACCATCGGCGGCGCGTCGGTGGGCGATCACGACCTCGTCGCGCGGCTCGGGCCGGAACTGGGGATCGAGCGCGCGTTCTACAAGGTCGCGATGCGTCCGGGCAAGCCGCTGATGGCGGGGCGCATGGGCGCGGCGGCGATGGTCGGGCTGCCGGGCAACCCGGTCTCGGCGATGGTCTGCGGGCATGTCTTCGTGGCACCGATGATCGACGCGATGCTGGGGTTGGGCACGGCCCCCGCCCCACGCCGCACGGCGCCACTCGCAGCCCCCCTGCCCGCCAACGGCCCGCGCGAGCACTACATGCGCGCGCGGCTGTCGGAGGACGGGATCGCGGCGGAGGACCGGCAGGACAGCTCACTTCTGAGTATCCTCGCCCATTCCGATGCGCTGCTGGTGCGCCCGCCGCATGACCCCGAGCGGCAGGTTGGCGAATTGGTGGCGTATCTGCCGCTCTGAGGTGGCGGATTCTGGCCTGGAGGGGACGTTGCCGTCTGGTCCCGGCGCGGAATCAAGGCCGAAGGCCGCCGCGCCATCGCNTGTCCGCCCCCCGGACAGGCGATTTGGCTAAGCTAGCGCGCCGATTGCATGTTTTTCGGGAAAGCAGAAATAAAGTGCCCTGAAGAACCGTTGGATCGCCTGCCCGCGGACATGCGACGGCGCGGCTCACTGCAACGGCAGCTCCAGGCCAGTCACCTCACCGGCGCACCGGTCCTGGACGGGGCGCCACCCGGGCACAGCATCACCGCCGCCAACGCAAGCCTTGCGCTCCCGGGCAGGGCGATTACCTATCGAAGAGACGCCCTCACCACCCGCGAAAGGCCGCGCATGACCCTCGTGCTTCCGTTTGACAACAGCTACGCGCAGCTTCCGCCCCGCTTTTACACGCGCCAGAACGCGGTGCCGGTGCGTGAGCCCCGCCTCATTGCGTGGAACGCGCCACTGGCCGCAGAGCTTGGCATCGAAGGCGGCAGCGACAGGGAGACCCTCGCGCGCATCTTCGCGGGCAACGAGGCGCCCGAGGGGGCCACGCCGCTGGCGCAGGTCTATGCCGGACACCAGTTTGGTGGCTTCTCGCCGCAGCTTGGTGACGGACGCGCGCTGTTGCTGGGCGAGGTGGTGGACAGTCACGGGCAACGCCGCGACATTCAGCTCAAAGGGTCCGGCCCCACGCCCTATTCGCGCATGGGCGACGGGCGCGCCTGGCTCGGCCCGGTGCTGCGCGAATACGTGGTGTCCGAGGCAATGCACGCACTGGGCATTCCAACCACCCGCGCGCTCGCCGCCGTTGAGACGGGCGAGCGGATCTATCGCGATCCCGGTGCCATGCCCGGCGCGGTGCTGACCCGCGTGGCGTCGAGCCACATCCGCGTGGGCACCTTCCAGTATTTCGCCGCGCGGCGCGATGCGGAGGGGCTGCGCGCGCTCTACGACTATACCGTGGCGCGGCACTGCCCGCAGGTCGAAAGCCCCGCGCATCTGCTGGCCGAGGTCATCCGGCGGCAGGCGCGGCTGGTGGCGCAGTGGCTGTCCATCGGCTTCATCCACGGGGTGATGAACACCGACAACACGTCGATTTCCGGCGAGACGATAGATTACGGCCCCTGCGCCTTCATGGATACCTACCACCCGCAGACGGTCTACAGCTCGATCGACGCGCATGGCCGCTATGCCTATGACAACCAGGCGCATGTGATCGTGTGGAACATGGCGCAGTTCGCCACCGCGCTGGTGCCGCTCATGCCCGATCAGGACGCGGCCATCGAGGAATTCACCGTGCTGGTACATGCCATGCCCGAGCGGATCGAGGCCGAGTGGCGGCGCGTGTTTGCCGCCAAGATCGGCATCGCCGAGGCAGGGGAGGAGGATGCCGCGCTCGCGGGCGACCTGCTCGCACGGATGGCCGAGGGGCGGGCCGATTTCACCAACACATTCCGCGCGCTGATCGAGGGTGGCGCGCGCGACCAGTTCCTCGACCCGGCGGCCTTCGATGCGTGGGAGGCGCGCTGGCGCGCGCGGCTGGCCCGCGAGGCCGACCCGGAGGCGGTGATGCGCGCCGCCAACCCCGCTTTCATCCCCCGCAACCACCGCGTGGAGCAGATGATCGAGGCGGCGGTCGGGGGCGATTTCAAACCATTTGAACGGCTTATGGGCGTGCTGTCACACCCCTATGACGACCAGCCCGACGCCGCCGATCTGCGGCGCCCACCGGCGGCGTCGGAGGTGGTGCACGCCACGTTCTGCGGGACGTGAGCGGCGTAGGTCTTCGAGGTGGTCATGGCCTGTTGCGGTCGTTCGCATTAGCCGCGCATCGACGGGCCGCGGCGCGGCGATCCAACGGTGGTTCTGCCGTGCTTTATGGCAGCCAAATCCGAGAAAGGCCCGAGCGGCGCGCAGGTTGATGCCATATCGCCGTGCCGTGGGTGCGGCCCGGCGATGCGCGGCGGCGTGCAAGCACGCCTCGATTCCGCGCATTGGCACCAAGCTGTGAGGGTCCGCTCCAGGCCATTCACGCCCAGTAAACCGGATGTCCGCGGATACGCCCCTACCGCCCCCGCACCCGGCGAAAGCACAGGATGCGCCCGCGCGAGGGCCCGGGATCATAGGTCAGGCCCGAGGCGGACATGCAATCAACGATGCGCTGGATCACCGTGTCGGGGTAGCGCCCGGGATGCAGCTCCATCATCACGCCGCGCACATGCGCGGGCCAGGGTGCGTCGAACAGATGCGCCTCGGCCCCCTCGATATCCATGATGACGAGACCGGGGCGCACGCGCGCCATCAGGTCACGCAGCCCCAGATGCGGCACCTCGACCAGGCGCTCGGCGGCGCTTGTCTCGTCAGCGATATGCCCCGCCCAGAAACTGCGCGCGGCATCGAACGCGAGAGGTGCCGCCCCCCCGTCCATACCGCCCACAGCACCGTGCAGCACCGTGACCGCGTCGACCCCGTTGCGCGCGAGATTGCCCGCGATCACCGGCAGCAGATCGGGGTTGGCCTCGACCGTGGTGACGTTCTGCGCCCCGGCCACCCGCGCGCAGAGGCAGGCGATGTAGCCGATCCCCGATCCCAGCTCCAGCACCCGCTGCCCGGCGCGCAGCCGCATCAGCGCCGCGCGCGCCTCGTGTCCCTCGTAGCCACCCGAGGCGAGCTTGGCCGCGATGCGATCGTTGAGATGGCTGTCGGGCACCTCAAGCCGCAGGCCCTCGATCTCGAATTCCGCCATGCCCTGCCCCTTGCCGTTGATTCCGCCGCGTGCTCACCCTACACCACCCTCACCTGAGAACGGGAGCAACGGCAATGCAGCTCTTTGTGGGCCTTGGCAATCCGGGCGCGAAATACGCGCGCAACCGCCACAATATCGGCTTCATGGCGGTGGACGCCATCGCCGCAGATCACGGCTTCGGGCCGTGGCGGGCGAAGTTCCGGGGCCGCGTGGCCGAGGGCGTGCTGGGCGGCGAGAAGGTTCTGCTGCTCAAGCCCGAGACGTTCATGAACCTCTCGGGCGAGTCGGTGGCCGAGGCCGCGCGGTTCTACAAGCTGGGCCCCGAGGATGTGGTGGTGTTCCACGACGAGCTGGACCTTGCGCCCGGCAAGCTGCGCGTCAAGCGCGGCGGCGGACATGCAGGTCATAACGGCCTACGCTCGATCCACGCGCATCTCGGGGCCGAGTATGCGCGCGTGCGGCTCGGCATCGGCCATCCCGGCCACAAGGACCGGGTGAGCGGCTACGTTTTGCAGGATTTCGCCAAGGCGGATGCCGGTTGGCTCGACGACCTGATGCGCGGCATCAGCGATGGCGCGCCGTGGCTCGCGCAGGGCAAGCCCGACCGGTTCCAGAACGCCGTGGCGCAGCGCATGGCACCGGCACGCCCCGCTGCCAAGGCCGCCGCCCCGCCGACCCAGAAAGAGCCGGAAGAGCCGCCCGAGGATGACCGCAGCCCGCTGCAGAAGCTGGTCGACAGGTTCCGCTAAGCCGCGGCCCCCCGGGTCGATGCGCGCTGCGGCGAACCCGGATTTCGCAAGGATCAGCCGCGCCGGATCTCGACCCTGCGGCCCTCTGCCGGGGCCTCATCGCGGCGCGGAATGGTGACGCTGAGCACGCCATCCTTGAGATCCGCCTCCACCTTGTCGCCATCGGCATCGGGCGGCAGCCGGAACGACCGGCTGAAGCGGCCATATTGCCGCTCCGAGAAGAACCACGTCTCGCCCTTCTCCTCGCGGGTGGCGGATTTCTCGCCGGTGACGGTCACCGCGCCGTCATGCACCGACAGCTCGATATCCTTTTCCTCGACGCCGGGCAGTTCCATCGTGATGCGATAGGCGTCCTCGTTCGAGGAGGCATCCGAGGCCGGGGCGAGCCAATCGGCCACGCGCGCCCCGAAATTTCGCAGCGGCTCATAAAGCTGGGGCCAAAAGCCAGCGACATGGGATTTCTCGACCATTGCAGCATCCTCCTTTGCGTTGCAGTGTCATGAAATTACACTGCGGAGATGGGAATTTCCTTGATCCGCCTCAAGTCGGGAGAGGGCAATGCGCGCGCTGTTGCAACGGGTGAGCGAGGCGGAAGTGACCGTCGAGAACGCGGTGATCGGGCGCTGTGACGGGGGGCTCCTGATCCTCGTCTGCGCCATGCAGGGCGATGACGAAGCCGCCGCCGAACGGCTGGCGGGCAAGGTCGTCAAGCTGCGCATCTTTCGCGACGGTGAGGGACGGATGAACCGCTCGGTTGCGGATGTGGGGGGCAGCGCACTGGTGGTCAGCCAGTTCACGCTGGCCGCCGATACCTCGCGCGGGAACCGGCCCGGCTTTTCCGCAGCCGCCCCGCCCGAGGAGGGCCGCCGCCTTTACGAACATTTCGCGGCGTCCCTCGCGGCGCTCGGCGTGCCGGTGGAGACCGGTCAATTCGCGGGCGACATGCGGGTGAGCCTCGTCAATGACGGTCCCGTCACGATCTGGATGGAGAGCTGAAGCCAGTCAGCCCAGAAGGGCGAGCGACGGGAATACCTCCAGCAGCCAGTAGGAGAAATCCGAGAACCCGCCGGTGAGCATCAGGAGGCCGATGGTCCACAGGAGCAGGCCCATGACGCGCTCGATCTGCGCCATGTGGCGCTTCATCCACCCCATCAGCCCGGTGAGCCGCGGCAGGAAGGCCGCGACCAGCAGGAACGGCACGCCGAGGCCCATGGCATAAACCGCGAGCAGCGTGGTGCCGCGGGCCACGTTGGCCTCGGAGGCGGCGAGCGACAGGATCGCGCCCAGTTGCGGGCCGATGCAGGGTGTCCAGCCAAAGGCGAAGGCCAGCCCCAGCACATAGGCCCCCAGCGACGAGCCGCCCCGGTCGCCTGCGTCGATCCGCGCCTCGCGGTCGAGAAAACCGATGCGGTAAACGCCCACGAAATGCGCGCCGAACCCCATCACCAGAACCCCGGCGATGATATTGAACCAGTCCTGGTATTGCAGGAACGCCCGCCCCAATGCAGAGGCGGTGAAACCCAGGAACAGGAAAACCGTCGAGAGCCCCAGCACGAAGAACAGCGCGGGCACCACGGCGCGCGCGCGCGCGTGGCCCTCTTGCGACAACTCGTTGAGGCTCACCCCGCTCATGTAGGCGAGATAGGGCGGCACGATGGGCAACACGCAGGGGCTGAGGAACGAGACGAGCCCCGCCAGAAGCGCCACGAACATTGCGGGCAGAAGCGCCGCGTCGATGATCTCGATTCCGAACATGACCCCCACATAGCCGGTCGCAACGCCCGCGTCATCAGGCAGTCTGTCACATCCTTGTGGACAGGCTGTAACAGCGCGGCTATCTGCGGGGCATGATGCCGGATCACACCCTCGACGCGCGCGGGCTGCTCTGCCCGCTCCCCGTGCTGAAGCTGCGCAAGCGGCTGAAATCGCTGACTGCGGGCGACGTGATCGCGGTGCAGGCCGACGATCCGGCAGCGATCGTGGACGTGCCGCATTTCTGCACCGAGAGCGGGCACGAACTGATCTCGACCGAAGAGGCGGGCGGCGTGCAGACCTATTTCATCAGAAAATCCGGCTGAACGGTCCACGCGCCCCGGCACCGGGCCGGGGCGCGTGAGGGATATCAGCCGAAGGACCACCAGCCGCGGCGTTTGGGCCGGGGCTGTTCCTCGGTCTCCGATTGCTCGGAGGCGGGTTCCGATTCGGGCGCAGGCTGTTCGGACACGGGTTCCGGTTCCGGCGCAGGTTGCTCGGCCACGGGCTCCGGCGCAGGTTGCTCCGCCACGGGCTCCGGCGCAGGTTGCTCCGCCACGGGCTCTGGTTCGGGCGCGGGTTTGGACCCGGTCCGCTCCGCGACCGGTGCGGGTTCCTCGGCGGCAGGCTCCGGCGCGGGTGCGTCGGCCTTCTTGCGGCGCGACACGGTCCGCCGCTTCGGCTTGGCCTCGGGCTCGGGCTGCGGTGCGTCCGCGTCGGCACTTTCCTCGGCGGCAGCGGGTTCCGGCGCGGGTTTCTTGCGGGGCGCCCGGCGTCTCTTGGGCTTTTCGGCCACCGGCGCGTCGGTTTCCTCGGCGGGCTGCGCCGGGGTTTCTGCCTGCGTGTCGGCCTGCGTTTCGGCCTGTGCGTCGGCCGTATCGGCCTCCGCCGCGTTCTGCGGGGCACCGTTGTCACCCTGCCCTTCGCCCTGCCCGTCGCCGGAACGCGGCTTGCGCTTGCGGCTGCGCGAGCGACGGCGCTTCTTCTTGGGCTTCTCGGTTTCCTCGGTGTCGGGCGGCGTGCTCTCGGCCTCGACCTCGGCCTCAGCCTCGGCAGGAGCCTCTACCTCGTCGTCGATGGCGTCCATCAGCGCCGCGCCCGCGGACACGAAGGCCGTGTCCGGCTCGCGCACGGTGCGGGTGGCGGTCTTGAGCTTCTCGAGCGTGAAATCGGGGCTGACCAGCGACGGGTCACCCTCGATACGCACCGACAGGCCATAGCGCGCCTCGATCCCGGCAACGTGCTCGCGCTTGTGGTTGATGAGGAAGTTGGCGATACCCACCGGTGCGCGCACGAGCACCTCGCGAGAGCGGCGGCGCACGCCCTCCTCCTCGATCTGGCGCAGGATCGACAGCGACATGCTGTCATCCGACCGGATCAGGCCGGTGCCGTGGCAATGCGGGCAGGGTTGCGTGCTGGCCTCGAGCATGCCGGGGCGCAGGCGCTGACGGCTCATCTCCAGCAGGCCGAAGCCCGAGATGCGCCCCACCTGGATGCGCGCGCGGTCGGTCTTGAGCTTGTCCTTGAAGCGCTTTTCCACCGCCGCGTTGTTCTTGCGCTCGTCCATGTCGATGAAGTCGATGACGATGAGCCCGGCGAGGTCGCGCAGGCGCAACTGGCGGGCAACCTCGTCGGCGGCCTCGAGATTGGTCTGGAGCGCGGTTTCCTCGATCGAGCCCTTCTTGGTGGCGCGCCCCGAGTTCACGTCGATGGCGACGAGCGCCTCGGTCACGCCGATCACGATATAGCCGCCCGAGGGCAGTTGCACCGCCGGGTTGAACATGCCGGCGAGATAGCTCTCGACCTGGTGGCGCGCGAAGAGCGGCATCGCATCGGTGTAGTGCTTCACGTTCTTGGCGTGGGACGGCATGATCATCTTCATGAAGTCCTTGGCGATGCGGTAGCCGCGCTCGCCCTCCACCAGAACCTCGTCGATCTCGCGGTTGTAGAGGTCGCGGATCGAGCGTTTGATGAGGTCGCCCTCCTCGTAGATCTTGGTCGGCGCGATGGAGCGCAGCGTCAGTTCGCGGATCTGCTCCCACAGGCGCTGGAGATACTCGTAATCGCGCTTGATCTCGGCCTTGGTGCGCTTGGCCCCTGCCGTGCGAATGATGAGGCCCGCGCCCTTGGGCACGTCGATCTCGGCGGCGATTTCCTTGAGCTTCTTGCGGTCGGCGGCGAGCGTGATCTTGCGGCTGATGCCGCCACCGCGCGCGGTGTTGGGCATCAGCACGCAGTAACGCCCGGCGAGGCTGAGGTAAGTGGTCAGCGCGGCGCCCTTGTTGCCGCGCTCTTCCTTGACCACCTGCACCAGCATGATCTGGCGGACCTTGATGACCTCCTGGATCTTGTAGCGGCGCGGGCGCGGCTTGCGCGCGGGGCGGATGTCTTCGCTGTCATCCTCGTCGGCGACCGATTCGATGCTGTCATCGTTGGTGGAGTGGTCGCGCGTGTCACGCGCGTCGGGCGCGTCCTCCTCCGTCTCGGGCGCGGTCTCGTTGTCCTCGCCTTTGGCGGTGTTCGCGGCCCGCTCCGCGTCCGGTTCCTCGACCGGGGTTTCGGCGACACGCTCCATCGGCGAACTGCCTTCGTCCTCGTCATCGCCGAGGTCGATGGTTTCCATACCGGAAATGTCGGCGCTGGTCACCGCGTCGTCCGACGCAGTCTTTTCCGTCTTGGCCCTGGGGCGCGACCGCGAGCGGGAGCGGGAGGCGCGCTTGGGCTTTTCCTCTTCATCCTGCTGGGCCTGGGCGAGCGCCTCTTCCTCGGCCATCAGCGCCTCTCGGTCGGCCACCGGGATCTGGTAATAATCCGGGTGGATTTCCGAAAAGGCGAGAAAGCCGTGCCGGTTGCCGCCATACTCGACAAAGGCCGCCTGGAGCGAAGGCTCCACGCGCGTGACCTTGGCGAGATAGATGTTTCCGGCTAGCTGACGTTTGTTTTCAGACTCAAAATCGAATTCCTCGACCTTGTTTCCGTCGACCACCACGACGCGGGTTTCCTCCGCGTGGGTGGCATCAATAAGCATTTTCTTGGCCATGTGTTCCGTATGCACGACCGCGTGGCGACCGGCCCGGGGGGCGCGGCGCCTTGCGGTCTGTGTCTGTCAGGGGCGAGGACGGGCGCAAAAGCGCCGCAGGCGCCGGGCGCTGCCGATATCGGTGTCTTGCCTGTTGCGCGCGTCATCGCGGTTCTTCACTCCGACCCCTCTGCGGGGGCCAATTCAGCGCCCTGTCGGGCCATTCGGCACGGCAACGGGCGAGCGTGCGGTCCCCACGCGGGGGGCCAATCGGTCTGTTCAGCCGCAGGGATTGCGATCCAACGGATACCTGAAACAGCGAATCTCGTGGCAAAACCCGGGGTATCGCACCGGGATCGCCTCATGTCACAGTAAAGCCACCGGCGGTGAAAACACAATGGCCAAAATGCGTGCGCGCCCTCAGCCGAGGTAATCGGCGCGGCTGAGCGCATATTTTGCCATCTTTTCGTTGAGGGTACGGCGCGGCAGGCACAGCTCGTCCATCACCGCCTGCACCGAGCCCTTGTGGCGGCGCATGGTGTTGTCGATGAGCATCCGCTCGAACGCCTCGACATATTCCTTGAGCGGCTTGCCCTCGGTCGTCATCACCGGCTGCATGTCCTCGTGATCGGACATCAGAAGCGACGTGAGCGTACCTGTGCCGCGCCGCGCCTGGAGCACGGCGCGCTCGGCGATATTGAAGAGCTGGCGCACGTTGCCGGGCCACGGCGCCTGCAGGAGTTGCGTGGCTTCCTGCGCGCTGACCTGCGGGGCGTCGCAGCCGTAATCCTCGGCGAACTGTTCGACGAAGCGGATGAACAGCGTCAGGATATCCTCGCCGCGCGCGCGCAGCGGCGGCACCGTCAACCGCAGGCTGGCCAGCCGGTAGAACAGATCGGGGCGCAGCGCATCCTCGCAGGTGCGCCCCTCGTCCTGCATGTTGGAGATGGCGACGATGCGGGTTTCGGGCGGGGTGCCCTCCTCGTTGAGAGCGGTCAGCATCCGCGCCTGTACCGTGTCGGACAGCGCCTCGACATCCTCGAGCACGAGGGTGCCGCCGCGCGCCTCCTCGACAGCGGGCAAGCGGTTGTCGCAGGACTCGACCGGGCCGAACAGGCGCCGCGCGAGCGCATCTTCCTCGAAGGCGGCGCAGGAGAGCGTGACGAAATTGCGCCCCGCGCGGTTTCCGGCGGCGTGGAGCGCGTGCGCCACCAGCGTCTTGCCGGTGCCGGTCTCGCCCTCGATCAGGACATGGCCGTCGGCCTGCCCGAGATCGAGGATATCCTCGCGCAGCCGCTCCATCGCCGGCGAGGTGCCGATGAGCTTCTTCATCAGCGTGCTGCCGTCCGACAGGTCACGCCGCAGCGACCGCGCGTCGAGAACGAGACGGCGTTTCTGCGAGGCTTTCTTGGCGAGTTCGGTCATGCGGTCGGGGTTGAACGGTTTTTCCAGGAAATCAAAGGCACCTAGGCGCATCGCCTCGACCGCCATCGGCACGTCGCCGTGGCCGGTGATCATGATCACCGGCAGGGTCGAGTCGCTGCCCATGAGGCGGCGCAGAAATTGCATCCCGTCCATGCCCGGCATCCGGATATCGGTCACCACGATGCCGGGATAGTCCGGGCCGAGTTGCTTGAGCGCGTCCTCGGCGCTGGCGAAGGTTTCCGTATCGAAGCCCGACAGCGCCAGCCACTGGCTGATGGACTGGCGCATGTCACGTTCGTCGTCGACGATGGCAATCTTCATGGCAGATGGCATGGCACTTTCACTCCGCGGCTCTGGTCTCTTCGGGCAATATGGGAAGCTGCATCTCGAATACAGCCCCCCCGCCCTCGGCATTGCGTGCCGTCAGGCGGCCTCCGAGGTCGTTGACGATCCCAGAGGAAATGGCAAGGCCCAGCCCGACCCCGTCGCCGGGCAGCTTGGTGGTGTAGAACGGCTCGAACAGCTTTTCGAGATCGTCGATGCCGCCGCCATTGTCGCGCACGGTCAGCACCGCAGTGTCGCCCGCCACGAGCAGGATGTCGATGGCCGCGTCCTCGGTGTTCTCGGTGGCGTCGAGCGCATTGCGCAGCAGGTTGACGATCACTTGCTCGATGCGCACCTGGTCGCCCATCACCATCACCGGCTCCGACGGCAACGTTCGGGTGATCTGCACCTTCCTCTTGCGCAGTTGCGGCTCCATCATCGCCAGCGCCGAGGCCAGCGCATCGCCAAGATTGACAGGGGCAAAGCTGTCGCCGGAATGGCGCGCGTAAGATTTGAGCTGACGTGTGATCGCCCCCATCCGCTCGATCAGGTCGTCGATGCGCTGGAACGACACGAGCGCCTCGTCCGGGCGGTTGCGGCGCGAGAGCAGTCGCGCACCCGCGAGGTAGGTTTTCATCGCTGCGAGCGGCTGGTTGAGTTCGTGGCTGACAGCCGCCGACATCTCTCCCAGCACCGCGAGCTTGGAGCTTTGCTGGAGCGTCTGTTCGGCCTGCGCGAGGGTCTCCTGCACGCGCCTGCGCTCGGCGATTTCCCGCTGAAGCCGGGCGTTCAATGCGCGAAGCTCTGCCGACTCGCGCTGGAAGAGCATCATCCGCGAGGTGGCGCGACGATTGAGATAATAGAAGGCCAGCGCCATGAGAATCGCGAATCCCATGATTTCGAGCGCGATGTAGCCGTTCACCTTGTCGCGCACCGTGGCATAGGTTGTGAAACTCGCGATGCGCCAGCCGCGGAAAGCCACCCGCCCCTCGACGCGCATCACCGCCTGCCCGCTCAGATAGGCGTCGGCGGGCAGTGCCGTCCAGTCGGCGGTGGCCTCGATGGCGCGTTCGATCGCGCTGTCAGCAGGTTCGTGCGCAAGCGCCTCCGCCTCGGTGAGCCCGCGCCAGCGCGGTTCGGTCGCGAGCACGATCACGCCCTCGCTGTCAGTGACCATCACCGCATCGGAAATGCCCGCCCAAGCGCTCTCGAACTTCTGCAGGTCCACCTCGACGAGGATCACGCCAAGCACGCCGGACGACCCCTCGATGCGCCGCGAATAGAAGAAACTGAACTGTCCCGCCTCCTGCCGCAGCACCTTGAACACGGTGTCGCGCGCGCGCATGGCGTCAACGAAATAAGGCGCCTGGCGCAGGTTTGTCCCGAGGCGGGTGCGCTCGGTTGCGGCCACCACGCGCCCGTCCTTGTCCAGAAGCGTCAGCGAGGCGGCGCCAATCTCGTCAAGAAAGGAGATGAGGCGCTGTGTGGATCGCGCGTAGTCCTGGCTACCCAGCGCGGAGATCAGCTCGGGATCGCGGGCCAGAAGCTGCGGCACGATGGCGTTCTGGCGCAACTCGCTCAGCAGGTTGCCGCTGTAGAGCAGCAGCCGCAGCTCGGCGCGGTTGCGCGTGTTCTCGGTGAAACGGTCGGTGAGCAACCGGTGCGTGGTCAGCACCACCACCACCGCCACCAGGAACAGCCCCGCAAGCACCAGCCGCGCACGCCACGGGATGGTGCGCGGGCGCGGGGTCGGATCGGGGCGGTCGGACGTTGTCATTGCCCAAGTCTAGAGCGCACGCGCCTAGCCCTCAAGCGTCACGCGGGTGCGAGCGCCCCCATCAGCCCCGCGAACATGGCCGCGCCGTCGCTGCCGCCGTGGGCGGGCTCGGCCATCCGCTCGGGGTGGGGCATCATGCCCAGCACGCGGCGGTTTTCCGACAGGATCCCGGCGATGTCGCGGGCCGATCCGTTGGGATTGTCGGCGTAGCGAAAGGCAACGCGGTCCTCGGCTTCGAGCCGGTCGAGCGTGGCCGTGTCGGCGAAGTAATTGCCGTCGTGATGGGCCACGGGCACGGTGATGATGCTGCCCGCGTCGTACCCGTGCGTGAATACGCTCTGGTTTGTGACGACCGTCAGGTCCACCGGCTTGCAGATGTATTTCAGCCCCGCGTTGCGCAGCAGCGCGCCGGGCAGCAGGCCCGTTTCGGTCAGGATCTGAAAGCCGTTGCAGATGCCGAGAACATGCCCGCCCCGGTCGGCATGGGCCACCACCGCGCGGCAGATCGGCGAATTGGCCGCGATCGCGCCGCAGCGCAGGTAATCGCCGTAGGAAAAGCCCCCCGGAACGCCGACGATATCGACGCCTGCGGGCAGCGCCGTGTCCTTGTGCCAGACCATCGAGACCCGCGCCCCCGCGCGCTCGAAAGCCACGGCAAGATCGCGGTCGCAGTTGGAGCCGGGAAAGACGATGACGGCGGCGTGCATGACAAGAGCCCTCTCATGGATGCTGTGCCGCCGCTCTAGCGCGCGGCGGCGGGCTTGTCCATCGCGCGGGTGACGGTGCCGGTCAACGCTTCGCGCGGATCACTTGCAGGAGCGGCAGGACGCGGGCCATGTCGGGCCCGTGCGCCTGCCCGGTCAGTGCCTTTCTCAGCGGCATGAAGAGGCCCTTGCCCTTGCGTCCCGTCGCCTCCTTGACCGCCGCGGTCCACTTGCCCCAGGTCTCGTTGTCATGCGGCCCCTCGGGCAGCAGCGCCATTGCCTCGGCGATGAACTCCCGGTCGTCTTCGTCGATCGCCGGCTCTGCCCCGTCGCGGAACATGATCCACCAAGCCTCCAGGTCACCCAGCGTGGAGATGTTCTCGCGCGTGACCTCCCAGAATTGCGGGCCGAGGGCCTCGGGCACGCCCAGCGCCGCGATGGTCCCCGCCACCTCGTCGTAGGGCTTCGCCGCGACGATCCGGGCGGTGAGCGGAAACAGGTCGTGCTCGTCGAACTTGGTCGGTGCCGCGCCGAACCGCTCGATGTCGAAACCCTCGATCAGCTCTGCCATGTCGCTGCGCAGCTCCACCGGATCGGCCGAGCCGAGCCGCGCCATCAGGCTCAGCAGCGCCATCGGCTCCACCCCCCGCGCGCGCAGGTCGCGCAGGGAAAGCGTGCCGAGACGTTTCGACAGCGCCTCGCCCTGCGGCCCGGTCAGCAGCGAGTGATGCGCGAATTGCGGCGGCGTGCCGCCCAGCGCCTTGATGATCTGGATCTGCGTCGCGGTGTTGGTCACGTGGTCCGACCCGCGCACCACGTGGGTCACGCCCATTTCCACGTCATCCACCACCGAGGCCAGCGTATAAAGCACCTGCCCGTCGCCGCGAATGAGCACCGGGTCCGAGACCGAGGCCGCGTCGATGGACACCTCGCCAAGGATACCGTCCTGCCAGACGATCCGCTCGTGATCGAGCTTGAACCGCCAGACGCCATCGCCGCGCTCGGCGCGCAGCGCGGCCTTTTCCGCGTCCGAGAGGCTCAGCGCGGCGCGGTCATAGACCGGCGGGCGGCCCATGTTGAGCTGTTTCTTGCGCTTCAGGTCCAGCTCGGTCGGCGTCTCGAACGCCTCGTAGAACCGGCCCATGTCGCGCAGCCGGTCGGCGGCTGCGGCATAGCGGTCGAGCCGCTCGGATTGCCGCTCCACCCGGTCCCAGTGCAGGCCCAGCCATTCGAGATCATACTTGATCGCGTCGACATATTCCTCGCGCGAGCGCTCCGGGTCGGTATCGTCGATGCGCAGGATGAATGTGCCCCCCGCCTTGGCGGCGATGAGGTAATTCATCAACGCGGTGCGCAGGTTGCCCACATGGATGTATCCGGTGGGCGACGGGGCAAAACGGGTGGTGGTCATCGGCGTCTCCTGACTGTGCCGCGGCTTTGTCACAGGGGCGCGCGATTGTCCAGATTGCGGCGGGCGCTCAGCCGTGGGTGGGCCAGGCGTGGTGATCGTCGTCGATCACGAAGGGATGCGCGTGCCTGCGCCCGCCGTGGGCGCGCAGGTGCGGGTGATCGTCGGGCAGATCGGGATGCGTGTGCTCGGGCGCGTCGGGCAGGTTCGCGGGCCACAGCCGCGCCGCCGCGACCAGCCCCAGCCCCGCGACCCCCGCCAGCAGCATCAACGCCGGGCCCATGCCCAGCGCCTCTCCCGCCCAACCGGCCAGCGGATAGGTCCCCAGCCAGCAGGCATGGCTGAGCGCGAATTGCGCGGCGAACACCGCCGGTCGGTCCTCGGCATGGGCCGAGCGCCGCAACAGCCGCCCCGAAGGCGTGAGGATGGCCGAATAGAGAAAGCCGAACACCGCCCAGACCGCGAGAAACACCACCCAGCCCGGCAGCCCGTCCAGCCACAACACCGACCCCGCGACCAGCGCCACCGCCGCGAGGCCCCGCGCGCCCGCCATCATCACCCGCCGGTCGGACAGGTGATCGAGCAGCCGCGGCAGCAACAGCGCCGCCGCCATCGACCCCGCGCCGAACGCCGCCATCGCGATGGCCAGGCCACTCTCGCCGCCGCCCAGCCCGGCGCGCACCAGCACCACCGTGTTGACCAGCACGAAGGCCCCGACCGCCGCCGCCGCGAGATTGAGCGACAAGAGGCCCCGGAGCCGCGGCGTCGCGAGGTAGATGCGCAGGCCCCGCGACAGCCGCTCGCGGAACGGGCGCGCAGCGGCGGCGCGGCCCAGCGCCGGGATCGCCGATAGTGCCACGAGAAGCGTGGAGACGACGAAGCCCGCGAAAGTGCCGACAAACAGCCAGTGATAGCTCAGCACCGCCAGCAACAACCCCGCCAGCGCCGGGCTCAGCAGGTTCTCGAGGTCATAGGCCATGCGCGACAGCGACAGCGCGCGGGTATACTCGCGCTCCTCGGGCAGAATGTCGGGCAGCACCGCCTGGTAGGCCGGGGTAAACGTGGCCGAGGCCGCCTGCAGCACGAAGATCAGGGCGTAGACCTGCCACAGCTCGGTGACGAAGGGCAGGCACAGCGCCACGCCCCCGCGCAGCGCGTCGGCCCCGATCAGCACCGCCTTGCGCGGCAGGCGCAGCGCCCATGCCTGCGCCAGCGGCGAGAGGCCCACATAGGCCACCATCTTGATGGTGTAGGCGGTGCCCAGCACCACGCCCGCGCGTGCCCCCGCGAGATCATAGGCCAGAAGACCCAGCCCCACGGTCAGAAGCCCGGTGCCCAGAAGTGCGACGACCTGCGCGCCGAACAGGCGGGCATAGTTCCGGTTGGCAAAAAGGCTCATCATGGCGGCGACGCTACACGCGTTTAACTGCGCGGAAAACGGCACATTTCGTAGCACGCCGCGGGCCTCTCAATTTTGCGTGAGAGCCACACACCCTACATGCTGACGCGTTACAGTCGATCCAAACCAAACCGACAGGAGGATTCCATGTCACGCGCACCCACCCTCACCCGCCGTTCCATCCTCGCCTCGGCCGCCGCGCTGCCGATGGCGGCCGTCACCGCCCCGGTCGCGCGCGCCGCGGCGCCGATGATGGGCGCCGGTACGACGCGGTTCAACCGCGTGGCGCTCGGCGAGTTCGAGGTCACGACGCTTCTGGCCGCGACCATGCCGCGCCCCGACCCGCATTCGATCTTCGGCCTTAATGTCAGCGAAGACGCGTTCAACGCCGCCTCCGAGGCCGCCAACATTCCGACCGATCAGGCGCAGTTCTTCTTTACCCCCACCGTGGTCAACACCGGCAGCGAGCTGGTGCTCTTTGACACCGGGCTCAACCCCGAGGGCATCACGAGCGCGCTGCAGGCGGCGGGCTACACGCCCGATCAGGTGGACGTCGTGGTCATCACCCATATGCACGGCGACCACATCGGCGGGCTGATGGGCGAGAGCGGCGCAACCTTCGCCAATGCGCGCTACGTCACGTCAGGTGTCGAATTCGACGCGTGGGCGGCGATGGACAACCAGACATTCGAGGCCAAGATGCGCCCGCTGGCCGAGCAGACCGAGATGATCGGCGACGGCGCAAGCGTCGCCTCCGGCATCACCGCGATGGCCGCGCATGGCCACACCCCCGGGCACACCGTCTACATGATCGAAAGCGGGGGCAGGCAACTGCTGCTCGCCGCCGATTTCGCCAATCACTATGTCTGGTCGCTCGGCTATCCCGACTGGGAGGTGAAATTCGACATGGACAAGGCCAGGGCGGTCGAAACCCGCCGCCGCCTGCTGGGTATGCTGGCCGCCGACAAGATCCCGTTCGTGGGATATCACATGCCCTGGCCCGGCACCGGCTATGTCGAGCAGGCGGGCGAAGGATACCGTTACCTGCCGACGAGCTATCAACTGATGCTCTGAGCTGCGGGGGGCCACGGGTGCGGGAGGGATATTTACAAACCCCGCGCCCTGCCCGATAGGACGGGCATGGATCAGGCGCCCCCCTCCCTCGCCGCGTTCGAGCGGCTCGCGCAAAACGCCATCGACGCGCTGCCGCCAGCGTTCCGCGCCGCGGCATCGGAGGTGGTGCTCCTGGTCGTGGACTGGCCGCCCGCGCATCTCCTCGACGAGATGGAAATCGAGGACGCGCGCGATCTCACCGGGCTCTACGAAGGCATCCCGCTGACCGAGAAATCCCACTTCGACCAGCCGCTCGGCCCCGACACCGTGTGGATTTTCCGCGAGCCGATCCTCGAGGAATGGCGCGACCGCGGCAACGTGGCGCTGCCCGATCTGGTGGCGCATGTCGTGGTGCATGAATTCGCCCACCATTTCGGCTGGTCCGACGACGACATCGCCGCCATCGACCGCTGGTGGGAGTGACCGGGCGCCGGGGTGTGGCGCGCTACATCTGCCCCGCCTCGCGCAGCCGGTCCAACCCCGCGCGGATATAGGCGGTGCGCAGCGAGTGCCCGCCCGGATGCAGGCAGAAATCAAGGATCTCACCGCGCGCATTGCGCCAGCCCTCGCAGGTCAGGCCCTCGATCCCCGCGGGCTGTGCCGCGTGGAACCCGCCGAGGCGGCGATACATCGACAGCGCCTCGCGCACGTCGCCCTGCCACGTCTCGCGGATGGCGCGGCCCGTCAGCGGCACCGTGGGGTCGCTCTGGCCGTGGATATGCACGAGGCTCTCCACCGGGGTAGCGCAACGCGCGGGCGGGCGCTGCCAGAAGGTGCCGGCCACGGCGACAAACCCCGCGAATCGCTCCGGCATGGCGCAGGCGAGGTTCCAGATGAGCATGGCCCCGGACGAAAAGCCCGCGCCCATCACCCGGCCCGTGTCCAACGGATACCGCCGCGCGACATCTGCCAGCACCGCCTCGACATAGGCGAATTCGCGGGCCCCGTCGGTGCCCGCGTGGCCGGGTGCGTGGGGAATCACCCAGTCGCGATCCAGCGATTTGAGCGCGATAAGCGCGAGCCCCTCCTCCGCCGCCATGCGGCGCAGGCCGCTATTGCGCATCACCGCCGCCGCCGAGCCGCGATAACCATGCGCGAAGACGATTGCGCCCACCGGCGCGCGCGCGTCCTCGGGCCATGCGATCCGGTAGTGCCGATCACCGATCCGGCAGTCGCTGTCGGCGCCGCAGGCAGCCGCGCCCTGCGCCGCAAGAAGCACCAGAATGAACTGAAAGAAAAAGACAAACCGCATATCGCACCCCGCATGATCCAGCCATGTTGCGACGCATGACATAGCGCCGACAAGTCACATCCGCGTGGCCCCCGGCAATACCTCGCGCAAAGGTGATCGCGAGGAAACGCCCGTGGAAACGATTTGATAACGCTGCGCGCGTTCAATGCACAGGCGATTCAGGATGAAGGACGATCCCGGCATGACACGTTCGCCACTCTCCGCGCTTCTGGTGCTCGGTCTGCTTTGCGCAACCGGGGCAGAGGCTCAATCGCTCAACGAGCTGCGCACGCAGCTTCAGGCGACGTTGCAGCGCAGCCTGGGTCGCTCGATGCTCGGCGGCGCACTTCCCCATGTCGATCTGGCGACCGGCGCGGTCACCCGATACTACCCGACCGAGAACCACGAGATCATCCTCAGGATGGACGACATTTATGTCATGTGCGCCACGCTCGTCTCCGAGAATGGGGACGAGGCGCCGGTGGATTACTACATCGCCGAAAGCGACGGGCGCTTTGGCGTCATCCGGATGGAGATCGACAACCGCGCTCCGCTGCACGCGCTGATGGACGCGGGCCGCGCGGCGCGGCTGGAATGAGCGGCACGCCCATGGCCGCCACCGCCGATCCGCGCACGCCGACGCTGAGCCTGTATCTCAAGCTCACCGCGGTAATGGTGCCTACCTTCCTCGCCTTTGCCGGGGCCGGGCTCCTGTGGCTGAGCGAGCAGAACCTCCTGCGCAGCGAGGAGGCGATGGCGATGCGCATCGGCAACGCCACCGCGCGGCTGGGCGGCGCGCTGGAACGGTTCAGCGACCAGTCGGAGGGCGCGACCGACTGGCGCGCGCCCTATGTCACCGACCTGATGCAGACGCTGCTCGGCGACCCGGCGATCCGCTGCGTCGAGCTGGTCGATCCCGGGACGCAACGCCAGCTTGCCGTGGTGCCCCGGGGATTGGGCTGCAAGGGGGCGGGCGGCGCGCTGACCCTGCCTTACGAGGTGTATTCCTGGCCGATCACCAAGCTGGTGACGCATTTCGACGAGCGCGAGATCGCGACCGTCAAGCGCTATCAGCGGGATTTCCTGCTGCTGCTGCTCGCGGGCGGCATCCTCGTCGCCGCGCTCGCCAACTGGGTGTCGTTCCGGGTGATCGTCGGGCGCCCGCTGCGCGGGCTCTTGTCGCGGCTGGAACGCGCCCGCGCCGAGGCGATCGCGGCGAACGCGGCAAAATCCGATTTCCTCGCCAGGATGAGCCACGAGATCCGCACGCCCATGAACGGCATCCTCGGCATGGCCGACCTGCTGTCGGAAACCCCGCTCTCGCCCGAACAGGAAACCTATGTCACCACCGTGGTGCGCTCGGGCGACGCCCTGCTGGCGATCATCAACGATATCCTCGACTTCTCCAAGATTGAAGCGGGCAAATTCACCCTCGCGCAAGAGCCCTACCGCCTGCGCGAGATCGTCGAGGATGTCGCGCAACTGCTCGCGCCGCTGGCTTCGCGCACGGGGATCGAGCTCTACGCCCATGTCGCCCCCGACCTGCCCGAGGTGATGATCGGCGATGCCGGGCGGCTGCGGCAGGTGCTCATCAACATTGCCGGAAACGCCGTCAAGTTCACGCAGGAGGGCCATGTCGGCCTGACCGTGGTGCGGGGCGGCAAGGACGAGATCGTGATCTCGGTCCACGATACCGGCGCGGGCATTCCCGAGGACCAGCAGGGCCGGATATTCGAGGCGTTCGAACAGGCGGGCGACGGCAGGACCACGCATCCCGGCGGCACCGGGCTTGGCCTCGCGGTGAGCTGGCAGCTCGTACAGCTCATGGGCGGCCGGATCACGCTTTCCTCGCGGCCCGGAGCCGGGTCGTGCTTTGCAATCACCCTGCCGCTGGTGCCCGCCAGCGATGCCGCCGACGCCGCGCGCAACGGGGCCCTCACCTTGCCGGGTGGCACCGCGCCGCTGGTTTGGCTGCTCGATCCGCTGCCCGGGCGGCGCGCCGGGATCGCCGCGCTGCTCGCGCATCACGGGGCGCGGGTGGCCGAGGGCGCGGGGCCGCAGGACATGGCCGCAGACCCGCCCCCCGATCTCTTGGTCATGGACGACCGCGCGTTGGCACCCGCCTGCGCGGCCCGGACACCCTGCCTCGTGCTCGGCGGCGCGGCGCAGGAGGCCCCCGCCGGTGGCGCGGTCCTGCGCAAGCCGCTGCGCGAGCGGCTGTTTCTCGACACGGCGGCGCGCCTGCTCGGGGTAGACGCATCCCCCCGGACCGCCCCGCGCACAGGGGCCGCACCGGGGGCCGAGGGGACCGCGCCGGCCGCAGCCTGGGCCAGCGGCCTGAACGTGCTCGCCGTCGACGACAACGCCACCAACCGGCTGCTGCTCGAACGGTATTTCGCGAATTCCGGTGCCGATCTGCGGCTCGCCGCGAGCGGGACCGAGGCGGTCGCGCTCTACACCGAACACCAGACCGACATCGTGCTGATGGATGTCTCGATGCCCGGCATGGACGGCTACCAGGCCACCGGCCTCATCCGCACCCAGGAGGCGGCGCAGGGTCTGGCCCCGGCGCATGTCGTCGCGGTCTCGGCCAACATCCTGGACCAGCACCGCGAAGCCGCGCGGCTGGCGGGGATGGACGCCTTTCTCGGCAAACCGCTGCGCAAGGCGGACCTCATCGCCCATGTCTCGCAACAGCGCGGGGCGCGCGCGGCCCGCGCCGCCGTGTCAGACCGCCCCGCCCCCGGGATCGGCCACGCCGCCGAATGAGCCGCCTCAGCCGGTGCCGCCCCCCTCGCCCGATGCGTCGCGCCAGCGGTTGACGATCGGGTAGCGCCGGTCGAGCCAGAAGGCCCGCGACGACAGCCTTGTCCCCGGCGCGGCCTGGAAGCGCTTGTATTCGCTGATGTAAAGCAAATGCTCCACCTTCCGGGCATCCGCCGCGTCATGGCCCGCCGCCACGCAGTCGGCGATCGAGCCGTCCTGATCCACGAGGATGTCGAGGATCGAATCGAGCACCGGGTAATCGGGCAGCGAGTCGCTGTCCTTCTGATCGGCGCGCAGCTCGGCGCTCGGCGGCTTGTCGATCACCCGCGGCGGGATCACCTCGCCCGCCTGCCCCCGCATCCACACCCGGTGATTGGCGTTGCGCCAGCGACAGATGTCGAAGACCCGCGTCTTGTAAAGATCCTTGATCGGATTGTAGCCACCCGCCATGTCGCCGTAGATCGTGGCATAGCCCACCGCCACCTCGGACTTGTTGCCCGTGGTCAGCAGCATCTCGCCGAACTTGTTGGAAAGCGCCATCAGCAAGAGGCCGCGAAGCCGGGACTGGATGTTCTCCTCGGTGATGTCCGGCGCGCAGCCCGCGAAGAGCGGCGCGAGCGTGTCGGTGATCGCCGCGCGCCCCGCCGAGATCGGCACGGTATCATAGCGGCAGCCGAGATTTTCGGCCACGGCCCGCGCATCATCGAGCGACGCCTCCGACGTGTATTCCGAGGGCAGCATCACGCAGCGCACATTCCCCGCCCCGAGCGCATCGACGGCAATCGTAGCGACAATCGCGCTGTCCACCCCGCCCGACAGGCCCAGCAGCACCCGCTCGAACCCGGCCTTGCGCAGGTAGTCGCGCAACGCGAGAACCATCGCGTGGTAATCCTGCTCCAGATCGCCGGGCAGATGCGCCAGCGCGCCGGGGCGCGCGCGCCAGCCCTCGGCGCCGCGCTCGAAATCGACCTGCGCCACCGCCTCCTCGAACATCGGCAACTGCATCGCCAGCCCACCGCCCGGGTTGAGCACGAAGGAGCCGCCGTCAAATACCTGGTCGTCCTGTCCGCCGACCATGTTGAGATAGGCGAGCGGCAGCCCGGTCTCGACCACCCGCGCCACCATGTGGTTCTGCCGCAGCGCCATCTTCTCGCGGTAATGCGGCGAGCCGTTGGGCACCAGCAGCATCTCGGCCCCCGTCTCGGCGAGCGTCTCGGCCACGTCCGGATACCAGCTATCCTCGCAGATGGGCGAGCCGATGCGCACCCCGCCCACCGCATAGGGCCCGTTGACCTGCCCGCTCTCGAACAGGCGCTTCTCGTCGAACACGGTCTCGTTGGGCAGGTGATGCTTGAGCACGCGCGCGGTGATCCGCCCGCCCTGCAGCACGTAATAGGCGTTGTAGAGCCCGACGCCGTCGAGCGCGGGGCCGCCGATCGCCAGCGCCGGCCCCTCGGCGCAGTCGCGCGCCAGCGCCTCGATGGCGGCAATCGCGGCCTGGTGAAAGGCCGGTTTCAGTACCAGGTCCTGCATGTTGTAGCCGGTGATGAACATCTCGGGCAGCGCCACCAGATCGGCCCCCGCCGCGCGCGCCTCGTCCCACGCCCCGCGTGCAAGCGCGGCGTTTCCCGCCAGGTCGCCCACCGTCGGGTTGAGCTGTGCCAGTGTCAGGCGAAACCTCTCGGCCATGCGCGTCCCCTCGCCGCTTTGCCCTGATGATCTAGCAGATCGCGGCGCGAGGAAAAGCCGAATTGCCCGAATCCCGTTGTCACATGCCGCGGGCTCATCTAGATTTGCAGCGCCTGCCGCCATTTCTGGCGGGCGAGAGGCATCGGGGCAGACATGACACGCATAGTGATGCATACGACGATCCTGACCGCCGCGCTCGTCGCGGGCCATGCAGGCTTTGCGCAGGACGACGAGGTGCGGACCAAGCAATACGACGACGGCGGCATATACGAGGGAACGTTCAAGGACGGTCTGCAACACGGCACCGGCACCTACACGCTGCCCAACGGGTATGAATATTCCGGCGAATGGGCCGAGGGCGAGATCCGCGGCGAGGGCGTCGCGCGCTTTCCCAACGGCTCGGTCTACGAGGGCGAATTCGCGCGCGGCAAGCCGCACGGCCTGGGCAAGATCGTGTTTGCCGATGGCGGCACATACGAGGGCGAATGGGCCGAGGGTGAGATCACCGGCCAGGGTGTCGCGGTCTATGCCAATGGCGTGCGCTACGAGGGTGGATTTCTCAATGCCATGCATCATGGCACCGGCCGCATGGAAAGCCCGAACGGCTATCGCTACGAGGGTGACTGGGTCCGCGGCGTCAAGGAGGGAAGCGCCACCATCACCTATCCCGACGGCGCGGTTTACGAAGGCGAGGTCAAACGCGGCGCACGCGAGGGCGAGGGCAAGCTCACCATGCCCGACGGGCTGATCTACGAAGGGACGTGGAAGGACGGCCAGATTGACGGCACCGGCAAGCTCATCCAGCCCAACGGCGATGTCTACGAGGGCGATCTGGTCGCTGGTCAGCGCGAGGGCAAGGGCCGCGTGACCTACGCCAACGGCGATGTCTACGAGGGTCAGTTCAAGGACGACATGCGCCACGGTCAGGGGGTATTCACCGGCACCGACGGCTATCGCTACGAGGGCGAGTGGCAGAACGGCAAGATATCCGGCACCGGTCGCGTAACCTATCCGGACGGCTCGGTCTACGAGGGTCAGTTTCGCGACGATCTCGCCAACGGGCAGGGCAAGATCACCTACCCTGACGGCTCGACCTACGAGGGCGAATGGGTCGGCGGCGTGATCGAGGGCACGGGCCGCGCCACCTATCCCAGCGGGCTGGTCTACGAGGGCGAGTTCGTGAACGCGCGCAACCACGGCCACGGCGTGATGACCTATCCCGACGGCTATCGCTACGAGGGCCAGTGGAACGACGGGCAGCGCCACGGGCAAGGCACGGCCACCTATCCCGACGGGACCATCTACGACGGGGAATTCGTCGATGGCCAGCGCCACGGGCAAGGCAAGATCACCATCCCCGACAACCCCGACACGCCCGAGAACGACCGCTTCGGCTACGAGGGCGAGTGGCGCGAGGGCGAGATATCGGGGCGCGGCGTGGCAACCTATGCCAATGGCGATGTCTACGAGGGCATGTTCCTCTCGGGCAAGCGGCAGGGCGAGGGCACGATGCGCTACGCCGGCGGGAAAGAGGCGAGCGGCACCTGGGAGGACGGCGTGCTTACCGACAATCTCACCCGCACGGAATAGTCAGACCTCGTCGCCCGCATCGAGCCGCGCCAGAACTGCCGCAGCGCGGTCGCGCGCGGCCTGGTGGCGCTCCGGGTCCATCCGGTCCCATCTCCGCTAAACCGGACCCATCCGCAGATTGCACCCGAACCGGTCGCGATGGCGCACGGCCGAGAGCACCAGCGCGATCTTCCTGGGGTGGTGGGGGACGTAGCTTCCCTCCTCCATCACCTCGGGCCATCACCACCGCGTCGGAAGCCTTGTCAGCCGCGCGCCACGCGGAGAGATCGTGGCTCAGCTGGTCTCCTAGCACCAGGACAAGACGGCTCACCACGGCACCGGCTTGCCCTGCCAGTCAAAGAATTGGCCGCTGTCCCCGGGCACGAGATCGCCGATCATCGCGAGCAGATTCTGCGCCGCCTCCTCCGGCGGCACCGACGGGTGACGCCCGAGATACTTCTCGGTGAACGGGGTGGCCACGGTGCCGGGATGCAGCGCCACGCAGACGGCCTCGCGGTGGCTGCGCGCGAGCTCGATCGCGCCGGTGTGGATCATCTGGTTGAGCGCCGCCTTGGCGGTGCGGTAGCTGTACCAGCCGCCAAAGCCGTTATCCCCGATCGAACCCACCCGCGCCGACAGCGCGGCAAAGACCGAGCGCCGGTCGCGCGGCAGCAGCGCCACGGCATGCTTGAGCACCAGCGACGGCCCCACGCAATTGAGCACGAACTGGTCCACCATCGCCTGTGCCGTTACTTGCTTCAAAGCCTTCTCGGGCCGCGCGCCGCCGATTTCCAGCGCGCCGGTCGCCACCAGGATCAGGTCGTAGGGACCGGAAAGCCGCGCCAATGCCGCCCGCACGCTGCCCTCGTCGGTCACGTCGAGCCCGTCACCCGACCGCGACAGCCCCGTGACCGCGACGCCCCGCGCGCCAAGCGCCTGCGCCACGGCAGCGCCGATCCCGCCCGAGGCGCCGATGATCAATGCGGTGTCCATCTCGCCAGAGCTAGCCGGGCGCACCCCCGCATCAAGCATCGCGCGCCGCCAAATTCACGCTTTTCAACCGCGCGCCCCGCTCTTATAGTGACCGCCATGATGATGCAGGCCCATATCCGGATGTCGCATCGCGCCCCGGCGCGTGCCGATGGCCTGCGCGCGCTCCCCGGCCTTCTCCTGCTTAGCCGCCTCTGAGCGTGCCCCGCGGCGCGAGCGCTCAGAGGATGTGCACCCCCGCGCCCCAAGGCCAACGGACATCATTGAACAAAGAGACCCGACATGACTGATACAGCCAAGGACCGCGTTTCGCCGGAGGCGAAAAAAGACAGGGTGGTCATTTTCGACACCACGCTGCGCGACGGCGAGCAAAGCCCCGGCGCGACCATGACCCACGAGGAAAAGCTCGAGATCGCCGGGCTGCTCGACGAGATGGGCGTCGATATCATCGAGGCGGGTTTTCCCATCGCCTCGGAGGGCGATTTCCGCGCCGTGAGCGAGATCGCCAAGCAGGCCAGGAACGCCACGATCTGCGGCCTCGCCCGCGCCAACCTCAAGGATATCGACCGCTGCTGGGACGCGGTGAAACACGCCAACTCTCCGCGCATCCATACCTTCATCGGCACCTCGCCGCTGCACCGCGCGATCCCCAATCTGGACATGGACCAGATGGCCGAACGCATCCACGAGACGGTGACCCATGCCCGCAACCTGTGCGACAACGTGCAATGGTCGCCGATGGATGCCACGCGCACCGAATGGGATTACCTGTGCCGCGTGGTGGAAATCGCGATCAAGGCGGGCGCGACCACCATCAACATCCCCGACACCGTGGGCTATACCGCGCCGGTCGAGAGCGCGGACCTCATCCGCCGCCTGATCGAAACGGTGCCGGGCGCCGACGAGGTGGTGTTCGCCACCCATTGCCACAACGACCTTGGCATGGCCACGGCCAACGCGCTCGCCGCGGTCGCAGGCGGCGCGCGGCAGATCGAGTGCACGATCAACGGGCTGGGCGAGCGCGCGGGCAACACCGCGCTGGAAGAGGTGGTGATGGCGCTGCGCGTGCGCGGCGACATCATGCCCTATGAGACCGGCATCGATACCCGCAAGATCATGCACATCTCGCGCCGGGTCGCCGCCGTCTCGGGCTTTTCCGTGCAGCCCAACAAGGCCATCGTCGGCAAGAACGCCTTTGCCCACGAATCGGGCATCCACCAGGACGGGATGCTCAAGAACGCCGAGACCTTCGAGATCATGCGCCCCGAGGATGTCGGCCTTGCCGCCACCAATATCGTGATGGGCAAGCATTCGGGCCGCGCCGCGCTGCGCGCCAAGCTGCATGACCTGGGCTATGACCTGGCCGACAACCAACTGGGCGACATCTTCGTGCGGTTCAAGGAACTCGCCGACCGCAAGAAGGAGGTCTATGACGAGGACCTGATCGCACTGGTCAATGCCGGGCTCGACGACGAGACCGACCGCCTGCAGATCAAGCGGCTTCAGGTGGTGTGCGGCACCGAAGGCCCGCAACAGGCAACCCTCACCATGCTGATCGACGGCGAGGAGAAATCCACCGAGGCCACCGGCGACGGGCCGGTGGACGCCACGTTCAACGCGGTCAGGGCGCTGTTTCCGCACGATGCGCGGCTGCAACTCTACCAGGTGGCCGCCGTGACCGAGGGCACCGACGCGCAGGCCACCGTGAGCGTGCGGATGGAGGAAGACGGCCGCATCGTCACCGGGCAGTCGGCGGATACCGACACGGTCGTGGCCTCGGCCAAGGCCTATGTCCACGCGCTCAACCGGCTTCTCGTGCGGCGCGAGAAGACCGGCGCGGACAAGCGCGAAGTGAGCTACAAGGACGTCTCATAAGGCCGCGCTGCGGCCCATCCCGCGCGCCCGCGCAATCCAGCGGGCGCGCGCTTGGCCTCATTGGCGGTCGTCGCGGCGCTCGCGCAGGATCGCGCGCTCGTCATGGACGAGGCCGAGGCAACCGACCTTTTGTGGACGCTGCTTTCCATCCCGACATGGGAACACCTCACGCGCCTCTGCGGCTGGTCGCAGGAGCGCTACCTGTCAGAAATCGCCCGCCTCGCCCACCTTGCACTGTCAGGCAAGCCGTGAGCCGCGCCTAGTCCGCCCACTCCCAGGGCCGCACGAACCGGCCGAGCACATGGCCCATCGCCTCTTCGTCCACCTCGCCGGTGCGGGTCAGTTGCGCCACCAGCCCGCGCTTCTTGTCATCGACGACCGAGGTCACCTGCGCCGCGATCCCCGCCTCCTCAAGCGCGGCGTTATAGATGCGGGTGATGGCGCGCTTGCGCAGGTCGGGCTTGAACACCTTGCCGACGGCGGTCTTTGGCAACTCGTCCAGCACCTCGACATGTTTGGGGATCGCCGCGCGCTCGTGGACATGCACCTTGCAGTATTCGCGCAGCTCCTCGCCCGTGGCGGTGCCGCCCTCGACCAGCTCGACATAGGCGCAGGGCATCTCGCCCGTGTGGGCATCGGGCTGACCGATGGCCCCGGCCATCGCCACGTCGTGGTGCGTCATCAGCGCCTCCTCGATCTCGGCGGGGTCGATATTGTGGCCGCCGCGGATGATCAGGTCCTTGGCGCGGCCCGTTATCCAAAGGTACTCATCGGCATCGAGCCGCCCCAGATCGCCGGTACGCAGGTATTTGCCGTGGTAGTAGAGGCTCGCGTTCTTCTCGGCCTCGGTATAGGTGTTGCCGGTGAAGACGCCGGGGTTGGAGACGCAGATCTCCCCCACCTCGTCGACCTCGCACTCGACCGGGCCATCCGGGGTTTCCTTGATGATGCGCACCTCCGTGTAGGGAAACGGCACGCCGACCGATCCCACCTTCTTTTCGCCCGCGGGCGGGTTGCACGACACAAGGCAGGTCGCCTCGGTGAGGCCATAGCCCTCGATCACGGTCATGCCGGTCGCCCTCTCGAACCGATTGAACAGCTCCAGCGGCATCGGCGCCGAGCCGGAAAAGGCGTTCTTGACGGTCGAGAGATTGGCATCCACCTTGCGCTGCATCAGCGCCGAGACGGCGGTGGGCACGGTGATGACAAAGCTGATTTTCCAGCGCTCGCACAGCTTCCAGAAATTGTCGAATACCCCCTCGCCGCGATAGCCCGCGGGCGTGGGAAAGACGACATGCGCCCCCGACTTGATGCAGGCCATCAGGATCACGTGGCAGGCAAAGACGTGAAACAGCGGCAACGGGCACATCACGTTGTCGTCTTCGGAAAAGAGCAGCGTGTGGCCGAGCCAGCCATTATAGACCAGCCCGGAATACTTGTGCTGCGCGACCTTGGGCATTCCGGTGGTGCCGCCGGTGTGGAAATAGGCCGCCACCCGGTCGCCCGCGCTGTCCGCAAAGGTCAGCGCCTTCGGCTGCCCGGCCAGGGCCTTGTGAAAATCCATCGCATCGGCATGATGGTGAACCGCGTTTTTCGGGCGCACCAGTGGCACGATCCAGCTCTTGGGCGGGCTGAGATAGCGGTTGAGGTCGATCTCGAGCACGGTGTGGACCTGCGGCGCATGGCGCACCGCCTCGGCGGTCTTCTGCGCGATGTCCGTCTTGGGAAACGACTTGAGCGTCACGACGACCTTGGCGCCGGTCTCGCGCAGGATGGCACCGATATGCTCGGGCTCCAGCAGCGGGTTGACCGGGTTGACGATCCCGGCGATCGCGCCGCCGATGGTGGCGGTCGCCGTTTCGACGCAGTTGGGCAGTACCAGCGCCACCACGTCCTGCTCGCCGATCCCGAGGCTGCGGAACAGGTTGGCCGCCTGGCAGCATTGTTCCTGGAACTGCCGCCATGTCAGCGTCACCGCGTTGTCGGCGGGCCCCGATGTGAGCTGGTAGCTCAGTGCCGGACGGTCAGGAAAGGCCTGCGCCGTGGCGCTCAGCATCTCGTGCAGCGTGGCGGGCGTTTCGCGCGCCTCCCACGGCATCTCCTTCTCGATCGCAAGCGCGTCCTGACGCGAGCTGAACGTCATGGCCTCTTCCTCCCTTTCCCGCGCCTCTGGCGGCACGGCTCTCTCCCGTGCACGCCAGAATGTGCGGGAACGGGGCGCGGCGCAAGTTTTACGCGGCGTTCCGACGTGCCGTCAGCCGTCGGCGCCGAGGCACTCCGCCAGCGCCCCGGCCATGTCCCCGATGAGAGCCGGATAGAGCGCGGGCCCCGGCGCGTGGCGGCCTCCCAGCGGGTCGAGCACGCCGTGGCGGGCAGTATCGCCAAACACCGACGAGACCCGCGAGCCGTCGAATTGCGGCTCGGTGAATACGCAGACGATCCCCGCCTCCCGTGCCATGTCACGCAGCGCGGCGATTCGCGCCGGCCCCGGATCGGCGGCGTCGCCCAGCGCCAGCGCCCCGGTGGGGGCCAGCCCGAATCGCGCTTCGAAATACTGGTAGGCGTCGTGGTAGACGAGGTAGGGCGTGTCCTGCACGGGCGCGAGGCGCGCGGCGATCCGGTCCTCCAATGCGACCAGCTCCTGCGCGGCCTGTGCCGCGTTGGCGGCGTAGCGCGCGGCGTTGTCGGGGTCGTGCTCGGCCAGTTCCGCCGCGATCACGTCAAGCCAGGCGCGCGCGTTCGCCGGGTCGAGCCAGGCATGCGGATCGGCGCCGTCATGGGCGTGGGCATGGTCATCGTGCCCGTCCTCCTCGTGCCCGTCCTCCTCGTGCCCGTCCTCCTCGTGCCCGTGCCCGTCATGCTCATCATCGCCATGCCCGTCCGCGTCCGCCGCCGCGAATGTCAGCCCCTCGCGAAAAGTCCGCACCGTCGAGTTGCCCGCTCCCAGCAACGTGACCACATGCGCATCGCCCGCAAGCGTCTCTACCGAATCCGCCAGCCACGGTGTCAGCCCCTCGCCCATCCAGAACACCACCTCGGCGCGATCAAGCGCCGCCGCCTCGGAGGGGCGCATGGAATGGCCGTGCGGCGACGCGCCCGGCGGCACGATCAGCGCGGGCTCGCCCACCCCGTCCATCACCCGCGCCACCAGCGAATGCACCGGTGCGATATCTGTGGCCACCTGCGGCGCGGCCATGCCTGGGGCGGCGCATCCCAGCGCCAGTCCGAAAGAAACGAGAAACCGGGTCGGCATGCAATCCTCCATATGTTACCTTATTACATATCTGCCGGGGTTGATAATCGTTATGATGTAACATATCAAGCCGCAATCGACCGCTGGAGACCGCCATGCACACACTCGGATTCGAGCATCACGACCATCACCGCTGCAAGCGCGAGGCGCTCGATGCAGCCGAGGCGCATTGCGCGCGCCACCGGCTCAATCTCACGCCCCAACGCCGCCGCGTGCTCGAAATCCTGCTAGAGGGGCACCGCGCGATGGGGGCCTACGAAATTCTCGACACGCTGCGCGACGAAGGGCTCGGGGCACAGCCGCCGGTGGCCTACCGGGCGCTCGATTTCCTCGTGACCAACGGCTTCGCCCACAAGATCGAGCGGCTCAACGCGTTCATCGCCTGCACCCACCCGGATGCCACGCACACCCCGGCCTTCCTCATCTGCCGAATTTGCGACGCGGTCGCCGAGACCCATGCCGAACCGGCGCGCGGAATGCTCGGCGCCGCCGCCGAGGCCGCCGGATTCGAGATCGAACAGGCGGTGGTCGAGGCCGTAGGCCGCTGCCCGCGCTGCCGCGACGGGGCCGCGCCATGCCGCTGATCGCCGCCACCGGCCTCTCCGTGCGCCTTGGCCGCGCCGAGGTGCTGCACGATGTCTCGCTCAGCCTCGAGCCGGGTGAGATCGTCACCATCGTCGGCCCCAACGGGTCGGGCAAGTCCACGCTCTTGCGCGCGCTGATCGGCGCGGTGCCGGTGAGTCGCGGCCATGTCCGCCGCGCACCGGGGCTGCGCATCGGCTACGTGCCACAGCGCCTGCACATCGACCCGACCCTGCCGATGACGGTGATGCGGTTTCTCGCCCTGCCCCGCCGCCGCGCCGCGAGCGACCTGCGCGCCGCGCTCGACCGCGCGGGCTTGCCCGACCTGCGCCACCGTCAGATGGCGGACCTCTCCGGCGGGCAGTTCCAGCGCGTGCTGCTGGCGCGCGCGCTGATGGACAGCCCCGACCTGCTGATCCTCGACGAGGCGACGCAGGGCCTCGATCAGCCGGGGTCGGCGGCGTTCTACCGCCGAATCGAGGAGGTGCGCCAGGAGATGGGCTGCGCGGTGCTGATGGTCAGCCACGAGTTGCACGTTGTGATGAGCGCGTCCGACCGGGTGATCTGCCTCAACGGCCACGTCTGCTGCGAGGGCCGCCCCGAGATCGTCGCGCAGGCCGAGGAGTACCGCGCCCTCTTCGGCACCGGCACCCATGGCGCGCTCGCGCTCTACCGCCACGAGCACGGCCACTCGCACGACCACGACCACGACCACGACCACGACCATAACCACGATCACAGCCACGAGGCCGCCGAATGATCCTCGATGATTTTCTCGTGCGCGCGGCTCTCGCGGGCCTCGGCGTGGCGCTGGCCGCGGCGCCGCTCGGCAGCTTCGTCGTCTGGCGGCGCATGGCCTATTTCGGCGATGCCACGGCCCATGCCGCGATCCTCGGCGTGGCTCTGGCGCTGGCCTTCGATGCTTCGGTCTTTGTCGGCGCGCTGGTAATGTCGCTGATGATGGCGAGCGCGGTCTCCACCCTCTCGGGGCGCGGCTTCGCGATGGACACGCTCCTGGGCGTGCTGGCCCATTCGGCGCTCGCCTTCGGGCTGGTGGGGGTGTCGTTCCTCTCGGGCGTGCGACTCGACCTGATGGCCTATCTCTTCGGCGATATCCTCGCCGTCAGCCGGGGCGACCTTGCGGTGATCTGGGGCGGCGCGGCGGGGGTCGTGGCGCTGCTGGTGTGGCGCTGGCAGGCGCTGCTGACCGCGACGCTCAGCCCCGATCTGGCGTGGTCCGAGGGGATCGACCCGCGGCGCGAGCAGATGGTGCTGACGCTGGCACTGGCGCTGGTGGTGGCGGTGGCGATCAAGGTGGTGGGCGTGCTGCTGATCGCCGCCATGCTGATCGTGCCCGCCGCCGCCGCCCGCCCGCTCTCGGCCACGCCCGAGCGCATGGCCCTGATCGCGACGGTGATCGCCGGGGCGGCGGCACTGGGCGGGCTCGCTGCCTCGTTCCGGCTCGACACGCCCACCGGCCCCACCATCGTTTGCGTGGCTGCGCTCATTTTCGCGCTGACCATGACCGGCCATAGCCTGAGTAGAATTATCGGAAATAACCGTTGACTCATTCTGTCAGACTTGCGAGATATTCCCGAGAAAAATACTCGGACCAAGCAAGAGGAGTTTCCGATGAACCCGATCAAGGCTGCGCTCTCGGCCACCGCGCTGATCGCCCTCACGGCCCCTGCCTTCGCGCAGGAGGTCAATCTCTATTCCAGCCGTCACTATGACAGCGACGACGCGCTCTATGCCGCCTTCACCGAGAAGACCGGCATCACCATCAACCGCATCGAGGCCAAGGCCGACGAGCTGATGGCGCGGATGGAGGCCGAGGGTGCCAACAGCCCAGCCGACGTGTTCATGACCGTCGATGTGGGCCGCATCTCGCGCGCCGAGGAAAGGGGGCTGCTTCAGCCGTTCGAATCGGCGGTGATCGAGGCCAACGTACCCGCCCACCTGCGCGACGACGAGAATCTCTGGACCGGCCTGTCGCAGCGCGCGCGCATCATCTTCTATTCCAGGGGACGGGTCGAGAACCCGCCGCAAACCTATGAAGAGCTTGCCGACCCCAAGTGGAAGGGCCAGGTCTGCATCCGCTCGTCCTCGAACATCTACAACCAGTCGCTCATGGCCTCGATCATCGAGACCCACGGCGAGGAACCGGCCCGCGATTGGGCCGCCGGCATCGTCGCCAACATGGCACGCGCGCCGCAGGGCGGCGATACCGATCAGCTTCGCGGCATCGTCTCGGGCGAATGCAACGTGGCGGTGGCCAACACCTATTACTACGTGCGCGGCCTCGCCAGCGACGTGGACGGGCTCACCTCGGGTATCGACGGTGTCGGCTTTGTCTGGCCGAACCAGAGCGGGCGCGGGGCACATGTCAACCTCGCCGCCGCCGGCATCGCCGCCAACGCCCCCAACAAGGACGAGGCGACCGCGCTGCTGGAATACCTTGCCAGCGCAGAGGCACAGGCGCAATTCGCCAACGCCAACAACGAGTACCCGGTGATGGCCGGTGTGCCGATCGGCGAACACGTGGCGCAACTCGGCATCTTCATCCCCGACAACGATACGCCCACCTCCTCCTTCAAGGAGCACGCGACCACCGCGCAGACCATCTTCAACGAGGTCGGCTGGGACTGATCCGCGAATTGCGCAATCCGCATCAATGATGCCGGGGAGTCGCAATTTCGAACCGAAAAAGGCTATCAACTTCTTCTGAAATTGCTTTAGGGTCGGGGTCTCCAAACGGGATCGCGGCCCTTTTGCATGAAATCCGTTCGGCTACGCCTGCTCATTCTCGCGCTGCTGCCCCTGGTGGTGCTGATGCCCGCGCTTCTGACGGTGGCGGTCGGGCGGTGGTCGGCCAATTACGACGCACTGCTCATCACCAATGTCGAAACCGACCTGCGGGTGGCCGACCAGTATGTGCAGCGCATCCTGACCACCACCGGCGGCGACGTCACCGCGCTCGCCCGGTCGCTGCGCTTCGACCGCGCGCTGCGCGAGGACGGGGCCGACCTCTCCGGCTTTCTCGCCCGGGAACGCGATACGCTGGGGCTCGATTTCCTCTACTACCTGCCCCGCGAGGGGGCGGGGGAAACCGGCTGGCCGGTGATCGCCCGCGCCGCCGCCGGGGTGCCCGCCACCGAGATCGACCTCTTCGCGCAGGATGACCTCGCCGCCCTCCCCGAAACCGGCCCGGCACTGGCCGACCGCGCCCTTGTGCCGCTCATCCCCACGCAGGCCGCCGTGCCCACCACGCGCACGGTCGAGGATCGCGGCATGGTCGTGCACAGCGCCACGCCGATCACCACCGAGGGGCGCGAGGGGGTGCTGGTGGGCGGCATCCTGCTCAACCGCAACCTCGGTTTCATCGACACGATCAACGCGCTCGTCTATCGCGACAGCGGCGCGCCGGGGGCGCGGCAAGGCACCGCCACCCTGTTCCTCGAGGATGTGCGCGTCTCCACCAACGTGCGGCTGTTCGAGGGCAGCCGCGCGCTCGGCACCCGCGTGTCGGCGGCGGTCCGGCACGCGGTGCTGAACGACGGGCGTACCTGGCTCGACAGCGCCTTCGTGGTCAATGACTGGTATATCTCGGCCTATCGCCCGATCATCGACAGCACCGGGGACCGCATCGGCATGCTCTACGTGGGCTTTCTCCAGGCGCCGTTCGACGCGGCCAAGCGCAACGCCTATATCCTTGTCTTTACCGCCTTTCTCGGCGTGGTCGCGCTCAGCGCGCCGCTTTTCCTGCGGCTTGCGCGCAATATCTTCGCGCCGCTCGAGCGGATGACAGGGACCATGGCCCGCGTCGAGGCGGGCGACCTCGAGGCGCGCATCGGCCCGGTGCCCGCGCGCGACGAGATCGGCACCGTGGCCGCCCATCTCGACAGCCTGCTCGACCAGGTGCAGGAACGCGACCGCGCGCTGCGCGCCTGGAACGACGAACTGAACCAGCGCGTCGATGAGCGCACCGCCGAGTTGCGCGAGGCGAATGCCAAGCTCGAAAGCACCTATCAGCAACTGGTCATGTCCGAGAAACTCGCCTCCATCGGCGAGATCACCGCCGGTGTCGCGCACGAGATCAACAACCCCACCGCCGTCATCCAGGGCAATCTCGACGTGATCCGCGAAACACTCGGGGACCGGGCAGAGCCGGTGCTCCACGAGCTTGGGCTCATCGACCGGCAGGTCGGCCGCATCAGCGCCATCGTCGGCAAGCTGCTGCAATTCGCGCGCCCGACCGAATTCGGCAGCTTCGAGGAAGACGTGGACCTGGGCCAGGTGCTGCGCGACTGCCTCGTGCTGGTCGATCACGTCCTGTCCAAGGCCGAGATAGAGGTCAGCATCTCCGAGGCGCCCGACACCCCCCTCGTCACCATCAACCCCGGCGAATTGCAGCAGGTCATCATCAACCTCGTGACCAACGCAGCGCAGGCGATGGGCACCGGCGGCCGGCTGATGATAGAGACCCGCCCGATGGCGCGCGAGGACCGCCCCGGCGCGGCGCTCGTCGTGTGCGATACCGGGCCGGGTATCCCGAAGGACAAGATCGCCGCGGTGTTCGATCCGTTCTTCACCACCCGGCATGGCGAGGGCACGGGCCTCGGCCTTTCAGTAAGCCAGACGCTGATCCGACAGGCGGGCGGCATCATCACCGCCCGCAACCGGCCCCGGAACGGTGCCGAATTCACCATCTGGCTGCCCGCGCAGGGGGCGCGCTGACCGGGCGCGGGGGGGAATCTGCAGGGATGCGCGCGAGGCGTCGCTCACATCCCGCCGAATTTCTCATCGAGATAGTCCAGCAGCGGCCCCGCTGTCGGCTCTTCCCCGCCGCAGGCGCGCGCGATCACCTGCGGCGGGGCATACCGCCCGCCATGCCGCTGCACCTGCGCCCGCAGCCACGCGGTCGCGCCGCCGGTCTCGCCGCGCGCAAGCTGCGCCTCCAGGTCCGGCACCGCCCCGCGCATCGCGCGGTAGAGGCACCCGGCATAGACATTGCCGAGGCTGTAGGTCGGAAAATAGCCGAACAGGCCCACCGACCAGTGCACATCCTGCAACACCCCGTTCGAGGCCCGATCCACCGCATAGCCGAAATCGGCGGCAAAGCGGTCGTTCCACGCGGCCTCCAGATCACCGGCGCCCAGATCGCCCGCGATCAGCGCCTTTTCGAGGTCAAAGCGCAGCATGATGTGCAGGTTGTACTGCACCTCGTCCGCCTCGGTGCGGATATAGCCGCGATGCACCCGGTTGACCGCGCGATAGAACGTCCCGGCATCCGCCACCCCGAAATCGCCGAACATCTCGCGCATCCGTCCGAACAGCCAGCCGGTATAGGCCCGGCTGCGCCCAAGCTGATTCTCATAAATCCGGCTCTGGCTTTCATGCACGCCCATCGACACGCCCTGCCCCAAGGGCGTCAGTCGATAGGCCGGGTCGATCCCCTGCTCGTAACAGGCGTGACCGGTCTCGTGGATCGTCGAATAGAGGCAGTTGAACGGGTCATGCTCGCTGACCCGCGTGGTGATGCGCACATCGTCGCCCGAGCCGGACGAGAACGGATGCACCGCCATATCGAGCCGCCCGCGCGCGAAATCATAACCGAAATTGCGCGCCAGTTCGCGCGACAGGCGCAGTTGCGCCTGCTCGTCGAAATGCGCGTCCAGGACGGGCCAGTCGCGGTCGAGCGCGCGCGCGCGCAGGTCGACCAGCCGGGGCCGCATCTCGGCAAACATCTCGTCAAGCCGCGCCGCATTCATCTCCGGCTCGAAATCGTCGATCAGCGCATCATAGAGGTCGCGCCCCCGCGCCACCGCAGCCGCCTCCTCGCGCTTCAATCGGATCACCTCGGCCAGCACCGGCGCAAACGCCGCGTAATCGTCGGCAGCGCGCGCCTCGGCCCATTGCCCCTGCGCCCGGCTCGTCAGCCGCGCCAGCGCCACCGCCAGGTCGCCCGGCACCAGCGTCGCGCGATCGTAATCGCGGCGGATATGGTGCAATTGCGCGCACGCCACCTCATCCGTGGCCACGCTCTCCGCCTCGGCCAGCAAATCGCCGCGCCGCGCATCGGTACGCCGCGCATGCAGCACCGCCTGCATCGCGCCACTCTCCTCGGCGCGCTGCTCGGCGGCGCCGCGCGGCATCATCGTCTCCTGATCCCAGCTCAGCCGCCCGGCGACCTGCGCCAGCGCCTGCGTTTCGCGCTCCAGCGCCATCAGATCGTCATATGCTGCCATCTCAGGCCCCCCTCAGCGACGTGGCACGCGGATACTGGCTCAGGAACCGTGCCCGCAGGATCAGCACCCACAGCACCACAGCCACGAATTGGTGCGCGATGGCCAGTTGCCACGGCGCGATATAGAGGACCGTCATGATCCCCAGAACCATCTGCAAGGCCAGCACGCCGATCGCCGCTGTGAATGCCCCCCGCGTCACCCCGTGCGCGCTGCGCCGTCCGCGCAGCCAGACCACCACGCCAAAGGCCAACAACAGATAGCCGCTCACCCGGTGAATGAACTGAACGGTGCCCGGGTTCTCAAAGAAATTCCGCCACCAGGGGCTCAGGTCCATCATGTCGGGCGGCAGGATACCCCCGGCCATCAGCGGCCAGTCGGTATAGGTACGGCCTGCGTCGATCCCCGCCACCAGCGCACCAAGGAGTATTTGCAGAAAGGCGAAATGCATGAGGCCGGTGGAGAGACCGAACAGCCTGCCCTCGCGCCCGCGCCGCGCCTGCATCAATTCCCGCTCCTCACGCCCGAGCGCCATCACGTACCACGCGATCAGCCCGAGGATGACGAAGGCAAGGCCGAGATGCACGGCGAGCCGGTAGGACGCCACCGCGATCATCCCGTCGCCCAGGCCAGAGGACACCATCCACCAGCCGATCGCGCCCTGCGCGCCGCCCAGCGCACCGAGGCCAAGAAGCCGCCCGGTCCAGCCCTTGGGGATCTGCCGCGCCAGCAGGAAGCCAAAGAACCCCAGCGCCCATACGAGGCCGATCACCCGGCCCAGTTGCCGGTGGCCCCATTCCCACCAGTAGATCGCCTTGAACTCGACCAGGCTCATCCCCTTGTTGAGCAATTCGTATTGCGGGATCGCGCGGTACTTGTCGAATTCCTGCTGCCAGACGGAGTCGGACATCGGCGGCAGCGCCCCGGTCACCGGCTTCCACTCGGTGATCGACAGCCCGCTATCGGTGAGCCGGGTAAGCCCGCCGACGGCGATCATCACCACCACCAGCGCAAACAGCAGCATCAGCCACAGGCGAATCCCGCGCCGCGCGCCGCGCCGCCCGGCGTCGATGCCGCCCGCCTTCGGCCCGGCCTTGGGCTGATCCGCGCCCACCTCCTCGAAAATGCTGCGTTTCCCGGTCATGCCCCGCCCCTTGAATTGCCGACGCGGCAGAGATTAGGCCGCGCGCCGCACGCCTTCAACCGCGCCCGCCCCAGCGGACCATCTGCCGCATGATCCCGTGCAGCATCCGCACATCGGCGCGCGTCAGCGGCATCCGGCTCCACATGTTTCGCAGGTTGCGCCGCATCCGCGCCGCCTTGTGCTCGGGAAAGAAGAACCCCGCCGTCTCCAGCCGTTCCTCGTAATGGTTGGCCAGACGCTCGATCTCTTGCCGCTCGGCCCAGTCGGCACCGGCCATGTCCACGCGCTCGGCCACCACCTCGGCCGTGGCACGCCGCCACTCGTAGGCGCAGAGCAACACGCATTGCGCAAGGTTCAGGCTGGGAAACTCGGGGTTGACCGGAACGTTCACCAGCGCGTTGGCGCGGGCCACGTCGTCATTCTCCAGCCCCGCCCGCTCGGGACCGAACAGCATCGCCACCCGCTCTCCGGCAGCGATGCGGCGCGCAGCCTCCTGCATCGCGCGCTCGGGGCTCAGCACCGGCTTGGTCATACCGCGCGCGCGCGCCGTCGTCGCCATCACGTACTGGCAATCGCCAATCGCACCCGCCACGTCGTCAAACAGCCCCGCCTCGTCCAGCAGCCGCCCCGCGCCGCTCGCCATCGCGCCTGCGGTGGGGTTGGGCCAGCCGTCGCGCGGCGCCACGAGGCGCATGCGGTCGAGGCCGAAATTCCACATCGCCCGCGCCGCGGCGCCGATATTCTCGCCCATCTGCGGGCGCACCAGCACGAAGGCAGGCTGAATTCTGTCGGTGTCGGGGATCGCCGGGCCGGTCATCGAGCGAGAGGATACGCCCCGCGCACCTATTCCGCGGCCTCTGACGGACCCGCGGACAGGTTCGGGTTGCCCTGGCCACCCTGACCGCCCTGCTCGCCAGAGCCGCCCTCGGTGCCGTTACCGTTGCCATTACCGTTTCCATTGCCATCATCACCGCCGGACTTGGCGGGCTTGCGGCTGCGCGGCTTGCGGGCGGGCTTGCGCGGTGCGTTGCCACCTTCGCCCTTGCTTTCACCCTTGTTTTCGCCCTTGTTTTCGCCCCGGTTTTCACCCCGGGCCTCGGGCGTCTCGACAAGGCCGCTGTCGTTCGACTCGGCGGGATCGATGATGTCGGGCTGCGGGTTGCGCGCCGGATCGCCGTTCTGACCCTCGCCCTGCCGGGCGTCGCGGTCGCGCGGGCCACCTTCGCGCGGGCCACGGTCGCGGTCACGGTCGGTCTGGCGGTCGCGGTTCTGGCGCTCGTGCTCTTCGCGCCGCGCCTCCTGCTCGCGCTGCGCCTCGTTGAGCATGCGCTGGTAATGCTCGGCATGCTGCTGGAAATTCTCGAACGCCACCCGGTCGTTGCCGAGCTGCGCGTCGCGGGCAAGCTGGGTGTACTTGTCGATGATCTGCTGCGGCGTGCCGCGCACCTTGCCCTCGGGGCCGGAGCTGTCAAAGACCCGGTTGACGACATTGCCGACGGACCGGTTGCGGTTCGACTTGTTCCGCGAACGTGACTTGGATGATCTCATATGCTTGCAGTCCAGCCTTGTGGTCTGAGTGCCGCTTGATCCGACCGGCGCGCCGCGCGCCTCACAATCCCGGATCGGACATGTCTTGGCTTGATATCGCCCGAGACACCCGAAGAGGGGTCCATCTGAGCGATACCCTGTCTAACCATGCCCGCCGGTGCCTTACAAGCGAAAACCACGGTATTTCGCATAGAATCCGCGTATTTTCCCGCAACTCACGCCGTTTCGGCGGGATGCCGCCCCGCCACCACCCGGTCGCGCCCGTCGAGATCGGGCAGGATTCGCACCTGCGCCAGCCCCGCGCGCGCAAACAGGTCGGCCACCTGCGCCCCCTGCGCCGCGCCGATCTCGACCAGCACACGCCCTCCGGGGGCGAGATGCGGCATCACGCCGCCCGCGATCGCACGATAGGCCCCCAGCCCGTCGCCGCCATCGCTCAGTGCGCCCTCGGGATCGTGGCGCACCACCTCCGGCGCCAGCCCCGCCATCTCGGCGGCGGCGATATAGGGCGGGTTCGACACCACGAGGTCGAACCGCCCGGCCACGCCTTCAAACCAATCGCTCTCCACCAGGTCGAGCCGCCCCGCCACCCCATACCGCGCCGCGTTCTCCGCCGCCACGGCCAGCGCGGCACCCGATATATCCGTCGCCACGCCCCGCGCGCCGGACCACTCCGCCAGAAGCGTCACCGCGATACAGCCGCTCCCGGTGCCCAGATCAAGGAGCCGCACCGGCACCGGCCCCGCCAGCGCCTCGGCGATCAGGCACTCGGTCTCGGGGCGCGGGTCGAGCACGTCCGCCGTCACCGCGAAATCCCGCCTCCAGAACACCCGCCGCCCGAGGATGCGCGCCACCGGCTCGCGTGCCACCCGCCGCGCCAGCATCGCGTCGAGCCGCGCCCGCGCGCCCGCGTCCAACTCATCCCCCAGATGCAGCGTCAGGCGGTCGCGCGCCACCCCCGCGGCCTCGGACACCAGCGCGCGCGCATCCCCCGCCGCGCCCTCGATCCCGGCCTCCGCCAGCGCCTTCTGCGCCATCGCCAGCGCCGCGCGCACGCTCATTCCACCTCGGCCAGCAGCCGCGCCTGCGCATCCGAGATGAGCGCGTCGGTCAGATCGTCCAGGTCCCCCTGCATCACCTGGTCGAGCTTGTAGAGCGTCAGCCCGATCCGGTGATCGGTGACACGCCCCTGAGGGAAATTGTAGGTGCGGATGCGCTCAGACCGGTCGCCAGAGCCGACCTGCGCCGCCCGCTCCGCCGCGCGGTCGCCCTGCGCCTTCTGCCGTTCCATGTCAAAAAGCCGCGCGCGCAACACGTCCATCGCGATGTCGCGATTGCGGTGCTGCGATTTCTGGCTGCTCGTGACCACCACGCCGGTGGGCAGGTGGGTGATCCGCACCGCCGAATCGGTTGTGTTGACGTGCTGCCCGCCGGCGCCCGAAGACCGCATCGTGTCGATGCGCAGATCATTCGGATCAATTGCCACGTCCACCGCCTCGGCCTCGGGCAGCACGGCGACCGTGGCTGCCGAGGTATGGATGCGCCCGCCCGATTCCGTCTCGGGGACGCGCTGCACCCGGTGCACCCCGGATTCGAACTTGAGCCGCGCGAACACCCCCTCGCCCTTCACCCGCGCCACAAGCTCTCGCAGACCGCCAAGCTCGCTCCACTGCTCCTCGATCACCTCGAAGGACCAGCCCCGCGCCTCGGCGTGACGGGCGTACATGCGCATCAGGTCGGCGGCGAACAGGGCGGCCTCCTCGCCCCCCGTTCCGGGCCGGATTTCCAGGATCGCGGGCCGGGCATCGGCGACGTCGCGCGGCAACAGCGCCAGCCGCAGCGCCTGCTCCATCTCCGGCAGCCTCGCCTCGATCCCGGCGATCTCGCCCTCGGCCAGCTCGCGCATCTCCGCGTCGTCGAGCATCCCGCGCGCCGCCTCGAGATCGTCCAGCGCCTGCCGGTACGTGCGGATTTCCTCCACCACGGGGCGCAACTCGGCATATTCGCGTCCCAGCCGCGCCAGATCGCCGCCGCCCTGCGCCATCTGCGCCTCGATATACTCGAAACGCTCCACGATCCGCTGCAATCTGTCCAAGGGCACCATGACCGCGATCCTCTGTCCCATCGTCCCGCCCCGGTCAAGGGCGCATCGCCGTCCCTCCCCCACCGCGCCACTCCCCGCCCCGCGCTTCTTCTTGGCTCAAATACCCACTCCCCGGCCTCCCGCTCGTGCGACGCTCGGTCCCGCATCCGTGCCTTGGTGACCGGCGCAGGCCCGTGCTATACTTTTCGAATGCGTTACCTCCTGCCCCTCATCCTCGCGGCCACACCGGCCCTTTCGGACGCCACCATCGGCGGCAAGACGGTGGAGTGCTACTGCACCGATGGCCAGGGCGAACGGGTGGAAATGGGCGAGATGACCTGCCTGCGCGTGGATGGCCGGATGTTCATGGCGCGCTGCGCCATGTCGCTCAACGTGCCGATCTGGCGCAAGGTCAGCGACGGCTGCCTGTCATCGAGCCTCGGCCAGACGCCCGAGCCAGCCGTCGATGCGCCCGGCGTTCACGCCCAGATCTGAGCGGCCAAAGCGCAGCCGCCCGTAAATCTCCAGCATGTTCCCGTCCTGACGCACCGTCGTGTAATCGGGAAAGCCGAACACGCGCGAGCGCGTGACATAGGTCACCATGCCCTGCTCCACCGACCCCGCCAGCACCCGCGTGCGCGGCGTGTCGCGGATGATCGCATCCAGCGCGGCCAGATCGCCCTCCGCGCGCCGCATCGCCCCGCCTTCGAGGTCGCGGTCGGTGATCGTCTCGGGCATCTGGTGCCAGCGCATCGGCTCGGACGGGGCCAGCCGGATAAAGGTCATCACGCCGATCACCGCGACCAGCAACGCCAGCGCGACGAGCTTCAGCAGGGCATCAGCCACCGGCGCCAGGGGGGTCGACGGTGTCGGCCAGCGCCTCGGCCCGGGCGGCGATCTCCGACAGCGTGTCCACCACCTCCTCGGGCACCACCGGCACCTCCACGCGCTCGGGTTCGGGCTTGGGGGTGGCGCGCAGGCTTTCCAGCTCGGCCTCCGCCGTAGCGAGCCGGTCCTGCAGCCCCGCGGTCTTGTCGGCCAGCATCAGCCCGGCCATCAACAACATCCGCGCCTCGGGCACGCGGCCCACCTGTGCGCTCAGCACCGCGGCCTCCTCGTCAAGCAATTTCGCCGCGAAACGGAGATAGCTCTCCTCACCCTCCTGGCAGGCCACCTCGAAGGTCCGCCCGTCGATCTCGATGGTCACCTCGGGCATCACGCGTCCTCCGTCTGATCCGCTGCGCCGGGCGCGGCCCCGGCCACCGCACTGTCGATCTCGGCCAGCACGGCCGCGATCTCGTCATGATCCGCGTCCCTTGCCACGCGCAGCGCGTCAAGCTCGGCCTGAAGCGAGGCGTTGATCGCGTCCGGGTCTGCCACACCCGCCGCGTGCGCCGTGCGCAGCGCCGCGTTGCTTTCACGCAGCTGCGCGTTGGCCGCGCGCAGCGATTGCAGGTCGGCATCGAGCCGCGTCATCGTCTCGGACTGCGCGCCCTGCCCGTCCTGCCCGCCCTGCCCGTCCTGCGCGGCGGCGAGCGCCGCCTCCTTTTCCTCGAGCCGCTCATGCAGCACCCGGATACGCTCTTCCAGTTGCGCGGTCACGAGCCGCTCATCCTCCAGCTCCTGCCGAAGGGTGGCCAGCTCCGCGCCATCGGTCGCGTCATCGTCCTTTCGCACAGCCTCCGCCTCGGCGCGGGCCTCCACGCCCCGCTGGATGCGCTCCAGCGCCGCGGTGATCCGGGTCTGCAACTCCTCGATCTGGTTCATCTCCCCGATCCCTCGTTTCTTTCTGTCCTTGACCTCAACGAATCGCACGACTGGTAGGTGTCGATCAAGTCTAGACGCATCAGGGCGAAAATGCGCCCCCCAACGGCCACGCGCACCGCCGCCACGGGCCGCGCCGCGCTTGAATTCCCGGTGCGGGCTGGTATTGAGCGGTCAACCGCCACACCGCTCAAAGGACGCCCCCTTGGATATCGCAGCCCTGCGCGCAGCGCACCCCGACCATTGGACCAAAGCCGCGGCCATCCGCGCGCTGACCCTCGACGCCGTCGCCGCCGCCAAATCCGGCCATTCCGGGATGCCGATGGGCATGGCCGACGTGGCCACCGTGCTTTATGAAAAGCACCTCAAGTTCGATCCGCGCAATCCCGACTGGCCCGACCGCGACCGCTTCATCCTGTCGGCGGGGCACGGCTCGATGCTGCTCTATTCGCTGCTGCACCTGACCGGCTATGCCGACATGACGATCGGGGAAATCCGCAATTTCCGGCAATGGGGCGCGCGCACGGCGGGCCACCCGGAATACGGCCACGCCAGCGGCATCGAGACCACCACCGGCCCGCTCGGGCAGGGCATTTCCAACGCCGTCGGCTTCGCCATCGCCGAGGAATCCCTGCGCGCCCGCTTCGGGCCCAAGCTGATGGATCACCGCACCTACGTGATCGCCGGTGACGGCTGCCTGATGGAGGGGGTGAGCCAGGAGGCGATCACCCTCGCGGGGCGCCAGCGCCTGTCGCGACTCACCGTGCTGTGGGACAACAACAACATCACCATCGACGGCAGCGTGGACCTCGCCGATCGCACCGATCAGGTGGCGCGCTTCCGCGCCAGCGGCTGGGAAGTGATCGAGATCGACGGCCATGACCCCGACGCCATCGACGCCGCCCTCACCGCGGCCAAGGCGTCCGATCTGCCCACGATGATCGCCTGCAAGACCCATATCGCGCTCGGCCACGCCGCGCAGGATACCTCCAAGGGCCACGGCGCACTCACCGACATGGACCAGCTCGCCGCGGCCAAGACCGCCTATGGCTGGCCCCACGGCCCGTTCGAGATCCCGTCGGACGTCAAATCCGCCTGGGAAGAGATCGGCCGCCGCGGCGCGCCCGAGTTCGACGCCTGGGCCGCCCGGCTCGAATCCGCCTCGCCCACTCGGCAGGCCGAGATCACGCGCATCTTCGCCCGCGAGGTGCCGGCCAAGCTCACCTCCCGCATCCGCGCGCTGAAAAAGCAGATCAGCGAGGAAGCCCCCAAGGTGGCCACCCGCAAGTCGAGCGAGATGGTCCTCGAGGTGATCAACCCGATCATGCCCGAGACCATCGGCGGCTCGGCCGACCTGTCGGGCTCGAACAACACCCGCTCGGGCGACATGACCGTGTTCGACATCGATAACCGCAAGGGCCGCTACATCCATTACGGCATCCGCGAGCACGGCATGGCCGCGGCGATGAACGGCATGGTGCTGCATGGCGGCATCCGCCCCTATGGCGGCACCTTCATGTGCTTTACCGACTACGCCCGCCCCGCCATGCGGCTGGCGGCGTTGATGAAGGTGCCGACCGTCTTCGTCATGACCCATGACAGCATCGGTCTGGGCGAGGACGGCCCCACCCACCAGCCGGTCGAGCACCTGGCGATTTCACGCGCCACGCCCAACACCCATGTCTTCCGCCCCTGCGACACGGTCGAGACCGCCGAGGCGTGGGAACTGGCCCTGCAATCCAAGGACGCGCCCTCGGTTCTGTCGCTCACCCGCCAGGGCCTGCCGACGCTGCGCACCACGCACAAGACCAAGAACCTCAGCGCGCAGGGTGCCTACGTGCTGGCCGAGGCCGAGGGCAAGCGCCGCGCGATCATCCTCGCCACCGGCTCGGAGGTCGAAATCGCGATGCAGGCACGCGATCTGTTGCAGGCCGAGGGCATCGGCACGCGGGTCGTCTCCATGCCCTGCTGGGAGCTGTTCGAGGATCAGACCGAGGCTTACCGCCGCCGCGTCCTGCCCGCCGGGCCGGTGCGCGTCGCGGTCGAGGCCGGGGTCCGCTTCGGCTGGGATCGCTGGCTCTACGGCGAGCGCGGCCGCCGCGACAAGGGCGGCTTCGTCGGCATGCACGATTTCGGCGCCTCCGCGCCCGCCGAGGTGCTCTACGAGAAGTTCGGCATCACCGCAGAGGCGGTGGCCGCCGAGGTGAAATCGCTGCTCTGAGGCGACACCGGGGGGGGGGGCGCCGACGCGCCCCCCACAGCTTGGCCCCCGGTTATGTGCCGCAAGGCAGGGCGCGGCGGCACTTGGCCTGGAACGGACGTTCGGTGCCTGGCCCCGGCGCGGAATCAAGGCCGAAGGCCGCCGCGCCATCGCCAGCCCGCCCCCGAGGGCTGGCGATAGGGTGACGTTGGCGCAAAGCTCTGATGTTACTCGGGAACCCCGGAATAAAGCGCGATAGACCAGCCGTTGCACCGCCATCCCGCGGGCTGGCGCTCGCGCGGCTCATCACCGGATGGTTCATGGTCCGCTCCAGGCCATAACCTCCCCCTTGCATCCCTGCCCCGGCCACGGCACGCTTCACCGCGACCCGCCAGCCCGGAGGCCCGCCCATGTCCCGCGATCCGCTCCTTCAGCCCTACACGCTGCGTCATCTCACGCTGAAGAACCGCATCATGACCACCAGCCACGAGCCCGCCTATGCCGAGGACGGGCTGCCCAAGGACCGCTACCGCGCCTACCATGTCGAACGCGCCAGGGGTGGCGTGGCGCTCACCATGACCGCCGGATCGGCGGTGGTCAGCCGCGACAGCCCGCCCGCCTTCAACAACATCCTCGCCTACCGCGACGAGGTGGTGCCGTGGCTGCGCAAGCTCGCCGATGAATGCCACGACCACGGCTGCGCGGTGATGATCCAACTGACCCACCTGGGCTGGCGCACCCGCTGGGACCGGGGCGACTGGCTGCCCTCGCTGGCCCCTTCCGCCCTGCGCGAACCCGCCCACCGCGCCTTTCCCAAGGTGATGGAGGATTGGGATATCGCCCGCATCATCGCCGATTACGCCGATGCCGCCGAGCGGATGCAGGACGCCGGGCTCGACGGGATCGAACTCGAGGCCTACGGCCACCTGATGGATGCCTTCTGGGCGCCGCGCCAGAACGCGCTCGACGCGCCCTGGAACGGCGATCTCGAGGCGCGGATGCGCTTCTCTCTCGACGTGCTGTCGGCCATCCGCGACCGTGTCGGCCCGGATTTCATCGTCGGCGTGCGCTACACCGCCGACGATCTCGCCCCGCACGGCATCACGGCCCGTGACGGGCTCGCCATCGGCCACCGGCTAAAGGCGAGCGGCATGGTCGATTTTCTCAACGTGATCCGGGGCCGCGTCGATACCGACGCCAAACTCACCGACGTGATCCCGGTGCAGGGCATGAAATCGGCGCCCCATCTCGATTTCGCGGGCCGCGTGCGGGCCGAGATCGGCCTGCCCACCTTCCACGCCGCGCGCATCCCCGACGTGGCCACCGCCCGCCACGCGGTGGCCACCGGACAGCTCGACATGGTCGGCATGACCCGCGCCCACATGGCAGAGCCGCGCATCGTGGCCAAGATTGCCGAGGGGCGCGAGGACGATATCCGCCCGTGCGTCGGCGCCACCTATTGCCTCGACCGTATCTACCAGGGCGGCGAGGCGCTGTGCATCCACAACGCCGCCACGGGCCGCGAACTCGACCTGCCTCATGAAATTTTGCAAAGCGAGAGCCCCCGCCGCGTGGTGATCGTCGGTGCCGGCCCCGGCGGGCTCGAGGCCGCGCGCGTCGCCGCCACACGCGGCCACCACGTCACCGTGTTCGAGGCCGCCGACCAGCCCGGCGGTCAGGTCCGGCTCGCCGCGCAATCGCGTCGCCGGTCCGAACTCATCGGCATCATCGACTGGCGCATGGCCCAATGCGCGGCGCGTGACGTGGACTTTCGCTTCAACGTGTGGGCCGAGACGGCGGACGTGACCGCGCTCGACCCCGATTTCGTGATCGTCGCCACCGGCGGGCTGGCGCAGCAGGACATCCTCGACGCGGGCAACGACCTCACGGTGACGGCATGGGACATCCTCACCGGCGATGTGAGGCCGGGGCGCGAGGTTCTGCTGTTCGACGACGCGGGCGACCACGCGGCCCTTCAGGCAGCAGAGGTGATCGCGCAGGCGGGATCGACGGTCGAGGTGATGACCCCCGACCGCAGCTTCGCCCCAGAGGTGATGGGGATGAACCTCGTGCCCTACATGCGCAGCCTTCAGGACAAGCCCGTGACCATGACCGTCGCGCGCCGCCTCAAATCGGTCGCGCGCGCGGGCAACCGGCTGCGCGCCACCATCGGCACGGATTACTCCGATCACAGCTTTGATGCGGAATTCGACCAGGTGGTGGTCAATCACGGCACCCTGCCGCTCGACGATCTCTACCACGATCTGCGGCCCCTCTCGCGCAACGGCGGCGCGGTGGATCACGACGCGCTGATCGCCGGGCGGCCCCAGACCCTCGCCGCCAATCCCGACGGCGCGTTTCAGCTCTTCCGCATCGGCGACGCGGTCAGCGCCCGCAACATCCACGCCGCCATCCACGACGCGCTGCGGCTGATGTGCGTGCAATAAGCGACGGGACGGGATTGGCCTGGAGCGAACGTTGAAAAACGGAATCTTGAAAAGATTCCGCTCAAGAAAGTTTTAAACTTTCTTGATCTTAACTTGCTGTGCAGGTCACCCGACACTGACGGCCTACAACGGCTCAAGGCCGATCGCGCCTTACGCGCCGCCCGCGCCGGGCCCGGTCTGGCGGAACCGCACGGCAAAGGTGCCGCCGAATTCGTCGTCCTCGACATGCACCACCTGCCGCGGGATGCGGATCTCCGCGCGACGCGCGGCGTCGCCCGCCTGCCAGGTCCGCGAGGTCACGGCGCAATGCGTCTCCTGCCCACCGTAATCGGCCATCGGCGGCACTTCCTTCATGAACCGCAGCCCCTGCAGGACGGTCTTGCCGCCCACGGCCACCGCGCCGGTATCGAGCACGCCCTTCGCCTTGTTATTGGTCAGGATGGATTGCTGCCGGCTCTCGGCCCAAACCCCGCAGACCATCGTGCGCCCGTCCCGCTCGCGCAGGTCGATGGCCACGGTGATCCCGCCCCCGCTGTCATAGCTGCCGCCCGACAGCACCGGGTCGGCCCCCAGCCGGGCCACGGTCTGCGGCGCGGTCGCAGCAGTGCAGCCAGCCAGCAGGCCAGCCGCGGCGAACGTCATCGCGGATCGGATCATCGCAACCTCCTTGGTCGTCCCATTGTCTGCCCCGACATGGGGATCGCGCGCCGGAATGCCAAATCCCGCCCTCACGCGGCTCCCGCGTATTCGGCGGTCTCCTCCAGCATCTCTGGATACCATTTCTCCAGCACCGGCATGAACGCCTCGCGGATGCGGCCCACCTGCGCGGGCGTCAGGTCGTCGCGCCAGACCCCGGCCTGCCCACGCGCAAAGAACGACTGCATGTGCGGCGGGCGCTCGCGAAAGCCCGCCTCGCTCTCCTGCTTCTTCAGCGCATCGAAACTGGTCTCGCGCAGCGCGTAGGCAAGCTGCGCCTTGTCCACCTTGACGCGCAGGAATTTCTCCAGCAGGCGGGTCATCTCGCGCTCACCCCGGCGCAGCATGTCCTCGTAGCGCACCACGTGGCGCGGCAGGCCCGGCGCGGTCGTCCACGTCTGCACGTGATCGTCCCACCGTCCCAGCGCCTCGAAGATGCCGGTGTCGGTGCCGCTGCTCATGTCCGGGTCCATCATCCGGTCGATCGCGGTATCGAGATCGCAATCCTGGTGCCGCGCGAACGAGGGCGCGAGGTCGAACGGGTTGCGCATCATGTAGATCGCCGCCGCCGTCACCTCGGCGGGGATGACATCCTTGCCCAGGATGCGGATCGGCTGGCAATGGGTCTTGACGAAATGGTGGCTGGGCTTCGACGCCGCGATCATCCGAAGCGCGGTCGGCCGCACCGCCATCCAGTCCTCGTAGGTCTTGCCCCGATAGACGCGCCCCGCCGCCCGGTCAAAGAAATCCTGCCGTATGTCGCCGGTGGTGAACTGGCTGAGATGATTGATGTCCGGCGCCTGCCCCTTGGGCATGAAGTAATGCGCCAGAAGCGACCGCATCCAGGTGTTGCCGGACTTGGGATAGCTCGCCAGCCAGATGATTCGCCGCAGATCGTTCATTCCAGGTACCCGAATTTAGTCATCACCTTGCGGTGCGCGTGCTTCATCTTCTTGACCAGCCGCGCGGGCAGGTCGGTCTTCCACTGGTCCTTCTGCCCCTTGGCAAAGAACCGCTCGCTCTGCTCGGATTTCTCGACGAAACCCTGCTTCTTCTCCTGCTCCGACAGCTCCTTGAAGCTGGAAAACAGGATCGCGCGGTCCAGCCGCTCGACATCGAGCGGCATCCCCAGATGCTGCACCAGCCGCGCGAAACAGGCACGCGGCTCCGCCAGCATGTCCTCGTAGCGCAGCACCAGCACCGGATAGGCGGATTTTCCGGTCCAGCTTCGCACATGCTCGGACCAAGAGCCCATGAACTGCGTCACCGTCTCCTCGTCGGGCGGGTTGGCGTTGTCGGGGTGGCTGACCGTGCTGACCGCCTCTTCCGGCGTCATTCCGTAATGGCGCGCATAGGAAAGCACCATGTCGAGCGGGTTGCGCAGGATATAGACCGCCGAGCGCGTGACGTTGTCGGGGATGAGCGGCACACCGCGCGCGGTGACGCGGGCGTTATGCGTCTTGACGAGGTTGATATCGGCATTGTTCGCCACGATCCCGCGCAGCACCCGCGGGCGAAGCTGCAGGGTCTGGTCGATATTGGTCACGTCGAGCGGGCCACCGGCCACCATCCGGTAGGTCTTGGTGATCGAGTCGCCCATCGCCACTATGTGCGCGTTGTTGATCGGCACCGGCTCACGCGCGTTAGCGATGTAATTGGCCAGGAAAATCCGCGCCCATGTATTGCCCGACTTGGGGTAGGACGCCATCCAGACGATGCTTTTTTTCATGGTGCGGACCGTCCGTTTTCCGGGATGCGAAAATAACACCCGGACAAATAAAAGCGGCGGGGGGTAATGTCACCCCCCGCCGCCTTTTTTTCAGATCAACCGTATCAGAAGCTCAGGTTGATCGCGGTCGCCAGCAGGTTGCCGTCGATGGACGGGTTTCCGGCCACGGCACCGTTGTTGGTTTCCATGTAGGCGTAGTAGACGTCCCAGCTCACGCCGGCACCAAGGCTACGCGACGCACCAAGCAGGTAGGCCTCATAGTCCGAGCTCGGGGCACCGCCACCGTTGCTCGTCTCACCCTGGTAGGTGCTCAGGCCAACGGTCCAGGGGCCTGCGATGTCGTAGGACGCACCCACGCTCCAGCCTTCCTGGTCGCCAGCACCGCCGGCAAAGCCGTTGTCGTTCTCGGCATAGGTCGCGCCGAACGAGAAGCCGGCCACGCCGACCGTACCGCCGACACCCCAGGTGGTCGGATCCGACCGGCCGACGGTGTTCGTGTCACCCGTGCCCCAGCGGGCTGCGAGGCCGATGTCGACACCGTTGAACGACTGGGCGTACTTGGCGCCGATGTCGAAGATGTCGAACACGGGGCCAACCGCGTTGCGGTTCACACCGAAGTTGTTGGTGGTGTTACCGGCGCTGGTCGCCGCGTAGGACGCACCGAGGGTCAGGCCGTTAAAGGACGGCGTGAAGTAGGTGATGCGCTGCACGTCGTTGTTGCCAGCGACCTCGGTCAGCGACGACAGGGCCGCCTGACGGAAGCCACCCGAACCGGTGACCGGGATAAAGGCCGACAGCGAACGCGAGTTGATCGCCATGGACGACACGCCGGGCGTGTAGACCGAACCCATCAGGGCGTAACCGGCCGAGTTCTCGGAGCCGAGAACGACCTTGCCGAGGGTGTCGCTCTCGATGGTGACGTAGGATTCGTCGATACCAACAGCGCCACCGCCGTTGTTCATGGCTTCCATCTGGACGCTGAAACCGAAGGTCATGCCGTTGTCGAGCGTGACGGACGGCGAGAAGATGATCTCCGAGTTGGTGAAGACATCGACACCGTCGAAGTCCGCACCGGTAACGCCGGTGCCGGAAACGTCAGTGATACCGACGTGGGTTTTGGCAAAACCGCCCCAATTCATGTTCCATTCCTGGGCCGAAGCCGGGGCAGCCATTGCGACGCCAAGTGCGATCGCGCTGGTGCTCAGAAGATGCTTTTTCAAGGGTGTCCCTCCTCATAAGCAGGTTTTCATTTCCGCCGCACCAGTCATTGACACGGCTTGGGCATTGGAATGCGCCAATCCCCCCCCGGGTGTCAACGAACCCCCCCGGCCCCGCGCGCATCCCGCGGCAATTGTGGCCCAGATACCACACACCTGTCGGACAGGGGCGCAAAGCAGCGGTGACTACGCGGGAAAAACGCCTTTATCTTTGACCTTACGCGGGAATCCGCGCATGGGCCGCCATCCGCGCGGCGGCCTCCATGAGTCGCGAGTCGTCCACGGTCAGCGCCACCCGCACCCACAATTCGAGCGTTTCGCCAAACGCCGCGCCGGGCATCACCGCGACGCCCCTCTCCGCCAGCAGATCGTCGGCCCAGGCCGCCCCGCTCATCCCCGTCGCCGACACATCGACCATCGCGAACATCCCCGCCTGCGGACGGTGCACACGCAGCCCGCTGCCGGATTCGAGCGTGTTGGCCAGCGCCGCGGCGCGTGCGGCATAGCGCTGCCGCATCCCCACCGCCACCTCCGATCCGCGCCGGATCGCCGCCTCTGTGGCATCGGCGATGAACGGCTGGTTGCCGAACAGCATCACCTCCGCCAGCGGCAACAGCGCCTCGATGAACGCCTGCGGACCGATGCACCAGCCGCTGCGCAGCCCCGGCGCGGCGTGGCTTTTCGAAATCGACGACACCGCGATCACCCGGTCGGCCAGCGCCGGATCGGCGAGCGGCGAGACGAAACGCACCCCGTCGAACACCAGGTCCTCGTACACTTCGTCCACCACGATCCACAGGTCATGCGCCCGCGCCACCGCACCGATGGCCGCGATGTCACTCTCGGTCAGCACCGCGCCGGTGGGGTTGTGCGGCGTGTTGAGCAGGATCGCCCGGCTGCGCGGGCCGACCCGCGCGGCCAGATCGTCCGCGTCCATGCAAAAGCCCCGCGCGGGGTCCAGCGGCACCGGCACCATCCCGGCCCCGGTGGCGCGAATGACGCCCTCGTAGGTGGCATACATCGGATCGCCCACCAGCACCTCGTCTCCCGCCTCCACCAGCGCCGCCATCACGGCGAATAGCGCGGTCTGCGTGCCGGGCAGGCAGATCACCTGTTCGGGGGTGAAATCGCGGCCCCGCCGCGCGCTGTAGAGCGCCGCCAGCGCCGCGCGCAGCCCCGCCTCGCCGCGCCCGTTGGAATAGGCCGTGCGCCCCCCGCCAGCGCCGCCCCCGCATCCGCGATCAGCGCGGGCGGCGCGGCGATGTCGGGCTCGCCAATGGTCAGGCGGATGACGTCGCACCCCGCGTGCGCCATTTCGGCGGCGCGCTCGTGCACCCGCCACTTCGCCCCGCCCAGCCCGGCGAGCCGGTCCGTCACCGTCGAGAAATTCATTACCGCCTCCGCAACTGCGTCCCGTGCGCCGATCCATGCCGCGCACCATGCCCCGCCGCAAGGCGAAAGCAAGGTGTGAACCGTGCGGTTCGCCGCCCGAACCTGCAGGTTCGCCGCCGCGCCCGTCGCCGGATCGTGAGTGTGACGAGGCGCCATTGCGTGCTATCATGGTGTGGCAGAACGCCGCATCCGGCGTCGCGAAACAAGCGGGAGGACACCATGACCCGAACCATCGGAAACCCTCTGAGCTGGGCCGCCGAGGCCGCGTTCGGCGCCGGGCGCACCGCCGCCGAGGCGACCGAAGCCCTGCGCGGCCACGCCGCCGCCCCGCCCAAAGTGCACCGCCTGACCAATGACGACCTGCGCACCGCCCTGCGCCGCGGCATCGAGGATTTCGGCGCCCTGCGCAGCGACGTGATCTTTCTCATCCTGATCTACCCGATCATCGGCATCGCGCTCGCGCTCACCGCGTTTCACATGGCGCGCCTGCCGATGCTTTTCCCTTTGGCAGCAGGGTTTACGCTGCTCGGGCCGGTGGTCGCCACCGGTCTCTACGAGATGAGCCGCCAGCGCGAGGCGACCGGGCACGCGGGCTGGGGCGCGGCATTCTCGGTGATCCGCGCGCCGGTAATCGTGCCCGTCATCGTGCTGGGCGCGGTGCTGATGGCGCTGTTCCTCGCGTGGATGTTCGCCGCGAGCGTGATCTACAACGCCACCCTCGGCCCCGAGCCGCCGACCTCGGTCACGGGCTTCCTCGGGGACGTGCTGACCACGGGGCCCGGCTGGGCAATGACCGTGCTGGGCGTGGGCGTGGGCGCGGTGTTCGCCGCGATGGTGCTGGCACTCAGCCTCACCGCCTTTCCCATGCTGATCGACCGGCGCGCGGGCGTGACGGTAGCGGTGCTCACCTCGCTCAAGGTGGTGCGCGAAAACCCCCGCGTTTCAGCCACTTGGGGGCTGATCGTGGCGGTGTCGATGCTTCTCGGAACGTTGCCGCTGTTCCTTGGCCTGGTGATCGTCCTGCCAGTGCTGGGCCACGCCACCTGGCACCTCTACCGCGCGGCAGTGCCGGCAGAGGTGTGAGCCGACGCCCGCCTCACCCCGCCTCGGCGAGCCGCGCCACGTAGCGCGCCAGCGTGTCGATCTCCAGATTGACCATGTCGCCCTCGGCCACGTCGCCCCATGTCGTTACCTGCCGCGTGTGGGGGATGAAGTTGATCCCGAAATCGCGGCCCTCGACCTCGTTGACGGTAAGCGAGGTGCCGTTGAGCGCGACCGACCCCTTGGGCGCGATGAACCGCGCCAGCCCCTCCGGCGCGCGCAGCGTGACGCGGGTGCTGTCGCCCTCCGCGGCCACCGACACCACCTCGGCCAGCCCGTCCACATGGCCCGAAACGATATGCCCGCCCAGCTCATCGCCCACCTTGAGCGACCTCTCGAGGTTGACGCGCCGCCCGGCCGTCCATGTCGAGAGGTTGGTGCGTGACTGCGTCTCGGCAGAGATATCGACATCGAACCAGTCGGGGCCGAGATCGACCACCGTCAGGCACACGCCGTCACAGGCGATGGAGGCGCCCATCTCGATGGTGCCGGTGTCATAGCCGGTCGCGATCCGCGCGCGCATGTCGCCGCGCTGCTCGACCGCGCGAACCTGGCCGATATCGGTGATGATGCCTGTGAACATGCGCGCCGTTCCCTTCGCTGGCCTGCCCCAACGGCCTAGCGCCCCGACCGGTCCAAGACAAGCCAACCTGCGACACGCAGGCTTACTTTTGCCAGAATTTTCCGCTACGAGAACCCCGGAACGAGAGTGAGCGGGGACATGCAGGAATGCCGGGGCTGACCGGAAAAGGGCGCTCTTTCCTGTTGCTGCAGGGGCCGCACGGGCCGTTCTTTTACCGGCTGGCTCAGATGCTGCGCCGGTCGGGGGCCGAGGTGTGGCGCGTGGGCTTCAACGCGGGCGATCGCGCCTTCTGGCCCGACGCCGGTCGCTACATCGCCTTTCACGAGATGCCTGACCGCTGGCCTGAAACCTTGCGCAGCCTGATCGAGGCGAATGGCGTGACCGATCTGGTGCTCTACGGCGACACGCGGCCCGTCCATGCCGAGGCGGTGGCCATCGCCCGCGCGGCGGGGATCACGGTGCATGTGTTCGAAGAGGGCTACATGCGCCCCTACTGGATCACCTACGAGCGCGGCGGCACGAACGGCCATTCGCGGCTGATGGATCTAGGTATCGACGAGATGCGCACGGCCCTCGCCGCCTCGGACATGGATACCGCCCTGCCGCCCGCAAGCTGGGGCGACATGCGCGAGCACATCTTCTACGGCGCGCTCTATCACGGCTGCGTGCTGGCGCTGAACCGGGGCTATCGCCGGTTTCGTCCACACCGCGCGATCGGGGTGGGGGCTGAATTCGCGCTCTACCTGCGGCGCCTGCTGTTCATGCCCGCCCTCGCGCTGGAGCGGCGCGTGGCGACACGGCGCATCCGCACCGGCGGCTTTCCCTATCACGTCGCGCTCTTGCAGCTCGAACACGACGCCTCGTTCCAGGCGCATTCGCCGTTCTCGTCGATGACCGAGTTTCTCGACGTTGTGATCAAGGGCTTTGCCGAGGGCGCACCGCCGCATCATCACCTCGTGGTCAAGGCGCACCCGCTCGAGGACGGCCGCGCCCCCATCCGCGCCACGCTGCGTCGGCTGGTGGACGAACACGGGCTCAGAGGCCGGGTGCATTTCCTGCGCGGCGGCAAGCTCGCGCCGCTTCTCGACGAGGCGCGCAGCGCCGTCACCGTCAACTCCACCGCCGGGCAGCAGGTGTTGTGGCGGGGTATCCCCCTGCGCACCTTCGGCGCGGCGGTCTATGCCAAGCCCGAATTCGTCTCGACCCTGCCACTGCCCGAGTTCTTTGCCCGGGCCGAGCGCCCCAACCGGCGCGCCTATGCCGATTACCGCCGCTACCTGCTGGAGACCAGCCAGCTTCCCGGCGGATTCTACTCGGCGCGCGGTCGGCGGCAGGTGCTGCGGCAAGTGGTGGACATGATGCTCGCACCCGACGATCCCTACGACGCGCTGAGCCTCGGCACCGCGGCACCAAGGCAACAGTTGCGCCTCGTTCCCTGAGGCAGTCCACAGGAAAAGCTGGATTTTTCAGGCCTCTTGCGATAGCGTTCCGGGAAAAATACCGAGGCAGAACAAGAACAGGTCGAGGAGACCGAGCAGTGACACCCCGACACTCCCGATGGGCGCGTCCCGTCGCCCTCTTGCTGGTGGCAAGCCTCGTAGCCGGGTGCGGCCTGCCACGACTGGGCCCCAACAAGCGCGAAATCTATGCCGGATCGGTGCAGCGTCAGGGCGACGCCTTCGTGGTGACGGTGAACGACCGCGTTACCCGCGCGACCGCCGTGCAGCCGGCGCTCGGCTTTACCGAGGATTTCCTCAATGCCGGGCTCCTCGGCTCGGACACGATCCGCGCTGGCGACAAACTGGGTCTCACCATCTGGGAAAACGTCGATGACGGGCTGATGACCGGGGCAACCGCAAACCAGACCGTCCTCGAAGAGGTGCAGGTCGATGGCCAGGGCTTCATCTTCGTGCCTTACGCCGGCCGCATCAGGGCGGCGGGCAACACGCCCGAGGGGGTGCGCCGCGCCATCACCGAGCGACTCGACCAGCAGACCCCCGATCCGCAGGTCGAGGTGCGCCGCGTGGCCGGCGACGGCTCGACCGTGTCGGTGAGCGGCGCGGTCGCCGGGCAGGGCGTCTACCCGATAGAGGCGCCGACACGGCGGCTCTCGGCAATGATCGCGGCGGCGGGCGGCATCGCCATCGAGCCCGAGGTCGCGCAGATCACCGTGATCCGCGGCGAGAAACGCGCCAAGGTCTGGTTCCAGGACCTGTTCAAGTATCCGCAATTCGACATCGCCCTGCGCGCCGGCGACCGCGTTCTCGTCGAGGCCGACACCCGCTCCTACACCGCGCTCGGGGCCACCGGCGCGCAGGCGCGCGTGACCTTCGAGACCCAGACGCTGAGCGCGCTCGAGGGGCTGGCGCAGGTCGGCGGGTTGAGCGTGGCGTCCTCCGATCCCACCGGCGTATTCGTGATGCGCAACGAACCGGCGGAGATCGCCAACCAGGTGCTGGGCCGCAACGATCTCGTGGGCGCGCAGCGCATGGTCTATGTGCTCGATCTCACGCAGCCCAACGGCATGTTCATGGCCCGCGATTTCGCGATCCGCGACGACGATACGATCTACGTGACCGAGGCCCCCTTCGCGCAATGGAGCAAGGTCATCTCGGCGCTCACCGGCACGCTGGGCGCGGTCGGCTCGGTCTCGACCGCATCGAGCACGCTGCAAGGCGACGTATGACGCCAGAACAGGGCGACGCACCCGCCGGGGCCGATATGCCCCGGCGGGTTTTCCATTTCAACGGCGGGTTCCTGTGGCAGCGGCAGGCAAGGCGCATCCTGCACCTTGCCGGGTACGACCTGCGCCTCGGCTGGCCGTCTGCCGGGGACCTCGTGGCGGTCTGGGGCAAGAGCCCGGTCGCCGCGCGCGGCGAGGCGGTGGCGGCGCGGACCGGTGCGGGGCTCCTGCGGGTCGAGGACGCATTCCTGCGCTCGGTCCTGCCGGGGCGCAGCGGCGCACCGCCGCTGGGGCTGCTGCTCGACCGGCAGGGCGTGCATTTCGATGCAAGCGTGCCCTCGGATATCGAGGAAACACTCGCGCGCCACCCGCTCGACGACACCCCGCTTCTGGATCGCGCACGCGACGCCATGGCGCGGCTGCGCGCGGGCCACCTGACCAAGTATTCCGGCGTCGATCCGGCCCTGCCCTGCCCCGATCCGGGCTACGTTCTGGTAATCGACCAGACATATGGCGATGCCTCGGTCCGGCATGGCGGGGCGGATGCCAGCACCTTCCACGAGATGCTGGCCCTCGCGCAGGAAGAGCACCCCAACGCACCCATCCTGATCAAGACCCACCCCGAGACCGCCCAAGGCCACCGACGGGGCTATTTCTCGAGGGCGGACGCTATCGGCCGCGTGCGCCTGATCACCGCGCCGCTCAGCCCCTGGCCACTGCTCGAAGGGGCGCAGGCGGTCTATACCGTGTCATCGCAGATGGGGTTCGAGGCGATCCTCGCAGGCCACCGCCCGCAGGTCTTCGGGCGGCCCTTCTACGCCGGGTGGGGGCTGACCGAGGACCGCCACGCCACACCCTTCGCGCGGCGCGCCCGCACCCTCACCCGCGCACAGCTGTTCGCCGGCGCGATGATCCTCGCCCCCACCTGGTACGATCCCTGCCGCGACCGGCTCTGCGATCTGGAAACCGCGCTCGACCAGTTCGAGGCCGAAACCCGCGCCTGGCGCGACGATCACCGGGGCTGGACCGCGCATGGCATTCGGCTGTGGAAACGGGCACCGATCCAGCGCTTTTTCGGCAGCCAGCGGCGGGTGATCTTTGGGCGCGCGCGTGCCGACCGCCCGGCGATGGTCTGGGCCTCGGCAAAGACGGACGCCCCCGAGGGCGCGCTGCACGTCGAGGACGGCTTCCTGCGCTCGCGCGGGCTCGGGGCCGATCTGGTGCCACCCCTGTCGCTGGTGCTCGACGATCTCGGCATCTACTACGACCCCACCCGCGAAAGCCGGCTTGAGCGGCTGATCGCTATGCGCGAGACGCTGCGCGCCGATCAGGCACAGCGCGCCCGCGCCCTCATCTCGACGCTGACGGATCACGGGCTGAGCAAGTACAACCTCGGCGCGCCCGCCCCCGCCCTGCCCGACGGCCACCGCATCCTCGTGCCGGGGCAGGTCGAGGATGACGCCTCGATCCGGCTCGGCGCGGGCGCGATTGCCACCAATCTCGAGCTGCTGCGCCGCGCGCGTGCGGACAACCCCGGCGCGGTGATCCTCTACAAGCCGCACCCCGACGTCGAGGCCGGGCTGCGCCCCGGCGCGGTGCCGCGCGGGGCGCTCGACGGTCTCGCCGATCTGGTGGTCGCCGGCACCGATCCCGCCGCGCTGCTGACGCAGGTGGCCGAGGTCTGGACGATGACCTCGCTTCTGGGGTTCGAGGCGCTGTTGCGCGGGGTGCGGGTGACCGCCACCGGCGTGCCCTTCTACGCCGGCTGGGGTCTCACCCGCGATCTCGGGCCGGTGCCCGCGCGGCGCCGCGCCCGGCCCGCGCTCGAGGGGCTGGTCCACGCCACACTGATCGACTACCCGCGCTACCGCGACCCGGTCACCGGCCTGCCCTGCCCGGTGGAGGTGGTGGCCGACCGGCTGACGCACGCAGAGGTGCCGCCCGCGGGGGCGGCCAACCGGCTGCTGGCCAAGGCGCAGGGCGCGCTGGCGGGCCACGCGTGGCTGTGGCGCTGAGCTGGCGCGCCGGGCGCGGCGCCGCCGACCCCAGGTTGCGCGGCTAGCCTTTGAGCGGGTAGCGGTCCGGCTCGGCGAACACGTCGATCACCCGCGTACCTGCCTTGATCTTCGCGCCATGCTCGACGCCCGCGCCGATGGCATAGCTGTCGCCGGGTCCATAGATGCGCGTCTCGCCGCCGATGGTGAACTCGATCTCGCCCTCCACCACCGTGCCCCATTGCGGGCCGTGGCTGTGCGGCGGCAGATCCATGTCCTGAAGAAAGGTGAAGAACACGCTTAGCCCGTGCTCCGAGCGGACGGCGTGGCTCTGCACCACGTCCTCGGGAAAGGGCAGATCGAGGGACGGGAAATCCATGATGAAATCGGCAAAGGGCATCGGCATCTCCTCCTGGGGTCTCGCCCTTGGATCATGCGCCCCCGGCCCTGGCATGGCAACGTCTCAGGACAACGCGTCAGTGCAGCTTGCGGCGGATGCGCTGCACCATCCACCACACCGCGGCCACTACCGGCAGGGTGACGGCGGCGATGATCATGCCCTTGCTCACCCCCAGAACGCCGGCCACCGGATAGAGCAGGTAGCCCGCCAGCGACACCGCGTAATAGCTGATCGCCACCACGCTGAGCCCCTCGACCGTGCGTTGCAACCGCAGTTGCAGGTCGGCGCGGCGGTCCATGCTCTCCAGCAGGCTCTGGTTCTGCGCGCTGCGCTCCACGTCCACCCCGGTGCGCAAGAGATCGCCCGCCCGCATCGCCCGGTCCGACATCGCCTTGAGCCGGTCCTTGGTCGCCGCCACAGTGCGCATCGCCGGATCGTATCGCCGCATCATGAACTCGTAGAAGGTCTGCCGCCCATTGAACCGCTCTTCGCGCAGCGCCCCGATGCGCTGATGCACGATCTGCTCGTAGGCCGCCGTCGCCCCGAAGCGGAAGGAGGATTTCGCAACGAGGGCTTCCAGCTCCGCCGACACCTCCAGCAGCCCGTCAAGCGTGTCCTCGGCGGGCTGACTGCCTGCGGTCATGTCGCCCACCAGGCGGCTCAGGCGGCTGTCGGTCTCGCCCATCTGGCGGCTCATCTCACGCACCCGGGCAAAGCCCAGCATCGACATTGTCTTGTAGGTCTCGATCTCGCACAGCCGCTGCACGATCCGCCCGACCCGCCGCTGCCCGGTTTGGGGGGCTACGTGCAGTGAGAACCGCAAATGCCCCGCCGGGTCGATCCGGAAATCGCCTGCGATCACGCCGGCATCGTCGAGCACCCGCGCCACCGCCACGCTCTCCGGGACGAACCAGCGGTCGATATCCGTCCGCGCGCCCTCGCGGCTCTCCCACGGCACCACCCGGATCATCGCCGAGGTGATCCGCTGTCCCGGCGCCTCGGCCAGCCACTCGTCGGGGAACACGTCGAAATCCGCCGGGTCGAAGGGCCGCTCGCTCACCCCCTCGCTGAATACCGTGTAGGTCACCATCTCGGTATGGCTCTCCCACTTGAGCCGGTGCCGCCCGATTTCGCCGAAATAATGCGTCGCACCGGGCCGGGGATGCTTGGCGCCGTAGCGGTCGAGCAGGGCGGTGAGATGCGCGAGATCGGCCGCGCGGTCGCGCTTGGCCGCGTCCTGTTCGCGCTTGACGGCGAGATAGATCGCCGTGCAGGGCGCGGCCAGGGTGGGAAAGGGCCGCGCGTGCAGCTCGTTGGTCAGCTCGTAGCGCAGCGGATGGTCGGCGATGGGGGGCATGGGCCGGTCTCCTGATCCTGTGCCGTTCCTTAGCGCGCCACGCACCCGCGCAAAAGAGGTTTTCCCTGAAAACCCAATGATTTAGCGGAACACAACCGTATACTGCACGGGCTTCGGGCTTCTTCTTGGTGAAAATACTCCAAAACCCGCGCCGCACCAAAGGCGAATGCGTCATGCGCCGCGCACGCCAAATCCGCAGGAAACGGGTCGTCAGCGCCGCTCCCCATGGGGCACATCTGGTGTCATGAGCATTTCAGACGCATCAACACCGACCGCACCACCGTCACAGCGCCCCATGAGCGCGCTCGAATGGGGTATGCTTCTGGCACTTGCCACGGTCTGGGGCGGCTCCTTCTTCTTTAACGAGGTGGCGGTGCGCGACCTGCCGGTGCTGAGCGTCGTCGTTGGCCGCGTGGCCCTTGCCGCCCTCATCCTGATGGCGATTCTGCGGCTGCGTGGCGAGCGCCTGCCGCGCGGGCGGCGCATCTGGGTCGCCTTCGCCTGCATGGGGCTGATGAACAACGCCCTGCCCTTTTCGCTGATCGTCTGGGGGCAACAGCATATCGCCTCGGGCGTGGCCTCGATCCTGAATGCCGCGACGCCGCTCTTCACCGTGCTGCTGGCCCATGTCCTGACCCGCGACGAACGCATGACCGGCGGCAAGATCACCGGTGTGCTGATCGGCTTTGCTGGGGTGGCGGTGATGATCGGGGTGGGGGCACTGCGCGATCTGGGCGTACACGTGGCCGCGCAACTCATGTGCCTGATGGCTGCCGTCTCCTATGCGCTGGCGGGGATATTCGGGCGGCGCTTTCGCGGCATGGGGGTCAGCCCCATGGCCACGGCGACCGGACAGGTCATCGCGTCGAGCCTGATCCTGCTGCCGCTCGCGCTGATTGTCGATCGCCCGTGGGGCCTTGCGCCCCCCGGCATCGCAGCCATCGGCGCACTGATCGGGGTGGCCACCCTGTCGACCGCGCTGGCCTACACGCTCTACTTCCGCATCCTCGCGACGGCGGGGGCGACAAACCTGCTCCTGGTCACCTTCCTTGTCCCGGCCAGTGCCATCCTGCTGGGCACGCTCATCCTGGGTGAGGTGCTGCTCGTGCGGCACATGATGGGAATGGCGCTGATCGGTGCCGGACTTGCCGCGATCGACGGGCGGCCCTGGCGCATGCTCACGCGGGCCTTGCGCTGAGAGACCGCGCGCCACGAAAAGAGGCGCGACCCGCAGGCCGCGCCTCCGCTACCGCGGACCTATAAAGATGCCTACTCGATCTTCGGCAGCAGGCTCGTCACGCTGGCCTTGGCATCGCCATAGAACATCCGCGTGTTCTCCTTGAAAAACAGCGGATTCTCGATGCCGGAATAGCCGGTGCCCTGCCCGCGCTTGGAGACGAACACCTGCTTGGCCTTCCACACCTCCAGCACCGGCATTCCGGCGATGGGGCTGTTGGGGTCGTCCTGCGCCGCCGGGTTGACGATGTCGTTGGAGCCGATGACGATCGCCACATCCGTGTCGGGGAAGTCCTCGTTGATCTCGTCCATCTCCATGACGATGTCGTAGGGCACCTTCGCCTCGGCCAGCAGCACGTTCATGTGCCCCGGCAGGCGGCCCGCCACCGGGTGGATGGCAAAGCGCACGGTCTTGCCCTTTGCCCGCAGCTTGGAGGTGAGGTCCGAAACCGCCCCCTGCGCCTGCGCCACCGCCATGCCATAGCCCGGCACGATGATCACGCTGTCGGCCTCGTTCAATGCCTGCGCCACGCCGTCGGCGTCGATGGCAACCTGTTCGCCCTCGATCTCCGCCGCAGGGCCCTGCGATCCGCCAAAGCCCCCGAGGATGACGCTGACAAACTGCCGGTTCATCGCCTTGCACATGATGTAGCTCAGGATCGCACCGGAAGAGCCGACCAGCGCGCCCACGACGATCAGCAGGTCATTGCCAAGGCTGAAGCCGATCGCCGCCGCCGCCCAGCCGGAATAGCTGTTGAGCATCGAGACGACCACCGGCATGTCGGCGCCGCCGATCCCCATGATCAGGTGATAGCCGATGAAGAACGCCAGGAGCGTCAGCAGAACCAGCGTCCAGACGCCTGCGCCGCCGAGATACATCGCCGCGAACAGCAGCGACAGCGCCGCCGCACCGGCGTTGAGCACATGCCCGCCCGGCAGCTTCCTGGCCGCGCCGTCCACCTTGCCCGCGAGCTTGCCATAGGCAATCACCGATCCGGTGAACGTGACCGCACCGATCCAGATGCCGAGCATCAGCTCGACCTTGAGGATATTCACCTCCACTGCCGTCTTCTTGGCGAGGATGGCGGCAAAGCCGGTGAACTGCTTGGCAAAAGCGGCGGCCTCCGCGCTGATCTCCTCGGGCCTGGGAAAGGCGAGCCCTTGGTCGGCAAACGCCTCCGCCACGCGCCCCAGCTCGAGATCGGCGTTGAATCCCACGAACACCGCCGCAAGGCCCACGAGGCTGTGCATGATCGCCACCAGCTCGGGCATCTGCGTCATCTGTACCCGCGTGGCGAGTTGATACCCCACCGCCGCGCCACCGGCGATCAGCACCACCGACAAGAGCCACAGCCCCTGCCCCGGACCGGCCATCGTCGCCAGAACGGCGATGGTCATGCCCGCGATCCCGTACCAGATGGCGCGCTTGGCGCTTTCCTGTCCGCTCAACCCCCCAAGGCTGAGGATGAAGAGAACCGCCGCGACCGCATAGGCCGCTATCGTGAATCCGAAATCCATGATCCCCTCCGCCTTATGATTTCTGGAACATGGCGAGCATCCGCCGTGTCACGAGAAAGCCGCCGAAGATGTTGATCGCGGCCATGAACACCGCGAGCGCGGCGAGGATTGTGATGAAGATCGAGCTCGACCCGATCTGGATCAGCGCGCCGAGGATGATGATCGACGAAATCGCGTTCGTGACCGCCATCAGCGGCGTGTGCAGGCTGTGGCTGACATTCCAGATCACCTGGAAACCGACGAACACCGCCAGCAGGAACACGATGAAATGCTGCATGAAGCTCGCCGGCGCCACGAGGCCGACGCCAAGCACCAGCGCCCCGCCGATGCCCAGAAGCGTCACCTGCCTCTTGGTCTGCGCCTTGAACGCGGCAATCTCCTGCGCACGTTTCTCTTCGGCGGTCAGTTCCTTCGGCTTTTCCTTCGCGGGCGCGGCGGCAATCGCGGCCACCTTGGGCGGTGGCGGCGGCCATGTGATCTCGCCCTTGTGCGTCACGGTGGAGCCGCGGATCACGTCATCCTCCATATCATGCACGGCCTGCCCGTCCTTCTCGGGGGTCAGGTCGGTCATCATGTGGCGGATGTTGGTGGCATAGAGCGTGCTGGCCTGCGTCGCCATCCGGCTCGGGAAATCGGTATAACCGATGATGGTCACGCCGTTTTCCGTCACGATCTTGTCGTCGGCGACGGTGAGCTTGCAGTTGCCGCCCTTCTCGGCGGCCAGATCGACGATCACCGAGCCGCGCTTCATGGATTTCACCATGTCCTCGGTCCACAGCTCCGGCGCCTCGCGGTTGGGAATGAGCGCGGTGGTGATCACGATATCCACCTCCGGCGCCAACTCGCGGAACTTGGCAAGCTGCGCCTCGCGGAATTCCGGGCTCGACACCGAGGCATAGCCGCCCGAGGCCGATCCGTCCTGCTGTTCTTCCTCGAAATCGAGATAGACGAACTCGGCGCCCATCGATTCCACCTGCTCGGCCACCTCGGGCCGCACGTCGAACGCGTAGGTGATCGCGCCGAGGCTGGTGGCCGTGCCGATGGCGGCCAGCCCGGCGACGCCCGCGCCCACCACGAGCACCTTGGCCGGGGGCACCTTGCCCGCCGCCGTGATCTGCCCGGTGAAGAAGCGGCCGAAATTGCCCCCGGCCTCGATCACCGCGCGGTAGCCCGCGATATTGGCCATCGAGCTCAGCGCGTCCATCTTCTGCGCGCGGCTGATGCGCGGCACCATCTCCATCGCGATGACGGTGGCACCCTTCTTGGCGGCGGTTTCCAGCCCGGCCTCGTTGCCGCCGGGGTTGAAGAACGAAATCAGCGTCAGCCCCTCGCGCAGCCTTTTCAGCTCGGTCTCGGTGGGCACGCGCACCTTGGCGACCACGTCGCTCGCCTTCCACAGCGCGGCGGCGGTCTTGATGATCTCGACCCCGGCCTCCTCGTAGGCGGCATCCGAGAAACCCGCGCGCTCGCCCGCGCCGGTCTCGATCGCGCAGTCATATCCCAGTTTCTGAAGCTGAAGCGCAGAGTCCGGCGTCATCGCGACGCGGTTCTCACCCTCCATCACCTCCTTTGGCGTTCCGATCTTCACGTTTCCTGTCCCCCTCTGGCAGATCCTGTCTGTCGATGGCCGCCGTTCATCCGGTGCCGGGTCGGTTTTCACGAAAGCGGTTATTTCACACTATTTTGCGACTTGCGATATCAAGTTTGCCGCAGGCGCTACAGCCAACGCCGGGTTTTTTCGCAATAGCGGGCAAAATCGGCCCGGAACGTGCGGCGCATCCGGTTCTCCTCGGGGATCACGAATCGTCGCTCGATCACCCAGACGAAAACCGGGATCAGCGGCAGCGCCAGCACCGCGTCCCAGCGCAGGATGAATCCCGCGAGGATGAGCGCGTCGCCCAGGTAGATCGGGTTGCGCGATCGTTTGAATATGCCCGACGGTATCAGCCGCTCGGGCGTCTCGTGCGGCACGATGGTGGTCTTGTGGCGGCGGAACTCCATCGCCGCCAGCGCGATCAGCAGCACGCCGCCGCCCACCAGCACGCCGCCCGCGAAATCCACCCATCCGCCGCCGAGGCTCAGGCCCATCGGTGCCCACGTCGCCTGCGCCCACGCCAGCACGAGAAAGCCCACGAGCCAGACGGGGGGCATGTCGATCCATTTCAGCATTCGCGCGGTTCTCCGGGACAGGTGTCAATGGCACCATGCACGGGATGGCGGGGATGTCAAAAACCGCGTGATGCTCCATGGCCGCACGGAGGGCGGGGGCGTCGGGTCTTGATCGGGCAATGGGCCATCCGGCGATGAGTCGCGCGAGCGCCAGCCCGCGGGATGGCGATCCGACGACTGGTCTATTGTGCTTTATGCCCGGGTTCCCGAGAGATATCAGGGCTTTGCGCCAGCGTTACCCAATCGCCGGCCCGGGGGGCGGGCTGGCGCTCGCGCGGCGGCGTGCAAGCACGCCTTGTTCCGCGCGGGGCAGGCAGGCGACCATCCGCTCCGGGCCAACCCGCACCTTCCCCTTCCCCCCTCCCCGTGTCACCGCTACGCTGCCCGCAACCAAACCGGAGGCCCCATGACACTCGACGGCAAACACGCTCTCGTCACCGGCGGCGGCACGGGCATCGGCCTCGCCATCACCCGCGCGCTCGCCGATGCGGGGGCCGAGGTCACGATCACGGGCCGCCGCGCGGAGGTGCTCGACGCGGTCGCTGGCCCGCGCCTCCATCCGCAGGTCATGGACGTGACGGACGAGGACAGCGTCACCCAGGGCGTGGCCGCAGCGGTCACCGCACACGGCCCGGTGCAGGTCTGCATTCCAAACGCCGGCATCGCCGAGGGCCGCGCGCTCCACAAGACCGATACCGATTTCTGGCGCCGCATCATGGCCACCAATCTCGACGGGGCGTTCTGGACGATCCGCGAATGTCTGCACGACATGCGCCGCGCCGAGTGGGGCCGCGTCGTCGCCGTCTCCTCCATCGCCGGGCTGCGGGGGCTCAAGGGCGCGTCGGCCTACACCGCGTCCAAGCACGGGTTGATCGGCCTCATCCGGAGCTTGAGCGAGGATTACCTCGGCACGGCCCTCACCTTCAACGCGGTCTGCCCCGGCTATGTCGATACCGAGATTGTCACGCGCAACGTGGCCTCGATCGCCGCGCGGGCGGGCGTGACCGAGGATGCCGCCCGCGCCACCATGATCGCCACCAATCGCCACAACCGCCTGATCGCCCCCGACGAGGTGGCGCAGGCCGTGCTATGGCTGTGCGGCCCGAGATCGGACAGCGTCAACGGCCAGTGCATCGAGATCGCGGGCGGACAGGTCTGAGAGGGGCACAGGATGACCGATTTCGAGGCAACCCGCGCCATGTTTCACCTCCCCGAGGGGGTGATCTATCTCGACGGCAACTCATTGGGCCCCCTGCCCCGCGCGGCCAGCGCCCGGATGGCACGGGCGATGCAGGACGAGTGGGGCGAGATGCTCATCACCGGCTGGAACCGCGCCGGGTGGATGGCGCAACCGCGCGCCTTGGGCGACCGGATCGGGCGGCTGATCGGGGCGGAGGCGGGGTATGTGGTCCTCGGCGATACGCTGTCGGTCAAGGTCTACCAGGCGCTCGCCGCCGCGCTCGACCTGCGCCCCGACCGTCGCGTGATCCTCAGCGACAGCGGCAATTTCCCATCCGATCTCTACATGGCCGAGGGGCTGATCCGGGCACTCGAACGCGGCCTTGAGTTGCGCGTCGTCGCCCCCGAAGAGGTGGCCGATGCCATCACCGACGAGGTCGCCGTGACGCTGCTCACCGAGGTGGATTACCGCACCGGGCGGATCCACGACATGGCCGACCTGACCGCGCGCGCCCACGCGGCAGGGGCGCTCACGGTCTGGGATCTGGCGCATAGCGCAGGCGCGCTGCCGGTGGACGTGGCAGGGACAGGCGCGGATTTCGCCGTGGGCTGCACCTACAAGTATCTCAACGGCGGCCCCGGCGCGCCCGCCTTCATCTACGTCGCCCCGCGCCATGCGGACACGGCCTTTCCGGCGCTTTCGGGCTGGCTGGGTCACGACGCGCCGTTTGACTTCGAGCCCGCCTACCGCCCCGGCGCGGGCATCGAGCGGATGCGCGTGGGCACGCCACCGGTGCTCGCCATGGCCGCGCTCGACGCCGCGCTCGATGTCTGGGACAGGGTGGACATGGCGGATTTGCGCGCGCGCTCCGTTGCGCTCAGCGAGATGTTCATCGCCGGCGTCGAAGCCGCCTGCCCGATGCTGACGCTGGCCAGCCCGCGCGATCCGTCGCGGCGCGGCAGCCAGGTCTCGTTCCGATTCAAAGACGGCTATGCCGCCATGCAGGCGCTGATCGCGCGCGGCGTGATCGGCGATTTCCGCGCGCCCGACATCATGCGCTTCGGTTTCACACCGCTATACCTCGGCGAAGCGGAGGTGCGGGCGGCCACCCGCATCCTGACCGAGGTGATGCAGGGCCGCCTCTGGGACGATCCGGCCCATCGCAGGCGCAATGCCGTGACCTGAGCACCCGGCCCTCCGACTGACCCGAGATTCGACACAATACGCCTAAATTTGAGCAGAATGTGCACCAATTGCCGCCGCACCGGCACTGTATCCGTTTTGGAAACAAGACGGGAAACCAATCCAAATCCCGTCCGGCCAGTTGGCGCAGACCAGCGGCGATGAGGAAGGAACAGGCCAGTGCCGACATACACGGTGAATATCTACAACAACGACCCGTTGTTCATCCTGTCCGGATCGGTCGGCAATACCGCGAGCTGGACCGGAGAGGCCAAACCGTCCGGCACCGCGACGATCACCGACAACGAGCCGGGCCTCGAAGGCCAGACCCTCGACAGCAGCGCGTCGGGCGGCGAGAGCGCCACTGCAGACGTCACGGTTGGCGGCAGCAGCTCGACCGGGGCGGGCATCCATGCCGAAGAAAGCTGGACCCTGCGCGATACGGTCACGGGCGATACGTTCAACGTCATAACGTTTCGCGTCACCAGCGGCAGCGCGACCGGCTATTATACCCTGTCAGAGACACCGCTTGTCACCGGGCGCAGCTATGAGACGCTCGACCATGACACCGATCCCGATGTGACCGCGGGCGATCCGGCTTTCAGTATCGACGACTATGTGGAGGCCGGCTTCGAGGTCGACGGGACCGCGGGCGACGACCGTATCGACGCGGACTACGTGGATGCCGACGGCGACTCGGTCGGCGGAGGAAACGACACTGTCCTGGCGGGGGCAGGCAATGACACCGTGTTCGCGGGCGCGGGCAATGACACGGTGTTCGGCGGTACCGGCAACGATTCAATCCTTGGCGGCGCTGGCGATGACAGCCTTGTTGGCGCGGACGGCGATGACACGCTGATTGGCGGCGCGGGCGCGGATACGCTTAGTGGCGGTGCCGGGCTTGATATTGTCGATTACTCCGCCTCGGACGCGGCAGTGAATGTCGATCTCAGCACCGGCACCTATAGCGGTGGCGATGCAACGGGCGATACCGGCTCTGGAATTGACGGAATCATCGGATCGGATTTCAACGACACGCTGACCGGCTTTGACGGTGTTTTTGACGGCGGTACCACCACGAATTACATCGACGGCGGCGCGGGGAATGATTTCATCGACGGGCTTGACGGCGGCGATACGCTGATCGGCGGGGCGGATAATGACACCGTGCTTGGCGATGGCGGCGACGACGTGCTCTACGGCGACGGCACCAGCGCCCGCTGGGCCTACGAGGTTTACACGCAGGATTTTTCCTCGGCCAACGGGCAGGCCTTCACCATCGAGAACGGCACGCTCGCGGGCTCTGGCACGCAGGACACGCTCGATATCGACGCGCTCGGTCAGGCGGCCACCGGGCAGGGCGATCCCAATGATTTCGGCGTCATCTTCACCTCGACGCTCTACGCGCCCGACGCGGGCACCTACCGCTTCACCACCACCTCCGACGACGGCTCGACCCTCCGCATCCTGGATTCGCAGGGCGGCCCGCTCGACTTCACCAACCAGACCGGCAATGACGGACCGTTCCTCGACAACGACTATCACCAGGCCCCGACCACGCGCTGGGGCGAGGTGACGCTGGAGGCGGGCCAGACCTACACGATCGAGCTGCGCGTCTGGGAGAACGCCGGGGGCGAGGTGCTGTCAGGCACGGTCACAGCACCGGGCGGCACCGAAACGAGCCTCGATGAAAGCCCGCTCATCCTCGGGGTCGAGACGACCGCGGGCGATGACAGCCTCGACGGTGGCGCGGGGGCCGACCTCCTGTTCGGCGGCGGCGGCGACGATACGCTCGTCGCGGGCGAAAACGACACGCTGGTGGGGGGCGACGGAGACGACCTCTTCGTGCTCGATATCCCCGCCGCGCCGGGCACGGGTACGATCACGATCACCGGCGGCGAGGGCGGCGAGACGGGTGGTGACACGCTGCAACTGACCGCCGATGTCAGCCGGGACGACATCACGTTCGCCAATGGCAACGATTCGGCGGGGGGCCTGTCGGGCAGTTTCACGGTCAATGGCAGGCAGGTCAGCTTCTCCGAGATCGAGAACATCATCTGCTTCACGCCGGGGGCCCGCATCCTCACCGAACAGGGCGAGCGCCCGGTCGAGAACCTGCGCCCCGGCGACATGGTCATCACCCGCGATCACGGGGCGCAGCCGCTGCGCTGGGTCGGGCGACGCACGGTGCCGGGCACTGGCCGCTTCGCACCGGTCCGCGTGGCCGCGCATGTGCTCGACGGGGCGTGCGCGCCGCTCACCGTGTCGCCACAGCACCGGTTCCTGTTCACCGGTTACAAGGCCGAGCTGCTCTTTGGCTGCGACGAGGTGCTGGTCGCCGCCAAGCACCTGGTGGACGGACAGGCGGTGACGCAGACCGATCAGGCGGCGGTCACCTATATCCACCTGATGTTCGACCGCCACGAGGTGGTCTATGCCGAGGGCGCCGCGACCGAGAGCTTTCACGTCGGCGATATCGGCCTCTCGGCGATCGAAGGTGGCGCGCGCGAAGAGCTCTTCGCGCTCTTTCCCGAATTACGCTCCCACCCCGAGAGCTACGGTCCCACCGCGCGCCCCTGCCTGCGCCGCCACGAGGCGCGGCTCTTGATGCCCGCCGCGTGACGGGGCGGCACGGATACCGACGCAATGCCGACAAGATACCGACACGATATCCCTGCGTCGCCTCCGAATTGCCTCGACCGCGCCAAATGCGGGCCAAACGGAGGCGTTAACCCTCTGGTGTGAACCGGCGGTCTAGACTGCGGCGCCTCCCGGCGCGGCCGCGTTATCCGAGTTGGAAAGTGATGTCATGCCCATAGCAAGCGAGCTGAACGTCAACACCTCCGCCACCGCGATGGACATGGCCAACACCATGTTCGGTGACGGCGTCACCGTCATTTCGGCAAGCTACAGCGGCGCCGGGGGGGCCTCGGGCACCTATTCGGGCGGCACCGGCACCCTGGGCGAGATCAGCCCCGGCGACGCGGGCGTGATCCTCTCGACCGGACGCGCCACGGATTTCACCAACGATTCCGGCACGCTGAACACCAACACCGCTCCCGACACCTCGACCGATTGGGGTGGCGACGGCGAAAGTGACGACGACGAGGAACAGTACAGCGGCGGCGATGACCAGCTCGAAGCGATTTCGGGACAGCAGATCTTCGATGCCGCCATTCTAGACGCCACCTTCGTGCCCGAGGGCGACACGCTGACCATGCAGCTCGTGTTCTCCTCCGAGGAATACCTGGAATACGTCAACTCGGGCTTCAACGACGCGGTGGGTGTCTGGGTCAACGGCGCCTATGTACCGTTGGAGCTCGCACAAGGCGGCAGCACCGACATCACCATCGACACGATCAACGACACGTCCAACGCCAACCTCTACCGCGACAACGCCAGCGATCAGTTCAACACCGAGATGGACGGCACCACCGTGGTGCTTTCGCTGACCGCCCCGGTCAACCCGGGCGAGGAAAACGACATCCGCATCGCCATCGGCGATGGCGGCGACGGCGTGTACGATTCCAACCTGCTCATCATGGCCGACTCGGTCCAGACGATGAACATCGCCGAGCTTGATACGCTGGCGCAGGGGCCCAATACCACGCAAATCCACAACATTCTCGCCAACGACCAGGGCGACGGGCACACCATCACCCATATCGACAACACCGCCGTCAGCCCCGGCGATACCGTCACCCTCGCCACCGGCGAGCAGGTCACGCTCAACGCCGACGGCACCATCGCCATCACCACGGACGGCGATATCGGAACCAACACATTTACCTATTCCACGGTGGACGAGAACGGCACCCCCGCCACCGGCTTCGTCACCATCGAGACCACGACCACGCCGCCCGATTTCATCGTCGAGGGCACCGGCGCGGGCGAGGTGATCGATGCCGACTACACGGGCGACCCCGAGGGCGACATGATCGACGCCTTGGACCACTCCGACGCCTCCAACGACGATTCCGTTCAGGGCGGCGGCGGCGATGACACCATCCTGTCGGGCGCGGGCAACGATACCGTTGATGGCGGCGCGGGCGATGACGTGATCGACGGCGGGGCCGGGGCCGACACCCTCATCGGCGGCACGGGCAACGACAGCTTACTCATCGCGCAGGGCGACAGCGCCGAGGGTGGCGACGGCGACGACACCTTCACCCTCGCCGAGGTCGAGGGCGAGAGCGGGGCCATCGACATCACCGGCGGCGAGGGCGACGAGACCGACGGCGATACGCTGATCCTCACACCGGACGTGGGACAGGGCGACATCACCTTCACCAACGAAGACGATGACGCTGGCGGGCTGTCGGGAAATTTCACCCTGCCCGACGGCACCCTGGTGACGTTCTCCGAGATCGAGAACATCATCTGCTTCACCCCCGGCACGCGCATTCTCACCCCCCGCGGCGAGCGCCCGGTCGAGACGCTGCGACCGGGCGACATGGTCATCACCCGCGATCACGGGCCGCGGCCGGTGCGCTGGACCGGGCGGCGTACCGTGCCAGGCCGAGGGGCCTTCGCACCCGTGCGCGTGGGCCCTGCGATCTTCGGCACCGGGACGGGCGGGTTACTGGTATCGCCGCAACACCGCCTGCTGGTCACCGGCTACCATGCCGAGCTGCTGTTCGGCTGCGACGAGGTGCTGGTCGCCGCCAAGCATCTGTTGGGCGGCACCGATGCCTGCATCGCGCCTTGCAAGGCAGTCACCTACATCCACCTGATGTTCGACCGCCACGAGGTGATCTATGCCGAGGGCTTTGCCACCGAGAGCTTCTTTGCCGGCGACGCGGCACTTTCGGCGGTGGACGCCGCCGCGCGCGAGGAACTGTTCGCGATCTTCCCGGAACTGCGCAGCACCGCGTCGCGCCACCGTGAAACCGCGCGCCCCTGCCTGCGCGCCCGCGAGGCGACCCTGCTGCGCGAACGCCTCGCCGGCTGCGCCGCCTGACCGCGCGTCTGACGCTCAGGCCATCTGCCGCAGCGGCGCGCGCCCCGTCGCCGCCCAATCCCGCACCGCATCGCCGAAGGCGGTAAACAGCGGGCGGCTGACCGGGTCGTTGGCCGCATTCCACTCCGGGTGCCACTGCACCGACAGGGTAAAGCCCGGCGCACCGCGCACATAGAGCGCCTCTGGCGTGTCGTCATGCGCCCAGCCGTCGATCACGATATCGCGCCCGGCGGCGATCACACCCTGCCCGTGCAGCGTGTTGGTCATCACTTCCTCGGCCCCCATCAGCCGGTGAAACACGCCGCCCGGCTGAAACCGCACCATGTGGCGCAGGGCGAACTGCTCTTCCATGGTGCCATCGGGCGGCATACGGTGGTTGTCACGCCCCGGCAGCTCGCGGATCTCGGGGTGCAGCGTGCCACCCATTGCGACGTTGACCTCCTGGAAACCACGGCAAATACCGAGGAACGGTAGCCCCCGCGCCACGCAGGCGCGCACCAGCGGCAGGCTGATCGCGTCGCGCGCGCGGTCGAACGCGCCATGCGCCTCGGTCGGTGTCTCGCCATATTCCTCGGGGTGGACGTTGGGCCGCCCGCCGGTCAGCAGGAACCCGTCGCACACCTCCATCAGCTCGGCCACCGAGACGAAGCGCGGATCGCTCGGGATGATGAGCGGCACGCAACCGGCCACTTCGGCCACGGCGGCGGAATTGATCGTACCCCCGGCATGGGCCGGGTAGCGGTTGTTGATCTCGTAGCTGTTGCCGATGATGCCGACGACGGGGCGCGCCATGGTAGTCCTTCTTGGTGGCTCTGCTGCACGATTCAAATCAAGGTATAGCGCGAAACGAAATAACGAAAGGGCACTCCGCGCACAGGTGCCCGTGCGATGACGCGGATTTGCGCAGGATGGTTGACGGTTTGCTCATTTTTTCCCGCCATGATGCGCGCGTGGGCGGCGTGGCCGGATCCCCCGCCATCCGCATCCCGGCGGGCTCCGGTCGCGTCGTCCGCACCGCGCCCCGTTGCGCCGTCACCGCCCGCCCGCGCCGGGGGAACGCCCCGTTGCAGCCCCTCTCCGATCCGCCTAGGGTCGCGCCGACGCTTGCAGGAGAGACCGGATGAAGGACGCCGCACCCCAGCCCATCTATCTGAGGGATTACACGCCACCCGCCTACCTCGTGGACGCGGTGCACCTGACCTTTCGCCTCGACCCGGAAAAGACCCGCGTTGTCAGCAAGATAGCGTTCCGCCCCAACCCTGACGCCGCATCGCGCACGTTCTTTCTGCACGGCGAGAACCTGCGCCTGATCGGCGCGCGCATCGACGGTACGGCCATCTCGCCCGAGGTGACAGAAACAGGTCTCACCGCCGATGTCCCCGACGCGCCCTTCACCTTCGAGGCCGAGGTCGAAATCGACCCGGCGGCCAACACCGCGCTGGAGGGGCTGTACCTCTCGAACGGGATGTTCTGCACGCAATGCGAGGCCGAGGGCTTTCGCAAGATCACCTACTACCCCGACCGCCCCGACGTGATGGGCGTCTTTACCGTGCGCATCGAGGGTGACATGCCGGTCATGCTGTCCAACGGCAACCCGGTGGCGCAGGGCGAGGGCTGGGCCGAATGGCACGACCCGTGGCCGAAACCGGCCTATCTCTTCGCGCTGGTGGCGGGCGATCTCGTGGCGCATCCCGACCGCTTCACCACCCGCTCTGGCCGCGAGGTCGATCTCAACATCTGGGTGCGCCCCGGCGACGAGGACAAATGCGCCTTCGGCATGGAGGCGCTCAAGAAATCCATGACATGGGACGAGCAGGTGTATGGCCGCGAATACGATCTCGACCTGTTCAACATCGTCGCGGTGGACGATTTCAACATGGGCGCGATGGAGAACAAGGGGCTCAACATCTTCAACTCCTCCTGCGTGCTCGCCAGCCCCGAGACCGCCACGGATGCCAATTTCGAGCGGATCGAGGCGATCATCGCGCATGAGTATTTCCACAACTGGACGGGCAACCGCATCACCTGCCGCGACTGGTTTCAGCTTTGCCTCAAGGAGGGGCTGACCGTCTATCGCGACAGCCAGTTCACCGCCGACATGCGCTCGGCCCCGGTCAAGCGCATCTCCGACGTGATCGCGCTCCGCGCACGCCAGTTCCGCGAGGATGCAGGCCCCCTCGCCCACCCCGTCCGACCCGAAAGCTTTATCGAGATCAACAACTTCTACACCGCCACCGTCTACGAGAAGGGGGCAGAGCTCATCGGCATGCTCAAGCGGCTTGTGGGCGACGAAGACTATTACAAGGCCCTCGATCTCTACTTCACCCGCCATGACGGTCAGGCCTGCACCATCGAGAATTGGCTTCAGGTGTTCGAGGATGCGACCGGCCGCGATCTCGCGCAGTTCAAGCGCTGGTATGCGCAGGCGGGCACGCCGCGCCTGCGCGTTACCGACAGCTTCGAGAACGGCACCTATACCCTGCACTTCGAGCAGCACACGCCGCCCACACCGGGCCAGCCCGACAAATCCCCCCGCGTCATTCCCATCGCCGTCGGCCTGCTTGGCCCCAATGGCAACGAGGTGGTGCCCACCCGCGTCCTCGAGATGACCGAGGCGCAGCAGAGCTTTTCCTTCGACGGGCTCGCCGCCCGGCCGGTGCCCTCGGTGCTGCGCGATTTCTCGGCCCCCGTGATCGTCGAGCGCGAGACCACCAATGCCGAACGCGCCTTCCTGCTCGCCCACGACACCGACCCCTTCAACAAGTGGGAGGCCGGGCGCGCACTGGCGCGCGAGACGCTTCTGGCCATGATCCGCGACGGTGCGGCCCCCGACCCGGCCTATCTCGACGCGGTGCACACCATGCTGCGCGACGAGGCGCTCGACCCGGCGTTCCGCGCCCTCGCCCTCGGCCTGCCGGGCGAGGACGAACTGGCGCAGGCTCTGTCCGAGGCGGGCGACACGCCCGACCCACAGGCCATCTGGGAGGCGCGCGAGGCGCTCGACATCACCCGCGCCGACGCCATGCAGGGCACGCTCGACGCGCTCTACACGGCGCACCAGGTCAGTGCCCCCTACCGCCCCGACCCCGATCAGGCCGGCGCACGGGCGCTGGCCAACGCCGTACTCGGCCTCATCACCCGGCGCGATGGGGGCGCACGGGCACTGGTGCAATACGACGCGGCGGACAACATGACCCAGCAACTCGCGGCGCTCGCCTGCCTGATGCGCGCGGGCAAGGGCACAGAGGTGTCGGACGCCTTCTACCGGCAATGGCGGCACGACCGGCTGGTGCTCGACAAGTGGTTCGGGATGCAGATCCTCACCGCCGGTCCTGCCGAGGCCGCCGAAACCGCGGCGCGGCTCACCGAACACCCCGATTTCACCATCCGCAACCCCAACCGCTTTCGCGCGGTGCTGGGCGCGCTGGCCGGATTTCCCGCCGGGTTCCACCATGTTTCGGGGCGCGGCTACCGGCTGATGGCGGACATGCTGATCGCGCTCGACCCGCTCAACCCCCAGACAACGGCGCGCATGTGCGCGGCCTTTGAGACATGGCGGCGCTACGACGCGGCGCGGCAGGGCATGATTCTCGCACAGATCGACCGCATCCTCGCCGCACCGGGGCTCAGCCGCGACACCGCCGAGATGCTGGGCCGCATTCGCGAGGCCTGATAGGGGCCGCCGCGCGGCGCGTCGGCAATTCCCCGCCTTCACCCAAGGCGTGCCCAGATTTGGCCGAAATGGCCCGGCAGGCTGTGTCCGATCCAGCTCGCCGGAGATGCCATGACATTCGACCCGATCGCCTCGCCTGAAAGCCCCCGGCGCACCGAGCGGCGCAAACCTGCACGGGCGCCCGCGCTCGCACGGCTGCTGCGGCGGCTCGGTCTCGCGCGACCGCGCGCCGATATCGACAGCCTCGCGCGGCGCATCCTGCTGCCCACGCTCCCTATCAGCGACGAGGAGCACGCCCGCATTCACTTTCACGACGCGGGCCAGCGCCTTGCCCGCCAGGAGGACTGGGCGCGGCTTGCCGAGCGAATCGCAGAAGCGGACGCCGCGCGGCTGCGCACGCCGGGCGGCGAGGCGGCGGCGGGGCTGCTGGCCGAGGGCGCGCGCGCCGACGCGGTGGCCGCCGCCGGGGACGCGGTTCAGGACGGGCGCGCGCCCGACCCCGCCGGGCTCGACGCGCTCGAGCAGGTCCGCGCCGAGCATCCCGACAGCTATCCCATCGCGCTCGTGATCGCGCTCACGCATATGGATATCGGCCGGGCGTGGCGCATGTGCGCCGCCAAAGGCACCGCCGCGCAGGACCGGGAGGCCCATTTCCTCGACCACTTCCGGCGCGCCGAGGACCTGCTCGCCCCCTTCGACGCCGAGACCCACGACGCCCCCTCGCTGGCGGCCGCGCAATGCGCCCTGCTCGCCGCGCGCCCGGCGCCCCGGCGGCGGGTGGCAGACGATTATGCCCGGCTCATCGCGCTCGACCCGGCCAGCGCGCGGCACCTGCGCGCGCTTGGCGAGGCGCTGCTACCCTCGCGCTTCGGCACCTTCGCAGAGCTTGAGCTGGAGGCAAGGCGCATGGCCGCGCAGACCGGCGCGCACCACGGGGCGGGGGCCTACACCTGGGTCTGGTTCGACGCGCTCGCGATTGAGCCCGATGGTCTCGGCACCGTCGATGCGGAGTTCTTCGTCGACGGGCTGCACGCCATCGCCGCGCAGGCTCCCGACCAGCACATCATCAACGAGATCGCCGCCTTCTGCGGCCTCACGATGGCCCCGCACACCGGCGCGGCGCGCCTGCCCGCCGCGCAGGAAAGGGCGCGCGCCACGATCCATGCCTGCCTCGACTGGCTGGTCGCGCAGCACCTGCACGAGCTGCACCCGCTGATCTGGTCGCAGGCGCTGATCGGGCCGGGCCCCGCCCCGTCGCTGCCGCCGCGCCGCGCACTGGTGACCAGGGGGCGACAGGCGGCACTGCGGGTGATCGCCGAGCGCTTTGCCGACGAGATCGCCGATGGCTGCGCGCTCGGCTTCTCGAGCGCGGGGATGTATCGGCTTCCCGCGCTCTGAACTGGCCGACCTTGCATCTTGTGGTTGATCGCGGCCTCGCAGTCCTGTCCGTGCACACGCCCCGATGACGGATGCTGACAAGCGCGTGAAGCCCGGGGTTGGCGCATTGTTTGCACCATCTGGCGTGCCAATCTTGGACACGTGGGGAAAAGAAACCGTTCGGAGGTCGCGCGCGATGCAATTTTCTCGAAAAATGATCCTTTTCGCCGCCCTGGGCTTCGCCCTGCCCGCCCATGCCGCCGATCCCGAACGCGGCGAGCGCATGTTCCGGGCGTGCACCGCCTGTCATTCTGTCATCGACGAGACCGGCTCGGCGCTCGTGCGCGGCGGGCGCACCGGGCCCAATCTCTACGGCGTGATCGGGCGCCATGCGGGCAGCGTGCCGGGCTTTCACTATTCTCCCTCCATGACCGAGGCCGGGCAGCGCGGGCTGCGCTGGAACGAAGCCGATTTCGTGGTCTATGTGCGCGACGCCACCGCCTTCCTGCGCGGCTATCTCGACGACCCTGAGGCGCGCGGAAAGATGGCCTACAGGCTGCGCGACGCGGACAAGGCGCGCGATGTCTGGGCCTATCTGGAACGCATCGCCGCCCCCTGAGCGCCCGCGACCTGCCAAGTGCTGGTCCCTTCCCCCGGGGCCACGCCGTCGCCACCGGACACCGCGTCCACGGCGCCCCCGGCCCGCGGTCCGGTATCGGCGTCCTGGCATATCCCGACCTTCTGATCTGCTCCGGCAGAGCAGGCAATCCCGGCGCACTGGCCACCACCCGCATCCCCGGCGTCTTGCAACCCTGGCGGCACCGGCCCGCCGCCCGGCGGCGCCGCGTCCCTCGCGACGTGGAGCCTGTGGCAGCCGCGCCCGGCAGCCTTTGCCGCGTATAGTGCGCGGTCGGCGGCATCCATGATTTCGCCGGGCGCGCGGCCCGGGTCATCACGGCTGAGCGTCGCGCCGATGCTGGCCGAGACACGACAGGTCAGCGTGCCGTCGCTCACCGGCTCCTCCAGCGCCGCGACGAGCCGCCGGGCGACGGTCTCGACCGTGCCGGTGGCGTCGATACCGGGCAGCAACAGCACGAACTCGTCGCCGCCCACGCGCGCGATCACGTCCCGGGCGCGCACCACCGACAGCATCCGCCGCGCCGCCACGCGCAGCACGAGATCGCCCGCCGCATGGCCATGGGTATCGTTGACCTGCTTGAAGAAATCGAGATCGAGATGCAGCAGCGCGAACGTCCCGCCCTCCTGAACCGCCTGTGCCAGCAGCGCGTCGAAGGCGCGTCGGTTGCGCAATCCCGTGAGCGTATCGGTCAGCGCCTGTTCCTGCGCGGCGAGCCGCGCCCCTTCGAGGCGGCGGTTGAGCCTGCGCGATTCCTCCATCGCCAGGGTCTTGGCCTCGAGCAGGTAAAGCATCTCGGTCGCCAGATCGGTCACCGCGAAATCCGCGCCGCTGAGGCCGTAATCGCGCACCGCGTCGACCACCGAGATGCCAAATGCGAGGTTGACCACCATCGCTCCCCCGGTTCCGCCCGCATTCTCGGGCGCCAGCAGGCAAAGCTGCCCCTTGAGCGCATAGCGCGGGCGCGACCGCAGCCGCAGGCGCAGCCGCGCCCCGTCAAGCGCGCGCAGCGCGGCGACGCCCTGCACGGCCCGCGGCCGGGTCAGTTCGAACAACTCGAGAAACCGCCTGCCGATCATCGGCTCGGGCGCCACGATCTTGGTCAGCGTCGGCCCGCCGCCGATGACGTGCCCGGTCGGGCCGATGACCACGTGCATGGGGCAGAACCGGTCCAGCATCGCCGCCATCGCCGGGGCAGCCGCGCCGCTCATGGCGCGGCCCGTCCGCTCGCGAGGTCGAAACCCCGCCCGTCGGCAAAGGCCGCGTCGAGCAGGCGCACCTCGATGATCTCGCGCGTGGCGTCGCAGCCGCGGTAATCGAGCACCACCAGCGCCCCGTAATCGTCGGCCATCGCGCGCAGCATGCCCAGCAGAACCGGCCCGAATCGCAGCCCCGCGCCATCTGCGCGCGCCATCTCCACGCGAAACACCCCCGCACCCTGCATGTAAAGGCTGATGGCGGGCAGGTCGAGTTCGGACATGGCGAGCCGCGCCCGGTCGGGCAGGTCCTCAAGCGATTCGAGGAACTCGGCGAAGTCCACCCCGCCGAAGCGCAACAGCCGCCGGATCGCCTCGGACCGGGGCTGCGCCACGAGATAGGTGCCGAGATCCTCCAGCAGGTCGGCGGACGACCGTGAAAACCGTGCCGCGACCGCCTCGACCAGGCGCGCCGTCACCCCCGGATCGCACGGCATCAGCGGCTCGAACGCGGACTCGTCGATCCCTAGGCGCGCCGTCACCTCCTCCCACAGGGGATCGCCGTAGCTGTCCCTGACGAAACACGCGATCGCGCGGTTGATCAGCCCGTTCATGGCCCTCTCCTTGCCGGTGCGCGCAGTCTGGCTACCAGAGTTTAACATTCCCTGAACGCCCGCCGCTTGTCAGCGCACCGGGGGCCTGCTACCACCGCCGCCATCCGTTGGGGTGCCCTGCAAGGGGCTGAGAGGCCGCGCCAACCCATCGAACCTGACCCGGCTCGCACCGGCGGAGGGAACGGAGACGCGCGCAAGCGACCTGCCCTGTCCCCCGCCCAACCAAAGGACCGGCCATGCAAGCCGCCACGCCGCCCGCACTCCTCATCGACGGCACCGCCACGATCGGCGGCGCGCCGCTCTTCGGCCCGCTCCGGCTCGAGGCGGCGGCGGGGCGGATCACCTGCCTTCTCGGCCCCTCCGGCATCGGCAAGACCACGCTCCTGCGGCTGGTGGCGGGGACCGACGAGGTGACGCGCTTCGACGGGACCATCACCGCCTCCGACGGCGCGCCGGTCACCGGGCGCGTGGCGCTCATGGCACAGGGGGCCGACCTGCTGCCCTGGCTCGACGTGACCGGCAATGTCACCCTCGGCGCGCGGCTGCGCGGCACGCGGGCCGATCCCGCCCGCACCCGCGACATCCTCGCCCGCACCGGGCTGTCAGAGCACGCGCACAAACGGCCCCACGCCCTCTCCGGCGGGCAGCGGCAGCGCGTGGCGCTCGCGCGCACGCTGATGGAGGACCGCCCCCTCGTGCTGCTCGACGAGCCGTTCTCGGCGCTCGACGCCGGCACCCGCGCGCAGATGCAGGAGCTGGGCGCGCAGCACCTTTCGGGGCGCACCGTGCTCATGGTCACCCACGATCCGGGCGAGGCCGCGCGCATGGGCCATGCCATCCACATCCTCGGGGCGGATGGGCTCGAGACCGTCGCGCCCCCCGCGGCCCCCGTGCCCCGGCCCGTGGACGATGCCGGGACGCTCGAAGTGCAGGGCCGCCTGCTCGCCCGGCTGCGCGCCACAGGGGCGGCGGCATGAGCCGGCTCATCCCCATCGCCGCCTCCACCGCGCTGGCGCTCGCGCTCTGGCAGGCGCTTGTCACGCTCGCGGGTCTGCCGCCCTTCATCCTGCCGGGGCCGGGCCGCGTGGCCGAGGCGCTGTGGCACAGCCGCGCGCTGATCGCCGGGCACGCAGGCGTCACCATCGCCGAGGTGCTGATCGGGCTGGCGCTGGGGGCGATATTGGGCGGGCTCTCGGCCATCGGCCTCGCCGCCTCGCCGCTGGCGCGCGGGCTGATCCGCCCGATGATGGTGTTCTCACAGGCGATCCCGGTCTTCGCCCTCGCCCCCATCCTGACGCTATGGCTGGGCTACGGGCTGTGGTCCAAGATCGCCATGGCGCTGCTGATCATCTACTTCCCGGTTACGTCGTCGTTCTTCGACGCCCTGATGCGCACCCCGCAGCCGTGGCTCGACCTCGGGCGCGTGATGGGGGGCTCGCCCGCGCGGTTGATGTGGCACATCCGCGTGCCCGCCGCCCTGCCCGGCTTTGCCTCGGGTCTGCGGCTGGCGGCGGTCTACGCCCCCATCGGCGCGATCATCGGCGAATGGGTGGGGGCCTCCAAGGGGCTTGGCTACCTCATGCTGCTGGCCAATGGCCGCGCGAAAATTGATCTGATGTTCGCCGCCCTCATCGTGCTGGCGGTGTTCACGCTTCTGCTGCACCGCGCCGTCGACATCGCTTGCCGCCGCTGGCTGGACGGGACGGCGGCGGGGTGAGGCGGAGCGCTTGGCGCGTGGTCGGGCGGCGTGGCGGTGAGGGCGTTCAGGACGGCTCAGGGTCCGTTTAGAGTACTCGCACGACGAGCCTCGTCTAAACCGCGGCAATTGGCAGGTGGCAAAGACAGCGGACTTTGCTGACTTCGTGGCGGATTACGGCAGGCAGCGCCTCGGGCCTATCCATCTCTTTCCGACGATTCCCGGATGGCAATCCAGTGCAGGGCAGGAATGATTCAGGTCAAAGATATTTGGGCCATGAGGGCGTATACAGAAAAGATCAGCTAGATGCGCTAACTGTAGCCATGCGTTCAACTCCCAAAGGAGGTCGATATGCCTGTAAGGAGAGTCTCGATATTTCCGTTGGCAAGCGCCGTCGTTTTTGCGCTTGCACCAACCGCACTGTATCCGGCCGGGGATCATGCTGGTGGCCACCAAGAGCCACTTGAGACCATGCGTGAAATGCACAGAAGTCACGAGCACGAGCATGATTTCGATGTGATGGATGAGATGACCGACGAACAACGACTGCGGCTGAATACCTTTTTGAAAAGTGTTGGTTTGGTTCTTCCATCGATGAGCTCGCACCGGGGCCGCGAAGTTTTTCTGGAGAAAGGCTGCGTGGTCTGCCATTCGGTCAATGGCATTGGTGGCGACGTTGGTCCAAGCTTCAATGCTGCTGATATGCCCAGCCCGATGAATGCCTTCGAATTCGCAGCCAGGATGTGGCGGGGCGCGCCAGCGATGGTGCTGATGCAGGAAGAGCAAATGGGGGATTTCATCAACCTCACCGGTGAGGAACTGGCTGATCTCGTCGCCTTCGTTCACGATGCCGAAGAACAAGAAGAATTGATCATCGATCAGGTTCCGAATCGATTTCGGGAAATGATCCACCCGTAATGCGAGGCCCCAGTTTAGACGTCAGCGACCGCTGCCAACAGTCGGATCAGTAGCGTAACGTCCCGCACCCAGCTCATCGCGGCGACCGTCATACCGCAGACCGGGTCCTTCTCCGTTTCGGCCCCTTACGGATTGCCACGTCGGCATCCGGCCGTTTTATCCTGGCGCAACGGCCATTCAGAGTCCCCTCCCCCCAAGGCCCCCGAAAAATCGTCAGGCACCTCTCGCCGTCAGACGCCCACATGCGCCGTAGCGGGTGCGTCTCCCCCACCGATCCGCCCCATGACGGGCAGACGCCGGGCCCTGCCCGACCCCGTTCTTCTTGGCCCAAATACTCGACGCCGACGACTGCCTTATCGCGACACGTCACGATTGCGCGCCACGAAAAAGATCGCCTCTCGCCCGAATGCCATCCAACTTCGCGTTCTACGCTGCACGGATGAGCACCTTGCCGCCGACCCGCCTTGCGACTTCTCTGCGCCTCTCGGTCTTCGTCGATGCCGACAACATCCCCGCCACGCAGGCCGGGGCCATCCTCGCGCTTGCCCGCCGCCACGGCGCGCCCGACCTCGTGCGCGCCAATGGCAACGCCTGCAAACTGCCCGCATGGGACGAAGCGCCGGGAGTTCACCTCGTCCATTCCGGCAGCGGCAAGAACGCCGCTGACATGCTGATCTGCCTCGACGCGATGGAGCGCGCGCTCTCGGGAGAGTGCGAGGCGGTTCTGCTCGTCAGTTCAGACCACAATTTCACCCACCTCGCCACCCGCCTGCGCGGTTACGGGTTAGCCGTGATCGGTGCAGGAGAGAGCAAGACGGCAGAACGGTTCCGCGCGGCCTGCTGCCGCTTCGAAGAATTGGAGCCGCCAAGACTGCCTTGCGCCGTCCCATCAAGACCGGTTGAGCCGTGCGATCTGGATAGGTGTATCCGCACAGTCATCGAGAAACACTCCAAAGACGCGACCGGCCTCAAGGTCCAGACGCTTGGCATTCTCATGTACAGGCAGTTCGGAATACAGATCAGCCGACGACCCGAAAAGACTTGGCGCGCATATCTCGAAGGGCGTTCTGTCTCGTTCGCGCTCGACCCCAAGGGCCCGAACGCCAAGGTCCGCAACAAGCCCGCGGCCTTCGGCACCCCCGCGACCTGATACGCGGATCGCTTAAATTGCCCCGTTCTTCTTGGCCCAAATACCCATCCCCCGACCGCCGCCCCACGCACCGCCGGAATACCGACGCAATACCGACGTGTTACCGACGCCGATTTCGGCCCCTTTTCAGAAATCCGTCGGCGCACCGCCCTCGGCCTTGCGCCGCTCCACGAAGGCCGCCAGTTCCTCGCGGATGCCCTCGTCCATCGGCGGGGCCTCGAAGTCCGCGATGATGTCCTGGAACACCTGGTGCGCGCGCGCGGTCGTCCACACGCCCCCCGCCGCCTCCCACGCCTCGTAATTGCGCCAGTCGCTCAGGAACGGCGCGTAGAAGGCCGTAGTATAGCGGTCCTGCGTGTGCTGGATGCCAAAGAAGTGGCCCTGCCCGCCGACTTCGCGGATCGCGTCGATGGCGATCTCGTCCGGCCCAGTGGCGGTTAGCATCGGGTCCATATACCGCTGAATATGCTGCAAAATCTCGCAATCCATGACGAATTTCTCAGGGGACGCGATCAGCCCCCCCTCCAGCCATCCAGCCGCGTGATAGACCATGTTGGCCCCCGCCTGCACCGCCGACCACAGGCTGTTGGAGGTCTCCCATATCGCCTGCCCGTCGGGCACGTTGGCCGCGCAAACACCCGAGGCCCGCATCGGCAGCTTGTAAAACCGCGCCAGTTGCCCGGTCATCTGCGTCGCGCGCATGTATTCGGGCGTGCCGAACGCGGGCGCGCCGGATTTCATGTCCACGTTGGAGGTAAACGTGCCAATCGCACAGGGCGCGCCGGGCCGGATCACCTGCGCCAGAACCACCGCGCACAGCGCCTCCGCCAGCGATTGCGCCACCGCCCCCGCCATCGTCACCGGCGCCATCGCCCCGGCCAGGGTAAAGGGCGTCACCACCAGCCCCTGCCCGCGCCGCGCCAGCCGCATCCAGCCGTCGAGCATCGGGTAGTCGTGCTTCAACGGCGAGGTGGAGTTGATATTGGTATACATGCGCGGCGTGGCCTCGAATTCCTCGTGGCTGAGACCGCCCGCGATGCGCACCATCTCCATCACATCCTCGACCCGCTCCTTCCCGAGGCAATAGGCATGCGCCACCTTGTCGGTCAGCGTCAGCTTGTCATAGAGCACGTCGAGGTGCCGGATGCTCGCGTGGATGTCCTGCGGCTCCACCGGGTAGCCGCCGACGAAATGGATGCAGTTGAAATATTGGCTCAATTTCAACAGGTTCTGGCACATCTCGCGGGTGCCCGTCACCTTGCGCCCGATCTTCATGTCCCAGTAACTCGGCGGCGAGGAGACGTTGCCGAAGTTCAGGTGATTGCCACCGATGGTCAACCGCCGGTCGGGGTTTCGCGGCGTGATGGTCCAGCTCTCGGGTGCTTTCCCGATCATCTCCATGACGAAATCGCGGCCCATGCGGACGTTCTCGCCATTGATCTTGCAGCCACCCGAGGCGCGCAGGATCTCCACCGCCTCGGGGTTGAGGAACTCGATGCCGATCTCCTCGAGAATGCGCATCGCACCGTCGTGGATCGCCTTCACGCCCTCGGGTCCGAGCGGCTCGGTCGGCCGGTCGATGTTCACCGGCGGGTTCCACGGCATCTGCTCGATCACCGCGCCGCCGCGCCGCGCGGCATTGCCCGCGCGGCCGCCACCGCGCTTCCTGCGTTTGAGATCCTCGGCCATCTTCGCGCCCTCCCGGTGCTCGTCTTCCATAACGAAACACCGCGCGCGCGCAGCCCACATGCCGCTTTGCGACGAAACCTGTCGTTTTCACTCTTTCAGGCGACGGCCATCCGTCGGCGGCCCGTGTGCCAGAGATAGACGGCGAGGCTCACCACCACCACCGCGCCCCCCGCCAGCATCATGGGCGTGGGCTCCTCCCCCACGCCCAGCCACACCCAGAGCGGGCCGAGCACCGTCTCCAGCAGCAGCAGAAGGCTCACGTTCGAGGCGTGGGTGTAGCGCGAGGCAAGCGAGAGCGAAAAGAACGACACCGGCAGGATCACCAGCCCGCAAACCGCGATCGCCCAGACCACACCGTCGATCATCGCCACAGGCCCGGTGATCGCGGTGCCCGTCACGCCCGCGAGCGCCGCGCCCAGCCCGATCAACAGCGGGATCGGCAGGTCGGGGCGCGCCCGCAGAATCACGAAATTCAGCGCCAGCACCATCGCCACCCCGAGCCCCGCAATCGCCCCCAACAGCGTGTCGGAGGTCAGCGTCACCGCCCCCTCGCCGCCGAACACCGCCAGCGCGATGCCTCCCAGCACCACCACGATCGTCACCCATGTCGCGCGGCGCGTCGGCTCGCCGATGATGATCCGGGCGAACAGCGCGGCAAAGACCGGCACCGTCGCCACCGCCAAGAGCATCACCGCCACCGGCGCGTGCGCGATGCCGAGGCTGAACAGCGTGGCGTTGACATACTGGCAGGCCACGATGGCAAGGCCGAAACCGGTCGCCAAAAGCGCCAGGTCGCGGCCCCGGCGGCGCGACGTCAGCGCCCAGAGGGCCACCATCACCGCCCCCATCAATAGGCCGCGCCAGCCCACCATCTGATAGCCGCCCATGCCCGACAGCCGCATGAACAGCGCGTCGGGCGTGAGCACCAGCGCGCCGAAGGTGGCGAGAAACAGGCCAAACAGCGGGTGTCGCGTCATGCCAGAAGCCACCCAGGCAGGTGGCCGATATCTGGCAGCACCGCGTCGGCGAACGGGGCGAGGTCGGCCGCCACGGCCGTGCCGGTCAACACGCCCACGCATACCATCCCCGCCGCGCGGCCCGCGATCAGGTCATGGGTGCTGTCGCCCACCATTACCACCCGGCCGGGCGCGACCGAGACTGCCCGCGCGAAGGCCAGGAGCGGCCCTGGCGCGGGCTTGGCCCCGTGACCGGAATCAAAGCCCGCGATGAAATCGAACCGCTCCAGCACCCCTGCCGTACCCAGATGCGCGCGCGCGCCGTACTCGGTGTCGTTGGTCATCACACCCAGCCGCAGCCCGCGGGCGCGCAACCCGTCGAGGTAAGGGGCCAGAGGCACGGCTGGGGCCAGGGGCGCCTCGGAGGCGCTCAGCATCAGGTGGATCTCGATCTCGTCCACGTCCCTGTCGTGCAACGCCCCGGCCAGGCATTCGGCGGCCTCGCGGTTGGTACCTGCGATAATCGGGCTTGTCGGCAAGAACCGCGCCGCCGCCAGGTCGTAATGCGCGACCTCGGCCAACCGCGCCATCGCCACTGCCTCGCCACCTGCAAGGTCGCGGATCACCTGCCCCGCCCACGTGCTCCACGTGGCGTGGAAATCGAAGAGCGTTCCGTCCTTGTCGAACAGGATTGCGTCGGCGCGGCTCATGTCCAGTTCATCTCCGCCCCGCCGGGCAGGGCGGCGCGCGCGCGCATCGGCACGTCATAGCCCAAACCTTGCGAGTCACAGAACGCCGCGACCCATGCGTCGTCCATCGCCAGGAAATCAAGCACCGCGCCCAAGAACTCGGGATCGGCGGCACGGGCGCGCAGATCGGCCTCCGAGGCCCCGGTGGCCCCGAGGAAAACCGGCAACAGATCGTCATGGCCCGCGAGCCAGCCCAAGGCCCCGAGCGCGACCGTCTCGGCGAAATCCTGCGTCATGTTCATTTGAGTTAATTCCCGGAAAGGTTTTCTTAACCACTCGGCGCGATAGTGGCCCAAAGGTAAACGCTTAGAGCGAAGGCGCAACCGCAATGTCGGGCACGGTTCTCATTGTAGACAATATGGCCACCAACAGGATCGTGTTGAAGGTCAAGCTCGCGCCAACCCCCAACCGGGTCGTGCAGGCGGCTACCCCGCGCGAGGCGCTGCGCCTCGCAGCAAACGACGCGCCGGACCTGATCCTCGCCAATACCAACCTCGACGGGCAGAGTGCCGAGCCGTTCCTGCGCGCGCTGCGCCGGGTCGAAAGGCTGGCGCACGTGCCGGTGCTGATGGTTCAGGACACCGAATGCATCGCCGAGCGGCAGGCCATGCTTCGCGCGGGCGCCGACGACATCCTCGCCAAGCCGGTCCCCGAGGCGCTGCTGCTCGCAAGGCTGCGTAACCTGTTGCGCAGCCACCACGCCGAAACCGAGATCGCCGCGCAGGCGGGCGATGCCACCGGGTTCGCCGAAGCGCGGGCCGAAATCGTCCTGCCCGGGCGCGTCGCCATCTGCGGCGCGGATCGCGCCGCGACCCGCGCGCTGCGCAGCCTGCTGGCCGATTGCACGCCGCATCGCCTGGCCTGCATAGCCGCCGAGAGCACCACCCCACCAGGACCGCAGGACGTGCATCTCCTACGCATCGCCAACGGTCAGGCCGAGGCCGGACTGCGCCTGCTGGCGGATCTCAAGGCCGCGCGCGACACCTGCCGGTGCCCCGTCCTCGTCCTGCTCGACCGCGCGGCAGCCCCGCTCGCCGTAACGCTGCTGGACATGGGGGCCGACGACGTCCTGCTTGCCCCCGCCGACGGCGGGGAACTGGCCCTGCGCATCGCCCGCCAGATCGACCGAAAGCGCCGGATCGAGGTGCTGCGCGGCAAGCTGCGCTCCGGCATGGCCGCAGCGATCCGCGATCCGCTTACCGGTGCCTACAATCGCCGCCATGCCTTGCCCTGGCTCGAACGCCAGCTCGCGCAGACCACGATCGGGCGCAAGAGCCTCGCGGTGATGCTGGCCGACCTCGATTTCTTCAAGCGGGTCAACGACCGCCACGGCCATGCCGCGGGCGACGCGGTGCTCTGCGCCGTGACCGAGCGGCTTGGCGCGCATCTGCGCGAGGGTGACCTGCTGGCGCGCATCGGCGGCGAGGAATTCCTGGTCGCGCTGCCGGACGCCACGCCCGGACGCGCCCGCCGCGTAGCCGAGCGCCTGTGTGACGCGGTCCGTGCCACGCCCATTGCCGTACCGGGCCAGCCCGCGCCGATCCCGGTCACGCTCAGCATCGGCGTCACCCTCGTGCAAAGTGGTCCCGGCAATCCTGCTCCCGACATGCAGACCGTCCTGGAAGAGGCCGACCGCGCGCTCTACGCCGCCAAGGCGCAGGGCCGCAATCAGGCCAGCTTCTGCGCCCGCTCGGCGGCCTGACCGGGGCGCCCGCGAAAAGCACGCGGCGTCTCGCCCCACATTGCCACGAACGCGCGAGTAAAGGCGCTGCGGCTCTGAAACCCCACCGCGCGCGCCACCTGTTCCACCGGTGCCTGTCGCTCGGTCAGCATCTGCGCCGCCCGCGCCAGCCGCAGGTCGCGCAACAGCGTCATCGCCCCCTGCCCATAGGCCGCCCGAAACCGCGCGGCAAAGCGCGACCGGCTCATCCCCGCCGCCGCGGCGAGACTGTCGAGCGTGTGGGGCGCGCCGGGCTCGTCGAGCATCGCACGCAAGCCGCGCCACAGCCCCGGGTCAGCCAGCGCTGCCAGCCAGGTGACTGCCGGATCGCCCGCCTCCAGCCGCACGCGCAGCATCTCGATCAGGCATTGCAGCAACAGCGCGCGCACCATCGCCCGCTGCCCGGGCCGGATGCTCCCCATCTCGGCCACCAGCGCCGCCATTGCCTGCGCCGCCACCGGGCTCGCCGTCACGTCGAGATCGAGCGGCGCGCGCAACAGATCGATCAACCCGTGTGTACCCCGCAGCCCCACCGAGATCGTGGAGCAGAGCACCACCATCACCCCCGCCCCCTCGCCGCGCGCGACATGCGCCTCGAGGTCGAGCCCCGCCGGGTGGCAGGCGGGCAGCCCCACCTGACCGCCGCCGCGATGGGCGAGCGAATGGGTGCGGCTCGCCGGCACCAGCACCAGCCGCCCGGGCGCCAGGTCGAGCGGCGCGCCGCCCTGCACCGACAGCACGCCCCGCCCGCCCAGCACGTAGTGCAGCGTGGCGCGCGGGGTGCGTCCCAGCCCCATGCTGCACGCACCCTCCAGCGCGCAGATGGCAAAGGGCTCGGCGCTGATCTCCAGCGCGTCGAGAATCCGGTCGTGGGGGTGCTCCGTCATGGGGCCGATCCTGCCGCAGCGGGACGTGAAAGGCACGAAAAATCGTCCATATGCCACCGATTCAGGACGCAAAGGCACATCACCTCCGGCAGACTACATCATGTCAAAACCAAGGGAGAGACCCGATGTGCACCTGTCACGATCACGACCATGAGCCGAAATTCACCCGCCGCGCCGCGCTCACCGGCACGGCCGCGCTGGCCGCTGCCGCCACCGGGCTCGCCGCCTCTGGCGCGCAGGCGCAGGAGGCCAACCCCTACGCGCCGCCCGCCGAGCCGTTCCTGCCGCCCAGCGACATGGTGCTCGACCTTTCCCGCGCGGCCCTCGTCGTCACCGATCCGCAGATCGACTTTCTCTCGCCCGACGGCGTCGCCTGGGGCGCGGTGGGCAAGTCGGTCGAGATGAACAACACCGTCGACAACATCGAACGGCTGTTCAAGGCGGCCAAGGGCGCGGATATCACCGTCGCCGTCTCGCCGCACTACTACTACCCCACCGATCACGGCTGGAAATTCGAGGGCGCGCTGGAAAAACTCATGCACAAGATCAGCATGTTCGACCGCAAGAGCCCGCTCAGCCTCGACGGGTTCGAAGGCTCGGGCGCCGACTACATGCCCCAATACAAACCCTATATCGAGGACGGCAAGACCATCCAGTGCTCGCCGCACAAGGTCTACGGACCGGAAACCAACGATCTCGCGCTGCAACTGCGCAAGATGGGCGTGGACCAGGTGATCCTAGCGGGCATGTCGGCCAACCTGTGCACCGAGAGCCACATGCGCGAACTGCTCGAACAGGGCTTCGAGGTGGCCGTGGTCTCCGACGGCACGGCGGCGGCGATGCTGCCCGAGGGCGACGGCTATCTCGCCGCGCTGACCAACTTCCGCTTCATGGCCAACGCACTGTGGACCACCGACGAGGTCGTGGCGATGCTCGGCTGAGCGCGCCACCGGCCCGCGCCCCCGGGGATGAGGCGGGGCCGCCCGCGCGGGATCACACCCCGCGCGGGCATTTCCTTTTTCAGCGAACCGGCCTATCCCTGCCTCTGACCAGATGGAGGCAAGGCGATGGCACAAACCATGATCGGGGTGATCGGCGGCTCGGGGCTCTACGGGATCGACGGGCTGAATGCCGCCCGCTGGCAAGAGGTCGAAACCCCGTGGGGCACCCCTTCGGACGCGATCCTCACCGGCACGCTCGACGGGGTAGCGATGGCCTTCCTGCCCCGCCACGGACGGGGTCATGTCCACAGCCCCTCGACGGTGCCCTACCGCGCCAATATCGACGCGTTGAAGCGGCTCGGCGTCACCGACGTGATCTCGGTCTCGGCCTGCGGCTCGTTCCGCGAGGAGATGGCCCCGGGCGATTTCGTCCTCCTCGACCAGTATATCGACCGCACCGTCGCGCGCGACGCCTCGTTCTTCGGCACGGGATGCGTCGGCCATGTGAGCCTTGCGCACCCCACCTGCCCACGCCTGTCAGAGGCTTGCGAGACCGCCGCGCGCGACGCAGGCATCACCGTGCACGCGGGCGGCACATACCTGGCAATGGAAGGCCCGCAATTCTCGACCCTGGCGGAATCGAAGATGTATCGCGAGGCCTGGCGCGCGGACGTGATCGGCATGACCGGCATGCCCGAGGCGCGGCTCGCCCGCGAGGCGGAGCTCTGCTACGCCGCCGTCGCCATGATCACCGATTACGACAGCTGGCACCCCGATCACGGCACCGTCGACATCTCCGACATCATCGCCACGCTCGGGGCCAATGCCGACAAGGGCCGCGACCTTGTCCGCCGCTTGCCCGCACTCTTGGGCGCAGACCGCGCGCCCTGCCCCCACGGCTGCGACCGCGCGCTCGAATACGCCATCCTCACCGCGCCCGACAAACGCGATCCGGCCCTCGTCGCGCGGCTCGACGCGGTGGCGGGGCGGGTGCTCGGCTGATCGCGGGCTGCTCAACTCTTCGCGCGCAGCGTGTCACATCACTGGACGCCTGCGCGCCCCGCCCCCATTACAGTCCCATGTCCCGGCTCATCGACAAGCTCACCGACCAGACTTGGCGCCACGACATGGGCCGCAGGTTCGAGGCACTCGCGGACGAGATTTTCCAAGTGATCCGCTGGGTGCTCATCGTTGGGTTCGCCGATTATCTCGCGCGCGCCCATGACGCCGCGATCCTGACGCTCACCTACTGGGCGCTGTCGGCGCTGCTCTTCGGCTACATCGCCTCGCGCTTCCTGTTGCGGCCCGAGATTCCCTTTCTCGGCAACCCGTCGGGACGCGCCGCACGCCTCGCGCAATCGGCGCTCAACTTCCTGCTCTGCGTGGGGGTGTTCCTGCTCACCCTCTACGCCATCAGCGATCTGACCGGCGCCATCGCCGCCTATCGCGGCGCTCTCTGAGCCCTTGCGCGGCGGCTCGCGCTACGGCACAAGCGCGGCGACCGACCGGAGAGCCGCCATGCCCAAGCAAAAGACCGTCAGGGACTACATCCGCACCATCGTCGATTTCCCCCACGAGGGGATCCTGTTTCGCGACGTGACCACGCTCTTCGCCGATCCGCGCGGGTTTCGCATCGCCATCGACCAGATGCTGCATCCCTATGCCGGGCAGCCCATCGACAAGGTGGCCGGGCTCGAGGCGCGCGGCTTCATCCTCGGCGGCGCCATCGCGCACCAGCTCTCGGTGGGTTTTGTCCCGATCCGCAAGAAGGGCAAGCTGCCCGGCGCGGTAATCTCGGAGGAGTACCAGCTCGAATACGGCGAGGCCGTGATCGAGGTCCACGACGACGCCATCGCACCCGGTGAACGGGTGCTCCTGGTGGATGACCTGCTGGCCACGGGCGGCACCGCAGCGGCAGGCATCCGGCTGATCGAGCGCCTTGGGGGAGAGATCACCGGCTGCGCCTTCATCGTCGATCTGCCCGATCTCGGCGGGCACGCCCGGCTCGAGGCGATGGGAATGGACGTGCACACGCTCTGCGCCTTCGAGGGAGCGTAAGGCGCGCCCGCTCAACCCGCGCTGCGCACCACCCGCGCCGCCAGCCGCAGGGCATGGGCAGGCTCGCGGCTCATCGCGGGCAGCACCGGGTCGTATGCCGCCCGGATAAGCGCTCCGATATCGGGCCGCAGCACCACCCGCCCGTCCGCCAACTGCCCCAGCGCCGAGCGGTCGGTGAACGCGCGGTCCGACCACAGCAGGACCGTCTGCACCACCTGGCTCAGCGCCAGCGTCTCGGCGGGCACGGCGGAGAGGTCTTCGTCCATGCACAAAAAGACGAACGCCGCCCGGATCGCGCCGTCCTTGTCAAAACGGAAGATGCGGTACTGGTTGGCCCCCTCCGCCCCAAGCCGCGCCACCAGCGGCGCGAGGTCCGGCACCAGCCTGTCGAGGTCGGGCACGGCCAGCAATTCCTGCCAGTCGCGAAAGAAGAACATCATCAGGTTCGCGCCCAGTTCCGGGTCGGTCTCGGCCATCCGGTGATCCGCCAGCGCCACCACCGCCTCGACCGCGCCCTTGACCACGCTCAGCGTCGCATCCTCCACGCCAAACACGACCGGCACGATGGGCCGCCCCCAGCGGGCAAACAGGAACTCCCCGTCCGCACGGGTAAACAGCGCCGCGATCTCGTCGGGTGTCAGGGTGTCGCTCATCGGCCGCCTCCGCAATGCCGCGCCCCTCTAGCAGGACCGATCCACCCCCGCAAACCCCTGCGGTTTCTTCTTGGCCCAAATACCCAAACCCCGCCACCGGCCACCCGCGTCTCACTTGCCGAAAAGATCGCTCGTGCCCTTCGGCCCCGGCGCCTCAAGCCCCAGATGCCGCCACGCCGCGGCCGCCAGCATCCGCCCCCGTGGCGTGCGCTGGATAAGGCCCTGTTGCAGCAGGAACGGCTCGATCACCTCTTCGAGCGCGTCGCGGCTCTCGCTGAGCGCCGCCGACAGCGTCTCGATCCCCACCGGGCCGCCGCCATACGCCTCGGCAATCAGCCGCAGATAGCGCCGGTCGGCCCCGTCGAGGCCCAGGTGATCCACCCCCAGCCGGGTGAGCGAGGCATCGGCCAGCTCCCGGCTGATCTTGCCGCCGCCCTCGACCACCGCGAAATCCACCACGCGGCGCAGCAGACGCCCGGCGATGCGCGGCGTGCCGCGCGCGCGGCGCGCGATCTCGCGTGCGCCCTCGGTCTCTGTGGGGATGTTCAACAGCCGCGCGTTGCGGGTGACGATCTCGTGCAACTCGTCGATCTCGTAGAATTGCAGCCGCGTGGGGATGCCGAACCGATCGCGCAGCGGCGTGGTCAAGAGGCCCAGCCGCGTCGTCGCCCCGACCAGCGTGAAGGGCTGCAACTCGATCCGCACGGTGCGCGCCGCCGGCCCCTCGCCGATCACGAGGTCGAGCTCGAAATCCTCCAGCGCGGGGTAGAGCACCTCCTCCACCGCCGGGTTGAGCCGATGAATCTCGTCGATGAAGAGCACGTCGTTGCGCTCGAGATTGGTGAGGATCGCCGCGAGGTCCCCCGCCTTGGCCAGCACCGGGCCCGAGGTCATGCGAAACCCCACGCCAAGCTCGCGCGCCATGATCTGCGCCAACGTCGTCTTGCCCAGGCCGGGGGGACCGTGAAACAGCGTGTGATCCATCGCCTCGCCCCGTTGCCGCGCCGATTGGATGAACACCGCCAGGTTGGCCCGCGCCTCGCGCTGCCCGATGAATTCCTTGAGCGCGCGGGGCCGCAGGCTGCGGTCGCTGTCCTCGGGCAGTTCCTCGGGCCGCAGGGTGGGGTCGGGGTCGGTCATGGATCAGCCCTTCGGTGCCAGCAGCCGCAGCGCGGCGCGGATCAGCGCGGCGGTGTCGGCCTGCGCGTCTTCGCCCGCCGCCTGCGCCACCGCACCCGCCGCCTCGCCGGGGCCGTACCCGAGGTTGGTCAGCGCCGAGAGCGCCTCGGCCTGCGCGCCCTTGCCCGCCGGTGCGTGGCCGACAGGGTCCGCGGCCGCGACGGCGGGGGCAGCCGCCTCGATCACCTCGCCCGCGTCCGGCATGGGTGGCGGGGCAGTCCCCATCGCCATCACCGTGGGCGCCTTGTCCTTCAACTCGTTGACCAACCGTTGCGCCGTCTTGGCCCCTACCCCCTTGGCCGCGGTAATCGCGTTCCAGTCGCCGATGGCGATGGCCCGACCCACACCCTCGGGCCCCAGCGCGCCGAGGATTGCCAGCGCCGCCTTGGCGCCCACGCCCTGCACGCTCATCAACAGGCGGTGCCATTCCTTCTCCGCCAGCGTCGGAAAGCCGAATAGCTGCAACAGGTCCTCGCGCACCAGGAGGTCGGTATAGAGCGCGGCCATGCCGCCCACGCCCGGCAGCGCGGCGAGCGTGCGTTCGGAGCAATGCACGATATAGCCCACCCCGCGCACGTCTATCAGGACGTGATCGGCCCCGCGCCAGTCGATCCGCCCCGCGATGCGCCCGATCATGCCAGCCCCCCGGCCAGTGCGCGCCCGTAATGCGCGTGGCAGATCGCCACCGCCAGCGCGTCCGCCGCGTCGGGCCCCGCCAGCACCACGCCGGGAAGCTGCACCCGCACCATGTGCGCGACCTGCTCCTTGGCGGCATGGCCCACGCCCACCACCGTCTTCTTCACCCGGTTGGGCGAGTATTCCCCCACCGTCAGCCCGTATTGCGCGGGCACCAGCAGCGCCACGCCCCGCGCCTGCCCCAGCTTGAGCGTGCCCGCCCCGTCCTTGTTGACAAAGGTCTGCTCCACCGCCGCCGCCTGCGGATCATAGCGGTGAACGATATCGCCCAGTTGCTCGTAGAGCGACAACAGCCGCGCGCCCAGATCGTCGCCCACCGAATGGCATACGCCGTTGGCGATGTGGCTCAGGCGGCTGCCCTGCACCTCGATCACGCCCCATCCGAGGTTCCGCAATCCCGGGTCGATGCCCAATACCCGCATGTCTGCCCTGCCCGCTTCGGTTTTCGCCTCAATAGCACGAAACGTGAACGACAACCAAGCACAATGCGCGGGCCGGGACCGCGTCGAGCGTTGCAGGAATTGCATAAGGACTATGCAGAAACCCCAGCTTGCGCGGACCGGTTGCCCCGATTAGCTGCACTATACAAACGGGTTGCCCCGATAGCCCCCCCCGTATCAAGGAACGACGCACATGGCACTCATCGACACCCCCCGCGCCCACGCGCACCCCCGCCCCGCCTTCGGCCTGCTCTCTCGCATCGTCGAGGCCGTGATCTCGTGGAACGACCGCCGCGCCACGCGCACGGCGCTCGCCCAGCTTTCGGATCGCGAGCTTGACGATATCGGCCTGAGCCGCGGCGATATCGACCGGGTCGCCCGCAGCTTCTGAGCGCGCAGGCCACCACAGGATCGCACGCGCCCCGTGCGGACATGGTCCGCGCGGGGCTTTTTCGTGCCTGTCCGCCCGGCTCAGCGCAGGACCGGTGCCAGGTATCCGGCCACCCACCGTGTCAGCGCGTCGGGGTGCATGATCATTGCACCCGCCTGTTCGAGCACATGACCCTCGGCCAACCGCGCAATCCGCGCCTCGTAGGTGTCTCCACCCAGATGCGCGAGCACGACCGCCTTGAAGAAGACAAAGCCAACCAAGAGGTAGAGAACGCCGCGTAGCGGGATCATCCGTCGGCGGCGGCGCGGCGCGAAAACGATCAGACCGTCCGGCCGTACCTTGCCGACATAGCCTCGTCCCAGCCGGGCGTGCGACTCGTCGATCCGGCGCAGGCGGGCGTTGAAATTCCGAGTGGCATCAGACATCGCCTCAGTCCCGCAGAAACGGCCCCCACCGCGATGCGATAATTCTGCGGTCGAAATGTGGCAATAACTGGGCAGACCTCTCGCTTCGGCCAGATTTCGACATATTTTCAGTGACTTTTAGACATTGTCAGGGTTGACCAGTCACCAATCTCTTCGTGATGTTCGAGACTGTTTCCAAGCTCTGAATAAACCGCGATCACCTCCGCGGCCTGCTCGTTGAGCAGCCCCGACAGAATCACCCTGCCCCTGGGCGCGAGGGCTTCGGTGATCCCCGGCGCAAGCGCCAGCAGAGGCCCCTTGAGGATATTGGCAAAGATCAGGTCAAAGGGCGCCGCGCCGCGCAGCACCGGGTGGTCGAGCCCCTCGGCCTCGACACACGTCACGCGGCCTGTCAGCGCGTTGGCCGCCAGGTTTGCCTCGGCCACCTCCACCGCCACCGCGTCGATATCCGAGGCCAGAATCACGGCGGGCCAGATGCGCGCCGCCGCCATCGCCAGAACGGCGGTGCCACAGCCGAGGTCCAGCACCGACTTGCCCTCGAAGCCGTCCGCCGCCAACCGGTCGAGCGCCCGAAGACAGCCAAGCGTGGTGCCGTGATGCCCGGTGCCGAACGCCATCGACGCCTCGATCAGCAGCGGCTCGCATCCCTCCGGCACGCGATCCGCGTCATGGCTGCCATAAACGAAAAACCGCCCCGCCTCGACTGGGCTCAACTCGCGCCGCACCTTGGCGACCCAGTCGATCTCGGGCAGTTCCGACACGGTAAAGGGACGCGCGCCATGCGCCGCCGCCAGCAGGTCGAGGGCGACGGCATCAGGGGCCTCCTCAAAATAGGCGCCGATCTCCCACAGGCCCGATCCGTCCTCCATCTCGAAGGCACCGACGCCGGTCGGTTCGGGTGTCAGCCTCTCCAGCGCCTCGGCGAGCGCCTCGGCCTGTGATTTGTCGCCGAGCGTGGTGAGCGCGGTATAGGTCTTTGTCATAAGAGGTCCGTATAAAAGCTGTTGATCGAATGAATTTCGTGACACGATACCGCAGTAGCCGCAAGCGGCAGCGGCGCGTATGGTATCGAAGACAGGTCGATGGAACACGCCTGCTTCCGGACAACTAGAACTCAGATGGAATTCCGATGCCCGCAGCCGTTCTTTTCCTTTTCTATATCCTGGTGGTCTGCACGCCGCTGGCGCTGGCCACGGTGCAGGGCCAGCCGCCGCGGGGCGTGTGGGATGAACTGGCCGCTGGCGCCGGCATGGCGGGGCTTGCCATCCTCTTGGTTGAATTTGTGCTGTCGGGGCGTTTCCGGTCGATCTCGGGCAACATCGGGATGGATGTCACGATGCGGCTGCACCAGTTGCTGGCACGGTCGGCGGCAGTTCTGATCGTCCTGCATCCGTTTCTCTATCGGGGACAGCAAAGCCTTGATCCCCGCCAGTTGCCGCCGGGCTCGGGCGCGCTGGATTTCGGGTTTGATGGTCTCTGGCCTGGAATCGTCGCCTGGCTTCTGCTGGGGGCCCTGATGGTGATGGCGATCGGTCGCGATGCATTGTACCGCCATGAGCATTGGCGTCTGACGCATGGGGTGATGGCGCTGATCGTGGCGGCCCTGGGCATACTGCACGCCACGCGGGCCGGGCAATATAGCCGTGAGCCGGTGTTGACCTGGGTCTGGGGCAGTCTGCTCGGCATCGCGGTTCTCTCGTTGCTCTGGGTCTACGTGATCAAGCCGATCTGGAAGCGCGCGCATCTTTGGCGGGTCAGCCGGGTGCGCAAGCTGGCCGACCGGACATGGGAATTGCGGCTTGTGCCAGAGGGGCATGACGGCCTGCGCTATGCCCCCGGGCATTTTGCCTGGATCAGCATCGGGCGGAACGCTTTTTCGTTGAATGAAAACCCGTTCTCGATCGCCTCGGCACCCAGCGACGGATCCGAGTTGCGCTTCGTGATCAAGGAACTGGGAGATTTCACCAATCACATTGGTGACGTCGAGGCCGGCACCCACGCCTATGTAGACGCGCCGTTCGGTGCCCTGACGCTAAAAGGGCATGAGAGCGCCGCAGGCCTGTGCCTGATCGCGGGCGGGGTTGGCATTGCTCCGACGCTGTCACATCTGCGTGCCTTGAACGCAGCAGAGGACCCGCGCCCGCGCCTGCTGATATACGGCAACAGGCATACCGGGCAGATCGTCCATGGCGAAGAGTTGAGCCAGATGGCGAGAGACACACCGCTCACGCTTGTGCATGTGCTATCCGACCCCCCGGATGGCTGGACCGGAGAAACCGGTTTTGTCCGCCGGGACCTGCTTGAGCGCTACATTGACGAGAACGCGCGGCAGGCGTGGGTTTTTATCCTGTGCGGTCCGCCGCCGATGCTGCATATGGTCGAAACCGCGCTTTTGGAGATGGGCGTGCCCGCCCGCCATATCCTTTCAGAGCAGTTCAGCTATGACTGACCGAACCAGCCGCCAACGCATCATCCGCGCCTTTTGGACCCTGAATCTCGCTATCGCTGCAGCCGTGATTGCCTTTGCCCTGCGCGGGTACTGGCTCTGACATCATTCTGCGGGTTTCGGCACAAAGCCTGCCAGAATGGTTTCATACCCCGGTTCGGGGTGGCGCGGGATCATCAGCGCCAGCATCAGCGACACCACGGCCATCCCGGCGGCCATCACGAACACCCAGGCCGGTGACACCAGCCACAGATAGCCCAGCGCGGCGGGCAGGAACACAGCGGCGATATGGTTGATGGTAAAGGCCACGGCGGCGGTGGGGGCGATGTCGCCGGGATCGGCGATCTTCTGGAAATAGGTCTTGAGCGCCAGCGCCAGCGAGAACAACACGTGATCCACCACGTAAAGCCCGGCGGCCAGTACCACCCCCCAGCCGAACATGTAGATGCCGCCATAGGCGAGGAATACCAGTGCCAGCCCCACATATTCGAATATCAGCGTATTGCGCTCCCCATAGCGGAATACCGCCCGGCCCATCAGGGGGGCTGCCACCATGTTGATCACGAGGTTTATCATGAACAGCGCGGTCACCTCGTGCACCTCGAAACCGAACCGCTCGACCATCATGAAGCCTGCGAAGACCACGAATATCTGGCGCCGCGCGCCGGCCATGAATTGCAGCGCGTAATAGAGCCAGTAGCGGCGGCGCAGCACCATCTTCTTGACCTGCGGGTTCGGCGCCTCGAAGCGCGGATAGGCGAGCAGGCAGAACACCGCGACGCAGGCGGTGAACCCGCCCGCCACCATGTAGACGAGGTTGTAATTCAGATCGAACGCCCGCCACGTCAGCACGATCAGCACATAGGCCACCAGCGTGGCGCCGGACCCCGCAGCCAGCAGCCATCCCAGCATCTGCGGTGCGCGCAGCTTGTCGAGCCATTGCAGTTGCAACGACTGGTTCACCGTCTCGAAATAGTGAAACCCGATCGAGCTGAGCATGGTGATGGTGAGAATCCCGCCCAAGGAGGGAAACTGCGCGGTGAACGCCGTGGCCACCCCCAACAGCAGCAGCGACACCAGGCCCAGCACCTGCTCGTGCATGAACATGATGAGCGCGATCACCCCGATGGCGAAAAAGCCGGGGATTTCCCGCACCGTGTGCAGCCAGCCGATGTCCGAGCCGTCGAACCCGGCCATTTCTATGACGAAATTGTTGAGCAGCGCCGACCATGTGGCAAAGGCCACCGGCATCGCAGCGGCCATGAGGAAGAGCAGCGTCACGGGGCGTCGCCAGACGGGCAGATCCCGCGCCCGGCCAAGGGGGAATTGCGCATTCATGCGCATTCCTTACGCCCAAGTCGCGGCCTTGGCGAGAGGCCGCGACCTCGTCCGCCCGAAATCTTCAAAAGATTTCGGACCGCTTTCTTTTCAAGAAAGCGACCAGGCGTCATCCCCGGGCTTGACCCGAGGCTCTCCTCTTACCACGAGATCCCCCGGCCAAGCCGGAGGATGACAGCCGCGCCGCCGTCAGCCCGCGCCCTGATCTGCGCTCGTGCCGCTCATGTAATTGGCCATGAAGGCCGGCTCGCCCATCTTGCGCAACAGGTCGAGTTGCAGGTCGAGCCATTCCCAGTGGCCCTCCTCGTCCTGCACGATCCGCTCGAACAGTGCCCGCGTGCCGATATCGTCACTCTCGAACGCCTGCCGCGCGGCCTTGGTATAGAACTCGATGGCCCCGGCTTCCTCTGTCTTGTCGGCCTCGAACAGCGCCTTGAGGCTCTCGGCCTTGTTCGGGGTCTTGGCGGCCTCCAGTTTGGGCACGCCGCCGAGGAACATGATCCGGTCGATGAACGCCCCGGCATGGCCCAGCTCTTCGTGCATCTCCTCGCGCATCTTCACGGCCAGCTTGTCGATGCCCCAATTTTCCAGCGTGTGGGCATGCAGCAGGTATTGATGCACCGCCGTCAATTCCATCGACAGCGCGGTCTGCAGGTTCTCGATGCTTGTCGTCCGGTCGGTCATGGGGCCCTCCTTCGGTCCGATTTCAAGTCAGTCACCTATTCACGAAACCGCGTTTTGCAACACCGCGCACCGGCGCGATACCGACAGGATACCGACGCGATACCGATACCGGTTTTCTGGTCCCCTCAATAGAAACTCTGCGGATCGATATCCACCGCCAGCCGCATCTGCGCGGGCAGCTTCACCGGCGCGATCCAGCGCGCGATGGCTTCTTGAAGCGGCGCACCCTTGGGCGCCTTGACCAATAGCCGCACCCGGTGCCGCCCCCGGATGCGGGCAATGGGCGCAGGCGCGGGGCCGAACACCTCGGCCCCTGCCGCCCTGAGCGGCGCGGCATTGCGCGCGAGTGTCTGGCCCAGATCGAACGCCGCACGCGCATCCGGCGAGGACAGGATGATCCCCGCCATGCGCCCATAAGGCGGCACGCCCGCCTGCCGCCGCGCCCCCGCCTCGGCGCGCCAGAATCCCTCCTCGTCACCGCCGAGGATCGCGCGGATCACCGGATGCTCCGGCTGGTGCGTCTGCAACAGCGCCACCCCTTCCCGCTCGGCGCGCCCCGCCCGCCCCGCCACCTGCCGCATGAGCTGAAAGGTGCGCTCGGCGGCGCGCAGGTCGCTGCCCTGAAGACCGAGATCGGCGTCGATCACCCCCACCAGCGTCAGCAAAGGAAAGTTGTGCCCTTTTGCCACGAGTTGCGTGCCGATAACGATATCCGCCGCCCCCGCCGCGATCTCGGCGATTTGCTCCTTCAAGGCCCGGGCCGAGCCGAAGAGGTCCGACGACAGCACCGCGATCCGCGCCTCGGGGAAAAGCGCGCCCGCCTCCTCGGCCAGCCGCTCCACCCCCGGCCCCACGGCGGCGAGCCGCCCCTCGGCGCCGCAGGACGGGCAGGCCGCGGGCAGGGCTGCGCTCTCGCCGCACTGGTGACAGACCAGCCGGTTCTGGAACCGGTGCTCGACCATGCGCGCGTCGCAGTGCTCGCAGCCGATCTGGTGCCCGCAGGCCCGGCACACGGTGACCGGCGCATAGCCGCGCCTGTTGAGAAACAGCATCGCCTGCTCCCCCGCCGCCAACCTTGCAGTCACCGCCGCGCGCAAGGTGGGTGACACCCATCGGCTCGCGGGCAGCGCCTCGGCGCGCATGTCGATGGCGCCCATCCGTGGCAGCGTTGCAACTCCGAACCGCGCCGCGAGGTCCAGCCGGTTGTATTTCCCGGCCTCGGCATTGGCCCAGCTTTCCAGGGACGGCGTGGCCGAGGCCAGCACCACCCGCGCGCCCCCCAGAGAGGCCCGCAGCACGGCCATGTCGCGCGCGTGGTAGAGCACGCCATCCTCCTGCTTGTAGGAGGGGTCGTGCTCCTCATCCACCACGATCAGCCCCAGATCGCGGAACGGCAGAAACAGCGCCGAGCGCGCCCCCACCACAAGCTGCACGCCGCCTTCGCCGGCCATCTTCCAGATACGCCGCCGTTCGGCCTGCCCCGCGCCCGAATGCCACTCGGCGGGCTTTGCCCCGAACCGCGCCTCCACCCGGTCGATGAATTCCGTGGTCAGCGCGATCTCCGGCAGCAGCACCAGCGCCTGTCGCCCCTGCCGCAGGGTTTCGGCCACCGCGTCCAGGTAAACCTCGGTCTTGCCCGACCCGGTGACGCCGCGCAGCAGCGTGGTGCCATAGCCGCCCGCACGCACGCCCTCGCACAGCGCCGCTGCGGCCGCCGCCTGATCCTCGTTCAAGGCATGGCCGGGGCGGTCGGGATCGAGCCTTGGATAGGGCGCGTCGCGCGGGGCCTCCGCCTCGATCAGCGCGCCTTGCGCCACCAGCCCCTTTACCACGCTGCCCGAGACCCCCGCCAGATCGCACAGATCGCTCAGGCCGAACCCCATGCCACCATGCTCGCGCAGCACCGCCAGCACGCGGGCGCGCGCGTCGGTCATCCGGGCGGGCGTGGCATCGCCGGGGCGATAGACCTTTTGCGCGCCGGGCGGGTCCATCAGCCGCGGCGCGCGCGTGGCCAGCCGCAGCATCGCCGGCAGCGGTGTCAGCGTGTAGGCCGCCGCGCGCTCCAGGAACCCGCGCATCGCCGCATCCATCGACGCGAGGTCGAGCACCCGGCTCACCGCCTTGGCCTTGGCCAGGTCAAAACCGCCCGCGCCCGGCCCCCAGACCACGCCCAGCACGCGCCGCGGCCCCAGCGGCACCTCGACGAAATCGCCCGCATCGCAGCCGCCCTCGGGCGCGAGATAGTCGAGCGTGCCGCCCAATGGCTGCGCGGTCAGCACCGCCACCAACGCCCCTCTCTCGAAATCGCAGCTCTGGCTCACGCGCGACAGGCTCCTCCGGGCCGGGTTTGCGGGGTTTCGGCCTCCCCGTCTATGCGGTAAAGCCGGGGGTGAAACAACCCAACCCGCCAGAGAGGGCCGCCCCATGAAATTCTTCGTCGATACCGCAGACACCGCCCAGATCGCCGAGCTCAACGATCTCGGCATGGTCGATGGCGTCACCACCAACCCCTCGCTGATCCTCAAATCGGGGCGCGACATCCTCGAAGTGACCAAGGAGATCGCCGACATGGTCGATGGCCCGGTCAGCGCCGAGGTCGTGGCGCTAAAGGCCGACGAGATGATCGCCGAGGGCCGCAAGCTGGCCGAGATCGCCCCCAACATCGCCGTCAAGGTGCCGCTCACCTGGGACGGGCTCCGCGCGTGCAAGGTGCTCTCGGGCGAGGGCAACATGGTCAACGTGACGCTGTGCTTTTCCGCCAATCAGGCGCTGTTGGCGGCCAAGGCAGGGGCGACCTTCATCTCGCCCTTCATCGGGCGGCTCGATGACATCAACCTCGACGGGATGCAGATCATCTCTGACATCCGCCAGATCTACGACAATTACGGGTTCGAGACGCAGATCCTCGCGGCCTCGATCCGCACGGTAAACCATGCCTTTCAATCGGCGATGATCGGCGCCGACGTGATGACCGCGCCCCCCGCCGTCATCAAGGCGATGGCCGCCCACCCCCTCACCGACAAGGGCCTCGCCGCCTTCATGGCCGACTGGGAAAAGACCGGGCAGAAGATCCTCTGAACCGCCCCCGTCGTCCTAGGGCCCAAGGCTGACACACCCCGACACCGCATTTTCTTGCGGCATTCCGCGGCGGCTTCTGCTAGTGTGCTGCAAAACAAGCGAATGAGGCAGCGATGAGCAGCAAGCCCCGCATCGACGATACCCTGCGCGAGCGGATTATCTCCGAGCCGGACGTGATCCTCGACGACACCGACCTGATGCGCGCCCTCATCGCCGCCAACGAGCGCGAGATGGGCACCAACATCGTCGATATGCGCGGCATCGCCATGGATCGGCTCGAGGCGCGGCTCGACCGGCTCGAGGAAACCCACCGCGCGGTGATTGCCGCCGCCTACGAAAACCTCGCCGGCACCAACCAGGTGCACCGTGCCATCCTGCGGATGCTCGATCCGGTCGAGTTCGAGAGCTTCCTGCGCGACCTTGACGGCGAGGTGGCCCATATCCTGCGCGTGGACGCCATGCGGCTGGTGCTCGAATCGGTGCAGAACGACGACGACCCGGCGGTGCGCCGCCTCGGCAACGTGCTGTCGGTGGCCGAGCCGGGCTTCATCCGCGGCTACCTCACCGGCGGGCGCGATGCGCCCACGCGGCAGGTCACGCTGCGCCAGCTCGACGAGGGCGACGGCCGCGTCTATGGCCGCACCGCGCAGCATATCCGCTCCGAGGCGTGCCTGCTTCTGGATTTCGGGGCCGACCGGCTGCCGGGGATGCTGGTGATGGGCGCCGAGGACCCGCACCAGTTCAGCCCGCAGCAGGGCAGCGATCTTCTGGCCTTCTTCGCCGGCGTGTTCGAGAGGGTGATGCGCCGCTGGCTGTCGTGATCTCCGTCGCCGCCCGGGCGGCGCTGGCCGATTGGCTGGCCGCCATCAAGGCGCTCGATGGCGCCGCCGAGCACACGATCGACGCCTACGCGCGCGACCTGCGCGCGTTCCTGACCTTCATGACCGGCCATCACGGGCAGACGCAGGGCCTCGGGGCGCTCGCGCGCATCACCACCGCCGACATGCGCGCCTTCATGGCGCATGAGCGCGCCGCCGGGCTTGGCCCCCGCTCGCTCGCCCGCCGCATCTCGGCGATCAAGAGCTTTTACCGCTGGCTGTCCGAGCGCGAGGGATTCGAGCCCACCGCGGTGCTCTCGGCGCGCGCGCCCAAATACCTGCGCAAACTGCCCCGCCCGCTGTCGGTGGACGCCGCGCGGGATGTGCTCGACACGCTGGAGACGGACGCGCCAGAGCCTTGGATCGCGGCACGCGACACGGCCGTGGTGACGCTGCTCTACGGCTGCGGATTGCGCATTTCCGAGGCGCTGGGGCTCGATGGAGCCGCGCAGCCCCTCGGCGACACGCTGCGCATCACCGGCAAGGGCGGCAAGGAACGGCTGGTGCCGGTGATCGCGCCCGCGCGCGACGCGGTGGCCGCCTACGCGCGGCTCTGCCCGTTCCCGATCACCGATCGCGGCCCGCTCTTCCTTGGGGTGCGCGGGCGGCGTCTGGGCGCGCGCGCCGTGCAAAGGGCGATGGCGCAGACCCGTGCGCAACTCGGCCTGCCGGCCTCGGCCACACCCCACGCGATGCGCCACAGCTTTGCCACTCACCTGCTCAACGCCGGGGGCGATTTGCGCGCGATCCAGGAATTGCTGGGCCACGCGTCGCTGTCGACCACAGAAGCCTATACCGGCGTCGACACCGCGCGCCTGATGGAGGTCTACGCCCGCGCCCACCCGCAGGGAGGCGGCTGAGGTGCGCCCACCCTCACGCAAGTGTTAGGTTCAATTACAGCCGAGATATGCCACCCTCCGTCCCGGACGCATTGCAAGTCACGTCAGGAAACGGAGTACCACCCTAATGAAACGCCAGCTTTTTGCCGCAGCCACCCTCGCCATCAGCGTCATGCTGGGGCATTCGGCCGCCGCCAGCACCTGCAAGGCCGATGTCGAGGATCCGTTCGATCTCGACGCGGCGGCGATCAACGAGATCTACACCTGCCTCTCGGACAAGATGGCCGAGGGCTATGCCAAGGACGGCAACGAGGTTGCCACCGCCTACCGCGACTGGACGGTGACCGGCACCCGTCCGGCGGTGCAGGGCGCACACGGCAGCCGCCTGCTGCTGACCTTTGCCAATGACGTAGCCGCCGAGCAATACCTCAAGTTCGCCACCGAGGGCGTGGACATGCCCGCCGGCTCGGTGCTCGCCAAGGAAAGCATCACCATCTCGACCAAGAAGAAAACGGCCCGCCCCGGCCCGCTCTTCATCATGACCAAGGGCGAGGAGGGCGCGGCCCCCGACGCCGGGGACTGGATCTACTCGGCGCTGATGCCCAACGGCAAGCCGATGAAGATCAAGCAGAGCTTCTGCCACGATTGCCACGTCTCGTGGGAGGCGCAAGACATGCTGGCCTACCCGGTCGAAGAGGTCCGCGTCTCGAACTGAGCGGTCGCGTATCTGCGCATCCGCGCGCCAGCGCACACTATTTCCGGCCCGGCCCCTGAAATGGGGCCGGGTTTCGCTTTGCAAAACCCCGGTGCTTGGGGCATGAAAAAGCCATGACACCTCATCACCGCGGCCTGCTCGTCCACTTGTTCACCGCCACCGGCGCGGTTTTCGCGATGCTCGCGATGCTCGCCGCGATCGACCGCGAATGGGAATTGATGTTCCTATGGCTCGTGGTGGCCTTTGCCGTCGATGGCATCGACGGGCCGCTGGCGCGCAAGTACCACGTGCAGACCACCGCACCGGAATTCGATGGCGTACTGCTCGATCTCATCATCGACTACCTTACCTACGTGTTCATTCCGGCCTTCGCGCTGTTCAAATCCGATCTGCTGCCGGGCTGGACGGGATGGGTGGCGATCATCGTCATCACCTATGCCAGCGCCATGTATTTCGCCGATAGCCGGATGAAGACGCTGGACAATTCCTTTTCCGGCTTCCCTGGCTGCTGGAACATGCTGGTGCTCGTGCTGTTCGCGGTCGAGCCCGCAACCTGGATAATCCTTGCGCTCGTGACGGTGCTGGCGGTGGCGATGTTCCTGCCGCTGAAATTCATCCACCCGGTTCGCACCGAACGCTGGCGCTGGCTGTCGCTGCCGATGGCGCTGGCGTGGACATTTTTCGCGGGCTGGGCGGCCTGGGTGCATTTCGACCCTGAAAGCTGGGCACATTGGGGGCTGGTGGTCACCAGCGTCTACCTGGTTCTCGTGGGAATCGTGCAACAGATCATTCCGCTGCGCGACGAAATCTGAGGCATAGCGCAGCATCTGCTCGATATTGTAGATCCCCTCTGGCGTCTCCTTCCCCGCCTTGGTGCAGAGCGCGCAACACCGCACTGGCCGATCTCGACCGGCTTCTGCCCACGCTTGACCCCGAGGCTGACATCCCCGCCTATTGCCGGGGGCGCTATTGAATCTACGCCCATCAGACCGTGGCCCTGTTGTGAAACCGCGGTTTTAACGCGCGGCGCATGGACGGCGGCCTGCCGCAATGGCGCGAGGACGGGCGCGCGACCTTGACGGGCGGTCAGTCGCAGACAAAACGCTCCGACAGGATGCGCGGGGGATCATGCCAACCCGATCAGCAGATGCCTCAGGTCTGATGGATATACGTCCCCGGTGCGTCCGCGAGGGCGGGATAGCCCTGATGACTGCCGGGCGCGGGTACCGCGCCACTGCTGTGGCGCATCAGCCAACGCCCCCATTCCGGCCACCACGAGCCCGCCACCGGATCATGCGTCGCCAGCCACGTGTCGGGGTCGCGGTAATGCGCCCCGGCGGGCCTGTGGCCGATCCGGTAATGCCGCCCCCTGTGGCCGGGTTCGGACAGGACGCCACCGTTATGGCCGCCCTTGGTGAGCAGGAAATGCAGGTCGCAATCGGTGAACAGCGCGGTCTTGTAGACTGACCGCCACGGCGCGATGTGGTCGGTCTCAGTGCCCACGACAAAGATCGGCACGGAAATGTCCTTGAGCGCGATCACCCGGCCCTCGACAGCAAAGCGCCCCGCCGAAATGCGGTTCTCGAGAAAGATGCCGCGCAGGTATTCCGAATGCATCCTTGCGGGCATCCGCGTCGTGTCGTTGACCCAGACGGAGACATCGGTGGGCAGGTCTGGCTCGCCCAGGAAATAGCGGCGCACGGCGCGCGACCAGATCAGGTCCTCCGACCGGATGGCGGCGAAGGCACCCGACATCTGCGGCCGGTCCAGATAGCCCTGCGACCACATCAGGTCCTCCAGAAAGGCCACTTGGCTCTCGTCGAGAAACAGCAGCAACTCGCCCGCCTCGACGAAGTCCACCTGCGCGGCCATCAGCGTGACAGAGGCGAGGCGGTCGTCACAATCGCGCGCCATCGCCGCCGCCGCGATGGCCAGTAGCGTGCCACCGAGGCAATAGCCGTTGGCGTGCACCTTTTGGCCTGGCACGATGTCGTTGATCACGTCGAGCGCCTGCATGATCCCCTGCGTGCGGTAATCCTCCAGCGACAGCTCGGCGTGCTCGGCCCCCGGGTTGCGCCAAGAGATGCAGAACACTGTGTGCCCCTGCCCCACCAGCCAGCGAATAAAGGAATTCTCGGGCGAAAGATCGAGGATGTAGTATTTCATGATCCACGCCGGCACGATCAGCACCGGCTCGGCCTGCACCTCCTCGGTGGTAGGCGAATACTGGATCAGCTCCATCAGCTCGTTGCGCCACACCACCTTGCCCGGTGTCGCGGCCAGCACCTTGCCAAGGGCGAATTCCTTTGGCACGGTGCGATGCTCCTGCGCGAGAATGTGGCTGGCGTCATCGGCATAATGCGCGGCCCCCTCGAGCAGATTGCGCCCGGCGGTAGCGCGAGTCTTCTCGATGATTTCCGGGTTGCCGAGAGGGAAATTCGACGGCGACACGCTGTCGAGAAGCTGCCGCATGATGAAGCCGGTCCGGTCCGCGTTCTGCTTGCGCAATCCACGCAGGTTCGAGGTGGCCGCCTCCCACCAGTCCTGCGTGGCGAGAAACCCCTGCTGCCAGAGCGCGAAGGGCGCCCTGTCCCAGCCCTCATGCGTCCAGCGCGTATCATAGCGCCCGGGCGCAAAGGGCTTGTCCGGTGCCTTCCCGGTCATCTGCGCGGCGGCGTATTGCGCCAGCTTCATCCCGTTCTCCTGCGCCCGCTCCGCCAGTTCCAGTTGCCGCCCCGGCGCACGGGCAAGGTGCATGGCCCAATCGCTCCAGGCGTCAATCATCGCGTGGGGCGACAGCCCGGCGGTAAACCGCGCGAGGCTGGCCATCGTGGCGCGGTCGAGCGCGGCGTGCAGGTGCGGCTCCGCCCGGTCGGGGCGCGCGCCTTCGGCTGGCGCGGGCACCTGCGGAACCTCGGCAGGCGGGGTCAGAGCGTCCTGCGGCGCGTCCTCGCGGGTCTTGCGGCGGGCGGGCGTGCGGGTCATGCGGAACTCTCCTTTACGGTCAGCGGGGAGGCAACGACAGGCCACACCCGCGCGTCCGAGTATCGCTGTCATGGGCGGGGATGACACTGACTTGTGTCAATTCCCTGCAAGGGCCAGGTCATGTATCGTCGCCGCGCGGACCGGCCCACCGGTCCGCCACCGAATCTGGGGATCACCATGCACGACAGGACAACCGAAAGCGCGCTTGACGCACTCGGCGGAACGCCCGCGGGGCTGAGCAGAGACGAGGCTGCCCGCCGTCTCGCCCGCCACGGCCCGAATCGCCTGCCCGATCCGCCCGGACGCGGTCCGCTGCTGCGCCTGCTCGCGCAGTTCCACAACGTGCTGATCTACGTGCTGATCGGCGCAGCGGCGGTCACGGCGGCGCTGGGGCACTGGGTGGATACCGGGGTGATTCTCGCGGTCGTGGTCGTCAACGCGGTGATCGGCTTCGTGCAGGAGGGCCGCGCCGAACAGGCGATGGCTGCGATCCGCGAAATGCTCGCCCCGCGCGCGGCGGTGCTGCGCGACGGCCACCGCATCACCGTCGAGGCAAGCGATCTGGTGCCCGGCGACATCGTGCTCGTGGAGGCAGGCGATCTCGTTCCCGCCGACTTGCGCCTGATCCGCGCCAACGGGCTCAAGGCGGGCGAGGCGATCCTTACCGGCGAATCGGTGCCGGTGGACAAGGGCTGCGCGCCGGTCGACACCGACGCCCCGCTCGGCGACCGCACCCCGATGCTCTTTTCCGGCACGCTCGTTGCAGCGGGCACCGGGCACGGCGTGGTCAGCGAGACAGGCGGCGACACGCAGATCGGGCGCATCAGCGGCATGCTGGGCAAGGTCGAGGTGCTGACCACCCCGCTCGTGGAGCAGATAGACCGCTTCGCGCGCTGGCTCACGGTGTTCATCCTGATCGTCGCGGGCACGCTGCTGGCCTATGGCTATTTCGTCGGCCACATGGGCTTTGCCGATCTGTTCATGGCGGTGGTGGGCTTGTCTGTCGCGGCCATCCCCGAGGGCCTGCCGGCGGTGCTCACCATCACGCTCGCCGTGGGCGTGCAGGCCATGGCAAGGCGCAACGCCATCGTCCGCCGCCTGCCCGCGATCGAGACGCTGGGCTCGGTCTCGGTCATCTGCACCGACAAGACCGGCACGCTCACCCGCAACGAGATGATGGCCGCGACGCTCGCCACCACCGGGCGCGTTCACAAGGTGACCGGCGAGGGCTATGCCCCCGTGGGCACTCTCGACATCGACGGCGAGACGCGTGCCACCCTTGAGGAGGCCGCGCGCGTGGCGGGGCTGTGCAACGACGCGGTGCTGCACGGTCCAGAGGGGGGCTGGCGCGTTGAGGGCGATCCGATGGAGGGGGCCTTGCGCGCGCTCGCGGGCAAGATCACCGGCGAGGGAACCACGCCCTTCGGCGGCTGGGCGCGGCGCGACGCCATCCCCTTCGACGCCGCGCACCGCTACATGGCAACGCTCGACCATGACGGGGCGGGGCGCGCTTGCATCCACGTCAAGGGCGCGCCCGAGGCGGTGCTCGCGCTCTGCGGTACACAGCGCACGGAGGATGGTGGCACGGCCCCGCTCGACACCGCGAATTGGCACGAAACGGTCGAGACGCTCGCCGCCGACGGGCAGCGGGTGATCGCGGTGGCCACGCGCGCAGCCAAGGCGGGGCAGGACGCGCTCCGCCCTGGCGATCTCGACGGGCATCTCACCCTCGTCGCGCTCGTCGGCCTGATCGACCCGCCCCGCCCCGAGGCCATCGCGGCGGTGGCCGAATGCCGCGCCGCGGGCATCCGCGTGAAGATGATCACCGGCGACCACGCCGCCACCGCCCGCGCCATCGCCGCACAGGTGGGGCTGCAGAATCACGACCGCGTGCTCACCGGTGCCGATCTCGAGGCGATGGACGATGCCGCCCTCGCCGACGCGGCGACGCAGACCGACATCTTCGCGCGCACCTCTCCGGCGGACAAGCTGCGGCTGGTGACCGCGCTGCAATCGCGCGGTCTCACCGTGGCGATGACCGGCGACGGCGTCAACGATGCCCCCGCGCTCAAGCGCGCGGACGCGGGCATCGCCATGGGGCTCAAGGGCAGCGCGGCGGCCAAGGAGGCCGCCGAACTGGTGCTGGCCGATGACAATTTCGCCTCGATCGCGGCGGCGGTGCGCGAGGGGCGCACCGTCTACGACAACATCAAGAAGGTCATAAGCTGGACCCTGCCCACCAACGCGGGCGAGGCGATGACCATCATCACCGCCCTCTTCGCGGGCATGGCGCTGCCGATCACGGCGGTGCAGATCCTGTGGATCAACCTCATCACCGCCGTTACGCTGGGCCTCGCACTGGCCTTCGAGCCGCCCGAGCCCGGCACGATGCGCCGCCAGCCCCGCCCGAGGGGCGAGCCGCTGCTCGCGCGTGGGCTGATCTGGCAGATCGTCTTCGTCTCGGTGCTGTTTCTCGCCGCCGTCTTCGGCATCTTCGCCTATGCCACAGATGCCGGCCATCCGCTGGCACTGGCACAGACCATGGCAATGAACATGCTGGTGGTGCTGGAAATCCTCTATCTGTTCTACATCCGAAGCCTGCACGGACCGTCGCTGACATGGGCGGCGGCGCGTGGGACACCGATCGTCTGGGCCTGCGTGATCTTCGTCACCGGCGCGCAATTCGCCATCACCTACCTGCCGCCCCTGCAACGGATTTTCGGTACCGCGCCGGTGCCGCTCGCAGAGGGCGCGGTGATCCTGGGGGTCGGGGTCGTGTTCTTCGTGCTGATCGAGACGGAAAAGCAGATGCGCCTCGCCTTCCGCCCGCCCCGCCAAGAGCGGCCCGGTTGAGCGCCGCGCACGGCCCCGCTCAGCTCATGCCGAGCGCTTCCTTGTACATCTCCAGCACCGCCTCTTCCTCGGCGATATCGTCCCGGTCGCGCTTGCGCAGCGCGATCACCTTGCGCATCACCTTGGTGTCGTAGCCGCGCGCCTTGGCTTCGGCCATCACCTCTTTCTGCTGGTCGGCGATGTCCTTCTTCTCGGCCTCCAGCCGCTCGAAACGCTCGATGAACTGGCGCAACTCGTCTGCGGTGACGCGATGGGCGGCGTCGGACGTCATGTCGTTCATGAAAGGCCTCCGGTCTGGGTCAGGCCGCCTGACTATCGCCGTCGCGCGCGCCGCGCAAGCGCGATCGCGCCCGCGCCCCTTGCGCAGAGTGCCGCTTTGGCCTAACCGCAGGCGGCAACACGCGAAACCGACGGAGGGCGCACGATGGAAATGCTGGTCTGGGGCGGCGCGGCGGTCTCTCTCGCCGGGCTCGCGGGGCTCGTCTGGTGCATTCTCAAGGTCTGGCGGCTGCGCCGCGCGGGGCTATCGGACGCCGAGATGCGCACCGCGGTGCAGGCGGTGCTGCCGGTCAATCTCGCGGCGCTGTTCCTGTCGGTCATGGGGCTGATGCTGGTGGTGGTGGGCATCATGCTCGGCTGATCGCGGCCGCGCCGGAACGCCGGAAATACCCCTGCCCCTCGCGCACCCGCGCCGCGATACCCGGCTGCGGCGCCCACAGCGCCTCCGACAGCGGCGCCAGCGCCTTCATGTCGCGCAGCACCGCCAGCAACCCGCGATCATCGGCGGCAAAGAGCGGCCCGCCCCGGTCGCGCGCCATGCCCGGCGCGGCGGTAGCCAGCAGGTCGACATCGCCAGGGCGCCCCAGCACGCCGTCTGCGAGCATCCGCTCGGCGGTGTTGACCAGCGCGGCGTGCAGCGCCTCCGCCGCGCCCACGCCCTGCGGCACCCCCGCGCCCCCGTCGGCACGCCCCGGGCGCGGACCTTCGGGCGGATATTCGTAGAATCCGCGCCCGACAGCGCGCCCGCGCGCGCCCCGCGCGATCCGCGCGGCGAGCGGCCCCTCCGGCTCCGGCGGCGGCATGTCCAACCTCGGTGCCAGCGCCGCCAGCCGCGCCTGCGCCGCGTCGAGCCCCTCGCGATCCATGGCGAGGCACGGCCCCTCTGCAAGGCCCAGCGCGACCGCGCCATGATCCACCTCGTCCGGCCCGAGACCCGCGCGCAAAAGCGCCAGCGCCGCGAAATCCAGCGCGCCCGACAGCAACCGCCCGGCCCCCGGCCCCGCCGCTGGCAGCCGCGCGCGCACCACGCCCAGCCGCGCCCGCGCCAGCAGCCATGCCAGCGCCGCTACCGCCTCCGCCGCGGCACCCGGCCCGACACCGATCTCGGCAAGCGCCGCGTCAGGCGAGAAGCGCAGCCACAACCCGTCGTCCCCGAAACCGGCGCCCGTGTCGAACGTTACCCGCATCGGGCCCGCAGGGGCCGCGCCCGGCTCCGATTCGATCCACAGGTCGGCGCGCTCCGCCGGGTCTTCCCCCACGAGCGCGACGCCCGCCGCCTCCAGCCGCTCGGTCAGCACCGCGGGAATCGCGCCCGCGAGCCCCACCCGCGCGACCGCACGCGGCGGGGCGGCGCGCATTTCGGGCAGCGCACGCGCCCGTCCCTCGGCCAGCCGCAGGTGGCGCAGCGCACGGGCCTCGCGGCTTTGCGCGCGCTCAGTGGCGATCACCTCCTCGAAATCGAGCCCTTGCGCCAGCGGCAGAAGCTGCGCTGCCTCGACCGCGCGCAGGATGTCCGCTGCCGCGCCCTCCCCCTCGCCGAGCCGGGCGCGCACGGTGGCAACGGCGCGCTGATAGCCGCGCGGGTCCGACAGGCCGCGCTGCGGGTCGCGCCGCGTGGGATCGGGGTCTGCTTCGGCCAACCGCAGGGCCAGCGCCCGCGCCGCGGGCTCGACCTGCGCCGTGTCAGCCTCGACGCGATCGAAAAGCGGGCGCAGGCGCGTCTCGTCCGCACGCACCGGACGGCCCGAGAGAATCATCTCCAGCGCCGCCTGCGCGCCCACGAGGCGCGGCAGGCGCTGCGTGGCCCCCGCACAGGGCATCCCGGCCAGCGCGATCTCGGGCAGCGAAAGGCGCGTGCCCTCGTGGGCCACGCGCGCGTCAGCCGCCAGGGCCAGCGACAATCCCGCCCCCGCGACCTCGCCATGCAGCGCCGCGACCACGGGCTTCGGGCACGACGCCATGGCGTGGCACAGGTCACCGGGTGTGGGCGCGCGCGGTGCGGTCATGTCCTCCGACAGGTCGAGCCCCGAGGAAAACCCCGTCCCCGCGCCCGCGATCACCACGGCGCGGCAGGCCGCGTCCTGCGCGGCTTCGTCCAGCGCCGCGACGAGCGCCGCGCGCATCTCGGGGACAAGCGCGTTGGCTACGGGCCGGTCGAGCCGCAGCACCAGCACCCCACCGTCGCGCACGCGTTGAACGGTCTCGGTCACGTCTGCCCCGCCTGTTGCCGCCTGTTCGCGGCGATTACAGCGGGAAAGCGCCGCGCGTGCAAGCGCGCTGGCACCGCGGCGTGGCCGCTCAGATCGGCATGTTGTCGAATTCGGCCTCGATCGCCTCGCTCAGCAGCGTGGTATGCAGTGCCTTGACGCTGTCCGGCACGGCGCGGCCCTCCTCGCGCAGCTGCGCGATGACGCGACGCACTTGCGGCTCGTGACGATAGCGCGTCTCGGGCGCAGCCACGCCGATCAGGGTCTGGAGACGATCGAGTTCGGCATCAAGGTAAGTCATGGCATTCCTCCCAAAGGCACGACAACCTTAGCGTGTTTTCGTCACGCGATGAATAGGTACCCTGCGCGCGCGACAGAATTGTGAACGGATCACCCCACCTGTGCCGCACATTGGCGGCACAGCGGCGTTTCCGGCAGGACATCCAGCCGCTCGGCGGAAATCTGCTCGCCGCAGTTCGTGCAGATGCCGTATTGCCCTTCGCGGATGCGCGCGAGCGCCGCGCGGATGCGAGCGATCTCGGCCTCGCCGCTCTGGCCCAGCCGTTCGAGCACCTCGTCGCCCTCGCGTTCCGTGGCAGCCTCCTCCCAGTCGTCGGCGCGCGGCGCATCCAACTCGGCCTCGATGGCGTGCAACCGGGTATCGAGCTGGCGCAGCCGCCGCATCAGCGCGGCGCGGTATATCGCGGTATCAAGCATCGTGGTCCTCCCGTCGTCGCCATATGTATGCGCTGAGGAGCATAGCGGCGGGCGCGCACCGATGCCTTGATGCATGTCAACCAGAGACCGGGGCGAGCGCCGTGCCGCCCTGGGCCGCGGTCGCCGCGCCGCCCATGTCATCCCCGGCATCGGCACCACTTGTTCCGTGCCCTGGCATCTCCTGCCCCACCGACTCCTGCCCCATCGTATCATAGGCCTCCGGTGCCGTCGCCATCGCGGTTTCCGGGGCCCCGATCTCCGCGCGGCTGGCCCCGGTTGTGCCCGGCATGGCGGTCGCACGGGGCGTTTCGTCGCCCTCATCCGCGCCTGTTCCCGCCAGCCGCAGGGCGCGCCAGCCATCGCGCCGGCCCAGCCGCCCCTCTGCAGCGACATAGCCTCCTGCGCCCACAAGCCGCACCTTGCCCAGGGTGTCTCTCGCGACCTCGAGCCGCTGGCCCACCTCGAACGCCATCGCCGCACGAAGCGGCACGCGTATTCGCGCCAGCACCGCGTCGAGCGCCACCGGCGCCGTCAGCGCCACCGCTGCCACGTTCTCGGGGTCGCGCGCCGGTGCCCCGCGCCCCGCCGGGGCCACGTCGCGCGCGGGCACGGGCGGCGCGGGCGGCAAGAGCAGATCCAGCCACCCGGTGCGCAGCCCCGGCCCAAGATCGACCGTGAGCCGGAAAAAATCGAACTCCGGCGCCACGAGCAGCAACGCCAGCGCGCGCGCGTCCTCTACCCGGTCGCCGAAATGAAAGCCGCGCGGCGCTTGGTCCGCCCCGCTCTCGCCCATACCGTCGTCGAACCCCGAAAGCAGCGCATCGACGAGCGGCGCGACCATTGCCGCATCTGTTCGTGTGGGCGCGCGCGCGCGCACCTCACCGGGCCGCACGCGCCCAGTGGTCTGCACTTCGACCAGAGCGGCCACCAGCCCCGGGCAAAGCCGCATCGCCGCGCGCGCGCCCGCCGCCCCGTCGAGCAGAAGGTAAAGCCCCTCTGTGCCGAGCGTAGCCTCGACCTCGCCCGCCTCGACCCTGCACTGTTCCACCGTCGCAACGACAAGCGGCAGGTCGAGCAGCGTATCCGCAGCGCGTGCCAGCGCCAACCGCAGTGCGCGCACGGGCGACATCACCCGCGGGTCCGCGCCCTCGCGCGCCGCGCGCGTCTTGCGCCTTATGACCGAAGCCTGTCGCTGCTCTGCCATCCGCCCGGGCCGTCCACCTTCTGTGTCCTTGCCAGAGCCTAGGGGCGGCGGGTTACGATTCTCCTAATCTTGGCGCGGCGCTACTGCGCCGCCATCCGCCCCGACAATGGCAAGCTCACACGGAACGCCGGCCCCGTCTGTCCCGGCAGGTAGGAAACGTACCCGCCGAGCCGCGCCATGATTTCGCGGCAGATCGCGAGGCCGAGCCCTGCCCCACCGGCCTTGGTCTCGCCGATGCGCGAGAATTTCTCGAAGATCATCGCCTGCATCTCGGTCGGAATACCACCACCATTGTCGACGAAATCCACCACGAGCTGGTCCTCGGCGACCGCCGTGCGGATCGAGAGCACCGCCGGATCGGCATCGCAGTATTTGCGCGCGTTGCTGACAAGATTGATGAAAACCTGCGCCAGCCGGTCGAGATCGGTGCTGAGATCCACACGCTCCGCCTCGCGATCGCGGTGGATGATGAAATGCTCGGTCTCGCCACCCGCGGCGCGCACCGCCCGGTCGATCAGCGCCTCGAGCGTGCCGGATTGCACGTTGAGATCCACCTGCCCGTTTTCCAGCACGCTGAGATCGAGCAGGTCATCCAGAAGCCGGGTGAGCCGCACCGTCTCGTCATGGATGATCGCGGCGTATTTGTGCTTGTCCTCCGCGCTCAGGTCGTCGGTGTCGCGCAGGATTTCCGAGAATGCCCGGATCGAGGTCATCGGCGTGCGCAGCTCGTGGCTGATCTGCGACAGGAAGCCGTCTTTCTGCACCGAAATCTGGGTAAGCTTCTCGTTGGCCTGCCGCAATTGCCGGGCGGTGCGCGCCAGTTCCTGGCTCTTGGCCTCCAACTGGCTGGAATATTCCATGATCTGCGCGGTCTCGTCGGCCACGGCCATCAGGTCGCGCACCGAGACCGCGGCGCCGCCGACGATCTGCGCAATCATCGCGTGCGCGGTCGCCGCGCCCACCGACCCGGCGAGCGCACGCTCCAGCTCCTGCAGGAAATCGGGGCTCGGCTCGGGCAAGTAGCCCGCCACCCCCTGCCGCCCGGCGGCGGCGGAAAACAGCGCCTGCGCCTCGCGCGCGCCCATGATGCGCTGCGCCATGATGAGCAGGTCCTCGCTCTGCGCCATGCCGCCCGACCAGCCCCCCGGCGTGTCGGAATGGTCAAAGACGTTGACGAACTGCGCGCCCTGCAACCGCTCCAGTGGCTGCGGAAAGCTCAACAGCGATCCCAGCAGGAAGGAGCCGACATTGAGCAGAAGCGACCACATCAGCGCGTGCAGCACCGGGTCCATCCCCTCGGCCCCAAAGAGCGCGTAGGGCCGCAGCCAGCCGATGCCCCACGGCCCCGCCTCGTGGAGCGTCTCGGACATAAAGACCGCGGGGCCGAAGCTCGGCAGGAACAGGCAGTAGAGCCAGACCGCCGCCCCCGTGCACAGCCCGGCGAGCGCACCCGTGCGCGTGGCCCCGCGCCAGAACAGCCCCCCCATCAGCGCCGGCAGGAACTGCGCCACGCCGACGAAGGCGATCAGCCCCATCGCCGCTAGCGCCGTGCCGCCGCCGGAGATGCGGAAATAGACATAGCCCAGGAACAGCACCCCCACGATGCTGATCCGCCGCGCCGTCAGCGCGACGTTGCGCACGTCGCCCGACACCATCGCCGCCCCGCCCGAGTAATGCAGCCAGATCGGCATGACGACATGGTTAGACACCATCGTCGATAGCGCGATTGCGGCCACGATCACCATCGAGGTGGCGCTGGAGAACCCGCCGAGGAACGACAGGATCGCCAGACCGTCCCGCCCATCCATCAGCGGCAGGGTCAGCACGAAGAGGTCCGGATTGGTCCCCGCCGGCATCACGTCGAGTCCCACCGCCGCGATCGGCAGCACGAACAGGCTCATCAGCATCAGGTAGCCGGGAAACGCCCAGGCGGCGGTGCGCAGATGATCCTCGTCCTCGTTCTCTACCACCATCACCTGGAACATGCGCGGCAGGCACAGGAACGCCATCGCCGACAGCATGGTGAGCCCCACCCAGCGCCCGGCCGAGACATCGAACCGCGCGATCTCGGACGTCTCGATCCGGTCGAGCGTGGCGCCGACGCCTCCCGCAAGCCCCCAGACCACGAACACGCCCACCGCCAAGAGCGCGCAGAGCTTCACCACCGCTTCCATCGCGATGGCCATGACCACACCGTGATGGCGCTCGTTGGCGTCGAGGTTGCGGGTGCCGAACAGGATGGTAAAGACCGCCAGCCCCGCCGCCACCCACAGCGCGGTGGACTGCATGTCAGACAGCGGCGCGGTTGGCACGCCCGGCTCGGCAAAGGCCGCGAATGCCGCGAACGAGAGCGTCACCGATTGTAGTTGCAGCGCGATATAGGGCGTCGTGCCCACCACCGCGAGCACGGTCACCAGCACCGCCAGCAGGTTGGACTTGCCGTAGCGCGACGAGATCAGGTCGGCGATCGAGGTAATGCGCTGGCTGCGCCCCACCCGCACAAGCCGGCGCACCGTCCACCACCAGCCGATCATCACCAGCGTCGGACCGAGATAGATGGTGACAAACTCCAGCCCGGAACGCGCGGCAAAGCCCACCGCGCCATAGAATGTCCAGGCGGTGCAGTAGATCGACAGCGACAGCGTGTAGACGACGGGCGAGCGCAGCCACCGCACCCGCCCCTGCCGCGCGGCGCGATCGGCACCGAATGCCACCCCGAAAAGCAGCACCACGTAGAGCAGGCAGACCAGCACGAGGATGTTGAGAACGGTCATTCCATCCCCCCGCCGTCTCCCTTCGCGCCGCCGCCATCCGCGCCGCCAGCCTCGTCCTCGCCGCCCCGCAGGTGCCGCGATACCAGCCCCGAGACCACGACCAGCACCGCCCAGAGAACGAAGACGTAGATCATCGCCGCCACCGTGCGGGCGCCGCCTCCGGCCCCCTGCCACAACAGCGGCACGCAGAACAGGACTCCCCCAGCCAGCGGCAGCAGGCGCGCGGCATCGGCCAGTCGGCGGCGTCGATAGCTGCGCCGCGCGAGAAAGACCGACACGCGCTCGGGACTCATGTCCCCGCCAGCGCGCGCACCGCGTCGAGCACGTCGGCGTTCGAGAACGGCTTGGTCATGTAACGGCTCGCGCCTGCGCGCTCGGCCATTTCGCGGTCGCGGGTCTGGCCGCGGGCCGTCAGCATCAGCACCGGCACGGTGGCAAAATCGGCATCGGCGCGGATTTCCCCCAGGATGTCATAGCCGCTCTTGCCCGGCAGCATCACGTCGAGAATGATGAGATCGGGCACGCGCCGTCGCACCGCGTCCATCGCGTCATGACCGTTGGCATGGGTTTTCACATCCCAGCCGTCACGCGACAGGATGAAACTCACCGCCTCGATGATGTTCGGTTCGTCCTCGATCAGCAGGACCGTCTTTCCCATGCCATCGGCCTCCCCTCCGATGAAGCGGTGAAAACCGCCACCGCGCAACTATTCCCAAATTGCCCCGCGCTGTCAAAAGCCCTCTGCCAGGATCGACGGCTCACGCCGCGCGGCGCAGGTGGCCAGCGGGCAAATCCGACAGCTCACTCCGATCTCGTCCACGGCGCCGCGCACCTCGCCCGGGTCGGGCAGCAACAGCATGTGCGCACGCACCGGCGCCGGCCGGTCGAACCCGGTCGGGCCCTCGGGCCCGGCCACCGCCAGCGCCTCGACCACCTCGCCGCCGCGCCCGGCCTGCCGCACGCGCCTGCGCAGCGGCGCGAGCGGCTGCGCAGGCGCGAGGTAGAGCGGCCAAAGCGCGCAGGCCCCCGCCAGCCGCGGCATCGAGAACCCCTCGATCGGCTTGCGAAAGATCAGCGTGCCGGAAGCGTCGCAAATCACCAGCCCGACCCGCCCGACCTCGGCCTCGGGCATTGCCGCCATCCGCCGGAACACCTGCGCCAGACCCGCGCCGGTCGCCTCGGCCAGCCGCGCGGGGTTTGGTCCCAGCGTGCGCAACCGCGTGAGGAACGTCGCCATCGGCAGGGCGCGCGCGTCCTCAAGATAGCGCCCCAGCACCGCCCCCAGCAGGGTCTGCGCCGGCCCCGACAGCCCGCGCTCGGCCTCTGCGCGCACCAGCCGGACCACTGCCCGCGGCCCCGCCACCTCGCGCTCCAGCTCGGCGAAATGAAAGCCGCGCGCCGCCAGCACCGCGTGCATCTCGTCCTGCGGCGACTGCACCTCCGCGTCACGGTTGGGCGCGCCCTCGAGGTATTTCACCAGCGCCTGCGCACCCTCGGTGAGACGCGCGCTGTCCTCGTTGATGTTGCGGTGAAACCGCGCGGTCCATTCCGGCTCCAGTTCCTCGGTCTCCACCAGGATCGACGAGGTCGAGCGGATCGCAGTCACCGCAGAAATCACCTCGTGCAGCGAGTCCGCGAGGAACGGATCATGCGCAAGCCGGTCGGTCAGCGTCTCGATGGTGCGCTCCATTTCCTCGTTGCGTCGGTAGAGCTCGGTCACGAGACCCGCCCAGCCGGGAAAACGCTCGGCGAATTCCTCGGCCCGGTCGCGTTCGGGGCCGGCATCGTCGGCGGCCCCCGCCGCCTCGCGCAGTCCCGCGACCAGCGTCGCCGCCGCCCCCTCGCTCAGCAGCGACGGCTCGACATCGAGCGCGCCGGCGAGCCGCAGGAGCGTCTTGCCGCCGATTCTGCGGCGGTTATGCTCGATCAGGTTGAGGTACGAGGGTGAAATGCCGACCCGTTTGGCGAGGTCGGTCTGCCGTATACCGGCAAGCACCCGTCTCTCGCGGATGCGTGTTCCGATCATGAACTTTTCGGGCATGGATTTTTTCCCCGCCTTGGGCTGAACTTGCTGCACCTGCGTGACAATTTATTTACAACATAACGAATGCGTGTGTCTATTTTTTTACAAAATAAATGTTTCCACAAAGGCGCTTGTTGCGAAATTTTCTGACGAGCCCCCATAATCGACCTGTGCAGGTTTGTCCTGCACCCGGGTTGTGCGGAGGAGCATGCCCCGACCGAATCATAATGGGAGGATTCCATGTCCAAATCGAACTTTACCCGCCGTGGCGTGCTCAAGACGAGCGCGATCGCAGGTGCTGGTGTTGCGCTGCCGACGATATTTACCGCGTCGAGCGCCGCGGCCTACACCAACGAACCCACGGGCAGCACGGTCACGCTCGGCTTCAACGTGCCGCAGACCGGACCCTACGCCGACGAGGGCAATGACGAGCTTCTCGCACAGCAGCTCGCGGTCGAGCACCTCAACGGCGAGGGCGACGGCGGCTGCCTCAACACGTTCACGTCCAAAGCCCTCAAAGGCAATGGCATCCTCGGCAAGAAGGTCGAGTACGTCACCGGCGACACGCAGACCAAGTCGGACGCCGCGCGTGCAAGCGCCAAGTCGATGATCGAAAAGGATGGCGCCATCATGATCAACGGCGGCTCGTCCTCGGGCGTCGCCGTGGCCGTGCAGGGCCTGTGCCAGGAGGCGGGCATCATCTTCATGGCCGGCCTGACGCACTCGAACGACACCACCGGCAAGGACCGCAAGGCAAACGGCTTCCGCCACTTCTTCAACGCCTACATGTCGGCTGCCGCTCTTGCGCCGGTGCTGGCCAAGGAATTCGGCGAGGACCGTCGCGCCTATCACCTGACCGCCGACTACACCTGGGGCTGGACCCAGGAGGAATCGATCAAGGCGGCGACCGAGGCGATGGGCTGGGAGACCGTGAACGCGGTCAAGACGCCGCTCGCGGCGACCGATTTCTCGTCCTACATCGCGCCGGTCCTGAACTCGGGCGCCGACGTGCTGGTGCTCAACCACTACGGCGGCAACATGGTCAACTCGCTGACCAACGCGGTGCAGTTCGGACTGCTCGACAAGATGGCCAACGGCAAGGACTTCAAGATCGTCGTGCCGCTCTATTCCGAACTGATGGCCGCCGGTGCCGGCGAGAACATCAAGGGCGTGCTGGGCTCGATGAACTATAACTGGCAGCTCGACAACGAGGGCTCCAAGGCGTTCGTCAAGTCCTTCGGCGAGAAGTACGGCAAGCCGCCGTCGAACTCGGCACAGACCTGCTACGCGCAGGTGCTGCTCTATGCCGATGCCTGCGAGCGTGCCGGCACGTTCAACCCCTGCGGCGTCGGCGAGGCGCTCGAAGGCTTCGAATTCGACGGGCTGGGCAACGGCCCGACGCTCTACCGCGCTGCCGACCACCAGTGCTTCAAGGACGTGCTCGTCGTGCGTGGTGCACAGAACCCGACCAACCAGTACGACACGCTGGAAATCGTCGAGGTCACGCCGACCGATCAGGTCATGTATGCGCCGGATCACCCGATGTTCGGCGGCAAGGAAGCGTCCCTGGGCAAGTGCAACCCGGGCGCCTGAGCCTTCTCGAAAAAGACATCCGGTCGCGCCACCGCGCGCGACCGGACCCGCGCCGCGACCGGACAGCGATCTGCGGCGCGCTTTCAACCCATAGGTGGGACCGATGGACGTCATTCTTCTGCAAATCCTCAACGGGCTCGACAAGGGGTCTGCCTACGCGCTGATCGCGCTGGGCCTGACCCTGATCTTCGGCACGCTCGGCGTGGTCAACTTCGCGCATGGTGCGCTCTTCATGATCGGCGCGTTCTGCGCGGTCACGTTGCAAAAGTTCCTGTCGCTCAGCCACACGGTCATAGACGAGAGCCAGACCGATTTCCTTGGCAACCCGCTGAAGGTCGAGATGCGCTATATCGAGGACTGGTTCGGCCCCGAGATCGGCGGCGGGATCGTCGAATGGTCGGTGCCGCTTTCGGTCCTGTTCGCAATCCCCGTCATGGTCGCCGTCGGCGTCGCGATGGAACGCGGTCTTATCAAGCACTTCTACCACCGCCCCCATGCCGACCAGATTCTCGTGACCTTCGGCCTGGCGATCGTGCTTCAGGAAATCATCAAGTATTTCTTTGGTGCCAATCCGATCCCCACCCCGGCTCCCGCGGCGCTGGCGGGCAGTATCGACCTGGGCGTGATGATCGGCTTCGAGGTCAACGAAATCGTCTACCCGCTCTGGCGCATGGTCTATTTCGCCTTCGCGGCGGTGATCATCGGCGCGGTGTTTGCCTTCCTGCAATTCACCACCTTCGGCATGGTGGTGCGCGCCGGCATGGCCGACCGCGAGACGGTGGGCCTCCTTGGTATCAACATCGACCGCCGGTTCACGATCATGTTCGGCATCGCCGCGGCGGTCGCGGGGCTGGCGGGGGTGATGTACACCCCGATCAACCCGCCCAACTATCACATGGGCATGGATTTCCTCGTGCTCAGCTTCGTGGTCGTGGTCGTGGGCGGCATGGGCAGCCTGCCCGGCGCCGTGCTCGCGGGGTTCCTGCTGGGCATCCTCGAAAGCTTTGCCTCGACCACCTGGGCCACCACCACCATCCCGGGCATCAACCAGGTTATCATATACCTTGTCGCCATCGTCGTCCTGCTGACCCGCCCGCGCGGTCTGATGGGACGCAAAGGCGTGATGGAGGACTGACCCCATGTTTGGACTGAACAAGAAAGACGGGCTTCTGTTCCTCGTCGTCATCGCGATCACGCTGCTGGCACCGTTCCTGCTCAACCCCTTCCCCGAAGGCAGCGGCATGGCACAGTTCAACGCGGGCTACCCGGACCTGCTCCAGCGGTTCGCGATCTACGGCATCTTCGCCATCGGCTTCAACATCCTCTTCGGCCTCACCGGCTATCTCAGCTTCGGGCACGCGGCCTTTCTCGGCGTGGGCTCCTACGCGGCGGTCTGGATGTTCAAGCTCTTCACCTACAACGTCGTACCCGCCATCGCCTTTGCGGTGATCATCGCGGCGATCTTCTCGGTGCTGATCGGCTACATCTCGCTGCGCCGCTCGGGAATCTACTTCGCGATCCTGACGCTGGCCTTCGCGCAGATGTCTTTTGCCCTGGCCTATTCGGTGCTGTCGAACCCCAAGTTCAACCTCACCAACGGCGAAACCGGGCTGCAGGTCTACAGCAATGACCTGCAGATGTTCCATCGCACGGGGCTGCCCGACATGCCGCATATCTTCGGCCTGTCGGTACGCGCCAGTTACGAGCTGGAGCTGGGCGGGTGGTCCTTCACCTTCAACGTCGGGTATTACCTCTGCGCCCTCATCATGCTGATCGCCTTCTACTTCGCGATCCGGCTGTTCCGCTCGCCCTTCGGGATGATGCTGCGCGCGATCAAGTCCAACAACACCCGCATGACCTATACCGGCCTCAACGCCAAACCCTACGCGCTCGCGGCCTTCGTGATCTCGGGCATGTATGCCGGGCTCGCAGGCGGCCTGCTGGCGGCCATGGACCCGCTCGCGGGGGCAGAGCGCATGTTCTGGACGGCCTCCGGCGAGGTGGTGCTGATGACGATTCTCGGCGGTGCGGGCACGCTGATCGGCCCGGTTCTGGGCGCGGGCCTGATCAAGTACATGGAAAACATCGTCTCCAAGATCAACGACAACGTCCTGCACCAGTGGTTCGCCTTCCTGCCCGACGGGATGGAGGATGCGGTTGTCGCCCTCATCCACCCGTTCGTGGGCAAGGGCTGGCACCTCACGCTGGGCATGATCTTCGTGCTGGTGGTGATCTTCCTGCCGGGCGGCCTGGTCGAGGGCGGGCAACGCATCGCACGTCTCTTCCGCGGCAAGAAGGCCCGCGAGGCCGAGAAATCCTCTCAATCCAACCCCGCGGAATAAGGAGCGCACGACATGGGCATTCTCGAAGTCAAGAACGTCAACAAGCGCTTCGGCGGGTTGCAGGCGCTCGGCGACGTCAACCTCAGCGTCGCCGAGAACAGCGTCCACGCCATCATCGGTCCCAACGGCGCGGGCAAGTCCACCCTGCTCAACGTCCTGATCGGCAAGCTCATCCCCGATACCGGCTCGGTCATGTTCCAGGGCCAGTCGGTGCTCGGGCGCAAGCCCTACGAGATCAACCAGATGGGCATCTCCCGGGTCTTCCAGACGCCAGAGATCTTCGGTGATCTCTCGGTGCTGGAGAACATGATGATCCCGATCTTCGCGCGTCGCGACGGCGTGTTTCGCATGCACGCCTACGAGAACTCCTCGAACGAGCGCGAGATCGTAGACCAGGCCGAGACCATGCTCGAAAACCTCGGCCTCGCCGAGCAGCGCCACGATCACTCGGCCTCGATGTCGCGCGGCAACAAGCGGCGGCTCGAGATCGGCATGTGCCTCGCGCAGGAGCCCAAGCTGCTGCTCCTCGACGAGCCGACGGCAGGCATGGCGCGCGCAGACACCAACAACACCATCGACTTGCTCAAGCAGATCAGTGACGAGCGCGACATCACCATCGCGATCATCGAGCACGACATGCACGTGGTGTTCTCGCTCGCCGAGCGTATCACCGTGCTGGCGCAGGGCTCGCCACTGGTCGAGGACACCCCCGAAAACATCAAGGGCCATCCCAAGGTGCGCGAAGCGTATCTTGGCGAGAGCGCCTGACGAGGAGCGCGCGCAATGAACGTCAAACCCGACTTTTCCAAGGGCGTGAGCCACGCCGAGACCGCCCCCGCCTTTCTCTCCGTATGGAACATGGAGAGCTATTATGGCGAGAGCTATATCGTGCAGAACATTAGCTTCAATGTCCACGAGGGCGAAATCCTCGCGCTTCTGGGCCGCAACGGCGCGGGCAAGACCACCACGCTGCGCTCGATCGCGCGGATGGACAGCCCGCAGTTGGCGCATGGCGAGATCTGGCTCGATCACCAGCCGCTTCACAAGATGAGAAGCCACGAGGCGGCGGCCGCGGGCATCGGCCTCGTACCCGAGGACCGGCGCATCATCCCCGGCCTCACCGTCGAGGAAAACCTGCAACTCGCGCAGATCGCTCCGCCCGTGGGCTGGTCGATCGACCGGCTTTACGAGCTGTTCCCGCGCCTGCGCGAACGCCGCGACCAGGAAGGCACGACACTTTCGGGCGGCGAACAGCAGATGCTCGCCGTGGCCCGGGCGCTGGCTCGCGACATCAAGGTGCTGTTGCTCGACGAGCCCTACGAGGGCCTCGCCCCGGTGATCGTCGATGAAATCGAAAAGACCCTGCGCGTCATCAAGGAACAGGGCATCACCACGATCATCGTCGAACAGAACGCCGTGCGCGCGCTGGAACTCGCGGATCGCGCGGTGATCCTCGATACCGGCGGCATCGTGTTTGACGGCACCGCCGCCGAAGTGCTTGAAGACGAAGAGCTTCGCAGCGAGTATCTGGCCATCTGACGCCAGCGCTTCCGCCCCGCCGTCTTTCTCCCTGTTGACAGCGGGGCGGCTGTCGTCTTCGATCCAACCGCATCAGCGAAGAGGAGCCATCATGTCCGATCAAACCTATGCCCCAAGCGCGGATTTCGCCGCCAATGCCCATATCGACGCCGCGAAATACAAGGAAATGTACGCCGCCTCGGTGGGCGACCCGGAGGCGTTCTGGCGCGAGCACGGGCAGCGGATCGACTGGATCAGGCCCTACAGCCGCGTCAAGGACGTGAATTTCGACTTCGGCAACGTCTCGATCAAGTGGTTCGAGGATGGCACGCTCAACGTGGCGGCCAACTGCATCGACCGGCATCTGGCGACGCGCGCCGACCAGACCGCCATCATCTGGGAGCCCGACGAGCCCACCGACGAGGCGCGGCACATCACCTATCGCGAGCTTTACGACAACACCTGCCGCATGGCCAATGTCCTCAAGGGCATGGGCGTGGGTCGCGGCGACCGCGTCGTGCTCTACCTGCCGATGATCCCCGAGGCCGCCTATGCCATGCTCGCCTGTGCGCGCATCGGCGCCATCCACTCGGTGGTCTTCGCCGGCTTCTCGCCCGATGCCCTCTCGGCGCGGATCAACGGCTGTCAGGCCAAGGTCGTCATCACCGCCGACGAGGCCCCGCGCGGCGGGCGCAAGACGGCGCTCAAATCCAACACCGACGCGGCGCTCCTGCATTGCTCGGACAAGGTGAAATGCCTCGTCGTCAAGCATACCGGCGGTCAGACCACCTGGATTGACGGGCGTGACCACGACTACAACGCGCTGGCCGCCGAGGCCGCCGCCGACTGCCCGCCCGAGGAAATGAATGCCGAGGATCCGCTCTTCATCCTCTACACCTCCGGCTCGACGGGGCAGCCCAAGGGCGTGGTGCACACCTCCGGCGGCTATCTCGTCTATGCCGCGATGACGCACGAGCTGGTGTTCGACTACCACGAGGGCGACGTGTTCTGGTGCACCGCCGATGTCGGCTGGGTCACCGGCCATAGCTATATCGTCTACGGGCCGCTCGCCAACGGCGCGATCACCCTGATGTTCGAGGGCGTGCCCACCTACCCGGACGCCTCGCGCTTCTGGCAGGTCTGCGACAAGCACAAGGTCAACCAGTTCTACACCGCCCCCACCGCGATCCGCGCATTGATGGGGCAAGGCACCGAATATGTCGGCAAATGCGATTTGTCATCGCTCAAGGTGCTGGGCACCGTGGGCGAACCGATCAACCCCGAAGCGTGGAACTGGTATAACGACAACGTCGGAAAAGGCCGCTGCCCCATCGTCGATACCTGGTGGCAGACCGAAACCGGCGGTCACCTGCTGACCCCCCTGCCCGGCGCCATCGCCACCAAGCCCGGCAGCGCCACGCTGCCGTTCTTCGGGATCGAGCCGGTCGTGCTGGAGCCCGAGTCGGGCAAGGAAATCACCGATACCGAAGCCTCCGGCGTGCTCGCGCTCAAGGATAGCTGGCCCGGGCAGATGCGCACCGTCTGGGGCGATCACGAACGCTTCGAGGCGACGTATTTCCAGCAATACAAGGGCTATTACTTCTCCGGCGACGGCTGCCGCCGCGATGCCGACGGCTATTACTGGATCACCGGCCGCGTCGATGACGTGATCAACGTCTCGGGCCACCGCATGGGCACCGCCGAGGTGGAATCCGCCCTCGTCGCCCACCCGCAGGTCGCCGAGGCGGCGGTCGTGGGCTATCCGCACAATATCAAGGGTCAGGGCATCTACGCCTACGTCACCCTGATGAACGGGGTCGAGCCCACCGAGGACCTGCGCAAGGCACTCGAAAAATGGGTCCGCACCGAGATCGGCCCCATCGCCAAGCCCGACCTGATCCAGTGGGCCCCCGGCCTGCCCAAGACTCGTTCGGGCAAGATCATGCGCCGCATCCTGCGCAAGATCGCTGAGAACGATTACGGCTCGCTCGGCGATACCTCGACACTGGCCGATCCGTCCGTGGTGGACGACCTGATCGAAAACCGCATGAACCGCGGCTGAAACCACACACCCCCGGGCCCGGCCCGGGGGGCACCCCTTCTCACGCGCCGTCATCTTCGGGCTCGACCCGGGGACCTCTCCCGCCAAGAGCGCGCCCGCCCGAACCGGACGATGACCCCGCGTATCCGCCAGCTTGAGAACATAAAGCGAACGCTTTATCCTCGCCCCATGACCGCCCTCGCCCGCATCCCGCGTCCCGCCCCCGCCATAACCGGCCCGCTCGCCCTCGCCCCCGGTCGGCTGCACGAGGGTTGCGGCCCCGCGCGGCACACATGGGCGATGCTGGTGGCGGGCGCGCTTGCAGGCCCGGTGCTGTGGATCGCCCCCGCCTGGGCCACCGACCGCCCCGAGCCCTGCGGCTTCGCCCGCTTCGCCGAGCCCGGCCGGTTTCTCTTCGTCACCCCCGACCACCGCCCCGACCTGCTGTGGTGCATGGAAGAAGCGCTGCGCAGCGGCGCGGTGCCGCTCGTGGTGGCGGACCTGCCGGGCCTCCCCGGCCTCACCCCCGTCCGCCGTCTGCACCTCGCCGCCGAGGAGGGCGGCAGTCGCGCGGCCCAGCCGCCCCTCGGGCTGATCCTGACACCGGGCGAGGGCGGCGCGCCGGGGGTCCAGAGCCGCTGGCACATGGCCCCCGCCCATCTGCCCCATGCCGACCGCTGGCACCTCGCCCGCCGCCGCGACCGCAGCGCCCCACCCGCCGACTGGCACCTCTCGGGCCACCCCGGCGCCTGGGCGTTCAACAAGATGTGATGGCCCCGCAGCCCCGCCCGCCCTATCAAGGGGCATGATCCGCCTCGCCCTCGCCCTCGCGCTCATCGCCACGCAGGCCCTCGCCGCGCCCGAGGCCTACCGCCTCGACACCGCGCGCTCGGTGGTGAGCTTCACCTACGATCTCGGCGGGAACGCGGGGCGCGGCACCATGCCCGTCGCCTCCGCCGACATGGCGCTCGACCTCGCGAACCCCTCGCAAAGCCGCGTCACCGTCACCCTCGACGCAGGGCGCGCGCGGGCCGGGTTCTTCCTCGCCACGCAGGCAATGAAGGGGCCGCAGGGCCTCGACACCGCGCGCCACCCCTTGATTACCTTCCGCTCCACCCGCATCAGCGGCACGCTGAGCGAGGCACGGGTCGAGGGCCTGCTCACCGTCCGCGACACCACCCGCCCGGTGACGCTTCAGGCCGGTCTCTACCGTCAGCGCGGCACCGATCCAGCGGACCTCACCCGCCTCACCGTCCGGCTCACCGGCCAGATCGACCGCCACGCCTTCGGCGTCACCGGCTTTTCGGACCTCGTCGGCCCGACGATCAGCCTGCGCATCTTGGCGCGGATCGAGCGGTAGGGGTGCGGCACATAAAGTGTTTGATTCCATGGTTTTATGAGGCAATCCGGCGCGAGCCGGGGCTCTTGTTCGCGGGTGTGGACCGGCCGGGGACGCAGGTGGAGAACCTCGACCGGCATTTTACCGAGGCGGCGGGGGACGGGTGAAAACCGCTGGCTGTGGCGCGTCGGTATCCTGTCGGTATTGCGTCGGTGGCGGCGCACGGGGGGCGAGGGCCGCGTTAACGGGTCCCGCGCGAGGGTGATCCCCCGCAACCCCGGAGTGCCCGCATGGCCCGCATCACCAAGACCCAACGCCTCGCCCGCGACACGCTGTTGCGCGACCTCATCCACCTCAACCGCGACGACTGGATCCACGCCACGCTGCCGGACGTGGTGCCCGACGCCTGGCACACGCTGGAGGTCGATCTGGATGTCGAGGAGCCGCGCGAGAAGGTGACGCTCTACCTCGACCGGTCGGTGGCGCGGTTCTATCGCGGGATGGGGCGGGGCTATCACGCGCGGATCAACCGGCTGCTGCGGACATGGGCGCAGATGAAGATCGCGGGGGAGGTGCAGTTGGATGCCTATCTCGCGAAGCGGGTGGGGGGAGATGAGGGAGAGGATTCGGGGGAGGAGGCGGGTTGAAAGCCTACCCTACGCTTGCTTTGTCCTATTCGTTATACAGTTATATATCGCAGGAAGCGCCAGCTTGGTGAGCCTTGAACGTCGTGTTTTGACAGAGTGCGAATAAGTTGGAAAATTTCGTCGCCAAACTGGCGTGCAGATTCCAGTGTTTTTCCATAATACTCTTCATCGCTCATTTTATCGTAGAGTGCTGATTTAGAGCAATTTGTCTCAACAAGAAAAAATTCATACATTTCCCTAATAGCGTTTACATTGCTGCTCGCGCCGTGCGCTTTTGCGATATCAATTCGCTCTAGTGGGCGCATCGATACTAGCTTCTTCGCTTGCTCTTTGCTGACTGATCCTTCTTCACAAAGTCTCACCTGCAAGCCGATTATAACGGAGTAGCAGGTCAGTAGGCGGCTAAATTTAAGTTTGAAGTTTTTTGCACGTCTTTTGGCTGGGCTGTGATGAGTTCCAGCCTCATAATTTATACATAAGGTCCGCCAGAATCGTAGTATGTCATTCATCAAGAACGCCGGAATAAACGTACTGGAGTGATCGGCATAATCAATCCAGTAGCGCTCAATGCACTCTTCAATAATGTTTTCGTAAACGCCTTTTCCAAAAAGGCATTTACTTTCAAGCAAAAGGAGTAAGCGGCCTGTAAATGTGTTATTTGCGTCGTCTGAAGGTTTTCCCAAGCCAATTAGATACTCCGAGGCAGAATGCGCCTTAAGAAAGCCGCCGTCCGCGTCAATGTCCGGCAAATCTATGTCACGGTTCATACCGATAATGGACGCGCACAGCTCAATCTCTTCGAGGCCTGTCAGAAGCCTTTCGCCCGAGAAAGACGCAACACGCGACGTCACAAAGACATCTAAGTCGCTATGTTCGCATGCGTCTTCACGACCGAATGAACCGGTGGTGTAAACGCATACCTTTTCCTTTAAGGTCTTCGCGTCAGTCCAATCGTCTACTCTTGATTCTAATGCCTTCGAGGCTTTCTCTCTTAGCTGAACTGAGAAATCTCTTCTGGAAGATATTTGGTCGACCATCGTCCCACACCATAAGTTTAAAAAAGATGTTTGCTTGCTCAAGCGCGTCATCTAACGCATTATGCGTGTGCGGTAGGTCTGACTGAAACGCTGAAGGTAGCTGTGATTTTGACGCTCGAGAAACTGGAATGCCACCTTTAACAGCAATGGCTGTTTTGAGGTCGAAGCATCCAGAGTGGCCGAAGGGCGAGCCGTGTCGCGTGAAGCGCAGAAAGTACCAGTGCATCCATAGCCAATCAAAGGACGCAGGGTATGCAACAAATATCGGACGGTTATCACCTGAGACTTTGTTGATCCAATCCGCCGCCCGTGACATAGCATGCTCCGGATGTACTCCTTCTCGAAGTAGCCTGTTTCGATCCAAGCCATTTACATGCAACGCTTCGTTTTCATATGTATCACTTATCGGCGATAGCTCGATGTAAAATGTCTCTTTTGGCTGGGGTGTGATTTCTAACGACCTCCCATCGAAATGACCGCAGTAGGCCATACCAAGAGACAGCATAGAATATGGGCCAGGTATAGGCCCATCTGTTTCTACATCCACAGAGATGTAGGCGTCGCCATTTCTCGCTGCTGTCACTATTTTCACCTCGCAAACTTCTTGTACTTCACCCGCTTCGGCTCCAGTGCGTCCGGCCCGAGGCGCCGTTTCTTGTCTTCCTCGTAGGCCGAGAAGTCGCCCTCGAACCATTCGACATGGGCCTCGCCTTCGAAGGCGAGCATGTGGGTGCAGATGCGGTCAAGGAAAAAGCGGTCGTGGGAGATGACCACGGCGCAGCCGGCGAAATCCGTCAGGGCATCCTCTAGCGCGCGGAGCGTTTCCACGTCGAGGTCGTTGGTGGGCTCGTCGAGGAGGAGCACGTTGCCGCCCTCTTTCAGCAGCCGCGCCATGTGCACGCGGTTGCGCTCGCCCCCCGAGAGCAGCGAGACCTTTTTCTGCTGGTCGCCGCCCTTGAAGTTGAACGCGCCGCAATAGGCGCGGGAGTTGATCTGGGCGTCGCCCAGCACGATCACCTCGGCGCCGCCGGAGATCGATTCCCATACCGTTTCGTTGGGCTTGAGGTCATCGCGGGACTGGTCGACATAGGCGAGCTTGACGGTGTCGCCATACTCGATGGTGCCCGCGTCGGGCGTCTCTTGCCCGGTGAGCATGCGAAAGAGCGTGGATTTGCCCGCGCCGTTGGGGCCGATCACGCCGACGATGCCGCCGGGGGGCAGCGAGAAGCTGAGGTCCTCGATCAGGAGCTTGTCGCCCATCGCCTTTTTCAGGCCATCGACCTCGATCACCTTGTCGCCGAGGCGCGGGCCGTTGGGGATGACGATCTGCGCGCGGCCCACGCGCTCGCGCTCGGACTGGCCGGCCAGTTCGTTATAGGCGTTGATCCGGGCCTTTTGCTTGGCCTGCCGCGCCTTTTGCCCCTGCCGCATCCATTCAAGCTCTCGCTCCAGCGTCTTTTGCTTGGACTTGTCCTCGCGCGCCTCTTGCGCGAGGCGCTTGGCCTTCTGCTCCAGCCAGGCGGAATAGTTGCCCTCGTAGGGGATGCCGCGGCCGCGGTCCAGTTCGAGGATCCAGCCGGTGATGTCGTCGAGGAAATAGCGGTCGTGGGTGACGATCAGGATCGTTCCCTTGTAGTCGATCAGGTGCTGTTGCAGCCAGGCGATGGTCTCGGCATCGAGGTGGTTGGTGGGCTCGTCCAGCAGCAGCATGTCGGGCGCCTCCAACAGCAGCCGGCACAGCGCCACGCGGCGCCGCTCGCCGCCCGAAAGGCTGGCGACATCGGCCTCGTCGGGGGGGCAGCGCAGCGCCTCCATCGCGACGTCGATGCGGGAATCCAGGTCCCACAGGTTCTCGCCGTCGATCTCGTCCTGCAATTGCGCCATCTCGTCGGCGGTCTCGTCGGAGTAGTTCATCGCCAGTTCGTTGAAGCGGTCGAGCTTGGCCTGCTTTTGGGCCACGCCGAGCATGACGTTGCCGCGCACGGTGAGGCTGTCGTCGAGCTGTGGCTCCTGCGGGAGATAGCCGACGCGCGCGCCGGAGGCGGCCCACGCCTCGCCCGAGAAATCGGTGTCGAGCCCGGCCATGATGCGCAGGAGCGTGGACTTGCCCGAGCCGTTGACGCCGACGACGCCGATCTTGACGCCGGGAAGGAAGTTGAGGTGGATGTTCTCGAAGCATTTCTTGCCGCCCGGATAGGTCTTGGAGACCCCCTGCATGTGGTAGACGTATTGATAGGCTGCCATGATCCGCGCTCCGCTGAGAAATCCGTGATGCACCGGCGGTGATAGCTGGCGCGGGCTGCAGGGGCAATGGTCAGCGTGCGCGGCCCGGCGCGGGGACGGGGCGGGCCGCTGCGGTGGCGGTGTCGGCGGGGACGGGGGCGGCGGCGCGCGTGCGCAGCCAGCCGATCAGCGCGTCGAGCGGCATCGGGCGGGCGAGGCCGTAGCCCTGGATCACCGGGCAGTTGGCGCGGCGCAGCATGGCGCGCTGCGCCTCGGTCTCGACCCCCTCAGCCACCACCGACATGCGCAACAGGCCGCAGAGGCGGATGATGGCGCGCACGATGACGCGGTTGCGCGGGTCCTGTTCGAGCCGGGCGATCATCGAGCGGTCGAGCTTGATCGCGTCCACCTCGAAGCTGGCCATGTGCGACAGCCCGGCATAGCCGGTGCCGAAATCGTCGAGCGCCACGCGCACGCCGAGCCGCTTGAGCCGGGCGACCGCGCTCATCACGTCGGCGCCCGAGCCGTCGAGGATCGTGGTTTCCAGCACCTCGATGCAGATGCGCCCCGGGTTCAGCCCGCGCGATTGCAGCGCCCAGTCGAGCAGGCCGGGATAGTTGACGTCGGCGAGGATCGCGGCGGAGACGTTGATCGACATGGTGAGGTCGGGATGCCCCGCCTCGTCCAGCGCCCGGAGCGCGTCGAGCGCCATCGTCATCGAGCGGTAGTCGATATCCGCGAGCAGCCCGAGCCCGTCGGCGGCGTCGAGGAACGCCGCCGGGGCGAGCAGGCCGCGCTGCGGGTGGTTCCAGCGGATGAGCGCCTCGCAACCGCAGATGCGACCGTCGGCGAGGGACAGTTGCGGTTGCAGGTGGATCGCGAACTGGTCGCGGCTCACCGCCTCGCGCAGGTCGCGGGCGAGGGTCTGGCGCGCGCGCTGCGCGCGGCCGAGATTGGCGGTGTAGTGGATCATGCGCCCGCGACCGCGCGCCTTGGCGTCGTAGAGCGCCGCGTCGGCGCACTGGATCATTTCCTCGCCGGTGGTGGCCCCGTCGCCGGCGGCACAAGCGCCGATCGAGGCACCGATGCGAATGGTCTGATCGTGCCACATGAGCGGCTGGCCGAGCGCGCGCAGCACGTCGCCCGCGCGGGCGTCGAGCGCCACCGCCCCATCGGGCAGGGCGCAGACGAGCAGGAACTCGTCACCGCCGGTGCGGCAGGCGAGGTCGCGCGGCCCCGCCACCCGTGCCAGCGCGTGGGCGACATGCGCGAGCGTGCGGTCGCCCGCACCGTGGCCGAGCGTGTCGTTGATGTCCTTGAACTTGTCGATGTCGATCACCAGAACGCCGAGCCGTCCGCGCGCGATCTCGGCACGGATGTCCGGGGCGTCGAGATGCTCGGCCAGCCGCTTGCGGTTGGCGAGCCCGGTCAGATCGTCGTGGTGGGCGGCGTGGCGCAGATCGACCTGCACCTGCCGCAGCGCCATTTCGGTGCTGACCTGATCGGTCACGTCGCGGCAGGTGATGACGACCTTGCGATCGCGCGGATCGGGCCCCGACGCGATCAGCGCGAAACCCTGCTGGTTCCAGAAGGTGGTGCCGTCGCGTCGGATATGGCGACCAAGCTGGTAGCGGCGGAAGAGCGCGCTGTCGGGGTCGTAGCGGAAGCGCGCGATGTCCTCTGCCGGGGGGCGCGCCTCGGGGGGCAGGACGAATTCCTGCGGCTTGCGCCCGTGCATTTCCGCCAGCGTCCAGCCGTAAAGCCGTTCGCAGGCCGGATTGACCCATTCGATGCGTGCGTCCATGTCCTGCACGACGATGCCGTCATGCGCGCCCGCGACGATGCGGTGAAAGAGCGCCGCGCCGACATCCGCGCAAGCCAGCGCCGGTGCGGTGCCGTGATCCGTGTCCCGATGCGTCATTCAGGCACCCTATGCCCCCTTAATCATTTGCGGACCCTAGACGCCCGCGGTTAACACCCCGTGGCCATCCGCCGCCGCCGCGCCGGAAAATTCCGAAAATTCGATCCGTCACCAGCGCGCGGGTCACGGGCGCGCGGGTCACGGGCGCGCGGATCACCGGCGCGCGATCAGGGCTTTTCCGGCGGGGCGGCGGCGGGCATAAGGTAGGCTGTCCCGAAGGGGGAAGGAGCACCCGTGCGCCGTTTTCTTGCGATCCTTGCGCTGGCCGTGCTGAGCGCCTGTAGCGGCGCGCGCAACGTGCCCTTGCTGGAGCCGGGCGCAGGCATGGATGCGACCGCGTTCCATTATGTCAGCGACCGCGAGGTCGAGACCGCGGACACCGCGACGCTGCGCTTTACCGCGCGGCGCGATCCGGCAATGCGCTATGGCGTGGCATCGGTCGAAACCGGCGCGCACCGCCCGCGCCTGCGAGCCGTGCGAGAGAGCGTGCACTTTCCGTCCACGCCGCTGCCGTTCTCGGTGCAGGCGGGACGGACCGTCACCGAGCCTGCCGCCGCGCGCGCGCAGGCCGAGAGCGAGGCGGCGATGCGCGCGGCACTGGCCTGCGCCCTGCGCGAGAGCGGGCGACGCGACATCCTGCTCTATGTTCACGGCTTCAACAGCCGGTTCGACGACACGATGGAGACGCTGGCACAGGTCTGGCAAGCGGCGGAAGAGACGACCGTTCCGGTGGCGTTCAGCTGGCCTGCGGGCAATACCGGGGCCCTTGCCTATTTCAAGGACCGCGAGAGCGGCGAATTCGCGATCTTTCACCTCAAGCAGACATTGCGCATCCTGGCAGGTGTGCCGGGGTTGCGGCGCATCCACGTGGTCGCGCACAGCCATGGCAGCGAGGTGGTGACGACGGCGTTGCGCGAAATGGTGATCGCCGAGCGCGCCGCCGGGCGCGATCCGCGCCGGGCGCTGAAGATCGAGAACCTGATCCTGGCCGCGCCGGATCTCGATTTCTCGATCGCGCGCCAGCGGCTGATCGCCGAACGGTTCGGCCCCGCCTTCGGACGTATCACCGTCTATATCAACCCCGGCGACGGGGCGCTTGGGCTGGCGCAGATGCTGCTTGCGGGTGTGCGGTTCGGGCGGATTTCGTTTGACGAGCTCGGCGCCGCGGAGCGCGAGATATTCACCTCTGTTCGCAACGTGCATTTCATCAACGTGAGCTCCGTCACCGGGCAATCGAGCCACAACTATTTCCGCTCCAACCCGGACGTGCTGCATGACATGGCGGAGGTGATCGTCTCGGGCGCGGCCCCGGACGACCCGGCGCGCAACCTCGCACCCGACGAGGGTAATTTCTGGCGGCTGGTACAAGAGCGCCCGGACCGCGAGCTTGGCCCGGAGGCCGGGCGGTGAGCGTGCTTTCGTACTTTACGCCGGCGCCGTATCTGGCGATGAGGGGGACATGATCCAGCCGCTGCCGCCTTCGCGCCCCGGACAGGTGATCGGGCTGTTGGGAGGGTCGTTCGACCCGCCCCATGCGGGGCATGTGCATATCAGCCGCGAGGCGCTGCGTCGTTTCGGACTGGACCGGGTGTGGTGGCTGGTCAGCCCCGGCAATCCGCTCAAGCGTCACGGCCCCTCCCCCCTGCCCGAGCGGATGGCGGCGGCGCGGGCGCTGGTCGATCACCCGCGCATCGAGGTGACCGATGTCGAGGCGCGCCTGGGCACGCGCCACACCTCTGCCACGCTGGCGGCGCTGGCGGCGATCTGCCCGGGGCGGCGGTTTGTCTGGCTGATGGGGGCCGACAACCTGGCGCAGTTCCACCGCTGGCAGGACTGGCGCACGATCATGGAGCGGGTGCCGGTGGGGGTGCTGGCACGCCCCGGGCAGCGCATCTCGGCGCGGCTGTCGCCGGCGGCGCGGATCTACGCGCAGGCGCACATCAAGGGACGGGCGAGCCATCTGCTCGGGCGGGCCGAGGCGCCGGCGTGGTGCTTTGTCAACGTGCCGATGATCGATATCTCTTCGAGCGCGCTGCGCGCGGGGAAAGTGGAAAAGTGAGCGGATGCGACGGCAAAGGCGATTGCGCGAACGGGGTTGTTCTGCTTACCGTCACGCCATGAGTCACAAGATATCCAGACGCCTGTTCGTCGCCTCGGGGCTGGCCGCGCTGGCCGCGCCCGCCATGGCCGAGCCCCCGGCCATGTCGCTGCGCCCGTTGCTGCGACCGCCGGGCCTCGGCGCGGGCCGGGCGGCGGCGGCGGTCGAGGCGCTCATCGCCGAGGCGCGACTGCAGGGCGATGTGGGATACGCGGTGACGGACACCGAGACCGGCGCAGTGCTCGAGGCGCGCGCCGCGAACACCGCCCTTCCGCCCGCGAGCGTGACCAAGGCAGTGACCGCGCTCTACGCGCTCGACACGCTGGGGGCCGGGCATCGTTTCAAGACCCGGCTGGTCGCCACCGGGCCGGTGGAGGGCGGCGTGCTCCGGGGCGATCTGGTGCTGGCGGGTGGGGGTGATCCGACACTGGACACCGATGCGCTGGCCGACATGGCCGCAGCACTCAAGCGCGCGGGCGTGCGAGAGGTCACCGGCGCGTTCCGCGCCTGGGGCGGGGCGGTGCCCTACCGGCGCGCCATCGAGCCGCGACAGCCCCCCCATGCGGGCTATAACCCGGCGCTGTCGGGGCTGAACCTCAACTATAACCGGGTGCATTTCGAGTGGACACGCGCGGGCGGCAATTACACCATCACGATGGATGCGCGTTCGGGGCGGTACCGGCCCGACGTGACGGTGGCGCGGATGCGCATCGCCGATCGCCGGTCGCCGGTCTACACCTACCACGACGCGGGCGCGCGCGACGACTGGACCGTGGCGCGCGGCGCGTTGGGCGGCGGCGGGGCGCGGTGGCTGCCGGTGCGCAAGCCCGAGCTTTATGCGGGCGAGGTGTTCGCCACCTTCGCGCGGTCACAGGGGATCGTGCTGAAGGCCCCGCAGGTGATCGAAGGCGCGCCGCCGCAGGGCGCCACGCTCGTCACCCACGAGAGCGACCCGCTGGCCGATATCCTGCGCGGGATGCTGCGCTATTCCACCAACATCACCGCCGAAATGGTGGGCATGGCGGCGAGCGCGCGACGGCAGGGGCGAGCGCTCGACCTCGCGGCCTCGGCGCGGGAGATGACGGGCTGGGCGCAGGCCACGCTGGGGATGAAGACGACGGATTTGCGCGACCATTCGGGGCTCAATGACCGCTCGCGGCTGTCGGCGCTGGACATGGCGCGGGCACTGGCGGCGGCGGGGCGCGCCGACGCGTTGCGCCCGCTGTTGCGCGAGTTCACGATGCGCGACGCGCGCGGGCGCCCCCTGCGCAACCACCCGGTGGAGGTGCAGGCCAAGACCGGCACGCTTTACTTCGTCAGCGCGCTGGCGGGATATTTCACCCCGCCGGGCGGGCGCGAGATGACCTTTGCGGTGCTGACGGCGAGCGACAGCCTGCGCGGGCGCATCGACCCGTTCCGCGACACGCGCCCGCCGGGCGCGCGCGGCTGGAACCAGCGCGCCAAGCGGTTGCAACAGGCGCTGATCGAACGGTGGAGCGAGGTTTACGGAGGCTGAACGATGCAGGCGGGGACCAGCCGATGGCGCGGGAGCGTGGCGCTTGCGGGCAGGCCGGCCAATGCCGTAGAACCCTGCGCATGATCCCCCGCGCCCTTGCCCCCGCCGCCGCCCTGATCCTCGCCGCCACGAGCGCGGGCGGGCATCCGCATGTTTTCGTCGATGTGGCGCTGCGCTTCGAAAGCGACGCGCAGGGCCGCCTCACCGGTGTCGAAGTGACGTGGAGTTACGACGATTTCTTCTCGCTCCTGATCCTCTCGGACATGGGGCTCGATCCCGATGGCGACGGGCAGTTGACCGACGCCGAACTGGCGCGGCTCAAGGGGTTCGACCTGGAGGAATGGCCCGAGGGGTTCGAGGGCGATCTCTATATCCACGCGGGCGACGAGAAGATCGCGCTCGACCACCCGGTGCCCACCGGTGTGCGCATGGAGGCGGGCCGTATCGTCGCCACCCACAGGCGCGGCTTCGGCCCGATCGAGGCCGACGGGCTGCGTGTGGAACCCTATGACCCAACCTATTTCGTGGATTACACCCTCGCCGGTCCGGTGATGCTGCCCGACGCTTGCGCCTATGCCATCACCGAGCCCGATCTCGACGAGAGCCAGCAGGCGTTTCGCAACATGGTGGCCGAACTGAGCGCCGAAGAGCAGTATGACGGCGTCGAAGTGGGCAACCTGTTCTCGGACATCATGGTGATCTCGTGCCGCGCGCCCTCCTGAGCCTCGCCGCGCTGGCGGTGGGCGCGGGGGCGGTCTGGCTCTGGGGGTTTGGCGGGTCGGCGGCGCTGGGCGAGTGGGCGCGCGCCGGTCAGGCCGAGACGCAGCAGGCGATGGCGCGACTGCTGCGGGCCTTGCGCGCGGGCGAGCCGGGGGCGATGGCGGGGCTGATGGGGCTGTGTTTTGCCTACGGGTTCTTTCACGCGGCGGGGCCGGGGCATGGCAAGGTGCTGCTGGGCGGCTACGGCATGGCCGCGCGGGTCGGCGCATGGCGGCTGTCGGTGCTGGCGCTGGCATCGAGCCTCGCGCAGGCGGCGAGCGCGGTGGTGATGGTCTATGCCGGGGTGCTGGTTTTCGACCTGACGCGCCAGCGGATGACGGGCTTGGCCGAAGAATGGATGGCCCCGGCAAGCTATGGCGCCATCGCGCTGGTCGGGGCATGGCTGGCGCTGCGCGGGGTGCGGCGCTGGTGGCGGGGACGGCGGGACCACGCTCATGCCCACGATCTTGCCTGCGCCGAGTGTGGGCACCGGCACGGCCCGACGGTGGATGAGGTCGCGCAGGTGCGCGGCTGGCGCGACGCGGTACTGCTGGTCGGAGCGGTGGCGATCCGGCCCTGTACCGGCGCGCTGTTCCTGCTGATCCTCACCTGGCGGATGGGGATCGGGACGGCAGGCGTCCTCGGCACCCTGGTGATGGGGCTGGGGACCGCGAGCGTGACGGTGGCGGTGGCGCTCGCCTCGGTCACTCTGCGCGAGGGCGCGCTGGCGCGGCTCGCCTCGACGGAGGGGCGCGGGCTTAGCCGCGCGCTGACGGCGCTGGAGATCGGGGCCGGGATGGTCATCGCGGCGCTGTCGCTGCACCTGATGCGCGCCACGCTCTGAGGGGTGGGGAACGGCCTGGAGCGGACATTGCCGTGAGCCGCGCCATCGCCAGGCCGCGGGCTGGCGATCCGACGGTTTTTCAGGGCGCTTTATGCCTGCCGAATCCGAAAAACCTGTAATCGGTGCGCGAGCTTAGACAAATCGCCAGTCCGGGGGGCGGCCTGGCGATGGCGCGGCGGGCTTCGCCCTTGAATCCGCGCCGGGTCCAAGAACCGAACGGCAGGAACAGGCCAGCAGCAGACCTCTTTTCCGGCTTTTCCGAACGGCGCCCGGGCCTGCCCGCGCCTTGGAACCAGTTACCCCGCGTCAGGCGAGACAGCCGTTCAGCGGCGGCTCAGGCGCTCGTTGCGCAACCCCCGCACGCGGATTTCGCGCACGCTTTCCAGCGTCTTGTCGGAAACGAAGACCGCCGCCTGCACCTCGCGCGGGCGAAGCTCCGTGGCGGTGGACAGGGGGGGGTGCACCGCGCGCAGCTCGTAGCCGAGAATGCCGTCCACCGGCTCTGCGTCGGGGGTGCCGGGGATGAGGCGGACATCGTGGATATCCTGCTGTGCGGCGAGCCCGCGTACCCGAACGATCGCCCCGCCGGTGGCGCGCTCGACCTCGAGCGCGCTGATCTCGGCCACGGGCGTGCCGGCGTAGGGGACGTCCTTTCCACGCTTGCGGAGGCTATCGAAGAGGCCGCTCTCTTCCTGTTCCGGGATGAGCGGGTTGGTGCCGGGTTCGGCCGTGGCGGCCTCGCGGCGACGCGACCGGCTGCGCCCGAACCAGTTGCGCGGGTTGATCCGCGACTCCCGAAAGCCGCCACAGCCCGCCAGCAAGCCAGCCGCCGCCAAACCAAGGAAAACCCGCCGTTCCATGCCCGATACCCCTGTCAAAATCCGCCCCACGCCTACCCTATCGCGCCGGACTTGAAAAGGTGCAAGCGGGGGCTGGACCTCTGCCACGCGCGCGCCTACCTCTAGGTTGAGAACAGGAGACACACATGGCCACCGAGGCATTCGAAGAGATCGTGAGCGATTTCGACTTCCTGGAGGACTGGGAAGACCGGTATCGCTATGTCATCGATTACGGGCGCCGGATGGAGCCGCTCGACGATGCGCTCAAGGTGCCCGCGACCAAGGTCGATGGCTGCGCGAGCCAGGTGTGGCTGCACCCGCAGATCGAGGAGAGGCAATTCCGTTTTGACGGCGACAGCGACGCGATGATCGTGCGCGGCCTCATCGCGGTGCTGCGCGCGCTCTATAACGGGCTGCCGGTCGACGAGGTGGCGCGGGTCGATGCACAGGCCGAACTGGCGCGGCTGGGGCTCGACGAGCACCTGTCGGCGCAGCGCTCCAACGGGCTACGCGCGATGATCGGGCGTATCCGCGGCGTCGCCACCGAAGCGGCCTGATCGCCGGGCGCGTCTTGCTTTTCGTCACGGGAAGTTCAATTTTGGGACGAGGACAAATTCGCTAGTGTCGCCACGAACGGAGGGGACCATGACCGCGACCGACCTGACCGCAGAGATGCGCGCCTTTCTCAAGCCCTACACGAAGAAGAGCGATGTGCGCGGCGCGCTGTCGCTGCTGGCCACGCTCGCCACCTATGGCGCGGCGCTGGTGGCCGGGGCGTGGGCGTGGGGCGCGGGGATGTGGCTGGTGGCCGTCGCGGCGGTGATCGTGCTCGCCTTTGCCTCGGTGCGGCTCTACGTGTTGCAGCACGATTGCGGACACCGTTCGCTGTTTGCCACGCGGGGCGTTAACGATCTCGCCGGTTATCTGCTGTCGGTATTTTCCTTCACGCCCTACCGGGTGATGCAATACAATCACGACATGCACCACGCCTATCTCGGCAATCTCGACCACCGCGAGACCACCGAGATCCACACCATGACCCTGCGCGAGTGGACCGAGGCCGACCGCTGGACCCGGCTGCGCTACCGGCTTTACCGCAACCCGGCGCTGATGCTGCCGGCGGGCGCGTTTCTCACCTATTTCATCGCCTATCGCTGGCCGCGCAACACCTCTGACGTGGGGGCTGCGGGGGTGATCGTGCACAACCTGATGATCGCCGGGCTGCTGCTGGCGATCTGGGCGGGGCTGGGCCTCGCGGGGGTGGCGGTGTGGTTCGCCGCCTCGATGCTGGGGGGCATGATCGGCGTGTTCCTTGTCTATCTCCAGCACAATTTCGAGGAAACTTACTGGGATCGTAAACCCGATCTCGATTTCCGCAAGGCCACGCTGGTGGGCTCAAGCTCGCTCGATCTGGGCTGGTGGTGGGATCTGGGGACCGGAAACATCGCCTATCACGACCTGCACCACTACAACCCCGCGATCCCCTCTTACAACCTGCGCCGCTGCCAGCGCGACCTGCCCGCGCACCTGCAAAGCCACGCACCGATCCACTGGCGCGAAGCGCTGCGCAGCTTCACGCTCAAGCTGTGGGACGAGGATCGGGGGCGGCTGGTGCCGTTCCCAAGCGCGCGCACCACGTCGGCAGAGACTATGGCGGCCAGATAGCGCCGCCTTCAGACGCGGCGCGCGACCTTGCAGATCCGTTCAGGGCTGCGACGTCACCTCTTGTCGGCGCTGCCCTGCTCCAGCCACGCGTCGAGCGCGGCGGGCGCGGGGTCGAGCCGGTCGGGATCGGTGCCCAGAAACTCGGCCAGGCGGGGCGCGTTGAGGGCGTTGACGCCCATGATGACCGGCACGCCCGCCGCCACCGCCTCGGCGATGAGCGCGCGAAAGCCGCGGCCATCGGCCTCGTGCTTGCCGAACTTGTTGACGATCACCAGATCGGCCCCCGCGGCCAGACGCGCCTCGGCCGCGGTCACCGCCTGTTCCAGCGCCTCGGGGTCGAGCCGGCAGCCGCGCGCACCTGCGCCGAGGCTTTGCGAGATGCGGATCACCGGCCCGTCGGGCAGCACGCGCACATCCATGTCGCAGGGCCGGTCAGGTCCGCAATCGGTGTTGACCTGCACGGTGCCGCAGAGCCGCAGCCCCCGCGCCGCCGCGCGGGTTGCGAAATCATGGAGCAGCCGGTCGGTGCGGCCGGCCCCCTCGGTCATGATGCAGGCGATTCGCATCGGCCCCCTCCTCACTCGGTCAGGCGGCTGATGACCACCGTCACCTCGGGGCGCTTGCCGATCTCGGTCTGCGCGCTTTGCCGGGCGACACGGCGCAGCCCCTGCTCGAGCTTGTCGTCATCGGCCAGCGTCTTGTCGCCCGCGCGTCCCATGAACTGCGCGAGGTCCTCCTCTAGCACATCGACGAGCGGCGCGCGCGAACGCCCGGTCTCGGGGAGGCCCATGATCTCGACCCAGGGATCGCCCAGCGGCGCGTCGTCCTCGTCGATGATGACGTTGATCATGACGTGGCCGTTGAGCGCCATGCGAATGCGGTCGCGCACGATGCCGTCCATCGCCCCGATCTTGACCGTGCCATCGAGATAGGTGCGCCCGGTCTCGACGTATTCGGCGACCTTGGGGGCATTGCCGCCAAGGTCGATCATCATGCCGTTGACGGCCACCACCCCCTTGATCCGGTTGGATTTGGCGAGCTTCACATGCTCGCGCAGGTGGCGATGCTCGCCATGCATGGGGATCAGGATTTGCGGCTTGAGGATCTTGTGCATCGCGTCGAGATCGGGCCGGTTGGCATGGCCCGAGACGTGATAGCGGTCGTCGCCCTCGATCACGTCCACGCCCTGCTCGGAGAACTGGTTGATGATGCGGATCACACCGCGCTCGTTGCCGGGGATGGTCTTGGAGGAGAACAGGAACGTGTCGCCCTCCTTCATGGTGATCCCGTTATACTTGCCATTGGCAAGCTGCGCGCTGGCGGCGCGGCGCTCGCCCTGGCTGCCGGTGACGATCAGCATCACGCTCTCGCGGGGGAGCTTGCTCGCCTCCTCTGGCGGGATGGTGGCGGGAAAGCCGGTGAGCACGCCGGTCTCCTTTCCCGCCTCGACCATGCGGTTCATCGCGCGGCCCATAAGGCAGACCGAGCGCCCGGCGCGGATGCCGGCCTCGGCGAGCGTCTTTACCCGCGCCACATTGCTGGCGAAGGTGGTGGCCACGACCATGCCCTTGCTGCCCTCGACAAGCTCGGTGATCGGGTCGCCCACGCTGCTCTCCGAGCGCCCCTCATGCGCGCTCAGGACGTTGGTCGAGTCGCAGATCAGCGCCTTAATTCCATTCGCGCCGATGTCTTCCCACATCTCGCGGTCGAAGGGTTCGCCCACCACTGGGTCGAGGTCGATCTTGAAATCGCCGGTATGCACCAGCCGCCCCTCGGGCGTGTCGATCACCAGCCCCGAGCTTTCGGGAATGGAATGCGAGATCGGGGCAAAACCCACGGTAAACGGCCCCGCCGTCACCGTCTCGGGCCAGGGCGAGACCACGCGCACCGCCTTGTCGGGGTGGCCATGCTCGGCCATCTTGGCGCGCGCGATGTTGGCGGTGAAGACGCGGGCATGGATGGGCGCGCCGAGCCGCTCGTAGTAATGCGCCACTGCGCCGACGTGATCCTCGTGGGCATGGGTGATGAACACCGCCTCCAGCCGGTCGCGCCGCTCGGCCAGCCAGGTGATGTCCGGCAGGATCAGGTCGACACCGGGCGTGGTATCCATGTCCGGGAAGGTCAGGCCCAGATCGACGAGAATCAGGCGCTCCTTGCCCGGTTTGCCGTAGCCGTAGACATAGGCGTTCATACCAATCTCGCCCGCCCCCCCGAGGGGCAGGTAAATAAGTCTTTCGCTGCTCATGGGCCGTCAGCCCTCCTTGTTATAGCTGTGTATCACGGTCAGCCCGTGCATCGTCAAATCATCCTCGACGCCGTCGAACGCGGCATCGCCTTGCTGGAAAAGCGGGGCCAGCCCCCCGGTTCCGATCACCTTCATGGCGCGGCCGCGCTCGGCCTTTATGCGCTCGCATATCCCGTTTATGAGGCCGACATAACCCCAGAAGATACCAGATTGCATGCAGTCGACGGTGTTGGTCCCGATCACCCGGTCGGGCTTGGTCACGTCGATATGCGGCAGCGCCGCCGCCGCCTCGTGCAGCGCCTGCAGCGACAGGTTTACCCCCGGCGCGATCACGCCACCGATATAGGCGCCGTCGCGCGCCACCACGTCGAAGGTGGTGGCGGTGCCGAAATCCACGATGATGAGGTCGCCGCCGTAGAGGTCATGGCCCGCCACCGTGTTGACCAGCCGATCGGGGCCCACCTGCGTGCCGGGATCGACGCGCACGTCCACCGGCAGGCGGCACTCGGGCTTACCCACGACCAGCGGGCGGCAGCCGAAATAGCGGTCGGAAAAGACCCGCAGGTTGAACACCACCCGCGGCACGGTCGACGAGATGATGACATCGGTGATGTCCGCACGGATGCCGTGATGCGCGAGCAGGGTGGAGAACCAGACGAAGTACTGATCGGCCGTGCGCTGATGCTCGGTGGCGGTGCGCAGCGTGCACAGGAACCGCGTGCCGTCCCAGATGGAAAACACCGTGTTGGTATTGCCGCAATCTATCGCCAGAAGCATCCCGATCCCTCTGTTCAGAAAAACACCTCGGCCGCGGCGATGCTGGTGCGGCCCTTTGCGGTGACGAGAACGAGATTTCCGGCCTCGTCCACAGTCTCGAACCGCCCCTCATGGCTGTCGCGCGTCGTGCGCGCCACGATGGTTTCGCCCAGTTTTGCCGCCCGCGCAAGCCAGGCCGTGCGAATGGGGGCAAATCCGTAGGTAACGAATTGCGCCTCGTGGCGCGCGTAGGCGGGCGCGAGCAGGTCGAGAAATGCCTCCGGCTCGATCGCCACCCCCGTCTCGGACAAGAGCGACACGGGCCGCGCCGCGCCGGGCTCGACCTCTGCCATACCGGGTGCGGCCACGAGGTTCACGCCGATGCCGATGGCGAAATGGCTGAGCCCTCCCCCTGCCCCCGCGCTCTCCAGCAGGATACCCGCCAGCTTGCCGCCGTTCAGCAGCACGTCATTGGGCCATTTGAGCGCCAGCCCGTCCACCCGCCCGGTCGCCGCCGCCAGCGCGTCGTAAAGCGCCAGCGCCGCCACGAAGGAGCGCAGCGCCACGCGGTCGGGGCTCTCGGACGGGCGCATCGCCAGCGTCGCCGCGAAATTGCCCGGCGGGTTCGCCCACGCCCTGCCCCGCCGCCCGCGTGCCGCCGTCTGTTCCAGCGCGAGGATCCATTCCGGCCCGGCAAGCGTGGCGGCGCGGCGCGCGGCCTCGGCATTGGTGCTGTCCACCCGTGCCAGCACGCGCCGTCCATAGCCCTCGGGCCAGCCCGCCCCCGGCTTCATCTTGCCCGAAATATCCCCGCCGGAGGCGTCGCTTTGCCTAGTGCACAAGGGTCGCCGCCGCCGCCTGCGCCATCGTCTCGATGCCGAACATGTTGACGATGCCGAAAACCATCACCGCCGCCGAGGCCATGAGGAACCCCCATTGCACCGGCGAGCGCCCGGTCTCGAGCGCCTCGCCCTCCTCGCCGAAATACATGTAGAACACGATGCGCAGGTAGTAGAAGGCGCCGATGACGCTGGCGATCACGCCCGCAACCGCGAGCCACGCGAGCCCACCCTCGTAGGCCGCGCGTAGCACGTAGAGCTTGCCGAAGAAGCCCAGCAGCGGTGGCACGCCCGCGAGGCTGAACAGGAGGATCAACATCGCCAGCGCGCGTCCCGGCTCGGCCCGCGAATACATGTTGAGGCTGCGGATATCGGTCACCGGCTGGCCGCCGCGCTCCATGCTGAGGATGAAGGCAAAGGTGCCGACATTCATCGCCACGTAGATGGCCACGTAGACCAGCATCGCCTGCACGCCGAACGCCGTGCCAGAGGCCAGCCCCATCAGCGCATAGCCCATATGCGCGATCGAGGAATAGGCCATCAGCCGCTTGATATCGGTCTGCCCGATCGCCGCCACCGCGCCGAGGAACATCGACAGGAGGCTGAGCGCCGCCAGCACCTGTTGCCAGTCGCCCACCACGCCGCCGAACGCGTCGTGCACCACGCGGGCGAAGAGGCCCAGTGCCGCCACCTTGGGGGCGGTGGCGAAGAAGGCGGTGATCGGCGTCGGCGCACCCTCGTAGACGTCGGGCGTCCACATGTGAAACGGCACCGCCGAGACCTTGAACGCCAGCCCCGAGATCACCAGCACCAGCCCGATGAGCAGACCCACGGGCGCCTGCCCGTCCGCCGCCGCAAGGATGCCGGAAAACAGCGTCGTTCCAGCAAAGCCGTAAGTCAGGGATGCGCCGAACAGCAGCAGACCCGACGACAGTGCGCCCAGCACGAAATACTTGAGCCCCGCCTCGGTGGACTTGATGCTGTCGCGCCGCATAGACGCCACCACGTAGAGCGCCAGCGATTGCAGCTCCAGCCCCATGTAGAGCGCCATCAGGTCGCCCGCGCTCACCATCACCATCATGCCCACGACCGACAGCGCGATCAGCAGCGGATACTCGAACCGCAGGATACCGCGGCGGGCCATGTAATCCTGTCCCAATACCAGCACCGCCGCCGCCGCCAGCAGGATCGTCACCTTGGCGAAACGGGCGAAACCGTCATCGTTGATCATGCCGCCAAAACCCGTGCGCGTGCCCGCGCCGCCCATCCCGATCCAGATGGCAAGCAGCGCCATCAGCCCCGCCGTCGCCCAGACGAGCGGCACCGCGAGCCGGTCGCGCCCGGTATAGACCGCCCCCAGGAGTGCCGCCATCGCATAGACCGCGAGCACGATTTCCGGGAGGATGACGTTGAGATCAGCCTGCATGGTTCAGGGCCTCCGGTTCAGTGTGCGACCTGCGCCACCGCGGTCGCGGCGTGCGCGACCGACTGGGCCAGTTCGACATTGGAAATCAGCGCCTCGACGGAGGGGCCGGTGATATCGGTGACGAGGCGGGGATAGACACCAAGCAGCAGCGTCATTGCCACCAGGGGCGCAAAGATCGCGCGCTCGCGCGTCCCCATGTCGGAGATGGTGCGCAGGCTTTCCTTGATGAGGTCGCCGAACACCACCCGGCGATAGAGCCAGAGCGCGTAGGCCGCCGACAGGATCACCCCCGACGTGGCCACGGCCGCCACCCATGTGTTGACCTGGAAGATGCCGACCAGCGTCAGGAATTCGCCGATGAACCCGCTGGTGCCCGGCAGGCCCACATTGGCCATGGTAAAGAACATGAAGATCAGCGCATAGGCCGGCATCCGGTTCACCAGGCCGCCATAGGCGTCGATCTCGCGGGTGTGCATCCGGTCATAGATCACGCCCACGCACAGAAACAACGCGCCGGAGATGAACCCGTGCGAGATCATCTGGAAGATCGCGCCGTCCAGCCCCTGCTGATTGACCGCGAAGATGCCCATCGTGACATAGCCCATGTGCGCGACCGACGAATAGGCGATGAGCTTCTTCATGTCCTCCTGCGCCAGCGCCACCAGCGAGGTATAGACGATGGCGATGGCCGACAGCCACAGGATGAGCGGCGTCAGCACCTCTGCCCCCACCGGGAACATCGGCAGGCTGAACCGCAGGAAGCCGTAGCCGCCCATCTTCAGCAGGATCGCCGCCAGCACCACCGACCCGGCGGTGGGCGCCTGAACGTGCGCATCGGGCAGCCATGTGTGCACCGGCCACATCGGCATCTTGACGGCAAACGAAGCGAAGAAGGCGATGAACATCAACGTCTGCATGCCGCCGACGACGTGGAGACCCAGAAGCGAGAAGCCCTCGGAGGCGAATTCGTGGCGCATCAGCGTGGGAATGTCGGTGGTACCCGCATCGGTGAACATCGCCACCATCGCGACCAGCATCAGAACCGAGCCGAGGAAGGTGTAGAGGAAGAACTTGAACGAGGCGTAGATGCGCTGCTTGCCACCCCAGATGCCGATGATCAGGAACATCGGGATGAGCCCCGCCTCGAAGAACAGGTAGAACAGCACCAGGTCGAGCGCCATGAACACGCCGAGCATGAGCGTTTCGAGGATCAGGAAGGCGATCATGTATTCCTTGACGCGGGCCGTCACGTTCCACGACGCGGCGATGGTCAGCGGCATGATGAAGGTGGTGAGCATCACGAACAGGACGCTGATGCCGTCCACGCCCATCTTGTATTTCAGCCCCAGGAGCCATTCGCGCTCTTCCACGAACTGAAACCCGGTATCCGACGGGTCGAAGTCGAACAGGATGAACAGCGACACGATAAAGGTCAGCGTGGTCGCGATCATCGCCACCCACTTGGCGTTCTTCTGCGCCGCCTCATCCTCGCCACGCAGGAAGATCGCGAGGATCGCCGCCGCCACCGCCGGGATGAAGGTCACAATGGAAAGCAGGTTGTCCATCAGTTGGCCCCCCCGAACATGGTCATCCAGGTGACAAGGACCACGATCCCGATCACCATCGCGAAGGCATAGGTAAAGATGTAGCCCGACTGCGCCCGTCCAGCGAGCCGGGTGAGCCGGGGGATAAGCCCCATCGCCACGCCGTTGATCGAGCCGTCGATCACGTCACCGTCGCCGCGCCGCCACAGCAGTTGCCCCAGCGCCTTGGCGGGTCGGACGAAAATGACGTCGTATATCTCGTCGAAATACCACTTGTTGAGCAGAAAGAGGTAGAGCGGGCGGTTCGTCTCGGCCACGCGTTTGGGCATCGAGGGGTCCCAGACATAGAACCAGAGCGCCGTGACAAGACCGATCAGCATGGCGATGAACGGGCTGACCTTGACCCATGTCGGTGCGTGGTGCGCGTCGTCCAGGACATGGTTGTTCTCTGCCATGAAGATCGCGCCCTCGGGGGCCGTGGTGGGGGCCGCCTGCGCCTCGGCGGCCTCTTCCGTCGCCGTCGCCTCGCCTTGGTCTGCGCTCGCCTCGGCATGGGCCTCGATCCCGAAGAAGCGGTTCACCTGCTCGTGGCTGCCAAAGAAGCTGCCATACCAGATCATCCCGGCGAACACCGCGCCCAGCGCCAGCACGCCCAGAGGGGCGACCATGACCATGGGCGACTCGTGCGCGTGCTCATGCGTGTGCCGGTCGCCGCGCGCCTCGCCAAAGAAGGTGAGGAACATCAGCCGCCAGCTATAGAACGAGGTGAACAGCGCCGCGATCACCAGCATCCAGAAGCCATAGCCTCCTTCGGTGCCCGCCCACGCGCTCTCGATCACCGCGTCCTTGCTGAGGAAGCCGGCAAAGCCGATATGGGTGAGCGGGATGCCCACGCCAGTGATCGCCAGCGTGCCGATCATCATCGCCCAGAACGTGTAGGGCAGCTTCTTGCGCAGGCCACCATAGTGGCGCATGTCCTGCTCGTGATGCATCCCGTGGATGACCGAGCCTGCCCCGAGAAACAGCATCGCCTTGAAGAAGGCGTGGGTGAAGAGGTGGAACATCGCCACCGAGTAGACGCCGACGCCCGCGGCCACGAACATGTAGCCAAGCTGGCTACAGGTCGAATAGGCGATCACGCGCTTGATGTCGTTCTGCACGAGGCCCACGGTGGCGGCGAAGAACGCCGTCGATGCCCCGATGAACACCACGACATTCATCGCTTGCGGAGCGTATTCCATCAGCGGCGACATGCGGCAAACAAGGAACACCCCCGCCGTCACCATGGTCGCCGCGTGGATCAGCGCCGACACCGGCGTGGGGCCTTCCATCGCGTCGGGCAGCCAGGTGTGCAGGAAAAGCTGCGCCGATTTGCCCATCGCGCCGACGAACAGCAGGAAGGCGATCAGGTTGGCGGCGTTCCACTCTGTCCACAGGAAGGTGAGCTGCGTCTCGGCCAGCATGGGGGCTGCGGCGAAAATGTCGTCAAAGCGCACCGAGTCGGTCAGGAAATAGAGCGCCATGATCCCCAGCGCGAAGCCGAAATCGCCGACGCGGTTGACCACGAAAGCCTTGATCGCGGCGGCATTGGCGCTTGGCTTGCGGAAATAGAAGCCGATCAGCAGGTAAGAGGCGACGCCCACGCCCTCCCAGCCGAAGAACATCTGCACGAGGTTGTCGGAGGTCACCAGCATCAGCATCGCGAAGGTGAAGAACGACAGGTAGGCGAAGAAACGCGGGCGATAGCTCTCGCTCTCGCGGAAATTCGCGTCATGGGCCATGTAGCCCACCGAGTAGAGATGCACGAGCGCCGAGACGGTGGTGACCACGATCAGCATGATCGTGGTGAGCCGATCCACCCGGATCGACCAGTCGGCATAGAGCGTGCCCGATTGCACCCAGTCGAGGACATGCACCGCCTGCGCCTCGGATGCGCCTTGCAGGAACACAACCCAGCTCAGGACCATGGCGAGGAACAGCAGGCCGGTGGTCAGCCATTGCGCGCCCTTGTCGCCGATGATCCGCCAGCCGAAACCCGCGATGATCGCCCCGATGAGCGGCGCGAAGAGGATTATCTTGTAGATCATCGGGATCAGCCTTTCATCACGTTGACGTCTTCGACGGCGATGGTCCCGCGGTTGCGGAAGAAGCACACGAGGATCGCGAGGCCGATGGCCGCCTCGGCGGCGGCGACGGTCAGCACGAAGAGGGTGAAGACCTGCCCCACCAGATCGCCCAGGTGGGCGGAGAAGGCGACGAGGTTGACGTTGACCGCGAGCAGCATCAGCTCGATCGACATCAGCAGCACGATCACGTTCTTGCGGTTGAGAAAGAGGCCGAAGATGCCGATGACGAAGAGCGCGGCGGCCACCGTCAGGTAATGTTCAAGTCCGATCATGTCTGTCCCCCCGGGCCATTGCCCGATTGTCGTCTTTGGTCCCGCAAGGCATGTGCGCCCCACATGGTATCTATCCGCTCACGCGGCGGTCAGAGGCCCTGCCCCGGTCGCACGTCCTTCAACTCCATCGTCTTGGCGGGGTCGCGATACATCTGCGTCAGCACGTCCTGCCGCTTGACCCCTTCGCGGTGGCGCAGCGTCAGCACGATCGCACCGATCATCGCCACCAGCAGGATCAGCCCGGCGAGTTGGAACAGGATGAAATACGTGTCGTAGAGCAGCATCCCGAGCGCCGCCGTATTCTGCACGCCATCGGGTGTCACCGCCGCGCGCGCGTCCATCGCGCCATCGGCCATCTGCCAGTTGCCGAAGACCAGCCCGAGTTGCATCAGCAGGATCACCCCGATGAGCAGCGCCAGCGGCATGTATTTCGCCATCTCCGCCTTCAACTCGGCAAAATCCACGTCGAGCATCATCACCACGAAGAGGAACAACACCGCCACCGCGCCGACGTAGACGATGATGAGCAGCATCGCCACGAATTCCGCACCCAGAAGCACGAAGAGCCCCGCCGCGCTGATGAACGACAGGATCAGCCACAGCACCGAATGCACGGGGTTGCGGCTGATGACGGTCAACAGCCCCCCGGCAAGCAGCGCCGTGGCGAAGAGATAGAAGGACATCGCCGCAATCGTCATTTTTCCGATCCTTTCTCGTCGTCCTCGTCCATCACCTCGCGGGCGAAATCCATCGCGCGGGTCATCGAGGGCACGCCGGCAAACATCGCCATCTGCGCGATGGTCTCGGCGATCTCTTCCTTGGTCGCGCCCGCCTCGAGCGCGTGGCGCACGGTGAGGCGGATTTGCGTATCGCTCTGTGCACCCAGCATGGTCAGCCCCGCGAGCGTGAGCAGCAGCCGCGTCTTGGCGTCAAGCCCCTCCTTGCTGAGGCCCCGACCGAAACTCATCTCCATGAATTCCTTGGGCATGGTCGGCCACAGCTTTTCGAACCCCTTGGGCGAAAAGCTCTCGAGCGCGGGATTCACGGCCTTGGCCATTTCCTGCGCCTGCCGCATCATCATCTCGAAGGGGTTCTGGCGGTCACTCATCTGTAGGGTGCATCCATCTCGAGGTTGCGGGCGATTTCGGCCTCCCAGCGGTCGCCGTTCGCAAGCAGCTTTGCCTTGTCGTAGAACAGCTCTTCGCGGGTCTCGGTGGCGAATTCGAAATTCGGGCCCTCGACGATGGCATCCACCGGGCACGCCTCCTGGCAGAAGCCGCAATAGATGCATTTCGTCATGTCGATGTCGTAGCGCGTGGTGCGGCGGCTGCCGTCGTCGCGCGGCTCGGCGTCGATGGTGATCGCCTGCGCGGGGCAGATCGCCTCGCACAGCTTGCAGGCGATGCACCGCTCCTCGCCGTTAGGGTAGCGGCGCAGCGCGTGCTCGCCGCGGAACCGGGGCGAGAGCGGCCCCTTCTCATGCGGGTAGTTGAGCGTCGCCTTGGGCGCGAAGAAGTATTTCAAGCCCAGCTTGAAGCCCACGAAGAAATCCTTGAGCAGGAAATACCCGGCGGCGCGGTTATAGTCGATCTGCGTCATGGATCAGCCTCCAATCGCCCAGCGGGCCCAGAACCCGCCGAACACTTCGAATTTCGCGAGGAACGCCACGATCACCACCCAGCCGAGCGACAGCGGCAGGAACACCTTCCAGCCGATGCGCATGAGCTGATCGTAGCGGTAGCGCGGGGTGATCGCCTTGACCATCGCGAAGAGGAAGAAGAAGAACGCCATCTTGGCGATCATCCACAGAACCCCGTCGGGCAGGCCCGGAATCGGCGACAGCCAGCCACCGAAGAACAAGAGCGAAGTGAGCGCGCACATCAGGAAGATGGCGATGTATTCACCGGCCATGAACAAAAGGAAGGGCGTCGCGGAATATTCCACCTGATAGCCCGCCACCAGCTCAGACTCGGCCTCGGGCAAATCAAAGGGCGGGCGGTTGGTTTCGGCCAGCGCGGAGATGAAGAACAGGAACACCATCGGCAGGTGCGGCAGCCAGTACCACCCGAAGAAGCCGTAGGCGGTATCCTGCGCCGCCACGATGGCGCCGAAATTCAACGAGCCGGTCGATATGATGACGCCGATGATGATGAGCCCGAGCGACACCTCGTAAGAGATCATCTGCGCCGCCGAACGCAGGCTGCCGAGGAACGGATACTTGGAGTTCGAGGCCCAGCCGCCCATGATGACGCCGTAGACCTCAAGCGAGGAGACGGCGAAGACAAAGAGGATCGCCACGTTGATGTCGGACAGCACCCAGCCCTCGTTGAGCGGGATCACCGCCCAGGCGAGTACCGCCAGTACGAAGGAGGTAAGCGGCGCCAGCATGAACACCGTCTTGTCGGCACCGGCGGGCACGACCACTTCCTTGACCACGTATTTGAGCGCGTCGGCGACCGTCTGAAGCAGACCGAAGACGCCCACCACGTTGGGCCCCCGCCGCATCTGCACCGCCGCCCAGATCTTGCGATCGCCGTAGACAAGGAACAGCAGCGACACCATGACGAAGCCGACCACGGCAAGGCACTGCGCGAGGATCAGCACGAAGGTGCCGAACGGGGTTGTCAAGAATTCAGCCATTAGGTCCTTGTCCTCACACCATCGGTATTCCGTTTTCCGCGCAATTGGCGGCTGTCACTTGGGCGTCGATCGTTCTCAATCCGCGCGGCAGCGCCGCCGAGATCGTGTAAATCGCATCGCCGCGCCAGATTCCACCCTCTTCGGTCACGAGGGTACGCACATGGCGCGCAAAACCGTAGCCGCGGATGAGCGCGTATTGCGCGGCGGCGCATTCGGCATAGCGCTCGACATCGGCCTCGTCGCGCGCCCCGCGCATGGCGACCCGGAAATTCACGAGGTCACCATCCAGAAGCCCCGTCTCGATCCCGTCATAGACGGGCGCGAAGACGGGCTCGGCGTCGCCCTCTGCACAGCCCGACAGGGCCAGCGCGGATATGAGCACCGCCGCCATTCTCACTCCGCCGCCACCGGTCGCTCGCGGCGCGCCTTGGTATTGGCGCTCAGCTCCGCCATCAGTTCGCTGGCGCGCGCGATCGGGTTGGTCAGGTAGAAATCCGCGATCGCCACCTCGAGCTGCCCCGCCCCGAGTTCGGCGGCGGGAACCGGCTGCCAGTCGTTCTCCGGCACCTCGTCGATGCGCCCAAGGTGCGGCACCTCCGCCACCAGCGCCTGCCGAAGCTGCGCGAGGCTGTCCCACGGCAGGGTGCTGTCCAGTTCGCCCGAGAGCGCGCGCAGGATCGCCCAGTTCTCCTTGGCGTCGCCCGGCGGGTGGCCGGAGCGCAGGGCAAGCTGCGGGCGGCCTTCGGTGTTGACGAAGAGGCCCTGCTCTTCGGTCCAGGCCGCCGCGGGCAGGATCACGTCGGCGCGGTGCGCGCCGCGGTCACCGTGGCTGCCCTGGTAGATGGCAAAGGCCCCGGCGGGAATGTCGATCTCGTCGGCGCCGAGGTTGTAGACCACGTCGGCGCCGTCGAGCGCCGCGGCGATCCCGCCCTCGCAGGTGGCATCCACATCCATCGCGCCGACCCGGCCCGCCGCCGTGTGCAGCACCAGAAGGCCCGCACCCTGCGTCTCGGCCAGTTGCATGGCATGGCTGAGCGCCGCCGCGCCGCCCGGCCCCCGCAGCGCGCCCTGCCCGACGATGACCAGCGCGCCCTCGGTCGGGGTCGCGTCCTTGACGAGCCGCGCGAGGAACTTGTTGCGCGCGCCCATCTGCGTGGCCTCGAAGGTCAGGTCTGCGGGTTGGCCGACATGGATCACCTCGGCCCCGGCGAGCCACGCCTTGCGGATACGCGCGCCCAGAACCGGCGCCTCTGTGCAGGGGTCTGTGCCGATGAGGGTGATGTGCTTCGCCGTGTCGATTTCCTCGATCCGCGCCGTGCCGGCATAGCCGGAGCGGTTTCCGGCGGGAAGTTGCGCGCCGTCGGTGCGGCACTCGACCACGCCGCCGCGCCCCTCGACCAGCGACTTGAGCGAGAACGCGGCCTCGACCGGGGCCAGATCGCCCACCAGGCCGGTGAGCTTCGAGGCCCCCTTGATCGCCTTGGCAGCCGCGCCCAGCGCCTCGGGCCAGGTGGCGGGACGCAGCCGGCCATCCTCGCGAATATAGGGTTTGTCGAGCCGCTGACGGCGCAGCCCGTCCCAGACGAAACGCGTCTTGTCGGAAATCCATTCCTCGTTCACGCCGTCATGGTTGCGCGGCAGGATGCGCATGACTTCGCGGCCCTTGGTATCGACGCGGATACTGCTGCCCAGCGCATCCATCACGTCGATGGTCTCGGTCTTGGTCAGCTCCCACGGCCGCGCGGTAAAGGCATAGGGCTTGGACACCAGCGCGCCCACCGGGCACAGGTCGATGATGTTGCCCTGAAGGTTGCTGTCCAGCGTCTCGCCCAGGTAGGCGGTGATCTCCGCATCCTCGCCACGGCCGGTCTGGCCCATGACATGCAGGCCCGCCACCTCGGTGGTGAAACGCACGCAGCGGGTGCAGGAGATGCAGCGCGTCATGTGCGTCTCGACCAGCGGGCCGAGGTCGAGATCCTCGGTGGCGCGCTTGGGCTCGCGGAAGCGCGAGAAATCGACGCCATAGGCCACCGCCTGATCCTGAAGATCGCATTCGCCGCCCTGGTCGCAGATCGGGCAATCGAGCGGGTGGTTGATGAGCAGGAACTCCATCACCCCCTCGCGCGCCTTTTTCACCATCGGCGATTTGGTCGAGACCTGCGGCGGGCTGCCATCGGGGAATGGGCGCATGTCCTTGACCTGCATCGCGCAGCTTGCGGCCGGTTTCGGTGGGCCGGGCTGCACCTCGACGAGGCACATCCGGCAGTTGCCAGCAATCGACAGCCGCTCGTGGTAGCAGAAGCGCGGGATTTCCACCCCCACCTGCTCGCAAGCCTGGATAAGGGTCATCGCGCCCTCGACCTCGACCTCCTGCCCGTCGATGATGATCTTGCGTAGGTCAGCCATCTTCTCTCACCTTGCTACCAGAAGCGCGCCGATCCGGCTCTGCTTCGCGATTTCGCTCTCGCCCAGCGCGCACAGGCTCGGCCCGTCATCGGGGACCGCGCCCTGCGCCCGGATATATTCGTTGCGCCGTGCGCGCATCTTTTGCTTCTCGGCCTTGTCGTTCACGTAGGCGTCGATGTCGGCATCCGAATAGCCGCGCCGCCGCGCCTCGGCCTTGAGCGCGTTCATCCGCCCGATCGCGGTAAAGATGCGCGGGCTGATGCTGTCGCATTCCTTGCGTATCTCGTTGGCGACCGCGATCTCGAACAGCGCGGTGTTGATGTCCGTTTCCTGCGACAGCGACGCAGCGCTCGCTGCGGGCACCATTGCCGCCACCGCGAGCGCGGCCAGTCCCGTACCTGTCATGCGCATGGTCTGTCTCCTTTCACCTGTCCGGCGGGCAGGGGCCGTGACGGCCCGCCCGTATGCCCCACAGATGGGTGCGCGGCGGTCGGTCATGCAATAGCAGGCGCGCGGAGCCGCGGGTATGCAACGGATTACTTCCATATGATACAGCGCCCCGACACCGACAGACGATCCCCGGAACGGGCATAGGCGGGTCCCTCCTGCCCCTCGGCCACGCCAGACCACGCGATCTCGGACGTGCCGAAACTCTCGATACAATAGCGCGTCGCCTCGTGAACCACGGCCTTTTGCGCGCCCTCGATGCCGCGCCCGGCGCGGCGCACCGTGGCGGTGAAATCGCGGCGATCTTCCCGCTCGCCGCGTGCCTTACCAGGGTAGTAATTGCCATCGAAGAGCACACGCTCCTTGCGCTCGGTACACCCTGCGACGAGAGCAAGCGCAAGCAGCGCCACGGCCCCAAGCCGGTATCTGCGCGCGTGCCTCATTCCGCCGCCACCGCCGATGTGCGGCCACGCTCGCGGGCGCGGATGCGATCCTCGATCTCGTCGCGGAAGTTGCGGATAAGGCCCTGGATGGGCCAGGCCGCGGCATCGCCCAGCGCGCAGATCGTGTGGCCCTCGACCTGCTTGGACACCTCGAACAGCATGTCGATCTCCTCGACGCCCGCCTCGCCGCGCACCAGCCGGTCCATCACCCGCATCATCCAGCCGGTGCCCTCGCGGCACGGCGTGCACTGGCCGCAGCTTTCGTGCTTGTAGAACTTGCTGAGCCGCCAGATCGCCTTGATGATGTCGGTGGACTGGTCCATCACGATCACTGCCGCCGTGCCGAGGCCGGATTTCAGCTCTTTCTGCAGGTGGTCGAAATCCATGATCGAGTCGCGCATGTGCTCGCCGCGCACGCACGGCACCGACGAGCCGCCGGGGATGACCGCCTTGAGATTATCCCATCCGCCGCGGATGCCGCCGCAATGGCGGTCGATCAGTTCCTCGAAGGAAATCGACATCTCCTCCTCGACGACGCAGGGGTGGTTCACATGCCCCGAGATCGCAAAGAGCTTGGTGCCGGCATTGTTGGCCCGCCCGAAGCCCGCGAACCATTCCGGGCCGCGCCGCAGGATAGTGGGCGCGACGGCGATGGATTCGACGTTGTTGACGGTGGTTGGGCAGCCATAGACCCCGGCCATCGCCGGAAAGGGCGGTTTCATCCGGGGCATCCCCTTCTTGCCCTCCAGAGATTCCAGCAGCGCCGTTTCCTCGCCGCAGATATAGGCGCCCGCGCCGTGATGCAGGTAGAGGTCGAAATCCCAGCCTGATTTACACGCGTTACGACCGATGAGCCCGGCCTCGTAGGCCTCGTCGATGGCGACCTGAAGCGCCTCGCGCTCGCGGATATATTCGCCGCGGATGTAGATATAGCAGGCATGGGCGTTCATCGCGAAGCTCGCGATCAGGCAGCCCTCGATCAGCGTGTGCGGATCATGGCGCATGATCTCGCGGTCCTTGCAGGTGCCGGGCTCGGATTCGTCGGCATTGACCACCAGATAGGCCGGGCGCCCGTCGCTTTCCTTGGGCATGAAGGACCACTTGAGCCCGGTTGGAAAGCCCGCGCCGCCGCGCCCGCGCAGCCCGCTCGCCTTCATCTGATCGACGATCCATTGCCGTCCGTTCTGAAGGATTTTCGCCGTTCCGTCCCAATGGCCACGGGCCATCGCGCCCTTGAGGCTGCGATCGTGCATCCCGTAGAGATTGGTAAAGATACGGTCTTCGTCTTTCAGCATCCCGTTACCTCCGGTTGCCCTGACGCATCCGCCAGAGTTGATAGATGAGCACGAGCGCGAAGACGAAGCCGCCCAGCGCCATCAGGTCGAACAGCGCGCGCACCCGTTGGTCGAGCCCCAACCCGCCGCCGATGAGCGTGGCGAGGATCCAGAAGACCCCCGTGCCCGCGATCACCAGCGCGGCCAGCCGCCCCTTGCGCGCGATTTCTGCATCCTGCTGCGGCATCTTTCCTCATGCTCAGTAAACATCGCCCTTGCCCACCCGGGTCGAGAACTCGGTCTCGCCCCCCGCGGCAAGGGTTTTCGCCTGTTCCACCCAGTTATCGCGGCTCACGCGGCCCTTGAACCCCTTGAGATTGTCATCGACCCAGGCAACTTCGGCCTCGGTCCAGTTCGCGATCTGGTCGAAATGGTAGAAACCCAGCTCGTTGCAGACCTTTTCCAGCTTGGGCCCCACGCCCTTGATCTTCTTGAGATCATCGGCCTTGCCGTCGCGCGGTGCGTCGAGCGCCTCGGGGCGGGCGGCATCGGATTGTGCCGCGGCTCCACCCTCGTAGCGCCATTCGCCCTTGCGCGACGCCAGTTCCTCTTCGCCCGAGAGCGTCGTGCCCGAGCGCACCGCCGTGGCGGGGGCCTCGGGCTGCGCCGGCGGCTCGGCCGTGGCCGCGCTGGCCGTCGGTTCGGCGGCGGGGGCCGGTTCCGGGGCGGGGGCGGGTTCGGGTCTGGGGGCCGATTCGGGTGTGGGGGCCGCGTCCGCCTCGGCAACGGACGCCTTGTCGCCGGTGCAGACCAGCCGCGTCGAGGCCAGCCCCAGCAACGCCGCCAAGGCGATCGCCAGAAGCAGCGCCGCGAGGAAGCCGACCGCGCCGGTCGCCGCCCACAGAACAATGAGGCCGACGAGGCCCGAAAGACCCCAGCAGACGATCTGGCAAGTGCTCAGTTTGGACGTGTCGGACATGTGCGTTTCCCCCGTTGGTTATCAATTAAGACGCGGTCAGTAGACCTCGCCCTTCTTGACCCGGGTGGAGAACTCCGTCTCCTTGCCCTCGGCCAGCAGTTTGGCCTGCTCGACCCAAGCGTCGCGGCTCACGCGCCCCTTGAACCCCTTGAGATTGTCATCGACCCAGGCGACCTCGGCCTCGGTCCAGTTCGCGATCTGGTCGAAATGGTAGAAGCCCATCTCGTTGCACAGCGTTTCCAGCTTGGGCCCCACGCCCTTGATCTTCTTGAGATCGTCGGCCTTGCCATCGCGCGGGCCATCGAGCGCCTCGGGGCGTGTGCCCGCCTCGGGCGCGGTCTCGGTTTTCGCTGGCGCGGGCTCTGCAGGTTTGGGGGCGGCGGCCTTTGGCTCCGGCTTGGGCGCGGCGGCCTTGGGCGTTGCCCCCTTCGCGGTGATCTTCACCGGCTCCTCGTTGAGCGCCACCGACGACGGCGCCGGCGCGTGATTGGCCCCGAGGTCGTGCCACGGCGCGGTGAGCGGCACCTCGCTGCCGTCGATGCGCTTGATCGTGTCGCGTTGATCGGCGGCAAGCTGGACGCTGGCATTGAATTGCGCGCGCCCGCTCTCGAATTCCTTGAGGCTGGTCAGGCCGGATGCCGGCTCGCTCGCGTAACGCCCGTTCTGCGGACCTGGCAGCGGCACCTCGCCCGCCGCCATGGCGTCGATCAGCCCGGCAAAGCCCTCGGGCGTGAGATCCTCGTAGTAATCCTTGCCGACCTGCGCCATCGGCGCGTTGGAACACGCGCCCAGGCATTCGACCTCTTCCCACGAGAATTTGCCATCCTCCGAGAGCTGGAACGGCTCCGGTGCGATCTTGTCGCGGCACACGGCGATAAGGTCTTCGGAGCCGCACAGCATGCAGGGCGTGGTGCCGCAAATCTGGAAATGCGCGACCGCACCGACGGGATGCAGGTGGAACATGAAGTAGAAGGTCGCCACTTCGAGCGCACGGATATAGGCCATGTCCAGCATTGCGGCAATGTGCTCGATCGCCGGGCGGCTCAGCCAGCCCTCCTGCTCTTGTGCGCGCCACAGCAGCGGGATGATCGCGCTCGCCTGTCGTCCTGAGGGATACTTGGTGATCTGCGCCTCGGCCCAGGCCTGGTTGGCCGGGGTGAAGGCAAAGCTCTCGGGCTGCTCATGGTAAAGACGGCGTAGCATCTCAGGCACAGGCTCCTGTGGTCAGTTTCACGCCCCCGTCGGGCAGCCGCTCGGCGCCCCCGGTGGACAGTCGGTGGGCCGCGAGGTCCAGAAGCTGCTGGCGCGCCAGCCCGGTCTGGATCTCCATGGCCAGGTAATCGCCCTCGTCGCGCAGGGTGCAGCCAAGGCTCCCGGCCGCGGCGTCGAAACGCGCCGCATCCTCCTGCGTGGTGCCCGGCGGCGGCGCGGCACAGGCCACAAGCACGCCCAGCGCGCAGAGCTGGATCGCGGGGCGCAGCACTCTCATATCCCCCCGGCGCGGGCGATGGCGGCGCGATGACCGGCCAGCCGCAGGCCCGATGCCGGATCGCGCAGGACGGCAAGGCCAAGCACCGCGAGCGAGACGCCCCCGGCCCCGGCAAGCCCCGCGCTCAGACGGCCCAGCTCGATCACCTGTCGATCTCCCCGAACACCACGTCCATCGTGCCGATCAGCGCCGCCACGTCGGCCAGCTGGTGCCCCTTGGCGACATGGTCCATCGCCTGGAGGTGCAGAAAGCCCGGCGCGCGCAGCTTCGCCCGATAGGGCCGATTGGTACCGTCGGCCACGAGGTAGACGCCAAATTCGCCCTTGGGCGCCTCGACCGCGGCATAAACCTCGCCCTCGGGGACGTGGAAGCCTTCGGTATAGAGCTTGAAGTGATGGATCAGCGCCTCCATCGAGCGCTTCATCTCGCCGCGCTTGGGCGGGGTCACCTTGCCCCGGGTGAGGATATCGCCCTGCCCTTCGGGGGCGCGAAGCTTCTCGATGGACTGGTGTATGATCCGAAGGCTCTGGCGCATCTCTTCCATCCGCACGAGGTAGCGGTCGAAGCAATCGCCGTTCTTGCCCACCGGCACGAGGAAGTCGAACTCGTCATAGCATTCGTAGGGCTGCGCGCGGCGCAGATCCCACGCCATGCCGCTGCCGCGCACCATCACGCCGGAAAAGCCCCAGTCGAGCGCCTCCTGCTGGCTGACAATGCCGATATCGACGTTGCGCTGCTTGAAGACGCGGTTCTCGGTGAGCAGGCCGTCGATATCGTCGATCACCTTGGGAAACTCGTTGGCCCAGGTCTCGATATCGTCGAGCAATTCCGGCGGCAGGTCCTGGTGGACACCGCCGGGGCGGAAATAGGCCGCGTGCAGCCGCGCGCCACAGGCCCGCTCGTAGAAGATCATCAGCTTTTCGCGCTCTTCGAAGCCCCAGAGCGGCGGGGTGAGCGCGCCGACGTCCATCGCCTGCGTTGTGACGTTCAGGAGGTGGTTGAGGATGCGCCCGATCTCGGAATAGAGTACGCGAATGAGGCTCGCCCGGCGCGGCACCTCCGTTCCGGTGAGACGCTCTATGGCGAGGCACCAGGCGTGTTCCTGGTTCATCGGCGCGACATAGTCGAGCCGGTCGAAATAGGGCAGGTTCTGGAGGTAGGTGCGGCTCTCCATCAGCTTTTCGGTACCGCGATGCAGCAGGCCGATATGCGGGTCACAGCGTTCGACCAATTCGCCGTCAAGCTCCAGCACCAGCCGCAGAACACCATGCGCCGCAGGGTGTTGCGGGCCGAAGTTGATGTTGAAGTTGCGGATCTTCTGCTCGCCCGTGAGGGCGTCGACGAAGCCATTGGAGCCGTCCATTACTTGCGCCCCCCGTCAAACTTGTCGCGGAACGCCATCACCCACAGCAAGACCAGCGCCCCCAGCGGGATGATCGCCGCCAGCGCCACCCAGTTGGGGATGCCGAATTTCGGCAGCAGCCGCCAGAACGGCACCACCATAAGCAACGCAATGATCAGCATGAAGATCAGACCGCCGCCACCCATGCCGTAGCCTCCCATTCCATAGCCCGTGCCCATCATTTGGTGTCCTCCTTCTCATCGCCCGGAAGGATATAGTCGGCCCCCTCCCAGGGAGACATGAAATCGAATTGCCGGTATTCCTGCACCAGTTTCACCGGCTCGTAGACGACGCGCTTCTGCACCTCGTCATAGCGCACCTCGGTATAGCCCGTGGTCGGGAAATCCTTGCGCAGCGGATAGCCGCGAAAGCCGTAATCGGTGAGGATGCGGCGCAGGTCGGGATGCCCGGTAAAGATGATGCCGAACATGTCGAACACCTCGCGCTCGAACCAGTTGGCCGCCGGATAGACCCCGCAGAGCGAACGGACCATGTCCTCCTCGCGGACCGCCACGCGCAGGCGGATGCGATGGTTCTGATACATGCTGAGCATGTGATAGACCACGTCGAACCGCTTGGGCCGCTCGGGCCAGTCCACGGCGGTGATGTCCACCAGCGTGGAAAAGGCGCAGTTCTGATCGGTCTTTAGAAACTCCGCCAGCCCGGCGATGTTCGAGGGGGCCACATCGACGGTGATCTCGCCATGCGCGATCTGCCAGCCCAGCACGCAATCGGCGCGCTTGGCCTCGATATACTCGCCCAGTTCCTTGAGTTGCTTGCTCATCTCACGATCGTCCCCGTCCGGCGGATTTTGCGCTGCAACTGCATGATTCCGTAGACCAGCGCCTCTGCCGTGGGCGGGCAGCCCGGCACGTAGATATCCACCGGCACGATCCGGTCGCAGCCGCGCACGACGCTGTAGCTGTAGTGGTAGTAGCCGCCGCCATTGGCGCACGATCCCATCGAGATGACATAGCGCGGCTCTGGCATCTGGTCATAGACCTTGCGCAGCGCGGGCGCCATCTTGTTGGTCAGCGTGCCCGCGACGATCATCAGGTCCGACTGCCGCGGGCTGGCGCGCGGCGCGGTGCCGTAGCGCTCGAGGTCATAGCGCGGCATGGAAGAGTGCATCATCTCCACCGCGCAGCAGGCCAGACCAAAGGTCATCCAGTGCAGGCTGCCGGTGCGCGCCCAGTTGATGATGTCCTCGGTCGAGGTGACGAGGAATCCCTTGTCCTGCAGCTCGGCATTGAGCGCCTGCGAGGCGGGATCGACGTCCTTGCCGGGCTGGTACGCTTCGGCCGGTGCGAGGCTCGACGGCCCGGATTTGACCCGCGGGCTCTGTTCGCCCAGCCCCCGGGTCTCTGTCACGAGCGCGTCGTCACGATCTTTTACTGCCATTCCATCGCTCCTTTGCGCCATTCGTAGGCAAAGCCTGCGGTCAGGACCGCCAGGAACACCATCATCGACCAGAAGGCGGCCATGCTGAGATCCTGAAACGCGACTGCCCAGGGAAATAGCATGGCAATCTCGAGGTCAAATATGATGAACAGGATCGACACGAGATAGAACCGCACGTCGAACTTCATCCGCGCATCGTCGAAGGCGTTGAAGCCGCATTCATAGGCGCTCACCTTCTCGGGATCGGGATGGCGCACGGCGAGCACCACGGCGGCGAGGATCAGGACGAGCCCCAGGCCGATGGCGACCGCGAGAAGGACCAGGATCGGGAGATATTCCCTCAGCATCTCTTCCACGGGATGGCTCCTTTCATGCGCGGTCCAGCGCGCATCAAGTTGGCTGCATATGGACCGGGTTTAAACCTGCCCCTCTGCCCGGTCAACCGAAGCCACACCGGTTTGCAAGCCCGGGGAGGTGGAATCTTGAGGTTTGTATGCGATGGTATGCGGCTTTGTGCCACAATTGGTCCGAAAACCGGACCGCGCCTTGCCGCGCCGCGGCAAGGGCCGCGACTCACTCGTGCTGCCAGCCCGGTGTGCGGCGCTCGAAAAAGGCGGCGATGCCCTCGGGGGCCTCGGTCCCGGCCCACGTCTCCGCCAGTGCCGCGATGGTGTGCTCGATCACCGCGTCGTCGATGCGCGGCCCGAAGCCGCGCAGCAGCGCCTTGGCCCGCGCCACAGCCCCCGGCGCGCAGGAGAGGTAGGGCAAGACCTCTTGCTCCACGGCGGCGTCGAGTCCGGCTTCCGGCACCGCCCGCGCCAGAAGGCCGAGCGCCACCGCCTCGTCCGCGTCGAACCGGCGGCCCGACATGAAAACGCGCCGGGCCTTTGCCTCGCCCATGCGCGCGGCCACATATGGCCCAATGGTGGCCGGGATAAGCCCCAGCCGCGTCTCGGTAAGCGCGAACTGCGCGCCCTCTACCCCGATCACCACGTCGCACACGCTCATCAGCCCGATACCACCGCCAAAGGCATTGCCATGCACCCGCCCGATCAGGGGCTTGGGCAGGGTATTGAGCGCCTGAAGCATGTGCGCCAGCTTCGCGGCCTCTTTCGACCGGGGCTCCGGCTCGGCGTCGAACTGCGCCCGCATCCAGCCCAAATCGCCACCGGCGCAGAACGTCCGGCCCCTTGCTGCCAGCACCACGGCCCGCACGCCGTCATCGGCGCCGAGGTCCCGCGCCGCCCTGTGCAACTCGGCGATCATCTGCGCCGACATGGCGTTGTGCTTCTCGGCCCGGTCGAGCCAGAGCGTGGCCACGCCGCGCGGGTCGGCCTCGATGGTGATGGTCTCGGTCATGCCCTCTCCTTCTTGCGCCAAATTTCTTCAAAGAAATTTGGGAAAAATCTTTTCAAGATTTTTGCCCCTCGCCTCGCAGCGCCCGCGCCATCGCGGCGGCGCGCACCAGCACCTCGCGGTCGAGCCCGGTCTCGTAACCCAGGGCCGCCAGCCGCTCCTGCACCGCCTCTGTGGCCACGTTGCCCGCCGCACCGGGCGCATAGGGACAGCCGCCCAGGCCACCGACGGCGGCGTCGAACACCCGCACCCCGCGCGCCAGCGCCGCCTCGATATTGTCGAGCGCGCGGCCCGAGGTGTCGTGGAAATGCCCGGCGAGCCGGTCCACCGGCACCACGTCCGTCACCGCCGCGAGCATCGCGTCCACCGCCTCGGGCGTGCCTCGCCCGATCGTGTCGCCGAGGCTGATCTCGTAGCAGCCCATCTGCCACAGGCTCTCGGCTACCTGCGCCACCTGCGCGGGGTCAACCGGCCCGTCATAGGGGCATTCCACCACGCAGGAGACATAACCGCGCACGCGCAGCCCCTCGGCCCCCGCCGCCTCGGTGACGGGGGCAAAGCGTGCGAGGCTTTCCTCGATGGTGGCGTTGATATTGGCCTTCGAGAACCCCTCGGATGCCGAGCCGAAGATCGCCACCTCGTCGGCCCCCGCCTCGAGCGCATCCGAGAGCCCCCGCATATTGGGTGTGAGCGCGGCATAGCGCACCCCCGGTGCCCGCCGGATGCCGCGCAGCACCTCGCCGGAATCAGCCATCTGCGGCACCCATTTGGGGCTGACAAAACTCGCCACCTCGATCCGGGCAAAGCCCGCCTCGCTCAGGCAATCCACCAGCGCGATCTTGTCGCGCGTGGCGATGCGGGCGGCCTCGTTCTGCAGCCCGTCGCGCGGACCGACTTCGAAGATTTCAACACTCTCGGCCATCACCCCTCCTCCGGCACGGGATAGAACTCCTGCGCATAGATGTCCTGCTCGCCGTCCCGCGCCTTAGCCCTCTGATAGGCGGGCCGCGCGCGCAAGCCATCCCAATAGGCCATCAGGCGCGGGTATGCGTCCAGATCGACGTAATAGCGCGCCAGCTCGAATCCGTAGGCGAACATGATATCCGCCGCCGAGAAACCCGAGGGCAGGAGGTGATCGCCCTCCATCCGCGCCTCCATCGCTGCCAGGGCCGCCCGCAGCCGGGCATTGAGCAGCTTCACCACCGTGGCCGAGGGGCGCGCGGGCGGGCGCAGGAACACCTGGTTGAGGTTGAGATTCTCCAACAGGCACCCCACCGTTTCGGACAGGCTCAGCACCTCCAGAAACAGCGCGCGCTCGGCATGGCCCGGCGGTGGCATCAGCCCTGCCTCGCTGTAGGTCTCGCACAGCATCTGCACAATGGCCCCGCTCTCGACCCAGACCGCACCATGATGCTCCAGCACCGGCACCCGCCCGGCGGGCGACAGCGCGAGGAAGTCGGGCGCGCGCAGCGAGCCGTCGCGGATCGAGTAATACGCCACTTCGTAGCCGAGCCCCAGCTCCTCGAGCAGCCACATCACCCGCAGCGAGCGCGCCAGCGGCACATGGTGCAGGCGGATCATGCCTCTTCCTCCAGCCGGATCAGCGCCGCGCCCGCCGACACCTGGTCGCCCGCGGCCACCAGGACCTCGCCCACCACGCCATCACGCGCAGCCAGTAGGCTGTGCTCCATCTTCATCGCCTCCAGCACCGCCAGCCGGTCGCCTTTGTTGACGGTCTGCCCGGCCCGCGCCAGCACTGCCTTCACCAGCCCCGGCATCGGCGCCTCGACGAGCGCGGCATCACCCCCCGCCGCGCCCTCGCGCGCCAGCGGATCGACCAATTCGAAGCGCAGCCCGTATTGCGCAAAGACGGTGATTCGCGCGCCGTCCACGGCCACCTGCGGCGCGAACGAACCGTCAAGCCGCCATTGCCCCTCCACGCGCCGCACCGCAACGCAGACTCCGTCAACCGTCACGTCATGGGCCTCCGCCGACAGCGTCGCGAGGCGCAGCACGATCTCCTCGCCCGCGTGGAGCAGCGTTACCGTGCGTTCCAGCGGCTGCCACAGGGCGAACCCGGCCTCCGGTGGCGCCTCGTGCATGAGGCCCAGCCCCGCCACCGCCGCCAGCGCGATCTCGCGCGGGCCCGGTGCGGGCGGCACGACCAGCGCGTCGATATCCCGTGCGATCAGCCCGGTATCTACATCGCCCGCCGCGAACCCCGCATGCCGCGCGAGCGCGCCGAGAAAGGCAAGGTTGGTCACCGTGCCTGCCACCTCGGTGCGCTCCAGCGCGCGCGCCATCCGACGCAGCGCGACCGCGCGGCTCGGGCCGTGGGTGACCAGCTTGGCGATCATCGGGTCGTAGAACGGGCTGATCTCATCGCCCGCCCGCACGCCGCTATCGGCGCGGGCCCCGTCGGGAAACGCGAGGTGCGTCAGCCGCCCCGTCGCGGGCAGGAACCCCTTTGGCACATCCTCGGCATAGAGCCGCGCCTCGAAGGCATGGCCGGTGATCGCCAGATCCTCCTGGCGGAGCGGCAACCCCTCACCCGCCGCCACGCGCAACTGCCATTCAACGAGGTCCACGCCGGTGATCGCCTCGGTCACCGGATGCTCGACCTGCAACCGCGTGTTCATCTCCATGAACCAGAACCTGTCGGGGCGCAGACCCTCGCTGCCATCGACGATGAACTCCACCGTGCCTGCCCCCGTGTAGCCGATGGCCTCGGCGGCGCGCACGGCGGCCTGCCCCATGGCCGCGCGCATCTCGGGTGTCATGCCCGGCGCGGGGGCCTCCTCGATCACCTTCTGATGGCGCCGCTGAAGCGAGCAATCGCGCTCGAAGAGATGCACCGCGCGTCTGCCGTCGCCGAACACCTGCACCTCGATATGTCGCGGCTTTTCCACGAATTTCTCGATCAGCACATCGGCGTTGCCAAAGGCGGTGCGTGCCTCTCCCCGCGCGCTGTCCAGCGCATCGGTGAAATCCCCGGCGCGCTCCACCAGCCGCATCCCCTTGCCGCCGCCGCCCGCGACGGCCTTGATCAGCACCGGGTAGCCGATGGCCTCGGCCGCCCCCGCGAGGTGCTCGGCGTCCTGATTGCTGCCGTGATAGCCCGGCACCACCGGCACGCCCGCCTCCTCCATCAGGGTCTTGGCGGCATCCTTGAGCCCCATCGCCCGGATTGCCTGCGCCGACGGACCGATGAAGGTCAGCCCCGCCGCCTCCACCGTCTCGACGAAATCGGGGTTCTCGCTCAGGAAGCCATAGCCGGGATGGATGGCCTGCGCCCCCGTCTCCAGCGCCGCGGCGACGATCGTGTCGCCCTTGAGGTAGCTGTCGGCAGGCGCCGACCCGCCGATATGCACCGCCCGGTCCGCCATCGCCACATGCGCGGCGCCGCGGTCGGCATCGGAATAGACCGCCACCACATCGACGCCCATCGCCTGTGCCGTGCGCATCACCCGGCACGCGATCTCGCCCCGGTTGGCGATCAGGATACGTTCAAACATGGCCCGCGCCCCCTGCTTCATCTTGCATCAATTCTACGAACTTCCTCACGCCGCTTTCCCCGTCATCGCTTCACACCAGCCCTCTCGGTGGCCACCATCATAGGCGCGCGCATGTCCGCGTTCGATCATCATGCGAGCCACAGGCACCCCGTCGGATGCCAGAAAGATCAAAGCGCGCTCGTACCTGTCAGTCCCTTCCCGCACGACTGTGATGTCCTCGGTTGTAAGGAGGATCCATCGCAAGGCCCACTTTGCCCGCAGTGCCATAGCAAATTCGGAGAAGCACTTTGGACTGAAGAGTTCGGGCGCATCAAACCCCGTCAAGCGTCCGGATAGAAATCCACGGCCAGAACAATAGAGCCGAACCGTGTCACCGTCTGTCACATGAACGATCCGGCAGCCAGTGACGTCGTCTTGCGTCTTGGTTGTAACGAACGCATCCGACGTTAAGGGGAGCGCGATCAATGCCACAGCGCAAACAACGATGACTGCTTTGAGATAAAAGCGGGGGTCGGCAATCTTGTCACGTAACGAACGCCCCTGCTGATCTGGCGGCGTTCCCAAATCCCACTTCGGGTGGCGACGCGCACCTCGGTAAAATCGAGTGACCTTTCTCCTCGACACGGCACCAGCCCCCTCACATCCGGAACACGCCGAAGCGCGTCTCCTCCACCGGGGCATTCAGCGCCGCGCGCAGGGATAGCCCGAGCACATCCCGGCTCTTGCGCGGGTCGATGATCCCGTCATCCCACAGCCGCGCCGAGGCATAGAGCGGGTGCGCCTGCCGCTCGAACATCTCCACCGTCGGGCGCTTGAACGCCTCTTCGTCCTCCGCCGACCAATGCTCGCCGCGCTTTTCCATCGCGTCGCGCTTGACCGTGGCGAGCACCCCCGCCGCCTGGGCGCCGCCCATTACCGAGATGCGGGAATTGGGCCAGGTCCACAGGAAGCGCGGCTGATAGGCCCGCCCCGCCATGCCGTAATTGCCCGCGCCGAAAGAGCCGCCCACCAGCATGGTGATCTTCGGCACAGAGGTCGTCGCCACCGCCGTCACCATCTTGGCCCCGTGCCGGGCGATGCCCTCGTTCTCGTATTTGCGCCCGACCATGAAGCCGGTGATGTTCTGCAGGAACACCAGGGGCGTGCGCCGCTGGCTGCACAGTTCGACGAAATGCGCGCCCTTGGAGGCCGATTCGGAGAACAGCACGCCATTGTTGGCGACGATCCCCACCGGACAGCCCTTCACATGGGCAAAGCCGCAAACCAGCGTCTCGCCAAAGCGGGCCTTGAACTCGTCGAAATACGAGCCGTCCACCAGCCGCGCGATGACCTCGCGGATATCGTAGGGCGTGCGCAGATCGGCCGGCACCACGCCGAGGATTTCCTCTGGATCGTAGGCGGGCTCCTCGGGCGTCTGCCACCCCCGGACGGGGGCCAGCCCACCACCCAGATTGCCCACGGCGCGCCGCGCCAGCGCCAGCGCGTGCGCGTCGTCCTCCGCGAGGTAGTCCGCGACGCCCGACAGGCGCGTGTGCACGTCGCCACCGCCAAGGTCCTCGGCTGTCACCACCTCGCCTGTCGCCGCCTTGACCAGGGGCGGACCGGCCAGAAAGATCGTGCCCTGATCGCGCACGATGATCGTGACATCGGACATCGCGGGCACATAGGCGCCCCCGGCCGTGCAGCTTCCCATCACCACGGCGATCTGCGCGATCCCCTTGGCGCTCATCTGCGCCTGGTTGTAGAAGATGCGCCCGAAATGGTCGCGGTCGGGGAATACCTCGTCCTGGTTGGGCAGGTTCGCGCCACCCGAGTCGACGAGGTAGATGCATGGCAGGTGACATTCCTCGGCGATCTCCTGCGCGCGCAGGTGTTTCTTGACCGTCATCGGGTAATAGGTGCCGCCCTTCACCGTGGCGTCGTTGCACACGATCATGCAGTCACGCCCCTGCACGCGCCCCACCCCGGCAATCACGCCCGCGCAGGGCGCGGCCCCGTCATAAAGACCGTGCGCCGCAGTGGCCCCAACCTCCAGGAACGGGCTACCGGGATCGAGCAGGCCCGCCACCCGCGCGCGGGGGGACATCTTGCCGCGCGCCTTGTGCCGCTCGCGCGCCGCTTCACCGCCCCCCTCAGCCGCGGCCACGGCGGCCTCTTCGACCTCGCGCAGCGCCTCGAGATGGGCGTCGCGGTTGGCCCGGAACGCCTCGGATGACGGCAGCGCCGATGATGTCAGACGCATGGCTGCACCTCCTGTGTCAGGTCGCATGTTGCAATTATGCCGCAGTGCGGCAGGACGGGGCGAATTTGATTCACGTCAATGTGATCGCGCCGCGGCTGTTCCATACCGAGCGGCGTCAAAACAAGAGTGGACAGACCATGAAAAAGATCACCGCCCTCACCCTCGCCGCCCTCATGAGCGCGCCCGCCGCCCCGGCGCTCGCGCAATCGCAGGGCGATTTCACCCTCGGTCTCGGCCTCGGCTGGGTCGAGCCCACGCGCAGCTCCACCACCGCGGCTGGTAGCATTGATGTCGACGGCAACCTGCGCCCGACGCTCACGGTGGAATATTTCGTCGCCGACAATATCGGCGTCGAACTGCTCGCGTCGTGGCCGTTCCAACACGACATCAACCTCGCGGGTGCCGGCAAGGTGGCCGAGACCAAGCACCTGCCGCCCACCCTGTCGCTGCAATACCACTTCACCAACAAGAGCGGCGTCACTCCCTTTGTCGGCGCGGGCATCAACTACACCTACTTCTTCGACGACACGGGCAAGGGCGCGCTCGCGGGCGTGCCGGTCAGCCTCGACGATTCCTGGGGCCTTGCGCTGCACGCGGGTGTGGACGTGGCGATCAACGAGAAATCGGCGTTCCGCTTCGACGTGCGCTACATCGACATCGAGACCGACGTGAAGGTGGGCGGCGCGCCCATCGGCACCGTCAAGATCGACCCTTGGGTGATCAACGCGGCCTATGTGATGAAATTCTGATCCCCTCCCGCACAGGATCGGAATGACGGGGTCGGCCATAGCGCCGGCCCCTCTTTCGTGGTGCACCCTCATTGCCCGGCCTCCCGCGCCGCGCGCGCCTTCAGCTCCTTGCGAATCACCTTGCCCGTGACGGTCATCGGCAGCGCATCAACAAAAGATATTTCCCTTGGATAAGAATGTCTTGAAAGCCGCTTCTTAACCCATGCCTGAAGTTCCTCGGCGCCAACCTCGACGGCAGGGCGCAACACCACATAGGCCTTGACGATCTCGGTGCGAAGCGGGTCGGGCTTGCCCACCACGCCGGCGGTTGCCACCGCCGGATGCGTGAGCAGACAATCCTCGATCTCCGCAGGCCCGATCCGGTAGCCCGCCGAGGTGATGACGTCATCCTCGCGGCCAACGAACCGGATATACCCGTCGACAATCACGCCCCGATCCCCGGTCAGCATCCAGTCGCCCCGGAACTTTTCTGCCGTCTCACTCGGTTTGTTGAAATATTCCAGCATCATGGAGGCGGATCCTCGCGCGATCGCGATATCGCCCTCGCCCGCCGTCTCGCGCCCCTCGGCGTCGATCACGGCCACCGCATGCCCGGGCACCGCCCGGCCCAGCGCGCCGGGGCGCGGTGGAAACAGCGCGGCGCAGGAGCTTGCCACCATGTTGCACTCGGTCTGCCCGTAGAACTCGTTGATCGTCAGGCCAAAGGCCTGCCGCCCCCAGTCGAGCATCTCCGGCCCCAGCGGCTCGCCACCGCTCGCGACGCTGCGCAACCCGGCGAGTCGGGCCTCCTCCGCGCGCAACATCCGAAGCGCGGTTGGCGGGAAAAAGACATTTTTGACAGCGCCTTCGCGGATGATCCTCAAGCACTGATCAACATCGAAGCGCGCCATCCGCGCGGCCACCACCGGCACGCCGATAGCCAGCCCCGGCATCAGCACGTCAAACAGCCCGCCGATCCAGGCCCAATCCGCAGGCGTCCACAGGCTATCGCCCTCCTGACCCAGAAAATCATGGCTCATCTCGACCCCCGGCAGGTGGCCGGTCAGCACCCTGTGGCCGTGCAGTGCGCCCTTGGGGCTGCCCGTTGTGCCGCTCGTGTAGATCAGCACTGCAGGCTCTTCGGGCCCGGTCTCTGCCGTGTCGAACCGGCCTTCCGGCAGTGTGGTCTTTTCCGGCACGAGGGCAGTCACGCCATCCAGAGCGGCCAACATGTCCACGCCCTCGGCGTCGGTGACCACCACCTGCGCGCCCGCGTCCCCCACCCGGCTCGTCAGCGCATCCTGCCTGAAGAGTTTGAACAAGGGGATTGAAATCGCGCCGATTTTCCAGATTGCGATATGCGCCGCCGCGCACCACGCGCCCTGGCTGCGCAATACGCCCACCCGGTCGCCGCGCGCCACGCCCCGCGCCACCAGCGCCTGCGCCAGCCCGTCGGCCATACGCCGCAGCGCGCCATAGCTCACCTCGTGCGGGCCCTCGCCCGACAGATCGCGGATCGCCAGCCGGTCCGGCTCCCGCGCTGCCCAGTCGTCGCAAACCTGCGCCGCCATGTTGAGCCGCGCCGGGATGTCCCAGCGAAACCCGTCACAGAGCGCCTCGTAAGGCGCGCGGCGCAGGAGGGGCCGCATCGTGCTCATGACGCCACCCCCGGACGCGCCACGTCCACCACCCGGCCAAGGCTATCGACGAAATATTCGTGTCCCGCACGGGCCACCACCAGCAGATGGATCAGACGACACGGCATCGGCTCACCCCATCGCCCCCATCATCTCGCGGCCTACCAGCATTCGGCGGATCTCGCTGGTTCCCGCGCCGATCTCCATGAGCTTGGCGTCGCGGAAGATGCGTGCCACCGGAGAGTCGTTGAGAAAGCCCGCCCCGCCCATGGCCTGCACCGCCTGGTGCGCCTGCACCATCGCCTGCTCGGAGGCATAGAGACAGCAGGCCGCGGCGTCCTGGCGGGTCACGTCGCCCCGGTCGCAGGCCTTGGCCACCTCGTAGACATAGGCGCGCGCCGAGTTCATCGCGGTGTACATGTCCGCCATCTTGCCCTGCATGAGCTGGAACGAGCCGATCGGCTGACCAAACTGGCGGCGCTCGGCCATGTAGGGCATGATCTCGTCGAGGCACGCCGCCATGATCCCCGTGCCGATCCCCGCCAGCACCACGCGCTCGTAGTCGAGGCCGGACATGAGCACACGCACGCCGCGCCCCTCCTCGCCCAGCACGTTCTCGAACGGCACCTCGACATTCTCGAAAATGAGTTCGGCGGTGTTCGACCCGCGCATCCCCAGCTTGTCGAAATGCGGGGAGGTGCTGAAGCCTGTCATCGTCTTCTCGATCAGGAAGGCGGTGATGCCCTTCGATCCGGCATCGGGATCGGTCTTGGCATAGACCACCAGCGTATCGGCATCGGGGCCGTTGGTGATCCAGTACTTGTTGCCATTCAGCCGGTAGTGATCGTTGCGCCGCTCGGCGCGCAGCTTCATCGACACCACGTCGCTGCCCGCCCCCGCCTCGGACATGGCGAGCGCGCCGACATGCTCGCCACTGATGAGGCCGGGCAGATATTTTGCCTTCTGCTCCTCGCTGCCGTTGAGCTTGATCTGGTTGACGCAGAGGTTGGAGTGCGCGCCATAGCTGAGCGACACCGAGGCCGAGGCGCGGGCGATCTCCTCCACGGCGACGACATGGGCGAGATAGCCCATCCCCGCGCCGCCATATTCCTCCGGCACGGTGATGCCCAGCAGGCCCAGATCGCCCATCTCGCGCCAGAGCGCGCCCGGAAAGGTGTTTTCGCGGTCCACCTCCGCCGCCATCGGCTTGATGCGCTCCTGCGCCCAGCGATGCACCATCTCGCGCAGGGCGTTCACATCCTCGCCCAGATCAAAGCTCATTACCGCGTTGAACATCCCCGGTCTCCGGCATTTATTGAACACTTGTTCATTTATAGCCGCAAACCGCACACCCCGTCAATCCCGCGCGCAGGGGCTTCTTCTTGGCAAATACTCCGGGAGAGTCGCCGCGGCAGTGGCGGCAGCGCCCCCGTCCGGCCGGTGCCATCGGGCCGGTCAGGTCAGGCCGCGCGGCTCTGCCAGACCGCGCCCACCTCGGCGCGGATGATGCGGGCGATCTGCGCGCAGTCGTCGAGGCTGAAGGTCAGCGGCAGGCGCATGTCGAGGATGCCGCGCAGGATGCGGTCGGTGGCGGGCATGGGCGCCGACGGCGCATAACGCCAGCTGTCATAGCGACTGGTAAAGCCCGCCGGCTCCGCGCCCCCGAACCACTTGAGCTCGACCCCGCGCGCGGCGCAACGGCGGATCACCTCCGCCACGGCGCCACCCTCCCAGTCGAGCAGCAGGAACTGGATCGACGAACCGACATAGCGCTCGGCCTCGGGCCGCTCGACCAGCGTGAGGCCCGGCGTGCCGCGCAGTCCTTCCTCAACAACGCGATAGCGCGCGTTCCAGCGGTCGCACTGATCCTCCAGCATGCGCAGTTGCGGGCGCAGGATCGCCGCGCGCAGGTGGTCCATCCGCCCCGAGACGTTGGGCGTGTCGTACTTCACCCGCGCGAACACCTCCTCGGGCGGCACCGTGCCGTGGCGCTCGTAGAGCATGTAGGATCCCGACAGGATCACCGCGCGCGCCATCACCTCGTCGTCATCGGTAACCAGAAATCCGCCCTCGCCGGAATTCATGTGCTTGTAGGTCTGGGTCGAGAAACAGCCCACCTTGCCCCAGCGCCCGGAGGGAATGCCGCGCCACGCCGCCCCCATCGTGTGCGCGCAATCCTCTATCAGGGCGATGCCGTGCGCATCGCAGACCTCCATCAGCCGGTCCATGTCCGCCAGGTGCCCGCGCATGTGGCTGAGCATCAGCACCCGTGCCTGCCCCGCCTTGGCGGCGAGATCGTCAAGATCGATGGTCAGCCCCTCGGTCACGCCCACGAAAACCGGCTGCGCGCCGACGCTCGCGATGGCACCGGGCACCGGCGCAAGGGTAAAGGCATTGGTGAGCACCCGGTCGCCGGACCCCACCCCCAGCGCCCGCAGCGCGGTGGCCATCGCGTAGCCCCCCGAGGTGACGGCAAGCGCGTGGCGCGCGCCGACATGATTGGCGAACTCTCGTTCCAGCATCGCGGCCTCGCCCGGCTCGCCGGGGGCGAGGTTGTAGCGGTGCAGCCGCCCCGACCGCATCACCTCGAGCGCCGCCGCGATTCCCTCGTCGGGAATCGGCTCCTGCTGGGTGAAGCTGCCTTTGAATACCTCGGTCATACACCGGTTTTGGCGTGCGCCGGGCCTTGCGTCAATGGCCCGTCGCCGCTCTTTCACGAAAGCCGAAACCGCGCCCCGCGCTCAGCCGATGAGCCGCGCCACCGCGGCAGGAAGCTCGTCGAAATGGTCGATGATGGCCTCGGGCGAGAGCGCGGCCATGTCCGCACCCGACGGCCCGAACCCCACCAGCACCGACGGCACGCCTGCGGCGCGTGCCGTGTCGCGGTCGGTGTCGCTGTCGCCCACCAGAAGCGCACGCACCGGATCGCCGCCCGCGCGGCGCACGGTCTCGCGCAGGTGCTCGGGGTCGGGCTTGCGCACCGGCAGCGTATCGGCCCCGGTAAGCGCGTGAAACCGGTCGAGCACGCCCATCCTCTCCAGCAGAAGCCGCGCCAGCGCCTCGGGCTTGTTGGTGCAAATGGCCACGCGGTAGCCCGCGTCGCGCAAGCCCTCCACCGCCGCCATCGCACCGGGATAGAGCCGCGTGTGCCGGTCGATCGCGCCCTCGTAGGCGGCCAGAAGCAGGGGATATTGCCGGTCGATCTCGGCCTCGTCTCCACCGCGCCCGAGCCGCTCCATGCCCAACCGCAGCATCGCCCGCCCACCGCGCAGCGCCACCCCCACGTCGCGCGAGGGGCACAGCAAATCCGCCACGCCCATTCCGCGAAAACAGGCATTGGCGGCGGCGATGAGATCGCCGCTGGTATCGGCCAGCGTGCCGTCGAGATCGAAGACCACGGTGCGCATCGCGCCCCCTTATCGTGCGTGTTCCGGCAGGAAACCGCTTAGCGCTGTCACCGAACGGTCACAAGGTTTTACTGGCCCCGCCCTTGCGCGACTTTGCGGAATGTCTAGAACGACGCAGACGTTGTCACCGGAAAAGAGATTGAAACATGTCCGTTGCCCTGATCGTTCTCGCCGCCGGAAAGGGCACGAGAATGCACTCGGACCAGCCCAAGGTTCTGCACGAGGTGGCGGGCGCGCCGCTGCTCGTCCATGCCATCGCGGCAGGAGAGGCGCTTGACCCTGCACGCACGGTGGTGGTGGCGGGGCATGGCGCGGACGCGGTGCGCGCTGCGCTGGCCGCGCATGACAGCGTGGCGCAAGTGGTGATCCAGGCCGAACAGCGCGGCACTGCCCATGCGGTGGCGCAGGCTGCGGACACGCTCGGCGATTTCGACGGCGACGCGTTGGTGCTCTATGGCGACACGCCCTTTATCCGCCCCGAGACGCTCGGGCGGATGATGGAGGCGCGGCGCCATCACGACATCGTCGTGCTGGGCTTTGCCCCCGAAGAGCCGGGCCGTTACGGGCGGCTGGTGATGCAGGGCGAGAGCCTTATCCGCATCGTCGAATTCAAGGACGCCAGCGACAGCGAACGCGCCATCGGGCTGTGCAACAGCGGCGTGGTGATGGCGCCCGCGGGCCTGCTCTTCGACCTGGTCGCCGAAGTGGGCCGGGACAACGCCGCCGGGGAATACTACCTCACCGATATCGTTGGCATCGCCCGTGCGCGGGGCCTCAAGGCCACCGCCGTCACCTGCGACGAGTCCGAGACGCTGGGCGTCAACTCCCGCACCGAGCTTGCCGCCGCCGAGGCCGCCTTCCAAGCGCGCACCCGCGCCGAGGCGCTGGAGACAGGCATCACCCTCACCGCACCCGAGACGGTGCATTTCGCCCGCGATACGGTGGTGGGCCGCGACACGGTGATCGAGCCTTACGTGGTGTTCGGCCCCGGCGTTACGGTCGAGTCCGGCGCGCATATCCGGGCGTTCTCGCATCTCGAGGGCTGTCACGTCTCGCGCGGCGCGGTGGTGGGGCCTTATGCCCGTCTGCGCCCCGGCACCGAACTGGCCGAGGACGTGCGCATCGGCAATTTCGTCGAGGTCAAGAACGCGATCCTCGACGAGGGGGCCAAGGTCAACCACCTGAGCTATATCGGCGATGCCGCGATCGGCGCGAACACCAATATCGGCGCGGGCACGATTACCTGTAACTACGACGGGGTGAACAAGCATCGCACCACCATCGGCGCGGATGTGTTCATCGGCTCGGATACGATGCTCGTCGCGCCGGTGCGCGTGGGCGACGGGGCGATGACGGGCTCGGGCTCGGTGATCACCCGCGATGTCGAGGCCGGCGCGCTCGCCGTGGCGCGGGCGCGGCAAGAGGTCAAGCCCGGCTTTGCCGCGCGGCTCTTCGCGCGACTGCGCGCGGCGAAAGACACTCGCAACGAGGGAGAACGCTGATGTGCGGGATCGTCGGGGTTCTGGGAAATCACGAGGCGGCACCGATGCTGCTCGACGCGCTGAAACGGCTGGAATACCGCGGCTATGACAGTGCGGGGCTTGCCACGGTCAACGCGGGCGGCCTCGATCGCCGCCGCGCGGTGGGCAAGCTGGTCAACCTCTCCGATCTGCTGGTGCACCAGCCGCTGCCGGGCAAGGCGGGCATCGGCCACACCCGCTGGGCCACCCACGGCGCGCCCACCGAGACGAACGCCCACCCCCACCGCGCCGGACCGGTGGCGGTGGTGCATAACGGCATCATCGAGAATTTCCGCGAGCTGCGCGCCGAGCTGGCCGAGGCCGGGTTCGGCCACGAGACCGACACCGATACCGAGACGGTGGCGCTGCTCACCTGCCGCTACATGCACGAGGGCATGAGCGCCGAAGAGGCCGCCCGCGCCACCATAGCGCGGCTCGATGGGGCCTATGCGCTGCTGTTCCTGTTCGAGGGCGAGGACGACCTGCTCATCGCCGCGCGCAAGGGCAGCCCGCTGGCCATCGGCCACGGGAAGGGCGAGATGTTCGTCGGCTCGGACGCCATCGCGCTCGCGCCGATGACCGACCGCATCACCTATCTCGAAGAGGGCGACATCGCCGTCGTCACCCGGGAAGGCGCCACCATCACCGATGCCGAGGGCCGCCGCGCCAACCGGCCCGTCAAGACCATCGCGCTCGACCACGCGCTGGTGGACAAGGGCGGGCATCGGCATTTCATGGCCAAGGAGATCGCCGAGCAGCCGATGGTCATCGGCAACGCCCTGCGTCACTACCTGACAGAGGCCGGCGACGACATCCGCCTGCCCGACGCGCTGCCCGATCTCGCGCGTATCGAGCGGCTTACACTGGTGGCCTGCGGCACGGCCTATTACGCCTGCCTCACCGCGAAATACTGGTTCGAGCAACTGGCGGGTTTGCCCGTAGACGTTGATATCGCGTCGGAATTTCGCTACCGCGAGCCGCCCATCGTGCCCGGAACGCTGGCCATTTTCGTCAGCCAGTCGGGCGAGACCGCCGACACGCTGGCCGCCCTGCGCTATTGCCGGGACCGGGTCGAGGGGATCGTCTCGGTGGTCAATGTCGAGGAAAGCTCGATCGCGCGCGAGAGCGATCTGGCGCTGCCGATCCATGCCGGGGCCGAGATCGGCGTCGCCTCGACCAAGGCGTTCACCTGCCAGCTCACCGTTCTGTTGCTGTTGGCCCTGCGGGCGGCGCGGGCGCGCGGACGGATGGACGCGGCGCGGCTTTCGGACCTGCTGTCGGCCCTGCGCGGCCTGCCTGCCACGCTCAACACCGCGATGGAGATCGACCACCGCATTCGCGACGTGGCGCGCGACCTGGCCGCGGTGCAGAGCGCGCTGTTTCTCGGTCGCGGGCTGATGTATCCTCTGGCGCTGGAAGGGGCTCTTAAACTAAAGGAAATCAGCTACATACACGCCGAAGCTTATGCATCAGGCGAACTGAAGCACGGCCCCATCGCGCTCATCGACGAGACCCTGCCGGTGATCGTCATGGCACCCTGCGACGCGCTCTTTGACAAGACCGTGTCGAACATGCAGGAGGTGATGGCGCGCGGTGGGCGGATCGTTCTGGTTTCGGATGCCGCCGGGATCGCGGCGGCGGGCGAAGGCACGTTCCGCGCGATCACCATGCCGGTGACCGACCCGGTGCTGGCGCCCATCCTCTATGCGCTGCCCGCGCAGCTCATCGCCTATCACACGGCGATCGCCAAGGGCACCGACGTGGACCAGCCCCGCAACCTCGCAAAATCGGTGACGGTGGAGTGAACCTCACGGTTCAAACGCTCAACCTGCAGGTTCGACGCGCAATTCCGGCAGGGCGGTGAGCGGCAGGTTAAGCTGTTGGTAAGCCGCGAGCGACATCCGGCTTCCCGCCCCCGGCTCCGCATCGAGCGGGATGAGATCGAGCACCACCGCGCGCCCGGTGCGCGGGTCGCTCACCCGCCCGCGCATCGGGGACGTGACGAGCGGGGTGCGCATCCACAGCCCCGGGTGGGTCACATTGCCGAGCGAGGCGACGGTCGTCGCGGGCAGCATGGAGGTAGCGGGCGCGTCTTGGGGCGTGGCGGTCTCGTCTTCCGCGGTTTCGGACGGTGGGGCGGGCGGCGGGTCGGTGGATATCTCTGTCGGCCCGAGGAGCGCACAGCCCCCGGCAAGCAGACAAACCAGCACGACACGCACCATTCCCGACATGGGATCAGCGTAACCGCCGCGACCGCACCCCGCAACACGCAAGATGCCCCTTGCCCCGCGTCGCGCCGGGGCCTAGTTTCCCGACATGACCGTTCCTCTGATAGATCCGTTCCAGCGCGCCATCTCCTACCTGCGCGTCTCTGTCACCGACCGCTGCGATTTTCGCTGCGTCTACTGCATGTCGGAGAACATGACCTTCTTGCCCAAGAAGGAACTGCTGACGCTGGAAGAGCTTGACCGCATGTGCTCGACCTTCGTGCGCCTCGGCGTCGAAAAGCTGCGCATCACCGGCGGCGAGCCGCTGGTGCGCAAGGGGATCATGACCTTCTTCAACGCCATGACCCGACATCTGGAATCGGGCGCGCTGAAGGAGTTGACGCTGACCACCAATGGCTCGCAACTCGGGCGGTTCGCGGATGACCTTTATGCTGCGGGCGTGCGGCGGGTGAACATCTCGCTCGACACGCTCGACGAGACGAAATTCGCCGACATCACCCGCTGGGGCCGCCTGCCGCAGGTGCTCAAGGGGATCGACGCCGCGCAGGCCGCCGGGCTGCGCGTCAAGATCAACACCGTGGCGCTCAAGGGCTTCAACGAGGACGAGCTGTTCACGCTGGTCGAGTGGTGCAAGAGCCGCGACATGGATCTCACCTTCATCGAGGTCATGCCGATGGGCGATATCGGCAACGAGGACCGGCTCGACCAATACTGGAAGCTGAGCGACCTGCGCGCCCGGCTGGCCGAGGAATACACGCTCGCCGATCTGGACGAACGCTCGGGCGGCCCGGCGCGCTACGTGCGGCTGGAGGAAACCGGGCAGAAGATCGGCTTCATCACGCCGCTCACCCATAATTTCTGCGAAAGCTGCAACCGCGTGCGGCTGACCTGCACCGGCGAGCTTTACATGTGCCTCGGGCAGGAGGACATGGCCGACCTGCGCCCGGCGCTGCGCAACCATCCCGGCGATGACGCGCCGCTGGAAGAGGCGATCCGCGCGGCCATCGCGATGAAGCCCAAGGGCCACGATTTCGACTATTCGCGCCAGTCGGTCGAGGGCCGCATGTCGCGCCACATGAGCCATACCGGCGGCTGATGCGCCGCGGCAATGCGCCCCTGCCGCTGCGGCTCTACGGCGCGGCGGCCGACCTCATGGGGCCAGTGGCCTACGCCCGCGTGCGGCGCAAGCTCGCAGCCCACGGCACCGACCCGGCGCGCTGGCAAGAGCGGATGGGTCACGCCACCCTGCCCCGGCCCGAGGGGCGGCTGGTCTGGTTCCACGCCGCCTCGGTGGGCGAGAGCGCCTCGGTCCTGCCGCTCATCGCGCAATGGGGCCGCGCGCAGCCGGAGACCGAATTCCTGATCACCTCGGGCACCGCCACCTCGGCCGAGATGCTTGCCCGCCGCCTGCCGCCGCGCAGCCGGCACCAGTTCGCGCCGCTCGACACGCGGCCTGCGCTGCGCCGGTTCCTGCGCCATTGGCGGCCCGATGCGGGCGTTTTCGTGGAAAGCGAGCTGTGGCCGCAAATGCTGCGCGAGAGCGCGGGCGCTGGCGTGCCGCTGGCGCTGGTGAACGCGCGGCTGTCGGACCGCTCGGCGCGCGGGTGGGCGCGCGCGGCGCGCACCGCGCGCCACCTGTTGGGCCATTTCCGCCTGATCCACTGCCAGGACGCCCGCACCGAGGCCAACCTGCGCGCGCTCGGGCTCGATCGGGCGCGGCAGGGGCCGAACCTCAAGGCGCTGTCGGGCGCACTGCCGGTGGACGAGATCGAGCGCGCGGCGCTGGCCGGGCAGATCGGCAACCGCGCGGTCTGGCTCGCCGCCTCGACCCATCCGGGCGAGGAGGAGATCGTGCTCGACGCGCATCGCCGCCTGCTGGCGCATCTGCCCGAGGCATTGCTGATCCTCGCGCCGCGCCACCCCGAGCGCGGCCCGGACCTGGAGGTGCTGATCGCGGAGCGGGGGTTCACCGGCGCGCGCCGCGCCATCGGGGCCGTGCCCGCGCCGGAGACGCAGGTCTATCTCGCCGACACGCTGGGCGAGATGGGGCTTTGGTATGCGCTCTGCCCCGTCACCTGCCTGTGCGGGTCGTTCACGGCGGTGGGGGGTCACACGCCCTATGAGCCCGCCCATGCCGGCTCGGCCATCCTGCACGGGCCGCTCTATGCCAATTTCGCCGAAATCTACCCCGCGCTCGATGCCGCCGGGGCGGGCGAAGAGGTCACGGACGGGGCGGCGCTCGCGGTGTCGCTTTCGCGGCTCCTGGGCGCGTCCGACCGGCTCGACGCGATGCGCGACGCCGCACGCGGGTTCGTCGCCGGGGACGCGGGCGCACTGGACACGCTCACCGCCGACCTGACCGCCGCGCTGGGGCTGGAGGGCGCGTCATGACGCCTCGCTTCATCTTGCCGGAAATATCCGGATCCTACCGCCCATGACCGAGCTCATCGTCACCAATTTCAACCGCAACTTCACCGGGGTCTCGGCCACGGCGGCGGGGGTGGTGCGGGTGCAGGCAGAGCGCTACGACATGGCGCTCTCGGATGTCGCCCTGCCCGGCTGCCCCGCGCCGGTGAGCCGGGCCGAGGCGCGGCGGCTGTCGCGGAGCCCGGGGGCACGGCCGTTCACCATCTGGCATGTGCGCCGCAACAGCGAGATGCGCGCCGCGCTCTGGGCGCGCGACGTGCTGCGGCTGCCCATCCGCATCGTCTTTACCTCCGCCGCGCAGCGCCGCCACTCGGCGTTGCCGCGCTGGCTCATCTCGCGGATGGATGCGGTGATCGCCACCACCGATGCGGCGGGCGAGTTAATTCCGCACCTGCACGCGGTGGTGCCCCACGGGGTGGATTGCGACCGCTTCGCGCCCGCCCGCGAGCGCGCGGCGGCGTGGCGGGCCACCGGCTATCCCGGTGCGCGGGGCATTGCCACCATCGGGCGCATCCGCCCCGAGAAGGGCACCGACCGGTTCGTGGCCACGATGCTGGAGGTGCTGCCGCACCATCCCGATCTCACCGCGCTGGTGATCGGACGCGCGGCCAAGGCGGATACGGCGTTTCTCGACCGGCTCAAGGCGCAGGTCGCCGGGGCGGGGCTGGCCGGGCGGTTGCTGTTCGTGGGCGAGATCGCGCCCGGTGATTTGCGCGGGCTGCTGCCCGCACTGAGCCTGATCGTGCAACTGCCGCGCTACGAGGGTTATGGCATGGTGCCGCTGGAGGGCATGGCCTGCGGCGTGCCGTTCGTGGCCGCCGATGCCGGGCATTACGCCGAGTTCTCGGCGCAGGGGCGCGCCGGGATCGTGACCGGGGATGCGGTGGGCGCGATCTCGGGGTTGCTCGACGATCCGGCCCGCCACGCGGCGATGGCGCGCGCGGCGCGCGAGGTGGCCACGGGCCATTACAGCGTCGCCCGCGAGGCCGACGGGATCGGCGCGGTGTACGAGGCGCTGTGGTCGGGGTGCCGCTAGCCGGGGAAGGCCGCCACCTGCCCCGACCGCATCATAGGTGCTTGCGCAGCCGCGACGGGCCGGGCTTTTTCCGGGTCTTGTAGGGGTTCTTGTCGGACTGGCTGCGCAGGTGCAGGCGGATGGGCGTGCCCGGCATGTCGAAATCGGTACGCAGGCCGCCGACGAGGTAGCGGCGATAGCTCTCGGGCATCTTGTCGGGATGCGAGCACATCACCACGAAGCCCGGCGGCCGGGTCTTGGCCTGCGTCATGTAGCGCAGCTTGATGCGGCGGCCGCCCGGCGCGGGGGGCGGGTGTTGCTCGACCATGCCCGCCAGCCAGCGGTTGAGCTGTGCCGTGGGGATGCGGCGGTTCCAGACCTCGTGGGCCTTTTGCACCGCGTCGCGCAGCCGGTCGAGCCCCTTGCCCGTCCGCGCCGAGACGGTGACCAGGGGTGCGCCGCGCAATTGCGGCAGGAGCCGGTCGAACGCCTCCTTCAACTCGCGCAGCTTGCCCTGCCGGTCCTCTTCGATGTCCCACTTGTTGACGGCCACCACCACGGCGCGGCCCTCGCGCTCGGCCAGGTCGGCGATGCGCAGGTCCTGCTGCTCGAAGGGGATGGCGGCATCCAGAAGGACCACCACCACCTCGGCGAATTTCACCGCGCGCAACCCGTCCGAAACCGACAGCTTTTCCAGCTTGTCCTGCACCCGCGCCTTCTTGCGCATCCCCGCCGTATCGAAGAGCCGCACCGGCAGCCCGTCCCAGTCGAGCGTGAGCGAGATCGCGTCGCGGGTGATCCCGGCCTCGGGGCCGGTGAGCAGCCGCTCCTCGCCGAGGATGGTGTTGATGAGCGTTGATTTCCCGGCATTGGGGCGGCCCACCACGGCCACCTGCAAGGGGCGCTCGGGCGTCGGCGCGAGATAGGCGGGCACGGTCTCGTCGTCGGGGTCGGCTTCCTCGTCGAGCGGCACGTCGGTCTCGGGCGCCTCGGCCTCGGCCCGCGCGTCGAAGCTGTCCGAGAGCGGCATCAGCCGCGCGTAAAGCTCGTTCATCCCCTCGCCATGCTCGGCCGAAATCTGCACCGGATCACCAAGGCCCAGCCCGTAGGCCTCGTAGACGCCCGGCTCGGCGGCCGCGCCCTCGGCCTTGTTGGCGGCGAGGATCACATGGCCCGAGCGTTTGCGCAGGATATCGGCGAAGATCTCGTCGGTCGGCGTCACGCCCGCGCGCGCGTCGATCACGAACAGGCAGACATCGGCCATCTCCACCGCGCGCTCGGTCAGCCGCCGCATCCTTCCTTCGAGGCTGTCGTCGGTGGCGTCCTCGAGCCCGGCGGTGTCGATCACGGTAAAGCGCAGATCGCCCAGCCGCGCCGCCCCCTCGCGCAGGTCGCGGGTCACGCCGGGCGTGTCATCGACCAGCGCGAGGCGCTTGCCTACGAGACGGTTGAACAGCGTGGATTTGCCCACGTTGGGGCGACCCACGATGGCGAGGGTAAAGGACATGACGCGGCTCCGCTGTCGATCAAGCGTGCGTGATACAGGATCGAGGGCCTAACGGAAAGCGAGAAGCTGACCCTTCTTGGACACGACGTAGAGCGTGCCACCCGCGACCACAGGGTTGCTCGCCGCCCCGCCGGGAAGCGCCGTCTCGCGGGTGAGTCGCCCCGAGACCGGATCGAAGAAGCGCAGCCTCTCGTCGGCGGATGCGAGCACGAGCTGCCCGCCCGCCAGCACCGGGCCGTAATGGCCGACGATGCCCGCCTGCCGCTTGGGCTTGCGCGCGGTGAAGAGCGGCAGCGGCTGGCTCCAGATACGGCTGCCATCCTCGTCCGAGAGGCGCACCAGCTCGTTTCGGTCGCTCACCAGGAACAGCGATCCGCCCGCGGGCCAGATCGGGTTGAGCGGCCCCTCGCCCGCGGTCCAGAGGCGTTTGCCGCTGCCGAGGCTGAGCGCCACCATGCGGCCCGAATGGGTGCCCACGTAGACGCGGTCGCCTACCACCAGCGGATCGCCGGTGACGTCGCGGACACGCGCGCTCGCCACGCCGCGGCGCTCGCCCGCGATCTGCGCGTCCCAGAGCCGCAGCCCACCCTTGCGGAACGCGCCCTGCACCTCGCCCGCGCCGAAGGCGAAGACGGCGTATTTCTCGGTGATCGCCGGGGCGGGACCACCGAGCACATTGTGAATGTCGGGCGTGCCCGAGAGCTGCCAGCGCACGCGCCCCGTCTCGGAATCGAGCACCCAGGCGACCTCGTCGCCCGCCACCACGTAGACCAGCCCGTCGTAGACCGCGGGCGCGGTGGTGGTCGGCGCGTCGACATCCTGCTGCCAGAGCATCGCGCCGGTCTCGGCGTCGAGCGCGGTGACGGTGCCGAAGGCCGAGGTGACGAAAAGGCGCCCGTCACCATAGGCCAGCCCGCCGCCGCTGGCGTTGTCGGGGCTGTCATTGGGCGGTGTGAGGTCGGTGGCCCACAGCACCTCTCCCGCCGTGGAGACCGCCGAGACGCGGGTCTGCGCGTCGAGGGTAAAGACGCGGCCCGCCGCCACCACGGGATCAGCGGTGATGCGCGCGCGGCGGCCATCGCCCGCGCCGATGCCCGCCGACCACGCCAGCGCGGGAGAAGTGGAAAGCGCGGGATGCGCGGTGCGGGTGGCGGGCGAGCCCGGGCGTTGCGGCCAGTCGGCGTTGGTCACCGCCGCGGGCAGCGAGATCGGGGCCGCGCGGTTGACCGGGGTCTCCTCGGCCTGTGCGCGTCGCGCCTCGCTCTGGAGCACCTCGCGGATATTTTCGCGCTCGCCGGGCAGGATCGGCTCCCGCTTTTCGCAACCTGCAAGAACGAGGGCCGCCACCATCGCGAGAAGAACCGTTTTCGCCGTCACCACGCCTGCCCCCATCTGTCGCGTCATACCCGGCCCCCCGGTCATTGTCCGACCCCGGCCTGCCCGGGCGCGCCCGGTATCTCGGGCACATCCTCGCCCAGGGCCACAATCACCTGTGCCACGCGGCGGCGCAAGGCCTCTGTCGCCTCGGCATCCACCGCGAGCGTCGCCAGCCGGTCGAGCGCGTCGGCGCGGGCGCCGGTCTCGATGTCGATCATGGCGAGTTGTTCCTCGGCCAGCAGCCGGACAAGACCCGGCGCGTCGGTCAGCGGCGCGAGTCGCGCACGGCGCGCCTCGGCCGAGAGCCCCGTATCCGGCAACGCCACCGCCTTGAGCGTCGCGATGCGGCGGTAGATGGCGGGCACGTCGGACCGGTCCGCCAATGCGAGCAGCCGGGTCGCCGCGCCCGGCGCGTCCCCCCGGGCCTGTGCGTCCGCGGCGAGCAGGCCCGCCACCGCCGCGCCCCCCGGGCCGGGGGCCGGGATCGCCTGCAACGCATCGGCGCGCTCGGCCGCGTCCTCCTGTGCCAGCGCCGTGAGGAGCGCATCGCCGAAGGCCTGCGCCTCGGCCTCGGTCTGCGCCTTGCGCCATTCGTTCCATGCCGCGCCGCCCACCAGCAGCAGGATCGCCAGAATACCGATCCAGCCATAGCGGCGCATCAGCCGGAACAGCCGGTCGCGGCGCACCTCCTCGGTCACCTCGTCAATGAAACTGTCCGTGTCGCTCACGCCGCACCCCCTGCAGGATTTCCGCCCCTCTTAGCGTGTCGGCCCCGCGCTGCCAAGGGCCGCGGGGCGTGCGCGAGATCGCGCTTGTCGGCGGCGGCGGAAAGGTTTAATCTGAACCGGTCGGTTCAGCGTATGACGGTAAGGCCGTAATGCGCTGCCTTCTTGTGTGCCGCAGTAATCCGTTCGAAAGACATGACATGCGCCTGTTTCCAGTTCTGATCGCCCTCCTGGTCGCTGCGGCCATCTATACCTTCGTGTTCGAGCGCGAGCGGCTCGTTGCGATGCTGCCCGCCGGCGCCGGGGACGCGGCCGAAGCAGAGGCCGCACAGGAGACCGGCACCGCCGGCGCCACGGAGGCGGGCGAGCCGGACCTGATGCGCGTCGTGGTGCAGCGCTCGGAGGCGCGCGAGGTGGACAGCGCGGTGAAGTTGCGCGGGCGCACCGAGGCCGACCGGGAGGTCGATCTGCGCGCCGAGACATCGGGGCTGGTGGTTTCCGAGCCGCTGGGCCGGGGGGCGTTTGTCGAGGCGGGTGACGTGCTCTGCCGGCTCGACCCGGCGGCGCGGCAGGCGACGCTGGAGGAAGCCAGGGCGCGGCTCAAGGAGGCACAGGCGCGCGTGCCCGAGGCGCAGGCGCGGCTGGAAGAGGCGCGCGCGGCGCTGGAGGAAGCGCAGATCAACTATCGCGCGGCAAGCAACCTGGTGAGAAACGGATACGCCTCGGAAACCCGCGTCGCCGCCACCCGCGCCGCGCTGCGCGCTGCCGAGGCGGGCGTGGAGAGCGCCACATCGGGGCTCGAATCCGCCCGCGCCAACATCGAATCGGCCCGTGCAGGCGTGACCGCCGCCGAGGAAGAGATCGACCGGCTGACGATTCACGCGCCGTTCGGCGGCGTGCTGGAGACCGAGACCGCAGAGCTGGGCAGCCTGCTTCAGCCAGGTGCGCTCTGCGCCACGGTGATGAAGCTCGATCCGATCACGCTGGTGGGGTTCGTGTCGGAGACCGACGTGGCGCGCGTCGAGTCCGGCGCGCGCGCGACCGCGCGCACCGCCTCTGGCCAAGAGGTGGCGGGCGAGGTGAGCTTCGTGTCGCGCTCGGCGGACCCGACGACGCGCACCTTCCGCGTGGACGTGCGCGTGCCCAACCCAGACCTGACGCTGCGCGACGGCGAGACCGCCGAGATCGCCATCGCCTCGGCGGGGCGGCGCGCGCATCTGGTGCCGCAATCGGCGCTGACGCTCAATGACGAGGGCACGCTGGGACTGCGGCTCGTGGACGAGGAGAACCGCGTGCGATTCGCCCCGGTGACATTCATGCGCGACACGCCCGCGGGCGTGTGGCTGACCGGGCTGCCCGAGCGCGCCGACATCATCGTGATCGGGCAGGAATACGTGCGCGCGGGCGTGCGCGTGAAGCCGAGCTACCGGGATCTGGGTCAATGACCGGGATCGTCGACTGGGCCGCCGCGCACGCGCGGATGGTGCTGGCCTTCGTGGTTCTGTCGGTCCTCGCCGGCACGTTCGCCTATATCGGCCTGCCCAAGGAGGGGGAGCCGGATATCGAGGTGCCCGCGCTGTTCATCTCGGTCCCGTTCCCCGGCATTTCGGCCGAGGACAGCGAAAAACTGCTGGTCAAGCCGATGGAGCGCGAGCTGAGCGATCTCGACGGGCTGAAGAAGATGACCGGCACGGCGGCCGAGAATTACGGCGGCGTGGCGCTGGAATTCGAGTTCGGCTGGGACAAGACCAAGATCCTCGCCGATGTGCGCGACGCAATGGACACGGCGGAGGCCGAGTTTCCCGACGGGTTCGAGAAATACACCCTCAACGAGGTGAATTTCAGCGAGTTCCCGATCATCATCGTCAACCTCTCGGGCCCGGTGCCCGAGCGCACCATGTCGCGGCTGGCCAATGACCTTCAGGACCGGCTCGAATCGATGGAGCCGATCCTCGAGGCGGGCATCGCGGGCAATCGCGACGAGATGGTGGAGGTGGTGATAGACCCGCTGCGGCTCGAGGCCTACAACGTTACCGCGCTCGAGCTGATCAACGTGGTGCGGAACAACAACCAGCTGATTGCCGCGGGCGAGGTGGACACCGCGCAGGGGACATTCGCGGTCAAGATCCCGTCGTCGTTCGAGGAGACGCGCGACATCTACGACCTGCCGATCAAGACCAATGGCGACCGGGTGGTGACGCTGGGCGATCTGGCCACGATCAACCTCACCTTCGAGGACCGCACCGGCACCGCGCGGTTCAACGGCGAGACCAGCGTCGCGTTGCAGGTGGTCAAGCGCAAGGGGTTCAACATCATCGAGACCGCCGACATGGTGCGCGCGGAGGTGGCCGAGGCCGAGAAGACGTGGCCCGAGGAATTGCAGATCGCGGTCAACGTGGGCACCTCTAACGACCAGTCGCGCACGGTGGAATCCATGGTCAGCCAGCTTGAGGGCTCGGTGCTGACCGCGATCGCGCTGGTGATGATCGTGACGCTGGCCGCGCTGGGCATCCGGCCCGCACTGCTGGTGGGATTCGCGATTCCGACGTCGTTCCTGCTGTGCTTTGCCCTGCTGGCCGTGATGGGGGTGGCGGTGTCGAACATCGTGATGTTCGGCCTCATCCTCGCGGTGGGGATGCTGGTGGACGGGGCCATCGTGGTGGTGGAATACGCCGACAAGCGCATCGCCGATGGCGAGGGCCCGATGCACGCCTACGTGGCCGCCGCCAAGCGCATGTTCTGGCCGGTGGTCAGCTCGACCGCCACCACGCTCTGCGCGTTCCTGCCGATGCTGTTCTGGCCGGGCATCCCGGGCGAGTTCATGGGGATGCTGCCGGTGACGCTCATCTTCGTGCTGTCGGCCTCGCTGTTGGTGGCGCTGGTCTACCTGCCGGTGCTCGGCGGCGTGACCGGGCGGCTGGAACGGTGGTTCGATCAGCGCACCGCGGCAATCGCCGGCGGCTTCTGGCTGTGGCACCTGTTGCTGCTGCCGGGGGCGGCGGTCGCGGCGGCGCTGGCGGGGCGGGCGCTGCCGATGGTGCTCGAACAGGTGAGCGCGCAATTCGCGATGATGGATGGCGGCGACATCCTCGGCTCGGTCATCCCGGTGCTGGGTGCCGTGTTCGGGCTGGTGCTGGGTGCCGTGGCGCTGATGGCTACCGGGGTCGCGGGGGTGACGGCGCTATTGCTGGGGCTTCTGGCCATCCCGCGGCGGCTTGGCAACGGGGTGCGGGCGCTGGGGCGCATGGTGCTGCCGCAAAGGCGTGGACGGGTGCGCGCGGGCTATCGCCGCTCGGCCTTTGGCTGGGTCATCCACGCCATCGTGGGCAACCCGGTGATGCCGCTGGTGGCCTTCGGCGCGGTGTTCGTGATCGTCGGCTCGGTGCTGATGTTCTACGTCAACAACAACAACGGCACAGAGTTCTTCGTGGACAGCGAACCGGAGCAGGCCATCGTCTACGTGCGCGGGCGCGGCAACCTTTCGCTTGACCAGAAAGACAGCCTGGTGCGGCAGGCCGAGGATATCGTGCGCGCCCATCCCGGCGTCACCACCGCCTTTGCCTTTGCCGGCGAGGGCGGGCTGAACAACAACACCGGCGGCGCGCAGCCGCCGCGCGACACGATCGGGCAGGTGCAGTTCGAGACCATCCCATGGGAAGACCGCCCGCAGTCCACCGAGGCGTGGTTCACCGTGCCGTTGCTGGATTTCGAGGTGCGGCGCAGCGTGGTCGATCCGGCGTATGACGGCGACCGCATCATCGACGATCTGACCGCGGAACTGGAGCGCATCCCCGGCATCATGATCGAGATTCTCGCGCAGGCGCGCGGGCCCTCCTCGGCCAAGCCGGTGCACCTGCGCATCCGCGGTGACGACTGGGCAGCGCTGCAACGCTTTACCAAGGAGGCGCGGGCGCGGTTCGAAGAGACCGAGGGCCTCTACCAGATCGAGGACACGTTGCCGCTGCCGGGCATCGACTGGCAGGTGGACGTGGACGTGGAGCGCGCGGGCCGCTTTGGCGCGGACGTGGCGACCGTGGGCGCGATGGTGCAGCTAGTGACACGCGGCATCCTCTTGGACACGATGCGCGTGGACAGCAGCGACGAGGAGATCGAGATTCGCGTGCGCCTGCCCGAGCAGGACCGGGTGCTCTCGACCCTCGACACGCTGAAGGTCCGCACGGAAAACGGCCTCGTGCCGCTGTCGGCCTTCATCACGCGCAGGCCGGTCGAGCAGCTTGCGCAGATCGACCGCATCGACCAGACCCGCTTCTTCGACGTGAAGGCGGCGGTGCGCGACGGGCTGACCACCGCGGTGACCGGCGCGAATGGCGAGACGCGCGAGGTGCCGCTCACCGCCAACGAGCGCATCGAGCGGCTGACCGGGTGGCTGGAGAGCGGCGTGCTGCCGCCGGGGCTCAGCTATGAATGGACCGGCGACGCCGAGGATCAGGAGGAGTCGGGCGAGTTCCTGCAAAAGGCGTTCGCGGGGGCACTTGGCCTCATGTTCATCATCCTGCTGGCGCAGTTCAACAGCGTCTACAACGCGGTGCTGGTGTTGCTGGCGGTGGTGCTCTCTACCACCGGGGTGCTGGTGGGGATGCTGGTGATGAACCAGCCGTTTTCCATCATCATGACCGGCACCGGCATCGTCGCGCTGGCCGGTATCGTGGTGAACAACAATATCGTTCTGATCGACACCTACCAGGATTATTCCCGCTACATGCCGCGCATTTCGGCGATCACCCGCACGGCGCAGGACCGCATCCGCCCGGTGCTTCTGACCACGATCACGACGATGGCGGGCCTCGCGCCGATGATGTTCGGCCTCAGCCTCGATTTCGTGGGCGGTGGCTATGCCTTCAACAGCCCCACCGCGCTCTGGTGGAAGCAGTTGGCGACGGCGGTGGTGTTTGGCCTCGGTATCGCGACGGTGCTGACGCTGGTCTTTACGCCTGCGATGCTGGCGCTGCGGGTCTGGGCGGTGACCTATGTGCTGTGGATCGCGCGGGGGCTGGCGGTGCTGTCGCTGGGCCGGACGAGCCGGACAGCGCGCGACTGGGCGCTGGCGCGCGCGGCGCGGCGGGCGCGGGGAACGGAACTGGTCTGGCCCGATGAGCGCGACGCAGCCCACGCGGGTTATGGCGAGAACGAGGAGGCCGACGCGCCGCGCCCCGAAGACGTGTCGGAGGTGCTGCGCGCCAGTGGCCGCTCACCGCTGCGCGCGGCGGAGTGAGCCCGCGCGCCGCGCCGCTCAGAGCCCCAGCTTGTCGCGCATGAACGCCAGCGCCACGGACAGCCCGTCGGGCGCGATACCGTGGCCGGTGCCCTCCATCACGTGGGCATAGACGTCCTTCCAGCCCGCCTCCTGCAAGGCCTCGGCCGCCTGCGGCAGCGACTGCACCGGCACCACGTCATCGGCATCGCCATGCAACAGCAGGACCGGCGGGCGGCTGCGGGTCTCGTCGGCCAGCAGGTCGGGGCGCAGCAGGCGGCCCGAGAAGGCCACGATCCCGGCCACCTCGTCCTCGCGGCGCGGGGCGACATGGAGGGCCATCATCGTGCCTTGGCTGAAGCCGAACAGCACCACCTGTTCGGGCAGCAGATCCTCGTCCACCATCAGCGCGTCGAGAAAGGCGTCGAGGTCGGCGGCGGCGGCCATCAGGCCGCGCTCGGCCTCTTCCTCGCTTGAACCGTCGATCCACGGGATCGGGAACCATTGCAGGCCGAAGGGCATGCCGGGGATGCTCTCGGGCGCGTCGGGAGCGACGAAGAGCGTGTCGGGCAGATGCTCGGCCAGCGGATCGGCGAGGCCGAGGAGGTCGTCGCCATTGGCGCCGTAGCCGTGCAGGAACACCACCGCCGAGCGCGCCTGTCCCGATTGCGGGTCCTTGCGGCCCGCCTGCAAAACTCGTGTCATGCGATCCCTTCCCTGTCCTTGGCGACGTGGTAATAGGCCCACAGGAGCCGTGCCGCAACCGCGCGCCACGGCGACCAGTCCGCGGCCATCGCGCGCAGCGCCGCGGGCTTCGGTCGCTCGGGCAGGCGGTAGAGCAGCCGCGCCGATTCCTGCAAGGCGAGGTCGCCGGGGGCAAAGACATCGGCGCGCCCGAGGCTGAACATGGCGTAGATCTCTGCGGTCCAGACGCCGATTCCCGGCACCTCGGTGAGCGTCGTCACCACTTCGTCGGTGGGGGCCGTGCGCAGGGCCGCGTAATCGAGATCGGCCTCGGCCAACGCACGCACGTAGCGTGCCTTTTGCCGGCTGAGGCCGGCGGCGCGCAGCCCGTCCTCGTCCGTCGCGGCGATGGCCTGCGGCGCGGTCAGTCCCGCCGCCTCCAGCCGGGCCCAGATCGCGCGGGCGGCGGCGACGCTCACCTGCTGGCTGACGATGGCCCCCATGAGCGCCGCGAACCCGTCCTCGCGGCGCCTGAGCGGCACCTCGCCCACCAGATCGCGGGCATGGGCCATGCGCGGGCAGAGCCCCGCGAGATGCGCCGCGCCCTCGGCGATATCGGCCTCGGTGTGGATGATCCGTTCGGTCATGGCGCGAGCATAGATCGCATCGCGGCGCTTGGCCATGCGCGCTGGCCAAAGCGTGGCGGCCCTGCCATATCTGCGCGCGACCCAAGCACGGAGACGCCCATGACCCGCCTCATCACCGCCCTTTCGGAGATCGCCCCCCGCTACGACGCGCTGTTCGTCGATCTGTGGGGCTGTGTCCATGACGGGGTGCGCGCCCTGCCCGATGCCTGCACCGCGCTGGTGCGCTATCGCGAGACCGGGGGCGTGGTGGTGCTGGTGACCAACTCGCCCCGCCCGCGCGGCGACGTGGAGCGGCAGATGCGTGCGTTCGGCGTGCCGGATGCCGCGTGGGACACCATCGCCACCTCGGGCGATAGCGCCCGCGCGGCGATGTTTCGCGGCGCGGTGGGCGAACGGGTGTATTTCATCGGCCAGCCGCACGAAGAGCTGTTCTTCGAGCCGATCAAGGTGGTCGACGCGCCGGTGCACGTCACGATGGTGCCGCTCGAGGAGGCCGAGGGCATCGTCTGCACCGGCCCGTTCGACCCGATGGCCGACCCCGCCGAGATGCGCCCGACGTTCCTCTATGCCAAGCAGAAGCGGCTCAAGCTGCTCTGCGCCAACCCCGATATCGTGGTGGACCGGGGCGAGGTGCGCGAATGGTGCGCGGGGGCGCTGGCGCGGCTCTATACCGAGATGGGTGGCGAGAGCCTCTATTTCGGCAAGCCACACCCGCCGATTTACGACCTCGCCCATCGACGGCTCGCCGAGGTCGGGCACGACTCCGACAACGCGCGCATCCTCGCCATCGGCGACGGGGCGCAGACCGACATCCTGGGCGCGATGGGCGAGGATATCGATTCCCTCTTCATCACCGGCGGGCTCGCGGCGAAGGAAACCAAAACGTCGCAGCAGCCCGATGAGGCAGCGCTAAAGGCATACCTCGAAAAGGAAAATGTCTATGCCAACTATGCCATCGGCTATCTGAGGTGATGGATTAGGGGTTGATCTTTCTGCGCCCGCAAAGTAATAAAATTCCAAAGCGGGGCCTGAATTCGCCTCATAATTACGCACCAAACCACCCGGAGGGGCGAATGTTGGACAACATGCCGCGCGGCACGATCTGCATCGAGGATATCGAGATGGGCATGACGCGCCACCTGCGAAAGGTGGTGACCGACCGCGACATCGAGATGTTTGCCGAGGTTTCGACCGACCGCAACCCGGTGCATCTGGATGATGATTACGCGCAGGACACGATCTTTGAGGGGCGCATCGCCCACGGGATGCTCACCGCCGGGCTGATTTCGGCGGTGATCGGCGAGCAACTGCCCGGCCACGGCACCGTCTACATGGGGCAGACGCTGAAATTCCTCGGCCCCGTGCGCCCCGGCGACATGGTGGAGGCGCAGGTGGAGGTGGTGGGCATCGACCACGGCAAGCGCCGGGTGCAGCTCGATTGCCGCTGCCTGGTGGAGGGCAAGAAGGTGCTGATCGGCGAGGCCACCGTGCTGGCACCGTCGCGCAAGTTCGACTGAGCGGGGGCGGCCCGGGCGGGACGCCCGGGGACAGATCGCGTCGAGACCGTTGCGATCGGCCTTGAGCGGACGGTGGGCACAACGGTTGAGGAGCCGCGCAGCGCCCGACCGCCGGGTGGGCGCAGTTCGGTTTGTGCGGCGCGATTTATGGTGCAAGATACTTCTGCAATCACAGCTACTTGCAACGACGAGGAGCGCCCGCCCGTCACGCCAGAGGCGTGCCGCCGATATCGGCGCACCTCCGGTGCGACGGGG
>NZ_PDNI01000052.1 GCF_002925845.1 Roseovarius nitratireducens | reverse complement strand
TGGCATGACGTCAGCGGGGAAAGGGGCACTCACACCTCAGGCCTGAGTTCTGCAACAATGCCGATGGGCACCGTCAATCTCCTGCGCCTCGCGCGAGAGACCGGGGCCACCTTTCTGCAGGCTTCGACCAGTGAAATCTATGGAGACGCGCAGGTTCAGCCGCAAAGCGAAACCTACTACGGTCACGTCAATCCGATTGGACCGCGCGCCTGTTATGACGAAGGCAAGCGCTGCGCTGAAACCATCTGCTTCGACTACCATCGGCAGTATGGCGTCCGCATAAAGGTCGTCAGAATCTTCAATACCTATGGCCCGCGACTGTCGCCCGCCGACGGACGGGTCGCCTCGAATTTCATCCTGCAGGCGTTGCGCGACAAGCCCATCACAATCTACGGAGATGGCTCACAGACGCGCTCGCTTTGCTACGTGGACGATATGATCGGCGGCCTCGCCGCGATGATGGATTCGAACGACGATGTGACCGGCCCCATCAATCTCGGTAACCCTGACGAGCACACGATCCGCGAGATTGCGGATCTGATCATGTCGATCACCGACTCCAAATCAAAGATCACATTCGGCCCCGTGCCGGAGGATGATCCCCAAAAACGACGGCCCGACATTTCGCTTGCGATCGAGAAGCTGAACTGGCGCCCCACTGTTGAGCTCGAGACAGGACTGGCGCGCACGATCGGCTATTTCCGGCGCCAGTTCTCAATGGACATGCCTGGCTGAAGGAGCGGATACATGAATGCGCGTTGTCGGAACAAACCGGCATGTGGTGGGCAGGGGGCCCTCGCCGCGCTTGGCATGACCGAACCCGGCCCATTCGGGCACTTCAGGACGCGCCCCGAGATCACCCCTGCGGGCGAATTGCCGGGCTGGCAGCCCAAAGTGCGCTCGGCGAGGGGCCGGACCGGACGATCGCCTGTTTCCACAACGAAATCCGCACGGCGACCGGGATGATGTCTGAGTTGGATACCTGATGCTTGAAGGTCTGCCCGTTTTGGTTACTGGCGGCGCGGGGTACATCGGGTCGCATACCTGCAAGGCGCTGGCAGCGGCGGGCGCCCGACCGGTGGTGTTCGACGACCTCTCGACCGGGCATCCCGATGCGGTGCGCTGGGGGGCGCTCGTCCGCGGCGACGTGCGCGACCGGGGCGCGGTGGCTGCGGCGCTGATGCGCCACGAAATTTCCTATGTTCTGCATTTCGCCGGCAAGGCCTATGTCGGCGAGTCGATGCAGGATCCGGGCAAGTATTACGACAACAATGTCGGCGGCATGATCGGCCTTCTTGCCGGCTGCACCGAGGCGGGGGTGGGGCGCGTCGTGTTTTCGTCGAGCTGCGCCACCTACGGTCTGCCCGAGCGTCTGCCGATCACCGAGGACACGCCCCAGCGCCCGATCAACCCATATGGCCGCACCAAGCTGATCTGCGAGCAAATGCTGCGCGACCACGGCAGCGCCCATGGGCTGCACCATGTCAGCCTGCGCTATTTCAACGCCGCCGGCGCCGACCCGGAGGGCGAGATCGGCGAGCGGCATGCCCCCGAAACCCACCTGATCCCGTTGGCGCTGATGGCCGCCTCGGGGCAGGGGCCGGCGCTGAAGGTCTTCGGTACCAACTATCCCACGCCCGACGGCACCTGCGTGCGCGACTATATCCATGTTGCCGATCTTGCCCGCGCCCATGTGCGCGCGGTCGAACACCTGATGGCGGGGGGCGAGAGCCTGGCGCTGAATCTCGGCTCGGGGCGCGGGTTATCGGTCCGCGAGATCACTGCCGCGATCGAAGCGGCGACCGGCCGTGCGGTCCCGGTCGAGGATGCGCCGCGCCGGCCGGGAGACCCGCCGGAACTGACGGCCGATGCCGGCCTGGCGGCGCGGCTGTGGGGCTTTCGCACCGAGCGGTCTGACATCGCCGATATCGTGCGCGATGCGGCGCCCTGGTTCGGGTTGGGAGGCGGCGATGGGGACAAGGTCTGATCGCCCCGGCCAGCGTCTTCTGAAACCGCTTCTGAGCCGGCAGCAAAAGTGGATCTACCGCGGTTATACGCTTGTCTGGGTGCTGGCCGCGCTCTTCTTCTGGGGATGGTGGCTGCAACCCGATCATATCCTCGATCCGTGGCTTTACGGCATGGCGACCGGGCCGCTGATCTGGCTCTACGGGCTGCAGGTCTATTTTCTCTGCGTGGTGCACAACGCGCGCGTCAGTTCCGCGCCCGATCCCGTGCCCGGAGAATACCGGGTCGCGATGATCACGACAAAGACCCCAGCCGAGCCCTTCGCCGTGGTGCGCCCGACGCTCGAGGCGATGCTGGCGCAGGACCATCCGCACGACACCTGGCTGGCCGACGAGGATCCGACGCCCGAGGTCCTGGAATGGTGTGCCGAACACGGCGTTCGCGTCTCGACCCGCAAGGGCCGCGACGACTACCACCGCGCGGAATGGCCCCGGCGCACCCGTTGCAAGGAGGGCAATCTCGCCTTCTTCTACGACCACTGGGGCTATCGCGACTATGACCTCGTCTCGCAGCTCGATGCCGATCACGTGCCGCGGCCCGGTTACCTGCGCGAGATGATCCGCCCCTTCGCCGATCCCGCCGTCGGCTATGTCAGCGCCCCCAGCATTTGCGCAGCGAACGCCAAGGAAAGCTGGGCCGCCCGGACCCGCCTCTATGCCGAGGCAGGTTTCCACGGCATCCTGCAGGCTGGCTATACCGGAGCGCTCGCGCCGATGTGCATCGGTTCGCATTACGCGGTGCGGACGTCGGCACTGAAAGAGGTGGGCGGCCTCGGTCCCGAACTGGCCGAAGACCATTCGACGACGATGCTGATGAACGCTGGCGGCTGGCGCGGCGTCCATGCCATCGACGCGATCGCCGTCGGTGACGGTCCGGCCAGCATCACCGATCTCGCCACGCAGGAATTCCAGTGGTCGCGCAGCCTGCTCAGCCTGCTCCTGTACCATACGCCGCGCTATCTCGGCAGCCTCACGCCGCGGCTCAGGGCACTCTTCGTCTTCTGCCAGGTCTGGTATCCGCTGTTTGCGCTGACCTTCGCGGGGATGTATTTGCTGCCGATCGTTGCGATCGTGCTCGACCGGCGCTTTGCCGAGGTGACCTATCCGGCCTTCCTGGGCCACAGCCTGCCCACCGTCGTGGCGATGACGCTCTTTGCCTATCGCCTGCACCGCGATGGGTTCCTGCGACCGCAATATGCCCCGATCATCTCTTGGGAAAAGGGGCTTTTCGTACTGGCGCAATGGCCCTGGGTGGTCTGGGGTGTGGTGATGGCGCTGGCGGACCGTCTCAGCGGCCGCTTCGTCGACTTCCGGGTCACGCCGAAGGGCGGTGCGCAAAACGCGCCGCTGCCGGGGCGCGTGCTGGCTGTCTATGCCATTCTTGCGCTCGGCTGCGTCGTGCCGGTTCTCGCGGTGTCGGACATCACGCAGGCGCGCGGCTTCTACCTGCTGGCGGTGTTCAACGCGTTGGCCTATTCGGCCCTGTTGGCGGTGATCGTCGTGCACCATTGGCGCGAAACCGGTCGGCCCAGGCGTTTGGGCGCCGCACTGCAAATCGGAACAACAGCCGGGGTTTTCGCGGCAATCGGTGCCGCCCTGTTCTTGCGGGGCACCGAAAGCCTTTATGCTCTTGAGGCCGGGCTCGGACCTGTCCACCTGACCAGTGTCGAATATCGCGCATCCGGCGCAAGAAGTAATGCGCGCGGTACTGTCGTCTACCGTTTTGATCCGGGATGGAACTAACCTGACGTTATGAAATTAGTATGGAGAGATAACAATGATGACTTGTGTACCCAAAACGCTCGACCGCAATTGCCGGTATTTCCCAGCCCTCTTGACCGCGCTGCTTTTCGGGGTCGCCGGGTCGGTGCCGGTTCTGGCTGCGCCGCCGGGAGATCTGCCTTTCGGGGTCTACGATCCCGGTGGAGATTTCGAAAATGACACGAACGTGCAGATAGAGCATCTCTTCTTGCCCTGGGAAGACCTCTATCTGCAATCTCTGAGCGAGGCCGATACCTATGCACTTGAGCGCCATCGCGCCATTCTGGTAACGATCGAGCCCTGGACCTGGTCGCGGTCCGAACGGAACACGCCCCAGCACCTGCGCGAGGGGATCTTCGACGGCAGCTACGACAATAACATGCGCACGATCTGCGAGGTTCTGAACACGCTGCAAAGCCCGGTGACGGTGCGTTGGGGGCATGAGATGGACGATGACAACGGCCAGTTCATCTGGGCCGGCTGGGACGCGGAAACCTATATTGCCGCCTATCGCCGGATGATCGATGTCTGTCGCGAGGCGGCGCCGAAGGTGCGCTACATGTGGTCGCCGACCGGTTTTGAGGGGATGGAGGCCTATTATCCGGGCGACGATTACACCGATGTCGTCGGCATCTCTGTCTTCGGCTACCAGCCCTGGGACCAGGATCATTACGACCGTGACCAGACCTTCGAGGACATCATGGCGCCGCGGTACGAACGCGCTGCCACCTTCGACAAGCCGGTCGTGGTGGCCGAACTCGCCTACTCGGGAAAACAGGCCTATGTCGACATGTGGGAAAACGCGGTCCGCAATGTTGGTGACCGATATCCCCAGCTCGTCGGGGTGGTCTATTTCAACTATCCTGAGGTCTATAACTGGCCCGAAGGGTTCGGCCGTCCGGACTGGCGGGTGCATCACCGCGTCCTCGAGTAACCGCTCCGACCGGCGGAATTCGGCAAAAAACGGCGCCCTGTAAAGGGGCGCCGTTGTCGTACCATGATCTAGCCAATATCGTACCATATTCATGTGATCAGTGCTGGTCACGGGAAGTGGTCTTCATTTCGCTCGAGCCGGGCCCTGTTCCGGAGGGGAGGGGGAGGCAGGCCGAATTTTGTTGGGCCGGGCGCGCCTTGGAGGGCGGCAGCAGGCAAAAACACGAGGGGCACGTCATGAGCAGAATAGCCAGGAATTTCGGGGGCGCCGTCGCGGCGGCCGTTTTGGTATCGGCGCAGGCCGGTCCGGTGCTGGCGCACGACGAGACAGCACAGTCCCAGGTCGTGCGGGTGAACGCGACGCAGGGCTTTAGCTGGTTCAGCAACGGCCAGACGGCCACCGAAGTGGAACGGGCCCGGCGCAACCTGACCGGGACCCAATCCGCCCGCTTGCTCGGTCACGGCAGCTGGATCTGCTCGCCGGCCGGTTTTGGAAAGAAATCGACATGTTTCGCGCGTTGATCGCCGGATTCAGCTCTGTCGGATGACCTCCGGTTGAGGCGGGCGGCGGCTCGCCTCGCGGAATGACCTGGCGCTCCCCGTTCCAACACTTCAAGACGAGCTAAAGCGGCCCCGGAAATTCGGAGCGCGCAAGCTGCTCGAGCAGGCGGTCGAGGCGGATCTGACGGCCTGCCGCTTCGGCAAAACTCAACAAGAGCACCCGTTTGACGCCTCCCTCACGGAGCCTGAGACACCCGGAAAAACCCGAAATCAATGGCTCCTGAGGCCGTAGTGTGTTATGGATTCCTCACTATGGATTGGCTTCGCTTAGGCGCGAGCCAAGATGGCAGTGCGGGGAATGACCCTACCGAAACCGCCCGAATTGCCCGCAGGCTTCACAGGTTCAAACCACAGGGTGATACATCCGAACTGGGCCGCGGCGCTTTTGACCGCAGGCAGAAGGAGAGAGTGGCCATGAACGGCGCGGGCAAGCGGGCCAAGCGATCCAAGTCGCGGCCAGAGGACGTGCTTCCGGTCTTGCCCGATACCAAGGGCGATCTGTTCTGGGAGATGAACGAGCCGGGAACGGAATTCAAACAAAGTGTGGTCGGCATCGTCGTTGTCCGGGCCGACGGCACCATTGGTTACATCAACCCGTATCTGGCCAGCCTGGTTGGCGAATTGCCGGCGGACATGGTCAACGAGCCGCTCCTCGATTTCGTCGCGGAGCAAGACAGAGCTGCCATCGCCGAAGTCGTAAAGGACTGCGTGTCCGGCAAGCGCCATTTCGCCCAGTTGGAGACCACGATAACCCACAAGAGCGGAAAGGTCGTCGACATTTTCGTCGATGCGTCGGCCGCCGTCTTCGAAGGACAACCTGCCGCGGTCGGCGCCGTGATCGACATCAGCTCCCGCAAGCAGGCGGAACAGGCCCTCGCCGACTCCGAGGCGAAACTTCAGACCGCACTGACGAACATGTCGCAGGGTCTCGCGATGCTCGATTCAGAGGGCGGGATGGTATTGTTCAATCGGCGCTTCGCCGAGATTTTCCTGTTGTCCCAGGACCAGATCCTGCCCGGCATGACCTTGCCGGAGATTATCGGGCTCGCGACTTCACAATCGGGCGTCGGGGATCTGGACCCCGAGGGCACGATGGCTCAGATCGAGAAAGTCCCCCTTGGAACCGAGACCGGATCCTTTATCGTACACCTGAGCGACGGACGGAGCATTGCCGACACCTATCGCCCCATGCCGGGCGGCGGGATGGTGGTGACGTTCGAGGACATCACCGACCGAAGGCAGGCGGAACAGGCCCTCGCCGACTCCGAGGCGAAACTTCAGACCGCACTGACGAACATGTCGCAGGGTCTTCTGATGCTCGACACAGAGGGTAAGCTGGTGCTGCACAATTCGCGCCTTGAGGAGATTTACGGGCTGCCCCCTGAGGTGATCAAGGAGGGTATGGCCGTACCAGAGTTGATGGCGCTCGGAGTTTCAGCAACGGGCGTCGAGGATATGAACCCCGAGGCCACGCTCGCTCAGCTGGAAAAAATCCTCCGCGACCCTGAGGGTGGAACATATCTCCAGCGCTTGAACGACGGCCGGAGCATTTCTGCGTCCTTCCAGCCGATGCCGGAGGGCGGAATCGTGGTGACCTTCGAGGACATCACTCAGCGGCTTGCCGATCAGGCGGAAATCCAGCACATGGCGCAATTCGATGCGCTGACCGAACTGCCGAACCGGGTGAGCTTCTACGATCAGCTGGACACCCTCATGAAGCATCAGAGGCCGGGCGAATTCGTCGGGGTTCTGAGCCTCGATCTCGACCACTTCAAGGCCGTCAATGATACGCTCGGGCACCCCACAGGCGACCTGTTGCTGCAGGCGGCCGCCCGGCGCATGCAAAGCTGCCTGCGTGGCGAAGACATCCCGGCAAGGCTGGGTGGAGACGAGTTCGTCATTATCCAGACTCCGGTCAAGGACCCCTCGGACATCACCGCACTTGCAAGCCGCCTTATCAAGGCTGTCTCGGCGCCTTACGACTTGGACGGTCGTCAGGTGATCGTGGGGATCAGTATCGGTGTTGCCGTCGCGCCCAGTGACGGCACAGATCCCGATGTCCTCATGAAGAACGCCGATCTGGCGCTCTATCGCGCCAAGGCCGACGGGGGCAACGTCTACCGCTTCTTCGAGCACGAAATGGATGCGCGTATGCAGGCCCGCCGCCTCATCGAGCTCGATCTGCGCAAGGCGATCCATAACGGGGGCGAATTCGAGCTGCTCTACCAGCCCATGGTCGACGTCAAGACCGGAACGGTCGACAGTTGCGAGGCGCTGCTGCGCTGGTTCAGCCCCGAACGCGGCCTGGTGATGCCGGACGAATTCATTCCGGTGGCGGAGGCGACAGGGCTGATCGTGCCGCTGGGCGAATGGGTGTTGTATCACGCCTGCGTCGAAGCCGCGCGGTGGCCGGAGGAGATATCGGTTTCAGTCAATCTCTCGCCGGCTCAGTTCAAGAGCAAGAAACTCGTCCGGTCCATCAAGAATGCGCTTGCCGAGTCGGGGCTGCCTGCCGATCGGCTCGAGCTCGAGATCACCGAACAGGTACTGATGAGGGAAAGCGAGGGTGCGTTTGTCATTCTGCGTCAGATCCGCGATCTCGGGGTCAGGATCTCGATGGACGATTTCGGCACCGGCTATTCCTCGATCGGTTACTTGCGCGCCTTCCCGTTCAGCAAGATCAAGATCGACAAATCCTTCATTCGTGACCTGCCCGGCAAGAAAGACAGCATCGCGATCGTGCGTGCGGTCGTCGCGCTGAGCAGCAGCCTGGGTATCTTGACCACTGCCGAGGGTGTGGAGACCGAAGAGCAATACGCCAGCGTCACCACCGAAGGCTGCAACCTGGTCCAGGGCAACTTCTTCAGCGAGCCCCGCCCGAGCGCCGAGGTCGTCCAGTTCTTCAAGAAGCGGTTTCACGAAGACACGTGACAAGAAAACGCCGATCTTGCGGTGCAGCCCCAGCGTGACGCGGGGCAGGGCGGTCGGTCGAGACGGCCGACCCCGCCCTTCTTTCCCGTCATCCTCGGGCTCGACCCGAGGACCTCCCACCATCCGACACCCCCCGTCATCCTCGGGCTCGACCCGAGGACCTCCCGCCACCGCAGCACCCCCCGTCATCCTCGGGCCCGACCCGAGGACCTCCCACCATCCGTCCCCAACGGCAGCCACCGCCGGGCCGCGCCCGACCCTGGGTGGGCGCACCACCGCCCGTGCGATGCGCCGCACCCCAAAGCATCCCCGCCATGCGAACTCCGATCGACAGCACCGACGCGCCCTCCCGTGGGGAGGGTCGGGCGCGGCCCGGCGGTGCCGGGCGCGATGGATTGGCGAGCAGGGGCTTCCCGTTCCGGCGCGGCGCGAAGGTTGAGCAGGATGGTGGGTTGGCGGCCAACCTACACGTGTGGCAACAATGCCTAAGCCTCAGAAAGGTCAGATAAGGATTTGCCACCGAGCATGTCCAATTTCCAATTCTGCACAGAAGAAACTGACTCGGCCACGCCATATCTATTGAGGCTTTGCATTATCTCTCGAAATTCGGTTCCATCTTCCAACGTCTCTGTCCTTTCACTAATCATTGTTTCTGACCCATAAGTTCCAACACTTATTCCAACTACACGATCCCTAATTCCTTCGTAAACGAAAATTGGAGCGCCGCTCATACCGCCAGCCAGTAAAAAACTTAATTCATACCCGGTGAGATTCGGGCGGTGAAGAAGATCACCAGGTTTGAGTTGCCTTTGCACAAAACCTTTCTGCGCCCTTAGGTTAAGACGAAGGCCATCTTCATTTCCGCTAATAACAGCTTCATCTGGATAACCGAGCGTTGCAACCTCCTGCCAAACTTCAATATCTTCGATGCTCAAGTAAAAATTAGTATCGGTTTGATATCCCGTAACACAGACGACAATATCTGACTCACAAGGTCCAGCCTCATATCCCAATATCCTAGCTACAACTGACCGTGATGACTTCCCATTGTCATCCTTACATACAAACGCAACATATCCACCAAATTCATGAGCATAGTGTTCCGCAGATTCGATGACGTGCTTTGCTGATAAAATCAGATTGTTTTTTGTTTCTGGAAATAACCTATCAATTACAAAAGAAGAGCCAAAACATTTCTTAACGTTTGCTGACCCGTTCTCAATTTCTGCGACAACGACTGGAAGTACGTAACTCTGCAAGAACAAGGCACTACCTTTCTCCAATCACCCCCACAAACTCCCGCCATTCCCCCTTGGACATGCCGGAGGTTTCCTGCGTCACCTCCTCACCCTTCACCATCCGCCGCACGCAATCAAGGGCGGTGGCCGAGAGCGTGGCACCCCCCATGCGGTAATCCTCGAAGGCGCGGTAGGCCGCCGGCACCCAGTCGGCGACGATCTTGCAGATCGCGTCGGCATAGACGCGGATTTCGTATTGCGCGTGGGCATCCGCCCGCAGCCGCAGGAAATGCAGCAAATTGTGCAAATCCACCTTCCAGTACCATTGCGTGTAGATATTGGCGGGCAGGGTCATCCGCGCCAACTCCCGCGCCAGCCCCTGTTGCCCCTCGTCGGAAATCATCGCCTCGTAATGGTCGTAGCACCGCATCGCGTCCTCGCGCAGCAGGCGCAGCACGCGCTCGGCCTCTTCGCCCTCCAGCGCGGCCCCCCGCCCCTGGTTGTTGGTGGTCGATTGCGCGGCCAGCGCATCCGGCGCCGGGATATAGAACTCGCGGTCCAGGATCGAGTAGCGGGCAGAGTATTCGTTCACGTTCGCCGTGCGGTGCCGGATCCACTGCCGCGCCACGAACACCGGCAGCTTGACGTGCAGCTTGATCTCGCACATCTCGAACGGGGTCGAGTGCCAGTGCCGCATGAGATACCGGATCAGCCCCGCGTCATTGCTGACCGATTTCGTCCCCCGCCCATAGGACACCCGCGCCGCCTGGCAGATGGCGGCATCGTCGCCCATGTAGTCGATCACCCGCACGAATCCGTGATCCAGCACCGGGTGCGCGGTATAGAGATGCGCCTCCATGCCCGGCGATATTGCGCGCAGGGTTTCGCGCGGCTCGGCTCGGGCGGCGTCGATTTCGGCCTGTTGTTCCGGGGTCAGCGGCATGGCGGCACCTTTCGGGGATGGGGCGAGTCGATCTCCACTATATCTTGCGGGTGGGCCTGCCGCCAAGCCGATATCGGGTGTGTCAGCCGGATTCGCTTTGCCCTCGACACGGGCGGCACAGGCCCTATCCTGCATGTGGGCGCGCGCACCGACGCGATACCGACAGGATACCGACGCGATACCGACAGGAGAAATCCGATGAAAATCCGCTATCTGCACACGATGGTCCGGGTAAAGGACCTCGACGCCACCATGCGATTCTTCTCCCTTCTGGGCCTGCAAGAGACCCGCCGCTGGGACAACGATGGTGGGCGATTCACCCTTGTTTTCATGGCTCCCGAGGGGCAGGAGGAATGCCCGGTGGAGCTTACCTGGAACTGGGACGGCGACGAGGGCCTGCCGTCGGACAGCCGCCATTTCGGCCACCTCGCCTATTCGGTCGGCAATATTTACGAGATGTGCCAACACCTTATGGACAACGGCATCACCATCAACCGCCCCCCCCGCGACGGCCGCATGGCCTTCGTGCGCAGCCCCGACAACATCTCTGTGGAGCTGTTGCAGGAGGGCGAGGCGCTCGCCCCCGCCGAGCCCTGGGCGAGCATGGAGAACGTGGGCCACTGGTGAGATGGGCGGCCCTGCTCGCGGGCCTTTTCGCGGCCCCCGCCGAGGCGGCCTGCCGCCTCGCGCTGGTGCTGGCGCTCGACGTGTCGTCCTCGGTCGATGCGCGGGAATACGACTTGCAGCGCAAGGGGTTAGCGGCGGCGCTCGACGCCCCGGACATCCGCCACGCGATCCTTGGGGGCGAGGGCGACGTGGCGCTGGCGGTCTACGAGTGGAGCGGGCGCGACCAGCAAAAGCTGCATCTCGACTGGACCATCTTGCGCAGCCACGCCGACATCACCCGCGCGGCGGCCCTGCTGGCCGGCATGGAGCGCTCGACCGCGGAATTTCCCACGGCGCTCGGCTCCGCGCTCGGCTATGGCGCGCAGGTGATGACCCGCGCCCCCGAGTGCGCGCGCCGGGTTATCGACGTGTCGGGCGACGGGGTGAACAACGAGGGTTTCGCCCCGGCGCTGGCCTATAGGCATTTTCCCTTTCAAAACATAACTGTGAATGGTCTGGTGATCCTCGGCCATGACGCGACCGTGCTGCGCCATTATCGCGGCGAGGTGCTGCGCGGGCCGGGCGCATTTCTCGAGGTGGCGGACGGGTTCGAGGATTTCAGGCGCGCCATGGCGCGCAAGCTCTTTCGCGAGATCAGCAATATCGTGCTGGGTGCACTGCCAGCTCAATAAATATAGCGGATCTGGTCGCTCCAGTAGCGTTCCACCCGTCTGAGCGCGCCGGTCACCTGGTCAAGCCCGTCCTCGCCCAGCACCCCGCGTTCCTGCAGCCCCGCGGCGTGACGCTCGAACAGCGCCGCCACCACGTCGCGGATGCCGCGCCCCTTCTCGGTCAGGCGCACGCGCACTGCTCGCCTGTCCGCCTCGCAGCGCTGGTGGTGCATGTAACCCGCCTCCACCAGCTTCTTGAGGTTGTAGCTGACATTGCTGCCCTGGTAATACCCGCGCGATTTGAGCTCGCCCGCCGTCACCTCGTGATCGCCGATATTGAACAGGAGGAGCGCCTGAACGGCGTTGATCTCCAGGATGCCAACGCGCTCGAACTCGTCCTTGATGACATCGAGCAGCAGACGGTGCAGCCGCTCCACCAGCGACAGCGCGTCGAGATACCCGGCGATGAAGGCGCCGGGCGCGGGCTGTGTGCTCAGGGGGCTGTGAAAGCTCATGGATGTCTCCGTCGCGGACCATTCGCGAGAGAGACTCGGACAAAACCGCCAATATTCGGTTAAATCGCGCAGCAGACGCCTAAAATCCGCTCTATTTCCCGGCGCAGGCCACCTGCGCGATGTCCTCGACCAGTGGTGCGAAGCGACCGGGCGGGGCGCTCTGCCCGGTCACCCACTGGTAGAGGTCCTGGTCGTTTTCGGACAGGAGCGCGTCGAGCAGGTCGAGCGTGGGCGCGTCAAGATGTTCGAGACACGCCCCGGCATAACGCCCGAGAATGATATCCATCTCCTTGATTCCACGCCGATTGGCCCGCATGGCGAGGCGCCGCAAGCGGTGCTCGCGCGGCTCGTCATTCACCGGCCTGCTCCATCAGGCGCGCGCGCAGCGTCTTTTCCAGCCGCCCCAGCCGGTCGGTGGAATAGGCGATTTGCGTGCGGATGTCGCGGATCTCGGTCAGAAGCCCGGTAATATCGGGTTCCAGATCGCCCATCGTGGGCGAATCCGGCCCCTCGCCCTCGCCCGAGAGCAGCCACAGCAGCGACACGTTCAACAGCCCCGCCATCATCGACAGCTTGTTGGCGCGCGGCTCGGAGAGGTCGTCCTCCCAGCCCTTGAGCGTCTTGAGCTTCACGCCGAGCCGTTTGGCCAGATCGCTCTGGCTCATGCCTGCGCGCTCGCGCGCGCCCGCGACGCGGTCCCCGAAGGTGGTCGCTTCGGGGTCGAACCAGCTATCGTCTTGCTCGGTGGTCATGCTCTTCCTTTCCGGTGATCGTTCTTGAACGGAACTCGCGCGCACCCTAAGAGATTTGGGAAGTGAATTCAAACCGGAGCCGACCATGTCCCGCCTCTCCGCGACGATTGCCCGCGTCAAGCCCTCGCCCACGATCGCCGTCACCACCAAGGCGCAGGAATTGAAGGCCGCCGGGCGCGACGTGATCGGGCTCGGCGCGGGCGAGCCCGATTTCGACACGCCCGACCACATCAAGGCGGCGGGCATCCGAGCCATCGAAGAGGGCAAGACGAAGTATACCGCCGTCGATGGCATCCCGGAATTGAAGCAGGCGATCTGCGCCAAGTTCAAGCGCGACAACGGGCTCGATTACACGCCCGCGCAGGTCAGTGTCGGCACGGGCGGCAAGCAAATTCTCTACAACGCGCTCATGGCCACGCTGAACCCGGGCGATGAGGTGGTGATCCCCGCGCCCTACTGGGTGAGTTATCCCGACATGGTGCTGCTGGCGGGTGGCGAGCCGGTGGTGGCCCCTGCCGGCATCGAGACCGGGTTCAAGCTGACCCCGCAGGCGCTCGAAGCCGCGATCACGCCGCGCACGCGCTGGTTCATCTTCAACTCGCCCAGCAACCCTACCGGGGCAGGCTATTCGCGCGACGAACTCAGGGCGCTGACGGACGTGCTGATGCGCCACCCTCATGTCTGGGTGATGACCGACGACATGTATGAGCACCTCGCCTATGACGGGTTCGAGTTCTGCACGCCCGCGCAGGTCGAGCCGGGGCTTTACGACCGCACCCTCACCTGCAACGGCGTGAGCAAGGCCTATTGCATGACCGGCTGGCGCATCGGCTATGCCGCCGGGCCCGAGGAGTTGATTGCCGCGATGCGCAAGATCCAGTCTCAATCGACGTCGAACCCCTGCACCATCAGCCAATGGGCCGCCGTCGAGGCGCTGAACGGTAGCCACGATTTCATAGCCGCGAACAACGCGGTGTTCCGCCGTCGCCGCGATCTTGTGGTCTCGATGCTGAACGAGATCGAGGGGGTGGACTGTCCGGTGCCCGACGGGGCCTTTTACGTCTACCCGTCGATCGCCGGGTTGATCGGCAAGACGAGCGCGGGCGGCGCGCGGATCGAGACGGACGAGGATTTCGCCACAGCCCTCCTCGAAGAGCAGGGCGTTGCCGTGGTCTTTGGCGCGGCCTTCGGGCTTTCGCCGAACTTCCGCGTCAGCTACGCTACCGCCGACGAAGCGCTGCGCGAGGCGTGCGGGCGGATACAGGCGTTCTGCGCCGGGCTGCGGTAAGAGGGGCATATGGCGGGCGATCTGCCGGAATACTATTTCCGCGTGCGCGAGAACGGCGCCTTCGTGTTTCGCGTGGATACCGAGAACCGCCAGCGACGTATCGACATGGACCAGATCGCCGTGGTCAATATCCGCAAGGGCGAGATCAAGCCGCATGGTGACCGCGAACTGACCGAGGCCGATCTCGCCGCGATCCGCGAGTGGATGGCCGAGCGGCAGGAAATCATCGCGCATCGCGATATCGACGACATCCTGCGCGCGGTGGACTACCTCAACACCACCGCCCATTGGGCTCAGTCGCGCGCCACCGAAGAGCAGCTCGAACAGGTGACCGACGCGCTGCTGCTGGCCATGCATGATCTGCGCACCGTGCTGGTACGCAAGAAGGCCGATCGCCTAACCCGCGAGGATTGAGCCCCGGGCCACCTCTGCCGCCGCCGCGGCAACGCCGCCCTGGCCATGGGGGATACTGAGTGCCTGCATTCCCGCCTCGATCGCACCAAGCGCGCCGAGGATCATGTGCGCGTTCACGTGCCCCATGTGCCCGATGCGAAAGAACCCGTGCCAGGCCGGGTCGCCCGGCTCGGCCATCCCGAGCCCGATGCCGAGGGTCACGCCCGCGTTGTCCTGCACCCATTTCCGCAACGCCGAGCCGTGTGGCGCGCCGATCCTCAGCGCCGTGACTGCGCGGCTGCGCAGGGACGGATCGGCGATGTTGAGCTCGAGCGGCCCCACCTCGCCCCACGTCTCGCAGGCGGCCCAGATGGCGCGGGCCAGCACCTCATGCCGGTGCCAGATCGCCTCGATCCCCTCGTCGGCGATCAGATCAAGCGCCGCACGCAGGCCATAGAGGTGATGCGTTGGCGCGGTGCCGCCGAAATACTGGTAGAACATCTGTGGATCGGCGCGATTGGTCCAGTCCCAGTAGCGGCTCACGCGCTCCATTCGCGCCCGCGCCGCCGCCGCCTTCTCCGAGAAAAAGACAAAGCCCAGCCCCGGCGGCACCATCAGCCCTTTCTGACTCGCCGCCACCATCACGTCGACGCCCCAGGCGTCCATCTCGAACCGGTCGCACGCCAGCGAGGCGATGCAGTCGGCCATCAGGAGCGCCGGATGCCCGGTGGCATCCAGAACCGCGCGCAGCCCCGCGATATCGTTGAGCACCGAGGTCGAGGTATCGGCATGGGTGGCCAGAACGGCGCGGATCGCGTGGTCCTTGTCGGCGCGCAACGTTGCCTCCAACCGGTTGAGATCAATCGCCGCGCGTTTGCCGAAATCGAGAATTTCCGGCGCGATTCCACGCAGCTGCGCCACCTCGGCCCAGCCGTGACCAAAGCGGCCTGTGGCCGGAACGAGCACCCGCTCGCCCGGGCTGACCGTATTGGCCAGTGCCGCCTCCCACGCGCCGTGCCCGTTGGCGATGTAGATTGCGACGTCGCCTTGCGTGCGGGCCACCGCGCGCAGGTCGGGGATCAATCCGGCGGTCATCTCGATCAAGTCGCCCTCGTAGATGTTGGGGGCGGCACGGTGCATGGCGCGCAGCACCTCTTCGGGCATGACAGAGGGGCCGGGAATGGCCAGATAGGCGCGACCGTTGGCAAGGCTCATGGAAATCTCCGCTTGATGGCGAGGGTGACATTACCCCGCTGTCCGGCGGCGTCAATCGGCCCCGGTGCGGCTTGTCATCCGAGGCCGGGTCGCCTAGACGGTGGCGGCGGGGCGCGCGCGTGACCCCGAAGACCGGAGACCCCCGCGCCGATGAGCCTTTTCAAACGGATATCCGACTGGGAGCGTCGGCTGCGCGCCTCTTACAACACCGATCTCTCGACGCCGGAGAACCGCCGCCGCGCACATGTCTACAACCTGTGGTTCGACCATGCGATCCTGCGCACCGTCTGGACCAACCAGTTTCCCGTGGCTCCCGGCGTGTGGCGCTCGAACCAGCCCACCCATGCCCGGCTCGTCCGGCTCAAGGCGAAGGGGGTGCGCAGCATCCTCAACCTGCGCGGCGCGGCGGGGGCGGCGCATTACCTCACCGAGAAGGAAAGCTGCCGCCGCCTCGGGCTCAACCTTGTTGACTGCACGCTGCAGGCCCGCGACGCGGCGCCGCGCGCCAATATCGAGGCGCTGATCGCCGCCTTCCGAGAGATCGAACGCCCCTTTGTCATGCATTGCAAATCGGGGGCTGACCGGGCGGGCTTTGCCGCCGCGATCTACCTGATGGTGATCGAGGGCCGCCCGGTTGCCGAGGCGCGGCGGATGCTGGGGGTAAAATACATCCATTTCAAATGGACCCGCACCGGTGTGCTCGACTTCATCCTCGACCGTTTCGCTGACCGGCACGCCGAGACTGGCATAGGCTTCGAGGACTGGATCGCCACCGAATACGATCATGAAGCGATCCAGACCGCGTACAACGCCGCGCACAAGCCGCTGTTCTGAGAGACGTAGCAAAGCCTCAAGGTCTGGAACTGGTCTGGAGCGATCGTCGACGTGAGTCGCGCCGACGCCAAGACCGGAATGGCGGCAGCAGGTCAAGCAACCTTGCCCTCTACCGCCGATACCGCGCCGCCAGCCGCGCCGGGTCTGCCCCGCACAAGTACCGCGCCAGAAGCCACAGGTTGCGCGCCCCCCGGCGCAGCCAGCCCTCGCGTTGGTAGCGCGCCGCCGATGTCGTCACCGCCAGCGGCAGGAGTGCGATCCGCCCTTTGAGCGCGCGGGCCAGCGCCACGTCCTCCATCAGCGGGATGTCCGGGTAGCCCCCGGCGGCGTGATAGGCGCGGCGCGACACCAGCAGGGCCTGATCGCCATAGGGCAGACCGAACATCCTCGTGCGCAGGTTGGCCCACCCCGCCACCAGCCAAGGCGCCACCCCGCCTGCGTCGAAGCGCAACCGAAACGCCGCCGCGCCGCCCTTCGCGATCTGCGCGCGCACCGCCTCGCTCCAGCCTTCGGGCAGCCCCGTGTCGGCGTGCAGGACCATCAGCCACGCGCCGCCCGCTGCCTCGGCCCCGCGTCGCAATTGCCCCCCGCGTGACGGCGGGCCGATCACGATTACCGCGCCCGCTTCCTCGGCCATGACGCGGGTGGCGTCCTGCGAGCCGCCATCGCTCACGATCACCTCGCGGATGAGACCCGTGTGCACGCCCTCGAACAGAGCGCCCAGGCAAGCGGGCAGCGAGTGCCCGGCATCGAGCGTGGGAATGATCACGGATAGCTCGGCGCGCATTACGCCCCCTTTCGTGTCCAGATCCTCGCCCTATATTACGGGTTCACGGGCAAGGGAACGAGCATGGCACGGCGCATTCTGGAAATCACCGGCAGCGAGGCCGAAAGCTTTCTGCAGGGGCTCGTGACCAGCGATCTCTCCCGGCTCGACGACGGCCTCGTCTATACTGCGCTGCTCACGCCGCAGGGCAAGTATATCGCCGATTTCTTCCTGCTGCGCCACGGCGACGCGATTTGGCTCGACGTGGACGAGAGCCTTGCGCAAATGCTCATTCAGCGGCTCTCGCTCTACAAGCTGCGCGCCGACGTGCAGATCACAGAGACCGACAAGGGCGTGCGCCGCGGCACCGGCCCCGCGCCCGAAGGCGCACTGGCCGATCCGCGACACCCCGATCTCGGCTGGCGGCTCTACGGCGACGAGGAGGGCGACGACGGCACCGACTTCGACCGCATCCGCGTGGCGCACTGTATCCCGGAAACCGGGATCGAGTTGACGCCCGACACCTTCATCCTCGAAGCCGGGTTCGGGCGGCTGGGCGGCGTCGATTTCCGCAAGGGCTGCTATGTCGGGCAGGAGGTGACCGCCCGGATGAAGCACAAGACCGAGCTGAAAAAGGGCCTCACCCTCGTCGCGGTCCACGGCGCGGCGCCGGTGGGCACCGCGATCACCACGCCAGAGGGCAAGCCCGCCGGCACGCTTTTTACCCAGGCGGGTGGGCGCGGCATCGCCTACCTGCGTCACGACAGGACCTGCCCGGGCATGACGGCCGGTGAGGCGCGGGTTGATCCGCTCTGAGATGCGTGGGCCGGTTGCGAGGGGCCGCCACGCAATGACCGGCAATCACCAAAGATGCGGGAATGGCCCGGGCGCGGGGATTGCCCCACGCCCGGGCCTCGCGGTCAGGTGGCCTTGGCGAGGTTGCGCAGCACGTAGTGCAGCACGCCGCCATGCTCGACATATTCCTTCTCGATGGCGGTATCGATCCGGCACTTGAGGGTGATGTCCTTCGTGGTGCCATCGGCATAGGTGATCGTGCAGCCCACCTCCTGCAGCGGTTTCACATCCGCAAGTCCAGAGATGCTGAAGCTCTCGTCGCCCGTGAGCGCCAGCGTCGAGCGGGTATCGCTGCCGGTGAACTCGAACGGGATCACGCCCATGCCCACGAGGTTGGAGCGGTGGATGCGCTCGAAGCTCTCGGCGATCACCGCCTTTACGCCCAGGAGCGCCGTGCCCTTGGCTGCCCAGTCCCGCGAACTCCCTGCGCCGTATTGCTCGCCGCCCACCACGACGAGGGGCGTGCCCTGTTGCTGATAGGCCATCGCGGCGTCGAAGATCGACGTCTGTTCGCCGTCCGGTCCGAGCGTGTAGCCGCCCTCGACCCCGTCGAGCATCTCGTTGCGGATGCGGATATTGGCGAAGGTGCCGCGCATCATCACCTCGTGATTGCCACGCCGCGAGCCGTAGGAGTTGAACTCGCGCACCGGCACCTGCCGTTCGCGCAGGTATTGGCCGGCGGGTGTGCTCTCCTTGAACGAGCCGGCGGGCGAGATGTGGTCGGTGGTGACCATGTCGCCCAGCAGCGCCAGCATCCGCGCGCCGTCGATATCCGAGATGGTGCCCGGCTCCGCCGGCATGTCGCGGAAGTAGGGCGGGTTCTGGACATAGGTCGATTGTGGCGGCCAGTCATAGGTCTCGCCTCCCGAGGTCTCGACCGCCCGCCATCTCTCGTCGCCCTCGAACACGTCGGCGTATTTCGAGCGGAACGCCTCGCGGGTGACGGTGGCTTCGACGATCTCGGTGATTTCCTTTTGGGTGGGCCAGATGTCCTTCATGTAGACCGGGTTGCCGTCGGGATCGTGGCCCAATGGGTCGCGGGTGAGGTCGATATTCATGTCGCCTGCCAGCGCATAGGCCACCACCAGCGGCGGCGAGGCGAGGTAGTTGGCGCGCACGTCCGGGGAAATCCGGCCCTCGAAGTTGCGGTTGCCCGACAGTACCGAGGTGGCCATGAGATCGCCTTCGGCGATGGCATCGGAGATTTCCTTTTGCAGAGGGCCCGAGTTACCGATGCAGGTGGTGCAGCCATAGCCCACGAGGTTGAAGCCGATAGCGTCGAGATCGTCCTGAAGCCCTGCGGCCTCGAGATACTGGGTCACCACCTGGCTGCCGGGTGCCAGAGAGGTCTTGACCCAGGGCTTGCGGGTGAGGCCCCGTTCGCGGGCCTTTTTCGCCACCAGCCCGGCACCGATCATCACGTACGGGTTGGACGTGTTGGTGCAGGAGGTGATCGAGGCGATCACCACAGAGCCGTCGCGCAACGTGTAGTCTTCGCCCTTGACGGGGGTGGATTTGCGCGGATCGCCGTTGGCATCGGCCGCCGGGCCTTCGGCGGCCATGTCATGGGCCGCCAGGCTTTCATCCTCGCCACGGTATTCGGCGACGACGTTGTAGAAGGCTTGTGCGGCCTGATCGAGCGTCACGTAATCCTGCGGGCGCTTGGGGCCGGAAATGGCGGGCACGATCTGGCCCATGTCGAGACTGAGCGTGTCGGTATAGACCGGTGCGTAATCCGGCCCGCGCCAGAAACCGTTCTCGCGGGCATAGGCCTCGACCAGCGCGACGCGGTCCTCGTCGCGCCCCGTTTGACGCAGGTAGCGCAGGGTCTCGTCGTCGATGGGAAAGAAGCCGCAGGTGGCGCCGTATTCGGGGGCCATGTTGGCGATGGTGGCGCGGTCTGCGAGCGGCAGGTTGTCGAGGCCGTCGCCGTAGAATTCCACGAATTTGCCCACCACGCCCTTCTTGCGCAGCATCTCGACCACCTTGAGCACGAGGTCGGTGCCGGTGGTGCCCTCGACCATCGCGCCGGTGAGTTCGAAGCCCACGACCTCGGGGATCAGCATCGAGATGGGCTGGCCCAGCATCGCGGCCTCGGCCTCGATGCCGCCGACGCCCCACCCGAGCACGGCGACGCCGTTGATCATCGTGGTGTGGCTGTCGGTGCCCACCAGCGTATCGGGGTAGGCCACCGTCGCGCCATTCTGGTCCTCGTCGGTCCAGACGGTCTGGGCGAGGTATTCGAGGTTGACCTGGTGGCAGATACCGGTGCCCGGCGGCACGACGCGGAAGTTGTTGAACGCGCCCTGGCCCCATTTGAGGAACTGGTAGCGCTCCATGTTGCGCTCGTATTCGCGATCCACGTTCATCTGGAACGCGCGAGGGTTGCCGAATTCGTCGATCATCACCGAGTGGTCAATCACCAGGTCGACGGGGTTGAGCGGGTTGATCTTCTGCGCGTCACCGCCCAGCGCCTTGATCCCGTCGCGCATGGCGGCGAGATCGACCACCGCCGGGACGCCGGTGAAATCCTGCATCAGCACGCGGGCAGGGCGATAGGCCAGCTCGCGATTGGCGCGGCCGCCATTCGCGGCCCATTCGGAGAATGCGCGGATGTCGTCGAGCGTGACGGTCTTGCCGTCCTCGAAGCGCAGCATGTTCTCTAGCACCACCTTGAGCGCGGCGGGCAGGCGCGAGAAGTCGCCAAGCCCTGCCTTCTCGGCGGCGTCGATGGAGTAATAGGCGATGGTCTGGCCGCTGACGCTGAGGGTCTTGCGGGTCTTTGCGCTGTCTTGACCGACTGTGATAGGCATGGGATGCCGTCCTTTCATGTCAGGGCTGGATGACGTTTGCCCTGCTTCTGACCGATATTCCCGCGCCGATCAAGAGGTGGGGCGTCAATTTGTATACTATTGCACACAATTTGATTGCTGTTACAGCCCCCGGCTCGCAATCTCGCGAAACCTTGAGTTGGCAGAGGCGGAGTCAGCGCCTAGATTCAAGAAATCCGAACAAACCGAACCCAAATGGGACCGATCCAATAATGCGTTACCTCCTTTACAGCCTTTTGGCGGGATGGGCGATGCTCGCCGCACCGGCGCTCGCCGCGGACCGGCCCGTGGTGGTCGAGCTTTATACCTCGCAAGGCTGTTCTTCCTGTCCGCCTGCCGATGGCTTTTTCGAGCAACTCGCCGCACGTGACGATGTGTTGGCGCTGTCGCTGCATGTGGATTACTGGGATTACATCGGCTGGGAGGACACGTTCGGCAGCCCCGCACATACCGCGCGTCAGCGCGGCTATGCCGCCGCAGCGGGGCGCAAGATGGTCTATACTCCCCAAATGATCGTCAACGGGGCCGATCACGTCGTCGGCACGCGCTATCGCGATGTGACCGACCTCATCGACAAGCATCGTGCCGCGCAGGAGAACGGGATCGCAGTGCGGGTGCGGCGCGAGGGCGGGCAGGTGCATCTCGAGGCGCGGTCCGAGCGGCCGCGCAAGATGCCGCTGATGGTGCAGTTCGCTCGCTACATGCCCAAGGCCAAGGTAGAGATCGAGCGCGGCGAGAATGCGGGGCGCACGATCACCTATACCAACATCGTGACCGACCTGGTCGAGGTGGCCGAGTGGGACACGCAGGAGCCGCTAACGCTGGATATCGACTGGCCCAAGGGCGCGCCACTGGCGGTGCTGCTGCAATATCCCGACCACGGCACCATCGAGGCGGCGGCGCGGCTGCGTTGAGGGGGCGGCGGGGGCAGCTGGTCTTGGGCGAGCGTTGGCGTCCTGCCCTCGCGCGGCTCGTCGCTTTATGCCGGATGACCGCTCAAGGCTGACACCCCCTCCAGAACAGCCCCTCAGCTCTTTGCGGCCTGCTCGGCGAGGGCGGTGTGCAGATCGCCGTAGCCGGTGAAGCGGTATTCGTAGTCGAGCCCGAGCCGTTGCGCGCACTCCTCGGCGCGGGCGCGTAAGGCCGCGTCGTCGGTTTGCGCCTGGTAGACCAGCTTGGTGTAGTTGCCAAAAATCACGTCGCGTAGCTCCGGGTGCCGGTCCAACCCCATCGGTTTCCACACAAAGGCATCGAACTGCCGCACGAGAAAATCCGTGAGGTAGAAGGCGGTGATCTCGTCGTCGTGCTCGGCGAAGCGGTCCACCCCTTCGAAGAAGGCGTAGCAATGCGGTCCGGCAACCATCTCGACGCCCAGATTCTGGCATTTCGCCTGCAACTGCCCACCGGTGCCGCAATCGGCATAGACCACGAAGATGCGCGCGTAGGCGTCGCGGTAGCGTGCGACGGCCTTCTCCACCTCCTCTGTGATGCGCTCGGGGTAGAGGTGCAGCTTGGCGGGCAGGCAGTGCAGATCCATGTGATCCCAGCCATTCGCACGCTTGAGGGCGAGGATTTCATGCGCGAGCGCGCCGCAGGCAATGAGCAGGATGCGGCCCTGACCTGTAGGAGCCAGCCCGCGCGTCGTCAGCGTCGCGGGATCGGGAAGGCTGTCGTTGCTCTGCGTCACGGCATTTGACCTTTTCGTGTGCGCCGGAAAGAATACGTTGTCGTCGGAACAGGGCAGGGCCATTTTCGGCGCTTCTATGACCTCTGATCACAATCAAGGACAGACCAGCATGACCTCGTCAACCGATCGCACGCCCATCTTGCCATCCCGGTTCGCCCAAACCCTGGGGCTGATGTTCATCTCCGGCCTCGTCGCGACCGTCGCCTTCGATCTCTGGGGGCAGATCATCAGCCCCGCTCTCGGCTTTGCCAACCTGTCGCCGCACGGGCTTGCGCGAAGCCTGCTTGGCACTTTCGGCCTGCCCAATGGCGATTTTGCGGGCTATTTTATGCACTTCTACCTGGTCGGGCTGATCGGCTACCCGGTTGGCTGGCTCTATGTCTTTCGGCCCGTCTGGTCCCGGCTTGCTGGGCAGAGGGGGGGCTGGTTCGTGCCCGCCGTGCTCTACGGCTTTGGGCTATGGGTTTTTGCTATCGGCGGGATCACGGCGGTCGCGGGCCTGCCCTTTTTCCTGAACTTCACCGGCATCACATGGGTCGCGCTGGTGGGGCACGTCCTCTACGGTATCGTCATGGTCGCGGTCATGCGCCTCGTCGCGGTGCGCTGATCGCGTGCCTGACACCGCTGGAATTCCGACGTGCCTGCCAGTTCGGCTGGCAAGCACGTCGGTGTCTGCAATGGCACGCTGATCCGAATCAGCCCGCCGCGAGGGCGTTGTGCTTGCGCGCCATGAAATCCTTGGCCGTTTCCACGGCCACGGCGGCATCGCGGCAATAGGCATCGGCACCGATGGCCTTGCCGAATTCCTCGTTGAGCGGCGCGCCGCCCACAAGCACGACGTAATCATCGCGCTTGCCCTGTTCCACCATCGTGTCGATCACGACTTTCATATAGGGCATGGTGGTGGTCAACAGCGCCGACATGCCGAGGATGTCGGGCTCTTCGGTCTCGAGTGCCTCGAGATAGTTCTCGACCGGGTTGTTGATCCCGAGATCGACCACCTCGAAGCCCGCACCCTCCATCATCATCGAGACCAGGTTCTTGCCGATGTCGTGGATGTCGCCTTTCACGGTGCCGATGACCATCTTTCCCACGCGCGGCGCGCCGGTTTCGGCCAGAAGCGGCTTGAGGATCGCCATGCCGCCCTTCATAGCGTTGGCGGCGAGCAGCACCTCTGGGACGAAGAGGATGCCGTCGCGGAAATCCTTGCCGACGATGGTCATGCCGCCCACGAGCGCCTCGGTTAGGATGCGGTAGGGCGCCCAGCCTCGCTCGAGAAGGATGTTCACGCCCTCCTCGATCTCTTCCTTCAGACCGTCGTAGAGGTCGTCGAACATCTGCTGGACGAGTTCCTCGTCGTCGAGCTCTGACAGGATGATGTCGTCTTCTTCGTCGGACATGGTGGGAATCCCTGGCTGTTCTGCGCGCGGGGCGCGGTGACGTTGCGCCTCTTTCGTCAATTTGTCGCAGCGCGACTTTCCGAATTGCGACGCTGCCCGCGTCGCAACCGACCTGTAGCAGCGTTTTGGCCCGAGTGTGACTGAAAGATCGGCATCATCATTATCGGAATATTGCATTCGTTCATGTTATGTTCCATTTTCCAGATATGAATCACGAACCGACACTTCCGGCTGACCTGCGTCCGCGCGGTCGCGGCGCGACGAGCAACGCCGCCGGGCGGTTTGAGGCTTATGACGTCGAGTATGCCGACGACGGTGCCGGCCCGGAGGCTGAGAATCGCGTGTTGCGGACACTGGTTTCGGAAGAGCGGGTTGGAAGGGTGATTTCCTATAACCGGTCGCCCGACCTGCCATTCGACCGATCGATCAACCCCTATCGCGGCTGCGAGCATGGCTGTGTCTATTGTTTCGCGCGGCCCACCCACGCGTGGCTCGGCCTGTCGCCGGGGCTCGATTTCGAGACCCGGCTGATCGCGCGCCCCGACGCGCCCGACCGGCTCGATGCGGAGCTGCGCGCACGCGGCTACCGCGTGGCCCCGATCGCCATCGGCACCAATACCGACCCCTACCAGCCGGTCGAGCGGCAATACGGGATCACCCGCGCCTGCCTGGAGGTGCTGTCGCGGTTCAATCATCCGGTGGCGGTGGTGACCAAGGGCGCGCTCATCGAGCGCGATCTCGATCTGCTGGCGGACATGGCGGCGCGGGGGTTGGCGAAGGTGGGCGTGTCGATCACGACGCTGGACGACACGTTGGCCCGGCGGCTGGAGCCGCGCGCGCCGTCGCCAGCGCGGCGGCTCGACACGGTTCGGCGGCTGGCGGGCGCAGGGGTGCCGGTGAGGGTGATGGTATCGCCGGTTATCCCCGGCCTTAGCGATACCGAGATCGAGGCCATACTGGGGGCCGCACGCGATGCCGGAGCGGGGGCCGCGAGCTGGATCATGCTGCGCCTGCCGCGCGAGGTGTCAGGATTGTTCCGTGACTGGCTCGCGCAGCATTACCCCGACCGCGCGGGCCGGGTGATGAACCGGCTGCGCGAGATGCATGGCGGGCGCGATTATTCTGCCGACTGGCACCTCCGGATGCGGGGGCAGGGCGTGTATGCTCGGATGATCGCGCGGCGCTTCGACCTGGCGGCGCGACGGCTGGGGCTGGATGCGGCGCAGCCCGGGCTGCGTTGCGACCTGTTCGAGGTGCCGCTCGCACGTGGCGCGCAACTGGCGCTGTTCTAGGAGGGCGAGCGCCTTGCGCCTTAGGTGACGAGCGCGCTTGTCGGTTCGCTCGTCACTTCCAGCCCGTCCAGATAGAGGATATGCGGCTCTCCGAAATCCAGTTCGCAGAAATCGAGCCTGGCGCATCCGGCATGGGTGACGAATTCGCCATCGACCAGCCGCGCGGCGGCGACCAGCGCCTGATCGCGGCCAAAGAGTGCCCGCGCGCGCCAGTCGCGCACCAGGATCGGCTGTCCGGCGTGCAACAGCACGTCACGCCCGGGCCGCCTGTGGCCAAGCGATCCCTCGCGGATGCGAACCAGCGGCGCGCGCAGCGACCGTGGCGTGATGGCGCGCAACGTGACCATTCCGGCATCGCGGGTGATAACCCGATCGCCGGGGCGCAAATCCCTGGCCAGGCGTTCGCCCGTGGCGGTCAGCAGGATGCCATCGGCCCACAGGCCGGTCGTGTGAAATGGGGGGCTGGCGGCAGCTCTGCCGTCAGGACGCCCGACCGTATCCGGTTTCATGGCGTATCTCGCTCTGTTTCTGCCTCAGTTTTTTGCCACATTAAGGCAAAAATCTGGCGATGTCGTGCCCTTTTTCGTGCACGGCGGGCAGGGGCCGCGCGATTCGGGCTTAAATCTGCCCCCGGTCTTTGCTAGAGCGCGCAGGGCCCGCCCTGCGCGGCGGTGCGTGCGGGTGTGGCGGAATTGGTAGACGCACCAGATTTAGGTTCTGGCGCCGCAAGGCGTGGGGGTTCGAGTCCCTTCACCCGCACCAAAGCGCAGTCGGCTCAGGGCGCGGTGAGCCAGTCGTCGCGCGTGTTGTCGGGAAATACAGGTCGAAAATAGGCGACCATGCGGCCCTCGGGCGGTGCGGTGGCGGTCTCGTCCCACGGCGCGACACCGTGCAGCGCCATTCGGTGTACCAGGACGGCGGTCCCGGGCGAGGCCACGAGCGGCACGCGGCGGCAGGTCTCGAACGCTGCACGCCTTGCGGCATGGTACGGTTCGGTCAGGTCCACATCCGCCCAGTCGCGCGGATCGACGCCGTCGAGCGCCGAGGCGAAGGTGCGGCGCATCAGGTGGTGGCTGCCCTCCCAGACGACCAGAGGGCTCGCCCCCGCGCTCGTTTCGCTCAGCGGCAGGCCAAGCAGCCAGGCGTGACGCTCGCGCAGCATCCGCTGCCGCTCGGGTCCGATGGGCAGAAGCCCATCGACATGCGCGGCGTCGCGCTTTTGCCGGTAGCGGAATGCCGCCGCGCCCTCGCCGTCGCGCGGGCGCGGGTAACCGGGATAGACCACCGAGACCTGCGCCGCGTGGAGCGGAAGTGACCCGGCGATGGTCTCGGCGGCGCGGCGCGCGGCCCCGTCGAGCGGCACGCCTGCCACGCTGCCGTCCGCGTCGTTGGGTAGGCAGTCGAGGCCTACGAACCACGTCCCCCCGCACGCGAGCCCCGCCGCGCGGCGTGCGGGCTCGGCCATGCGCTTGAGCGCTGCGTCGCGGGCGGCGCGTGCCCATTCGGCGACGCCGGGTTCGGGCGGGAAGATCGCCCAGCCTTTCTCCGATAGCGCGGCTACCATCCCAACGATTTCCTCAGCATGTTGAGCGCCACCAGCGTCAGAAACACCGCGAACACGCGCTTGAGCGGCTTGGGGTCCATCGCGTGGGCAAGCCGCACGCCCCAGGGCGCCGTGACGAGCGTCATGGCAATGACCACGCCGAAGGCCACGAAATTGACCGCGCCAAAGGTCAACGGCGGGCGGTGCGCCGGGTCGATGGTGAGGAACAGGAACCCGATGACCGACGGGAGCGCGATGGTCACGCCAAAGCCTGCTGCCGTGGCGACCGCGCGGTGGATAGCGACGCCATAGAGGCTCATCAGCGGCACGCCGAAGCTGCCACCACCGATCCCCATGAGCACCGACAGGAACCCCACGATGGGCGACAGCACCAGCCGCCGCAACCCGCCGGGCATGACCGGGCCCAGCCGCCAATGCGCGCGCCCGAGCCCGAGATAGAGCCCGATCACGATGCCGAGTGCGCCGAACAACCCTTGCAGAGTTGTCGAGCGCAGCGACGCCGCCACCAGAACGCCCAACACCGCTCCCGCCGCGATTCCTGGTGCCCAGCCGCGCAGGATGTCCCAATCGACCGCGCCCTTTCGGTGATGGCTCAGGACCGAACGCACGGAGGTGACGATGATCGTGGCGAGCGACGTGGCGAGGCACATCTGCATGAGCTGCGGGCCGTCATAGCCCAGCGTCTGGAAGGCGTAGAAGAACGCGGGCACCAGAACGATCCCGCCACCGACACCCAAAAGCCCCGCCAGAACCCCGGCAAAGGCGCCGATTACCGCCAGGAGGCCCAGCATCTGCAAGAGCAGCGTGGTGTCAGGCAGGGCGATGGGCATGGGTGGGCTCCGGTCCGGGGATGGGTCAACCTCCGGCTTACACCGCGCACGCGCCGGGGGAAAGACGCAGAAACGGCTTGCCCCGAGGGGAGGTTTCGCGCCAAGGATGCCGCCCGAACGCGCGTGCAAGCAAGAGGACCGGCGATGCCCCGCTATGCCCTGAAGGTAGAGTATGACGGCGCGCGTTTCGCGGGCTGGCAACGGCAGGCCGACCAGGTGACCGTGCAGGGCGAGATCGAGCACGCGCTTGCCCGGCTGGAGCCGGGGCCGCACACCATCGCCGCCGCCGGGCGCACCGATGCGGGCGTGCACGCACTGGGGCAGGTGGCGCAATGTGACCTCACGCGCGAGTGGGAACCGTTCCGGCTCAGCGAGGCACTCAATTACCACCTGCGGCCCCTGCCGGTGGCGGTCACCACCTGCGCGCGCGTGCCCGATGACTGGCACGCGCGGTTCTCGGCCACGGGGCGGCGCTATCTCTACCGGATCGTTGCGCGCCGGGCGCCGCCCGCGCTTGAGGCCGGGCGCGTGTGGCACCTGCGCCGCGGGCTCGACGTGGCGGCCATGCGCGCGGGCGCGGCGCATCTGGTTGGCCACCACGATTTCACCACCTTCCGCGCCTCGATTTGCCAGGCGAAGAGCCCTGTGAAAACACTCGACGCGGTCGAGGTCGCCGAGGTGGATACCGCGACAGGTCCAGAGATCCACCTGCACTTTGCCGCGCGGTCGTTCCTGCACAACCAGGTACGCAGCATGGTGGGCACGCTGGAGCGGGTGGGTGCGGGCGCGTGGCCGCCCGAGCGGGTGCGCGACGTGCTCGAGATGCGCGACCGCACCGCCTGCGGTCCGGTGGCGCCGCCCGAGGGGCTTTATCTCTCGCGGGTGATCTATCCTGATGACCCGTTCGGCGAATAGGTTTTGATCTCGCCCGCGGCGCGCGCTAAGAGGCGGCCAGCGGTCCCGTAGCTCAACTGGATAGAGCAGCTGACTTCTAATCAGCAGGTTCGGGGTTCGAGTCCTCGCGGGATCGCCACTTAATAAAATGAAAACAAGAGGCTGTGGATAGCGCAAATCTAAGCCTTGCGTTTTCTTTTGCCCTTGTCACCGAATTTGTCACCGGGTTTCACAATTGCAGAAAAGACCGGGCGGATCCCGCCCGGTCCTTGTCGATCGTTGAAGGCGTCACTCGGGTTCGGCGCGCTTGGCAAACAGGCAATCCTCCCGCCTGGCTGCGGCGTGGTGGAGGGCGTCCAGCCCTTCAAACATGCTGGCTATGGTGCAGCTGTCTTGCATGAGTCCGGATAGTTGCTCAGTGCTGGACGTCCGCGGCCTCATCGCGTTCGGCAGCGGTTCCCTCGAGCATCATCTCGCTTGTCTTGCCGCCGTGCCCCACCCATTCGATAACGTGAGCTTCGTCAGCCTCGAACAACTTGTCTTGCGTGGCCGCAATCAGAACAAACATACTTTCAGTCTCGGGCGAGTGGGGCAGCCTTGCAGCCTCCGCCATCTGCTCGACGGCGCGCAGCATTGCGCGCGCCTCATCCAGTCTCTCGGAGGTTCTTTCGTGATTTCGGCGGACATGGTCGGGAATGTTCGTCATTGTCTCGATCTCCAATTGTGATATTGCCACATGTGACAATAGCACAAGGATAGATAGTTGTGAAATCCGCACAAGTGCGAATGGCGCGGGGAGCGTTAAATTGGTCTCTTGCCGATCTTGCAAAAGCCTCCGGCGTTCATCGCAACACGATCTCGAATTTCGAGACCGGGCGTTATGACATGAATCCCGACAACGTGGCCAAGATCCGCGTCGCCCTCGAAGCCGCCGGGGTCGAGTTCATCGCAGAGAACGGGGGCGGCGCAGGCGTCCGGTTGCGCAAGGATACCTGAGCATCACTGGGCGGCGAGGATCGAAGCCTTGATCTTTGTCCACTTGGTTCGACTGATGATCACCACCACGCCCTTTCTCCCAGTGTTTGCTTGCTTCAACTCGGCGGTGGTCGAAGCTGGATGAGTGGCCCATTGGTTATAAACCGGGAGAACAGAGGCTCGAGGCGCGCTGAAATCACCTGTCGAGGGCGCGAAGAGAGAGCTGCCGATGACTCTTTGGCAACGCCGACGTGAGACACAGCGACCGGGACCGCTCGCCACGTCAGTCTTGGCGGCAGCAATACG
>NZ_PDNI01000065.1 GCF_002925845.1 Roseovarius nitratireducens | reverse complement strand
AGGTGATAGGCATCATCGGGGGTAAAGCTTTCGGGACCGTTAAAGAACGTGTGAATCCCCGCCTCGGCCAGCACCGGCATCCGGTTGACGGCCGCCTCGAGGATCGGCTCGAAATGGTCGAAATCCTCCGGCAACTGATCGAACTCGAAACTCTCGGGAATGCCCGCCATCCCCCACGGCTTGGCATTGGGCTCAAACGCCCCGAGCATCATCTTGCCCGCATCCTCCTTGTAATAGGCGCATTCATCCGGCACCCGCAGGACCGGAAGCTGCGACAGACCCGCGATCGGCTCGGATACGATATAGAAATGCTCGCAAGCATGCAGCGGCACGTTGGTTCCGGCCATGCGCCCCACCTCTCGGCCCCACATGCCCGCGCAATTGACTATCATGTCGCAGGCGATATGGCCGCTGCTTCCATCCTCGCCTTGCCAGTCCACGCCGGTCACGCGGCGGCCCTGCCGCGCGATGCCCGTCACCTTCACCCGCTCGGCCACCCGCGCGCCCCGGTTGCGTGCGCCCTTGGCCAGCGCCAGCGCGATATTGGCCGGGTCGGCCTGCCCATCGGTGGGCAGCCACACGCCCCCCGTCACGCCGTCGAGGTTGATATGCGGGTAACGGTCCTTGATCTCGGCGGGGCTCAGCTCCTCAACCGGCACGCCAAAGGCGCGGGCCATCGCGGCGCTGCGCATCAATTCCTCGCGGCGGTCAGCGGTCAGCGCCGCCGAGATCGAGCCCCCCTGCCGAAAGCCGGTGGCGATGCCGGTCTCGGCCTCCAGCCCGGAATATAGCTCCGCCGAATAGCGCGCGAGGCGGGTCATGTTGGCGGTGGCCCTGAGCTGCCCGATTAGCCCTGCGGCATGCCATGTGGTCCCGGAGGTCAGTTGCTTTCTCTCTAGCAGCACCACGTCGCTCCAGCCCAGCTTGGTCAGGTGATACGCGACGGAACAGCCCACTACGCCGCCGCCGATGATGACCACGCGGGCCTGCGTTGGAAGATCGGTCATGATTCACCTCGTGTCATGGTTGGGCCGGAGTATTTTCGGCAAGAAGAAACAGCGGGTCAGACGATGTCATGGCCCGCCTCGCGGATGCGTCGCGCCAGCTCGGCGATATGGGCCGGGCCGATCTCGCAGCAGCCGCCGACGATGGTGGCGCCCTGCGCAATCCAGCCCATCGCCGCCTCGGCATGGGCGGCGGGGCTGAGGTCGGTGCGTTGCTCAAGTGCGTCGACCGTGGGCGCGGCGCCGAGAAAGCCGTCGCTGATCCGGGTAAAGCCATTGGCATAGGCCCCGAAGGGCAGGCCAAACGCCGCGATTTCGCCCAGCCCCTGCGTGATCGCCTCGGGCGGCGAGCAGTTGAGCAGGATCGCATCGGGCGGCATCTCGGCGATGAGCGGGGCCAGCGCCCCAACCGGCTCGCCCGAGCGCAGGCGCGTGCCGTCGTCGTCCATCACCGACACGGCGAGCCAGACGGGCAGGGCGGTCTCGCGCGCGGCCATCAGCGCGCCGCGCGCCTGATCGACGGAAGCCATGGTTTCCAGCAACAGCAGGTCGACACCGGGCGCCAGCGCCGCCACCGGCTCGGCATAGATGCGCGCGGCTTCCTCGGCAGGGGGGCAGAGGTCGGGGCGATAGGATTGCACCAACGGCCCGAGCGCCCCGGCCACGCGGCCATATCCGTGCGCGTCGCGCGCGGCACAGGCGGCGGTTACGGCGGTCCCGGCAAGGCGGGTCACCTGATCCTCCAGCCCCACCCGCGCCAGCCGGTCGCGCAGCACCGCGTAGGTGTTGGTGGTGGCCACCGTGGCCCCGGCGGCGAAATAGGCGTCATGCACCTCCCGCACGAGGTCACCGTGGTCGATCATCACCTGCGTGGACCACAGCGGCGTCGCCCGGTCGCCGGAGCGTTTCACAAGCTCCTGCCCGATGGAGCCGTCAAGCAACGTGATCGCAGTCATGTAGCGGTCTCCTGTGGCAGCAGGACCAGCTTGCCGGCATCGGCCTTGGCCTGGAAATCCGCCTGCGCGCGGGCGATGTCGCGCAGCGGATAGGTGGCTTTGATGCGCGGGCGAACCTCGCCTTTGCGCACCATATCCATCAGCCGGGCAAAGACGTAGCTAGACTGGTAGGTGCAGCCGTGGATGGTGATATCGCGCAGGTAGATGCGGCGCAGATCGGCGCTGACCATCGGCCCGGCGATGGCACCCGCCACCGCGTAATGCCCGCCGGGGCGCAGCGCGTCGATGAACGCGGGAAAGGCGGGGCCGCCCACGAGGTCGATCACCGCGTGAAAGCGGTCTTCGGGCAGCTGGGCGTCACGAGCGATCACCTCGACCGCGCCTTCTTCCTTCACGATCTCCGCTTTGGCGGGGGCGGCGATGCCGGTCACCTGCGCGCCCATTGCGGCCGCCAGTTGCACCGCCGCCAACCCGACATTGCCCGAGGCCCCGGTGATCAGCACCTCCTGTCCCGCCGCCACGCCCGCCCGGTCCAGCAACCCCAGCGCGGTGCCGAAGGCGCAGGGGATGGCGGCGATTTCCACGTCCGAGAGCGGCGCGTCGCTCACGTCATGCAGGTCATCCGCCCTCATCAGGCAATACTCGGCAAAGGCCCCGTCGATCTCCGAGCCGAGGGCGACGAAACCCACCGGGTTGTCTTGTGTCGGGCGCGGGATGTTGATCGGGCAGGTGACGCGCGCGCCCCGCGCCGGGGTGGTGACGCCCGGCCCCTGCGCCACCACCTCGCCGCACAGGTCGCCGCCTTGTATCAGCGGAAAGCGCAGCGCCCCCGACCAGCCCCCGGCCTCGACACCCTCGCCGGTCTCGCCGGTGGCCCCCGTCACCTCCGCCGCATACCAGCCCTCGCGCGTGTTGATATCGGTGTTGTTCACCCCCGCCGCCAGCACCCGGACCAGCACCTCGCCCGGTCCGGGGCGCGGCACGGGGATATCCTCGCGCCATTCCAGCGCCCCGGGCCCGCCGTGGCGGGTGAGGTACACGCCGCGCATGGTGGCGGGCTGGGTCACGCGCGCAGCCTCTCGTTCTCCGGATCCCACAGCGGCGCGTCGGGCTGCACCACCGCCGGGACCCGTTCGCCGTAGATCTCGACCTCCAGCTTGGTGCCCGGAACCGCAAGGTCCGCGCGCAGCATGGCGAGCGCCACCGACGCCCCGACCCGGTAGCCCCAGGCGCCAGAGGTGGTCTCGCCCACAATCTCCCCCCCGTGCCAGATCGTCGACATGTAGGGCGCATCCGCCGCCCCCGCCTCGACGATCAGCGGCACAAACCGTTTCTTCACGCCCCTTTGCTTCTCGGCCAGAAGCGCCGCCTTGCCGGGAAACTCCTGCGGCTTGTCGAGCTTCACGAACCGATCCAGCCCGCCCTCCAGCATCGAGTAATCGGTCGAGAGGTCCCCTTTCCACGCGCGATACCCCTTCTCGATGCGCAAGGAGTTCAGCGCCCACATGCCAAAGGGTTTTGCTCCCGCGTCGACGACCGCCTCGTAGATCGCCGGGATATCGGCGTTTTCCGCATGGATTTCCCAGCCGAGTTCGCCGGCGAACGAGACCCGCAGCAGCGCGGCCCATCGCCCCGCCACCTCCGCCTCCTGAAAGCTGAGCCAGGGCAGGGACAGATCGGCGTTGGTGAGGGGGCTGAGCACGTCGCGCGATTTCGGGCCGGTGACGATCAGGGTCGACATCCGGTCGGTCCAGTCCTCCAGCGTGAAACCGGCCCCCTCGGGCATGTGCCGCTCCAGCCATTCGCGGTCATGCCATTGCGCAGACGCGGCGGTGACCAGCACGAAGCGGTCCTCGGCCTCGCGCGTCACCGACATCTCGGTGACGATGCGCCCCCGGTCGTCGGTGAAATACACGAGCCCCACGCGCCCCACCTTGGGCAAGGCCCCCGTGACCAGCCCGCGAAGCCAGTCATCGGCCCCCGGCCCCTGCACCTTGAACCGCGAGAAACCGGGCAGGTCGAGCACGCCGCAATGGTCTCTCACCGCCTCGCATTCTTGCCGGATGCGCGGCTCCCACGGCCCCGCGCGGTCCCAGGTCTGCGTGGCCTCTTCAGACGTGTCGTCGCCCGGCTGCGCAAACCAGTTGGCGCGCTCCCAGCCGTTATAGTCGCCCATCTGGCCGCCCATTTCCTTGATCCGGTCATGCACGGGGCTGAGCTTGCGGTCGGGCGCCGCCGGCCAGCGGTGCCAGGGGAAATGCATGGCGTATTCGTGGCCATAGACCTCCATCCCCTTCGCCACGCAATACTCGTGATCGGTGTAATCGGTGTAGCGGCGCGGGTCACACGACCACATGTCCCACTCGGGCGCGCCTTCCGTCACCCATTCGGCCAGCACCTTGCCCGCGCCACCGCCCTGCGCGATGCCAAAGGTGAACACACAGGCCTCGAACGCATTGGGCACCCCCGGCATGGGGCCAAGCAGCGGCATCCCGTCCGGCGCATAGGGGATCGGCCCGTTGATGATCTTGCTGATCCCCGAGATGCCCAAGAGCGGCACCCGCGCCATCGCGTCGGTCACGATCTCCTCGATCCGGTCGATATCCTCCTGCCATAGCTGAAAGCTGAAATCGTCGGGCATTGGATCGCTCGGGTCGGCCCAATGGGCGCGACAGCGTGGCTCGTAAGGCCCGAGGTTAAAGCCGTGCTTTTCCTGCCGCAGGTAGTAGGAGACATCGACGTCACGCAACAGCGGCAGCTTGCGGCCCTGCTCCTTCGACCACGCCTCGATCTCGGGGATTTCCTCGGACAGAAGGTATTGATGGCTCATCACCATCATCGGCACGGTCCGCCCGCCATAGGGCTTGAACCATTCGCCGACGCGCTGCGCGTAATAGCCCGCGGCGTTCACCACGATCTCGCAGCGGATCTCGCCCTTCTCCGTCTCGACGATCCATTCGCCGTTCTCGCGCCGCACGCCGGTAGCGGGGCAGAAACGCAGCACGCGCGCGCCCATCTCCCGCGCCCCCTTGGCCAGCGCCTGCGTCAGTTGCGCGGGGTCGATATCGCCGTCGTTGGGGTCATAGAGCGCGCCGTGCAAGTCATGCGTCTCGATGAAGGGATAGCGCGCCTTGATCTCGCCCACCCCGAGGATTTCGAGGTCCATCCCCTGGTGCTTGCCCATCCCCTTGGCGCGCTCGAATTCCTGCATCCGCTCGCGCGAATGCGCCAGCCGGATAGAGCCCGTCTGGTGATAGTTCATCGGATAGTCGACCTCGGCCCCGAGCCGTGCATAAAGCTCGGTCGAGTAGCGCTGCATGTTCATCACCGACCAGCTCGTGGAAAAGGTGGGCACATTGCCCGCCGCGTGCCAGGTGCTGCCCGCTGTCAGCTCGTTGCGCTCCAGCAGGACGCTGTCGGTCCAGCCCGCGCGGGCCAGGTGATAGAGGCAGGACGCCCCCACGGCGCCCCCGCCGATGATGACCGCGCGTGCGGTCGTTGGAATCTCAGCCATGTCTCCCCTCGCTCACTCTTTCTGCGGCAACCCGTCCGCGATGTCGTAATAGTCACCCTTGTCCGCGACAAAGATATGCTTCTCCAGCCTCACGCCGGTCGGCTCGTCCAGCGCACCAAGCGCGAAACTCATCGTGTCCTCACCGTGCGCTTTCCAGAACAGGAACGATCCGCAGCGCGGGCAAAAGCCGCGTTTCGCGGTGGTGCTCGCCTCGTACCACGTGACCCGACCGGTGATTGCGATGTCGTGCTCCGGCGCGTAGGCCGAGGCCCAGAGGTGCCCCGATTGATTGCGGCATTGTCCGCAATGGCACACGCTTGGCCCCTCCGGCGCCGCGTTCACGGTAAATGTCACGTCTCCGCACAGACACGATCCCTTGTGCATCATATCCTCCCCGGTGTTGCGGCGCTGCCCAGGGCCACGCCATAGAGCACGAACGCGGCGGCCATCCCCCGCCGCAGCCAGACATTGACCACCGCCCCCAGCGCCGCCCGCCCCAGCCCCGCGCCAAGCGCGGTAAAGCCGGTATAGCTGAGCGCCGTGATGGTCAGCGCGGTGGGAAAGATCACCCACATCTGATCCCAGATCGGCACGCCCGGCTGCACGAATTGTGAAAACGCGGCGAGATAGCCCGCCACGCTCTTGGGGTTGATCGTGGCGACCATGAAGGCCCGCCAGAACACCGACCCGCCGCTTTGCGTGCCGGTCTCGATGGGCCGTCGCGCCCGCATCCAGCCGCGTATGCCGAGCCAGATGAGCACACCCGCACCGGCGAGTTTCGCGGCCTCGAACGCCACCGGCGACGCGGCGATCAAGGCGGTGATCCCCGCCGCCGACAGGGTCAGGAACAGAGTTGCCTGCGTCAGGATCGCCGCCACCGCCCAGAGGCCGCGACGGAACCCGACATGCATGCCGGTCTGGATGCAGTTGACATGGTTTGGCCCCGGCGTGGTGACGAACACCACCCAGAAGAGGGCAAAGACGGTCCAGGCCTCCCAGCTCATGCCCGCGCCCTCAATAGACCGGCGGGGCGATCACCCAGATCGCCACGCAGGGGGTGTCATAGGGGTTGGCCCAGGAATACGGCTCGCCACGAAAGCGGAAGCTGTCGCCGGGGCCAAGGGTGAACCGCCGCCCACCGATGCTCAGGTCGAGTCGGCCAGAGACGATATAGCCCACCTCCTGCGTGGGCCGCTGTGCCGCGCGCTGCATTTTCGATGCAGGCTCGAAGGTCGAGTGGATGACCTCGAAATCGTCGGTCAGGTCGGGCGACAGCAATTCCTCGATCAGGCCCTCCTCGCCCGACCCCATCGGTCGCCGCGCGCCCGCGCGCACCACGTATCCCTGCTCTTCGGCGGGGGCGCTGGCATGACCGAACAGCAGCGACATCGGCACGCCCAGCACCTCGGCCACCTGCCGCAGGTCGCTGATCGACGGCTCCGACAGGTCGCGCTCGACCTGAGACAGCCAGCCCACCGACCGCCCCAGCCGCCCGGCCAGCGCCGCGAGCGTCATGCCGCGCGCCTTGCGCAGCGCGCGCAAGTCGGCACCGAGGGTGCGCGTCTCGCTCGGGTCCTGTTGCAGCATCGGCGGCGTGCTCCCTGTGAAGATTCTCGGTTTCCCCGATCCTGCGCGGGGAAAATGAAAATTCCAAGGATTTTTTCACGCGCCGTCGGTGAGGCCGACGCGATACCGACGGAATACCGACAGAATACCGACACGGTTTCAGCCGCTTTTCGCGGATGACGCGCCCGGCGCGCCGTGCTACGTGCAGGCCATGAGCCAACAGCCCTCCAAGGCGGAAATCCTGCAATGGATTTCCGACAACCCGACCCTCACCTCCAAGCGCGATATCGCCAAGGCCTTTGGTATCAAGGGGGCTGCGCGGATCGACCTCAAGCGCGTCCTGCGCGAGCTAGAGGCCGAAGGACACTTGGAAAAACGCAAGAAGACCTACCGCGACCCCGAGCGCCTGCCGCCCGTCACGGTGCTTCAAATCAACGCGCTGACGCCCGATGGCGAACTGCTCGCCCGGCCACTGGAATGGCACGGCGAGGGGGTGGAGCCGGTGGTGCTGGTGCTGCCCCGCGCCGCCGATCCGGCGCTGGGCGAAGGCGACCGCATCCTCGCCCGCGTGCATGACGTGCGCGCCGAAGCGCACCATTACGAGGCCCGCCTCATCCGCCGTATCGGGGCCAACCCACGGAAAGTACTTGGGATTTTCCGCAAGAGCGAAGAGGGCGGCCGGATCGTTCCCATCGACAAGGGCGCGGGAAAGGAATGGCTCGTTGCACGCGACGCCACCGGCGGCGCGCAGGATGGCGAGCTGGTCGAGGCCGAGCAGGCCGGGCCGCCGGGGCGCATGGGATTGCCGCGCGCGCGGGTGCTCGACCGGCTGGGCGATCCCTCGGCACCCAAGGCCGTGTCGCTGATCGCCATCCATCAGCACGGCATCCCCGACGAATTCCCCGACGAGGTGATCGCCGAGGCCGACGCGATGAAACCCGCCGGCCTCAAGGGCCGCACGGATCTGCGCGACCTGCCGCTCATCACCATCGATCCGTCGGACGCGCGCGACCATGACGACGCCGTCCACGCCCATGCCGATGACGACCCGAAAAACCCCGACGGCCACGTCATCTGGGTCGCCATCGCCGATGTCGCCCACTACGTGCGCCCCGGCTCCGCGCTCGACAACGCGGCGAAAAAACGAGGCAATTCCAGCTACTTCCCTGATCGCGTGGTGCCCATGCTTCCGGACCGGCTATCGGCGGACCTGTGCAGCCTGCACGAGGGCGTCCCGCGCCCCTGCGTCGCCGTGCGGATGCAGATCGACGCAGCAGGCGAAAAGATCGGCCACCGCTTTGTGCGCGGACTGATGCGCTCTGCGGCGTCACTCACCTATGCCCAAGTGCAGGCGGCGATGGACGGCGCGCCCGATGACAAGACTGAGCCCCTGCTGGAGGACGTGATCCGCCCGCTCTACGCCGCCCACGCCGCGCTCGCCAAGGCGCGCCACCGGCGGCAGCCGCTCGACCTCGACCTGCCCGAGCGCAAGGTCGAGCTGAGCGACGAGGGCAAGGTCACTTCGGTGCGTTTCGCCGAACGGCTCGAGGCGCACCGGCTCATCGAGGAGTGCATGGTACTCGCCAATGTCGCCGCAGCCGAGGCGCTGACCACCCGCAAGAGCCCGCTCTTGTTCCGCGTCCACGAGGAGCCGCCGGCTGAAAAGCTCGACACGCTGCGCGAGGTGGCCGAGACTGCGGGGCTGGTGCTGGCCAAGGGGCAGGTGCTGCGCACCGCGCATCTCAACGCGCTCCTGCACGCCGCGCGCGATACGGACCATGCCGAGGTCATCAACATGTCCACCCTGCGCGCCATGACGCAGGCCTATTACGCGCCACAGAATTTCGGGCACTTCGGTCTATCGCTCAGGGCCTATGCGCATTTCACCTCGCCCATCCGGCGCTATGCCGACCTGATCGTGCATCGCGCGCTCATCTCGGCGCATGGTTGGGGCAAGGACGGGCTGAGCGGCCCCGAGATCGAAGGGCTCGACGCCACCGCACAGCATATCTCGGATACGGAGCGCCGCTCGATGGTGGCGGAGCGTGACACCAATGATCGCTACCTCGCCGCCTTTCTCTCCGAGCGTTTGGGCGAGGAATTCACTGGCAAGATCAGCGGCATCGCCCGATTCGGCGTGTTCGTGAAGCTGGACGAGACCGGAGCGGACGGGCTCGTCCCGATGCGCGCGCTGGGCCGCGAATATTTTCATTTCGACCCCGAGCGCGGCATCCTGATGGGGGCCGATACCGGGCGCATTATCGCACTGGGGCAGCGGGTGACCGTGCGCCTTGCCGAGGCGGCGCCGGTCTCGGGCGGGCTGGCTTTTGATCTCCTCGATATCGAGGGGTCACAGGTGCCCAAGGGTGAGGGCACAGCACGTGGCAAGCCTCCGCGCCGCAAGATCGGCGCGGCGCGGCGCAAGTCGGCCAAGCTAAAGCGCAAGGCGGAGCGCAAGCGCGGCTGAGATCGGCGGCCACCCGCGCGGCACCGCCGGGATCGCTTTCGGAACGGGAACAATCGCGCTATGATCGGCCAATAATCCGGGCAGGCGGAGACAGGCGATGCGGGCAGGACTGGTGTTGATAACGGGATTGGCGCTCCTTTTCGGGGGGGCAGTCGCGGCGTCGGTGACGGAATCCCTGCGCCCGGAATTGCGGCCGGGGTCCGGCGCGGTGAGCACGGCGGTGGTGATCTCGGTGGACGTGCCGGTGCACAGCCTGCGCCCGCGCGCCCGGCCCGATGTGGCTGACGGTGCCCGCGTCGTGCTGGCAAGCGGCAATACGGGCTTTGACCGCTGGATCGCCGGGTTCCGGGCGCGGGCGGCCTCGGCGGGTATCCGTGGCGACGTGCTTGACCGCGCCTTCCGGGGCGTTCGATACGACCCGGAGGTGGTGGCAAAGGACCGCAACCAGTCCGAGTTCAAGCGCGAGATATGGGATTACCTCGACGCGACCACCTCGCCGAAACGGGTCGAGGACGGGCGGGCCGCGCTGCGCCGCCATAGCCGCGTGCTGAATCGGATCGAGGCGCATTACGGCGTGGAAAAGGAGATCGTCACGGCGGTCTGGGGCATGGAGAGCGCCTATGGCACGCGGCTCGGCGATTTGCCACTGGTGCAGTCGCTGGCGACTCTGGCCTATGACGGGCGGCGCGGTGCATTCTTCGAGAAACAGTTGATTGCCGCGATGCAGATCCTGCAATCGGGCGACGTGAACCCGCGCGACATGAAGGGCTCTTGGGCGGGCGCAATGGGGCACACGCAGTTCATCCCGACCTCCTATCTTGCCTATGCGGTAGATTTCACCGGCGACGGCCGGCGCGACGTGTGGTCGGACGATCCCACCGATGCGCTGGCCTCGACGGCGGCGTATCTCAAGCGGTTCGGCTGGCGCAAGGGGATGCCCTGGGGCGTGGAGGTACGCGTGCCGCGCGGGGCGTCCTTTGGCAACACCAGCCGGATGCCTTCGGACTGGGCGTCGCGCGGCGTGGTGGGGACAGACGGGCGCGCGGTGCGCGATTACGGCTCGGCGCGCATCCTGCAACCGGCGGGTCCGGCGGGGGCGTCGTTCATGGTGTTCGCCAATTTCGACGTCATCAAGCGCTACAACAACGCCGATGCCTATGCGCTCGGGGTGGGACATCTTGCCGACCGGATCGCGGGCGGCCCACCCATCCAGGCGAGTTGGCCGCGCGGCTATGACCCGCTGAGCTTCGACGAGCGCAAGGAAATGCAGCGCCGATTGAAGCGCAAGGGATTCGCGGTCGAGAAGATCGACGGGATCGTGGGGCCCAATACGGTGGAGGCGATCCGCGCCTTTCAACGATCGGTCGGGGCCGAGGCGGATGGTCTGCCCTCGCAACAGCTTCTCAGTCTTTTGCGACGCTCCTGAGCGCGGCGGTCATTCGAGATCGCGCCAGTCATCCTCGTGATGTGCCGCGCCAATGGCGATCCAGCGTACCCGCACGCGGGCGATGCGCGTGTCGCCCCAGGTTCGAAAGACGATGTCGAACCCGCCCGCGGCAATGTTGTCGGCGCTCACCTCCATGCGGGCGTTGGTCCTGCAATCGGTATCCCACAGTGACAGGCCGACATGGACGCTCGGCGCGGCCCGGAAGGGCGGGTCGAACACCACCCGCTTGCGCCGTTCGCGCGTGCCCTCGGCGGTCCACATCTCGCCGCCATCCGCGAAATCGGAAAAGAGGGACTCGTCGCCCTGTGCGATCCCTATCGCCTCTCTCAACAAGACCTGCATGGCATTTCCGTCGATTTGATCCAGAAAGATAACTGGTCCCGCCGAGGGGCTGCAAGTCAAGCCCTCATCACTTTCGCCCCACGCCGCGGCAGCACCATGCTCCTGTCTTATGTCAGGTCGGGCCTATGTGTCCCGCCCCATTGATGTGCTGCGTCCATGACCGGGCCCAGGGCCTTGCGCGCACCATTTCCCGTGACGGACTTGAACGACCGGGATCAGCCGCGGGCGAAGTCCACGATCGCGGCGGTCAGGCAATCTAGGCTGTCGGTATAGTGTCGGTATTGCGTCGGTAATGCATCGGACATCAGCGAGAGTTCGGTGCAGGCGATCAGCAGGTGATCGGCCCCTTGCGCGATGAGGGCCTCGGCCTCGGTGCGCAGGCGGGGACGGAGCGCGGCGAGCGGCTCGCCCGCCTTGACCGCGCGGATGACCGACAGGAGGGCCGCGTCGTCCCGGAGAAAGACGGGTGTGAGGCCATGAGTGGCGAAGGGCGCGTCGAACACTCCCGCGAGCCGGGTCGCGGGCGAAGCGAGCATGCCGATGCGCCGCGCCCCCGCCCCTGCCAGATGCGTAGCGGTCAGGTCCAGCATGTCGAGAAACGGCAGCGCCGTCGCCTCGCGAACCGCCGGGGCGTAGTGATGCGCGGTGTTGCACGGCATGGCGAGCGCCTGCGCGCCGCCTGCCTCGAGATCGCGGGCCATGCGCGCGAGGGTGGGGCCGGGGTCTTCTCCGGTCCCCTCGATCAGCGCCTTGATGCGGCTGGGCACCTGCGGGTTCTGGTGCACGAGGAGTGGCACGTGGTCGGAATCGTCGCGCGCGGGCACTGCCGCCATCACCTTTTGCATCAGGAGGATGGTGGCCTCTGGCCCCATCCCCCCGAGAATGCCCACGGTTTTCATCGGTCGCTCTACCCCGTCGAGGTGAGGGCGCGGTCCTCCGCGCCCATGCGGATATCGGCGCTGCGCGCGTGCCCCTCCATCCCCTCCGCCCGGCTGAGCCGCGCCGTCACCCCGGCCAGATCGCCGAGCGCCTGCGACTCGACCCTTTGCCAGGTAACCGTCTTGAGGAACTTGTGCACCGACAGCCCCCCCGTGTAGCGCGCGGCCCCGGAGGTGGGCAAGACATGGTTGGGCCCCGCCGCCTTGTCGCCGAAGGCCACGGTCGTGCGTTCGCCCAGAAACAGCGAGCCGTAGGCGGCGAGCCGACCCAGCCACCAGTCGAGATCGCGGGCCTGCACATGCAGGTGCTCGGGTGCGCGGTCGTCGGCATGGGCGGCCATTTCCTCGGCGCTGTCGCATAGCACCACCTCGCCCAGGTCGCGCCACGCGGTCGCGGCGGCGGTACGGTTCGGTTCGGGCAGGGCGGCGATGAGCGCAGGCACGCGCGCCATGACCGTCTCGGCCAGCGCGCGCGAGCTGGTCGCGAGCCACACCGGCGAGGTCGCGCCGTGCTCGGCCTGTCCCACGAGGTCGGCGGCGATGGTCTCGGGGTCGGCGCTGTCATCGGCGAGCACGAGGCTGTCGGTCGGCCCGGCGAACATGTCGATGCCGACCGGGCCGAAAAGCTGGCGCTTGGCCTCGGCCACGTAGGCGTTGCCGGGGCCGACGAGGATATCCGCCGCCGGGGCACCGAACAGGCCGAAGGCCATCGCCGCGACGCCCTGCACCCCACCGAGGCACAGGATACGCGTGGCCCCGGCCAGATGCATCGTGTGCACCAGCGCATCGGGGATGCCGCCCGGCCCGGAGGGAGGCGAGCAGGCGGTGATGTCGCCCACGCCGGCCTCTCGCGCGGTGGCGATGGACATCAGCGCCGAGGCGATGTGGCTGTAGCGCCCGCCGGGGACGTAACACCCAGCCGCGCGCACCGGGATCTGCTTCTGCCCGGCGATCAGGCCGGGGCGCAGCTCGATTTCCATGTCCTGCGCGGTGGCGCGCTGGGCGGCGGCGAAGCGCGAGATGTTGTCATGCGCCCAGGCGATATCGTCCTTGAGCGCCTGCGGCACGCGGGCCGAGGCGGCTGCGATCTCGGCCTCGCCGAGCGTCACAGGCCCGTCCCAGCCATCGAGGTCGCGGGCGTATTCCAGTGCCACTTGCGCGCCGCCCGCCCGCAGCCGCGCGAGCATGACCTGCACCGTGTCGGCGATATCGGCAGCGGCCTGTGGCATCTCTGCGTGGGCGATCTTGAGGTATGTCAGCGGCATGGTGCGGGTCTCCTTCCCCTCTTGGAATGGGGCGCGGCGCCGTGACGGGCAAGCGATTTGCCGGGGATGTGACGGGGTTTTTCCAGCACGTGAAAGCCGGTTTCGGACTTTCCGAACGGGCGCGCGGATCAGAGCCGCGCGGCGAGGCCCCGCGCGCAGCTCTCTATCAGGTCGAGTACACCGTCGAAATCGCGCGTGTAATAGGGGTCGGGGACGTGATCGGCACGCGCCTCGGGCGCGTAATCGGTGAGCAGGGTGACCGGCGTGGCGCAGTGCGCTGGCCGCAGCGCCTCGATCGCGCGGCGATTCTTGTCGTCCATCGCGACGATCAGGTCGAAGCGCTCGAAATCCGCCGCCTCGAATTGCCGCGCGCGCAGGTCCGAGATGTCGAGCCCGCGTGCCTGTGCCGCGTGCTGCATCGGGCCATAGGGCGGCTCGCCCACATGCCAGTCGCCCGTGCCCGCGCTGTCGGTTTGTGCGCCCGGCAACAGCGCGCGAACCGCGCCCTCGGCGGCGGGCGAGCGGCAGATATTGCCAAGGCAGACAAATAGAATCCGGGTGGTCATGGGGCCTCCGATCCGGCAGATATAGACGGGGAGGTCGCGATGGAAAAGATCGTCATTCTCACCGGCGCGGGGATTTCCGCGGAAAGCGGGCTCGCGACCTTTCGCGACGCGGGCGGCCTGTGGGCCAAGCACCGGATCGAGGACGTGGCCACACCCGAGGCATTTATCCGCGACGCGGGCCGCGTGCACCGTTTCTACAACACCCGCCGTGCGCAGGCCGCCGGTGTCCGGCCCAATGCCGCGCACGCGGCGCTTGCGTGGCTGCAGGCGGCGCACCCCGGCGAGGTGGTCATCGTCACGCAGAACGTGGACGCTCTTCACGAGGCGGCGGGGAGCCGGGGGGTGATCCACATGCACGGAGAGTTGGCGCGCGCGCTCTGTGCCGCTTGTGGCCACCGGTGGGACGCGCCACCGGAGATGTCACGCGCCGATGCCTGCCCGGCCTGCGGTGCGTGCGCCTGCCGCCCCGACGTGGTCTGGTTCGGCGAGATGCCCTACCGGATGGAGGAGATTCTGGACCATCTGGCCGGTGCCGACCTATTTGCGGCCATCGGCACATCGGGGCAGGTCTGGCCTGCGGCGGGATTTGCGCAGGAGGCGGCAGGCGCGGGCGCGCATTGCGTCGAGATCAATCTGGAGGCGTCTGCGGTGGCAAGCGATTTCCACGAGGCGCGGCAGGGCCGCGCCTCGCGTGTCGTGCCCGAGTGGGTGGCGGGCCTTATCGGAGAGGCGGGCGTTCAGTCGCCGTGACCTTGCCCGTTGCCTTGCCCGGCCTTGCGTGCGAGATCGACCGGCACCTCGATCTCGATCTCGCCGGATTTCTCAAAGACGAGGGTGAGCGAGATGGTCTTGCCCTGCTCGAACGGCTCGGCCAGGCCCATGAGCATGACGTGGTTGCCGCCGCGCTGGAGGAAAATGGTCTCGCCCGCCGGGACGGCAAAGCCCTCCTCGACATGGACCATCTTCATCACGCCGTCTTTTTCGCGATGGGTGTGAAGCTGCGCCAGCTTGGCGGCGGGAGAAGTGACGTCGATCAGCCGATCATCCGCGTCGCCGATATTCTCGATCAGCATGAAGGCGGCGCCGGTTCTGGCCATCGGGCTGGCGCTGCGGGCGTAGGGGTCGAGCACGTGGATTTCCTGCGCCATGGCGGGCGCGGCGAGGGTGAGGGCGGCAAGCGCCGTGAAGGCGGTGGATCTGAGGGACATGGTGTCGCTCCTGTGGGTCTGGTTGCGGGAAAGTGTGAACTCAGACCTGGAGCGGCGGCGCGCGCGCCAGCATCGCCGGGCGCGCGGGCGCGGCGGCGTGGCTCGCCTCGGCGAAGGGCGCGCGCGCGGTTGTGCAGGCGGCGCGCGGGGCGGGCAGGGGATCGCGCAGCGGGCTGGCGTGGAAGGCGAGCAGGCAGTCGGGGCAGATATGCGGTGGCGCCACCGGCTGTCCGTCGGCATCGACGGCCAGCCGTTGCATCCCCTCGCCGGTGCAGATCACCATCACCCCCACCGGCCCCGGCGCGCCGCGCGCCACCGCGAGGGTGACGCTGGTAAGCGCCAGAAACAGGCAGAGCCCGAGAGTGGTTATGCCGCGCGAGGCTGTCATCGCCCGCAGGTATAGGCGGGTCCGGGCGCGCGCGGCAAGCGACAAAACGAAACAGCCCCGCCGCGGCGCGACGGGGCAGGTCTGTCGGATCGGGGCCGGGCTCAGGCGGTGGCGGCCTGTGCGCGGGCGATCTCTTTCTTGACCTTCAGCGCGGCGGCCGAAAGCTCTTCGTCCTTGGCCTTGGCGAGAAAGGCGTCGAGCCCTCCGCGATGATCGACGCTGCGCAGTGCGTGTGCCGAGATGCGCAGCTTGATGCCGCGGTTCAGCGTCTGCGATTGCAGCGTCACGTCGTTGAGGTTCGGCAGGTACCGGCGCTTGGTCTTGTTGTTGGCGTGGCTCGAGTTGTTGCCGACCATCGGGCCTTTTCCAGTCAGTTCGCAGCGGCGCGACATGGGGTCATCCTCGTCTCTGGGTGAGGGCATCGAGGCCCTGTCTCAATACAAACGGGCACCGCCACAGGCAGCGCCCCGAATTCCGTGAACGGTGCTTAAGCGCAAAGCCACGGGGCGTCAAGAGAGTCGCCGGGGAAAAAGCGGCGTTGCATCATGCGGCGCGCGGCGTAGGATCGGGAGCGAAACAAGGGAGTGGCTCATGGAAATCATCAGGACAGATACACGCGCGAGCCGTCCCGCCGACCCCGACTATTTCACCGGCACGGTCTGGCACGAGCCGGTGATCGGCGAGGGGGCCGGGACCGATATCCGCGCTCTGCGCGTCACCTTCGCGCCCGGCGCGCGTACCGCGTGGCACACGCATCCGCGCGGGCAGACGTTGCACGTTCTGTCGGGCGTGGGCCGCGTCGCCACCCGCGGCGGCGCGGTGGAGGTGATCCGCGAAGGCGACACGGTCTGGATTCCACCCGGCGAGGAGCATTGGCACGGCGCGGCACCGGACCGCGTGATGTGCCACCTCGCCATCCAGGAATCGGTGGACGGGCGCACGGCGGACTGGCTCGACCATGTCAGCGATGCTGATTACGCGGGCTGAGGGCGTGGCATCCGCCGCGTGGCATGGGACACCCGATGGACGCAGGGTATCGGGCACGGGGTCGGCGTCCTTGAGCGAAAGGGTAGGATGAGGGCGAGGGGGCCGACAGTGCTGAATGTTGCGATGCGCATGAAGGTAGGCTTATGTTGACGCCGCCAAGAGCGTGACAAGAATTCCAGCTAGCGTTATTCCAAGACCACGAACAAAAAGGGATAGGTTGTTGGCTGAACGCAATATACCAGAGTGGTTTATTAGGGCCGAGGAAGCATTCGATCCCGTCCACCAGAGAGTCGCCGCGGCGATCAAATCGCATGGCCTGCCAACTCACCTATCTTTGGTGCCGCAAGAAGCAGTCTATTTTTTTGTGCATGCCATGGAAATCGCTTATGAAGCCAACAAGGCAGGCATTCACGCCAACGCGCTCTCCCAAACCCGATATTGCATCGAAGCGCTGGCAATAATTGAGCTGGGCATGTGCCGAACGAATGGCCGAGAGGCGATTCTAGAAGACTGGTTGAAGGGCAGAGCGTCACCTGGCAAAGTCCGCCAGTGGCTCGCTAGGGAGGTATGGCCTTCCTATGGTACGGGGCTTTGGTCGGAGAGTTGGGAAGATTTCATGGCTAAGCTGGCAGGAGCCGTCCAGCCATATGCACATTACACTTCGCAACTAGCTCAGTGGCAAAGTCGTTTGCACTTTGCCAACCCCGGCGAGAGCACTGCGTATATTGAAAGTGGGCCGATCGTTTATGACCCTCAAAAGGCCACTCGAATAACGTTGTATCACTCGATCCTGCATTACACTCTAGGACGTATTTGGCTTGCTAACTGCGCCTCCGAGGACACGAAATTTTGTGAAATTGTCTCTCGTCTTGGAGACGCGCTCGGGAAGTCCCGCTATCTTGACGGCCACCAGACGAACTGGGATCAGCAATTTTGGGCAATGGTCTGGGATCGCCGAACTGGTTCGCCGCATCTTGAATAGACTGGCCCGTTGCCGGTGCCTTGAAGCGGACCTTGGTGAGGCAACATCGAACGGCTGCTTCGTCCGCACACCCGCCCTCGCCCCTTCGTCCGAGCGACCAAGGCCGCACCGGAGGCAAACCACGCCCCTTTTATTCAGGTGGCGAACACTACCCCGCCGCCATCTCCAGAAACCGGTCGATCTCGTCTTCGCGCACCGACCAGTCGCAGACGAATCGGGCCATCAGCGGCTCTTCGTCCGGGCCTGCGTCCAGCGGCCCCTCGTGGAGCGCGTAGGCCGCGCCTGCCGCCCTGAGCCGCCGGTGGGTGGCTCGCGGCAGTCGGGCGAAGATCATGTTGACCTCGCGGTTGTGCACCATCTCGGCCCCCGGCACGGTCCGCAGACCCTCGGCCAGCCTGGCGGCGTGGGCATTGGCGAGCTGTGCCGCCTCGCGCCATGCATCCGCCGTGACATAGCCAAGCATCTGCGCCGAGAGATACCGGTGCTTGGAGAAGAGATGCGCCGAGCGCTTGCGCCGCAGCTCGAATTCCCAGGCGTTCTCGGGGTTGAAGAAGATCACCGCCTCGACGCCGAGACAGCCGTTCTTGGTGCCGCCGAAGCTGACGGCGTCGATGCCCGCGCGCCACGTCATCTCGGCGGGGGTGCAGCCGAGCGCCGCCGCCGCGTTGGCAAAGCGCGCGCCGTCCATGTAGGTGGGCAGGCCGTGCTCGCGCGCCACGCCGCAGAGCGCGGCGATTTCCTCGCAGGTATAGATGCGGCCGCGTTCGGTGGCCTGCGTGAGCGACACCGGTCCGTGCTGCGGATTGTGGACGTCGCCCGCAGGCCAGCCGCCGATGGCGCGCTCCAGCTCATCCGGCGTCATCTTGTCGCCTGCGCCCACGAGGCTGAGCTTGGCGCCGCCGGTGAAGAACTCGGGCGCGTTGCATTCGTCGGTGTGGACATGCGCCAGCGGCGTGCAGAACACGGTCTGCCACGGCTCCGACAGGGTGGCGAGCGCCAGCGCGTTGGCCGCCGTGCCGGTGGCCACGAGGTAGACGCTCGCCTGCGGGGCCTCGAACAGGTCGCGCAGCCGGTCGCGGACCTCTTCCATCAGCGCCTCGGCGCCGTAGGAGGGGGCGTGCCCCGCGTTGGCGGCGATCATCGCCTCCATCACCTGTGGCAGGGCGGGACCGGCATTGTCGGAGGCAAATTGCATCAGGTGGGCTCCTCTATGATGTGGTCTTCCCACTCCTCTTCCGGCACGTCGAATTCCGGCAAGGTCCTGTGCTGAACCGACACGCCCGCCGCGTGCACGCTCTCGGGCGTGCCCGAGATGAGCGGGTGCCAGTCGAAGAGCGGCCTGCCCTCGTGAAGCAGCTTGTACGCACAGGTTTCGGGCAGCCAGTAGGCATGGCGCTCGATCGTGTGGGGCTTGAGCGAGATACATTCCGGCACGAATTGTTGCCGGATCGGATATTGCGCGCAGCGGCAGGTGGTGTCGTCGAAGAGCCGGCAGGCGACGCGGGTCAGCGCCACCTCGCCGGTCTCGTCATCCTCCAGCTTGTTGAGGCAGCACTTGCCACAGCCGTCGCAGAGCGCCTCCCATTCCGCCTGCGTCATGCGGTCGAGGGGCGTTGTCTCCCAGAAGCGGGGGCGCAGGCCGCTGCGGTCGATGGGATCGTCGGTGTCACTCATGTCGCGGCCAGGATGTCGCGGGCGCGGGCGCAATCGGCATCCATCTGCGCGATGAAGGCGTCGAGGCCGTCGAATGTCTCTTCGGGGCGGAGGTAGTCGACGAGGCCGACCGAGAGATGCGCGCCGTAGAGATCGCCGGAAAAATCGAACAGGAAGGTTTCGAGATTGGGCTCCTGGCCCTGAAACATGGGTCGCAGTCCGAGCGAGGCGGCACCGTGATAGTGCCCCGCATGCGGGCCGTCGAGGACGTCCACGAGCACGGCGTAGATGCCGAAGCGCGGCGGGTGCAGCCCGGCGATGGACATGTTGGCCGTCGGGTATCCGAGCGTGCGTCCGCGCTGCTCGCCGCCCACCACCGGCCCTTCGATCCGGTGCCAGTGGCCCAGCATTTCCGCGGCATCGCGCGGGCGGCCTTCGGAGAGTGCCTGCCGGATCGCGGTCGACGACACCTGTCCGTCCGAGCCTTCGAGCAGGTCGGCGATGGTCACGCCAAAGCCCAATTCCGCACCGAAAGCCTGCAGGTCGGCGGCGTCGCCCGCGCGCCCCTTGCCGAAGCAGAAATCCGCGCCGACCACCACGTGGCGCAGCCCCAGCCCGCCGGCCAGCACCTCGCTGGCAAAGGCGCGCGGGCTGAGCCCCGCGAGGGCCGCGTTGAAGGGCAGTTCGTACAGCCGCTCGACCCCGATTTTTTCCAGCCTGTGGGTGCGCGCCTCGGCGCTCATCAGCCGGAAGGGGGGGGCGTCGGGGGCAAAGAATTCGCGCGGGTGCGGCTCGAAGGTCAACACGCCCAGAGGTGCGCCGATCCGCGCGCCTGCGTCGCGGGCGATGTCGATCACGTGGCGATGACCGATGTGGACGCCGTCGAAATTGCCGATGGCGACGGACGCGCCCCGGTCGGCCTCGGTGGCAAAGCTATGGTCGCGCACGATCCGCATGGCGCAGGCGTAGCGCCGGATCAGGGACGGCGCAAGCCGCTTTGGCGGCGCCTGTACTTCGCCACCATCGCCCCGGTCCAGATCAGTGCGAGCAGCATTGCCGCCCCGCCCGCCTGCAACACCAGCGCCGCCTGCATCGGCGCGAGCGGCACCAGCCCTGCGAGCGGCGCGGGCAGTGCGCCGGTGACCAGGACCCAGCCCACCGTTGCCGCGAACCACGCCGCCAGCGCAGCACCTGTGCCCCGCATCAGTGCCGCCACGCCGCCACGCCGCGCCCGCCAGCCGCGCCCCAGCGCGGTGAAGGGCCGCCCCAGATCGCGCCCGATGGCCAGAAGCGCGGGCACGAGGATCAGCACCAGCACCATGCCGAAGCCAAGGCCATAGACCAGCGTGATGACCGTCGGCTTGAGAAACTGCGCCTGTGTCGAGCGCTCGAACAGTAGCGGCGCGAGCCCCATTACCGTGGTGAGCGTGGTCAGCACCACGGCGCGCAGCCGGTCCGCCGTGCCCTCGATGATGGCGGGGATCAGCCCGCGCCCCCGCGCGTGCCCATCGATCGCGGTCACCAGCACGATGGAGTCGTTGATGATGATGCCGGTCATGCCCAGAAGCCCCACCACCGAGAACATCGACAGCGGCATGTCCCAGTGTGCATGCCCCCAGATCGCGCCGACGAGGCCGAAGGGGATCACCGCCATCACCGCAAGCGGCCGCGCCCAGCTTGCAAACACCAGCGCGAGGACGAGGTAGATGCCCAGCAGGGTGAGCATCAGCCCCAGCCGCGCATCGGCGAGGAAATCGTCCTCCTGCTCGGCTAGACCGCCCATGCGGTATTCCACCCGGTGCTCGCCCGCGATGCGCGGCAGGATCTCGGTCTCCAGAGCGCGGGTGATCTCGGCGGCGCGGGCGGGGTCGTCGCCGGAGATGTCGCCCGTAACCGTCACCAGCCGCAGCCCGTTTTCGCGCCGCACGGTGGCAAATCCGGTGCGCGTGGTGACTGTGACGATATCGGCCACCGGCACGTATTGGCCGGTGGCGCTGCGCACCATCGTGGTGTCGAGGAAATCCGCCGACAGGTCCGCCTCGGGCAGTTCCACCCGCACCGCGGCAGAGCGCGGCCCGTCGGGATATGTCGCCGCCTCGATGCCGCTCACCCTGTTGCGCAGCGTGCGGCCCAGCGCGTCGATGTCGAAACCCAGCGCCTGCCCGTGGGGCGTCAGTTCCAGTACGAGTTCGGCCTTGTCCCAGGCCAGCGTGTCCTCCAGCGCCGAGACCTCGGGCTCTTGCGCCAGGCGCGTCTTGAGCGCCTCGGCGGCGGCCTTGAGCGTTTCTGCCGTGGCCCCGTAGAGGGCGATGTCGATGGCGTCCCCGCCGGGGCCCGAGCGCGACCCGCGAAAGCTCAGCGCTTCGGTCATCGGCAGGCGCGGCGCGCGTTCCTGCAGGTCGGCAAGGAAAGCGAAGCTAGAATAGGGGCGCAGGTCGGCGTCGATCAATTCGATGGAAATGCCGCCCTTGAGGTCGTCTTCGCGCGTCTCGGACCCGGCCATGCCGCGCCCGGCATGGTCGCCCACCTGCGCGAGTACGTGTTGCACGGGGTTCTGCCCGTGGCGCGCGGCGTATTCTTTGCCCAGATCCTCCACCGCCTGTTGCAGCGCGCGCATTTGCGCCAGCGCGTCGGCGCGCGTGGCACCCGGCGCCATCGCGAAATTGCCTGTAACGCTGCCGCGTTCGGGCGCGTTGAAGAACCGCCACGTCACGTCGCCGCGCACCACGCTCGCGACCTGCACGGCCAGCAGCAGCACCGCCGCCGCCAGCACCGCGTAGCGTGCCCGGATCACCAGCCCCACGAGTGGCCGGAAGGCACGGTCGCGAAAGGCCGTGAAGCCGCGGTTCACCACCCGGCTCGGAATGTCGTACCACCGCTCGCGCGCCGAACGCGCCAGCGCGTGGGCCATGTGGTTGGGCAGGATCAGGAAACATTCCAGCAGGCTCGCCGTCAGCACGGCGATGACGGTGAAGGGGATGTCGTAGATGAGGTTGCCGAACCGCCCGCCTATGATCGCCAGCCCGAAGAACGCGATCAGCGTTGTGAGTGTCGCGGAAAAGACCGGCAGCGCCATGCGCCCGGCAGCGCGTTCGGCGGCGATGGGGGGCGGTTCGCCATATCGGCGGTGGCGGGCGTCGGCGTGCTCGCCCACCACGATGGCGTCGTCCACCACGATCCCCAGCGTAATGATGATCGCGAAAAGCGAGATCATGTTGAGCGTGAGCCCCGCGGCATACATCAGCGCCAGCGCCGCCAGCATCGCCACCGGAATGCCCGCCGCCACCCAGAAGGCAGTGCGCGCGTTGAGGAAGAGAAACAGCAGCCCTACCACCAGCGCCAGCCCGGTGGCTGCATTGTCGAGAAGCATCGTCAGGCGGCTTGAAATGGCCTCGGACCGGGTACGCACGAGCTCGATCGCTACGCCCTCGGGCAGGCGGCGCAGCATATCGCCCGCGATCTGTTCCACCTTTGCCTGCACGTCGAGCGCGTCGCCCTCGGCGGGGCGGTCCACCCGGACGGTGACGGCGGGGGCGTCCCCCACGTAATAGGCAAGCCCGCGGTCGAAACCGCCCGCGCGCACCGTCGCCACGTCGCCGATCGTCAGCGCCGTGCCGTCAGGGCGCAGCCGCAGCGGGATGGCGGCGATCTCGGCAGGGTTGCGTCGCTCGGTGCCGGTGCGCAGCCGCGCGTTGGCCCCGGTCACGTCGCCCGCCGGGGCGGCATCGACGCGCGCGGCGATGGCGGCGGCGATCCCGGCCATGCTCAGGTCATGGGCGACGAGCGCGTGCGCGGGCACCTCGACCCGCGTTTCGGGCACCGCCACCCCCGAGACGGTGGCCCGCGTTACCCCGGCGGCGAACAGCCGGGTGACGAATTCGTCGGCGATACGGGCCAGTTGCTCGGCCCCGACCGGCCCGGTGATGACCACGTCGGTCACGCGGTCGCGCCACGCGCCACGGCGGACCACCGGTTCCTCGGCATCCTCGGGCAGGTCGGTGATCTGTCCCAGCGCGGCCTCGACCTCGTTGGCGGCGCGCCCCATGTCCCAGCCGGGCTCGAATTCGAGGGTCATCGCGGCGCTGCCCTCGCGGCTCGTGGCGCGCGCCTCGGTTACTCCCTCGACCGCCAGCAGCGCGGGTTCGACAAGCTGCACGATCCCTGCGTCCACGTCCTCGGCGCTCGCTCCCTCCCAGGCGACCGTAACGGAGACATTGTCCACCACCACGTCGGGAAAGAACTGCGCGCGCATGTTCGGTGCGGCCATCAGCCCGAGCGCCACCATCAGGATCAACAACAGGTTGGCCGCCGTTCGGTGCCGGGTGAAGAAAGGGATGATCCCGCCCACGGGGGTTATCCGCCGACTCTGGCTTCGATCCGCGCCACTGTGCGCGCGGGCACGCGCGGTCGGGCGAGATCGGCCAGCAGGCGGCGGCGTTCGTGTTCGGGGAGCGCGGTGTCGGCCTCGACCTGAGCGCGCAGCCGCGCGCGCCGCTCGGAACTCAGAGACACGGTGTCCGCCTCTTGCGCGCCGATGCGCCGCACCTTGAGGCCGGGGCCGAGCGCCGGGCTGCGCTCGGTCACGATCTCGCGCCCCGCCACGCCGGGGGCCGCGAGCAGCACGTCGTTGACCTGTCGCCGCAACAGCGTGACTGGCAGCACCTCCAGCCGGTTCCCGTCGCCGACCGCGAGAACCGTGCTGTCGCCGCCCAGCGCCGAGGCCGGTAGCCGCACTACCCCGTCGAGGGGCAGTTCCTCGACGCTGACGTGCACGAAGTCGCCGGGTTTGAGCGCCGGGGCGCCGCCCAGCGCGGCAAAGATCATGCGACCGCTTTCGCCTTCGGCGACGGCGGCGGCCTCGCGCGCGATGTGGCCCGTCGCGCGGACCGAAGTGTCGCCGCTGTCGAGCGTGGCGGTAACGGGCAGGGGCATCAGTGCGCCATCCGCGTCCAGAAGCCGTGTGTATTGCGCCGTGGAGACGCGAAATGCCGCCTCGAGCGCGCGCCCGTCAACCAGCCGAGCCATTTGTTCGCCCACCGCGACGATCCCGCCCTCGACCGCACTCACCTCGTTCAGCCGTCCCGAGAACCCGGCGGTGATCCGCGTCTCGGCCAGCCGCCGTTCGGCCTCTGTCAGCGCCAGTTCGGCGCGTGAGACCGATGTCGCGGCCTGATCGACGCGCGCCTCGGCGACGGCCAGTGCCTGGCGGCTCGCAAGCACCGCCTGCCGCGCCTGCATGACGTTGTATTCGGCGCTCTCGATCGCGGTGAGGGTGCCTACGCCGCGCGATTCGAGGTCGCGTTGCCGCGCCAGCGCGCGGGACTGAAGCGCCGTCTGATCCTCGCGCGCCGCGAGATCGTCCCGCGCGAGGATCAGCGCGCGATCCGCCTCACGCGCCTCGGCGCGGGCATCGGCGAGGTCGATCCGCGCGCGTTCGCGGGCGTCCTCTGCCTGCGCCGGGTCGATCCGCACGAGGAACTGCCCCGCCTCGACGGTGCCACCCTCGATGAAACCCTCGGCAAGCTCGACAATTTCACCGGCGACCTGCGCCCGGATATCGAGGGTGCGGCGGCTCTCGATCCGACCGAACGCCGCGAGCTGTGGTGTAACGGTTTCGGCTTCGGGCGTGAAAGTGCGCACGGCGAACACGCGCTCGCGCCTCTCGGGGGCATACGTTTCGCGCGCCATTCGCGCCTCGACGGCGTCCCGGATCACTTGCCCGGCATAGCCGAGCAGCCCCGCCGTCAGTGACAGGATGAAGAGGCCCAGTAATCCCTGGCGCAGAAACCGCATGGCGCGCACCCTTGTGCAACCGGTCCGGCTGGCGTGCGGACAGTGTTGAATCTAGCCATTGCCGGGCAAATGCCAAGCCGTGAGGCCCTTTACACGCGCGCCGCGCTCATTTCCGGCGCCGATGTTCGTCGAGCCGCGGCATGATTTCCACGAAATTACAGGGCAGGTGCCGGTAATCGAACTGGTGGCACAGGATTTCGTCCCAGGCGTCGCGACAGGCACCGGGACTGCCGGGCAGGGCAAAGAGGTAGGTCCCGCCCGCGACGCCGCCGGTGGCGCGGCTCTGCACGGCGGAGGTGCCGATCTTTTGCATCGAGACAATGGTAAAAACCGTGCCGAATGCGTCGATCTCTTTTTCGTAGACGTCGCGATGCGCCTCGACGGTCACGTCACGGCCGGTGAGCCCGGTGCCGCCGGTGGAAATGACCACGTCGATATCGGCGTTGGCGATCCATTCGCGCAATTGCTCGACGATCTGGTCGCGTTCGTCGCGCACCACCATGCGATCGGCCAGCGCGTGGCCCGCCGCCTCGATCCGCTCGGCCAGCACGTCGCCCGAGCGGTCCTGCGTCAGGTCGCGCGTGTCCGACACCGTCAGCAGCGCGATGCGCACCGGGATGAAATCCTTGGTTTCGTCAAGACGCGGCATAGGGCGTCAGCTCCTTTGCATGAGGGCGAGGCGAGCAGCGAGCGCGGTAAAGATCCCTGCCGAGACGAGCCCGATCGCGCGCGCGAGCCGGGGCGAAGTCGCGAGACGGCGGCCGAGCCCCCCGGCAAACAGTCCGACCGTGCCGTTGATAATGAGGCCGCCCAGCGCCAGCACGAGGCCGTAGACGAGGAATTGCGGCAAGATCGCGCGGGCCGGGTCCACGAATTGCGGGATAAAGGCAAGCACGAAGAGGATCACCTTGGGATTGAGAAGGTTGACGACCATTCCCTCGCGAAAGGCGCGGGCTGCGCCCATCGCACGGGCTTGTGCCCGAACCGGCCCTTGCCGCAGCGCACCCCAGGCCAGCCATAGCAGATAGGCAACGCCCAGCCAGCGGATCACGTCGAGCGCCAGCGGAAACGCCGCGATGGCGGCGGCGAGACCCAGCCCGGCAAGCGTGACATGCACCATGCCGCCCGCCGAGATGCCCGCGCTCGCGGCGATGGCCGGGCGCGGGCCCGCCCGCAGGCCGAGCCCGAGGCAGAACATCATGTCCGCCCCCGGCGTGAGGTTGAGCGCCAGCGCGGCGGGGATGAAGGCCAGCAGCGTGAGCGGCTCGACGATCATGCGCTGCCCCCCTCCAGCCGCGCCTTGAGTGCCAGAAGATCGGCCCATGCCTCGCGCTTGGCCGACGGGTTGCGCAACAGGTATGCGGGGTGGAACATCGGCAGGGCGGGCTTGCCGTATGCTTGCGCCCACTGCCCCCGCAGGCGCGTGATGCCCCGCCGCCCCAGACCCGCGTCGCAGCTAACGTTGCCCATCAGCACCACGAGATCGGGCGCGGCCAGCGCCACGTGCCGCGCCATGAAGGGGCGCAGCATGGCGATTTCCTCGGCGCTGGGGTCACGGTTCTGCGGCGGACGCCAGGGCGAGATATTGGTGATGTAGAGCGCGGTCTCGGGGTTCGCGTCGCCGCGCGACAGCCCGATCGCGGCGAACATCCGGTCGAGAAGCTGGCCTGCGCGACCCACGAAGGGACGGCCTTGAAGGTCCTCGTCGCGCCCCGGCGCCTCGCCGATGATCATCACCCGCGCCGCCGGGTCGCCATCGGCAAAGACGAGATTGCGCGCGCCGCGCTTCAGGTCGCAATGCGGGTAGGTGCCGAGTGCCGCGCGCAGCGCGTCGAGCGTGGTGGCGGTGGCGGCTGCGGCCTGCGCGTCGGCCACGGGATCGCCGTCCGCGGGCGCGGTCGTCGCGGGTGCCGCGATTTCATGAGTGGTGGCGGTTTGGGCCGGGGGTCTCGCCGCCGGTTGGGCCGTCTTGTCCGGCAGGTCGTAGCGATTGACCGGCGCATCCCCGATCGCCTCGGTCGCGCCAAGTTCGATCTGCCAGGCGAGGCTTGCGAGGGCAGTCTCGGATGTGAGGGGCGATTCCATTCCGACACGCTATCGCGCGGCATCGGCAGGGGAAAGAGGGCAGGCCGTCGCGCCGCGATCGTGTGAAGAGAGTATTTGTGGAAAGATGAAGCCCGGTGCCGCGGCTTGCCCATGCGCCGCGGCCTTTCTATAAGCGGGGGAAACCGCATCGGAGGCGGCATGACCTACCCGCACGCGCATCTTCTCGGGATCGAACCGCTTACCCCCGGCGATATCACCGGCATCCTTGACCTTGCCGAGGAATACGTGGCGCTCAATCGCAGCGATGCCAAGCACCGCGACGTGCTGAGCGGGCTGACGCAGATCAACATGTTCTTCGAGGCATCGACCCGCACGCAGGCGAGCTTTGAGCTGGCCGGCAAGCGGCTCGGGGCGGACGTGATGAACATGGCGATGCAGGCCTCTAGCCTCAAGAAGGGAGAGACGCTGATCGACACCGCGCTCACCCTCAACGCCATGCATCCCGACCTTCTGGTGGTGCGCCACCCGCATTCCGGCGCGGTGGACCTGCTTGCGCAGAAGGTGCGCTGTGCCGTGCTCAACGCCGGCGACGGTCGGCACGAGCATCCGACGCAGGCGCTGCTGGACGCGCTCACCATCCGCCGCGCCAAGGGGCGGCTGCACCGGCTCAACATCGCCATTTGCGGAGACATCGCGCACAGCCGCGTGGCGCGCTCCAACATCCTGCTGCTGGGCAAGATGGAGAACCGCGTGCGCCTCGTCGGCCCGCCGACGCTCATGCCCGCGGGCATCGCCGAGTTCGGGGTCGAGGTGTTCGACGACATGAAGGCGGGGCTGGAGGGCGTGGACGTGGTGATGATGCTGCGGTTGCAGCGCGAGCGGATGGATGGCGGCTTTATCCCCAGCGAGCGCGAGTATTACCACCGCTTTGGCCTCGACGCCGAGAAGCTGGCCTATGCCAAACCGGACGCCATCGTGATGCACCCGGGGCCGATGAACCGCGGCGTCGAGATCGACGGCGAGATCGCCGACGACATCAACCGGTCGGTGATACAGGATCAGGTCGAGATGGGTGTCGCGGTGCGCATGGCGGCGATGGAGCTGCTGGCGCAGGGCCTGCGGGCGCGCCGCGCGGCATGAGCACCGTGCTCCATGTCCCCGCTTACGAGGCGCATGTGGTGCGCGTCTTTTCCGTGCTGGAGGACGCGGGCGCGCCGCTCGATGATGCCGCGGTGATGGACGCGCTGGGGGCCGATGGCGCGTTGGACGGCCATGAGATCGAGCTGTTCGATCTTGGCGATCTCGGTGCCATGCCGCTGTCCGAATATCTGGTCGAGGGCCATGGGATTGCGAAGGCGGACATCGCGGAAATGCGCTCGCAGATCGACGGGCTGACGGGCCGGGTGCTGATCCTGCCGTCGCGCGCCTTCGGCGGTCGCGCGACGGTGCTGCGCCCCGGGCGCGGTCTGCGCCTCGTGTCCCGATTCGAGGAGGATGTGCCAGAGGTGCGTTTCGAGCGGTTACCCGCGGGCGGTGCGGCGGGCAGCCTGGCCCCGTCTGCGGGCCCCGGCCATTCGCGCCGCGCGGCACGGCTTGCGGCGGTGGTGTTCTTTGCCGGGCTCGCGGTGCTCGTGGCGCTGGTGATCTGGCTGGTGGTAACGCCATGAGCGAGGGGCCGATCCATTCCATGACCCCCACCACCGCACTCGCCGAGGGCGAGCGCGTGATCGAGAGCTTTCACCCCGACCGCGCGACCTACTGGCGCGATCACGCGTGGCTCGCGGCGGGGGCGATGGCGCTCGGGATGGCGGTGCTCTGGGCCGCTGGCAATCCCCATGTCTGGACCGGTGCGGTGGGCGGGCTTGCGGCGGTGGCGGTGCGCGCGGGCTACGTGGCCTCCGACGAGCTGCAGGCGCGATGGGACTTGACCGACCGGCGGCTTCTCGGGCCGCTCACGCGGGCGGTGCGGCTGGCGGAGATCCGGACGGTGCGCGGGCTGGGCAGCGCGGTGCAGGTGGTGACGACCTCGGGCGACAAGCACCTGATCAAATACCAGGCGGACCGTGGGGCGACCGAGGCCCGCATCCGCGCCGCCGCCGGCCTGAGGGAGGGCTGAGCGATGCAGGAGCCGAAGGACCCGCGCATGTCCGGCAAGATCGCGATGGTGGCGCTGGCGGTGATCGCGGCGCTGACGGTGGTAATGGTATGGGTGGCGGGATGAGCGAAACAAGAGGCGAGGACGGGACGGCATGACCACCACACTCTTTACAAACGCCCGCCTGATCGACCCCGAGGCGGGGACGGACGGCCCCGGCTGGCTGCTGATCGACGGCGGTGTGATCGCCGGGCGCGGCAGCGGCGAGGACAGGCCGCAGGCCGAGGCGGTGGTCGATTGCGGCGGGCAGTGTCTTGCCCCCGGGATCGTCGATATCGGCGTGAAGGTCTGCGAGCCGGGTGAGCGGCACAAGGAAAGCTATCGCTCCGCCGGGCTGTCGGCGGCGGCGGGGGGCGTGACCACGATGGCCACGCGGCCCGACACGCTGCCCGCCATCGACAGCCCCGAGGTGCTGGAATTCGTGGAGCGCCGCGCCAACGAGGCGGCGCCCGTGAACGTGCTGCCGATGGCCGCGCTGACCAAGGGGCGCGAGGGTCGCGAGATGGTCGAGATCGGGTTCCTGATGGATGCGGGGGCCGTGGCCTTTACCGATTGCGACCACGTGGTGCGCGACACCAAGGTGCTGGCTCGTGCGCTGAGCTATGCGCGCAGCCTGGGCGCGCTGGTGATCTGCCATCCGCAGGATCCCGGGCTGAGCGCGGGGGCGGCGGCGACGAGTGGAAAGTTCGCCTCGCTACGAGGCCTGCCCGCCGTCTCGCCGATGGCCGAGCGGATGGGGCTCGATCGCGACATTGCCCTGCTGGAAATGACGCAGGCGCGCTATCACGCTGACCAGATCACCACCGCCCGCGCGTTACCTGCCCTGCACCGGGCAAAGCGTAACGGTCTGGATATCACGGCGGGAACGAGCATCCATCACCTGACGCTCAACGAGCTCGACGTGTCGGACTATCGCACCTTCTTCAAGGTCAAGCCGCCGCTCCGGTCCGAGGAGGACCGGCAGGCGGTGACGGAGGCGGTGCGCGAAGGGCTGATTGATATCATCAGCTCGATGCACACCCCGCAGGACGAGGAGAGCAAGCGCCAACCATTCGAGGCGGCGGCGAGCGGGGCGGTCGCGCTGGAGACCCTGCTCCCGGCGGCGCTCAGGCTCTACCATGCCGAGGCGCTTGACCTGCCGACGCTGTTTCGTGCGCTGTCGCTCAATCCGGCGAAGCGGCTGGGGCTGTCTGCCGGGCGGCTTGTGCAGGGGGCGCCTGCGGACCTCGTACTGTTCGACCCTGGCAAGCCGTTCATCCTCGACCGGTTCGCGCTGCGTTCGAAATCCAAGAACACGCCGTTTGACGGGGCGCGGCTTCAGGGTAGGGTGAGCGCCACCTATGTCGCCGGTTGCTGTGTTTACGAGGCTTCCTGATGCCCCCTGTCGAGAGCGCCGCCAGCATCCTGATCCTGTGGGCCGTGGCGGGCTACCTGCTGGGCTCTATCCCGTTCGGCATGGTGCTGGCGCGGGTGATGGGGCTGGGCAACCTGCGCGAGATCGGCTCTGGCAATATCGGGGCTACCAACGTGCTGCGCACGGGCAACAAGGTGGCCGCCGCGCTCACGCTGCTGCTGGACGGCGGCAAGGGGGCGCTGGCGGTGCTGCTGGCGCGGGCGATCGCGGGCGAGGACGCGGCGCAGCTCGCGGGGCTCGCGGCCTTTGCCGGGCATTGTTACCCGGTCTGGCTGGGCTTTCGCGGGGGCAAGGGTGTGGCCACGTTCCTTGGCCTGCTGCTGGCGCTCGCGTGGCCCGTGGGGATCGCGGCCTGCCTGACATGGCTGGCCACGGCGGTGGTGGCGCGCATCTCGTCGTTGGCGGCGCTGGTGGCGGCGGTGCTGGCGCCGGTCTGGGCGCTGGTGCTGGGCCACGGCGCGGCGGTGGCGCTGGCGACCTGCCTCGCGGCGCTGATCCTGTGGCGGCACCGCAGCAACATCGCGCGGCTGCGCGCCGGAACCGAGCCGCGCATCGGTCAAAAGGACAAGTGACAAAGGCAAGGAGTTTCGGACCAAGGATTTCATGACGGCGGTCAGGACGGTTCTCACCGAGAATTACGCCAATTTCAGCGGACGCGCTGCACGCTCCGAATTCTGGTGGTTCGCGCTTTTCGTCCTGGTGGTGAGTCTCGTGCTGCAATTGATCCTCGGCGATATCGTCAGCGCGATCTTCTCGCTGGCCGTGCTCTTGCCAAGCATCGCCGTTGCCGTGCGCCGCCTGCATGATGTGGACCGCTCCGGCTGGTGGTATCTGCTGGTTCTGATCCCGGTGATCGGGGGGGCTGATCCTGATCTTCGCCTTTTTCATCCATCGCGGCACAGTGGGTGACAACCGTTTCGGCCCCGATCCGCTGGCCAATCAGGGCTGACCCGGGGCAGGGGACGCTGCCCCCGTCGCGCATCCGCGCAGCGCTCGCGGAGGTATTTGGACCAGGAAGAAGCCGGGGCGCGCGGGTGGTTGACAGCGCGAACGCGGGGTATATAAGCGCGGCTTCATTGGTGTTGGTGGCCCTCGCAAGGGGATGCCTGTCGGGAGCAATCCAGAGGACAACGCCCTTCGACATATAGAGAAGGAGATCAGCCGTGACCAAACGCACGTCTGCCAAGTACAAAATCGACCGCCGCATGGGCGAGAACATCTGGGGCCGCCCCAAGTCGCCGGTCAACCGCCGCGAATACGGCCCCGGCCAGCACGGCCAGCGCCGCAAGCAGAAGATGTCCGACTTCGGCCTGCAACTGCGCGCCAAGCAGAAGCTCAAGGGCTATTACGGCGATCTCACCGAGAAGCAGTTCCGCCGCATCTATGCCGAGGCAGAGCGTGTCCGGGGCGATACCGGCGAGCTGCTCATCGGCCTGCTGGAGCGCCGTCTCGACGCGGTGGTCTACCGCGCCAAGTTCGTGCCCACAGTCTTTGCCGCGCGGCAATTCGTGAACCATGGCCATGTGATGGTGAACGGCAAGCGCGTCAACATCCCCTCCTACCGCGTGAAGGAAGGCGACGTGATCGAGGTGCGCGAGAAGTCCAAGCAGCTTGTCTCCGTTCTCGAGGCCGTGCAGCTGGCTGAGCGTGACGTGCCCGATTACATCGAGGCCGACCATTCCAAGATGACCGCGACCTTTGTGCGCACGCCGGCGCTGGGCGATGTGCCCTACCCGGTGATGATGGAGCCCAACCTCGTCATCGAATACTACGCGCAGAACTGATCGCGCCCTGACGGGACACGCGGGCCGCGACGGGAAACCGCCGCGGCCCTTTTCGTTCTGGTCAAGGCCGGATGCCAAAGCTAGAACCCCGCCAAGAGGAAAGGCACGGGACATGACCAGGATAACGCCGCAGCCCGGCATCATGCAGATCGCCCCCTACCAGGGCGGGGCGAGCCATGTCGCGGGCGTGGCGGACGCGGTCAAGCTCAGCTCCAACGAGAACCCGTTTGGCCCGCCCGAGGCCGCCCGCGAGGCGGTGCGCCGCAGCGCCCGTGACCTGCATCGCTACCCGTCCACCGATCACGGCGCGCTGCGCGCCGCGATCGGCGAGATGCACGGACTCGATCCCGCGCGCATTATCTGCGGGGTGGGCAGCGACGAGATCCTGCACCTGCTGTGCCAGGCCTATGCCGGGCCGGGCGACGAGGTGATCCATACCGAGCACGGCTTCGCCATCTACCGCATCGGCGCGCTGGCGGCGGGGGCAACCCCGGTCGAGGTGGCCGAGGCGGCGCGCACCACCGACGTGGACGCGATCCTCGCGGCCTGCACCCCGGCCACGCGGCTGGTCTTTGTCGCCAATCCCAACAACCCCACCGGCACGATGATCGGGCCGGACGAGGTGCGGCGGCTGGCCGACGGCATCCCCGAGACCGCGCTGCTGGTGCTCGACGGGGCCTATGTCGAGTATGTCGAGGGCAACGATGGCGGCGCGGCGCTGGTCGAGGCGCGCGACAACGTGGTTATGACCCGGACATTTTCGAAGATCTACGGGCTGGGTGGTTTGCGTGTCGGCTGGGGCTACGCGCCCGCTGACGTGATCGATGTGCTGGACCGCATCCGCGGGCCGTTCAACCTATCGAGCCCGGCGCTCGCCGCTGCCGAGGCGGCGGTGCGCGAGACCGAGTGGATCGTGCGCTGCCGCGACGAGAACACCCGCCTGCGCGGGTGGCTGGCCGGGGCGCTCGCCGAGCAGGGCGTGCCATCGGACCCGAGCCATGGCAATTTCATCCTTGCCCGTTTTGCCGATCGCGCCGAGGCCGAGGCCTGCGACGACTATCTGAAATCGTGCGGGTTGATCGTGCGGCGGGTCGGGGGGTATAACCTTCCCGACTGCCTGCGCATCACCGTGGGCGACGAGGCCGCCTGCCGCCGCGTGGCCCATGCCGTTGGGCAGTTCCGGGCAGGCACGCGATGAGTGTGATCTACGATCGTGTGGCGCTCATCGGGCTGGGGCTCATCGCCTCGTCGATGTTTCATGCCATCCGTCGCAGCGGGCTCGCGCGGGAGGTGACAGGCTATGCACGCAGCCCCGAGACCCGCGCCATCGCGCGCGAGATCGGCCTGTGCGACCGCGTCTGCGAGACCGCCGCCGAGGCCGCCGACGGGGCCGACCTGGTGGTGCTTTGCATTCCGGTGGGGGCTATGGGGGTCGTGGCCGAGGAGATCGCCCCGGTGCTCAAGCCCGGCGCGACGCTGAGCGACGTGGGATCGGTCAAGAAAGCGGTGATCGAGGCGGTCGCGCCGCACCTGCCCGAAGGGGTGCATTTCGTCCCCGCCCACCCCTTGGCGGGCACCGAGCATTCCGGCCCCCGCTCGGGCTTTGCCGAGTTGTTCGACAACCGCTGGTGCCTGATCGTGCCGCAGCCGGGCAGTGACCGCGCGGCGGTGGAGCGGCTGGAGCGGTTCTGGCAGGCGCTGGGCAGCCATACCGACGAGATGGATGCCGAGCATCACGATCTTGTCCTTGCCGTTACCTCCCATGCGCCGCATCTTATCGCCTACACGATGGTGGGCGTGGCCGACGACCTGCGCCGCGTCACCGACAGCGAGGTCATCAAGTATTCCGCCGCCGGTTTCCGCGATTTCACCCGTATCGCGGCCTCCGACCCGACGATGTGGCGCGACGTGTTTCTCAACAATCGCGAGGCGACGCTGGAAATCCTCGGGCGTTTCACCGAGGAGCTGTTTGCGCTTCAGCGCGCCATCCGCACCGGTGACGGCGATCACCTGCACGCTTATTTCACCCGCACCCGCGCTATCCGCCGCGGCATCATCGAAGCGGGGCAGGACGTTGACGCGCCTGATTTTGGACGGGGGAAGAAGGTATGAGGCGCGCGGTTTTCGTCGCCGCATTGGGCCTGAGCGTTCTGGCGACGGGGTGCGGGCGCGGCAACGACGCGGTGACGCGCGGCGGTGGGCTTTGTGGCGATCCGGGGCTGGTGGGCACGGTCTCGGGCATCCTGCCCGGTCGGATCGCGGGCTGCGGGGTGAAGCGTGCCGTGCGCCTCGAATCGGTGCATGGTGTGCGCCTGAGCCAGTCTGCCGCGCTCGATTGTCAGACCGCGCGGACGCTCGGGGCATGGGTCGATCAGAGCGCCAGGCCCGAGGTCGGTCGCATGGGCGGGGGCCTCACCGGTCTGCGCGTTGCGGCGCATTATGCCTGCCGGACCCGCAATAGCCAAAGCGGTGCAGAGATTTCCGAGCATGGCAAAGGCCGTGCCATTGACATTGCCGCGCTGCAATTGCGCGACGGCTCCGAGATTTCGGTGCGCGACGATTGGGGACAGGGGCGAAAGGGCCGGGTGCTGCGTCGCGTCCATCGGCAGGCCTGCGGCCCGTTCGGCACGGTGCTGGGTCCGGAATCTGACCAGTTCCACCAAGACCACTTTCATTTCGACACGGCTCGGAATCGTGGTGGCTCCTATTGCCGCTGAAATTCCGCTGACTCGTGCTGCGACGAATCCGCCCGGGGGCCGGTGCGGTCGGCCGCGAAACCACGCATTTTCACAGGTCTGGACCGGCGATATCTCGCACAGGGCACGGACAGGTCCGGATCGGCCCTTGTAATCTCATGGCAAGGGCGTAACTTTGTTGTAGCAGAAACGGAGGTCGGCCATGCCCAAGCTCATCAAGCTCTACATCACGCAGGTCGCCATCGGCTTCGGCATCGCGGGCGTGTTCGTCGCGCTCCTGCTGTGGTTCGATATCGCCAACCTGTGGCACCTTGTCACCCATAGCAGCGACGGGCCGCTTGCGGTCCTGATCCTCTGGCTGGCAAATGGCATCGTCTTTGCCGGGGTGCAATTCGCCATCGCGGTGATGCGGATGAAGGATGACGATGACGACGATCATCACGGCGGGCTGCGGCAGCATGTCATGCGCCGCGACTATGCCACGATCCCCGCCCGCGTTGATGATACGCGCCGGACGTTTCGACCAAGGGGTTGAGCCGCGCCAGCCGGAGCACTGACCAAAGGCCCCCACGGGGGCCTTTTCGCGTTTATTGGGTTTCACGCCTGCGAATCGGGAAAAGGAGAGAGAGGTGTGACGGGCCCGCACGCAACCGTGTGGTTCTCTCATTCCCGAGGACCTGTGTATACAGGTGGGCGCCGGGTAACCGGACCACGATCCGGACAGAGCCAGCTCCCTCGGAATTGCTTAAGGCCACCGGAATGCAACCGCTCACGAGAAGGGCAGCACCCGCCACACCCCACAGCTAAGCGCTTGTACGCCCCGCGGCAAGGGGTTGCGTGCGTTCCTTATTTGTTCAAAATGCCGATATGGCATTCCCGCATGATCCGTCCCTGCGTCCCGGACAGGCGCTCGCTCGTGGCGTCTGCCGCCACCTGGCCAGCCATGATTTCGCCGTCCTGACGGAATTCGTGCCCGAGCGCGGCAAGCGCGTGGACGTCATGGCGCTTGGCCCGAAGGGCGATATCTGGGTGATCGAGTGCAAATCGGGCCGTGCCGATTTCGCCTCGGACGCCAAGTGGACAGGCTATCTCGACTGGTGTGACCGTTATTTCTGGGCGGTGGACGCGGGGTTTCCCACGGATCTGCTGCCCGACGATACCGGCCTCATTATCGCCGACGGCTACGATGCCGATATTATCCGCATGGCCCCCGAGACCCGGCTTGCGGCCGCGCGGCGCGCCGCACTCATCCGTCGTATCGCCCGCGACGCCGCGCGCCGCCTGCACCGGCTCACCGACCCGCCGCTATGATCCACGCGCCCGGGCGGCGGCTGCCGCGGCACGGATTTCCTCGGCGATTTCCTCGGCCTCGTCGGGTTCGAAATCCATCGGAACCTCGATGCCCTGCGACTCGATGAACAGACGCACCATGCCGCTATCCGTTGGCCCGATCTGGAGATTGGCCTCGATCTCGCGTTCGTCGTTGATGCCCATGACCGCCTCCTGAAACTCGCGATCTGCTACGCTGTTCGCGCTTGATTGGCAAGCCTGCGCGCGCTTTGATGGCGACCATGACCGAGGCCGCGATCCGCCCCTTCCGCCCCGACGACGCGCCCTGGCTGGTCGAGCGTCATGCCACGCTCTATGCGCGCGACGAGGGTTTTGACGAGACGTTCGGCGCGCTGGTCGCGGAGATTCTCGACGCATTCATCGCGGACCACGATCCGAGTTGCGAGGCGGGCTGGATCGCTCATGTCGAGGATCGGCGGCTCGGCTCGATCTTCTGCGTGCGCCAGTCCGAGGGAATCGCCAAGCTGCGGCTGTTCCTCTTGGTGACCGAGGCCCGCGGGCAGGGGCTCGGGCAGCGGCTTCTGGATACCTGCACCGGCTTTGCCCGCGCGCGCGGATATAGCGGCATGGCGCTCTGGACGCATGAGAGCCACCGCGCCGCCTGCGCGCTCTACGCGCGCAACGGCTGGCGGCTCACCGCCTCGAAACCGGTGCGCTCTTTTGGCTGCGACCTTGTCGAACAAAGCTGGGAAATCGCTTTCCGTTAGGCTTGCAATCGGCAGGCGGCAAAGGTAAATCCCCCGTCAGTGCCGCCTTAGCTCAGTTGGTTAGAGCGCTGGATTGTGGATCCAGAGGTCCCCTGTTCAAGCCAGGGAGGCGGTACCACCGCAGTCGTTCTCCCGTCACCAGCCGATAGACCTGCTGCACCTGCCATTGCGCGCGCGGCCCGGTTCGGGGCCACCCCGGAGCCGCATATGCCAGCCATGCGCGTGCGGCTCTGACGTAAGGTGCCATCCCGTTTCGTCCACTGGCAGGTCTACGTGCGCATCGCCCCGCAGGCCACACTGTTGAAGATCGCGGCCGTCCGCGATCTGGTTTCGGAGCGGTCCTGCGCGGCGGCGGTGAGCGGCAACAGGGTGACAAGCAGCGCCGCAACGCGGCTAGTCATCGGTTTGGGGCACCGGCTGTGCCGGGGCGCTCATCGGGCGGTCGGGGTCGGGCACGTATTCGGTGGGCCCGGGCTTGTTCATGTTGGCGAACACGATGACGCCCACGGTGAGGACGAACAGCGTCAACGCAAGCAGTGCGGGCGTCCGTGCGAGCCATCGCTGCCAGCGTATGGTGAGCTTGCTGCCCATCCACCACACCACGACCGCGACCGCGCCCGCGGCAACCTGGTACTGAAAGAACAGCGTCACCCGGTTGAGCCCGCGGGTGAAGCCGTCGCCCATGGGCCCGGTGTGGTACGGCACGAGGAACGATGCCGCATAGAGCGCCGCCCACACGCCGCACAGGATGAAAATGCCGCTCAGCCGGGTCATGCATCTACACCTTTCAAGCCGCTCACTCCTCCGGATCCGCAGATGCATCCCGACGCTGACCCGCTTGGCACAGACACGAGACAGGGGCGCAAACCCTCGTTTTCATGAGAAACCAAGTTGACTCTCCTGAAACGATGAACAGGTCTTGCAACCCTACGAAAGGTAGGCGATCTGCAAAGCGCGGCAGGCCAATCCGCCGTGCCTTTACCTGGCGCTGTTGCCGGAATGTGACAAGAAGACCCTAGTCGCGGATATCCACCACCTGCCGCAGCGTGCCTGTCTCGCGATCATAAATCAGGATGCGCCCGTCATCGGTCACCACCGCGTACCAGCCCTCACCTTGCGTGAAGGCGGTGGCGCGCGCGCCCTCGGGCAGGGTGATGGCCTCGGGCAGCGGGGGCAGGGCGGGCCGTTCGGGTTCGGACCAGAAGCGGGTGACAAGCAGCCCGACGATCACTAGAAGCCCGAGGATCATCGTGGCGGTCAGAACCGTGACCAGCCGCGCGAGGAATTTCAGCGTGGCCGGGCTCACCGGCTGAGGGCTTTCGGACATGGCGCAGGACCTGCTCGGCTTTGTCATCGGGGCGGCACCGCCCCCCCGCCTTGATAAGGCGCTGGCGCGCGATGTGCCAGAGGCTGCGGCGCTGTCGCGCACGCGGCTCATGCGGCTGATCGAAGAGGGCGCGGTGCGCGTCAACGGTGACGTGGTGCAGGACAGCAAGGCGCGCGTGGCCGAGGGCGACCGCATCGACATCGCCTTGCCCGAGCCGCGCGAGAGTCACATGGAGGCAGAGGCGATCGCGCTCGACATCGCGTTCGAGGATGACGACCTCATCGTGATCGACAAGCCTGCGGGGCTTGTCGTCCACCCGGCCCCTGGCACGCCATCGGGCACGCTGGTCAATGCGCTCCTGCACCATTGCGGCGACCGGCTCTCGGGGGTCGGCGGCGCCCGTCGCCCGGGCATCGTGCACCGCATCGACAAGGACACCAGCGGTCTTCTGGTTGTGGCCAAGACCGACGCCGCCCATCAGGGGCTTGCCGCGCAGTTTGCGGCCCACTCGGTCGAGCGCGCCTATCTCGCCATGGTTCACGGTGTCCCCGGTCCGGGTGACCCGCGTCTCGCGGGGTTGGCAGGCGTGCGATTCGAGGCCGATGGCACGCTTGTCATCCGCACCCAGCTTGCCCGCCACCGCACTGACCGGCAGCGGCAGGCGGTGGTGACCAGCGGCGGGCGCCATGCGGTCACGCGCGTGCGGCTGCGCGAGTCGTTCGGCCGGCCACCGGCGGCGTCGCTGGTGGAATGCCGGCTGGAGACCGGACGTACACACCAGATCCGCGTGCACATGGCCCATGTAGGCCTCGGGTTGATCGGCGATCCGGTCTATGGCGGCGCGCGCCGCCTTTCCGTGCGCGCCCTGCCCGAGGGCGCCGCCGAGGCGGCGCGCCACTTCCCTCGGCAGGCCCTGCACGCGGCCAGCCTTGGCTTTCTCCACCCCCTCAGCGGTGCGGCCCTGCGCTTCTCTTCGCCGCTGCCCGACGACATGGCGGCGCTCCTTGCCAACCTGCGCGGAACGGATGACAGCAGGACAGAATGACGTGATCTGTCGACATATTCGCCGGTTTTCGCCGGAAAACCCCGGCTGATGCGTTAAGATGAAGTGTGTATCAACTTGATCTCGCGGGCTGATAGCCTAGATCAATGTTAACACCTTATACATGAGGAGGGACACCCGCATGGGCAATTACGCAAATCTCCCGGCCCCGACCCCGGAAGGCGGGCTCAATCGCTATATGCAGGAGATTCGCAAGTTCCCGCTGCTTGAGCCGGAAGAGGAATACATGCTGGCCAAGCGCTGGGTCGAGGAACAGGACACCGAGGCCGCACATCGCATGGTCACCAGCCACCTGCGGCTGGCGGCCAAGATCGCGATGGGCTATCGCGGCTACGGCCTGCCACAGGCGGAGGTGATCTCGGAGGCCAATGTCGGTCTCATGCAGGCGGTCAAGCGCTTCGACCCCGAAAAGGGCTTTCGTCTCGCCACCTATGCGATGTGGTGGATCCGTGCCTCGATCCAGGAATACATCCTGCGGTCGTGGAGCCTGGTGAAACTCGGCACTACCTCGGCGCAGAAGAAACTGTTCTTCAACCTGCGAAAGGCAAAGGCGCGTATCGGCGCGCTGGAAGAGGGCGATCTGCGCCCCGACGCCGTCAAGAAGATCGCCCACGATCTCGGCGTGACCGAGGACGAGGTGATCTCGATGAACCGCCGCATGGCCGGGGCAGACGCCTCGCTCAACGCCACCGTCGGTTCCGAGGGCGAGGGCACGATGCAATGGCAGGACTGGCTTGAGGACGAAGATGCTGACCAGGCCGGCGCCTACGAGGAACAGGATGAATTGCAGGCCCGACGAGAGCTGCTCGCACGGGCGATGGACGTCCTCAACGAGCGCGAGCGCGACATTCTCACGCAACGCCGCCTCAACGAGGAAACGATCACGCTGGAGGATCTCAGCGCGCAATATGATGTCAGCCGCGAGCGGATTCGCCAGATCGAGGTGCGTGCCTTCGAGAAGCTGCAAAAGCGGATGCGCAGCCTCGCGCAGGAAAAGGGTATGTTGACCCCGGCCTGACCCTCTTGGCGCGGGGCGCAACATCACCTATGTGTCGTCTTTGGACGAGGGCGAGTGATGATTGCGATGCGTCGGACGGCAACGACCTATTTTGATCGGTTGGCCCGTATCGCGCTTGCCGGTGTGGTCCTGGCGTTGCTGGCCGCCTGCGCGCCCCGCGTCACCGCAGAACGCGCGGCCCCGCACCCGCAGGCCCGGATCCAGCCGGCCTTCGTGGCGACGGGCCGCGATCTCGACCGGACCGGACCGGTCTTCGGGCAGGAACGGTCCGAGACAATCCGCTATTTCCGCGTCGATATCTCGATCCCGCCGACCCATGAGACCGGCCGCATCGAATGGCCGGAGGGGCCAGCCGATGCGGCCACCGATTTCGTCGTCAACGGGACGCAGGTGCATGACGGGCCGCGCACGCTCATCCGCGACATGCGCGCGCGCACAGAGGGGCGCGAGACGCTGCTCTTCGTGCATGGCTACAACAACACCCTGTCCGAGGCGATGTACCGGCTGGCGCAGATCCAGTCGGACTTCAACGTGCCGATGCCGGGGCTGCTGTTTGCCTGGCCCTCGGCGGGCGATCCGCGCGGCTATATCTACGACCGCGACAGCGTGCTCTATGCGCGCGACGATCTCGAGACGCTGCTGCATGATCTGACGGCGCGCCCGGGCGAGAAGGTCTTTATCCTCGCCCATTCCATGGGCTCGCAACTGGTGATGGAGGCGCTGCGCCAGATCGCCCTGCGCGGCGACCGGCAGGTGTTGAGCCGGATCAGCGGCGTGGTGTTGATGTCGCCCGATATCGACCCCGATCTCTTTGACCGGCAGGCGGCGGCGATCAGGCAGCTTCCGCAGCCGTTTCTCATCTTCATCACCAAGGCGGACCGGGTGCTCACGCTCTCGGGTCTCGTCACCGGGCGCAAGCCGCGCCTCGGGGTGATCGACGCCGCCGAAAAGGTGCAGCGCGGCGATGTGCAGGTCGTGGATGTCACCGAACTCTCGGATGGCGAGGGCTATAATCATTTCGTGCCGGTCACGTCGCCCGCCGCGATTCGCATGCTCAACGGCATCATCGCGCAGGCGGGGGGCGTGAACAGCGCGTTCCTGCGCGACATGGCGCTGCCTCTGCCCGCCGCCAAATATGTGGAACCCTGAGCGCGATTTGACCCCGACGGCAGGACGGGCCTAAACTGGATGCTGCAAGAAAGGAGACGGCCATGGCCGGCGGATGGGCGCGCGATGGCGCGGTAAGTGAACAGATCGAAGCCTCGATTTCAGATGAGCTGGCGCGGCTCAAGGCCCGGGCGCAGCCGCAGGGCGAGAGCCGGACCCATTGTGCGGATTGTGACGAGCCGATCCCCGAGGCCCGCCGCACCGCCATCCCGGGCGTCAAGCTGTGCATCGACTGCGCCTCCGATCTTCAGGCGCAGAACCAGCCCCGCGGCGGCATCAATCGGCGCGGGTCGAAGGACAGCCAGTTGAAGTGAGATTGGCCGCGTCGAGATAGGCGCGAACCGCCGTTTGCACATGGCGGAACCGGTCACCGCCCAGATGCTTTCCGCCATACCAGCGGGTCACGATGACGAGGTGGTCGCGGATTTCATCGCGCTCTAGCATGCGCAGGATCACGTTGCCCGCGCCGCTTTCGCCGTCGTCATTCTTGACCGGGCCGGAGCCGAGCAGAAGGCCCCATGTATTATGCGTGGCCTTGGCGAATTTCTTTTGTTTCTTCAGGGTTTTGACGAGGGTTTTGGCCTCTTCCTCCGACGCGCAGGGCGCGCCGGAGACGGCATATTTGGAGCCGCGATCAGTAAGGATATTGTCCAGCGTCAGCATTGCGGCGTTGTGCGGGGTTTCTGCGGCTTTCACAATCCCCGCGACGGGTATGCATGTCAGCCCTCCATCGACTCCAACTCGTCGATCATGCCCTCGATCATCGACAGGCCCTTGTTCCAGAACGCCGGGTCCGAGGCATCGAGGCCGAAGGGGGCGAGCAGGTCCTTGTGGTGTTTCGAGCCGCCTGCGCGCAGCATCTCGAAATACCTGTCCTCGAACCCGGCGGGATCTTCCTCGTAGACGGCGTAGAGCGCGTTCACCAGCCCGTCGCCGAAGGCATAGGCATAGACGTAGAAGGGCGAGTGCACGAAATGCGGGATATAGGCCCAGAACGTCTCGTATCCGTCCATGAAATCGAATGCCGGCCCGAGGCTCTCTGCTTGCACGCTCATCCACAGCGCGCCGATGTCGTCGGGCGTAAGCTCGCCCTCGCGGCGCGCGGCGTGCAGCTTGCACTCGAAATCGTAGAACGCGATCTGGCGTACCAAGGTGTTGATCATGTCCTCGACCTTGCCCGCGAGCAGCACCTTGCGCTCGGCGTCGGTCTGCGCCCCGTCGAGCATCCGGCGGAAGGTCAGCATCTCGCCGAAGACGCTGGCCGTCTCGGCAAGCGTCAGCGGAGTCGAGGCCAGAAGCTCGCCCTGTTCCGCGGCGAGCCGCTGATGCACGCCATGGCCCAGCTCATGGGCGAGGGTCATCACGTCGCGCGGCTTGCCGAGGTAGTTGAGCATCACGTAGGGGTGTGCGTCGGTCACGGTGGGGTGGGCGAAGGCGCCCGGCGCCTTGCCGGGCTTCACGCCGGCGTCGATCCAGCCCTTCTCGAAGAACGGCTCGGCCAGCTCGGCCATGCGCGGATCGAACCCTGCATAGGCCGCCGTCACCGTCTCGCGCGCCTCATCCCACGGGATGGTGCGCGGCGCTTCCAGCGGCAGCGGCGCGTTGCGGTCCCAGACCTGCATCCGCTCCAGCCCCAGCCACTTGCGCTTGAGCTCGTAATAGCGGTGCGACAGGCGCGGGTAGGCGCCCACCACCGCGGCGCGCAGCGCCTCGACCACCTCCGGCTCGACATCGTTCGAGAGGTGCCGCCCGGTCTGGGCGGTGGGCATCCCGCGCCAGCGGTCGAGCACCTCCTTTTCCTTGGTGGTGGTGTTGTGGACGCGGGCGAAGGTGCGCAGGTTCTCGCCCAGCACGCGCGCCAGTTCCCGCGCCGCCTCCTCGCGCTTGGCGCGATCGTGATCGGTAAGCAGGGTGAGCGTGGCCTCGATCCCCATTTCCTCGCCCTCGACGGTGAAGGTGAGCCCCGCGATGGTCTCGTCAAAGAGCCGCTCCCACGCGTCGCCCACGACGCCCAGGTCATGGAGGAATTTCTCCAGCTCGTCGGAAAGCTGGTAGGGCTTCATCGCGCGGATGCGGCGCAGCACCGGCGCGTAGCGTGCAAGCCCCGCATTCTCTTCATACATCGCCTTCAGCGCGTCCTCGTCGAGCCGGTTGAGCTCGAGCGAGAAGAACACCAGCGGCGTGGTGAAGCGGGTGATCTTTTCCTGGCAGTCGGAGAGGAATTTCGCCCGCGCGGAATCGGTGGTCTGCTGGTAGTAGCGCAGCCCGGCGAAGGACATGACGCGCCCCGCTACCCGGCTGATCGCCTCGTCGCGGCGGATGCACTCGAGCAGGCCGTCAGCATCGAGGTTGGCCAGCTTGCCCTCGTAGTCGGCGGCGAAGCTTGCGCATTCTGTCTCTAGCCAGTCGAGATCGCGGGCCAGTTCGGGCGCGTCCGCGCCGCTATAGAGATCGCTCAGGTCCCATTCCGGCAGGCGGCCCAGATCCTTGCCCCCGGCGGTGGCGTTGGCATCGTGGACGGGAAAGGGAAGCGTGCGCATGGGGGAAAACCTCGACTGTTGATGAAACCCAGACATAGGCGGGGCCTCGGCGCGGCTCAACCCCGCTTCGCGCGCTCAGCCGTACTGCACCGGCCGGCGCCGCATCACGCGCGCGGCCAGATCGGTGGCGAGACAGGCCCCGTGCCCGCGGCGCAATAGAGACCTTGAGCGGTGACACGCAAGACCATGCCGCGATGATAGCTCTTGTCATGCCCTTGCACAGCCCTGCCCGCCGTCTATTCTGCACGCGACTGCGCAACAGGAGGGATGACATGCGGTTTGCACGCTTTGGGGATCGGGGGCAGGAGCGCCCCGCCGTGCTCGATGCCGAGGGACGGCTGAGGGACCTGTCGGGCGTGGTGCCCGATCTCGCGGGCGAGGTGCTCGGGTCGCTGCCGCGGCTCAACCCCGAGGCGCTGCCGCTTGTGCCGGGCGCGCCCCGACTGGGGCCGCCGGTGAGTGGCATCGGCAAGATCGTGGGCATCGGGCTAAATTACAGCGACCACGCCGCCGAGCTCGGTGCCGAGCCGCCGGCCGAGCCGGTGGTGTTCCTCAAGGCGCTGACCGCGCTTGGCGGCCCCTACGACCCGGTGGTGATGCCGCGCGGCTCGGCCAAGACCGATTGGGAGGTGGAGCTCGGCATCGTCATCGGCCGGCGGGCGAAATACGTGGACCAGGCCCGGGCGCTCGGGCATGTCGCGGGCTACACCATCGTCAATGACGTGTCGGAACGCGCGCTGCAACTCGAGGGGTCGGGGCAGTGGACCAAGGGCAAAAGCTGCGACACGTTCGCGCCGGTGGGGCCGTGGCTCGTCACCCCCGACGAACTGGACGACGTGCAGGGGCTCGATCTTGCCACCGAGGTGAATGGTGAGCGGATGCAGACCGGCAACACGTCGCGGATGATCTTCGGCGTGGCCGAGATCGTGTCCTACCTCAGCGCGATCATGACGCTCGAGCCCGGTGACGTGATCGCCACCGGCACGCCGCCGGGCGTGGGCGTGGGCCACAAGCCGCCGCGATTCCTGTCCGCGGGCGACGAGATGGTGCTGCGCATCACAGGACTGGGCGAGCAGCGGGTGACGGTGCAGGCCGAGGGGTAGCGGGCAGGGTACATGGCGGACATGAGGGCGCTTGTGGGCGAAGTTGGCCTGAAGCGGACCCTCACAGCTTGGTGCCAATGCGCGGAGTAAAGGCGCGTTCACGCGCCGCCGCGCAGCGCCCGACCGCCCCCCGGGCGGGCGCTTTTGTGACGTCTAACTCAGCACAATCGTTGCAGTATTTGGTACCATAAAGCGAGGACCACACCCGTTTGAGCGCCCACCCGCGGTCGGGCGCTGCGCGGCTCCTCGACCGTTGTATGGAATGGCACGATCAGGCCAAGCGCGCTTTTCTCGCAGACGGCGGTGCCTTCTGCGCCTCACGCCGCCGCTGCGCCGTTCCCTGGCCTGTCGTAGAAGTTGCAGATCATCTCGAACAGCCGCGCCTGCACGGCGGGCGTGTCCATCAGGGTTTCGTGCCGCCCGCCCGGAACAATCTCCAGTCGCCCGCCGGGCCAGCGCGCCATGCGGTCGTGGATACGGCCCACATCCACGATTTCCTCGTCGCTGCCCACAATCGTCAGGCAGGGCAGCGCGGGCGAGGGACGCGCCGCCAGCGTCCGCATGTCTCGCAGGGCCTCGTGCAGCCAGCGCAGGCTTGGGCCGCCGATACCCAGCTCGGGGTGCGCCTCGATCTGCCGGGCCATGTAATCCCACATTTCGCGGTCATTGGTGAGCTTGTTGGTCTCGAACGGCTCGCTCAGCACGTAATGCTCGCCCGCGGTGCTTGGCGCGTAGACATGGCCAAGACCAAGCCGCCGCAACCCCCAGGCCAGCGACCACGCGAAGGGGCGCAGCGCAGGACCCATGTGAATCCCCCACATCGGCCCGGAAAAGACAACGCTGCGCACGTCCAGCCCATCCATCACCGCGCGCAGCCCGATGCACCCACCCATCGAATGCGCCAGCAGGTGCCAGGGGCGCGGCAGGTCGAGCGCGCGCGCCGCCCCGACCATTGCCTCCACGTCTTGCTGGTAGTCGGAGAAATGCAGCACGTGCCCGGCCATCGCATCACCAGTGAGCCGGTCCGCCAGCCCTTGTCCGCGCCAGTCCACCGTCAGCGTGGCAAATCCTCGTGATGCGAAATGCTGCGCCGCGCGCCCGTATTTCTCGACATATTCGGTGCGCCCCGGAAACAGCAAAACCGTGCCCGCCGCCGCCTCGCGGTGCCACAGTCCCACGCGGATGCGCACGCCATCCCGCGCCTGAAGCCACCACGCGGCCCCGTTATCGGGGCCGTCGGCAACCTGCGCGAAGAGCGGCGCTGCCTTCATCAGGCGAGGACGCTGCCGAGCTTCATCGCCATGCCCATGTCGCCATCCACCGAAAGCCGCCCCGACATGAACGCGGCGGTGGGATCGAGATCGCCTGCGAGGATCGATTCGAACGTGTCGGCGTCGGCGCTGAGCGTCACGTCGGTGTCGTCATCTGCGGCGCGCGCGCCATCGCTGTCCATCACGATGCTGCCCTCGCCCTCGATCACGAACTTGGCCGATCCGTCGAACCCGTCGCTGCCCATCTTCTCGTTAAGAGCCTTGACCGCGGCTTCAATCACGTCGCTCATCTGGTTCATCCTTTCACGATTGCGATGACGGGGCTTTCGCTCCCGGCATTCCGCGCTACACTGACCCCGTTATGAGAGACAGGCCCCGATATCTCAACCATACCGTTGCGGCACTGCTTGCGCTGGTCATGTTTTCCTTACCCGCGACGGCCGCCGAGACCCGCCTCGACACGCTGTTTTCGCAGCTTGAGGGTGCCGCGCCCGAAGAGGCGCGCCGCATCGCCTCCGAGATCGAGCTGGAATGGGCAAAATCAGGCTCACCGGCGATGGACCTGCTCTTGCGGCGCGGCAAGGACGCGCTCGAGGCCGGCGATATGGAAATGGCAGTTGAGCATTTGAGCGCCGCAATCGACCACGCACCCGGCTTTGCGGAGGCATGGCACTTGCGCTCGGTCGCGTTCTTTCGGCAGGAGCACTATGGTCTGGCCCTCAACGACCTCGCGCAGGTTATCGCGCTCGAACCACGCCACTTCAACGCGCTCTTCGGCATGGGCCGGGTGTTGGAGGAAACCGGGCGTGCGGCGCTTGCGCACGAGGCTTTCGAGCGGTCGCAGGCTATACATCCGCATCACGAGGCCGTAAGCGAGGCGCTGGAAAGGGTGTCGCGTGAAATGGGCGGCACCGACCTCTGAACGGCAATCCATGGCAATAGAACGGGGGGCGCATGTCCGAGCAGTCGAGAACCGTCGCGGTTCTGGGCCCCACCAATACCGGCAAGACCCATTACGCGATCGAGCGGATGCTGGGCTACCGCACCGGCATCATCGGCCTGCCGTTGCGCCTGTTGGCGCGCGAGGTCTATGACCGGATCGTGGCCGTGCGCGGCCCGTCTGTTGTGGCGCTCGTCACCGGCGAGGAGCGTATCGTTCCGCCGCGGGCGCAATACTGGGTTTGCACGGTCGAGGCGATGCCCGAAGGGATGGGGACCGATTTCGTCGCTGTGGACGAGATCCAGCTGTGCGCCGATCCCGAGCGCGGCCACGTCTTTACCGACCGGCTGCTCAGGATGCGTGGCCTGCGCGAGACGCAGTTCCTGGGCAGCCACACCATGCGCCACGTCATTGCCGAGCTGGTTCCGGGGGTGGAGTTTCTCAGCCGCGCGCGCATGTCGCAGCTTGTCTATACCGGGCCGCGCAAGGTCTCGCGCCTGCCAGCGCGCAGCGCCATCGTCGGGTTCTCGGTGGAAAACGTCTATGCCATCGCCGAACTGATCCGGCGGCAGAAGGGGGGTGCTGCGGTGGTGATGGGCGCGCTCAGCCCCCGCACCCGCAACGCGCAGGTCGAACTCTACCAGAACGGCGACGTGGATTACCTCGTGGCGACCGACGCCATCGGCATGGGGCTCAACCTCGATATTGATCACGTCGCCTTTTCCGCGCTGTCGAAATTCGACGGGCGGCGGATGCGCGCGTTGTTCCCTCACGAGCTTGGCCAGATCGCCGGACGTGCGGGACGGGGGATGCGCGACGGCAGCTTCGGTGTCACCGCCGAGGCCCCCGACCTGGAGCCGGCGCTTGCGGAGGCGATCACCGATCACCGCTTCGCCCCGGTGCGCCGTCTCGAATGGCGCAACGCGCGGTTGGCTTTCGGCTCACCCGAGGTTCTTATCGACTCGCTCGAGGCGCGCCCGGAACACACCCTGCTTTCTCGCGGGCGCGAGGCAGACGATCTTGCCGCCCTCCGCTCGCTCTCGGAGGTGCCGGACGTGCGCGCCCGCGCCAGCGATGCGCCCGCCGTGCGGCTGCTGTGGGATGTCTGTCGTATCCCCGACTTTCGCGGCATCAGTGCCACCGAGCACGCCAGCCTGCTGGAGCGCATATTTTGCGACCTGCACGAGCTTGGCCGCGTGCCCGACGACTGGCTGGCCACGCAGATCCGGCGAATCGACCGCACCGATGGCGATATCGACACGCTGTCGAAGCGGCTCGCGCATATCCGTACATGGACCTACGTGGCGCAGCGCAAGGGCTGGGTTGATGACGAAACCCATTGGCGCGAGGCGACACGCGCGGTAGAAGACCGCCTGTCGGACGCGCTCCACGGTGCGCTGACCCAGAGATTCGTGGACCGGCGCACATCCGTTTTGATGCGGCGGCTCAAGCAGAAGGAGGCCATGGTGGCCGAAGTGAACGATCAGGGCGCGGTCAGCGTCGAGGGCGAATTCGTCGGGCGGCTCGAAGGGTTCCGCTTCATCCGCGACAAGGCTGCTGCCGGGCAGGAAGCGCGCACGCTGCAACAGGCGAGCCTCGCGGCGCTCGCCCCCCATTTCCACCTCAAGGCGGACCAGTTCTACAACGCGCCCGATACCATGATCGATTTCACCGAGCAGGGCGGGCTGATGTGGGGCAACGAGGCGGTTGGCAAGCTCACTGTCGGCTCCGATCCGCTCAGGCCGCAGGCCGTGGCATTCGTCGATGACGAGGCGGGTGCAGAGGTTGCGGCCAAGGTACAGCGCCGCTTGCAACATTTCATCGACCGCAAGGTCGCCACCCTGTTCGAGCCGCTGATGGCGATGAGTCGCGACGAGGCTCTCACGGGCCTTGCGCGCGGCTTCGGCTTCCGGCTGGTCGAGGCGATGGGCGTGCTTCCGCGCGGCGATGTGGCCGAGGAGGTCAAGGCGCTCGACCAGGAGGCGCGCGGGCTCTTGCGCAAGCACGGCGTGCGTTTCGGCCAGTTCACCGTGTTCCTGCCCGCGCTGCTAAAGCCCGCACCAACGCGGCTGCGGCTGGTGCTGTGGTCGCTCAGGAATGGGCTCGACACCTTCCCCGAGGCGCCGCCGCCGGGGCTGGTGACGGTGCCTGCCGATACGACCGCGCCGCAGGGCTATTTCGCGATGGCGGGCTACCGCGCCGCGGGCGAACGGGCGATTCGCATCGACATGCTGGAGCGGCTCGCCGACATGCTGCGCAGCGCCGATGGGCGCGCCGGGTTCGAGGCGACGGCGGATATGCTGTCCATCACCGGCATGACGCTGGAGCAATTCGCCGGGCTGATGCAGGGGCTGGGCTACCGTGCCGAGCGCGGCGAGCGCGAAAAGGTCAAGCCGGTGGATCAGGCCGTGGCCGAGGCCCCCGCCGATGCCGCAATCGCCGCCGAAGAGGCCCCGGCAGAGTCCGTCGCCGATGCCGTCGAGCAGATCGCGGATGAGGGCGAGGCTCCCGTTGCCGCCGAACCGCCGCAGCCCGAGCCGGAAGGCACCCCCGAGATCGCGGAGACGCCCGAGGAAGAGGTCGTTCCGGGCGAAACGCCCGAGGTGGCAGAGCCGGAGATCGAGGTCTATTACACTTTCACCTGGGCCCCGCGCGGCAATCGCGCTCCGAAGGGTGCGCGCAGCAAGCCGCAGGGCAAACCCAAGGGCAAGGGCGGTCCCAAGGGAAAACCGCGCGACGAGCGCGCAAAGTCCTTCAGCGCCAGGCCCGAAAAGAAGGATCGAATCGACCCCGACAACCCCTTTGCCGCCGCTCTGATGGGGCTCAAGGACAAGAGCTGAGCGTGGCCCCAAGCGCCGAGCGGTCCCGCCTCGACAAGTGGCTCTGGCATGCGCGTTTTTTCAAGACGCGCGGGCTTGCCGCCGGGCAGGTCTCGGGCGGGCACGTCCGTGTCAACGGCACCCGCGCCGCCAAGCCTGCACAGCAGGTGGGCCCCGGCGATGTGCTCACCTTTGCGCAGGGCACGCAGGTGCGCGTGGTGCGCATCATCGCGTCCGGCACGCGCCGCGGCCCCGCCGCCGAGGCGCGCACGCTCTACGAGGACATCACGCCACCCGCGCCGAAGGACGCTGACCCGCCCAACCCGCGCTACGAGGGAAAGGGACGCCCCACCAAGCGCGACCGCCGCAAACTCTTCCCAGATGGGTCCGGCCCGCTTGAATGATGCCGCGCTCTGGACTAGGTCACACCCGAAACGCCGCACACCCGGCAAGAACGTGAGACACCCATGACCTATATCGTCACCGACAACTGCATCGCCTGCAAATACACGGACTGTGTCGAGGTCTGCCCCGTGGACTGTTTCTATGAGGGCGAGAACATGCTGGTGATCCATCCCGACGAATGCATCGACTGCGGTGTGTGCGAGCCCGAGTGCCCCGCCGACGCGATCCGTCCCGATACCGAGCCGGAAATGGAGCCGTGGGTCGAGTTCAACCGCAAGTATTCCGAGCAATGGCCGGTCATTGTCACCAAGAAAGACCCGCTGCCCGAGGCCGAGGAGCGCGACGGTGAGACCGGCAAGTTGGACAAGTATTTCTCTGAAACCCCGGGCGAGGGCGGCTGAACAGAGCGATTCGCAACGCCATGCGCGGCGGCGCCCCCCGTTCTGTCGCGTCATGTTCACCAAGCGTTTGACGAATAACGTCAAAACCACGCCAATCGGCGCACGCTCTTTCATGAGAGCGGTTTTTGTGTTATGTTCTGAACTCGTAAAACAAGATGTGCTTGAAACCGGCTCCACCTCACCTGCTGCCGGGGTGGAAAATCTATGACAAAGGACACATAAACCCGATCCTGGAAGGGTCGCGGCTTGTGCCCTTTTCTGTGTCGGACGGCGCGCTGCAAGGAAAGAACCGTATGTCGAAAGCCAGGAAGACCGAGTTTCGCCCCGATGACTACGTCGTATACCCCGCGCACGGCGTGGGCCAGATCATCTCGATCGAGGAACAGGACGTTGCGGGCCTCACGCTCGAGCTGTTCGTGATCTCCTTCGAGAAGGACAAGATGACGCTGCGTGTGCCCACCAACAAGGCCACCGAGATCGGGATGCGCAGCCTGTCGAGCCCCGATGTCATCTCCAAGGCGATGACCACGCTCAAGGGCAAGGCGCGGGTCAAGCGGGCGATGTGGTCGCGCCGCGCGCAGGAGTATGAGCAGAAGATCAATTCCGGCGATCTCATCGCCATTGCCGAGGTCGTGCGTGACCTGCATCGCAGCGACGATCAGCGCGAGCAGAGCTATTCCGAGCGCCAGCTCTACGAGGCTGCGCTCGAGCGGCTGACCCGCGAGGTCGCGGCGGCGTCCGGCGGTGACGAGGTGCAGGCCGCCCGCCAGGTGGACGAGGTGCTCATCTCGCGCGCCGCCTGAGTGGCATCGCATCAGGTAATCGGCCGCGTCCGTGAGGGCGCGGCCTTTTTCATGGTGGGGTGCGCAATCTCAGGGTAGCAGGCACATGAGCGCGGCGATCTCGGCAACCTGCTGCGCCGCGCCAAGGATGTCGCCGGTCTGCCCGCCGATCCTTGCCCGGGCCAGCCGCGCCACCACCAGCGCCGCCAGCGCCGCCGCCGCCACCGCCGCGACACCTGCCATGCCCTCGAAAGCCACCGCCGTCACGCTCGCCAGCGCCGCCGCCAGCAGCACCGTGGTCCAGGGCGGGCGGCCCTGCGCCTGCGCCAGTCCGTCCGCGCGGGCGTGGGGCAGGGTGGCCATCACCCCTGCCATGGCCGCGCGCGACACCATCGCCGCGACGATCAGCGCTGCGGTCGCCGCCAGTGCGCCGGCGGCGAAGATCAGCGCCAGCGCCACCGCCCGGAGGCCGAGGCTCAGCACCAGCGCGATCACCCCGTAGCTGCCGATCCGGCTGTCGCGCATGATCTCCAGCCGCCTCTGCTGCGTCCAGCCTCCCCAGAGCCCGTCGGCGGTATCGGCCAGACCATCCTCGTGCAGCCCGCCGCTCAGCATGACCAGCGCCCCGAGTGCCGCCAGCGCCGCCACCGGTGCGGGCAGGCCCAGTGCCAGCGCCGCGCCCCCTGCGAGCGCTGAAAGCCCGCCCAGCACCGCCCCGGCCAGCGGCCACGCCCACGCCGCGCGCGAGCCGCGTGATGCGTCGCCTGCCGGCACCGGCAGCCGCGTGAGCAGCCCGAAGGCGAGCGCGAGATCGGACGGGTGGAGGAGCATGCTCTCGCGGTCGGTCTCTGACATGGTCGCGGCCTTTTCGGGCTGTGGTCGGGGCGCCTTTCGCGATACAGAAGGGCGCGATCACTTGCAACGAGGCCGCCATGTCCGCCCCCTTCGCCACGCTCTCAGACCTTGCCGCCCTGCTACGCGATCTGCCCGGTCCCGACGCGGAGGCCATCGTCGCGGCGCGGGCGCGCGACGCGACACTCACCAAACCGCCCGGCGCCCTTGGACGACTCGAGGAGGTGGCGGCGTGGTATTGTGGCTGGCGTGGCGATCCGCGTGCGCGGGTGCAGCGCCCGCAGGTGGTGGTGTTTGCCGGCAATCACGGGGTGGTGGCGCAGGGCGTCTCGGCCTTTCCGTCCGAAGTAACGGCGCAGATGGTCGCCAATTTCGAGGCGGGCGGCGCGGCGGTCAACCAGTTGGCGGGCGTGGCGGGGGCGCGGCTCGACGTGCGCGCGCTCAATCTTGACCGGCCCACCGGCGATATCGCCACCGGACCGGCCATGTCCGAGGCCGAGTGCGTCGCGGCGCTGGAGGTGGGCTGGGACGCCGTCGATCCGGCTGCGGACCTGTTCGTCGCGGGCGAGATGGGCATCGGCAACACCACCCCCGCCGCCGCCATCGCGCTGGCGCTTTATGGCGGCACGGCGGCGGATTGGACGGGGCGCGGTACCGGGCTCGACGATGCGGGGCTCGCGCACAAGGCGCGCGTGGTCGCGCGTGCAGTGGCGGCCAACCCGGTGCGCGGCGGGCTCGCCGTGCTGGCCGCGCTCGGGGGGCGGGAACTGGCGGCGATGGCCGGGGCGATTGCGCGGGCGCGGACCTTGCGTATCCCCGTGCTGCTCGACGGTTTCATCTGCACCGCCGCTGCCGCCTGCCTCGAGGCCGAGGCGCGCGGCGCGCTCGACCACGCGCTCGCCGCCCATGTCAGCGCCGAGCCGGGCCACGCGCTATTGCTCGACCGGCTGGGCAAGGCACCGCTCCTGTCGCTTGGTCTGCGGTTGGGCGAGGGCTCGGGCGCGGTGCTGGGCATGGGCGTGGTACAGGCGGCGCTGGCCTGCCATTCCGGCATGGCGAGTTTCGCTGAGGCCGGGATTGACGGCGCACCTGACCCCGACGCTTGAACGAGCGGGGCCGGGCGGGTGAACCGTGAGAGTGAAGGCGCCCGTGATGGCCCATCCCCCGGGGCTGCGACACTATCATGCGGTATAGAGGGGGTAACACCGGACCCTTTCGAAAGGTTCGGCGCTATTTCATTTCAAGAAAACGGTGAAGGCGCGATGACTGTTGGGTTCGCGCCTGCCTGTCTCAACTCCCCCCACCCTCATCAATCATCGCCCCAATAATCGCCTTGGCGCTCTTCGAATCCCAATGGGCGTCGCCTTGCAGACGGGCGATCTCACGGCCCTGCGGATCCAGGATCACCGTGATGGGCAGGCCGAAGATGCCCATTTGACGCGCAAGCGCGCTCTTGGGGTCGCGGTGGAGGGGGAGGTTGTCCACCCCGATCTCGTCGAAGAACGCCTTCATCGCCGGGGGCGGGTTGCGTCCCGTCGCGATGGTGACGACCTCGAAATCCTCGCCGCCCATCTCGGCCTGCAAATTCGACAGCATCGGCATTTCCACCCGGCAGGGTGCGCACCATGTGGCCCAGAAATTGACCACGACATGGCGGCCCTGGTAATCGGCGAGCGTGGCCGAGGAGCCGTCTTCGCTCTCGAATTCGACTTGCGGGGCGGGTTTGGGGGCAGAATGGAACATGAGTTTCTTCATGTCCCCCTCGCGCAGCGCCTCGAGTGCTGCGGTGTCGGCCATCGCGGCATTTGCACCGAGCGCGAGGCCCATATAAAGGACGATCCCGAGAAGACGTTTCATAGTTCCCTCCAAAGGGCCGAAAAAAATGACCGACACGACCTCGAACCAGATGTGGGGCGGCCGCTTTGCCGACGGGCCGGACGCGATCATGGAGGCAATTAATGCCTCGATCTCGTTCGACAAGCGGCTCGCGGCGCAGGACATCGCCGGATCGCGCGCCCATGCCGCCATGCTGGCCGCCACGGGTATCGTCAGTGATAGGGATGCAAGCGCGATGAGGGAAGGGCTCCTCACGGTCTTGTCAGAGATCGAGGCCGGGGATTTCACCTTTTCCACCGCGCTGGAGGATATCCACATGAACGTGGAGGCGCGACTCAAGGACCTGGTTGGCCCTGCCGCCGGGCGGCTGCACACGGGGCGCAGCCGCAACGATCAGGTGGCGACCGATTTCCGCCTCTGGGTGCGCGATCAACTCGACGCCGCCAATGGCGCGCTGGTCCGGCTCATGCGCGCGCTGGTCGCACAGGCCGAGGCGGGGGCTGACTGGGTGATGCCGGGCTTCACCCATCTGCAAACCGCGCAGCCGGTGACATGGGGCCATCACATGATGGCCTATGTCGAGATGTTCGGGCGTGACCTGGGCCGCGTGCGGGATGCCCGTGCGCGGATGAACGAATGCCCCTTGGGCGCGGCGGCGCTGGCGGGGACGTCCTTTCCGATCGACCGGCAGATGACGGCAAAGGAGCTGGGCTTCGACCGTCCCTGCGCCAACTCGCTCGACGCTGTGAGCGACCGGGATTTCGCGCTGGAGTTCCTGGGCGTGGCAAGCATCTGCGCCATGCACCTGAGCCGCTTTGCCGAGGAACTGGTGATCTGGTCAAGCGCGCAGTTCCGGTTTGTCGCGCTCAGCGACCGGTTCTCGACCGGCTCCTCGATCATGCCGCAAAAGAAAAACCCCGACGCCGCTGAATTGCTCCGCGCCAAGGTGGGGCGGATTTTCGGTGCGAACGTGGCGTTGATGATGGTGATGAAGGGGCTGCCCTTGGCCTATTCCAAGGACATGCAGGAGGACAAGGAACAGGTCTTTGATGCCGCCGACAACCTGATGCTGGCACTCGCGGCAATGGAGGGGATGGTGCGCGACATGGCGGCGCAGAAGGACAACCTGGAGGCCGCTGCCGGGTCGGGCTTTTCCACCGCCACGGACCTCGCCGACTGGCTGGTGCGGGTGCTGGACATGCCGTTTCGCGAGGCGCATCACGTCACCGGCAGCCTCGTGGCCCGCGCAGAGGCGAAGGGATGCGACCTGCCGGACCTGAGCCTCGAGGAGATGCAGGCGGTGCATGGCGAAATCACCGCGTCGGTCTATGATGTCCTTGGCGTGCACAACTCGGTGGCGTCAAGGACGAGCTATGGCGGCACCGCCCCCGACCAGGTGCGCGCACAGGTGGCACGGTGGAAGGAGCGTTTGGCATGAGGCGGATCGTGGCGTTTCTGATGGCTTTTTCCATCCTGGGGGCCTGCGGCGCAGAGGGGCCGCCGGTGCGCCCGACGCTCAGCACGACGGTCAGCGCGGGTTCGGGTGGAGTGTACGGCGGCGTGCGCACCGGGCTGCGCGTGGGCGGCGTCGACCTGGGTGTCGGGGTCGGGCTGTGAGATGGCTGTGGCTCGCGCTGGCGCTGTGGGGCGCGGTGCACCCGATGTCGTGGTTCCTGGTGTGGTTCAACTCCAATGGCTACGACCTGATGGCGATGGTGGACGCCTGGCACGCCAACGCGGCGACGAGCGGGTTGGTCTGGGATCTGACCATCGCCGCCGTGACGTTGACCATCTGGGCCGTGGCCGAGAGCGTAGCGGAGCGGCGCTGGCTTGGACTTCTGGCGATCCCGGCCACGTTCGGGATCGGGGTGAGTTGCGGCCTGCCGCTCTACCTCTTCCTGCGCAGCCTGCGACAGGCGTGAGGATTCTGGATATTTCTGGCAAGATGAAGCGGGGCTAGGCGTGGATCATTTTCTCTATCGTGGCGGCGTGCTTCACGCCGAGGACGTGCCGCTGCCAGAGATCGCCGAGGCGGTGGGAACGCCGTTCTACTGCTATTCCACGGCCACGCTCACGCGGCATTTCCGGCTGTTCGACGAGGCGCTCGACGGGGTGGATCATCTCGTGTGCTATGCCATGAAGGCGGCGAGCAATCAGGCGATCCTCAAGACGCTCGCGGGCCTCGGTGCGGGTATGGATGTGGTCTCTGGCGGGGAGTACGCGCGCGCCCGCGCGGCGGGCGTGCCTGGCGAGCGGATCGTGTTTTCCGGTGTCGGCAAGACGCGGGACGAGATGCGCCTGGCGCTGGAAGGCGGCGTCCGGCAGGTCAATGTCGAGAGCGAGCCGGAGTTGCACGCGCTGAGCGAGGTGGCGACGGGCCTCGGGCTGAGCGTGCCGATTGCGGTGCGCGTGAACCCGGACGTGGACGCCAGGACACACGCCAAGATCGCCACCGGCAAGAGTGAGAACAAGTTTGGCATTCCGATTGCCCGCGCCCGCGAAGTATATGCCGAGGCGGCACGCCTGCCGGGGATCGAGGTGGTTGGGATCGACGTGCATATCGGCAGCCAACTCACCGATCTGGAGCCGTTTCGGCTGGCCTATCGCAAGGTCGCGGAACTGACGGACGTCTTGCGCGCCGATGGCCACGACATCCGCCGGCTCGACCTGGGCGGCGGTCTTGGCATCCCCTATACCCGCTCTAACGAAGCGCCGCCCCTGCCGGTGGAATACGGGGCGATGATCCGCGAGGAGCTGGGCCATCTTGGCTGCGAGATCGAGATCGAACCGGGGCGGCTCATCGTTGGCAACGCGGGGATATTGGTGAGCCGGGTCATCTACCTGAAATCCGGCGAGGGGCGCGATTTCCTCATCCTCGACGCCGCGATGAACGATCTCATTCGCCCGGCCATGTATGACGCGCATCACGATATCGTGCCTGTGATCGAGCCCGCGCCGGGCGTAGCGCAAACGCCTTATGACGTGGTCGGGCCGGTCTGCGAGTCGGGCGATACCTTCGCGCGGGGCCGGATGCTGCCGCCGCTGGCCGAGGGCGATCTCGTGGCGTTCCGCAGCGCAGGGGCCTATGGCGCGGTCATGTCCAGCGAATACAACACGCGGCCGCTCATCCCGGAAATTCTGGTCAATGAGCGTGACTTTGCCGTGATCCGTGCGCGGCCGACCTTTGACGAAATGATAAATCGCGATACCATCCCCGAATGGCTCTGACGCGGCGGTCGCGCCGGGCCTGAAAGGAGCGGTTTCGCTGATGTCCCGACCGGGCGATCCTCTGGCAACGGCGATGGCGCGGCTGCGTCTGCCGCTCGGCCTCACCTGGGCCGGGTTGCTGGCCGAACGGGTTGCGCGGGCCTTCTGGCCGTTGCTGAGCCTGTTGGCCGTGGTGGCGGGCGGGGTGTTCCTCGGTCTGTACGAGCATGCGTCTCCCGTCGTGTTTCGGTTCGGTACCGCGACGCTCGCGCTCGCCGCGCTGGCGCTTGGGCTTCGCGGGTTCTTGCGGCTGCGCTGGCCGCGACGGGCCGAGGCGGTGGCCCGGCTCGACGCATCGCTCGACGGGCGGCCCCTGGCCGCGCTCGGGGATGCGCAGGCGATCGGCAGCGACGATGCCGCCTCTGCCGCCCTGTGGCGGGCGCACCAGGCGCGCATGGCCACGCGCGCGGCGGGTGCGCGGCACGTCCCGCCCGATCTGCGGCTGGCGCGGTTCGATCCCTATGGCCTGCGTCATATTGCGCTGCTGGTGCTGGTGATCGGCCTTGTCTTCGGCTCGGTCTGGCGCGCGGGCACGGTGGCGCAACAGGGCCCCGGTGGCGGGAGCGGCGCGGCGCTGGCGCAGGGACCGGCGTGGGAGGGCTGGATCGAGCCGCCGCGCCATACTGGCATGCCGAGCCTCTATCTTGCCGATCAGAAGGACGTGATCCATGCGCCGGTGGGCAGCGAGGTAACGCTGCGGTTCTACGGCGCGGAGGGTGCGCTCAGCCTGCACGAGACCGCCTCTGGCGGGGACGAGGATACGGGGCCGAAGACGGGCCCCGAGCAGAGCTTCGAGATCGCGCAGGACGGTGTACTGCGCATCGACGGCCCGGGCGGGCGCGGCTGGCAGGTGGAGGCCGTCGCCGACGCCGCACCACAGGTGGCGGTGCTCGACTCGGAGGCGCGGACGAGCTTTGAAGGGCAGATGAGCCAGCCTTTCGAGGCGCGCGACGATTACGGTGTGACCGGTGGCCAAGCGGTGATCGCGCTCGACATGGAGCGCGTCGCGCGCCGTCACGGCCTTGCCGTCGAGCCCGAGCCGCGCGCGCCCATCCGGCTCGACCTGCCGCTGCCGATGATGGGCGACGGGGCCGAGTTTACCGAGACCCTGATCGCCAACCTGTCCCAGCATCCCTGGGCGCATCTGCCGGTGACGTTGCGGATGACGGTGACGGATGCGATCGGGCAGGAAGGGCAGTCCGACCCGACGGAGATGACCCTCCCGGCGCGGCGCTTCTTCGATCCGCTCGCGGCCGCGGTGATCGAGCAGCGGCGCGACCTGCTGTGGAGCCGGGACAACGCCACGCGGGTGGCGCAGGTGCTGCGCGCGACTTCCTACGAGCCGACCGACGGGCTCTTCCGATCGAGCGGAACCTACCTGCAACTGCGCGCCATCCTGCGGCGGCTCGAGGCGATGGTGGCGGCGGGCGGTCCCGATGAGGCCGGGCGCGACGAGATCGCGCAGGCGCTATGGGATCTCGGTGTGATGATCGAGGATGGCGATGTCGGCGACGCGCTCGAGCGGATGCGCGCGGCGCAGGAGAGGCTGAGCGAGGCGATGAAGAACGGCGCGAGCGAGGACGAGATCGCCCGTCTCATGCAGGAATTGCGCGACGCCACGCAGGATTATTTGCGCCAGAAGATGCAGCAGGCCCAGCGTGAGGACGAGAACGGCGGCGATCAGCAGAGCGCCGAGAACTCCATGCGTATGTCCCAGCAGGATTTGCAGGACATGATGGACCGCATTCAGGAGCTGATGGAGCAGGGCCGCTTTGCCGAGGCGCAGCAGGCGCTGGAGGAATTCCAGCGCATGATGGAGAACATGCAGGTCACGCAAGGTCAGCAGGGCGGCTCGGAGGGGCAGCAGGCGATGGAAGGGCTTTCCGAGACGCTGCGTAACCAGCAGGGATTGTCCGATCAGGCGTTCCGCGATCTCCAGGAACAGTTCAACCCGAATGCGCAATCCGGCCAGTCACAGCAGAACGAGGGCCGCTCGGGCGGCGAGGGCCGCGGGCAGAGCCATGACGGCCAGCAAGGCCAGGGCGGCGGCGAGGGTGGCACACGTCCCGGCGGCGAGGGCGGATCGCTCGCTGACCGGCAGGAGGTGCTGCGCCGCCAACTCGAACAACAGCGTGGCGCGCTGCCGGGACTTGGCGGTGAAGCCGGAGACGCGGCGCGCGAGTCGCTGGAACGCGCCGAGCGGTCCATGGAGGGGGCCGAGCAGTCGCTGCGCGAGGACGACCTCGCCGGTGCGCTCGAGGACCAGGCGGACGCGATGGAGGCCCTGCGCGAGGGGATGCGCAGCATGGGTGAGGCGATGGCACGCAACACGAACCCCGGCGGCCCAAGCGACGGACGTGGCGACCCCGGTCGCGCGCAGGCCGACCCGCTCGGGCGCGACGCCGGTCAGGGCCGTCACGCGGGCACCCAGGACAGCCTGTTGCAGGGCGAGGACGTCTACCGCCGCGCGCGCGACCTGCTCGACGAAATCCGCCGCCGCTCGGGCGAAGGCGAGCGCCCAGATATCGAGCTCGATTACCTGCGCCGTCTTCTCGATCGGTTCTGAGCGGCGTCAGAGACGTGCCAGAAGGTCGGCGACCGTCGCCGACAGCATCGCGCGCACCCCGTCTACCACCTGCACGTATTGCGCAAGCGGGGCCTCGGCAGCGGGCCAGAGCCCGGCGATCCGCGGGGCCATCAGGTAGACCACCAGTGCCGCGACGCAGCCCACCACCGCCAGTCGGAACCCGGTGCGAAATCCGCCACCACGGCGGGCGGGCGGCGAGTCTTCCGACGTGGCCGGCGAGAGCGATCCCGCCGAGTCCCCCGAGGCGCTCAGCGAGGAATTGATCTCGTCGATATCGGGAAAGAGGTTGCGGCGCGAACCAGGATCGAGGTCGTCATCCTCGTCGTCGTCAAACACGTCGCCGCTATCGTCATCGTCTGTGTCGGGGTCGCCGCGCGGCGGCGTTTCGGTATCTGAGGGGCGCCCCCCACGCAGCCGCTGCATCCGGTCGCGCGCCTGGCGTGCGCGTTTCGCCTGATCGGGTTCGGGCTCGCCAAGGCCGAGATCGGGTTGCGTCTCGATCCGGTCATCGGCCTCGGCGGCGCGGGCGGCGCGCTCGCGGTCTGCCTCCTCGCGCAGGATATCGGCAACCGACGGATCAATCCGCCGTCTCGACGCCGCGCCTTGCTCCGGTTCGGCGCGTTCCTCCGGCTCGACCGTTGGCTCGGGGCCGGTGTCGGGCTGCTCGGGCTCGGTAGGTTCGTGATCGGGATGGTTCTGGAACCACGTTGTGCCGCAATTGGAGCATTGCACATCGCGTCCCGAAACCGGGATCACCGCGTCCGGCACCTCATACTGCGCCCCGCAGTTCGGACATGTCAGCCTCATGGTTTCACCCGCTGCCTGCTGCTTGCCGCCGTTATCCGGCTTTTGCGACCGTGGCGCGAGCATAGGCACTAATCCACGAAGCGAAAAGAGCAAAGCGAATCATGCGGCCAGTGATTGCACATGTGTGACCTCTGGGGCATGAAGGGGGCTGCGGAAGAAAAAGGCGCAAGCGGTGATCGAGCTCGAGGGCGTGGGGTATTCCTATGGCGGGGGGGAGTTGCTGAGCGACGTGTCGCTCTCGCTCGCACCCGGGTCGTTTCACTTTCTCACCGGGCCCTCGGGCTCGGGCAAGACGACACTGCTCAAGCTGTGTTACGGCGCGCTCGCGCCCACGGCGGGGCAGGTGCGCCTGTTCGGGCAGGACCGGCGCGAGATGAGCCGCGACGATATCGCGATGGCGCGGCGGCGCATCGGCGTGGTCCACCAGGATTGCCAGTTTCTCGACCATCTCGACGTGGCGGCCAATATCGCCCTGCCGCTCTCGGTGTCGGCGCGCGACCTGCTGGCCGAGGAAGCCAACCTGCGCGAACTGATCGGCTGGGTGGGCTTGCGCGCGCGGGCGCACGCGCGACCGCCCGAGCTCTCGGGCGGCGAGCGCCAGCGCGCCGCGCTGGCGCGTGCGGTCATCATGTCGCCCGACGCAGTTCTGGCCGACGAGCCCACCGGCAATATCGACTGGGAGATGTCCGAGCGCCTGATGCGCCTGCTGATCGAACTCAACCGCATGGGCAAGACGATCCTCATCGCCACCCACGATCTGGCGCTGATCCGCGCCGCCAAGACCCATGTCCAGGCCCGGGTGCTGCGCATCGCCGGACGGCGGCTTCAGCTTGCGGGGGCGGACCTTTGACGGTGCTGTCCGGTTTCCTCTCGCAGCTATTGCCCGGTGACCCGCAGGCTGACCGGGTCGTGCCGCCGAGCGGCTTCACCGCCACGCTGACGCTGTTCACCGCCGCGGCGATGGCCTTTCTCGCGGTTTTTGCGCTGGCGCTGTCGCTGGCCACCGGGCGGCTGGCGGACCGTTGGAGTAACGAGCTTGCCCGCACGGCGACGGTGCGCATCTCCGCGCCCGAGGGGCAGATGGCGGCGCAGACCGAGGCGGCGCTGCGGGTGCTCGAGACCACCTCCGGTGTTGCGCGCGCCCGCGCGCTCGACGATGCCGAGCAGGCGGCGCTGCTTGAGCCGTGGTTCGGCCCCGACCTGCCGCTCGATCAATTGCCCATCCCGCGGCTGATCGAAGTGACAGAGACCGAGGCGGGGTTCGACGTGCAGGGACTGCGGTTGCGGCTGGCAGCCGAGGTGCCGGGTGCCGTTCTCGACGATCACACGCGCTGGCGCAGACCGCTGGTGCAGGCCGCGTCGCGACTGCGGCTTCTGGGCTGGCTGTCGCTGGCGCTCATCGGGGCGGCGATGGCGGCGATGATCACGCTTGCGGCGCAGGCGGCGCTGGCGGCCAACGCGCAAGTCATCACCGTGCTGCGCCTCGTCGGCGCGCAGGATGATTTCATCGCGCGGGCCTTTGTGCGCCGCTTTGCCGTGCGGGGCCTCGGGGGTGCGGCCATCGGGACGGTGCTGGGATGCCTCGCCATCCTCGCGCTGCCATCGGCGCGGATCGAGGGCGGGTTTCTCACCGGGCTTGGCTTCCAGGGCTGGCACTGGCTCTTGCCGCTGCTGATCCCGCCGCTTGCCGGGCTGGTCGCTTTTGCCGCGACCCGCGCCGCCGCGCGCCGCAGACTGGAGAAGATGCCATGACACACGCCCTGCAATGGCTTCGGTCCCTCGTTTTCGTGGTCCAGATGTACCTGGCGATGGCGGTGCTGGGGATCGTGTTCCTGCCATGGGCGCTGGTCAGTCCGCGTGGCGCGCGCATAGCGTGCAAGGCCTTTTGCCGCTGGGTTCGCTTCACCGCGGCGTGGATGGTCGGCCTGCGCACCGAGGTGCGCGGCACACCGCCCCGGGGTGAAGTGCTGATCGCCTCCAAGCACCAGAGCTTTCTCGACATCATCCTCATCTTCGGCAGCATCCCGGCGGGCAAGTTCATCATGAAGCGGGAATTGATGTGGGCACCGGTGATCGGGCAATACGCGCTGCGTATCGGCTGCGTGCCGGTGGATCGAGGCAAGCGCAGCCAGGCCATCGGCAAGATGGTCGAGGACGTGGCGCGCGGACGGCAGGAGCCGGGACAGCTCATTATCTACGCGCAGGGCACCCGCGTCGCGCCGGGAGTGAAGAAGCCCTACAAGATTGGCGCTGGCGTGCTCTACGAGGAGCTTGGCCAGACTTGTGTGCCGGCGGCGACCAATGTCGGCGTCTTCTGGCCGCGCAAGGGCATCCTGCGGAAGCCGGGCCTCGCGGTGGTGGAGTTCCTGCCCGAGATTGCGCCGGGCCTGCCGAGGGGGACGTTCATGCGGCGTCTGGAGTCGGAGGTCGAGGAGGCGTCCGACAAGCTGATGCGCGAGGCCGGCTTCGATACGGGCGAACGCTGAGGGTCGGCGTTCCCGCCCGTTTCGACTCCCGTCCCGGCATCGCCCCCGTATTGCCCGGATTCTAACCTTTTCCGTCAAAACCTCGCCGCAAACCCCGCGCATCGTTGCGGATGAGGTAACAATGCCGCCAAGCGGCGCAGGCAAGAGGATCGAACAGATGAAGGCACGTTGGTTGAAATCCGTGGTCGAGCACAGCAAGGAGGCTGCGCCCGCGTTGCCCTATCACCGCCAGGTGCGACGCGACGGGCGTCATGCCCGCATGTTCGCGCTGTTGCGCCCGCGCAAGACCGCCTGAGCTGCGCGCCGCCACCGGCGCAGGGCGACCGAAGAGCAGGCAAGGGCTGCCCCGTGGCGGCCCTTGTGCTTTCGCGAGGTTCACTGTGGGCGCACAGCGAAACAATGATCTCGACCGAAGGCGACTATGTCGAAAACACGGTCAATGCCACGAAGATTCTGGCGCGAGAGCGCAGAATTGCCCGATTTGCGCGTCACACAAATCGCCAAATGTCTGACTGTCGTCGCCGCCGGAGGTCCGGTGCGGCCAAGACGGCCCTGATCATGAGGTGACACGACATGAGCATGCACCGCTTCGGCGTCGATCTCCCCTCCGCGCCCCCGGCGGCCCGGGCGCAGGAGGCAACACGTCGGTATTCCTGCGTTTGGCGCGATGCCGAGGGGCGACTCATGACGCAGGAGCGCCACCTCCCGTCGCTGCTGCTGCTCGACGCGGCCCATGCTGCCTTCGCGCACGGGGCGCTCGTTTCGACGTCACGCGGCCCGGTGGCGGTCGAGGATCTGGTGCCCGGCGACATGATCGTCACCGCCGCGGGTGGCGCGGTCCCGGTGATCTGGAACGGCTCGGTCACGATAGGGCCTGACCGTTCTGGCGAGGGCACACCGCTGACGCGGGTGATGGCCGACGCCTTCGGTCTCGGGCGGCCTATGGCCGATCTCGTGATGGGACCCGGCGCGCGGCTTCTAAGCCGTCCTTGCCGGTTACGCGCGCGGATCGGGGCGGACGGGGTTCTGTCGCCGGTGCACGCGATGGCCGATGGGGTGCACGCGATCCGCATGGTGTCACGCCAGCCGGTGACCTTCTACCATCTCGCCTTGCGCCGGCACGCGGTGATCATGGTGAACGGGCTGGAAACCGAGAGCTTTCACCCCGGTGCCGGGTTCGAGCGCGAACTCGACGATGCCACCTTGCGGCAGGTCATGGCGGCCTTTCCCCATATTCCCAAGCCGTGCGATTTCGGACCTATGGCCCAGATGCGCCTGCCGCTCGACGCGCCCGAGGCGCTCGATCTGGTCTGAGGCCGCCGCCCTGCTCAGGCCGGTCGTTCGAGCCGAGCCTCTAGAATCTCGAAGGGCACGCCGGGCTCGTCCTTGGCTCCGCGGATCACCAGTGAGGTCTTGACGCTGCCCACGTTCTCTGCCGCGGTCAGTTCCTCGGTCAGGAACCGCTGGAAGGTCGACAGGTCGGGGGCGACGCATTTGAGAATGAAATCCACCTCGCCGTTGAGCATGTGGCACTCGCGCACCAGCGGCCAGGCCCGGCACCGCGCCTCGAAGGCCGACAGGTCCGCCTCGGCCTGGCTTTGCAGGCCGACCATGGCAAAGACCTGCACCTCGAAGCCCAACTCGCGCGCGTCGATATCGGCGTGATAGCCGCGGATATACCCCTGCTCTTCCAGGGCGCGCACCCGCCGCAGGCAGGGCGGGGCGGAAATCCCGACACGCTTGGCCAGCTCGACATTGGTCATCCGGCCGTCGGCCTGCAATTCTGCCAGTATCCTTCGGTCGATCGGATCGAGACGCGTGCCCGCCATCGCATTCTCCTGTTTATTTTCGCGGATGTTATAGCAGCCATGCGGGCGCGCGCAATAATATTTCGCCTATGCGCAAGATAATTTCGGATGCGAGGGTCTGATGGCGACGCATTGCCGCCTTGCAAGGGGTTACATGCCCCGTCCCGCGCCGCTATATCTCCGCGCGATATCCGGTTTTCAACGAAAGAGCAGCCATGCCCAAGACACGCCACACCAAGTGCCTCATCATCGGGTCCGGCCCTGCGGGCTATACCGCTGGCGTCTACGCCGCCCGCGCCATGCTGGAGCCGATGCTGGTGCAGGGGATCGAACCGGGCGGGCAGCTCACCACCACCACCGAGGTGGAGAACTGGCCCGGCGATACCGAGGTGCAGGGCCCCGACCTGATGGTGCGCATGGAGGCCCACGCCAAGGCCATGGGCTGCGAGATCGTGGGCGACATCATCACCGACCTCGACACCGAGAGCCGCCCCTTCACCGCCAAGGGCGACAGCGGCGCGACTTACACTGCCGATGCGGTGATCCTCGCCACGGGTGCCCGCGCGAGATGGCTGGGACTGGAGAGCGAGGAAGCGTTCAAGGGGTTCGGTGTGTCGGCCTGCGCAACCTGCGACGGATTCTTCTACCGTGGGCAAGAGATCGTGGTGGTGGGCGGCGGCAACACCGCCGTCGAAGAGGCGCTGTTCCTGACAAATTTCGCCTCCAAGGTCACTCTCATCCACCGCCGCGACGAGTTGCGCGCCGAGAAGATTTTGCAGGATCGGCTGTTCAAGCACCCCAAGATCGAGCCGCTGTGGTTCCACACGCTCGAGGAGGTGACCGGCACCGACAACCCCAAGGGTGTCGAGGGCGTCCGGGTGAGGCATGTCGAGACCGGCGAGATCACGGAAATCCCCTGCAAGGGCGTGTTCATCGCCATTGGCCACGCCCCGGCGAGCGAGCTTGTGAAAGGCAAGGTCGAGATGCATCACGGCGATTATGTCAAGGTCGAACCGGGTAGCACCCGCACCTCGGTTCCGGGGCTTTTCGCCGCCGGTGACCTGACCGATCATATCTACCGCCAAGCGGTCACCAGCGCCGGTATGGGTTGCATGGCCGCGCTCGACGCCGAGAAATTCCTCGCCGAACAGGACGGCTGAGCGCGGGATCGGGGGCGCTGCCTCCGCCACCCGTGCGGGGCGACTCCCCGGAGTATTTTGACCAAAGAGAAATCGTGGTCGCGTTCAGGCTTTGTTGACGGATCGTGCCCTATGCTCGCGCAAGGATCGGGGCAACGGGGACCGAGGCATGAACGCACCACCCGCACGGATCGAGGGGCCGCGGCCGCGCGGCGCGGCGGCGCATCTGTCGCGCGCGCAGAAGGCCGCGATCATCGTGCGCTTCCTGATGAACGAGGGGGCGGACGTGTCCCTTTCGGATTTGCCGGACGAATTACAGGGACGACTGACCACACAGATGGGGTCGATGCGCTATGTGGATCGCGGCACGTTGGCCGATGTGGTGGCCGAATTCGCCAATGAACTCGAAGGGATGGGTCTGACCTTTCCGCGCGGCCTGCCCGGTGCGCTGTCGGCGCTCGACGGGCGGATCAGCCCACAGACCGCCGCCCGCCTGCGCAAGGAGGCGGGTGTGCGCCAATATGGCGACCCCTGGGAATTGGTGAAGGCCACCGATCCCGAAACACTCGCCCCCATCCTCGAAGAGGAAAGCGCCGAGGTCGCCGCCGTCATCCTTTCCAAGCTCGACGTCGCACGCGCCGCCGATCTGCTCGGGCGGCTGCCCGGTGCGGCGGCGCGGCGCATCACCTACGCCATTTCGCAGACCGGCTCTGTCTCGCCCGAGGCGGTGGACCGCATCGGCCTCGCGCTCGCGGCGCAGATCCAGGACGTGCCGCAGAGTGCCTTTGCCGACGGGGCGGTGGAACGGGTGGGCGCGATCCTCAACTACTCGGCCGCAATCATCCGCGACGAGGTGCTCGAGGGTCTTGAAGACACCGACGAGGATTTCGCCGCGCTGGTGCGGCGCGCGATTTTTACGTTCCTGCACCTGCCCGACCGCGTCAATCCGACCGATATCCCGCGCATCCTGCGCGAGGTGGATCAGCCTGTGCAGGTCGCCGCGCTGGCCGGGGCGCTTGATGGCGCGCTGGCCCCGGTGGCCGAATTCCTGCTGTCCAACATGTCGAAACGCATGGCTGACGCGCTGCGCGAGGAAATCGCGGAGCGTGGGCGCGTGCGCCCGCGCGAGGCCGAGGCCGCGCAGACCGAGGTCGTGAACGCCGTGCGCCGGCTCGAAGCGGCGGGCGAGATCAGCCTCTTGCAACCTGACGAGGACAGCGATGGCGGCGGATAAGGCCACCCGGCGAACGCGGCCCCCGGCTCTCGACTGCGGGGGGCGGGCGTGCCATCATTGCCGTCGGTAGCGACCCGGACGCGAGGAGGCGTGTCAGCATGGATCATCCCGACCTGGGCCATCTTGCAGCGCCGGGCACCCGCTTTTCCCTGCGGGTGACGCCGCGGGCCTCGCGTGCGCGGATCGTGGCGGAGGGGGACAGCCTGCGTGTCTACGTCACCGTGCCGCCCGAGGATGGCAAGGCGAATGCCGCGGTGCAGGCACTTCTGGCAAAGGCCATCGGGGTGCCGAAAACGCGGCTCAGGCTGGTGCGCGGGCAGGGCGCGCGGGACAAGTTGTTCGAAGTTTTGTGAGTAAATTCAGCCGGTTCAGCCCTCGGCCATCCATCGGATATGCCGCTCGCCGCGCGCCGCGGCGAGGGCGACCTGTTTCTGCCGTTCGCGAAAGCGGGCCTTGTCCTCGGCGCTGGTCTCGTGGGTGCAATGGTGGCAGGCGACACCGGCCTCGTATTCGGGGCGTGCGCGGTCCTCGGGCAGGATAGGGCGGCGGCAGGCATGGCAGAGCACGTGCGGCCCGGCGCGCAGCCCGTGTTCCACCGAAACGCGACCATCGAAAACGAAACACGCGCCGCGCCACAGGCTCTGTTCCTTGGGCACCTCCTCGAGGTATTTCAGGATGCCGCCCTTGAGGTGATAGACCTCCTCCACCCCTTGGCTAAGCAGGTAATTCGTTGATTTCTCGCAACGAATCCCACCGGTGCAGAACATCGCCACGCGCTTGTTGTGAAACCGATCCTTGTTGGCCTGCCACCACGCTGGGAAATCGCGAAAGCTGTCGGTGCCGGGATCCACGGCCCCTTCGAAGCTGCCGATGGCCACTTCGTAGGCGTTGCGGGTGTCGATCACCGCGACATCGGGGGCCGCGATCAGCGCGTTCCACTCGGCGGGGGCGACATAGTGGCCGGTCGCGGCGCGCGGATCGACATCGGCGACCCCCATCGTCACGATCTCGCGTTTGACGCGCACCTTCATGCGACCGAAGGGCGGGGTGGCGCTTTGGCTGTCCTTCCACGCGAGCTCGGCGCATCCGGGCAGCGCGCGGAGATGGTCGAGAACGCGGGTTACGCCCTCGCAAGAGCCGGAAATCGTTCCATTAATTCCCTCGCGCGCGAGCAGCAATGTGCCGCGCACACCTTCGGATTCGCACAGGGCGAGAAGCGGTGCGCGCAGGGTGGCGGGGTCATCAAGACGGGCGAAATGGTAGAGGGCGGTGATCCGGTGCATGGTGCGGGATTTACGCGCGCCGGGGCTTGTGGGCAAGGGCCGGGATTGACGCAGGACGGCCCGCGTCCTAGCCATGGGGCGCGAAGGAGGCGGGCATGACGGCTGCATTACTGGTGATCGACGTTCAGAACGATTTCTGTCCCGGGGGCGCGCTGGCGGTGCCGGGCGGGGATGAGATCGTGCCGAAGATCAACGCCTTGATGACTGATTTCAAAGAGATAATCCTGACGCAGGACTGGCACCCCGCCGGGCATTCCTCGTTTGCCTCGGAGCACCCGGGCAAGGCGCCGTTCGAGACGGTGGAGATGGAGTACGGCACTCAGGTGTTGTGGCCGGACCATTGTGTGCAGGGGAGCCATGGCGGGGCGTTTCATCCGGATCTCGACACGACCCCCGCGCACCTGATTATCCGCAAGGGTATGTCATTGAAAATAGACAGTTATTCTGCGTTCTTCGAGAATGACCGGGCGACGCATACCGGGCTTGACGGGTATCTTCAGACCCGTGGCATCACCAGGCTGGTGATGGTCGGGCTGGCCACGGATTTTTGCGTGCAATTCTCGGCACTTGACGCCGCGAAACTCGGCTACAGGGTCACCGTGCGGCGCGATCTGTGCCGGGCGATCGACCTCGACGGATCACTCGCGCAGGCCGAGGCGGCGATGCGCGAGGCGGGGGTCACGCTTGACTGAACCTACAGGTTCGGCGCGCGAACCGCACGGTTCGCCGCAAATGGCGCTCGGTGCTGAAATCCGGTCTTGTCGTTTGTGTGCCGATCGATTCGCCGCGACCGAGACGGCGCACGCGCCGCGCCCGGTGGTCTGGTTCCGCCCCACGGCGCGCATCCTGATCGCGGGGCAGGCGCCCGGGCTGCGGGTGCATCGCTCGGGGCGGCCCTTCGACGATCCGTCCGGCGAGCGGCTGCGCGACTGGCTGGGGGTGAGCGCGGCGGAGTTCTACGACCGCGACCGGGTGGCCATCGTGCCGATGGCGTTCTGCTTTCCGGGTTATGATGCCAAGGGGGCCGACCTGCCGCCACCCGCGATCTGCGGGCAGACATGGCATGACCGGGTGATGGCGCATCTGCCGGACGTGGCTCTGACAGTGCTGGTGGGCGGGCACGCGCATCGCTATCACCTTGGCACGCGGGCGGGGGTGACCGAGACGGTGCGCGGCTGGCGCGACCATGCACCGCGCAGGTTTCCCTTGCCGCACCCGTCCTGGCGCAATAGCGCGTGGTTGAAGAAGAACCCGTGGTTCGGCGACGAGGTGCTCCCGGCGCTGCGGGGCACGGTGAGAGAGGTTCTGGGTGACTGAGATGACCCCGCTGGATGCCGCGCACGCGGCGATGGAGACCGCGCCGGGCGACGAGGGGGCGCGGCTGCGATTCTACGAGCGGCTGGCGGCGAGCGAGTTGTGCCTGCTGCTGACACGCGAGGCGGAGGGCGACCGCATCGACCCGGTGGTGATCGCGCCGGAGGGTGGCGATTGCGTATTGGCATTCGATACCGAGGCGCGGCTGGCGGAATTTGCCGAGGGGCCCGCGCCCTATGCCGCGCTGTCGGGGCGGGCGCTGGCCGGGATGCTGGCCGGGCAGGGGCTGGGGTTGGGGCTCAACCTCGGGGTGGCGCCCTCGGCGATCCTGCTGCCTGCGCAGGCGATGGACTGGCTGACGGAGATGCTGTCGGAGGCGCCCGAGGAGGTCGCCGTGCGGCCGGTGGAATTCCGCGTGCCCGGCGGGCTGCCCGAGGCGGTGCTGCGCGCGCTGGATGCGCGGCTGGCGGGCATGGCCGGGATGGCGCGCGCCGCGTGGCTGGTGGCCGCGCGCTACGAGGATGGCGCGCAGGGGCATTTGCTGGGCTTTGTCGGGGCCGCGCCGGGCGCGGAGGGCGCGCTGGCGCGGGCGGTGTCGGAGGTGCTGGCCTTTTCCGGGCTGGAGGCGGCGGCGCTCGACGTGGGGTTTTTCGACGCGAGCGACCCGGTGCTGGCGCGGATGGCGGGCTGCGGGCTGCGGTTCGATCTGCCGGAGCCGGAGGTGCGGGTCACACCGGCGGCGCCGGGGTCGGACCCGGAGCGGCCGCCGCGGTTGCGGTAGGGGGAGCGTGGTGGCCTTGAACGGTCATCGGGCAGCGGTTGGGGAGCCGCGCAGTGCCCGACCGCGGGGGGGCGCTCAAACGCTTGTGGTCTTCACTTTATGGTGCAGAATACTTCAACGATCGTGCGGGCTTGGACGTTGCAAAAGCGCCCGCCCGGGGGGCGGTCGGGCGCTGCGCGGCGGCGTGCAAGCACGCCTTGATTCCGCGCGGGATGGGTGACGAATGGCAGGAACAGGCCAGTCCCGCCCTGGCCTCCCCCCCGTCAATACCCCGCGTCGCGGTCCACCAGGTGCAGGAGCGGCTCGCCCGCCTCGCCGCGGCGGATGTTCTCGGCGATCACCTGCGCCGCCGTTTCGGGCCGCGTCTCGGAGGCGATGTGCGGCGTGACCGTCACGCGGGGATGCGCCCAGAAGGGATGGGTGGGCGGCAGCGGTTCCTCGCGGAAGACATCGAGCGTGGCGTGGCCGATATGGCCCGTGTCGAGCGCGGCAATGAGTGCGTCGTCGTCGATCAGCGGCCCGCGCCCGGGGTTGAGGATCACCGCGCCCGTGGGCAGGAGGGCGAGGCGCGCGGCATTCAGCAGGTTCTCCGTTTCGGGCGTGAGGGGCAGCAGGAGGACGAGGATATCGGCCTCTTGCAGGGCCGTGCGCAGCCCGTCCTTGCCCGAGAGGCAGCGCAGGGTGTCGATCGACTTGGGTGTGCGGCTCCAGCCGGTCACGGCAAACCCCAGCGTGGCGAGCATCTGCGCGCAGGCGGCCCCGAGCGCGCCGAGGCCCAGAACGCTGACCCGGCGATCCGAGGCCAGCGGCGGGGCGTCGGGACGCCAGACCCCGTCCTGGTGGAGGATGTGGGTATCCATCCCGAGATGGTGGCGCAGCGCGTGGCCGGTGACCCACTCCACCATGCCGCTCGTCAACCCGTGATCGACCATGCGCGCCAGCGGGATATGCAGCGTCGGGTTGGGCACGATATTTTCCACCCCGGCCCAGAGGTTGAGCACCGCGCGGGCGCGGGTGAAGGGGGTGAAATCCTGCACCGGGCTGTCGGGGGCGTAGACGATGTAATCCACCTCTTGGGGCGCGATGTCGGTGGCGAGGTGGGCGGTGACGCCTGCGCGGTCGAGCGCGCGGCGCAGCGGGGCCTCGTAGGTGGTCCACCGCGTGTCACCGGCGGCAAAGAGGATGTTGGCGGTCATGGGATTACCTCGGTTTGTGGACATGTGCGCTCTGCACGAGGCCGAAGCCAAGCATCAGCACCAGCATCGCCGAGCCGCCATAGCTGACCAGCGGCAGCGGCACGCCGACCACCGGCATCAGCCCCGTGACCATCGCCATGTTGACGGCGAAATACAGGAAGAACGTCATCGCCACCCCCAGCGTCAGCAGCGACGAGAACCGGTCGCGGTTGGTGAGCGCCGAGGCCACGCAGAACACGATGACGAGGGTGTAGAGCCCCAGGAGCGAGGCCGCGCCGATGAAGCCGAATTCCTCGGCCAGCGTGACGAAGATGAAATCGGTGTGTTTTTCTGGCAGGAAGTTGAGCCGCGTCTGCGTGCCCTGCATGAAGCCGCGCCCCGTCCAGCCGCCCGAGCCCAGCGCGATCTTGGACTGGGTGATGTGATAGCCCGCGCCGAGCGGGTCGCTGTCGGGGTTTAGGAAGGTGTCGATGCGGCGGTACTGGTAATTCTCCAGAAGCTGCCAATCGGTGCCGCGGCTGGTAAAGACGGCAAAGACGGTGCCCAGCCCCAGCGCGATCACGGTCGCGAAATAGGCCCAGTGGACGCCCGCGACGAACATCATCGCGCCGCCGCCCAACACCAGCAGGATCGAGGTGCCGAGATCGGGCTGGCGCAACACCATGCCCACCGGCACGAGGATGACCGTAACCGGGATGAGCACCCAGACGGGCCGCGAAATGCGCGACATGGGCAGCCAGTCGTAATAGGCGGCGAGCACCATGACGAGGGTGATCTTGACCAGTTCGGAGGGCTGGATGCGCATGACGCCCAGGTCGAGCCAGCGTTGCGCGCCCTTGCCCTCGATGCCTATGAGCGCCACGGCCACCAGCAGCGCGAGCGAGGCGAGGTAGGCCAGCAGCGACATGTTGCGCCAGAACCAGATCGGAACCAGCGCCACCACGATCATCCCCGCGAAGCCGGCGGCGAAGCGTTTCATCTGTGGCTCGGCCCATGTCGAGAGCGATCCGCCCGCCACCGAGTAGAGCATCAGGAAGCCGATGGAGGCCACGCTGGCCAGCAGGATGGCGAGCGGCCAGTTCAGGTACAGGATCTTGCGCGGGCCCGCGGGGACCGACTTTACGGTATGTTCGAGATAGCTCATGCGCGGTCGCTCGTCTCCGTGGCGGGGCGCTCGCGCTCTCGGCGCAGCTCTTCCTGCAGGGTGCGGATGCGCGGGCGGTCGGAGGCGGGGTAGGCGGAGAGCGGCGGGTCGCCGCCATAGAGCGCCTGGAGCATGATGTCGCGCGCGATGGGCGCCGCCGCGGTCGATCCGCCGCCGCCGTGCTCGACCACCACCGACAGCGCGAAACGCGGCGCGTCATGCGGGGCGAAGCTGACGAAGAGCGCATGGTCGCGCTGTGCGCGGGGCAGGTCGGAGTTGGAGCGAACGCCGCCCTCGCGCTCTGACGTGGAGATATTGCGCACCTGGCTGGTGCCGGTCTTGCCCGCGAGGCGCAGGCTGTCCTCGGCGATGCGGCTGCGATAGGCGGTGCCGCGGGGGCTGTTGCTGACGGCGAACATGGCGCGGCGGATTTCGCGCAGGTGATTTTCGTTGAGGCCGAGGCTGTCGCCGTGGCCGGTGGGCTGATCCACCCCGTCGATGGATTTCACCAGCCGCGGAACAACCGCCCGCGAGGTGGCGAGCCGCGCCGACATCACCGCGAGTTGCAGCGGTGAGGCGAGCACGAAGCCCTGGCCAATCGCGGTGTTGGCGCTGTCGCCGACCATCCACGGTGTGCCGCGATAGGCCAGCTTCCACTGCCGCGAGGGGGCGAGTCCCTCTGCCACGCTTGTCATCGGCAGGTCGAACTGCACCCCGATTCCGAACCGCTGCGCCATCGCCGAGATACCCTCGATGCCGACCCGCATCGCCATCTCGTAGTAATAGACGTCGCAACTGTTGCGCAGCGAGCGGTGCAGGTCGACATTGCCGTGGCCGCCGCGTTTCCAGCAGTGAAAGCGCCGCCCGCTGACCTCCTTGAAGCCGGGGCAGTAGACGGTTTCGTTGTAATCGACGAGCCCGGCCTCAAGCGCGGCAAGCGCGGTCACCATCTTGAAGGTGGAGCCGGGCGGATAGATGCCCTGCACCGCCTTGTTGGGCAGCGGGCGCAGCGGGTCGTCGAGCAGAGCGCGGTAATTGGCGCTGGAGATGCCGCGCACGAAGAGGTTGGGATCGAATCCGGGGCTGGAGGCGCAGACGAGGATATCGCCGCTCTCGCAGTCGAGCATCACCGCCGCCGCCCCCTCGCCGCGCAGCCGCGCATGGGCATAGGTCTGGAGCGCGTTGTCGCAGGTGACCTGGACATCCGCGCCGGGGCGGCCCTCTTCGCGTTCGAGCTCGCGCATGACCCGGCCGGCGGCGTTGACCTCGACGCGGCGGGTGCCCGCCTCGCCGCGCAGCGAGCGTTCGAGCTCGGCCTCGAGCCCGATCTTGCCGATCTGGAAGCGTGGCAGGCGCAGCAGCGCCTCGGGGGCCTCCAGCCGTTCGATGTCGCGCGCGCTGACATCGCCGACATAGCCGATTGTGTGGGCATAGGCCGCGCCCAGCGGGTAGCGGCGCGACAGCCCCACCTCGGGCATCACGCCGGGCAGGGCGGGGGCGTTGACCGCAATGCGGGCGATCGCCTCCCAGTCCACGCGGTCGGCCACCGTCACCGGCGTGTCGCCGCGCAGCTCGGCCAGGTCGCGGCGGGCCTTTTCCAGCTCTCCCGCCGCGATATCGACCAGCCGGGCGAGCCGGTCGAGCACCGCCTCGGCGTCGCCCGCCTGTTCGCGCGTGATGGTGATTCGGTAGCTGGGCACGTTCTCGGCGATGACGCGGCCCTCGCGGTCGAAGATGCGGCCGCGCGCGGGGGCGAGAAGCTGGAGGTTGATGCGGTTCTCGTCGGCCAGCAGGCGGAACTCGTCGGCCTGATCGACCTGAAGGTGGTTCATGCGGAACAGCAGAGCGCCCAGCACCGCCACCTGCGCACCACCGAGCACGAGCGCGCGCCGCGTGACGCGGCGCTGGCCTTCGGCGCGGTCGCGGGTGGGGCGTCTCATGGCGTCTGCCTCCCGGTTGCGAGTTCACCGGGCACGCGCTTGCGCACCCCGAAGACGAGATGAGACAACGCCGCCACCAGCGGGTAGGCGATGAGGGTCGCGAAAAGCTGCATCAGGCTGAGCCCGAGCGGAGCCTGGTCCACCAGCAGCATGGCCATCACCAGGCGGTACGCGAACGTCATCGCCGCCAGCGTGCCCGCCACCGTCGCCCATTCCGCAAGGAAGGTCAGGTCGCGCAGCGCGGGCGCGCGGCGGCGCAGCGTTTCGCAACCAACGAGTGTCAGTGCCGCCCACAGGCCGGGGGGGCGCTGCAACAGCAGATCCATCGCCAGCGCCAGCCCGGCCACGAGAAGCGGAGGCACGTATTCCGGCCGCCGCACCGCCCAGGCAAAGGCGAGCGCGAGGAACAGGTCCGGTCCCGCCAAGCCCGGCGGAGCCATGTCGAGCGGCAAGAGCCGCGCGAAGACGAGCGCAAAGGCCAGCGCGGCGAAGAGCGCCCGCATGAGCCACAGGTGAAGCGTGCCGGTTCTAGCCATTGCCAGCCTCTGCCGCTGCCTGCGGCGCGGGGCCCGGGGGCGCCGGGGCGGTCGCGGGGGCGGTGGGGGCGATCAGGTCGCCGGGATCGTCGATCCGTTCGTGATCGTAGCTGCGCAGCACGCGCAGGAATTCGAGCCGTTCGTAGTCGGCGGCGACGCGTACCCGCATCCGCCCGCCGGGGTCGGCCACCACCTGCCCGACGGCGAGCCCCGCCGGGAACACCCCGCCATCCCCCGAGCTGAGCACCCGGTCGCCGGGGCGGATCTGGTCCGGGTTCTCGATGAAATCCAGGAGCGGCGCGGGAGAGTTGTCGCCGATCACCAGCGCGTGCTGCCCCGAGGGCTGGATCGTCACCGGCAAGCGGCTCGACGTATCGGTGAGCAGGATCACGCGCGCGGTATTCCGCCCCAGGCCAGAGATGCGCCCGACGAGCCCGAGCCCGTCCATCGCCGCCCAGCCTTCCATGATGCCGTCGCGCGCGCCCACGTTGAGCAGCACCGATTGCCGGAAGGGCGACCCGCTATCGGCCATCACCACGCCGGTGACATAGGTGAGCCGCGGATCAAGTTGCACGTTGTTGAGATCGAGCAGGCGGGCGTTTTCCTGCTCCAGTTGCAGCGCCGCTTCCTTCCATGCCTTCATCTGCTGAAGCTCGCGGCGCAGCTCGCGATTTTTTTCGTACATGCGCTGGTAGGACTGGAAATCGCGCAGGATGTGGACCGCGCCGGTGACCGGCGCCATCGCCCAGTCCATCGAGGGCACGACCCGGTCCACCACCTGTGCGCGAAACCGTTCGACCCGCGGGCTGTCGATGCGCCAGAGCAGGAAGATGCCGACAAGGCAGACAAGCAGAACCCCGAGGAGCAATCGCCTCAGCGGGCCCCGGTAGTCGTTGCTCTGTCCGCGGTCGCTGGCCACTGGCAACCCCTTTAGCGTTAAAAGGTGGGCCGGTTAACTGTCGTAGTCAATCGCGTGGCGCAGCTGTTTCTCGAATTCGAGCGCCTTGCCGGTGCCCAGTGCCACGCAGTTGAGGCTGTCATCGGCGATCGAGACGGCGAGCCCGGTCTGCTCGCGCAGCGCCAGGTCGAGATCGCCCAGAAGCGCCCCGCCGCCCGTCAGCATCACCCCGCGATCCACGATATCGGCGGCGAGGTCCGGCGGCGTCGCCTCGAGCGCGGTCATCACCGCCTCGGTGATCTGCTGCACCGGTTCGGCCAGTGCTTCGGCCACCTGCGCCTGGCTGATCTCGGTCTCCTTGGGCACGCCGTTCAGGAGGTCGCGCCCGCGCACCCGGATCGACGCGCCGCGCCCGTCATCGGGCATCCGCGCGGTGCCGATGGTGGTCTTGATCCGCTCGGCGGTGGATTCGCCCACCAGCAGGTTCTGCTGGCGGCGCAGGTAGTTGATGATCGCCTCGTCCATGCGGTCGCCGCCCACCCGCACCGAGCGGGCATAGACGATATCGCCGAGGGACAGCACCGCCACCTCGGTGGTGCCGCCGCCGATATCGACGACCATCGAGCCGGTGGGATCGGTGATCGGCATGCCCGCGCCGATGGCCGCGGCGATGGGCTCGGCGATGAGCCCGGCGCGGCGGGCCCCGGCCGACAGCACCGACTGGCGGATGGCGCGTTTCTCGACCGGGGTGGCGCCGTGCGGGACGCAGACGATGATCTTGGGCTTGGAGAAGGTCGAGCGCTTGTGCACCTTGCGGATGAAGTGCTTGATCATCGCCTCGGCGGTGTCGAAATCGGCGATCACGCCCTCGCGCATGGGCCGGATGGCCTCGATGCTACCGGGGGTGCGGCCCAGCATGAGCTTGGCGTCCTCGCCCACGGCGAGCACCCTCTTGACCCCGTCCTTGACGTGGTAGGCCACGACCGAGGGCTCGTTGAGGATAATGCCGCGGCCCTTGACGTAGACGAGTGTGTTGGCGGTGCCGAGATCAATCGCCATGTCCGAGGAAAAGAAGCTCGGAATTCTGTCAAACATCGCCATCTGTGCCCGTATCCTGTTGCCCCATAGGTGAAAGGCCCCGCGACTCGGGGATGCCCCAGGGCCATGCGCCGTTATAGGGGGCGTGCGGGCCGGGCGAAAGGGCTGTTTGCGGGCGGATCGGCGGGGGATTGCCGGAGGTACGGGCCCGGGGCACCGCGTCGGGACCATCCCCGATGCGTTCGGCACGAGGCGCCGTCTCATTCGGCTGGACCTGACCGGGTCGCGATCCTAGGCTGCGGCGCGCAACAGGAGAGGCAGGCCATGACCCATCGCTATGCTGTCCAGGTCCATTACGAGGATACCGACATGGGCGGCATCGTCTATCACGCCAATTTCCTGAAATTCATCGAGCGCGCCCGTAGCGCGTGGGTGCGCGATCTGGGGTTGGACCAGAATGCCATGCGCGAGGCGGGCACCGTGTTTGTCGTGCGGCGGGTGGAGGCGGATTTTCTCGCGCCTGCGCGGCTTGACGATGCGCTCGGGATCGAGACGCGGACGCTGCGCGCGACGGGGGCCCGGCTGGAGATGGCGCAATCGGTATGGCGCGGCGAGGATCTGCTGTTTCGCGCGGTGGTGACGGTGGCCTGCCTGTCGCGGGCGGGCCGCCCGGTGCGCCTGCCCGCTGCCATCCTCGATCAGCCGCGGGATCAGGTTGCGCCGGTCACGCGCAAATAGGGCAAAAGCAGCTCGGACGCGGTGCCGAACTGGCGGATCACTTCCTGCTCGGAGCGGTTGTCGGGGATGATGACCATGTCGCCGCCCTGCCAGTCGGCGGGCGTTGCCGCGCCGGTATCGGCGTGCATTTGCAGCGCCTTGGCCACGCGCAGCACCTCCTCGATATTGCGTCCGACGAAGAGCGGGTATTCGAACAGCATCGCAACGCGCATTCCGGGGTCGATCAGGAAGCTCTTGCGGATGGGGCGGTTGGCGTCCTCCTTGTCGTGCATCATGCCGAACAGGCGCGACAGTTGCAGTCCCGAATCGTGGGCGCAGGGGAAATCGACCTCCAGCCCGAACAGCCGCGCGATATCGGCGTGCCAGCTGTGCTGTTCGTCGAGGCTCGACCCGCTGAGCGCGAGATGCTTGACGTTTATCTTTTGCCAGTCCTCGGAAAGCGCCGTGATCGCCGCCATCTCGGTGGTGCAGACCGGGGTATTGGCCGCCGGGTGGCTGAACAGATGAATCCACGAACCTTCTGCCCATTCCCAGAAATTCAGGTCGCCTTCGGTCGTCTCGACGCTGAAATCGGGAAAGACATCGCCAATCTGCGGCAGCCAGCGCACGGTTTTGCGCAGGGCGGTGGGCAGCCTTATGATCTCATTCTTCGGTCCGCGTGGAGTGAAGAACTGGATACTCATTTTTCTACTCCTTCCTACTTTTTCTTGGCCCCGGCAATTTCAGCCTGTGGTTGTGTTTCGTCAGTTATCGCAACGTTAACCATTATTCTTCGAAATTTGTCCGAAATGCGGCAGGGTTGTCTAAGGTTGTGCAAACGCACGCTTGCAGTTTGTGAAATCATAGAGTTGAAATTATTGAAGAATACTATCCCGAAGGTTGACTGAAGCTGGAGTATATGTTAGTCTAATACCTATGATTAATAACATATTTTTCTGAAAGGAGCGATTCTTGGTCGATCTGACCGCCATGATTCTTGACGATGATCGTGCGCATACGACCATGGTGGCGGGCTGTCTGAGCAACGAGGGATTTCGGCTCGCGCCATGTCACAAGGCGTTGAACATCCCCACAGCGGTAAAGCGCAAGGCGGTGGATATCTACCTCGTGGGCGACCGGGCGTTGGGGCGGGACGGCTTTGACGTGGTGCGCGAGCTGCGCAACGACTCGACCGTCGGCATCCTGATGCTGCGCCAGAGCGCCGACGAGATCGACGCCATCCTCGCGCTCGAGATGGGGGCCGACGACTGCATGGTGAAGCCGGTGCGCCCGCGAGAGTTGAGCGCGCGGGTGCACACGATCCTGCGGCGCACCGTCGTCACGCCCGCGGAAGTGCGCCGCGCGCGCCCGGGGCCAGGAGACTTCCTGCGGCAGGTGGACGATATCGAGATCTGCGACGTGCTGCGCCTCGTGAGAGTGGGCAAGCGTCCGGTCAAGCTCAGCAAGGGAGAGTTCGACGTGCTGATGCTGCTTGCCGGGCGGACCAACGAGGTGCTCTCGCGCGAGCGGATCATCGCCGCGGCGCGGGGCGGCGGCCGCACGATCAACGATCGCGCGGTGGACGGAATCATCAACCGCCTGCGCCGCAAGCTGTTTGCCGACGCCGAGGCGGGCGCACGGCGCATCCGCACGGTGCAAGGGCGTGGCTACATGCTGATCGAGCGCGACTGAACGTCCCTTGCAAGCGAATATCCGCCGCAAGCGCGGTCCGTTACGTTCAATCGCGCGTGAGCGGGCGGATGCGCATGGCTTTCCCCTTGGAAATCGGGTAATTTGCTCTTGATAAGGTCGGGAAACGGCCACGAGAGGCATGAAGGCAGGCAAATGGAAGCGGAAACCCTCGCATTGGCGCAGGAGATGGATTTCTCCATGTGGGCGCTGTTCGCGCGCGCCACGTTCATCGTGAAACTGGTGATGCTGATCCTGATCATCGCATCGTTCTGGGCGTGGTCGATCATCATTCAGAAGCTGATAACCTATCGCCGCGCGCGCCGCGAGGCCGGCGTGTTCGATCGTCGTTTCTGGTCTGGCGAACCGCTTGACGGCCTGTTTGACGAGATCGGGCCGGACCCTGCCGGGCAGTCCGAGCGCATATTCGCTGCCGGGATGACGGAATGGCGGCGCAGCCACCGCAACGATGGCGAATTGATCGCGGGCGCGGCCGCGCGGATCGACCGCTCCATGGACGTGGCCATCGCCAAGGAGGCCGACAACCTGCAGGGCGGGTTGCAGGTGCTTGCGACCGTGGGCTCCACCGCGCCGTTCATCGGGCTGTTTGGCACGGTGTGGGGGATCATGCACTCCTTCATGGCCATCGCGGCACAGCAGAACACCAGCCTTGTGGTGGTCGCACCCGGTATCGCCGAGGCGCTTCTGGCCACCGCGCTGGGGCTGTTGGCGGCGATCCCGGCGGTGATCTTCTACAACAAGCTGAGCGCCGATTCCGACCGGATCGTGGCGGGCTACGAGGCCTTTGCCGACGAGTTCGCGACCATCCTCAGCCGCCAGTTGGATAGCTGACGATGGGGGCGGGGGTCGTTCAGCACCGGGAGAGCGGCGGGCGGCGCAGGCGCGGACGCGGACGCACGCGACCGATGGCCGAGATCAACGTCACACCGTTCGTGGACGTGATGCTGGTGCTGCTCATCATCTTCATGGTGGCCGCGCCGCTGCTGGTGGTGGGCGTGCCGGTGGAATTGCCGAAAACCGCCGCCAACGCGCTGCCGGGCGAGCAGGAGGAGCCGCTCACCGTGACGGTGGGCGCCGACGGGCGGGTGAGTATCCAGACCACCGACGTGCCGCGCGGTGAACTTTTGCCGCGGCTGCGCGCCATCGCCGCCGAGCGCGAGGGCACGCGGGTGTTCCTGCGCGCCGACGGCAATGCGCCCTACAGCGTGGTGATGGAGGTGATGGGTGCGCTCAACCGCGGCGGATTTGCCAATATCGGGCTGGTGACGGAGACCGGCGGCCCCGCGCTCGACGGGCGGGACGGCTAGGCCGGGGGTGCCGCGGGTGAACACCGGACAGATCATATCGGGAACGGCCCACCTGGCGGTGATCGGGTGGGTCTTTTTCGGGGGCGTTCTCCAGTCCGATCCGCCGCAGGTGGAGGTGGTCGAGGCGGTGGCGGTGTCGTCCGAGGAATATGCCGCCATCATGGCCCGGCAGAGCGCGCCCGAGGCGGCGGCCGATGTCGACACCCCCGAGCCCCCCGAGGCGGGCGAGGCGGCACCGGCGCTGTCGTCCGGGACCGATGCCGCCCCCGAGGTGAACCGGCCCGAGGTGAGCGATACGCCGCCCCCCGACGCGCGCCCCGAGGCGCCCGAGCGCCCCGCCCCGGCACCGACGGATGTGACCGACACGCCCCCCGCACTGACCGCTCCGTCCGAGGACACCGCCGCGCTGGTGCCCGAGACATCGCTGCGTCCGCAGCCGCGCCCCGCGCCGCGCGTGGCCCCCGAGCCGGTGGCCCCGTCCGAGCCGGATGTGCGGGTGGATGACGTGGCCCGCCCCGAGGTGGCCCCCGAGGAGGGGGCCGACGCGGTCGAGGACCAGCAGGAGGCGACCGCCCCCGAGGAAGCCACGACCGAGATCGTCACCGAGGCCGAGCGGCCCGAGACCCCGGTGCCCACCGCCTCGGTCCGCCCGCGCGCGCGGCCCACGCGCCTGGCGGAGGCGGAAGCCGATACCGAGACAGCGACCGCCCCGCCAGAGCCGACCCCGCCAGAGCCGACCCCGCCCGACACGGACCGCGACGCGGTGAGCGACGCGCTCGCCGCCGCGCTGGGGCAGGACAGCGCCCCGGCGGAGCGCCGCCCGTCCGGCCCGCCGTTGTCGGCCGGGGAAAAGGACGCGCTGCGCGTGGCCGTGCAACAATGCTGGAACGTGGGCAGCCTCAGTTCCGATGCGCTGGCCACCACGGTCGTCGTCGCCGTGAGCATGGCGGAGACAGGCAAGCCCGAGATGTCCAGCATCCGCATGCTGAGCCATACCGGCGGCTCTGCCAGCGCCGCGCAGCAGGCCTACGAGGCGGCGCGCCGCGCGATCATCCGCTGCGGTGCCGACGGCTTCGATCTGCCCCAGGAGAAATACGCGCAGTGGCGCGACATCGAAATGACATTCAACCCGGAGAAAATGAGGATCAAATGATACGTTCTTTCCTGACCCTCCTCGCGGCCCTGACGTTCTGGGCGATGCCAGCCACCGCCCAGGAGAATTCCGGCCCGCTCCGACTCGAGATCACCGAGGGCGTCATCGAGCCGATGCCGTTTGCCGTGCCCGATCTCGTGGCCGAGAGTGCGCAGGCGCGCGATTTAGCCACCCGCATCGCGCGCGTCATCGCCGCCGACCTGAGCGGCACCGGCCTGTTTCGCGAGATCCCCGCCGAGGCGCATATCGGCCGCATCACCAATTTCGACAGCCCGGTGCAGTTTGCCGACTGGCGCGCGATCAACGCGCAGGCGCTGGTCACCGGCGCGGTGAGCCTCGACGGCGCCGGGCGGGTGGTGGTCAAGTTCCGCATCCACGACGTGTTTGCCGGGCAGGAGCTGGGCCGCGGCCAGCAGCTAGTGGGCGAAGAGGACGGCTGGCGGCGGATCGCGCACAAGGTGGCCGACCAGGTCTATTCCCGGATCACCGGCGAAGGCGGATATTTCGACAGCCGCGTGGTGTTCGTGTCGGAAAGCGGCCCCAAGGGCGAGCGCGCCAAGCGGCTGGCGATCGTGGATTACGACGGCGCGAACCTGCGTTATCTCACCGATGCCTCGACCATCGTGCTGGCGCCGCGCTTCTCGCCCACCGGCGACCGGGTGCTCTATACCAGCTACGAGACGGGGTTCCCGCGCATCTACCTGCTCGACGTGGCCGATGTGGGCCGCCGGGCGCTGCCCACCCTGGACGGCACGATGAGTTTCGCCCCGCGCTTTTCGCCCGACGGGCGCACGGTGCTCTATTCGCTGACGCAGGGCGGCAATACGGACCTCTACACGATGGACATCGCCAGCGGTGCCAGCGTGCGGCTGACCAACGCGCCCTCGATCGAGACCGCGCCCAGCTACAGCCCGGACGGCAGCCGCATCGTGTTCGAGAGTGACCGCTCGGGCAGCCCGCAACTCTACATCATGGAGGCGCGCGGCGGCGAGGCGCAGCGCATCAGCTTTGGCCGCGGGCGCTATGGCACGCCGGTCTGGTCGCCGCGCGGCGATCTCGTCGCCTTTACCAAGCAGGCGGAGGGCCGTTTTCATATCGGCGTGATGCGCACCGATGGCAGCGAGGAGCGGCTTCTCACCGCGTCCTTCCTCGACGAGGGGCCGACATGGGCGCCCAATGGCCGCGTCATCATGTTCACCCGCGAGACGCGGGGAGAACAGGGCGAGGCGCGGCTCTACACGGTGGATATCACCGGCCGCAACCTGCGGCAGGTGCCCACGAATGGCGGCGCGAGCGACCCCTCATGGGGGCCGCTGCAGGAGTGACCGGCGTGTGCGAGAGCGCGCGTTTTCTTGGGCTGCGGCCTGTGGTATGACACGTATAATGAAAAGGGAAAATGCAACATGACCTATCTGAGCAAGACGATCATCCTGGTGGCCGGACTGGCGCTCGCCGCCTGCACCAATCCCGACCGGTTCGCCGACGGCGACGGTTCCGGCACGGGCGGTGCCGGGCTGTCGGGCGCGGCCTCGGACCCGACGTCGTCGGCCTACTTCCAGCAGGCCGTTGGCGACCGCGTGCTGTTCGCCGTGGACCAGTCCACGCTGTCGGCGCAGGCGCAGTCCACGCTTGACGCGCAGGCGCAATGGCTGATGACCAACAGCGATTACACCGCCGTCATCGAAGGCCATGCCGACGAGCAGGGCACGCGCGAATACAACCTCGCGCTGGGCGCGCGGCGGGCGAACTCGGTGCGCGATTACCTCGTCAGCCGCGGCGTGGCCGACAACCGGCTGCGCACCGTGAGCTATGGCAAGGAACGCCCGATCGAGATTTGCAGCGAAGAGGCGTGCTATACCAAGAACCGGCGCGCGGTGACGGTGCTCGCCGCCGGGTCCGTAAGCTGAGGCCGGAGCCATGCGCGCAACGCTCAAGGCCATCGCGCTAACGCTGCTCCTCGCCCCCGCAGGGGCGGCGGCGCAGGGCGCTGAAACGCTGGCCGACATCCGGCAGGAACTGACGGTGCTGTTCGTCGAGTTGCAGAAGCTCAAGCGCGAGCTGAGCACCACGGGCGGGGCCGCGCAGCCGGCGGGTGGCGGCCCGATGCTCGACCGCGTCAACGCGATCGAGGCCCAGGTGGAGCGGCTGACGGGCAAGACCGAGGAGCTGGAATTCCGCATCGACCGGGTGGTGCGCGACGGCACCAACCGCGTGGGCGACCTGGAGTTTCGCCTCTGCGAGATGGAGCCGGGCTGCGACATCGCCGGGCTGGAGCCGGGCGACACGCTGGGCGGGGTGGCCCCCAACACGGGTGGCGGCACGAGTCCCGGCGCGGGAGACGGCGGGGACGAGAGCGACGGCCCGCAGCTCGCCGTGGGCGAGCGCGATGATTTCGAGCGCGCGCAAGCGGCCTTCGAGGCCGGCGAGCACGCGCAGGCCGCCGAGCAACTCGCGACCTTCCTCGCCGATTACCCCGGCAGCCCGCTGAGCGGGCAGGCGAGGTTGTTGCGGGGCCGGGCGCTCGAGGCGGACGGGCAGCAAGGCGCCGCGGCACGCGCCTTTCTCGACACGTTCAGCGCCGCGCCAGACGGCCCGGAGGCGGCGCAGGCGCTCTACCTGCTGGGCCGGGCACTGGGGCGGCTGGGCCAGACCGAGGACGCCTGCGTGACGCTGGGGCAGGTCGCGCCGCGCTATCCCGGTGCGGAAGCGGTGGCCGAGGCAGAGGCGGAGATGGCCCGGCTCGACTGTTCGTGAGCGGCGAGGGCGCGGCGCTCGGGGGGGCGGTGCGCGCGCATTTCGGCGCGGCCCCGCCCGAGGTCTTGGGCGTGGCGGTATCGGGCGGCAGCGATTCGCTGGCGCTGTTGCACATCCTCGATGACTGGCGCGAAGAGGGCGGCCCCGCCCTGCGCGTGGCGACCGTCGATCATGGGCTGCGCCCCGAGGCGCGCGACGAGGCCGCGCAGGTGGCGCGGGCTTGTGCCGGGTTGGGGATCGGCCACGATAGCCTGCGCTGGGACGGGCAGGGGGCGCGGGGCAACCTGCCCGATGCGGCGCGGCGCGCGCGCTACCGGCTGCTGGCGGGATGGGCGCGGCGGCAGGGGATCGCGGACGTGGCCATCGGCCACACCGCCGACGACGTGGCCGAGACCTTTCTCATGCGGCTGGCGCGGGGTGCGGGCGTGGACGGGCTGGCGGCGATGCGGGCGCGCTGGTGCGCGGAGGGTGTCACCTTTCATCGGCCCATGCTGATGCTCGGGCGCGATGACCTGCGCGACATGCTGCGGACGCGGGGGGTGGCGTGGGCAGACGATCCCACCAACGATGATCCGGCCTACGACCGCACCCGCGCGCGCGCCGCGCTGGCCACGCTCGGGCCGCTCGGCCTCGATGCCGGGACGCTGGCGGCGGCGGCGGGGCGGCTGCGCGAGGCGCGCGTGGCGCTCGGCGTCTGCGCCCGCCGCGCGGCGGAGGAAATCGCGCGGGAGGAGGGCGGCGACCTTCTGTGGCGGCGCGACGGTTTCGATGCCCTCCCCGACGAGACGGCGCGGCGGCTGTTGCTGGCGGGGATCGCGTGGATGACCGGGCAGGATTATCCGCCGCGCGGTGCGGCGGGGGTGGCGTTTCTCGAGGCCGCGCGCGCGGGGCGGCGCATGAATTTGCAGGGCTGCGTGCTGAGCGCCGGGCGCGATCATCTGCGGCTGGCGCGGGAATACCGCGCGGTGGCGGGGCTGCGCGCGCCCGCCGGGGCCGTGTGGGACGGGCGCTGGCGCGCCAAGGGTGGCCCCGGGCGGGCCACGGTGGCGGCACTGGGGCCCGTGGGCCTGCGCGCCTGCCCTGACTGGCGCGCGGGCGGGCTGCCGCACGGCTCGGCACTGGCGAGCCCGGGGCTGTGGCGGGGCGATACCCTCGTTGCCGCGCCGCTGGCGGGGTGGCCCAATGGCTGGCGGCTGGACCTGCTGCGCGGGTTCGGGGATTATCTGGACAGGGTTTCTGGCTGAGGCATTTCGCGGCAAGCAGGCGCATATCCGCGACCGCGCGCCACGGGCAGCGACCGTTCAAAAGCCCATTCTTTCATTGAACCCCGGCGGCCAATATCTATTTAAGGTACTAACGCCCCGTGCTATGGGCACGATGACCTCATTTCGGGAGATCTATATTGGGTAACGCGCGCAACATCGCCTTCTGGCTGATCCTGTTCCTGCTGATCCTGGCACTGTTCAACCTGTTCAGCGGATCGGGCAACACGCTGCAAAGCCAGGCGGTCCCCTACTCGGAGTTCGTGACCGCGGTCGATAAAGGCTCGGTCAGCGAGGCCACGATCGACGGCGAGACGATCCGCTACCGCGGCACCGACGGTGCGCAATACACCACCATCCGCCCCGAGGATGCCGAGATCACGCAGCGGCTGATCGAGAACGGCGTTGCCGTCAAGGCCGAGAGCCAGGATCAATCGGGGTTCCAGTCCTTCCTGATCTCGCTCCTGCCGTTCCTGCTGCTGATCGGCGTGTGGATTTATTTCATGAACCGGATGCAGGGCGGCGGCAAGGGCGGTGCGATGGGCTTTGGCAAGTCCAAGGCAAAGATGCTGACCGAGAAGAGCGGGCGCGTCACCTTCGACGACGTGGCCGGTATCGACGAGGCGAAGGAAGAGCTTGAGGAGATCGTCGAGTTCCTGCGCAACCCGCAGAAATTCCGCCGCCTTGGCGGGCAGATCCCCAAGGGCGCGCTACTGGTGGGCCCGCCGGGCACCGGCAAGACGCTGCTCGCGCGCGCCATCGCGGGCGAGGCGGGGGTGCCGTTCTTTACCATCTCGGGTTCCGATTTTGTCGAGATGTTCGTGGGCGTGGGCGCCTCGCGCGTGCGCGACATGTTCGAGCAGGCCAAGAAGAACGCGCCCTGTATCGTCTTCATCGACGAGATCGACGCCGTGGGCCGCCACCGTGGCGCGGGCTATGGCGGCGGCAATGACGAGCGCGAGCAGACGCTGAACCAGCTTCTGGTGGAAATGGACGGGTTCGAGAGCAACGAGGGCGTGATCATCATCGCCGCCACCAACCGCAAGGACGTGCTGGACCCCGCGCTGCTGCGCCCCGGCCGTTTCGACCGGCAGGTGACGGTGCCCAACCCCGACATCAAGGGCCGCGAGAAGATCCTCGGCGTGCATGCCCGCAAGACGCCGCTGGGCCCGGATGTTGACCTGCGCCTGATCGCGCGCGGCACGCCCGGATTCTCCGGTGCGGACCTCGCCAACCTCGTCAACGAGGCGGCGCTGACCGCCGCGCGGGTAGGCCGCCGGTTTGTCACCATGGTCGATTTCGAGAATGCCAAGGACAAGGTGATGATGGGGGCCGAGCGCCGCTCGATGGTGCTGACCGACGACCAGAAGGAAAAGACCGCGTTTCACGAGGCCGGGCACGCGGTGGTGGGACTCACCCTGCCGAAATGCGACCCCGTGTACAAGGCGACGATCATCCCGCGCGGCGGCGCGCTGGGCATGGTTGTCAGCCTGCCCGAGATCGACCGGCTGAACTGGCACCGCTCGGAATGCGAGGAAAAGCTGGCGATGACGATGGCCGGCAAGGCGGCGGAAATCCTCAAGTACGGCGAGGACAACGTCTCGAACGGCCCGGCGGGCGACATTCAGCAGGCCAGCGGGCTGGCGCGCGCGATGGTGATGCGCTGGGGTATGTCGGACAAGGTCGGCAATGTCGATTACGAGCAGGCGCACGAGGGCTACATGGGCAATGCCGCTGGTGGCTTCTCGATCTCGGCGCATACCAAGGAGCTGATCGAGGAGGAGGTGCGCCGCCTCATCGACGAGGCCTACCAGAAAGCCAAGTCTATCCTCGAGGAGCGCCGCAAGGAATGGGAGCGGCTGGCCGAGGGACTGCTGGAATACGAGACGCTGACCGGCGACGAGATTCGCCGCGTGATGGCGGGCGATCCGCCGGAACCGGGCGACGACGAGGGCAGCGCACCGGTGACCGAGAAACCCTCTGTCATCGCCGTTCCCAAGACCAAGCCCAAATCCTCGCGCGGCGGTGAGGGCGGCGATGGCGGGCTGGAGCCCGAGCCCTCGACGTGAGCCGGGCCGCGCCCCAGCAGCAGGACTGGAATCCCGGGGCCTATGCACGGTTCCGGGATCAGCGTCTGCGCCCCGCTCTCGATTTGTTGAACGCGGTCGGGCAGATGGGGGCGGGCGAGGTGGTCGACCTTGGCTGCGGCAACGGGGCGATGGCCGACGCGTTGCGCGCCCGTGCCCCCGGGCGCAGCCTGATCGGCGTGGATGCGAGCCCCGCCATGCTGGAAAAGGCGCGGGCGGGGGGCGGATACGACGCGATCCAGCAGGCCGACATCGCCGAGTGGCACCCGCGCCGCGCGCCGGGGATGATCTATTCCAACGCGGTGCTGCACTGGGTCGGCAACCACGAGGTGCTGATGCCCCGGCTGGCCGGGATGCTGGGCAAGGGCGGCACGCTCGCCGTGCAGATGCCGCATCAGAACAAGGCGCCCTCGCACCGCGTCTGGCTGAGCCTTGCCGAGGAGTTCCGCCCCGGCGGGACCGGCAAGATGGGCACCCCCGGCGTGATGGCACCGGTGCGCTACGAGGAGTTGCTGGCCGGGCTGGGGCAGTTACGGCTGTGGGAGACCGATTACTACCAGCGCCTGACCGCCGAGCCGGGCAGCCACCCGGTGCGCCGCTACACCGAGAGCACCTATGCCCGCCCGGTGCTGGCGATGCTGGAGCCGGACGAGAAGGCCGAGATCATCCGCCGCTACGAGGAGGTGATGCACACCGCCTATCCGGTGCGCGCCGATGGCACGGTGCTGTTCCCGTTCCGGCGGCTGTTCTTTACCCTCACGGTCTGAGCGGGATGGAAAGCGGCCCTGCGGGGCGGATATTTCTGGCAAGATGAAGCGCGGAGGGCGGCCATGCCGGCATTGAAACCGACGGAGTTCACCGCGCGTGTGGTGTGGCTGGGCCGGGTGACGGATCGCGAGGCGCGGCTGGAGGCAGAGCCGCTGGAGGCGGCCGATCTGACATTCGCCGGGATCGCGGGCGAGGCGCATGGCGGACGCACGCGGCCCTCGTGCAGCCGGGTCGTGGCGCAGCACCCCCGGGACACCGAGATCGCCAACGTGCGGCAATTGTCGGTGCTGTCGGCCGAGGAGATGGCGGCGATCGCGGCGGAGATGGGGGTGGAGGCGCTCGCGCCCGCCTGGCTGGGCGCGTCGCTGGTGATCGAGGGCATCCCCGATTTCACCCATGTGCCGCCCTCGTCGCGCCTGCAAGGGCCGTCGGGCGCGACCCTCGTGATCGACATGGAGAACCGCCCCTGCCAACTGCCTGCCCGGGTGATCGAGCGGCACATGCCGGGGCTTGGCAAGGGCTTCAAGCCAGCGTCGGAGGGGCGGCGGGGCGTCACCGCCTGGGTCGAGCGCGAGGGGCGAATCGCGCTGGGCGAGATGCTGCGACTGCACATCCCCGATCAGCCGGCATGGTCGGAACACGATTGTATGCGCAGCTGACGCGCGCCTGCGACAGCCCGCCGCAAGTGGGGCGGGATATGTCGGATTCGCCTCTCTCGTGCGTGGGCAAAGCCGTTATAGGCGGGGGTGACGCAAACCCCCACCCCGCCCAGGGAAAGGACCGGACATGAGCTATAAATCCGACATCGAGATCGCGCGCGAAGCCCAGAAGAAACCGATCCAGGAGATCGGTGCCAAGCTGGGCATCCCGTCCGATCACCTGCTGCCCTACGGCCATGACAAGGCCAAGGTGAGCCAGGATTTCATCGATTCGGTGGAGGGCAACAAGACCGGCAAGCTGATCCTCGTGACCGCGATCAACCCCACCCCCGCGGGCGAGGGCAAGACCACCACCACCGTGGGGCTCGGTGACGGGCTGAACCGTCTTGGCAAGAAGGCCACGGTCTGCATCCGCGAGGCGAGCCTCGGCCCGAATTTCGGCATGAAGGGCGGCGCCGCGGGCGGCGGGCGCGCGCAGGTCGTGCCGATGGAGGACATGAACCTCCATTTCACCGGCGATTTCCACGCCATCACCAGCGCGCACAGCCTGCTGTCGGCGATGATCGACAACCACATCTACTGGGGCAACGAGCAGGATATCGACGTGCGCCGGGTGGTCTGGCGCCGGGTGGTGGACATGAACGACCGCGCGCTGCGGCAGATCAACGTGAGCCTCGGCGGCGTCGCCAACGGCTTTCCGCGCGAGGGCGGGTTCGACATCACCGTCGCGTCGGAGGTGATGGCGATCCTGTGCCTGTCGAAGAACCTCAAGGATCTCGAGGAGCGGCTCGGCGCGATGATCGTGGCCTATCGCCGCGACAAGACGCCGGTATTCTGCCGCGACATCAAGGCCGAGGGCGCGATGACCGTGCTGCTGAAGGACGCGATGCAGCCCAACCTGGTGCAGACGCTGGAGAACAACCCCGCCTTCGTGCATGGCGGGCCGTTCGCCAACATCGCGCATGGCTGCAACTCGGTCATTGCCACCAACACCGCGCTGCGGCTGAGCGATTACGTGGTGACCGAAGCGGGCTTTGGCGCCGATCTGGGCGCCGAGAAGTTCATGAACATCAAGTGCCGCAAGGCCGGGCTCGCGCCCGATTGCGTGGTTCTGGTGGCGACCGTGCGGGCGATGAAGATGAATGGCGGCGTGGCCAAGGCCGATCTGGGGGCCGAGAATGTCGAGGCCGTCGAGGAGGGCTGCGCCAATCTCGGGCGGCATATCGGCAACCTCAAGTCCTTTGGCGTGCCGGTGGTCGTGGCGATCAACCATTTCGTCACCGACACCGATGCCGAGATCGCGGCGGTCAAGGCCTATGTCGAGACGCAGGGCAGCGAGGCGGTGCTCAGCCGCCACTGGGAGTACGGCGGCGAGGGTGCCGAGGCGCTGGCGCAGAAGGTGATCGAGATCGCCGAGAGCGGCGCCTCGCAATTCGCCCCGCTTTACCGCGACGAGCTGCCGCTGTTCGACAAGATCGAGCGCATCGCCAAGTCGATCTACCGCGCCGACGAGGTGCTGGCCGATGCCAAGATCCGCAACCAGTTGAAGGACTGGGAGGCGCAGGGCTATGGCAACCTGCCCGTTTGCATGGCCAAGACGCAATACAGCTTTACCACCGACCCGAACCGGCGCGGCGCGCCCACCGGGCATTCGGTGCCGATCCGCGAGGTGCGGCTGTCGGCAGGGGCGGGGTTCGTCGTGGTGGTCTGTGGTGAGATCATGACCATGCCGGGCCTGCCCTCGCGCCCGGCGGCGGAGAACATCCGCCTCAACGATGCGGGCCAGATCGAAGGCTTGTTCTGATCCTCTCCGCGGGGCCCGTGTCGCGCAGGCGACCGGGCCCCGCGACACGTTGGCGGGAGAGCGACATGCGCGCACAGGTCATCGACGGCAAGGCCATCGCCACCCGCATGCGCGCGGACACCCGTGCGCAGGCGCAGGCGCTGGCCGAGACGGGCTGGATGCCGCGGCTGGTGTCGGTCAGCGTGGGCGACACCGCCGCCGCCGAAATCTACGTGCGCAACCAGGGCCGCGCGGCCGAGCAGGCGGGGGTGGAATTCGAGACCCGCGCCTATCCCGCGGACATCTCGCTGGAGCAGTTGACCGGGGTGCTGACCGGGCTCAACGCCGACCCGCGCGTCAACGGCATCATCATCCAGCGTCCGCTGCCCGCGCATATCCCGGTCAAGGCGCTGCAAAAGGCGGTGCACCCGCTCAAGGACGTGGAGGGGATGCACCCCGCCTCGATCGGCAATATCGTCTACAACGATCTCGCGCTCGGGCCGTGCACCGCGGTGGCGGCGGTGGAAATCCTCAAGACGCTGCCGCTCGGCCTCGAGGGGCTGGACGTGACGGTGATCGGGCATTCCGAGATCGTCGGCAAGCCGATTGCCTTTCTGATGATGGGGCTGGGCGCGACGGTGACGGTGTGCCATCACATGACACGCTCGGTGCCGATGCATTCGCGCGCCTCGGACGTGGTGTTCGTGGCAGTGGGCAAGCCCGGGCTGGTCACCGGCGAGATGCTCAAGCCCGGCGCGGCGCTCATTGACATCGGCATCAACCGGGTCGAGACGCCGGAGGGCGGCAAGACGGTGGGCGACGCCGATTTCGATAGCTGCGCCGAGGTGGCGGGCTGGATCACGCCGGTGCCGGGCGGGGTGGGGCCGGTGACGGTGTCGGTGCTGATGCAGAACGCGGTGCTGGCCACGCGGATGCAGATGGAGCATTACCGCGCCACCTATACCGGCGCGGCAGAATAACGGAAAGGACACGGGCAATGAGCGCGACGATCATCGACGGCAAGGCCTTTGCGGCCACCATCCGGGGCAAGGTGGGCGATCACGTCAGCCGGCTGAAGGAGGCGCACGGCATCACCCCCGGCCTCGCCGTGGTGCTGGTGGGCGAGGACCCGGCCAGCCAGGTCTACGTCCGCTCCAAGGGCAAGCAGACCGTCGAGGCGGGGATGAACTCCTACGAGCACAAGCTGGATGCCGACACCTCGCAGGCCGACCTGCTGGCGCTCATCGACACGCTCAACAACGATGCGGACGTGCATGGCATCCTCGTGCAACTGCCGCTGCCCGGGCATATCGATTCGGACCTCGTGATCAATTCCATCGACCCCGCCAAGGACGTGGACGGCTTTCACATCTCCAACGTCGGCCTGCTGGGCACCGGGCAGAAAAGCATGGTGCCCTGCACGCCGTTGGGCTGCCTGATGATGCTGCGCGACCACCTGGGATCGCTGAGCGGGCTGGATGCGGTGGTGGTCGGGCGCTCCAACATCGTCGGCAAGCCGATGGCGCAGCTTCTGCTGGGCGAGAGCTGCACCGTGACCATCGCGCATTCGCGCACCCGCGACCTGCCTGACGTGGTGCGCCGCGCCGATATCGTGGTGGCCGCCGTCGGCCGCCCGGAAATGGTGCCGGGCGAGTGGATCAAGCCGGGGGCCACGGTGATCGACGTCGGCATCAACCGGATCGAGGCGCCGGAACGCGGCACCAACGAGGATGGCAGCGTCAAGACCCGGCTGGTGGGCGATTGCCATTTCGACAGCTGCGCGGCGGTGGCGGGCGCGATCACCCCGGTGCCGGGCGGCGTGGGGCCGATGACCATCGCCTGCCTGCTGGCCAACACCGTGACCGCCTGCTGCCGCGCGAATGGCCTGGCGGAGCCGGAGGGCCTCACCGCCTGAGGCGGGCCGGGGGCCGCCCTTGGCCTGGAGCGGTCGTTCGGGATTTGGTCCCGGCGCGGATTCAAGGCCGAAGGCCGCCGCGCCATCGCATGTCCGCCCGTCGCACCGGAGGTGCGCCAACCTGTATCGGCACGCCTTTGGCGTGACGGACAGGCGATATGGTAAAGCCAGCGCGCCGACTAAATCTTTTGCGGGAAAGCAGAAATAAAGCGCATTGAAAAACCGTCGGGTCGCCTGCCCGCGGACATGCGATGGCGCGGCTCAGCGCTTGACGTTCAACGTCCGCTCCACGCCATTTCCACCCCTGTGCCATGACAGGGCTTGCACCGGCGCGCGGGCTGGGCTTCCTTGGCGGCGTACTATCCCCCGAAGGAGCCCCTCGCGCATGAGCCATCCCCGCACCATCGTCGTCATCGGCGCCGGCATCTGTGGTCTCGCCTCGGCCATATGGCTTACCCGTGCGGGCCACCGCGTCACGCTCATCGACCGCGATGCGCCCGGCGCCGGGGCATCGCAGGGCAATGCCGGGCTGATGGCGCAATGGGCCATCGTGCCGGTCAACACGCCGGGCATTCTGACCACGGCGCTCAAGTATCTCGCCGATCCCGGCGCGCCGCTCTGGCTGCGCTGGCGCGACCTGCCGCGCCTCGCCCCGTGGCTGTGGCAATTCGCGCGCAACGCCAACCCGCGCGACGCCGCGCGCATGACAGAGGGGCTGATCCCGCTGGTCACCGACAGCGTCGATCAGCACCGTGCGCTGGTGCGCGGCACCGAGGCCGAGAAGTGGCTCGCCACCAGCGATCTCGCCTATGCCTATGACAGCCGCGCCGCCTATGAGGCCGATGCCTATGGCTGGCAGGCCAAGCGCGAGGCGGGGTTCATCCCCGAGGTGATCGAGGGCGCGGCGGTGCAGGAGGCGGAGCCGCTCGCAGGCCCCGCCATCGGATGCCTCGCGATGTTGCGCGGGCAGGGGCATGTGCGCGATCCGGGCGCCTACATGGCCGATCTCGCAGCCGTCTTTCAGGCCGAAGGCGGGCGGTACCTGCAAGCCGAGGCGCGCGATGTCACCCTCGCCGACGGGCGCATCACGCAGGTGCTGACCGATCAGGGCCCCTTGGCCTGCGACGCGGCGGTGCTGGCGGCGGGGGTCTGGTCCGGGCCGCTGATGAAGAAACTCGGCCTCAAGGTGCCGCTGGCCGCCGAGCGCGGCTATCACCTGCACCTCGCCCGGCCCTCGGCCCTGCCGCGCCAGCCGCTGATGATGGCACGGGGCAAGTTCGCGGTGACGCCGATGGCCACCGGGTTGCGCTGCGCCGGTACGGTGGAATTGGGCGATCCCGACGCAGCCCCGTCGCGCGCGCCCTTTGCCATGATCCGGCGCGAGATCGCCCGCGTCTTTCCCGATCTGCGGTTCGAGGCGGCAGAGGAATGGATGGGCCCGCGCCCCTCGACCCCCGACAGCCTGCCGCTGATCGGCGAGATCGGCGCGACGGGCGTCTTTGCCGCCTTCGGGCATCAGCATGTCGGGCTGACGGCGGGGCCGCGCACCGGGCGCATGGTGGCCGACCTGATCGGTGGCAAGCGCCCCAATCTGGATCTCGCCCCCTATGACGCCAACCGCTTTACCTGACGCCGCTCAGCGCATCCCCATCAGCGCCGCCGCTGTCGCCTGCGAGATATGGCCCGTGACCGGCAGGCCACGACTGCGCTGGAAGCGGCGGATCGCCGCGCGCGTCTCCTCGGTGAACCGACCGTCCACCGGCCCCGGTTCGGCCCCGACCTGCGCCAGCCGGCGCTCGATCAGGATACGCACCACCTCGGCCCCGGCATAGATCTTCTCTTCCTCGCGCGCCTGCGCGATGGCCTGATTCTCGGCGCGACCCCGCTCGATCTCGTCGAGGCGCGCGCGCGCCTCCTCGGCAAAGCGGCTCTTGGGATGATCGCGCAGGAAGGCGGCATAGGCCTCGGCCGTGTCGGCCTCGCGTGCGGCCTGCCAGTCGGCGCGCGCCGCCCGGTCGATCGCGTCGCGCCGGGCCTCTTCGATCTCGTCGAGCCGGGCGCGGGCAGTCTCGGCGAAAAGCCCTTCGGGATAGCGGTCGAGATAGGCGCGCAGCCCCGCCTCGTCCTCGCCGCGCCCGGTGTCGCGCCAATACGCGCGGTCGCGGCGCTCCTCCTGCATCTGCTGCCGGCGCTCTTCCTCTTCGATCTCGCGCTGACGGGCGGTCGCGTCCGCGCGCAGCCGCGCAAGGTCGGCGCGGTCGAGATAGCCGGTCGGCTCCACGCCTGCCTGTTCTTGCCACGTGGCGATCGCGCCGCGCGTGCCGCGTCCGAAAATCCCGTCGATGCCCCGCTCGTAGAACCCCAGCACCGCCAGCCACCGCTGCACGTCGCGCCGCGCCGTACGGGTCAGGCCCAGCGCCGCCTCGGCGCTGCGGGCGTCACGCCCGGGCGCGTCGCGCAGCCAGTCGCGGCGCTCGCGCGCCTGTGAGAGGTAACGCCCCTCGGGATAGGTGGCGATATAGGCATCATAGGCCGCCACCGTGTCCAGCGCCTCGACCGCCTGCCAGAAGCCATCCTCGCGCGCCTCGGCCAGTTGCGCCTCGGGCACCATGTTCGGCCCCGGCCCCATCAGACCCATCTCGCCCGACAGGTTGCCCGACAGGATGACGCCGTCCGGTGCCGCGCGCGCCACCCCGGCAAAGCTCGTCCCGGGGGCGAGCAAGGGTCCGCCCAGCAGCGCGGCGATGCCCTTGCGCGGGCCGATGGCATAGGTCACGCCCGGCACTTCGGAGAATCCCGACAGCCCCGGTCTCAGCCCCGCGCCCGCCGCTTCGCCCTCCTCGGGTGCCAGAATCAGCACGGCGGGCCCCTCCACCGCCCCGGCAATCGCCGAGAGCGCATTGACCGACAGCCCCGCCGCGCCGATCCGCAGCCGCGAGACCGTGCCCACATCCTCCGGCAACAGCCAGCTATCCTGCCCGTCCCCGGCCATCTCTCCGGCGGCGAGGATCACCAGCCGCGCCACCTCGCCCGCCGTGATCCGTGCCTCGAGATCGAGCGCGGCGGCGCGCAGCGGCGCGATATCCTCGCCCTTGGGGGCCACCACCTCGAACCCGGCCTGCTCCAGCGCCGCGCCCGGGTCGAACGCCACCGCCGAACGCCGGTCACCCTGCGCACGGGTATCGAGGATCAGCGCCAGATCGGCGGCAAGCGATGGCCCTGCCACCACGCAGAACCACAAGACCGCCGAGAAAAGTTTACGTTGCAACATGCCCCACTCTACTAACTCACTCGTAATTGCGCAAATCCTCGATCACCTTGCCATCATTGGGCAGGCTGCCCGGCGGCACGATCTCGATCCGGCCCTTGAGCTTGAGCACCTCGCTCACCGCCCCGGCATAGTGATCGGCCTCACCGCCCGTGGCCTCGATCCGCACGGTCATCACGTCCGCCTCGCCCTCGCGGCTGGCGATCACGCGGGCGCGCCCGATCCCGTCATGACGCGCCACCAGTGCGGCCACCTGCTCGGGGCGCACGAACATGCCCTTGATCTTGGTGGTCTGGTCGGCGCGGCCCATCCAGCCCTTGATGCGCATGTTGGTGCGGCCGCACGGGCTTGTCCCCTCCATCACCGCGCTCAGGTCGCCGGTGGCAAAGCGGATCAGCGGATAATCGGGGTTGAGCGTGGTCACCACCACCTCGCCGACCTCGCCATGCGGGACCGGGTCGCCGGTGCCGGGGCGCACGATCTCGACGATCACGCCCTCGTCCACGATCATCCCGTCCTGCGCGGCGCTTTCATAGGCGATATTACCCAGGTCGGCGGTGGCATAGCATTGCAGGCAGGCGATGCCGCGCTCGGCATATTCGGCGCGCAGCGACGGAAACAGCGCGCCGCCCCCCACCGCCGCCTTGGTGATGTTGAGCGCGAGGCCCATCTCGTCCGCCTTGTCGAGGATCACCTTCAGGTAATCGGGCGTCCCGGCATAGGCGGTCACGCCCACGTCATGCGCCGCACGCGCCTGCAACTCGGTCTGCCCGGTGCCCGCAGGCAGCACCGCCGCGCCCACCGCCCGCGCCCCGTTCTCGAAGATCATGCCGGCGGGCACGAGGTGATAGGAAAAGCAGTTCTGCACGATATCGCCCGGCCCCACGCCACAGGCATGCAGGAACCGGCCCACCCGCCACCAGTCATGGCTGTCGCCGCCCGGCTCGTAGATCGGGCCGGGCGACTGAAAGACATGGGCGAAACCATGCGCGGGCCGCCCGGTCAGCCCGCCGAAGGGGGCCGCCGCGCCCTGCGCGCGCCCCAAATCGGACTTGCGCAGCACCGGCAGCGTGGCGAGCGCGCCCGCATCCGTTACCCGCGCCGCCTCGACCCCGTCGAGCGCGCCGGCATAGCCGGGCAGGGCTTGCGCGCGGGCGATCTGTTCGGGCAGGGCGCGGGCCAGCGCCTCGGCCCGGGCTGCGCTGCTGCGCGTCTCCAACTCGTCGAAATACTGGGTCATCGCGTCATCCTCTGCCTGCCGCCTTACGTTGCGACAGCTTGACCAATTGTTTGAAACCGGCGTTCGGCGCATAAACGGTGCTCTTTTGTATACCGACACATATCTTGCCCGAGGCCCTGCCATGACGCCCCCGACAGACGCACCCGCGGCGCTCGACGATGCCGCACTCGACCGCCGGATCGCCTTTCACCCTGACATCCAGGTGATGGAGGTCGATTTCTCGGGGCTCCATTTCGAGGATTCCGCCACCGTCAACCGGGTCTACGACCGGCTCGAGGCACGCATCGGCGACACCGGCGAAGACCTCTGGTTTTTCCTCGTCAACCTCAACGGCACCCGCATCGACCCGGCGGCATGGATCGCCTATTCGCGCCGCGGCCGCGCGCTCAACTACGCGCATTCTATGGGCTCGGTGCGGTTCGACGCCTCCGACGAGACGCGCCGCCAGATCGAACGCGCCGCCGATACCGAAGCCTTTGACCCCAACCTGTGCCTGACCCGCGAGGCCGCGCTCGAACGCCTCGCCGGTTTCCCCAGCACGCGGCGCAAGCGCGTGATCCGCCCCCCCAGCCACAGCGACGAAGAGATCGCGCGCAGGATCAGCTTCGATCCCGGGCGGCGCATCATGGAGGCGGATTTCTCGGATTTCACCTTCCATCACGGGCGCGATGTCGATCACGTCTACGACCATATCGAGGCCCGCATCCGGGAAACCGAGCGCAAGTGGTTCTTCCTCGTCAACCTCAACGGTTGCCGGATCCTGCCCGCGGCATGGGTGCGCTACGCGCATCGCGGCAAGCGGCTCAACGAGGCGGCATCGCTTGGATCGGCGCGGTATGCCGCGGGGTCCGAGACCGAGCAGGACATCCGCCTGCGCGCCGAAAGCCAGGGCTTCCGCCCCAACATCCGCAACACGCGGGCCGAGGCGCTCGATCTGATCGAGGAGATGCGGGCCGAGTTGTTGCAAGGCTGATCCTCCTCAGCTCAGCCACCGCTTGCGACGGCGATAGCTGCGCACGTCGCGGAACGATTTGCGCCCCTCGTCTGACACGCCGAGATAGAATTCCTTGACGTCCGGGTTCTCGCGCAGCGCGGCGGCGGGGCCGTCCATCACCACGCGCCCCGATTCCAGGATATAGCCGTGATGCGCGAACCGCAGCGCCACGTTGGTGTTCTGCTCGGCCAGAAGGAAGGTATATCCCTCCTTTTCGTTCAGCGACTTCACGATCTCGAAAATCTGTTCCACCAGTTGCGGCGCCAGCCCCATCGACGGCTCGTCCAGCAGGATCGTCTCGGGCCGCGCCATCAGCGCGCGGCCGATCGCGCACATCTGCTGCTCGCCGCCCGAGGTATAGCCCGCCTGGCTGCGGCGGCGCTCCTTGAGGCGCGGGAAATAGTCATAAACCATCTCGAGATCGGCATCGAGCTCGGCCCGGCCAATGCCCCGGGTATAGGCCCCGGTCAGCAGGTTTTCCTCGATGGTCAGGTGCTCGAAACAGTGCCGCCCCTCCATCACCTGCACCACCCCCATCTTGACGAGATCGGAGGGCAGCAGATCCTGCACCCGCTCGCCGCGATAGCGGATCGTGCCCTTGGTGACCTCGCCGCGCTCGGATTTCAGCAGGTTGGAAATGGCCTTGAGCGTGGTGGTCTTGCCCGCGCCGTTACCGCCCAGAAGCGCGGTGATCCCGCCCTTGGGCACCTTGAGGCTGACGCCCTTCAGCACGAGGATCACGTGATTGTAGATCACCTCGATATTGTTGACCTCGAGAAGCGCCTCGTCGGTCTTTCCTGCATCCAGCATCGCCCAGGCTCCGTTTCATCAGGCCGCGCCAGCCCCGTCTCAGGGCACGCGTCCCGGTTTCTTCTTGGCAAAAATACTCGGGTCGTCCGGCCGCCGCAGGGTCGCGGCGGCCGGACATGGCGAGGGCTTCAGCAGCCCGGTTCGATGCCGTTCTCAGCAGCGAATGCGGCGCTGTCCTCGGCCACGAGCATCGAAATGATCTCCTGATCCGACTGGTAGTAATCGGTGATCAGTTCGAACTCGCCCGCCTCCGCGTTCCACTGCGACACGGCGCCAAAGCCGTTGCCGCCGTGGTTCTCGCAGGACACGCTGAACTCCGGGCCGAAATTCGGAAGCCCCAGCGCGGCCATCTTCTCTTCGGTCATTTCGAGGTTCTCCATGCCGTCGCGCATCTGAGCGGCATTGATCGTGGCGGTGCCGTGCATTTCCTGCGCGGTCTTGATCGCCTCGGCGGCCAGCATCGCGGCATACATGCCCCGGTTATAGAGCACGGTGCCGATCTGGTCGCCCGCGCCGGCGGCATTGCCGGAGTCGACGACATATTCCTGGATGTCGTCATAGACCGGGTAGTCGTCCCCGAGGTTGTGGAAAGCCAGCGCCTTGTAGCCGTCGGCCTTGTCGCCCGCCGCCTTCACGTCGTTCTCGGAGCCGGACCACCAGATGCCGATGAACTGGTCCATCGGAAAGCGGATGTTGACGGCCTCCTGGATGGCGACCTGGTTCATCACGCCCCAGCCCCACATGATCACGTTGTCGGGCTTTTCGCGGCGGATCTGGAGCCATTGCGACTTCTGCTCCTGGCCGGGGTGATCCACCGGCAGCAGCGTCAGCTCGAAGCCGTGCTTTTTCGACAGCTCTTCGAGCGTCCGGATCGGCTCCTTGCCATAGGCAGAGTTGTGATAGACCAGCGCGATCTTGCGCCCGCTGATATCACCGCCATTCTCGTTGAGGATATGGGTAATGGCGTGGCTCGCCCCGTCCCAGTAGTTGGCCGGGTAGTTGAACACCCACTTGAACACCGCGCCGTTCTTGGCCGAGGTGCGCCCGTAGCCCATCGTGTGAAGCGGGATGCCGTCGGCGGTGGCCTTGGGAATGAGCTGATAGGTGATGCCGGTCGAGAGCGGCTGGTAGACCAGCGCGCCGCCGCCTTCGCCCTTGGTGGCCTCGTAGCACTCGACGCCCTTCTCGGTGTTGTAGCCGGTCTCGCATTCCACGAGGTTGATCTTTTCCCCGCCGATGCCGCCGTCACGCTCGTTCAGCAGCGTGAAATAATCCTGGTAGCCGTCCGAGAACGGGATGCCGTTCGCGGCATAGGGGCCGGTGCGATAGCTGGTATCGACGACGGTCAGATCGGCGAGCGCCGGTCCTGCCACCATCGCCGCCGCCAGCGCGGTTGCCATGAGTTTCTGTTTCATCGGTCTTATCCTCCCTTGGTTTATCCGATGTCTTTCCTTGAACGCGATCTCCTGCGCCCAATCGCGTAGGGTGGGTGCCAACCCACCGATGGCCCGCCCTAGTGCGGGAAGGGCCAAAGCCTCAGTTTCTCCTTCGCCACGCGCCACAGTTGCGCCAGCCCGTGCGGCTCGGCCACCAGAAACACGATGATCAGCGAACCCACGATCATCAGTTCGAGATGCGCGGCGAGGTCCGTCGGCCAGCCGAGCGTGCCCACCAGCGTGTTCTTCAGCAGGACCGGCAAGAGCACGAGGAACGCCGCCCCCGCAAAGCTGCCAAAGATCGAGCCGAGCCCGCCGATGATGACCATGAACAGCACCAGGAACGACTTGTTGATGCCGAACGCCTCGCCCACCTCGACAGCACCCAGATAGACGGCAAAGAACAACGCGCCCGAGATACCCACGAAAAAGCCCGACACGGCAAAGGCCGACAGCTTGGCCTTCAACGGGTTCACCCCGATGATCTCGGCGGCGATGTCCATGTCGCGGATGGCCATCCACTTGCGCCCCGCCATGCCGCGCGTCAGGTTGCGCGCGATGAGCGCCGAGGCCGTCACGAAGACGAGGCAAAAGAGATAGGCCGCCCACGGCGCGGTTTCCGCCCCGGTGATCGGAACGCCCGCGATGGTGCGCTCGGGCGCGCTGATCTGGCCCGAGGCCGAATAGTTGTAGAACCACGGCACCCGGTTGAACAGCCACACCAGGAAGAACTGCGCCGCCAGCGTCGCCACCGCGAGGTAGAACCCCTTGATCCGCAGCGATGGCAGGCCGAATAGCACGCAGACCGCCGCCGTGATCCCGCCCGCGAGGATGACGTGGAAGAAGATGCTCACCTCGGGAAAGGACGTCATCAGCTTGTAGACCGCATAGGCCCCCACCGCCATGAACCCGCCGGTGCCGAGGCTGACCTGCCCGCAATAGCCCACGAGGATATTCAGCCCGATCGCCGCGATCGCGTAGATCAGGAACGGCAGGAACACCGCGTTCACCCAGTAATCGTCGATGACCAGGGGCACCACGGCAAAGGCCGCCACCAGCACCGCGTAATAGCGGTAGCGGTCGAACTTGATCGGGAAGGTCTGGCTGTCGTCGGTATAGGAGGTCTTGAAATCTCCAGCCTCGCGGTAAAACATCTCAGAGAACCTCCCCATGGATTTCGTCGTCGTCGCGCTTCTCGGCGCGGTTTGCGGGCTTGGCATATCCCGTCGCCTCGGAGTGGCGCACCAGCCAGAAGAAGGCGAGCATCCCCACGCCCCCTCCCAACGCGGCGAGCAGCGCGGCGGTGACCATCTGCCCGGTATTATCGACCCGCGCCGTCAGCGCGAGATAGCCGAAGGCCCAGAACCCGGCCCAGGCGATCACGTTGAGGATGGCAATCAGTTTCTGCATACCCCTCACACCCTCTCGATGATTTTCTCGCCGAACAAACCTTGCGGCCGAAAGACGAGGAACAGAAGCGCCAGCACGTAAGCAAACCAGTTCTCTGTTGCGCCCCCCACCATCGGGCCGATGGCGAACTCGAACAGCTTCTCGCCCACCCCGATGATGAGGCCGCCGACGATGGCGCCGGGGATCGACGTGAACCCGCCCAGCATCAGCACCGGCAGTGCCTTGAGCGCGATCAGCGACAGCGAGAACTGCACGCCAGATTTCGTGCCCCACATGATGCCCGCGACCAGCGCGACAAAGCCCGCCAGCGACCACACCATCACCCAGATGAAGTTGAGCGACACACCCACCGACAGCGCCGCCTGATGGTCGTCGGCCACCGCGCGCATGGCGCGGCCATGCTTGGAATACTGCGCGAAGATCACCAGCGCGATCACCAGAAGCGCCGCCACGAATGTCGCCCACAGGTCGAGATTGTCGATAAAGAACCCGTAGCCGAAGATGCCGTAGGTGACCTCGTCAATCACCGTGTTGATGCCCTGCGGCAGGCCCACGTCGAGCTTCTTGATGTCGGCGCCCCACATGATGTCGCCGAACCCTTCGAGGAAATAGGCAAGGCCGATGGTGGCCATGAACAGGATGATCGGCTCCTGCCCGACGAGGTGGCGAAAGATGAAATGGTTGACCGCCCAGGCCAGCGCCACCATCACCACCATCGTCAGCAGGATCGCGGCCAGCGCCGGGACGTGCCAGCCGAAATGGTGAATATCGGTGCCGAAGACGGCATTGATGAGGTGGCTGAACGGCACCTGTCCGTCCATGATCCCCACCAGCGTCAGCGCGGCAAAGAGCGCGAGCACGCCCTGCGCGAAGTTGAAGATGCCGCTCGCCTTGAAGATCAGCACGAAGCCTAGCGCCACGAGCGCGTAGAGCACCCCGGCCATGAGGCCGTTGAGAAACACCTCCATCGCGAAAATCAACTGGTCAGGCATGGTCTGCCTCCTCTCCCATTGCGCGCGCTCGCGTCGTGTCAGGCTTCAAGGTACGTCTCCACGATCCGCAGGGTGATGCCCCCGTCCGCATTGGTTTTCTGCACTTCGAGCACCGGCTCGATCCACAGGTGGCTGTGCCAGCGGCCCGTGGCCACGGGCACGTAGCGCCCCGCATCCACCGCCGCCGTGATCCAGGTGTCGAACCCTGGCACCGGCGCGCCCTCGGGGTCGCGCACCGCGCAGGCCCGCATCCCGCCCTCGGGGGCGGTTTCGACCGCGAGGGTTCGACCCTCGGTCAGCGCGTAGCGCACGACATCCCCGTCACGCGCGCCCGTCCCCAGCCCGGCCACCACCGGCGGCACCTGGTTTTCCAGCGCCGACAGGCAGCGTGTCTCGAAATCCGCCCACGCCCCGGCATGGGCCGCGGCGGGCAGCAGGAGCGCGAGGCCGAGCGCCCTAATCATGCGCCACCCCCAGGTAGGCGTCGATCACCGCCTGGTTCTTGCGCACCTCGTCGGGCGAGCCGTCGCCGATCTTCTTGCCGTAATCCATCACCACGACCCGGTCGGACAGGTCCATCACCACGCCCATGTCGTGCTCGATCAGCGCAATCGTTGTGCCAAACTCGTCGTTCACGTCGAGGATGAAGCGGCTCATGTCCTCCTTCTCCTCGACGTTCATCCCCGCCATCGGCTCGTCCAGCAACAGGATCGACGGCTCGGCGGCCAGCGCGCGGGCAAGCTCCACCCGCTTTTTCAGGCCATAGGGCAGGCGACCCACCGGCGTCTTGCGGATGTGCTGGATTTCGAGAAAGTCGATGACCTTCTCCACTGCCGCGCGGTTCTCGGTCTCCTCGGCTTCCGCGCGGCCCTTCCACAGCGCCTGCGCGAACATCCCCGCGCTCATCTGCCGGATACGGCCGGTCATGACGTTGTCGAGCACGGTCATCCCCTCGAACAGCGCGATATTCTGAAAGGTGCGGGCGATGCCCTGTTGCGCTACCTGGTAGGGTTTCATGTGCGGGCGCTTTGCCCCCTTGTACCAGACCTCGCCCTCCTGCGGGTTGTAGAAGCCGCTGATCACGTTGAGCATCGACGACTTGCCCGCGCCGTTGGGCCCGATGATCGCGCGGATCTCGCCCTCGCGGATATCGAAACTGATATCCTCGATCGCCACCACCCCGCCGAACCGCAGGGTGATGTTGCGCATCTCCATCAGCACGCCGCCGATCTTGCGGCCGTCCTCGGTGGTGTAGCCCTCTGCGTCCATGTCCTTCATTCCGCCGCCACCTTCGCTGTCTGCTCCACCGCGACCTGCACCGGCACGATCTTCAGCGTCGCCGAAATGCTGCCCTTGCGCCCGTCCTCGTAGGTCACCTCGGTGGTGGTATAGACCTCCTCGGACCCGTCATAGAGTGCCACCAGCAGGTCCTCGAACTTCTCGGAAATCACGCCGCGGCGCACCTTGCGCGTGCGCGTCATCTCGCCATCGTCGGCATCCAGCTCCTTGTGCAGCACGAGGAAGCGGTGCACCTGGCAATGCGACAGCATCGGGTCGTCGGCGAGGCTGCGGTTCACCTCCTCGACATGGTCGCGGATCATCTCGAGCACCTGCGGGTGCCCTGCCAGCTCTTGATACGAGGCATAGCCGATATTGTTGCGCTCGGCCCAGTTGCCCACCGCCGCCAGGTCGATATTGACGAAGGCGGTGCATTCAGAGCGATCATTGCCGAACACCACCGCCTCTAGGATGTTGGGGTAGAACTTGAGCTTGTTCTCCACGTATTTCGGCGCGAACAGCTTGCCGTCGGCCATTTTACCGACGTCCTTGGCGCGGTCGATGATCCGCAGGTGGCCCGATCCCTCCTCGAAGAAGCCGGCGTCGCCGGTGGCGACCCAGCCTTCCGCGTCCTTGGTCTTCTTCGTGCTTTCCTCGTTCTTGTAGTAATACTCGAACGTGCCGGCCCCGCGATAATAGACCTCGCCATTGTCGCCGATGCGCACCTCCACGCCGGGGGCGGGCACGCCCACCGTGTCGCTGCGCACCTCGCCATCGGGTTGCAGGGTGATGAAAACGCTGGCCTCGGTCTGGCCGTAGAGCTGCTTGAGGTTGATGCCGAGCGAGCGGTAGAAATCGAAGATTTCCGGCCCGATCGCCTCGCCCGCGGTGTAACCCACCCGCACCCGGCCAAGGCCCAGCGTGTCCTTCAGCGGGCCATAGACGAACAGGTTGCCCAAGGCATAGCGCAACCGGTCCATGCCGCCGACCTGCTTGCCATCGAGGATGTCGGGGCCCACCCGGCGCGCGACGGCCATGAAGTGATCGAACAGCCATTTCTTGAACCGGCTGGCATCCTCCATGCGGATCATCACGTTGGTAAGCTGCGTCTCGAACACGCGCGGCGGGGCAAAGTAATAGGTCGGCCCGATCTCGCGCAGGTCGGTCTGCATGGTCTCGGGCGATTCCGGGCAGTTGACGCAGAACCCGCACCAATAGGCCTGCCCGATGGAAAAGATGAAATCGCCCACCCATGCCATCGGCAGGTAGGCGAGCACCTCTTCGTCGCGGGTCAGGTTGTCGAATTCCGCCGAGGATTTCGACGCCTCGATGATGTTGCGATTGCTCAGCACCACGCCCTTGGGCTTGCCCGTGGTGCCAGAGGTATAGAGCATCACGCACACGCTGTCGTAATCGAGCTTGTCGCGCCGCGCCTTGAGATCCTCGATGAACTCGTAATAGGCCGCGCGCCCCTGCTCCTGAATGTCGATGAAGCGGTGCAGCTTGTGGTGGTCGTATTTGCGCAGGCCCCTGGGGTCGATATAGATGATGTGCTCAAGCTGGTGCAGCCCTTCCTGCACCTCGATCAGCTTGTCGACCTGCTCCTGGTCCTCGACGATCGCAAAACGCGCGCCGCAATGGTCCATGACATAGGCCATCTCGTCGGCAGCGGCATCCTGGTAGAGTGGCACGGGAATCGCGCCCACCGATTGCGCGGCAACCATGGACCAGTAGAAATGCGGCCGGTTGCGCCCGATGATGGCGATGAAATCGCCCTCGTCCACGCCCAGGTTTATCAGCCCCAGCGCCAGCGCCTCGATTTCCTTCTCGGCCTCGGCCCAGGTCCAGGTCTGCCAGATGCCGTATTCCTTTTCGCGATAGGCGTGGCGGCCCGCGAAACGACTGGCGTTGCGTTGCAAGAGCGCCGGAATGGAGCGCGCCCCATCCGCCGCTGGTGACGGCTGTGCCAAATTTTTCTCCTCCCTTATACCCGCATCCTCCATGCGGGCCGCGCCCCTGCGCGCGATTCTTCTTGCGTCAAGGGTGCGCGAATATTGCTGGCGGTCAACTTTTTCCTGAACATGTCGCAATCCTTACGAATTGTTACCGCGCGGGAACGGTCTTTGCGACCCCCGCGCGCGGTGCTAGGGGAGAGGGGGTAGGGACAGGATGAGGGGTACGGCTTGGTGGGCACGCAAACCTCCTGGCATCCGGCGATGAGCCGCGCGCCCGCCCGTCCGGGCGGTCGGGCGCTCGCGCGGCGGCGTGCAGGCACGCCTTGTTCCGCGCGGGGGAACACCCCCGCCCCGCCCCCCGGAGACTAGCCCCCATGCCGACCGACCACGACGCCATGACGATGGCCGGGCTGAACCTCATCCAGCAGGCGCTCACCATCTATGACCGCGACCTGCGGCTGGCCGTCTGCAACCGCCGCTTCCAGGAAATGTTCGCCCTGCCCGATGCGCTGGTGACGCCCGGCGCGGATTTCGCCGCCACCATCCGCTACCTCGCCCGGCGCGGAGATTACGGCGACGTGGGCTGTGTGGAGGATTTCGTCGCCGAGCGGGTCGAGACCGCCCGCGCCTTCGAGCCGCATTACATGGAGCGCACCCGCGCCAATGGCCGCACCATCAGCGTCGAGGGCACGCCGTTGCCGCAGGGCGGGTGGGTGACGGTCTATACCGACATCACCCCCGCCAAGCGGCAGGAGGCATTGCTGCGCGCCCGGTCGGAGGAGTTGTCGGACCAGATACTCGCCTATTCCGAGGACCTCGCCACCGCCAACCGCGAGCTTCAGGCCACCATCACCGCGCTCGAAGAGGCCAAGCGCCAGATCACCGAGGCCGAGGCGCGCACGCGGCTGACCGCCGAGATGATGCCCGCCCATATCGCCCATGTCGGGCACGACCGCCGCTATACCTATTCCAACCGAAGGCTGACCTCGGTGATGCCGGGCACGCGCACCGACCCGATCGGCGTGGACGCCGCCGATGTGTTCGACCCCGGGACATGGGCGGTGATCGGCCCGCACCTCGATCGTGCCTACGCAGGCGAGCCTGCGGTGTTCGAATTCACCCACCCGCCAAGCTCGCATCGCATCCGCGTGGCGCTCACGCCCGACCCGATCTCGGGCGGCGTCTACATCCTGTCGATGGACATCACCCGCGAGAGCCAGGCGCGCGCCGCACTCCAACAGACCAAGCGGCGCGAGATGGCGGCACAGCTCACCTCCGGCCTCGCGCATGATTTCTCCAACCTGTTGACGATCATCCTTGGCATGCAGTCGCGGCTGGCGCGGATGGGGGTGCCTGCCGAGGCGCGCGAACTGATCGACGCCACGCTGGCGGCGGCACGGCGCGGCGGCGGATTGCTCGGGCGCATCGCCGACATGACCGGCCCGCGCGAGCACGAGCCGGTGCCCACCGATCTCGCCGCCTTCCTCGCCGATCTCGACACGCTGGCGCGCTCGGCGCTGCCTTCGGGAATCGCCTTCGCCATCGACACGCAAGGGGCAGGGGGGCGCTACCTGCTCGACGCGGGCATGTTGCAGGATTCGCTGCTGAACCTCGTGCTCAACGCCCGCGACGCCTGCGGCAGCCGCGGCCGGGTCACCCTCACCGTCCGCCCGGTGCAGGAAACATGGCTGGAATTCACCGTCGGCGATACCGGCCCCGGCTTCTCGCCCGAGGCGCTCGACCACGCGCTCGACCCGTTCTTCACCACCAAGGGCGGCGAGGGCTCGGGGCTCGGCCTGTCGATGGTCTACGACATGACCAAGCTCGCCGGCGGGCGCATCATCCTGGGCAACACCGATGCCGGCGGGCGCGTCACGCTGCGCCTGCCGCTTCGCCCCGCAGGCGACGCGCGCCCCCCCGGCCTCGTGCTGCTGGTCGAGGACAGCCCCGACCTGCGCTCGGCCTTGCGCGACATGCTGCGCGGCGCGGGCCACAGCGTGATCGAGGCGGCGAGCGTGGCCGAGGCCGCCGATATCCTCGCCGACCTGCCCGAGATTTCCGCCATCCTGTCGGATATCGTGCTGGAGGGCAGCGCGACGGGGATCGACCTCGCGCGCCTGCCCCGTCCCGGCGACTGTCCGCTGGTGCTGATGACCTCGCTGCCGCCCGACGACCCGCTCCACCGCGCCGCCGCGGACGTGGCCCCGGTCCTGCGCAAGCCGTTCACCGCCGCGCAGCTCGACGCCGCCCTTTCCACCGGAGACCACCCATGACCGCCCCCGCCGCAAACGCCCCCCTCGTGACGATCCTCGATGATGAGCCCGCGATCCGCACCATGCTCGCCGAGGCGCTGGAGGAGGCGGGCTTTCGCACCATGGCGTTCGGCCGCGCGACCGAGTTCGAGGCAGCGCTCAGGCAGGCGAGCCCCGATGTCTGCCTCGTCGACCTGTCGCTGCCCGACCGCGACGGCCTCGGCCTCGTGCATCGGCTGGCGCTGGAACAGGGGGCGACGGTGATCATCATCTCGGGCCGCGCGCAGGTGCAGGACCGCGTGACCGGGCTGGAGCTTGGGGCCGACGACTACATCATCAAGCCGTTCGACCCGGCCGAGGTGGTGGCCCGCATCCGCGCCCGCCTGCGCCGCGGCACGCCCAGCACCCAGACCGGCGAGGTGGCGCACTTCAACGGCTGGGCCGCGCATTTCGACCGCTACGTGCTCGAGGATGACAGCGGCGCGGAAACCCCCTTTTCCCATGCCGAGGGCGAGGTGCTGCGGCTGTTCCTAGAACGGCCCAAGCGGCTGATTTCCCGTCAGGCGATGCAGGAGGCGCTTGGCGGCGCCGCGGGCGACAGCTTCGACCGCGCGATGGACGTGCGTATCTCGCGCCTGCGCACCAAGCTGCGCGAAGACCCCCGCAACCCGCGCCTGATCAAGACGATCTACGGCGCGGGGTACATCTTCCTCGGCGATGTCCGCTGGGGGTGATCCCGCTCACGGGTCGGTCCCCTCCATGATCCGGTTGGCATACCCGTGGTTGGTGTCGCGGTGATGCGCCTCGTCGGCGCGCACGCGGATCACCACCTCGCGCAGCCGGGCCTCCTCGGGCAGCCCCCAGTAGTCGATGGCGATCCGCGGGGCGGGCACGTTCTCCTGCCGCCCGGCGTCGATCTCGGCCAGGTATTCCGTGTAGCTGACCACCGCTTCCTCCTCGAGATAGCCGACGATGCGATGCGCGATCCGCGGGGCGAACAGGTAGGTGAAGAAGAACACGTTGTAGAACACGACCTGCGCCACCATGATGAGCAGCCGCTCCACCCACGTCGGCTGCGCGATATGGATGAAGGTCATCAGGTGCATGCGCTCGTTCTCGGCCTCGTCGAGCAGATCGCGGATCCAGCCCTGGTCGTCGCGGATATGGCGCACCGACTTTAGATGCTGCAACAGGCCGCCGACCATGCCCGGCACCGCCGCTACCGTTTCCAGAACCACGGCGCGGTGCCCGTAGCGCTTGGAGAAGAACGCGTCGGCAAAGACGCGCATGGTCTTGACCACCCGCAACGCGATCCTGTCGCGAATGTCGCGCGGCGCGTGATGGGTGTCGAGAATCTCGGCTTCGGCGCGGTCACGCTGCGGCTCGCGTGCCATGTTGTTCTCCATCTTGTCCTGACCGACATATGGGCACGAAGGGTGATTTTTGCATGCCGCGCCCGGCGCGACCGGCGTCCTTCCGCCGGTTACACCGGACGGTGACGGCATTACCCCCCGGCACGCCCCACCGCCCCGGCCAATACCTCCAGCCCGGTCACCAGGTCGGCCTCGGCGGTATCCTCGGCGAATGCGTGGCTGATCCCGTCGATCGAGGGCACGAACAGCATCGCGGCGGGCATCAGCCGCGCCACGTTGGTGGCATCGTGCAGCGCCCCCGACTGCATCCGCCGCCAGCGCCCCGGCGCCACTGCCTCGGCGCTGTCGCACAGCGCGTCGCGCAAGGTCTCGTCCATCGGCATCGGCTCCAGCCCCAGCATGTCGCCAAAGCTCACGCTCAAGCCCGCTTCCTGCGCCACCTCTGCGGCGGTGGCGCGGATGATCTCCTCCATCCGGCGCAGCCGGTCCGCGTCGCCGTCGCGCCACTGCATGGAAAACACCGCCCGCCCCGGCACGATGGAATGGGCATCCGGGTGCAGCCGGACATGGCCGATGGTCCATACCGTCTGCGGCGTCACCACGTTGCGCAGCCGGTCATTCAGCAGCGCGTTGAACCGCGCCAGCCCCTGGAACGCGTCGCGACGACGGTGCATCGGCGTGGTGCCCGCGTGGTTCTGTTCGCCGTCGTAGGTGATCCGCATGTCGCGGATGCCGACGATATCGGTGACCACGCCCGCCGCCTCGCCCGCCTCGTAAAGCCACGGGCCCTGCTCGATATGCATCTCGACAAAGCCGGTGAAACGCCCCGGATCGACGAATTCCCCGGCCCGCTCCGCGATCCCCGCCCGCGCCTCGGCAAAGCGCACACCCTCGCGGTCGGTTTGCCGGTCGGCATCGTCCAACGACAGGTTTCCCGACCAGATCGCGCTGCCGGTGGTGACGCCGAACCGCCCTTCCTCGTCCTGGAAGGACACCACCGACACCGGCGGCCCACCCGCCTCGACGCTCGCGCGCGCAACCTCGAGCGCCGCGATCACGCCCAGCGCACCGTCGAGCCATCCGCCCTCGGGCTGGCTGTCGCTATGGCTGCCCAGCAGGATCGAGCGCCCCTCGGCCAGGCCAAAGAGATTGCCCACCGGATCGAGATGCGGCACCAGCCCCGCCTCGCGCATCCGTCCCGCCAGCCAGTCCCGCGCCGCGATGTCGGCCTCGCTATAGGCCGGGCGCACCACGCCCTTGCCCACCCCCGCCGCGCCGAACTCGCGCAGCCGGTGCAGATCGGCCAGAAATCTCTCGGGGTTCACTGCGATCATCTGCCTGCCTCCCTTTCACATCCCGGGCATACCCTACATGCGCGGCGCCGGGTTACAATGCCTTGACGGGGCCTCGACGCCATCAACAGGGCCATGGCCACCGGTCGAGAAGCCGAGGCCGATGAAGCAGGTAGCGCCCCCGCGGAAGATCGAGACGCCGGACGACAGTCTTGGCCATTGCGTAAGATCAAAGAGCGTGCAGGGTAGTGGCCCTATGCTTCTCGCGGGCGACAGACGCGGAAACACGCCAGAGCGCGCCTCGCGCAGCCCGGATCGGCGTGCCCCTTTCCGGCACCCTTGCGCCGCGCGTAAAAACGCACAGACCGGAGGACAATATGAAGACACTTGCCACCGCTTTCGCTGCCGCATGCATCGCCGGGTCGGCGCAGGCCGACCCTACAGTGGGGATTACGAAATCGATGCCCGAGGCGACCGTTCAGACCGAGAATGGCCCACAGGTGATCAATCGCATACAGGATCCGTCGCACGAGCTAACCGGCGAGTGGGCGCGCACCTCGCGCCCGTGTCCGGATTTTTGCATCCAGCCGATGGTCCCCGCTCCGGGTGTGTCGACGATCGGGGAACTCGAGCTTCTGGAGATGTTGCAGGACCCTGAAGCCGTTGTCGTGGACAGCCGGACGTCTGACTGGTTTCAGGGCGGCACGATCCCGGGCGCGATCAACATTCCCTATACGTATGTCGTCGATGAGCTCGGCCGGCTCGGGTGCCAGCCGGATTTCGACGGCTGGGATTGTGCGGAGGCCAAGCGGGTCGCGCTCTTCTGCAACGGGATCTGGTGCGGGCAATCCCCGACGGCGATCCGCAACATGATCGCGGCCGGTTACCCCGCCGAGCGCATCTCATACTACCGCGGCGGCATGCAGGTCTGGCGTCTGCTGGGCCTGACCGTGGCCGGTGGAGGCTGAATTGAGACCAGGCCACGCCTGCGCGGCGGGCATAACAGTGTTACTGGTTGCGCGATGCGATTGTGGCACGCAGACTTAGCTGTCACGAAGGTCAGACGCACGCTCCTGAAAAGGTATTTCCCATGCTTCCAACTCTCGGGCTGCTTCTTGTCTGCCAACTCATCGGAGAGGTGATCGTCCGCGGCATCGGCCTGTCCATCCCGGGCCCGGTCATCGGGCTGACGCTGCTCATTCTCATCCTTCGCCTCAGGCCGGCACTTGCCGAACAGCTACGAGCGACCATCACGGTCATCCTGGCAAACCTGTCGCTGCTATTCGTTCCGGCAGGCGTCGGCGTGATCGGCAATCTGGAGGTCCTGTCGGAGGATTGGTTTGCGCTCCTCGTCGTGCTTGTGCTGTCCACGCTGTTGGCCATGCTGGCGGCTGTCGGCACCTTTATTGGTGTGCGCCGCCTGACCGAAGGGCGCTCGCCATGACGGACGTGGCAAACCTCTGGAGCTATCTGTCCACAAGTCCCCTTCTGTGGCTGACCGCGACCGTTCTGGCGTATCTTGCCGCTGACGGGGTGGCGCGACGGCTGGACAATAATCCATTGGCCAATCCGGTGATCCTCGCGGTCCTGATGATCACGCCGGTGCTCTGGTTCACGCAGACAGAGTATGCGACCTATTTCGAGGGGGCACAGTTCATCCATTTCCTGCTGGGCCCGGCGACGATCGCCCTGGCGCTGCCGCTATGGGACAACCGCGAGACCATCGGCCAGTCCGTCGCGCCGATCCTGCTGGCGCTTCTGGCTGGCTCGGTGACGGCGGCAGGCTCGGCCATTCTGCTGGCGCAGGCGTTCGGTCTTTCGACCGAGGTGATCCTGTCGCTCGCCCCCAAATCCACGACCGCGCCCGTGGCGCTCGGGATATCCGAAGCGGTCGGCGGCCTTCCCGCTCTGACGGCCGTGCTGGTGATCCTGACCGGGATCATCGGAGCAGTGATCGTCACGCCCCTGATGACAGTGCTGCGTATCAAGGACTGGCGCGCGCGTGGGTTCTCCGTCGGGCTGGCATCACACGGCATCGGAACGGCGCGCGCATTCCAGGTGAACCCGACTGCCGGGGCCTATGCCGGCATCGCGATGGCGCTCAATGCCTTGCTCACCAGCATCATCGTGCCCGTGCTCGTGCGGTGGCTGATCTAGCGATTGAATGCTCTGGCGATCAGTGAACTGGCACCTGCATCGTGGTGAGCCTGTGAAACTCAGACCAATGCTCAGCACAACGCCGTGGCTTGTTTGCCGCTTGACAGCAAGAACGGGGGTGATGAGCCGATGACCGCAGAGGCAGTCAAGTCGGCGCAAATCGAACCCGCCTGACCGAACTCGCGGACAAGGACGAAAGGAACAGCAATCACCTAATCTCTCGCCAGGGAGTTGGAGATCGTGACGCTCTCCGACCGCCCTGGAGACGCCACCGGCATCCGGCTGATCGCCGAACATCTGCGAAATCCTCGCCGCCAGCATCAGCGGTCGGATGGCTACCGGGATCGGAGCATGACCGCGCCCCATCGCGACATGGAGATCGACGAGGCCAAAGACGAGGCCGTCGTGCAGGATATCCTGCACGACGTTGGCCTCTTGGAACTACGACTCGGAGACCTGCATCAAGGTCGGGGCGATGCTTTACACTCTGAACTCCGAAATCGTCTATGTATGAACGGTCCGGCCCTTCGAGTCCGGCCCACAGAAAGGCAGAAAAGACATGACAGCTACCATCGAAATTCGCCGCTTCGAGACCCCCGATGACCGGCTCGACATGAAGGAGCGCGGCGGCATCGACATCATCAAGACCGGGCAAGGCTCCACCGGCATGCGCGCCGTGTTCGAGCCCGGCTGGACCTGGGAGGCGGATGAGAAGCCGCTTCTCGGCTCCCCCGACACCTGCCCGATGCATCACACCGGCTACTGCCTCTCGGGTCGGCTTGTAGTGCGGATGCTCGAAAGCGGAGAGGAGACGCTGATCACCAGCGGCGACTTTTTCGAGATCCCGCCAGGTCACGATGCCTATGTCTCGGGTGATGAGCGGGTCGAACTGATCCTGTTCGAAGCGTCGGGCGCCCACGCCTGAGACGGTTGTTCCCCTGGACCCCGCCGGGGTCCAGGGGAACGTGAGCACAAGCCTCTTCCAAGCCGAAATGATCTCCGCCCGCTGCGATAGGCCGACGGCGACAGGCCACTGTGGTGCTCTAATATCCGTCGGAAGAAGGCAGTATCCTCGTGGCCGACAGCCAGCCCGACCCGCTCAATGGACGTCGCGCCGTCCTCGAGCATCTTCCGAGCGGCGGCTGTGGCAGTATATCTGGCTGTATGCAGGCGTGGTCGTCGTGCCGGGCCAGGTGGCCTGGAACATGGCGCTGAAATACGTGCGCGCCTCCGAACTGTCGCTCGCCACCTCCTTCCCGCCGCTGGCCCCACCAATGCCGCCCTTGGCCGCAGCCATTTCCGGCGACATTCCCGAAATGGCCTGGTGCGCGATGGGCAAGTCGCCCGATGCGCCCACCTGATCCGTTCTTCTGCGCCGCAGACGGTGTCCGGGCGCAGCAAGATTGCCGAAGGCGAATTCCTTGAAATTTTCGCCCCGCCGCGACGCTGATTGTCGGTGTTGGAGGACGTTAGCATGAGACTGAAACTGACCTGCCAAGTTGTTGCAGGCAGCGCCTGTTTTGGTCTTCAGGAACGCGCGAGCGCCACCACCCCGGGTCCTATTCCGGTTTGTCGGTCGGTTCGGTGTCTTCAGCGGGCTTCGGCGGGACTGAACCTTCAGATTTCGCACCGGGTTGGAACTGCATTTTGCGGCGCCGTGCGTTACGGGATCTGGCCACACCCACGGGGGCGGGCACCGCGAGGAATTCGGCAAGGTTGAACTGTGGCTTCATGGAAAACATGGTCATCGAGTGATGCCTTTCTTGGGCGGAGACTATCACGCCTGTTCAGTCAATATGGGGACGCGGACCCGATTTTGCGACTTGCGTCTGATCGAGCATGATTGGCCCGGCGCTGCGAGCGTGCGTGAGCCGGGTCGTCAGGTCCGGAAGGTTTACATCGCGCCGAGGATAACACGTTTTCCCGGCAGAATCTGTCAAGTAGCGTGAACTTAAGGTAAATCTTTTCGGCGGGGTCCGGCGAGGGACGGCAGCCCAACCCTTCCTCGCCGCGGTTCGCGCATTCGTCCTCGCTACGCCTTCCGTGCCTCACAGACGCGTCGCAGCAGCTGCACGCACCGCAGGGTCGGCGCGCTCTGAGGCCCGTTCCAGCGCCTCTAGCTCTGCACTGCAAAGTGCACGGGCGATCAAGCCCCCTGCTGTCGGTCGCGCCAATCGGGCGCGGTTTGGGTGGGGATTAGTGCGACGGCGGGGCCGGTGTCAGGCTGCGGCGGTCACACTTGCCAACCCGCCGCTCGGGCTGCCGATAGCTCGTCTGGCGTCGTTGGGCGGTATGAAATGAAGTCACCCTCCGGCAATTCGAGCTGCCGGATAAGCGGCCCGTCATAGGTGCTGGACAAGAGCAGTATGCCCTCAGCCGCCAGCCGGTCCCGTGTTCCACGGCCATCGTCAGATCGGATGCGCCGCATGAAGTCTTTCTGCCGGGCAACACCCTGCACGGTTTCGCGTGATATCGGGACCCCTTGGACTTCTCTAAACAAGGCCATGATGCGGGAATTTCCACTGTTCCCGGCGAATATGCGGTCCACCGCGTCCGGCGCGACCGTTCGCCAGAAGTTCGGCGGGTATGGGTGGTCTGCGAAGATCCACCGGATATGCTGAAAGCCCGCCGCCGAGACACTTCGCTTCGCATCACGGTTAGCACCAGCGGTCAGGTATTCGGGGCGCGCAACTATGAGCCCAAGATAGCAGCGCGACCTGTTCTCGTCAGCCGCCACTAGGATACAGGGGTGCCCTATGGCTTCGCCTGGAATCATCCAGTTGTTGCCCATCGTGTGCTTAATGTCGGTGTCGTGCCCGGCGACGACCGCATCCAGCCGCCCGCGTGGCAGGGAGAGCAGCGCCCGGAGCATGATCTCAACGCGGGTGCCGATGTAGGTCTTTTCGGTCTTTTCCAGCTCGTCATACGACCGCCGCCCCGTCCTGGGCGTCTGGATCACATCGTCAACGACCTCGCGCAGGAGTGCCGGGACCTCTTGGGTCAATCGCCCGGCCCCGCCTGCCCGCTGTTCGAGGTCAGCATAGATCGCTGACGTTACATCGAAGTCAGGGTGTCCCGGGACAACAAGGCTGGCTGGAAGGTTGGTGCGCAAGGGGTCTGATTCTCCACTGAAATTGGTGGAGATTGTTGCACAGGGCTCGCGGCTGGTCGAGGTTACGCGCTGACCGCGTAGACGCGCTTAGCTGTCAGGGCAGCGCGGACGTTCTCCCCTACCGCTCGCGCAACTGGCGGCGGGAAGGCGTTGCCCACCTGTCGGTAGGCAGCGGTTTTGCGTCCCGTAAAGTGCCAATCGTCAGGGAAGCCCTGAACGCGCGCCACCATCGGAACCGTAAGGCGGGGCGTCCCAACAAAGTCTGCCTCGGGCGCATCCTCCGCAACGGTTTTGCCGTTGACCCCGAGCGCGGCCCATGCCGCGCGGGCACGGGTTGGCCCGAGGTCTGGGCCTCCATGTTTCTTTGATCCGCCCACGATGGTCGGGGCAATCTCATCCGCGCGTTTGGCCCACGCGGACGCGCCGCGCCAGCCGTTCGCGGCCATCATGCCCCGGAGGACGGCCCCGACCGTGGGTGGGTTGTGCGGCTGAGGTGTCGGCCAGTCGAAGTGTTCGGCAGAGGAGTGTTCGATGGCGACGATCACAACGCGGGGGCGGAGTTGCGGCACTCCATAGTCGGAGGCGTTGAGCAGCCGCCATTCTGTCTTGTAACCGAGTTTCTCAAGCTGGCGCTTCAAGCCCTCGCGGTAGTCCTGAAACACTGCGTCAAGGAAGCCCCGGACGTTCTCAATCATGACGGCCCGGGGACGGGTTGCCGCGATAATGTCGATTGCGTCAGGGAACAGGTTGCGCTCGTCAGCCGCGCCAAGCTGTTTGCCCGCTACAGAGAAGGGCGGGCAGGGCAGGCCCCCGGCAAGAAGGTCAATCCCCGCGAAGGCGGCGGCGCGCTCCTTGAAGATGCGCAGGTCTTCTTCGACCACGTTCCACTGCGGCCGATTTGCCCGGAGGGTTGCGCAACAATGGGCGTCAATCTCAACGAGGGCGTTGTGGTCGAAGCCCGCTTGCTCAAGGCCAACCGCCTGACCTCCTGCGCCTGCGCAAAGCTCCACCGATGACAACATGTTGGTGTCCTCCTGTCCCACGCCCCCACCGATGGGTGTAGGGCAACAGTGCTGCCTTGTCAGCAGCTTTCTGATGTTCTCATAATGTTCTAAACGATCCGTTGAATTCTGGCAACGGCTGAATCACCCTCTTCGCCGGACCCGCAAGTACTTGTTTTCTTGGGGAGGGTGGTGCTGCTGGAGAGAATCGAACTCTCGACCTCTCCCTTACCAAGGGAGTGCTCTACCTCTGAGCTACAGCAGCGCCGATTTGGCGCGGTGATTAGACGCTTCTCGCCGGGGGCGCAAGGGGTAACTGGACGCTATTTCGCACCTCCTGTAAGAGGGGGGACATGAGCGACAAACCCAAGCCAGAAACCCGCAAAGCCGCGCCGAAAGAGCGCGGGGACAGGCTCAAATCCGCCCTCAAGGCCAATCTCGCACGGCGCAAGGCGCAGATGCGTGCGCGGGCCGCCGGAGAGGCCGGGCACACCGAGGCAGGGCACGGCGAAGAGCAGAAGGACTAGAGCCAAATGGATTCCATCGTCGTCACCGGCAACGGGCCGCTTCACGGACAGATTCCCATTGCCGGGGCCAAGAACGCGTGCCTCACGCTGATGCCCGCCACGCTTCTGAGCGAGGAGCCGCTGACGCTGACCAACGCGCCGCGCCTGTCGGATATCCGCACCATGAGCACGCTGCTGGAATCGCTCGGCGCAGAGGTGGCGCAGATGCAGGGCGGGCAGGTGCTGACGCTGTCGTCGCATAGCATAACCAATCACCGCGCGGATTACGACATCGTGCGCAAGATGCGCGCCTCGATCCTCGTGCTTGGCCCGATGCTGGCGCGCGACGGGCACGCGGTGGTATCGCTGCCCGGCGGCTGTGCCATCGGTGCGCGCCCCGTCGATCTTCACCTCAAGGCGCTAGAGGCGATGGGCGCCGAGCTCGACCTGCGCGACGGCTACGTGCACGCCCGCGCCCCCGGCGGGCTGCGGGGCGGCCGGGTCGCGTTTCCCATGGTCTCGGTCGGGGCCACGGAAAACGCGCTCATGGCCGCGACGCTGGCGCGCGGCACCACGGTGATCGACAACGCCGCGCGCGAGCCCGAGATCGTCGACCTCGCGCAATGCCTGCGCAAGATGGGCGCGCAGATCGAGGGTGAGGGCACGCACACCATCACCATCGAGGGGGTGGACCGGCTCGGTGGCGCCACCCACGCGGTCGTGCCCGACCGCATCGAGCTTGGCACCTACATGCTCGCCCCCGCGATCTGCGGCGGCGAGGTGACCTGCCTTGGCGGGCGGATCGACCTGCTGGCCGCCTTCTGCGAGAAGCTCGACGAGGCGGGCATCGACGTGACCGAGACCGAGGCCGGCCTCACCGTCGCGCGCCGCAACGGCCGCGTGCGCGCCGTCGATGTGGTGACCGCGCCGTTCCCCGGCTTTCCCACCGATCTTCAGGCGCAGATGATGGCGCTCATGTGCACGGCCCAAGGCACCTCGGTGCTCGAGGAACGCATCTTCGAGAACCGCTTCATGCACGCGCCCGAACTCATGCGCATGGGCGCGCAGATCGACGTGCAGGGCGGCACCGCCACCGTCACCGGCGTCGAGACGCTCAAGGGCGCGCCGGTGATGGCCACCGACCTGCGCGCCTCCGTCTCGCTCATCCTCGCGGGGCTCGCGGCCGAGGGCGAGACCATCGTCAATCGCGTCTACCACCTTGACCGCGGCTACGAGAGCGTCGAGGAAAAGCTGCGCGGCGTAGGCGCCAGAATCGAAAGGATTACCGGCCAATGACCGACGATGCCACGTTCGAGGACGGGCGCGAGACGCCGCTCAATCTGGGCGCCTTCGACCCCGACGATCTCAAGGTGATCTCGGCACTGGCGCAGGACGCCGTGTTTCCCATCACCGAAATGCGCTGGCAGGCGCGCCGCCATCGCTTCGCGCTGCTGCTCAACCGCTTCCGTTGGGAGGACGAGGGCCGCGAGCGCCACGGGCCGGAACGCACGCAATCGCTTCTGGTGGTGGAAAACGTGCTCCGCGTGGCCAGCCAGGGTATCGACCGCGACGATCCCGACACCGTGCTGTCGCTGCTGTCGGTGACGTTCGAGCCGGGCGAGGAGGGCACGGGCCACCTGATCCTGACGCTCGCCGGCGACGGCGCGATCCGGCTCGAGATCGAGGCGCTGGAGGTCACGCTCCGCGACGTCACCCGCCCCTACCGTGCCCCCTCGGGCAAGGTGCCCCGCCACGACACCTGATTGCCGCCGGGCGCGACATGGGTATTTGCGCCAAGAAGAAACCCCGGGGCGCGCGCGCGCGACAGCGCCCCCCGCCCGCTACCTGCTCCGCCGGAAAGGACCGCCCATGCCCATCACGCTCGACGCCACCGCGCCCGATTTCGAGACCCGGTTCACCGCCCTGCTCGGCGCCAAGCGAGAGGACAGCGCGGACGTGGACGACACCGTCGCCGCGATCATCGCCGATATCCGCGCGCGCGGCGACGCGGCGCTGATAGAGCTGACCGCGAAATTCGACCGGGTGGCGCTCTCGCCCCAGACCCTCCGATTCTCCAGCGCCGAGATCGACGCGCTGGTGGCCGAGGTGCCCGATGCCGAGCGCGCCGCGCTGGATCTCGCCGCCGAGCGCATCCGCGCCTACCACGCCCGCCAGATGCCGCAGGACGAAAGCTGGACCGACCCCGACGGCGCCACCCTTGGCTGGCGCTGGACGCCGGTCGGCGCGGCGGGGCTCTATGTCCCCGGCGGCCTCGCCTCCTACCCGTCCTCGGTGCTGATGAACGCGATTCCCGCCAAGGTGGCCGGGGTGGCGCGCCTCGCCATCACCGTGCCGATACCCGATGGCCGCGCCAACCCGCTGGTCCTCTTGGCCGCGCACCTCGCCGGGGTGGACGAGATTTACCGCGTCGGCGGCGCGCAGGCCATCGCGGCGCTGGCCTACGGGACACAGAGCATCGCGCCGGTGGACAAGATCACCGGCCCCGGCAACGCCTACGTGGCGGCGGCCAAGCGGCGGGTCTTCGGCCGCGTCGGCATCGACATGATCGCCGGGCCTTCCGAAATCCTCGTCATCGCCGATGCGGGCCAGAACCCCGACTGGATCGCCCTCGACATGCTCAGCCAGGCCGAGCATGACGAGAGCGCACAGGCCATCCTCATCACCGATGACGCAGCCCTCGCCCGCGACGTCGCCGCCGCCGTCGAGGCCCGGCTCGAAACGCTGGAGCGCCGCGCCATCGCGGGGGCGAGCTGGCGCGACTTCGGCGCCATCATCACCGTGCCCGACCTCGCCACCGCCGCAGCCCTCAGCAACCGCATCGCGCCCGAGCACCTGGAGCTTTGCGTCGCCGACCCGGATGCGCTCGCTACGCAGATCACCCATGCCGGCGCGATCTTCCTCGGCGCCTGGACGCCCGAGGCCATCGGCGACTACGTCGGCGGGCCCAACCACGTCCTGCCCACGGCCCGCTCGGCGCGGTTCTCTTCGGGGCTGTCGGTGATGGATTTCCTCAAGCGCACGACGCTGGCCAAGATGACCCCCGAGGCGCTCGCCAGGATCGGCCCCGCCGCCGAGACGCTGGCCAACGCCGAGAGCCTCGAGGCCCACGGATTGTCGGTCCGCGCACGGCTGGATTATTTGAACCGGTAGGGGAGGGGGGCAGCCGACACGCCAGCCCGCCCCACGCCTGCTTCCCTCTCACTGACCGCCCAACCCTCCCCCGCGCGGAATCAAGGCGTGCTTGCACGCCGCCGCGCGAGCGGTCATGCCGAAGGCATGCCCCCGGCATGACCCGCCCGCACGGGCGGGCGCTTTTGCAACGCTGTAAGCAGCGGTAAACTAAGAAGTATCTTGCACCATAAAGCGCGCAGCCCCACCGTCGCAGCGCGCACCCAGCGCCTGCCTCCCTCTCACCGACTGCCCAACCCTCCCCCGCGCGGAATCAAGGCGTGCTTGCACGCCGCCGCGCGAGCGCCCAACCGCCCGCACGGGCGGGCGCTTTTGCAACGCTATAAGCAGCGGCAAACTAAGAAGTATCTTGCAACATAAAGCGCACAGCCTCACCGGCACAGCGCCCACCCACGGTCGGTCGCCCGCGCGGCTCAGCGCACCGTCCCTAAAGTTCGCGAAAGGCCGGAGGTAAACCGCAGGGTGGGGGGAAGTCCACCATTGCCTCGCATCCTACGCTTGCCGCGCGCGCGATGAAGGTCGGGTTTGCGCAGGGAGCGCCATTGGCAACGTCGAGCTGATGTTCCCTATACCGCCATACAGACTTTATCAGCAATACATCGACTAACTGATGTCATTGTCCTAGCATCCAAACTACAAATGGTGGTGAGGGATTGATGGAGAAATTTTCAGGCCAGTGGATCGGCACGCTTTCTGGCACTCAGGATGGTCTAGTGCTTCTTGATCTTGATCACCGCAAGCAATGGCTCGAGGGTAGCATTTACGGTTTCCTAAATGCTGATGATGGACCGAACGTTTATGCACCTCTCATAGCAAACCCAGTTGAAAACAAGCTGGAATTCAAAGTTAGACCAATCGCGCTACACCCAAATCAACCGCGTGTCGCTGCCGCCGGTGAATTCGCAACGGAGAATTTTCCTGCTGAAATATCCATATCGATTGAACTAGCAACAAGTGGAGCCGAAGGTACTTGGAAAGCCGATAATGGCCAAGAAGGCACTTTAAAACTCACCAAGAGTGCGGCAGATCAACCATCGCAACTGGTCGCCGAGCCCGGCATTCACGATTGGGCAAGTTTCCAGCAGGAAGTCGCAAAGAACATCGATCGTCCTTACGCGACGATTTTTAGGGGGCAGTCATCTGCTTGGCGGCTGCGAACAGCTTTTCACCGTACTCGTCGCAAAGACCTAGTAAGGTATTGGGAGGAAGACGTTCCAAGGTTACGAAAAGCGTCTGTAGGGCATTTGGGGAACACGTTTGGTCATATGGATCCCGGCCACAATGGCGCTTTTCTGCATCTTCTTCAACATCATGGCTACCCGACGCCAATGTTAGATTGGACCTATTCGCCATACATCGCAGCTTATTTTGCGTATTCTTCTTTCGCCGATAATTTTCACTCAAATTCAGATACTTCCGGAAAAGTTCGAATTTATATGTTTGATGCCCATAGCTGGAAATTAGACTTCAACCAAATTGTGAATCTCACCCATTGTCGGCCACACTTCTCTCTTATCGAACCCCTAGCGATTGCGAACCCAAGAGCGCTCCCTCAGCAATCAGTTGCATCTATTTCCAATGTTGATGACATCGAAGGTTACATAACCTATCAAGAGAGTTTGACCGCGAACAAGTATCTTAAGGTCTATGATCTTCCTCAGAGTGAGTATGAAGACGTTCTAAGGCAGCTCGGTTATATGGGGATTTCGCCAGGTTCGTTATTTCCGGGGATAGAAGGATTGTGCCGAGAGTACCGGCACCGGCAGTTTGGTTACGACCCATAGCTATGCAATAACTGCGGCATATCTCTTTTAGCCAAGCAGATACTGACCGGTATTGTCGGCGGTCTCTGAAAGCATGTCTGCTTCGGGGCTGCCTCCGGCCATCCACGACCCCCCCCTTCACCGCCCCAACACCCCCCTCTCGAACGCCGCCCGTCGCTCCGCCTCGGCCTGCCGGCTCACGGCATCGCGGCGGCGGGCGAGGGTGTCGAGGCGTTCGCGCATGCGCCATTCGGAATAGACCGCGCTCTCGTGGTCGAGGGTCCACAGCGCCCGCGCCTCCGTCACCGTCACGAGCCCCGCCACCGGGCGGCCGCGGCGCATCACGATCCGCTGTTGCCCGCTCAGCCGCACCTCGTCGAGGCAGGCGCCGAGCGAGCGGCGCAGCGTCTCGATGGTGATCTCGGGAACGGGGGGAAATATCTGCTCGGTCATGGCCGTCCTCGGGATTGGGACGGGCAGCCTCGCGCGGGGCGGTGAACAAATCGTTACCCCCGCGCACGCGAAAGGGCGCGAACCGTGCGGTTCACGCCCCGAACCTGTAGCTTCGTGGCGAGGGACGGGCCGCCGCGGGCCCGGTCTCAGCCCGGTTTCAGCCCTGCCGCGCCTTGAACTTGCGGTGGGTCTTGTTGATGACGTAAACGCGGCCCTTGCGGCGCACGACACGGCAATCGCGGTGCCGGTTCTTCAGAGAACGCAGCGAATTGCGCACCTTCATGGTCGTCTCCTGTCTGTCGCGGCACGCGCCGGCGCACCTGGGGTTGCGGGTGTTACGTGCTTGACACGCAACGATAATTCGATGGTGGGCGATACAAGGTTCGAACTTGTGACCCCTTCGATGTCAACGAAGTGCTCTACCGCTGAGCTAATCGCCCTGACCCGGCCCCCCGCCCCCCGTAACAAAGAGGGGCGCGGAATTCCGCGCCGGTCCGCTGGCGTATAAAAGGAGTCGGGGGAGGGATCAAGGGCTTTTAGCGCTGCGATTTCCGTCTATTATATCCCCCGAGGAGTCCCCGATGCCCAAGGCCGCGTATCATCTCACCCACCCCGAGCGCCGCACCACGTCGGTGGTGTTCGCCTCGCCGCATAGCGGGCGGGACTATTCGTGGTCCTTCCTGCGGCGCACGCGGCTCAACGAACATTCGGTGCGCTCGTCCGAAGATGCCTATGTAGATCAACTGTTTGACAGTGCTCCACGGGTCGGCGCGCCGCTCTTGCGGGCGGGGGCGCCGCGCGCATATGTCGATCTCAACCGAAGCCCGGACGAGCTTGACCCGGCGCTGATCGAGGGGGTCAGCCGGCAGGGCCACAACCCCCGCATCGCCTCGGGCCTCGGCGTCATCCCCCGTGTCGTCGCCAACGGTCGCGCGATCTATTCCGGCAAGATCACCCTCGCCGAGGCCCGCCACCGCATCGACGACTTCTGGCGCCCGTATCACGAGGCGCTGCAGGGCCAGTTGGACCAGGCGCACCTGATGTTCGGGCAGGCGATCCTGATAGATTGCCACTCGATGCCCCACGAGGCGATGGACACGGTCGCAAGCCGCGGCCTCCGCCGCCCCGAGGTCGTGCTGGGCGACCGGTTCGGCGCGGCGGCCGACGGCGAGATCGTGGACCGGATCGAAGCCGCCTTTACCCGCGCCGGGCTGATGGTCACGCGCAACACGCCCTTTGCCGGGGCCTATATCACGCAGGCCTACGGGCGCCCCTCGCGCGGGCGCCACGCCGTTCAGATCGAGATCGACCGCGCGCTCTACATGAACGAGCGACTGATCCGTCCAAACGGAAATTTCGAGGCATTCCGGCGGCTTATGTGCGGTGTTATCCAAGAGATCACCGAGATCGGGCGCGCGCAGGCGATGCCGCTCGCCGCCGAGTGATCGCCTGTCCAGCGACCGTGCCGTGGGCGTCGTGCTGGCGGGCGGCGGTGCGTTCGGAACCGCGCATGTGGGTGCCTTGCGTGCCATGTCAGAGGCCGGCATTCCCGTGGACTACATCGGCGGCACCAGCGTCGGGGCGGCGATGGCGGCGGCCATCGCGCAGGGCTCCCGGCCGAAGAGATCATGCGCCGCTGCAACGAGATATTCGTGACCAGCCGCGCGATGAACCGTCTTAATGTGCCGCTCTACTCGGTGCTCGATCACCGCATATTCGATGCGCAGTTGGCCAAGCACTTCGGCGATGGCCTGATCGAGGATCTGGCGATGCCGTTCTTCGCGGTCTCGTCCAACCTGTCGCGCAACGATATCCATGTCCACCGGTCCGGACCGTTATGGAAAGCCGTGCGAACCTCCGGCTCCATCCCCGCGCTTCTTCCGCCCATCCTGACCGGCGAGGGGGAGGTGCTGATTGATGGCGGGTTGCTGGAGAACGTGCCGTTGGAGACGATGCGACGGGTCAAGTCGGGGCCGAATATCGTCTTTGATTTCAACAATGGCAGCAACTGGCAGGTGCAGGCGGATTACGATGCTCTGCCCGGACGTCTGGGCGCGCTGCGCGGCTTCCTGTTCAAGCGTAGCCGCAAGAACAGGTTCCCGCGCATCCCCTCGATCCTGTCCCGGTCCATGATCATCAACTCCCGACGCGAGACAGGGCGGATGGACATGGGCCGCGACATCCTCGTCAAGTTGCCGACCGCACCGCGCGCCAATTTTCTTGACTGGACCAAGGGCCAGCAGAATTACGAGATTGGCCATCAGACCCTGACGACGGCTCTGGCCGAAACCGATCCCGGGGCCGCGCCCGATGTCAGAATGCGAGACGCCGCGCGTCGAATGGCCGACAGCGATCTCGCGGGCTGATCTACGCGGGTCATCTGCAGTATCGCGCCGCAGGGTTGCAATATAGCTTTACCTGGAGTTCGGAACCGGAGTCCGCTCACGATCGGCATGCCCTACCGCAGCGACCGCCCCTTCACGATCGCGTCCGGGCCGAAACGCGCGCGGATCGCATCGGTGGCGCGCTCCGCTTCGGCGCGGCGCGGGGCTGCGGGGTCGAGAAGATCGCCCGCGCGATCCGCCTCTGCCGCGGCCACGAGATCCGACAGCCCCACCCCGACAAGTCGCCACGCCGCCCCGGCGGTTACATGGTCCATCAACCCGCGCGCCGTGCGATATAGCGTGTCGGCCAGTTGCGTGGGCTCGCGCAGGGCGTGCCTGCGGGTGATGATCCGATGGTCGCTGTGCTTGAGCTTGAGCGTCACGACCCGGCCCGCGAGCGCGCGCGCCTTGGCCCGGTCCGCCACCTTTTCCGACAGCCGCCACAGGTGCCCGTCGAGCAGGTCGGGATCGGCGATATCCTCGCCGAAGGTGGTCTCGTTCGAGATCGACTTGACCGGCGCGTTCGCCGTGACGCGCCTGCGGTCCTGTCCCCGCGCGAGGTGCCACAGCCTGTCCCCCATCGCGCCAAAACGCGCCACGAGATCGGACCGCTCCCATCTCAGCAGGTCGGCAAAGCTGCGGATACCGGCGTCGTGCAGGGCCGCGCGCGTGGCCTGGCCCACCCCCCAAATCAGGCTCACCGGCTGCTCGCGCAGGAAATCGGCGGTCTCGGCGCGCCCGATCACCGAGAACCCCTGCGGCTTGTCGAGGTCCGAGGCGATTTTCGCGAGAAACTTGTTGTGGCTCAGCCCGATGGAGCCTGTGAGCCCAAGCTCGTCGCGCATCCTCCGGACGAGCCGCGCCAAAACCACGGCGGGCGGTGCGCCATGCAGTCGCGCGGTGCCGGTGAGGTCGAGAAACGCCTCGTCGAGCGAGAGCGGCTCCACCGCCGGGGTGAGATCGAGCATCATCGCGCGGATGGCGCGCGACACCTCGGCATAGGTCTCCATCCGTGGCCGGATCACCACCGCGTCGGGGCAAAGCCGCAGCGCCTGGAACATCGGCATGGCCGAGCGCACGCCGCGGATGCGCGCAACATAGCAGGCGGTCGAGACCACACCGCGCCGCCCGCCACCGATGATGACGGGCTTGTGCGCAAGCTCGGGATTGTCGCGCTTTTCCACGCTTGCATAGAAGGCATCGCAGTCCATGTGCGCGATGCTCAACTCCCACAATTCGGGATGCGCCACGATCCGGGGGCTGCCACAGGCGGGGCAGCGCGGGGCGCGCTCGAACGGGTGCAGGCAATCGCGGCAGAGGCTGGGCATGACGCGCACAGTCTAATGCATGTTGCTCAAGAGTGGGACCCGGTTTCGCGCGCCGCGAAGACCCGCCGGTTGGCAGTTTGTCGCGAACCCGGAGGATTGCTCTTACCCTCACCGGCCACGGGGCGGGATACCCAGACCACTCTACTGCGCGCGAAAGCGCCCGGGGTCCCAGGCGGCGAGCACGCCTGAATTGTCGTCGCTGTCGTATTCGTAGAGCGTTTCCTCGGTCACGCCGGGGACCTGCGCGAAATCGTCGGCGGCCTTCTTCGGGAACCACGAGCTGCGCACCCGACCGGGAAACAGCTCTCCGAGAATGCGCGAGGTCGCCAGCGAGCATTGCGCCGAGGGCACCGGGCCGTTGGCTTCGATCAGTCGGATGGCGCGCGCGGCCAGTTCCGGCGACACGTCGAGCTGCTGGATGCGCACGTGATAGGTCTTGCGGGCGTGGTAGCGGGTGTAGACGTCCGCCACCGCCGGGGTGATGCCGTAGAGCACGTCATCGCGTTCAGGCAGCGAGCGAAGGCTGTTGAACGAGCCGGCGGGATCGAAGATCACCCGCTGCGGGCCGTTGATCATCAGCGCGGAATGCGCGCCCGCGCCACTGCGGTTGTTGATCATCGTGTAGAGGGTTAGCCGCGGCGGCCCGTCATGGCGATAGGCGGCGCGGGCCACCTCTTCCATCGGCGACCTGACCGATTCGGCTGCGCAACCGGCCAAAAACAGTGCGGCGCCAAGCGCCAGAAGGATCGACCGCATATTGTCCCCCGGTTCGACTAAGGGTCAGGCGTTGACCATCGCGAGAAAGATCAGGAAGACGGCGATGCCGACGACCGACCAGACGGTCATCTTGATAAAACCCTCGAAGGTCTTTTCCTGAACGGTGGTATCCATTTCGCCATGCTTGTGGTCGGCCATGTCCTGCGGTCCTCTGATCGTTGAAATCCGGGTCGGGAGCGGATTACTGCATTTCCGGCGCGCTGTCACGCGCCAAGACGCGGGCGGCGCTCACTCGGCCTCGATATCCTGCGCGAGACGAAAGCCGATGCGCGTGGGCGGGGCCTCCTCGACCTGCTTGGGCAGCGCGCGCAGCATCACGCTGAGCTGGCTGACATGCTGGACAAGCTGCGTGCGCATCCCCAGCTGGTCCTGACCGTAGAAGGTGACGATATCGGGGTCGAAATAGCCCATCCCCTCGATGTGAATGGTGCCAGCGTCCGACCCGGCAAAGCCCATCGCCACCTCGTGCGCCTCGTCGAGCGTTTCCTCGAAATTGCGGATGTAGAGGATGAGCCGCTCATAGGCCCAGCGGGCGGGGCTCTTGTCCTCTGCCGGGCCGTTCTTGAGCGCTTTCGCCGCTGTCTCGATACAGGGCTGGCCGGGCTTGGAATGCACCTCGTGGGCGCGCGGCATGGCGGCTGCCTCGGCATGTTCGGCGGTGGTCTCGATACGGACGGTCATGGGCACCCCGGCTGTTACTGATCGCGGACCCTCCAGAGCCACGCACCGTCTGCGCGCCGCCAGCGGGTCACCTCTCCAGCGTGCATCAGGTGGTTGAGATGCGCAACGGATTCCACCAGTGCAAGCCCGTAGGTTCCCGCCTCCACCCGCCGCTTGAACAATAGCGGAAAGCAGTCGGCGGCGGTGCGCGGCTCGATCAGGAAATCGCGCAGCCGGTCGAGCGCGGCGTGGTGGTTTCCGGCCAGTTGCCGCATCCTCAGCGGCAGCCCGGTAAAGGGCAGCTTGTGCCCTGGCAACACGAGGTGATCCTCGCGCGCGTGCTCTGCCAGCCGGGCGCAGGCGGCGAGCCAGTCCGACAGCGGGTCGGCCTCGGGCTCGGTGGGGTAGACGCCGATATTGGGGCTGATGCCGGGCAGGATCTGGTCGCCGGCGATCACCAGCGCGTCGTCGCGGGACCAGAGTGTCAGATGGTCGGGCGCGTGCCCGCCGCCGAAATGCACGTCCCAGTCGCGCCCGCCCGCGCGGATCACCGCGCCGTCCCTCACCCGCGTGTAACCCACGGGCAGGGGCGCGCAGGTGTCGGAGAAATTGTAGGGGCGCTGCTGCGCGCGGGCCTCGAATATGTCGGGGTCCATGCCGCCCGCGCGCGAAAATTCCAGCGCCTGCGGCGTGGGCCGCTCCTCGACGTCGAGGATCAGCATCCGCGCCATCAGCCAGCTTGTCCGCGAGGCCCAGAGCGTCGCTCCGAAACGCTCCATCAGCCAGCCCGCCATGCCGACATGGTCGGGGTGATGGTGGGTCAGGATCACCCGGCCCACCGGCTTTCCCTGCAAGGGGCCTGCAAGGATCGTCTCCCACAGTGCCACGGCCCTGCGCGAGTGGATGCCGGTATCGACGATGGTCCAGCTATCGCCCTCGTCGAGCGCGTAGACATTGACATGGTCGAGCACCATCGGCAGCGGCAGGCGGAGCCACAGCACGCCGGGCGCGACCTCGGTGGCGCAGCCCTCCGGTGGGGGGCTGTCCCACGGGTGGCGGATGATCTCTCCCCCGTCCATCAGACCGTGAAATCCCCAGGCGTGAGAGCATAGAGGTCGCCCGCCCCGGCGCAGGCATGGGCGAAATGGCCCGCGTGCTCTGGCAGGAGCCGGGTGACGTAGAACCGTGCGAGCCGCGTGCGAGGGCCGTCCCCACCCTCGGCCTGCGCCGCGCGCAGGTGGAAATGCGCGCCCAGCACCCGGGCAAAGCCGCGCAGGTAGGGCATGGCTCCGGCAAAGCGCTCGGTCATGTCGGATTGTGCGAGCATCCAGTCGGTGGCCTCGCGCAGGCTCTCGGTCGCCTGCCAGACCGGCCCGGCAAGGTCGGGCAGGGCGGCGCGCGCTCCCTCGGCCTGTGCCTCGACCTCGTCGATCAGCGCCAGCACGGCCTCGCCCCCGTCGGCGAGCTTGCGGCCCACGAGATCCATCGCCTGGATGCCGTTGGTGCCCTCGTAGATCGCTGTCACCCGCACGTCGCGCAGGTACTGCGCCGCGCCCGTCTCCTCGATATAGCCCATGCCGCCGTGAAGCTGCACGCCGGTGTTGGCCACGTTGATGCCGGTCTCGGTGCCGCAGACCTTGGCGATAGGCGTGAGCAGCGCGGCGCGCGCGCGCCAGTGATCGGCGCCGGTCGCGGTCTCCATATCGGTGGCCTTGGCGCAGGCCAGCGCGATGGCGCGCGCGGCGAAGGTCTCGGCGCGCATCGAGGCCAGCATCCGGCGCACATTGGCGTGGTCAATGATCGTGCCGCTGCCATCTCCGACCGGGGTGCGACCCTGTCGGCGCTCCTGCGCATAGGCGAGGGCGTGTTGATAGGCCGCCTCGGCCACGCCCACGCCTTGTCCGCCCACGCCGAGGCGGGCGTTGTTCATCATGGTAAACATCGCGCGCATGCCCTGATGTGGCTCGCCCACGAGCCAGCCGGTTGCGCCGTCATACTGCATCACGCAGGTGGGGCTGCCGTTCAGGCCCATCTTGTGTTCGAGGCTGACCACGCTCAGCGCATTGCGGTCGCCGGGATTTCCTTGCGGATCGGGAATGAACTTGGGCACCAGAAACAGGCTGATCCCCTTGGTGCCCGGCACACCGTCGGGCAGCCGCGCGAGCACGAGATGGCAGACGTTTTCCGTGAAATCGTTGTCGCCCCAGGAGATGTAGATCTTCTGACCCGTTATGGCATAGGTGCCGTCACCATTGGGCTCGGCGCGGGTGCGCAGCGCGCCCACGTCCGAGCCTGCCTGCGATTCGGTCAGGTTCATGGTGCCCGACCATTCCCCGCTTACGAGTCTGGGCAGGTAGAGGGCCTTCAACTCGTCGCTCGCGTGATGCTCCAGCGCTTCGATCTGGCCTTGTGTCATCAAGGGGGCGAGTTGCAGCGACAGGCAGGCCGCCGCCATCATCTCGTTGACCGCCGTGGTCAGCACCATAGGCAGCCCCATGCCCCCGTGATCGGGATCGGCGCTGATCGCGATCCAGCCGCCTGTCGCGATCGCGCGGTAGCCGTCGGCGAAACCGGGCGAGGTGCGCACCACGCCATTCTCCATATGCGCGGGGTGCACGTCGCCGGCGCGGTTCAACGGGCTGAGCACTTCCTCGCACATGCGCCCCGCCTCCGTCAGGATCGCGTCGGTCATGTCCGGTGCTGCCTCGGCAAAACGGTCGGTAGCGGCCACCTCGGGCAGGCCGATCACATGCTCGAAGAGAAAGCGGTAATCCTCGACAGGGGCGCGATAGGGCATTGTCACTCATCCTTTCCATCCTGCCGGCGCGGCTTGGCAAGCGGGCCGCGGGGCTGTATTCAACCTCTTCCCGCCGAGGGTAGCCGGTGGCGCCGTGGCGGCAAGCGAAACGCCGCGTCAGGGGTTCTAGATGCCAAATGCAACCGAAACATTGCAAGCGGATGCGCAAGGCTTTGCCCGCGCCGCCGCCATCTGGCGCGCGGGCGGGCTCGTGGCCTTTCCCACCGAGACGGTCTATGGCCTCGGCGCCGATGCCGCCAATGACCGCGCGGTGGCCGCGATTTTCGAGGCCAAGGAGCGGCCGCGCTTCAACCCGCTGATCGTGCATGTCGATAGCGCCGAGCGCGCGCGCGACTTCGTGGACTGGTCGGACGCGGCGGAGATCGTGGCAAGCGCGTTCTGGCCGGGGCCGCTGACGCTGGTGTTGCCATTGCGGCAGGGCGCGCGGGTGTCGCCGCTGGTGACGGCGGATCTGCCTACGCTCGCCGTGCGGGTGCCCGCGCACCCGGTGGCGCGGGCGCTGTTGGCCGAGTTCGGCGGGCCGGTTGCTGCCCCTTCGGCCAACCCTTCAGGACGGATCAGCCCCACCGAGGCGACGCATGTGCTGGCCGGACTGGACGGGCGGATCGCGGCGGTGGTGGATGGCGGGGCCTGCCCGGTGGGGGTGGAATCGACCATCCTCGGGCTGGCGGGCGACCCAGAACTGCTGCGCCCCGGCGGCGTGCCGGTGGAGGTGCTGGAGGCGGCGCTAGGTACGCCCGTCGCGCAGCGTGGCGAGGCCGACGCGTTGACCGCACCGGGGCAGATGCGCTCGCATTACGCGCCAGGCGCAAGGGTGCGGCTCAATGCGACGGAGCGGCAGGCGGGCGAGGCGATGCTGGGCTTCGGCGCGGTGGCGGGCGATCTGAGCCTGTCGGAGACGGGTGATCTGGTGGAGGCGGCGGCAAACCTCTTTCACCACCTCCACGCGCTCGATGCGACCGGTGCGGCAGGGATTGCCGTGGCCCCCATTCCGGAGCGGGGCCTTGGACGGGCGATCAACGACCGGTTGCGTCGCGCGGCGGCCCCCCGGGACTAGGGGGCGCTGCCCCGTCGCGCATCCGCGCGACTCCCCCGGAGTATTTTCGGGATTATGTAGCAAACGCACCAGTCGGCGCGCATTCGCCGCCAGCCCGAGGGCTGAGCGATGATTAAGGTGTTGTTGCTATCTGCCATCACTTTTTCTCCCCATGCGCCGCTTCACCTCAAATTGCTCAGCGAGCACCGCGATAGCGGCGGAAGGGAAGTAGCCACCGGCATCTTCAAGGGCGTATCTTTCTCCCGATTTCAGGGGGTCACGAAAACCTCTAGTTCGGTGTGTTTGGGCGAATATTTCGTTGTTGAAAACATCGTAGCCAAACACTTTTCCGATAGCCGTAATTCGAACTGCATCACCGTCCCAGTCGGAAGTTTCGCTTACAGATTGAGCCCTAACTTTTCCCGTCTTCTCAGAATTTGCGGCAATATCGGGAATGGGTATATGGATCACGGCGCTGCCTTGCTTAGCCATAGTGAAGTGAATGACTGCCTCACAGTCGATACAGGGGGACTGACCTGCATTTGCGACGGTTATTTCCACCCCAAGCCCTCGCTCCAAACCTCTCGACACAAACACCGAAACGTCCTTAATGTGCAAATAAGCGCGGACCTGCTTCTCGCCGATATCCCTAGTCGCAGCAACGGCCTCCTCCGCAGCTTCAGCGGACCTTTTCGCCTCAACCAGCATCTTGCCGGTGTCGTCCGCGGCCTTCCTGGTGTATTGCAGAGTTCTGTAGATCAGGAACAATCCGACGACAGTTGCAATGACTCCGCCAATGGTCACCAGTGTCATCCACTTGGCCCATTTAGCCATTTGCTCTTGAGCGTTAAGGTCGCGTTGCTCGTTATCCTCTCTCCTCTTAGCCTCTATCTTGTCTTCCTCGGCTATAAGATCGCGGATCGCGGCCTCGATGCCTTCGAGCGCGGGCGTAAGGTCTATGGTGTCATAATATTCACCTTCGCTACCACCTTGACTGTTGGCAGTTCTTTTTTCCTGTCTTGGCTGATTTTCGGAAGCGGGCTGGCTTCCGATTTCTTGGGCGTACCCTAAACTGACGCTGAATATCAGTCCAAGCGCAGCGATGAACAACCAAGTGCGGTAAGGCATAGCAAAAAGAATCCAGCGGTAAATTTCCCTCTGGCTACTTTATTGCGCAGATTCCGCTCGTTGTCTTCAACCCCATGCTCGGAAAGGCGCTGCGCCAGTTGAGCGTAGGTTACACCATGGCGGGCCATCTCTGCCCGGAGTAGCCCCTTTGCTTTTTCTTCCCAGTCGGTTCGCGTCGGCATTTCATCACCTGTGGTGCTAGTATCATCATTTTTGATGCTATAGCACTTGACGTGATGATGCAATGTCACTATATCTGATGCAACAGCACCGGATATGATGACAATGGCCCAACACTTCCTTCTCTCCGCAGCATCCCGCACCCTCAGCCTGCGCTCGATCTACAAGGCAGGCGAGGAAGCGGCCTACCAGACGTTCTGCGAAATGCGCTGGCCTGAGACGGATGGCGAGGCGGTCTGCCCGCGCTGCGGCCATGAAGAGACCTACAGCATTACCACCCGCCGCAAGTTCAAGTGCAAGGCGTGTGCGCACCAGTTCAGCGTGACGAGCGGCACGATCTTCGCCAGCCGCAAGATGGACTTTGTGGACCTGCTGGCCGCGATCTGCATCATCGTGAACGGGGCCAAGGGTGTTTCCATGATCCAGCTTTCCCGCGATCTGGATTGCCAATACAAGACCGCGTTCGTGCTGGCGCACAAGCTGCGCGAGGCGATGGCGCAAGAGGTCCAGACCGGCGAAGTGCTGGAAGGCCATGTCGAGATTGATGGCGCGTATTTCGGTGTCCATATCCGCCCCGAGAACCGCAAGGAAGATCGCAAGGACCGCCGCTTGAAGGCCCACCAGACCGGCAAGCGCCGCGTCGTGATCGCCATGCGTGAGCGCGTGGGCCGCACCCTGCCTGTCGTCACCATGTCCGAGGGCGAGGGAGTCGCACTGGCAAACGAGAACATCTGCCGCATGGCCACCATGTCAGCCGATGAGGCGAGCCATTGGGATGAGTTGCACATGGGCTGGTCCGTTGACCGCGTGAACCATAGCGAGTGCTACAGCGACCACGGCAAGCACACCAACATGGCGGAAAGCTATTTCTCCCGCCTGCGTCGCATGGTTTCGGGCCAACACCATCACGTCAGCCCGCAGCACCTGCACCAGTATGCGAACCACGCCGCGTGGCTGGAAGACAACCGCCGCTTTGACAACGGCGAACTGGCGCACCGTCTGGTGGCGAACAGCATGGGCGCACCGGTCAGCCGGAACTGGAAGGGGTATTGGCAGCGAGCGGCTTGAAGTGTTGCTGCGGGGACTCTATCTTGTCTGGTGTGACAGTACAGTGCCGCCAGTTCACTTGATGGTAAGCCCGATTTTGTGACATGGTGACGTAAGGTTGCCAGAATCACCTAAATATACTGGGCTAATATGGCACATGTAGTACGAACGGAGCGTAGAAACCACAATGGCACAGCGACTGACAAAGCCGATTTCGGCACAAGAACACACGTTCGCCCCTGAGGCGGACGATGTTTTTGGCGTCGTTGATGAGCGCAAAATAGCCGAAATGCGCGAAAAGTTGAATGCAGAGTACGGCATTGGTCAAGGACGCCTCGTTTCCTTGGATGACTGTAGCAAGGCGGGCTGAGGCGCTTGAATGGCTGAGTGGGAGCGATATCCCCCTCAACTGTACAACATCGTTACCGGCTTCTTTCCAGAGGCCAGCCCAAAGGACAAGTGGGCGGTTAACCCCCGCCCACTTTTAGTGTGTGGGCGCGCACAAGACCCGGAAACGGGCACCTTTTTCTGTCGTATAGCCTATGGAACCTCTCAGCATCTGCACAAGGCCCATGAGGACGATCTGGTCGTTGGGAACTTGAGCATGTTGAATGCTCTGAACCTAAAATGCCCAACTCGTTTTGTGATAAATTCTGGCCAGCAAATGGTCATAATGCCTTGGGTGGAGGCCCATTTTCAGCCATGGACTGGCTTCCCCTCACCTGTTCTGAGCTTGCTGCCTGACTTGATGCAAAAGCACGTTGGTTTCACGTTGTCGCGGCTGGATGATCTGCCGCCTTACTAAGCCACACCCGCCCCTCACGCCTCACCAGCCCTCGCTTCTTGAGATTTGCTAAAGCCTGCCCTGTGCGCTTGTAGGACGCGGTGTATGGCAATTCCGGCCTATTCTGGCAAACATAACTGACGACTTCACGCAGGGTCTTACCGCCCTCTCCCAGCGCCCTCAGAACCAACGCCGTCATGTGACCCCGCCGGGCTACATCCTTACGCTTCGGCGGCATAACGCGCGGAGCATCCACGCCGCGCATCTGTAGCAACGCCTCAACGTGATCCATCCCGCCCAGGTCATCGCGAATGATCTGCTTTCGCAGCGCCAGCAGCGCGTTGTCTATGGTTCGGTCCTGCATGGGCAGGATTATGATTCACTTGTGGAATCAGCGCATGTAGAATGTTGGTGCGCTTGATACATAAGACCGAGTATTTTCACCAAAGAGAAGCCGGGGCCGTCAGCCCAGAAGGGCGAGACCTGCAAAAAGCGTGAGCGCGCCGGCCGAGATGGCGAGGATCACGTTGCGCATGAAATATCCGATGGAGAGGGTGACGAGCGCGGCGGCCATGCGCGGGGCGTCGAGCGTGCCGCCGGTGGCTGCGGGCCAGACAACCAGCGGCGCGACCAGCCCCGGCAGCACCGCCACCGCCGTGTAACGCAGGTGCCGCAGCAGCCAGGCGGGCAACGGGCGGTCGCCTATGAGCCCGAGAAAGACGAAGCGCAGCCCGAACGTTCCGAGGCCGAGCGCGGCGATGAAGAGCCACAGGGCGGGTCCTTCGATCATGTCCGGCCCTCCTTGCGGCGTTCGAGCATGACCTCGGCCTGCGCGCCCGCCATCATGCCCGCGATCCCCGCCAGCAGCAGCCCGAGGTTGTAGGGCAGCCACGCCAGCGCCAGCGCCAGCGTCACCGACACCAGCGCCGCCACCATGTGGGCGGGGGTGCGCAGCATCGGACCGATCATCGCGAGAAAGGTGATGGGCAGCGCGAAATCGAGCGGCAGCCCCGTGGGCACCGCGTTGCCAACCAGTGCGCCGACGAGGGTGAACACGTACCAAAGCGGGCAGATCGGCGTGACAACGCCAAAGAAATAGGCCAGGCGCGCGGGCACCGACCAGTGCGGCTCCTGCTCGAACTTCACCACCGCGCAGGCATAGCTCTGGTCGACGGTGAAATAGGCCGCGATCGCGCGCTGCCACAGCGGCGCCGCCCCGAGCCACGGGGTCAGCGAGGCCGAGTACATCGCCATGCGCAGGTTGACCGCCAGTGCCGAGACGAGCGCGATGAGCGTCGGCGCGTTGTCGGTAAGCAGTTGCAGCGCCGCGAACTGCGCCGCGCCCGCGATCACCAGCACGGAAAACGCCATCGTTTCCGCGATGTGCAGTCCCGCCTCGGTACCGACCACGCCGAACAGCATCGAGAACGGCACGATCACGAGGATGAAGGGCGCGCCATCGCGCACGCCTTGCCAATAGGGCGAATTGGTGCTTTGGCTGGACACTGTCGGGGGCGCTCCGGGATGGTTGCGCCCTTGGCCTATCGGATGCGGGGAGGAGATTCAATTGACCGCTCAAAGCGATATTCCGGACTATCTCATCGCGCCCGATCCCGGTGCGGCGCGGCTCACCCGCGCGGTCGAGGGGGTGGATCACGAGGGAAATCCCGCGCACATCTCGGTGGTCGAGGAACGGCCCCTGACGATCTTTCTCAACGGTCAGGAAATCGTGACGGCGATGACCATCGGGGATTACCCCGAGTATCTCGCGCTCGGCTTCCTGCGCAATCAGGGGATGCTGGCGCCGGATGAGGTGGTGCGCGGTGTAGACTACGATGACGATCTGGAAACGGTGGTGGTGCGAACCGACGGACAGACGTCCTACGAGGAAAAGCTGAAAAAGAAGACCCGCACCAGTGGCTGTGCCGTGGGCACGGTCTTCGGCGACATGATGGAGGGGCTGGAGGAGGTGCGTCTGCCGCAGGTGGAGGTGCGCACATCGGACCTTTACGCGCTGGCCGCCAAGATCAACCGCACCCCGTCGCTCTATCTTGAGGCAGGGGCGATCCACGGCACGGTGCTGTGCCAGGGTTCGCGCCCGCTCGTCTACATGGAGGATGTCGGCCGCCACAACGCGGTGGACAAGATCGCCGGCTGGATGTTCTCCGAAGGCGTGCGCCCGGACGACAAGACGCTCTACACCACCGGGCGACTGACCTCGGAGATGGTGATCAAGACCGCGCTGATGGGCATTCCGGTGCTGGCATCGCGCTCGGGCTTCACCGCCTGGGGGGTGGAAATCGCGCGCGAGGTGGGGCTCACGCTGATTGGCCGGATGCGCGGGCGGCGGTTTGTCTGCCTGAGCGGGGAAGACCGGGTCCTGCGCGACGCCGACCCCGCGAGCGTGGCCGAGGAAAGCCCGAAGCATCGCCGCAAGAGCGCCCAACGATGAGCGCTCCGCCCGGCGTGATCCTCGCGGGCGGGCAGGCCACGCGGATGGGCGGTGGCGACAAGGGACTGCTGCCGCTTGGCGAGGCGACGATTCTCGACCATGTCCTCGACCGGCTTGCACCGCAGGCGGGTGCGCTGGCACTCAACGCCAATGGCGATGCAACACGGTTCGCACGGTTCGGCCTTCCGGTTCTGCCTGACCCGGTCGAGGGTTTTCCCGGGCCGCTTGCGGGGGTGCTTGCCGGGCTCGACTGGGCAGCGGGCAATGGGGCTGAGGCCATCGTGACTGTGGCCGCCGACACGCCGTTCTTTCCCCGTGACCTCGTGGCGCGCTTCCAATCGGCGGCGGAGGGAATGAATCACCCGTTGGTGCTGGCAGCCACGCCGCGCGGCGCGGAAGAGACCAAATCCATGAGCCGCGGCGGGCAGGTGCGCCACCCCACCTTCGGCCTCTGGCCCGTGGCGCTGCGCGACGATCTGCGCGCCGCTCTGGAGGGTGGTCTGCGCAAGGTCGTGCTCTGGACCGACAAGCATGGCGGGCGCGAGGCGCTGTTCGAGGATCCGGACGCCTTTTTCAACGTCAACACGCCCGGGGACCTGGACCTCGCGCAGAGGAGGGCAGGGGCATGAGGCTCTACGGTGTCACCGGCTGGAAAAATGCAGGGAAAACCGGGCTGATGGAGCGGCTGGTGACCGAGATCACCGCGCGGGGCTACTCGGTCTCGACGATCAAGCACGCACATCACAGCTTTGACGTCGATCACCCGGGCAAGGACAGCCACCGCCACCGGGTCGCGGGGGCGACCGAGGTGCTGCTGGCCTCGCGCAACCGCTTTGCGCTGATGCACGAGATGCGCGGTGAGGGCGAGCCCGCGCTGGAGGCGCTGTTGCAAAAGCTGAGCCCCGTCGATCTGGTGCTGATCGAGGGCTACAAGCGCGACCGCCACCCCAAGGTCGAGGCGTTCCGCGCCGAAACGGGCAACGCGATGATCGCCACGGATGATCCGACGATCCGCGCGGTGGCGAGCGACGTGCCTCTCGATCTGGACCGGCCGGTGTTCGATCTGGACGATACGGGGGGTATCGCGGATTTCATTCTCGCAGAGGTGGGGCTTTGACGGGATTCGACACTGTCCTGGTGGTGGATTGGTCGGCGGCGAGCACGCGCGCTCCCGAAAAACCCTCCAAGGATGCCATATGGATGGGGCTCGTTAGGGAGGGTGAGCCGCAGGCGCCGATCTATTGCCGCAGCCGGATCGAGGCGGAGGCCCGCATCGCCGCGATGTTCAGGCAGGAGATGGAGGCCGGACGGCGAGTGCTGGCCGCCTTCGATTTTCCCTTCGGCTATCCGCGCGGCTTTGCGCGGCGGATCACCGGATCGGATGACCCCTTGCTGCTATGGGACTGGCTTGCCGCGCGGATCGAGGATTCCGAGCGAGGCGCGAATAATCGCTTCGAAGTGGCCGAGGAGATGAACGCAGCCTTTGACGGCCCCGGCCCGCTCTGGGGCAAGACGCATTGGGACCGCTGGCCGGGTATTCCCTATGACAAGAAGGGTATCCTTTACGGAGAGGTGCCGGAGAAGCGGACCTGCGACTGCATCGCGCGCACGTCTAGCAGTTGCTTTCAACTCTGCTACAATCCCACCGTTGGCAGTCAGGTGCTGATGGGGGTGCCGATGCTGTCGCGCCTACGGCGGATGGAGGGGGTCGCCGTCTGGCCGTTCGAGGACTGGCGGGATGCGCGCGTCGTGCTGGCTGAAATCTGGCCGGGCATCATCAACGGGGCCGTTAAGCGCGCCGAGGCGGCCGGGGGCATTCGCGACGCCCATCAGGTGCGCTTGCTGTCTCGCGCCCTTTCTCGGTTGCCCGCGTCCCGGCTTGACCGCATGATGACGGACCTGCCGCCCGAGGCTGCAGAGGAAGCGTGGGTGCTGGGAACCGGACATGAAGAGGACCTGATGGCCGCCTGCGACGACCCCCTGAAACCGCCCCCCTTGCGCGACGATTGTTTCGCACTGCCTGCGGGCGTGGACTGGACGCCGGTGGATGACGCCTTGGCGATGCTGCGCGACCGGCTGCGCGCCGTGGTGGGGCAGGAGCGGTTGCCGCTCGGCGACGCGGCGGGGCGGGTGCTGGCGGCCCCGGTGGTGGCGCGGCGCGCCAACCCGCCGGAGGCGAACACGGCGGTGGATGGCTATGGGTTCGCCCATGCGTCGCTCAGCGAGGGCGATCAGGTGTTGCCGCTGGTGGAGGGGCGCGCAGCGGCCGGGATGCCCTATCGGGGCGCCGTGCCGCCAGGTCATGCCGTGCGGGTGCTGACCGGCGCGGCGCTGCCAGAGGGCGTCGATACGGTGGTATTGCAGGAGGACGTGACACTCGGGCAGGGGCGCATCGCCTTTCGCGGGGGGCTAAAGCCGGGCGCGAACACGCGGCGCGCCGGTGAGGATGTCGAGGCGGACGCGACCGTGCTGGAGGCGGGGCGCGTTCTGACCCCTGCCGATCTGGCGCTTTGTGCCGCCGTGGGGCTGGCTGGCCTCCCTGTTTTCAAGCGGTTGCGCGTGGCGGTGATCTCCACCGGGGATGAGCTGGTCGAGCCGGGAGAGGCGGCGCGCGCGGGGCAGATTTACGACGCCAACCGGCCCATGCTGGCAGCACTTGTGCGGCAGGCGGGATACGATCTCGTCGATCTCGGGCGGGTGGCCGACGACCGTGCCGCCCTGCGCGCGGCGATGGACCGGGGCGCGGCGGAGGCGGATGTGATCCTGACCTCGGGCGGCGCGTCCTCGGGTGACGAGGATCACGTCTCGGCGCTGTTGAACGAGGCAGGGGCGATGGCGGAATGGCGGATCGCGCTCAAGCCGGGGCGGCCGCTGGCGCTCGGGATGTGGGCTGGCGTGCCGGTTTTCGGCCTGCCGGGCAACCCGGTTGCGGCGTTGGTGTGCACGCTGGTCTTCGCGCGGCCTGCCATGGCGGTGCTCTCGGGGGCCGGTTGGCGCGCGCCGCAGGGCTTCGACGTGCCCGCTGCGTTCGAGAAGCGCAAGAAACCGGGGCGTCGGGAATACCTGCGCGCCCGCATCCGCGACGGCCGCGCCGAGGTGTTCAAGTCCGAGGGTTCGGGACGCATAAGCGGGTTGAGCTGGGCCGAGGGGCTGGTCGAACTGCCCGACTGCGCGGCGGACATCCACCCCGGCGACCCGGTGCGCTACATCCCGTTCGGCAGTTTTTCAGGCGCATGAAACGCCCCCTCATCCTCGGCGCGCAGCGCCCGAACCTTGCGGTTCAGCGTGCGAATCGTGCGGTTGAGGCAGAGCTTGCCGCCGCGGGGCTGTGCCACTCCATCGGCCGCCCGACCGCCTGATTCAGGTCGCTCTCCGGTCAGCCTGGCCGTCGGCGCGGGCAGGCCGTTCCTCCTGTTCGGAGATGGACGACTCTCGCCGAGTATTTGGACCAAGAAGACGCAGTGGGTCAGTCGCGGGGCGGGCAGACATGGACATGGGTGTCCCATGTTGCGCAGGCCTCGGCGAGGGCAGAAGGCAGCCGCAGGTCGGTGAAGACGTGATCGACATCGCGGATCGAGCCGATGCGCACCGGCGCGCTGCGCTGGAATTTCGAGTGGTCGGCCACGAGCATTACCTCGCGCGAACGTTTCAGAAGGGTCTGGCCGACGAGCACCTCCTGGATGTCGAAATCGAGCATGTCGCCGTCCTCGTCGAGGGCCGAGCAGCCGAGGATCGCGTGGTCGAACTTGAAATTCTCGATGGCGCGCGCGGTGAGGTGGCCCACGAGCCCATTATCGGAGCGTCGCAGCGCGCCGCCGGCGAGCACGATCTCGCAATCGGGGTTGGCGAGCAGGGTTTGCGCCACGTTCATGTTGTTGGTCACCACCATCAGGTTGCGGTGGTCGAGCAGCGCCTGCGCCACCGCCTCTGTGGTGGTGCCGATGTCGAGAAAGAGCGATGTCGCCTCGGGGATGGCCGCCGCGCAAGCGCGCCCGATCGCCGTCTTGGCCGATTCGTTGAGGCGGCGGCGTTCCTCGTAGAGGATGTTGCTGACGCCCGAGGGCAGGATCGCGCCGCCATGCACGCGTTCGAGCTTGCCGGCGTTGGCAAGCTCGGTGAGGTCGCGGCGGATGGTCTGGACGGTGACGTTAAAGCGTTCGGCGAGGTTCTCGACCATCACCTTTCCCTCGGCGCGGGCGATCTCGAGGATATCGGGCTGGCGAAACGATTGCGACATGGCGGACCTCGCTGGCTGAGTGTTCGATTATGTTCGTTTTTTCGCCCACCGCAAGGGCGCGTGTTGCCTGCGTCGTGGTGTCGGTCAATGTAGTGCTCTGCCAAAAGAGAGCAAAAACGAACATTCGTTATTGACTGAAACGCGCGAATGCTGTTTCGTTTACTTTCATGTGATGGAGGGCATGCGCGTGGAGGAGGCTGACGGCGATATTGTTGATCTGTTCGTCATCGGGGGCGGGATCAACGGCTGTGGTATCGCGCGGGATGCTGCCGGGCGCGGGCTTTCGGTCGAGCTCGCGGAGATGCACGACCTGGCGTCGGCCACGTCCTCGGCATCGACCAAGCTGTTCCACGGCGGGCTGCGTTACCTCGAGTATTTCGAGATACGGCTGGTGCGCGAGGCGCTGATAGAGCGCGAGACGCTGCTCCGGGCGATGCCGCATATAAGCTGGCCGATGCGCTTTGTGCTGCCTTGGCATCGCGACATGCGGTTCGAGGGCGAGACGCCGGTCTCGCGCATTCTGAATGTCGTGATGCCGTGGAAGAGGGGCCGGCGTCCGGCATGGCTGATCCGGCTGGGCCTGTTTCTTTACGATCACCTTGGCGGACGCGAGATATTGCCCGGTACGAAAACGCTCGACCTGACGCAGGGGCCCGAGGGACGGCCGCTCAAGGACAAGTTCACCCGCGCGTTCGAGTATTCCGATTGCTGGATCGAGGACAGCCGCCTCGTCGTGCTCAACGCGCGCGATGCCGAGGCGCGGGGCGCGCGTATCCGGGTGCGCACGCGCGTCGCCGGGGCAGAGCGCCGGGGCGGGCTATGGCATGTCCGGCTGGAGGGCGGCAAGCCCTCAACGGTGCGCGCGCGCGCCATTGTCAATGCCGGGGGGCCGTGGGTGAGCGATGTCATCACCGGCACGCTGCGGCTCAATTCCAGCGAAGGCGTGCGGCTGGTGCGCGGCAGCCACATAGTGACGCGCAAGCTCTATGACCACGACAAGTGCTATTTCTTTCAGGGCGAGGACGGGCGGATCATATTCGCCATTCCCTACGAGGGCGATTTCACCCTCATCGGCACCACCGATGTCGAACACGACGACCCCGACACGGCCCCCGAATGCACCCCCGAGGAAGCGGCCTACCTGTGCCGGTTCGCGAGCGAATATTTTGCGCGACCCGTGACCGAGGCGGATATCGTCTGGAGCTATTCCGGCGTTCGCCCGCTCTACGATGACGGGGCGAAATCTGCCACGGCGGCAACGCGCGACTACGTGCTGTCGCTCGACGAAACCGGAGGCGCGCCGCTCCTGAACGTCTTTGGCGGCAAGATCACCACCTACCGGCGGCTGGCGGAATCGGCGATGGCGCGGCTGGCGCCTCATTTCCCGCGTGCGGGCGCTGCGTGGACTGCGGGGGTGCCGCTGCCGGGCGGGGACTTCGCCGTTGACGGGGTTGGGGCGCTGACCGAAAGTCTGGAGTCGCGGTATCCGTTCCTGGAGGCGGGCCATGCGCCGCGGCTGGTGCGTGCCTATGGAACGGAGGCCGCGCATGTGCTGGGTGACGCGCGCGAGGCCGCCGATCTGGGCCGCGATTTCGGCGCGACGCTGACCGAGGCGGAGGTGCGCTGGCAGATGACGCACGAATATGCACGAGAGGCGGCGGACGTGGTCTGGCGGCGCACGCGGCTCGGGCTGAAGATGACCGAGGATCAGATCGCCGCGCTCGATGACTGGATGCGCGCGGCGCGCGCGCCCGGCGCAGCGGCGAAGGGGAGGGCCAAGGCGTGACGCTGACACTTGAGGGCATATCGAAGGTGGTGGGCGGCGAGGTGCATATCCACCCCACCGATCTGAGCCTTGCGCCCGGCACGATGAACGTGCTGCTAGGGCCCACGCTGGCGGGCAAGACCTCGCTCATGCGCCTGATGGCCGGGCTCGATGCGCCCGCCACGGGGCGCATCCTGTGGCAGGGGCAGGACGTCACGGGGATGCGGGTTCAGGACCGCGCGGTGGCGATGGTCTATCAGCAATTCATCAACTACCCGTCGATGAGCGTCTATGACAACATCGCCTCGCCGCTGCGCCTGCAGGGCAAAGCGGCGGACGAGATCGACCGGGGCGTGCGCGAGACCGCCGAGATGCTCAAGCTCACCCCGATGCTCGACCGCAAGCCGCTGGAACTGTCTGGCGGGCAGCAGCAGCGCTGCGCGTTGGCGCGGGCGCTGGTGAAGGGGGCAGGGCTGGTGCTTCTCGACGAGCCGCTGGCCAATCTCGACTACAAGCTGCGCGAGGAATTGCGCCTCGAGATCCCGCGCATCTTCGAGGAATCCGGTGCGATCTTTGTCTATGCCACGACCGAGCCCGAGGAGGCGCTGCTTCTGGGTGGCAACACCGCGACGCTGTGGGAGGGGCGGATCACGCAGTTCGGGCCGACGGCGGAGGTCTATCGCCAACCCGCGGATGCCACCACGGCGCGGGTATTTTCCGACCCGCCGATGAATTTCCTGAACGTGACCAAGACGGGCGACCGGATCGGATTTGGCGATGCGCAGGAGGTGCCTGCGCTGGGCGCGCTGGCGCGGCTCGGGGACGGGGAGTACGTCGTGGGGTTCCGGCCCAACCATCTGGAAATCGAGCGGTACGGCGAGGAGGTGATGGGTTTTGACACGCGGCTCAGCGTGACCGAGATCACCGGGTCGGAGACTTTTGTGCATCTCGACCATCACGGAGAGCGCTGGGTGGGACTTATCCACGGGGTGCGCGATCTGGAGATCGGCGCTGAACTGCGGGTCTGGCTCGATCCCGCGCATGTTTACGTGTTCGGAACCGATGGCGCGCTGGTCGCGCCCGCGTCCTATGCGCAGGCGGCCTGAGGGGGGGAAGACATGGCAAAGATCACGCTCGACAATCTCGCGCACAGCTATCTGCCCGTGCCCAAGGGCGAAGCGGACTGGGCGCTCAAGGAGCTCAACCATGTCTGGGGCGATGGCGAGGCCTATGCGCTGCTGGGCGCGTCGGGCTGCGGCAAGTCCACGCTGCTCAACATCATCTCGGGGCTGCTGCGCCCGTCGCGGGGGCGCATCCTGTTCAACGATATCGATGTCACCGATCAGCCGACCGCCGCACGCAACATCGCGCAGGTGTTCCAGTTTCCGGTGGTGTACGACACCATGACCGTGCGGGAGAACCTTGCCTTTCCTCTCAGGAACCGGGGCGCGGAGGCGGGCTATATCGCCACGCGCGTGCAGGCCATCGCGGACATGATCGGCATGGAAGCCGAGCTTGACCGCAAGGCGCGGGGGCTGACGGCGGATGCCAAGCAGAAGATCAGCCTCGGGCGCGGGATGGTGCGCGAGGATGTCAACGCGCTGCTGTTCGACGAGCCGCTCACGGTGATCGACCCGCACATGAAATGGGAGCTGCGCACGCAACTGAAGGCGCTGCATCACGAGTTCGGGCACACGATGATCTATGTCACCCACGACCAGACCGAGGCGCTGACCTTTGCCGACAAGGTTGTGGTGATGCATGACGGGCGCGTGGTGCAGGTGGGCACGCCGCAGGCGCTATTCGAGCGGCCCGAGCATACTTTCGTGGGGTATTTCATCGGCAGCCCGGGGATGAACCTTCTTGACGCCGAGGTGGCTGGAAAGGTGGCGCGGGTGGGGGGATTCGAGGTGCCGCTTGGGGCCGAGTATGCCCCGCCGGGAGGCCGGGTGCAGATCGGCGTGCGGCCCGAATTCGTGAACCTCGGTGCAGAGGGGCTGCCGGTCACGGTGACCCGCGTCGAGGACGTGGGCCGCCACCGCATCGCGCGCCTCGATTTCGAGGGCACGGCGCTCAACGCGCTGTTGCCCGAGGGTGCGCCGTTGCCCGCCGGGGACGTGCGGGCACGTTTCGCCCCGGAGGCGATCAACGTCTATTCGGACGACTGGCGCGTGGCGCCGGGGTCTCGCAGCGAGGAGGCCGCGTGATGGAAAAGACCGTCAACCAGAAGGCATGGTTCCTGGTGCTGCCGGTGTTGTTGCTGGTGGCGTTCTCGGCGGTCATCCCGCTGATGACGGTGGTCAACTATTCGGTGCAGGACACGTTCGGCAACAACCAGTTCTTCTGGGCGGGGCTCGACTGGTTCCGGCAGATGCTCGAGGACGAGCGCATGTGGAACGCGCTACGCCGGCAGGTGATCTTTTCCGGCGTGATCCTCGCCATAGAGGTGCCGCTGGGCGTGCTCATTGCGCTCAACATGCCCAAGCGCGGCGTCATGGTCTCGGTCTGCCTGGTGCTGATGTCGCTGCCGCTGCTCATCCCGTGGAACGTGGTGGGGACCATCTGGCAGATATTCGGGCGCGTAGATATCGGGCTTCTGGGGCACACGCTGGCGGCGCTGGGGGTCGATTACAACTACACGCAGGACGCGCTTGACGCCTGGGTGACGCTGATCGTGATGGATGTCTGGCACTGGACATCGCTGGTGGCGTTGCTGGCCTATGCCGGGCTCAAGTCGATCCCGGACGCCTATTATCAGGCTGCGCGCATCGACCAGGCGAGCCGCTGGGCGGTGTTCCGCTATATCGAGCTGCCCAAGATGACGGGGGTGCTGACCATCGCGATCCTGTTGCGCTTCATGGACAGCTTCAAGATCTATACCGAGCCTTTCGTGGTCACCGGGGGCGGCCCCGGCAACGCCACCACCTTGCTGTCCATCGACCTCGTCAAGATGGCGCTGGGGCAGTTCGACCTTGGCCCGGCGGCGGCCTTCTCGATCATGTACTTCCTTGTAATCCTCTTGGTGAGCTGGGTGTTCTACACGGTGATGACCAATCTCGACCAGCAGGGGGGCAAGTGATGAATTTCCGTCCGCGCATCAACCTGGTCATGGTGCTCTACCTGCTATTTCTCATGCTGCCGATCTACTGGCTGCTGAACATGAGCCTCAAGACCAATACCGAGATACTCAACGCTTTCACGCTCTGGCCCGAGACCCTGACGCTCGACAATTACCGCACGATCCTGAGTGATCCGGCGTGGTACATGGGCTATGTCAACTCGATCATCTACGTGACCATGAACACGGTGCTGTCGGTGGCGGTGGCGCTGCCAGCGGCCTATGCCTTTTCGCGTTACAGTTTTCTCGGTGACAAGCACCTGTTCTTTTGGCTGCTGACCAACCGGATGGCGCCGCCCGCGGTATTCGCGCTGCCGTTCTTTCAGCTTTATTCCTCGGTGGGGCTTTTCGACACGCATATCGCGGTGGCGCTGGCGCACACGCTGTTCAACGTGCCGCTGGCGGTGTGGATCCTCGAAGGCTTCATGCGCGGGGTGCCCAAGGAGATCGACGAGACCGCGTATATCGACGGCTATTCCTTCGGGCATTTCTTCGTGAAGATATTCATGCCGCTCATAGCCTCCGGCATCGGCGTGGCGGCGTTCTTCTGCTTCATGTTCTCATGGGTGGAGCTGCTTCTGTCGCGCACGCTGACCACCGTGGACGCCAAGCCCATCGCCGCGATCATGACCCGCACGCAGGGCGCGGCGGGCATTGACTGGGGCGTGCTGGCGGCGGCGGGCGTGCTGACCATCGTGCCGGGGGCGCTCGTGATCTATTTCGTGCGCAACTACATCGCCAAGGGCTTTGCCCTGGGGAGGGTGTGATGGAACGCATCGTTAACCATTCTGATGTCATCCTCGGGCTTGACCCGAGGACCTCGTGGAACGAGCGCCTCGCGAGAACCGGGGCCGCCCATGCCGAAGGACATGTTCGTTTACATCGTCACCAACAAGCCGCGTGGAACGCTCTACATCGGGGTGACAAGCGACCTTGCGAAGAGGGCGTATCAACATCGAACCCACGCCATTCGTGGTTTCACGGACTGTTACAACCTCGAGCGCCTCGTATGGTTCGAGCGCCATGCCGAGCCACGCCATGCGATCCAGCGAGAGAAATCGCTGAAGCGCTGGTATCGCGACTGGAAAATCGCGCTGGTGGAGACGGCGAACCCTCAATGGCGGGATTTGTGGCAGAACATGCGCGGAGCATAGATGATGCTGATCGTCCGGTTGCGGGAGGTCCTCGGGTCAAGCCCGAGGATGACGTCCCTTCGCTCCGCGCGCTGCAGGGGAGGCGTTGAATATGGCATGGATGGCATGGACCTGGCCCACGGCGATCTTCTTCATGGTGATCGCGGGGCTTCTGATCACCTTCACAATCATCGGGGTGAAATACCCCGAAACCCCGCGCAGGGGCATCCTGCGCATCGAGACGACGCGGGGCGACCGGCTTTTCATCACGCTTCTGGGCTCGGCCTTCATCAACCTGGCCTGGCTCGGGCTCGTCGGCGCGAACCAACCCTACGCGCTGATCGTCTGCCTGATCTACGCAGCGGCGGTGTTTCGCTGGGTGTGAGACGGCATAATAACCTGACTGAGAGTTCATAAGGGAGGACAACATGAACTTGCGACTGACAACGACAACGGCGATCGTCTCGCTTGGCCTGATGGCCGGGCAGGCCGCCGCCGACATGGAGGCCGCGCAAGCGTTCCTCGATGACGAGATAGCGGGCCTTTCGGTGCTGAGCCGCGCCGATCAGGAGGCCGAGATGAAATGGTTCATCGACGCGGCCCAGCCCTTCGAGGGGATGGAGATCAAGGTCGTCTCGGAGACCATCGCCACGCATGAATACGAGTCCCAGGTGCTGGCACCCGCGTTTACGGCAATCACCGGCATTCAGGTCACCCACGATCTCATCGGTGAGGGCGACGTGGTGGAAAAGCTGCAGACGCAGATGCAGTCGGGCCAGAACATCTATGATGGCTATGTCAACGACTCCGACCTCATCGGCACCCATTGGCGCTATCAGCAGGCGCGTAACCTGACCGACTGGATGGCGGGCGAGGGTGCGGACGTGACCAATCCGGGGCTCGATATCGACGATTTCATCGGCACCTCCTTTACCACCGGGCCGGATGGCAAGCTCTACCAGCTTCCCGACCAGCAATTCGCCAACCTCTACTGGTTCCGCTACGACTGGTTCAACGACGAGAAGAACCAGGCCGATTTCAAGGCCGAATACGGCTATGACCTCGGTGTGCCGGTGAACTGGTCGGCCTATGAGGACATCGCCGAGTTCTTTACCGGGCGCGACCTGAGCCATCTCGGTGTCGAGGGCGAGGTCTTTGGCAACATGGACTATGGCAAGAAGGATCCCAGCCTTGGCTGGCGCTATACCGATGCGTGGATGTCGATGGCCGGCATGGGAGACGTGGGCGAGCCCAACGGCCTGCCGGTCGATGAATGGGGCATCCGCGTGAACGAGCAGAGCCAACCCACCGGCTCTTGCATGGCGCGCGGTGGCGCGACCAACAGCCCCGCCGCTGTCTACGCGGTGGACAAGGCGATCGAGTGGCTGGAGAAATACTCGCCGCCCTCCGCCGCCGGGATGACCTTCTCCGAGGCCGGGCCGATCCCTGCGCAGGGGAACATCGCGCAGCAGATGTTCTGGTACACCGCCTTCACCGCCGCCACGGTCAAGCCTGACCTGCCGGTGATGAACGAGGACGGCACGCCCAAGTGGCGCATGGCCCCCTCGCCCCACGGTGTCTATTGGAAGGAAGGCCAGAAGATCGGCTACCAGGACGCAGGCTCTTGGACGCTGATGAAATCCACGCCCGTGGACCGCGCCAAGGCCGCGTGGCTCTATGCGCAGTTCGTCACGTCGAAGACCGTCGATCTCAAGAAATCGGATGTGGGCCTGACCTTCATCCGCGAGTCGACGATCAATGCCGACCACTTCACCGAGCGCGCACCGCGGCTTGGCGGTCTGATCGAGTTCTACCGCTCGCCCGCGCGTGTGCAGTGGTCGCCCACGGGGACCAACGTGCCAGACTATCCCAAGCTGGCGCAGCTGTGGTGGCAGAATATCGGTGACGCCATGTCGGGCGCCAAGACCCCGAAAGAGGCGCTCGACGCGCTGTGCTCGGACCAGGAGCGCGTGCTCGAGCGGCTCGAACGGGCGGGGGTGCAGGGCGATATCGGCCCCAAGCTGAACGAGGAGCGCGACCCCGAATACTGGCTGAGCCAGCCGGGCGCGCCATACCCTGCGCTGGAGAACGAGGACGAGAAGCCGGTCACCATCGCCTATGACGAGCTGATCAAGTCCTGGCAGTAAGCGCCACGCTTGCTTAAATGCGCGATCGCCCGGCCCGTTCGGGCGATCGCATCACGACAGAAGGGGCGCGCCGCAATGACCCATATCCTCGCCATCGACCAGGGCACCACGTCGAGCCGCGCGATCCTTTTCGACGCAGGCATGAAGCCCATTACCTCCGCGCAGGAGGAATTTCCGCAACATTACCCCGATTCCGGCTGGGTCGAGCACGACGCGGGTGATCTGTGGTCCACCACAGCCGCCACCTGCCGCGCCGCCATCGAGAAGGCGGGGATCACCGGGGCCGAGGTCGCCGCCATCGGCATCACCAACCAGCGCGAAACCACCGTGGTCTGGGACCGGCACACGGGGCGCGCCATCCACCGCGCCATCGTATGGCAGGACCGCCGCACCGCCGATACCTGTGCGCGCCTGCGCGAAGCGGGGCACGAGGAGATGGTGAGCGCGCGAACCGGCCTGCTGCTCGATCCGTATTTCTCGGGGACCAAGCTGGCGTGGATCCTCGACAACGTTGAGGGCGCGCGGGAGCGCGCGCGGGCGGGCGATCTGCTTTTTGGGACGGTGGACAGCTTTCTCATCTGGAAGCTGACCGGGGGACGTGTCCACGCCACCGATGCCACCAACGCCGCGCGCACGCTGCTCTACGATATCCGCAAGGGGCGATGGAGCCGCACGATCTGTGATCTGCTCGACATCCCGATGGAAATGCTGCCGGAGGTGCGCGACAGCGCCGATGACTATGGCACCACCCGCGCCGATCTCTTCGGGCGCGAGATCCCGATCCTCGGGGTGGCGGGCGATCAGCAGGCGGCCACCGTGGGGCAGGCCTGCTTTCAGCCCGGAATGCTAAAATCCACTTATGGCACGGGATGCTTTGCGCTTTTGAACACGGGCGAGACACCCGTTGTGTCGCAGAACCGCCTGCTTACCACGATCGCCTATCAGCTGGATGGCCAGCCCACCTATGCGCTCGAAGGGTCGATCTTTGTCGCAGGGGCGGTGGTGCAGTGGCTGCGCGACGGGCTCGGCCTCATCCGCGAGGCGCGTGAGACGCAGCCGCTGGCAGAGAAAGCCGATCAGCACCAGGAGGTGGTGCTCGTCCCCGCCTTTACCGGCCTCGGCGCGCCCTATTGGCGGCCCGATTGCCGCGGCGCGATATTCGGCCTGACGCGTGGCACCGGGCCTGCCGAGATGGCGCGCGCCGCGCTGGAAAGCGTGGGCTTCCAGACCCGCGACCTGCTGGAGGCGATGCGCGCGGACTGGGCGGCACAGACCACAGGTGACGGCGCGGCGGAGGTGGCGACCCTCCGGGACATTGAAGTAGCGACCCTCCGGGTCGACGGCGGCATGAGCGCCTCCGACTGGACGATGCAGTTTCTCGCCGACATCCTCGATGCGCCGGTGGATAGGCCCGAGGTGCTCGAGACCACGGCGCTGGGCGCTGCGTGGCTGGCGGGGATGCGCGCGGGGCTCTATCCGGGGCAGGAGGAATTCGCCAAGGGCTGGGCATTGGAGCGCCGGTTCGAGCCGCGGATGGACGCCGAGGCGCGCGCGCGGAAACGTGATGCCTGGGCGCGGGCGATCAAGGCCACGATGAGCTTCTGACAGGTCGTTGGGCCGTTGTGGCCGCGCGCGCGGGGGGCTAGGCTGCGCGTCTCTGCCCGTGCCCGCGAAGGAGCCGCCATGCACGCCCCGATCAGCGTCATCATCCCCGCCCGAAACGAGGCGGAAACCATCGCGCAAGTGGTGGTGACCATGCAGGATCTGCCCTGCGTGGCCGAGGTGGTGGTGATCGACAACGGCTCGACGGATGCCACGGCGGCGCGGGCACAGGCGGCAGGCGCGCGCGTCATTGCAGAGGCGCGGCGCGGCATGGGCAATGCCGTGCGCAGCGGCGTGGCAGCGGCGGCGCATGACTGGGTGATGAAGGTCGATGCCGACCTGGGCCGGTTCGACACCGCGCTCTTTGCGCGCATGGCCGAGGCGCGCGCGCCGGGGGTGGGGCTGGTCAAGGGCGCGTGGAACGATCCGAACGATCCGATGCCGATGACGCGGCTGCTGGTGGCACCCGCGCTGCGGCTGATGTTTCCGGGGCTGGGGGATTTGCGCGCGCCCAACACCGGTATCTACCTGTTCGACCGATCGCGGATCGCGCATGAACGGCTGACCTCGGATTACGCCGTCGATATCGACGTTATGCTGCGCATCCATGCTGCCGGGGCGGAGGTGGCGGAGGTCGATATCGGGCGCATCGTGCACGATACGCGCAACCCGGACCATTACAGCGGTATGGCCCAGGAAATCCTCGCCTTTTTCCTCTCGCGGCAGCCGCTGGGGCTCTTGGACGAGGTGGTGGTGATGGCCGAGACCGAAGCCGGGGCCGTGCACCATGCCGGTGGCGTGATCGCCGAGAAGCTCATTTCCGGGGCGCGGGTGAGTGTGTACTTGCAGGAGGGCGGGGCGGCGCTCGACGCGGTGCTCGGCGGCTTTCCAACCTATCGCCGTGCGCCGCTTGCCGAGGCCGCGCGGCATGTGCCCCACGCCAACGCGGCACGGCTGCGGATCATCCGCGCGGCCGGGATTGGTGGCAGCGCGCCCGTGGGATCGGTGCCGGTGGAGGTCTGGGAGATGCAAGGCGCGGCGGATGTCTCCGTGCCGCTGGAGGCGGGTGCGGCGCTCAAGCGCGCGGCGCTGGAGTGGCTTGGCATGTCTACACAGGTGCCCCCGCACGAGACGTTCCGGATCGTGGATGGCGGGGGCTAGGGCACCCTCTCACGTGCCCTTGAAATTCACTTCGCCCTCGTGCTCCATCGCCCGCGAAAGCGCCGGGGCCGCTGCCGGGCAATCGTCGCGTGCGCGGCGCGACCGCAGCCGCCCGAATTGCCCCAACCCGATGGCCAGCAGGATGATCGCCCCGCCAGGCAGGAGACCCGGCCCCGGGTCCTCGCCAAGCAGCACCATCGCGATCATGATCGCGGCCAGCGGCGAGAAGGAGGTGGCCAGCGACACGTCGCCCGAGCGCGCGTATTTCAGCCCCAGCGCCCAGGCGAACTGCCCGCCGATCACCACGATCAGGGCATAGATCCAGACATATTCCCAAACGAGCGGGTGGAACACGTCCTGAAAATGCATGGGGCCGAAGAGGTAGATCGCGAGGAAGAAGTAGAAGATCGTGCCCACCACCGTGCGGTAAATCGCGTAAATCCCCAGAGGAATGCCGCGCAGCCCGGTGCGCGCCACCAGCGTCGAGGCGATGTACGAGAGCGTCGCCAGCAGCGCGCCGATCTCGCCCTTGCCGAAGCTGAACCCGCCGTCGCTGTTGAGCCACAGCATCAATACCGCGCCAACCAGCGCCACCAGCCCGGCGGCGAACGCCCAGGGCTCGAATTCCTCGCGCAGGATCAGCCACGCCGCCAGCACGAAGAGCGGCGGCTCGATCCGGCCCATGAGCACCACGTTGGTTACCGTGGTGTGCTCTAGCGCGTAGAAGAACAGCCCCGGCGTCAGCGCCGACGACAGGAACGCCGATAGTGTCAGGATCATCCAGTTGAAACGCGTCAGCTTGCGCAGGTTCTCCAGCGTCCATTCGCGCCAGAACATGAAACCCATCGGCACGATCGACATGAGCGAGCCGACGAACAGCAGGTTGCAATAGGTGATGACGTTGCGCCCCATCACCCTGTTCTCCATGCCGATCTCGGCGAGGAGCGAGACGATGGAGTTGCCGGCCGCGAAGATCACGACCGCGACCCACGCGAGCGCCGCGCCCATCATGATCCGCGAATTGTCGGGTATTGCCTGGGTGCTGGCCTGGGCCACTACTGATCCTTATCCTCGTCACTATTGCGCGTCTGCGCCTTGTTCCGACGATGGGGCAGGGCGGTGCCGAGTGCAAATGACTTCGGCGCACGGCGGTTCACGATGCCTCAATCGCCACGCAACATTGTTTCACGGATCGGCTCTTGCCGGCCGCGACGATCACGCCCGCGTGCATTCGCTTGCCTTTCGATGCCGGGGCGCGCAGCTTGGCAGGGAAAAACCGGAGCAGGGAGCGTTCCGATGACCGAAGAGCCGCAGGCAGAAGCCTTTGTCACCATCTTCGACGACACCTATGACCAGCCCGACTGCCGGGCCTATTTCCGGATGATGGATGCGCTGGGCTATCGCAACCAGCACCATGCGACGGCGGCATTCCGGGCCGGGCTCGATGCGGTTGCCCGCGTGCGTGGGCTCGACGCGCCGCGGATGCTGGATTTCGCGTCGAGCTACGGGATCGTGACTCTGCTGATGCGCCACGAGACCACCTTGGCAGAGGTGTTTGCCCGCTACCGCGATCCCGCTTTTGACGGGCTCTCGCCCGGTGACGTGATCGCGCGCGACCGCGAATGGCTCGCACGCCTGCCGCGCCGCACCCCACCGCTGCATGTCACCGGGCTCGACATCATGCCCAATGCCGTGGCTTACGGGCGCGCGGTGGGGTTGTTTGACGAAGGATATGCCGAGGATCTCGAGACCTCTGATCCCTCTGACGGGCTGGCCGCCGCGCTGGGGCAAGTGGACATGATCGTGGAATGCGGCTCGGTGGCGCAGCTCATGCCGCGCGCGCTGGATCGGGTACTCGCGGCCTGCGGGCCGCGCAAGCCGTGGATCATGACCTCGCCCATCCGGGGCAACGAGCGCGCGGCGGCAGCGGAGGTGCTGCGCGCGCATGACATGGTGCAGGAGCAACTGCCGGTGCCGCCCTTCGTGCATCGCCGGTTCGAGGGTCCCGAGGAGCAAGCCCGCGCCATTGCAAACGCGCGCGCCGCGGGCCACCAAACTGACGGTGTCGAGACCAGCGGGCATTTCCACGCACAGGTTCTGCTGGCGCGCCCCGTCGACGAGGCCACTCCGGTCGCCGACTGGTCGCATCCCCTGGCCGTGCCGCCGCTGGACTGAGCCCCTGCTGCGCTTGCCCGGCGGCGGTGCCGCGCGCTATAGTCAAGACGAATTCCTTTGGGACGATTTCCATGAAGTATCGCCGTCTTTCCCGACAGGCCCGCCCCGTACGGACGCTGCCCCGGCCCGGAGGCTGATGCGATGCGCGCGGCGCTTTTGCTCGTGCTGCTGGCGGCGGGGGGGTTCGCCTATGGCGGCTGGGCGCTGTGGGGGGCGGTGTTCGCCACGCGCGCCCCGCCGCCGCCCCCGGTCGAGATCGGCGACGCGCTGGCCGAGGTCGCTCGCAGCGCCGCCCCCGAACCTGATGCGCCCTGGCCCGCGATCTTTGACACCTACGTGCCCGACCCGCCCAAACCCACCTCCGCGCCGCGCCCAAAACAGACTTGGCGCCTCGTGGGGCTGGTCGCCGGCGGAGAGGACGCCTGGGCCATCCTGTCGGGCACGGGCGGAGAGCAGATCGTGCGCAAGGGCGACCGGTTGGGCGTTGCCACGGAAGTGGTGGCGATCGAGGAGGTGGGCGTGCGGCTGCGGCAGGACGGCGAGGAGACCCTCGTCGGGTTCGACAAGACGCCACGCTCGCTGCTGGCCGATCTCATCTCCAACGCGTCCGATGCGCCGCTCGAAGCGGACTTGCCGCTCAGCCTGCTGGCCGGGCGCGACATGCGGCTGGTTCTGGGTCGCGCGGGCAGCGTGCGAATGGTGGCGCCCAACGGCGGGCAGGGCGACCTCGTCCCCGAGATACTCTGGGTGCGTGAGGGGCATATCTATGACCTGATCGGCCTTCGGCGGGGCGACAAGGTGCTGCGCGTCAATGGGCACAACGTGTTCGATCCGGAGCTGTTGGCGAACGCGAAGGACATGCTCGGGCAGGCCGAGGAAGTGTCCGTGGAAATCCTGCGCGCGGGTCAGAGGCGCACGATTCGGGTGCGCGTCACCGGGCGCGGATAGCGCGCGGGTGCTGCCCGTTCGAGCGCGTGTTGAACGGAACGTCCCGCAGTGATCGACAAAAAAATCCCGGGCACAACCAAAGGGGTAGTGGCGGGGGCACGTGCAGATATCGTCAGACCAAGCGATCTTACGTGATATCACGAAAATGTTATCGTTGTTTATCGTAAAAAAATGTGGTCACGTCCGGTGTTAAGCGCGCATCTCGGCGTCGATTAGTTCGACGAGACATTTGTGTACAGCGCGCGAAACCTGAAGAGGAGCGACCGCTCTAAACCCTTTTAAACCAAATTCGCGTGATCACGGTCACGCACGGGCCACACATTACTCACCCTTCCGGCCTGTTTCCCAAGCTCCGGGCTCGCGCCCGATATAAATCTGACGAATGCAAGCGGCGCTGGAGCCGTGCGCATTGGCGTCACGGGGCTTCGGCCCTTCTCGCCCGTGGCATGTCGATGGCACGGGAGGGTGCGCATCTTGCTTGCCCATTTGTGTTTAACAAAGCTTTTTCTGCTGGAGGACAAAGCATGAAACGAAGAGATGCATTGAAGCTTGGCTTCGGTGCGGCTGGTGCGACGGTCGCGGCGACGCAGGCCGGCGCGGTCGAGATCGAACAATGGCCGGACAATGCCGCCGAGGGCCTGACGCAATCGGGCCTCGTGTTCCCTGACACGTTTCAGCCGAGCATCGTCACCGATCCGAGCCCCTTTGTGGAGCCGTTCACGGCCCCGCTCAACATCATGCCGATCGCCGAGCCGGTCGATCCGGATACGCTTGACCCGGCCCCTGAGCCGGCGCGCCATCAGCGCTATGACGATTTCCCGCCGCAGAAATTCTACCAGGAGGTGCTGAGCGAGTTCCGCTGGAAATACCACTGGCAGCCCCCCTATGGCGACGGTACGCCGGATGTCGTGGGCAAGGACGGCGATCCCGATATCGGGTCGTGGCACTGGGGCTTCAACGGCATCACGCCGGGCGAGACCTATCACGCCCGCTACGGCGAGCCGGTGTTCCTGCGCCGCATCAACATGTTGCCGGTGGTGGGGGCGGGCAAGGTGCAGTTCGCACTGCCGTCGCCTACGATCCACTTGCACAATGCGCATACCGCGTCGGAATCTGACGGCATCCCGCAGGACTTTTATAATCCCGGCGAATTCTGGGATCACCATTATGCCAACTTCCCGGCCGGGTCGCCGAACGGGTGGAGCGCCTACAACACCGAGATCATGAATACCCTATGGTATCACGATCACCGGCTCGATTTCACCGCGACCAATGTCTATGCCGGGTTCTCCGGATTCTACCTGCTGTTCGACGAGCGCGACTCCGGTGACGAGCGCGACCGCAACCGCAAGGCGTTCCGCCTGCCCTCGGGCAAGTATGACATTCCGCTGATCCTGCACGACGTGCAGTTCACCGCCGACGGACAGGCGCGGTGGGATTTCTTCCTGCCCGACAACGGCGACCAGCCAAACCCCGAACCGCGCCCTAGCCCGGTCGATGTGGGCAACTTTCAGGGGGCACCAGACACGTTTGACTCGAACCGCCTGCAATACACCACGCAGGGCATGATTGGCGACATGGTGACGGTCAACCGCATCATTACCCCCTATCTCGACGTGGATCGGCGCAAGTATCGCTTCCGTTTCCTCAATGGCGGTCCATCGCGGCTTTATCGTCTGCGCCTGCGCATCGTGCCGGGTGATGGCGGTGATCCCTATTACGACGACTGGATCGTCCTGTCGAACGACGGCAACCTGCTGGAGGCGCCGCTGGTGGAGTCCACGCTGAGCCTGTGGGTGGCCAACCGGTTCGATGTGATCGTGGATTTCTCGAGATACAGCGATGGCGACAAGATCCAGGTCTGGAACGATCTCGAGATCCGCGACGATGGTGCGGGTCCGACCGGCTACATGCTGGACGATGAGAACATGATGCCGGTGATGGAGTTCCGCGCCAAGGGTGAAAAGGTTGACGATCCCTCGCGTATCCCTGCGCGGATGCGCGAATTGCCCGAGATCGACATGTCCGAAGTGCGTCGCGAGCGCCTGTTTGTGTTCGACTACGACAACGGGCTTTGGACGGTGAACGGCCGCCTGATGGATCCCAACCGTGTGGATGCCAAGATCGAGCAGGGCTCTGCCGAGATATGGACGTTCCGCAACGAGGGCAACGCCTGGGCTCACCCCGTGCACACCCATTTCGAAGAGTTCCAGATCCTCGAGATTAACGGACGCCCGCCAAGCGCGGTCGAACGGTCCCGCAAGGACGTGGTCTCGCTTGGACCGGGTGACGAGGTGACTTTCTACAGCCGCTGGCGTGATTTCTTCGGCAAGCACGTGATGCACTGTCACAACGTCGTCCACGAGGACCACGCGATGATGATCCGCTGGGACATCGTCGAACCGGGTCAGGGCGACTGAGCGCGCCGCAACGGAATTCTCTGAACGAGAGAGGAAAAGATATGACCAACAGACGTCAATTCATGGCGAGCCTGCCGGTCGCGGCGGCTGCGGGGGTGACGGCGGGGTTCTACACCACGCCCGGCAACTCGCAGGAACGCGCGGCGGCGGCGGCGGCCGAAGCCCGTGGCCGGCTGCGCGACGCCGCGGCGCAGGCGCATCCCAACGACACGCCGATCCTGTGCAACCCCGTCGAGAGCGGTGGTGTCATCGACCCCAACCTGCGGGATTCGTTTCCCAATGTGATGATGGTCAATCAGGACGGTCTCGGCATGGCCTTCTACGAGGGCTTTGTCGAGAACAAGGTCGTGATGATGCATTTCATGAGCCTTCAGGACGAGGCGCACCTGCCGATCACGCGCCGGATGGCCGATGTCGTGCACGAGCTGGGCGAGAAGGTCGGGCGCGATGTGTTCGTCTACTCTATCACCCGCGACCCCGAGCACGACACGCCCTCGCGGATGGCGGCCTATGCGCGCGAGTTGAACGCGCCCGAGGGCTGGCACTTCCTGACCGGCACGCCGCAGCACTGCGCCGATCTCGCCTTTCGGATGTATCGCATGAGCCATGCGACGCTGCCCGGCAAGCGCAAGGTGGACGTGGTGTTCTACGGCAATGGCCGCGCCGGACTGTGGGGCACCTTCCCGTGGGATATCCGCGCCGATGACGCCGCCGAGCGCGTGGGCTGGGTCATGCCCGGGCGCGCGCCCGAGCCCGATGCCGCGCCGCACCGCGCGGGCCCGCGGGTGTTCGATCTCACGGACCTGCGCAACCACAACCGCGAAGCGTGATTCCGGGCCCCGCCGCGCGGGGCCTGACAAGTCATTTGTAACGGAGACAAACGAAATGTTTCGTAAATCCATGAAATTGGCCGCGGTGATGGCAGTGCCCGTCATCAGCTTGTGGGGGGGAACTGCCCTCGCGCAGGGGCCGGCCGGGCTCAACATGTTCTGCGAGAACGGCGGCCATGCCGCCGGCGGACAACAGCCCCGGGTTCCCTTTGAAATCCGCACAACCAACGAAGTGCGCGATCCGGTGAGCGACGAAGTCATCACCCCGGCTACGCGCACCTACCTTACCACGGCGGGCGGCACGGCGGTGTTTCCCGAGGGTGATTCCTTCGGCCCTAACCCGCCCAACATGCTGCCCACCATCTACGAGAATGCCAAGACGTGCCGGGGTAACGAAATTCCCAACACGCTGCCCTCGACACCGGGCAACCCCTACAACCTGCACGACGATCCGGTGATCCGCCAGATCGACAAGACCTCGCCGACCGATGATCTCGACTGGATCATGGACGAGATCGAGGCGATGGCGGAGCCGCGCAAGGTATGCCGCAGCGTCCGGGGATATCAGTTCTGCTACTCCTATCCCCGTCGGGTGAATATCGCGGACCTTCGCGAACTCGCGCAGAACGCGGTGGACATCATCGAGGGCAACGACCTGCGCGGGCGGTTCAGCGAGCGTGAATACGAAGGTTTCCCTCTGCTGCACTATCTTGGCGGGCTGAAGACCAAGGCAGTCGATCCCGAGACCAAGACGATCACGATAACGCAGCTCTGGTACGACACGCATATCGAGTCGGACGTCGCCTATATCGACCCGACCGTGGTGAATGACGAGGAATGGACGATCAACTATGTCGTCAAGATTCTCAACCGCGGCCATGAGGACTTCGCGCCCTACGCGATGTTCTTCGACGATCCCAACGAGCTCGACCTGACCGATGTGGGCGGGCCCGACCTCACGCAAGGGGGTGACGCTTTCCCACGCCTGCCGAATGTCGGCATGGACCAGACCTTCTTTCCGATGGAGGAGGGGCTGGAATACACGCTCAACATGAAGATGCCGCCGGCGCGGTTCTGGAACCTCAGCTATCACTGGGGTTGGCGGAACCACCCGCCGCGCGTGCAGGTCACGGAAAATGTACTCGTGCCACTGGCCAACGGCATGCCGCGCAATGCGGCCGAAATCGCCGTCTTCGGGGAAAATCCGCGCGAGAGCGAGGAGTCCAAGCTCAATGCCATCGGCATGATCGGGGATACCGCGCCGGCCAAGCGCATGTGGCGGATGTTCCGCGAGCTGGCCGCGATGGACACCGGGCGCGACTACCGGCGACAGTTCCGTGGGTTCAACGCCTCGGTCGTGCGGGCACAGATGGAGCTGATCCGCCAGGCCTTCTACGACTGGCAGAATCGCCGCACGCTGCCCACGGGCTACGAGATGGCCCCGGATACTGACGTGACGGCGCTGTTTCTCAACAACACCATGTATGGCAAGCTCAAGGGGCATGACGGCGAGGCCGAGGTGCGGATGGACCAGAGCCTGTGGGACAAGCGGGGCGACCAGGTCAATATCCAGCTTCTGAACGGCGATTACTTCCCCCATGCCTATGTGCTGGTGGATTTCGGCGGGCTGCGGGGGTGGGAGAACACCTTCCACAACACGCTGCCCGTGGGCGGGGCCGGTCCGCTCTTTACCTTCGGGCGCAACTACTTCTGGATCCACGTGGCAGGCCAGGGCCCGATCCCGGTGCCACCCGCGACCAGGCCCAACGAGCCGTCGCCGACCCCGGTGAGCGAGATGGGCTGGAATCCGGGCCACAATGCCGGGCCGGGATACCGTTTCGCCTGGGGCGGGATGCAGCAGGAGATATCGGACTACGTCAACACCGATGGCGTGGGCGAGCATAACCTCGAGGTGACCTTTACCTACGAGCCCTCGCGCCGGTTGCGGATGTACCAGTTTGACGCACTGCACCACGACGTGGCGGTGTGGTCCGTGCACTGACCCGCGACGTAACACGGGGGACCGGCGGCGATGCCGCCGGTCTCCACGAGACAGACATTACTCACTTTCAGTTCGTGGAGACCACGATGAACGTTCATCACATTTCCTTTCCGCGTCTGTGCGCCGCGGTGATCGCTACTGGTGCGCTCATTCTTTTCTCTGAACCCGGCGCGTTGGCACATGGAGATAAGCACCGGATGCCCGATCATCTGGGCATGGACGACGGTAATACCGAGCTGGCGATGCGCCCCGACGGATTTCATTACAAGCGCGGCCACCACGCCTATGCCGCCCCCGCCGTCCCCCTGCGTGACCGGCAGGGCCGCAAGGTGGATTTCGCGGAGTTGATGGAGTTCGACGGTCCGGTGCTGCTGAACTTCATCTTCACCAGCTGCGCCACCATCTGCCCGGTGCAGAGCGCGACCTTCGGCCAGGTACAGCCCGACCTCGCGGCGGTCGACGATCGCTACCTTATGGTGTCGGTCTCGATTGATCCAGAATACGACACGCCCCGCCGCCTGCGCGACTATGCCGAGTTACACGATGCACGTGACAACTGGGTTATGCTGACCGGGCAGTTCGACGATATCTTTGCCGTCGTGCGCGCCTTCGACGCCGTCTACAAGGGCGAAAACAAGATGTATCACCGCCCGCTCACATTCCTGCGCGCCAATGCCGGGGCCAAGTGGTTGCGGCTCGAAGGGTTGCTCGGCGCAGAGGAACTGGCCGAGGAATACGCCAAGCTGCTGCGTCCAGAGGTGAACTGATGCCACGATTGGCAGTAATCGGGCGGCTGCGGGCGGCGGCACTCGCCGTGCTGCTGGCAGCGGCCCCGGCCTTTGTGGGTGCGGGGCAGGCGGGCGATGCCGAGGCGGGCAAGCGGCTCTATTGGGAGGGGATCGGTGTCGATGGTCAGCCGATCCGCGGCGTAACGCAGGGCGATGTCGAAGTGACCGGCGCGCAGTTTTCCTGCGTGAGCTGTCACCGTCCGAGCGGGTTCGGCACCTCGGAGGGGGGCAACTACATGCCCCCCATCATCGGCGAGGTGCTGTTCAACGCCAAGACGCCCGACCGCAACCGCAATTTCAAGGAGCTTTACCAGGAGGTGCAGCCCCCCGGCTTCTGGGCACGGGTGCGCCAGCCGCGGATGCGGCCCGCCTATGACGAGGCGGCGCTGGCGCGCGCGCTGCGCGACGGGGTGGACCCCGGCGGCCACGAGTTTGACCCGATCATGCCGCGCTATGACCTGTCGGACGCAGACGTGGCCAATCTGGCAGCCTTCTTGCGCACGCTGTCGGACGAGATATCTCCGGGCGTCGATCGGCGCGACATCCATTTTGCCACGATCATCGGCCCTGATGCAGACCCGGACGAGGCGGAGGCCATGGTGCGCACGATGCGGCTGTTCTTTGACTGGATGAACAAGGACACCGAGGGCGACACCCAGAATCCCACCTTCTCGCCCAACTACCGGTCGAATTTCATTTCCGCCTATCGCTACTGGCAATTGCATGTCTGGCGTCTCGAGGGGCCGCCCGGGACCTGGCGCGCGCAGCTCGAGGCGCATTATGCCGCGCAGCCGGTGTTCGCCACGGTCAGCGGACTGGTTGCGGGGCCGTGGGACGAGATCGGCGCGTTCTGCGATGCGCGTCGCCTGCCCTGCATCTTTCCCAATACCGAACTGCCCACGCCCGGCGAGGGGCGGTATGGCTATTCGGTCTTCTTCAACCGCGGCCTCGCACTAGAGGCCGAGGCGCTGGCCCTGCACCTGATCGACGGGGACAGCGCTCCGGCGCATGTGGTGCAGCTTCACGGCCCCGGCCCCGCAGGCACCCGGCCTGCCCAAACCTTCGCCGCGGCGTTGGCGCGGGTGCTGCCGGATGTGACGGTAGAGACGGTGACCTACGAGGATGCGGCGGGGCTCAGGGCGGCGCTGGCCGCCGCGGGGGATGCGGATGTACTTGCGCTCTGGCCACAGGACATTGACGGCGTGCTCGCGGCGCTGGCCGGTGCCGCGCCCGGTGCCTCGCGCATCTACCTGCCTTCGGCGGCCAAGGACCGCGCGCTCGAGACGCTGCCACCCGAGTTGATGGCGCGCACGCGATTGGTCTGGCCCTATGACAAGCCCGGCAGCTATCACCCCCGCAAGTTCCGCGTGCGCGGCTGGATGCATTCCCGACGGCTCGAGGTGAGCCACCCGCGTATCCAGTTGCAGACCTATTACGCCCTGACGATGGCGCAGTTCTCGCTCCTGCACATGATTGATGATTTCTACCGTGACTACATGCTGGAGATCATCGAGCACCAGGCCGAGAACGAATTGAACCCTGGCACCCATCCCGAGCTCGCGCTGGGACCGGGGCAGCGCTTTGCCTCGAAAGGCGCGTTCATCGCCGCGCTCGCCCCCGATACCCGGCTGGGATATCGGGTTGTCAGCGACTGGATCGTACCCTGAGGTTTTGAGTAATGGGCCAACGGGTGCGTAGCGGGCGGCGGGGCGACCTGCCGTCCGCACATTCTTCAGGCGGCGACGCTGCCGCTCAGGATCCAGACCAGCGCTGCCGCGCCGCAGAGATAGGCGCCGAACGGGATTTCGGCATCGCGCGCCACCGATCCGCGGTGCAGCAGCAGCGTTATCGCGAGCGCGCCAAGTGCCGCGATCAGCGCGACCAGAGGCAGCGCCGCCCAGCCAAGCGCCGCGCCGATGCCAGCTATCAGCTTGACATCTCCCATGCCCAACCCCTCGCGCCCGCGCAAGCCTTCGTAGCCCAGCCGGATCGCGAGAAAGCAGCCCGCGCCCACGCCTGCGCCGATGAGCGCTGGCGCCGCGCCCGGCCCCTGTACCCCCAAGGCGAGACCCGTCACGAACAGCGCGCCGGTGAGCGCATCGGGCAGGCGCATGGCCACGAGGTCGCACAGTGCCAGCCCCATCAACAGCCACAGCCACAGCGCGCCCAGCGCCATGATGGCGGGCGTGGGCGCGACGAGGATCGCCGTTGCCGCCAGCGCCACGCCTCCAAGCTCGGCATGAAACAGCCAGCGCGGGATCGCCGCGCCGCAGCCCCGGCACCCTCCACCCAGCCGCAGCCACGAGATCACCGGTACGAGGTCGCGCCAGCGGATCCGTGCGCCGCAGGCCCGGCATCGCGAGCTGCGCAATACCACCCCCTCGCCATGCGGCAACCGCTCGGCACAGAGTGCCAGAAACGAACCCGCCGCCGCGCCGGTGAACAGAAGGAAAAGGGCGAGCGGCAGCAAGCTCTGCATCGGGCATCACCGCGGGCAGGGGATCGGTCAGGGGCGCAGGACGATTGTCAGACGCGTGGCCATCGGTTATCATCAATACTGAAAACTATAGCACTTTCCGGACAGAATTTACCATGAAAATCAATAAGTCACTCCTTTTCAGGCCAGAACTGGCACGACGCGGCGACGCCGGGTTCTCGCTGCTGGAGCTGATGGTTGTCGTGGTTATCATGTCGATCCTCGCGCTGGTGGTCATGCCGCGCATCATCGACCGCCCGGATCAGGCCCGCGTGGCCCGCGCGCAGGCCGATATCTCGGCACTCGCGGGCGCGCTCAAGCTCTACAAGCTCGACAATTTCCGCTATCCCACCACCGAGCAGGGGCTCGCCGCGCTGGTCAGTGCCCCGGCCGCCGAACCGGTGCCCGGCAACTACGCGCAGGGCGGCTATATCGACCGCCTGCCAACGGACCCGTGGGGCAACGCGTACCAATACCTTTCGCCCGGTGTGCACGATGAGTTTGACATCTTCACGCTCGGCGCGGACGGGGTGTCCGGGGGCACCGGGCTCGACGCGGATATCGGGTCATGGGACGGTTGAGCGCGCGCCCCGACCGCGGATTCTCGCTGCTGGAAATGGTGGTGGTGGTGGCGATCATCGCCACACTGTCGGTGGGCGCGAGCCTCTCCATCGGCCAGCGCGGCGGAACGGCGGATGCGCCGCGGCTCACCGCTACCTACGACGCACTGCGCGACGCGGCCATTTTGGGGCAGGAAGCGCGCGGCTTGCGACTCGTGCCGGGGGGCTGGCAGGCGCTGTTGCCGGGGGAGGGAGACGACCTGGGATGGCGGGTCTCCGGCGGGACGCAGGCTTTCCGTTCCGAGGCACGCTTCGAGGGCGCGCGCGGCCCAATCCTGGCCGCCGCACCCGATGGCGGACCGCCGCGCCCCGACATCGTGTTTCTTCCCGATGGCGAGGTGACGCCGTTCGAAGTGGTCTTTGTCACCGACGACGCCGTGACCGCCTGTCGGTCGCAGGGGCTCGCCGGTCTCGAATGCGCGACCCGATGAGCGTGCGGGCCGCAACCCGCGGATTCACGCTGCTGGAACTGGTGGTGGCGGTGCTGGTGCTGGCGATGGCGACAATGGCGGCGCTGCGCAGTGTCGATCACGCCACCCGCACGCTCGGCGGCGAGACGGCGCGCGTGCTGGCGCTGCAGGTGGCGCTCAACCGGGCCGAGGAATACCGCCTCTACGGCGCACGCGTGGCGGGCGGTCTGCCGCGCGAGGCGCGATACGGCACCACGCTCTGGCGGCTCGACGTGACCGAGGAGCCGACGCGCGCGGGCCATGTGCTGGCGACCATCGGCGCGCGAGGCGTGACCGGGCCGGGGGCGCGGATCGCGGTGATCGCGCCGCGCGTGGTGACGCCATGACCGGGGCGGGCAGCCGCGGGCTAACCCTCGTCGAGCTGGTCGCCGCGCTTGCGATCTTCTCGCTGGTGGCGATCATGGGGCTGCAAACGCTGAGCGGCATGATGCGCGCGCGCGATGGCACCACCGCCGCCGCGACGGAGGCGGCAGCGCTCGCCCGTGGCCTCGTGCTCCTGCGGGCAGACCTCAAGGCAGCGGCGGACCTGCCGTTCTGGCCGCCCGAGGCGGTGGAGCCAGAGCCACCGCTGCTTGACCTCAGCGCCGAAGAGGGGCGTTTTGCGCTCAGCACCGACGCACGCGCCGTGCTGCCAGGAACGCAGGTCGCCGGGACCGAGCGCGTGATCTGGCGCCACGACCGGCGCGGCGAGCGGCTCTTGCGCGCCGCCTGGCCGGTGCTGCGTCCGGCATCGGAGGCGGCACGCGCCCCCGAAACGGTGATCTTCGAAGGTGTGGCGGGCCTGCGCCTTCGCGCCTATGCGGGCCCAGAGGAGGGCTGGGTTGGCGGTTGGGGACAGGACCCGGAGGCGGCGCAATCAAGCCTGCCACGAGCTATCGAAATCATCGTGCAATCAGATCGTTATGGCACGCTGCGCGTGCTGGTGGCGATGCCATGAGGCGCGACCGGGGCATTGCACTGCTCAATGCGCTGGTCATGGTGGCGGCGATCGCCGCGCTTGCCGCCGGGCTGATGATCCAGGCTGGTCATAGCCGTGACCGGATGGCCCATGTCGCGGGCAGCCAGCAGGCGGCGCTGCATCTCGATGCGGGCCTGCTGCTTGTCGATCCGGTGCTGCGCGCGGACTGGTTGCGTGCGCCGGATCTCGACCACCTGGGAGAGCCCTGGGCGCGCGCGCCGCACGATGCCGATATCGACCGGGGCCGCCTTGTCGCGCGGCTCGCCGATCTTCAGGGCCGGTTCAACGTCAACAGCCTCGCCAATGCCTCCGATACGGCGGCGGCGCGCGCGTTCGAGCGGCTCTTGCGGCGGCTTGGTCTGCCAGTGGCGCTCGGGGCCGAGGTCGCGGGCTTTGTGCAGCCGCGCGGGCCGGTGCGCCCAGCCGATTACGCGGACCGCCCGGTGCCGGTGCGGGTGGTGGGTGGTGCGGCGGACCGCGTCGAGGCACTGCGCCTCGTGCGCGGTATGACCGAGGCGCATTATATGCGGCTTGCCCCTTTCGTCGCCGCGCTGCCGCCGCGCACGCCGCTCAACGTCAATACTGCCCCGCCCGAGGTTCTGGGCGCGGTCCTGCCTGCTGCCAGCCCTGCTGATATCGACCGTCTGGTGGCCGAGCGCGCCACCGCCCCGTTTGCCGACATGGCCGGTTTCGAGGAGCGCGCCCGGCGGCTGATCCACCCGAAGGCGACTGCGCGGGCACAGGTGCCGGACGGGGGATTGGGTGTCTCCACCCGTTGGTTCGAGGCGCGGCTCGCGCTGCACCTTGACGGACGCGTGTACACGCGCATGCTCACCATCGAGCGTTCGCCCGAGGATGGCGCGGCGCTGATCGCCCACCGCCGGATGGTCCTGCCATGATCGCGCTCTTTCACCGCCGTCGCTCCGCCCACGCCGCGCCGTCCCTCGCGATCCACGCGACGGAGAGTGGCGCGCCCCTGCCCGATGGGCCGTTCGTGGCAACCGTTCCCGGTGCCGATGCGCCGCTCCTGCCGCTCGATCTGCCGTCCGGGCTGAAGGGGGTGGCGCGCGAGCGGGTGGCGCGGCGGCAGTTGCGCGATGCCGGTTGCGCCGCCGGGCTCGACCTGCGGCCCGCGCGGCTGGGGCCCAGGCGCGAGTCGTGGGCGCGGATGCTGGTCTGCGACGGGGTGCTACGCGCCGATTGGGCGACGCTGGTGGCTCCGGCGGGCCGGCGTTGCCGGGCGGTGCTGCCCGACTATCTCACGTTGCCCGCTGCTCCGGGCCTGTGGGTGATCGAGGCGGGCGAGGGAGGCACGGTTCGCGCCCGGCTCGGCCTTGAGGACGGCTTCGCCGCCGAGCCCGACCTCGCCCGCGCGCTGTTGGAAGAAGCGGTGAAGGAGGTCGCTCCCGCCGCGATTCTGCGGCTTGGCGCGCCTTGCGTGCCGCTTGATGATTGGCTGACCCCGCTCGGTGTGCCGGTCAGCGACGGGCCCGAGGCCTTGGCGACAACCGGTATCGCGCAGCCTGTGCGGCTCGGTCATGGCGAGCTTGCGCTCGACCTGGCGCGCGACCCTGAGGCCCTGCGCGTTGCGCTGCGCGGCAGCCTGCTCCGGATCGCCGCGGCGCTGGTGCTGGCGCTGGGTGGCTTCGGGTTGTGGGCGACCTCGGTGCAGATAGAGACCGAACGACTGCGCGATCTCGACCGCAGCTATCGCGCCAATGCCGAGGCGATGCTGCGCGTCGCGCTGGTGCCTTCGGGCCCTGTTCTCGACATCCGTGCACAGGCGGAGGGCGCGTTGTCGCGGGCCCGCGCCGAGGCCGAGGCCGCGCGCGTGCGATCCCGCCCACTCGACGTGCTGCGCGCGGCCGGCGAGGTACTGGCCGCGCATGATCCACGGGTCACGCGCGTCAGCTATCAGCCCGGTCTGGGGCTGGTGATCGACCTCGAAATCGGCGATTTCGCGGCGCTCGACGCACTGGTAAGTGACCTGGCCAGCGCCGGGACCGAGGCGCGCGTCGCCCGCTCGGTCGCACGCGAGGGGAGCGGCGTCGAGGCGGTGCTCGCCCTTGCCACGACCCTTGCGGAGGCGGGACAATGAGCGCGGTTTGGGACAGGCTCGCGGCCCTGTTGATGGAGAGAACCCGTCGCGAACGCTGGCTCCTCGCCGCGCTGCTGCTGGGGGCGCTGCCGCTGGGGCTCTGGCAAGGGGTGGCGGTGCCGCTTATCGAGCGGCAGGCGACCGCGCGCGCCGAACTGGCCGGGACGCGCGGCACCGAACTCTGGGTGGCCGAACAGGCGGTGGAGCATGCGCGGCTCACGCGCGCGGCGGGGGACGGGGCCGGTCGTGCCGCCGCGCCTGTCGGGATGAGCGGGCTCGAATCGGCGCTGCGCGAGGCGGGGCTGCGCGCGGATGTGACAGAACTCGCCAATACCGCCGATGGCGGGATCACCCTGCGCTTCGACGCGGTGCGCTTTTCGCGGCTGGCCGCGTGGCTCTCGGCGCAATCGGGGCAGTGGGGCTACGATCTCGATGCCTTCACCTTCGAGCGTGGCGAACGCGAGGACGTTGTGGCTGCCGATCTGCGGCTGGTGCCTGTGCCGCGCTGAGCGGTCAGCCGTGTCCGAGGCTGCGGGCGATCTCGGCCCGTCGGCTTTGCATCGCGCCCAGCGGATCGAGCGCGGCATCGAGCGTCAGCATCTCCGAGAGTGCCGCGTCGGCGCGGCGCAGCTTGGCGGTCACCTCCGCCCCGGAACGCCCGGCCTGCATGTCCGCCAGCGCGCTTTCATGGAGCGCCGTGCCCTCGACACCGAGCGCGGCGGCGCGGTTGCCGCCCTCCACCTCGGAGGCCAGCTTGCCTGCGACCTGTGCCGCCTCGTCATTGCGTCCGGCGCGCAAGAGCGCATGGGCATATTCCAGCCGCAGACGCGGCGCGAGCGGGCCCGATGAGGGGATCAGCGCGGCATAATTGCGCGCTGCGAGATCGTAATTTCCCTCTTCCAGCGCCTTGCGCGCACCGGAATATTTCTTCTGGAAATTCGCGCCTTCGCTGATGGCGCCCGCCTCGCATCCCGCAAGCCCCGCCGTCACGACCGTGAGAACCAGAAATTTCGTTGCAAGTTGCTTTATCATAATGCTTTTACCAGTGCCGGTCGTGATCTTGGGATACCATGCCTTGGCGCGGCATGGCCACGTAAAAGACGGGGGATGGCGGAAAAAAGACGCCGCGCACGTATGCCTGCTTGGCGTGCGTCTTGGCGATGGCCAGGGCGGAACAAATACGCTAGGCTCAACGGGTGGCGGGCAGACGCGGCGAGCGACCCGTGCACCTGGTCCCCTATTTCGCCGCGCTGTGGCTTTGAAGACTGAATTGACAATGCAATTTTTGAGATTTTTGGCTTTGCTCCTGACGCTCTGCGCAGCCCTTCCCCACGTGACCACGGCACAGGTTTCGCTCGATTTGCGCGACGCGAGCCTGCGTGATTTCGTGCAGATCGTGGCGCAATCCACCGGGCGCAATTTCATCCTCGACGACCGGGTGCAAGGCAGCGTCACCGTGGTGGCCCCCAACGAGGTGTCGCCGGGCGCGATCTACGAGATCTTTCTCAACGTGCTCGAACTCAACCGCCTGACCATCATCGAGGGCGACGAGACCGATCGCATCGTGCCCATCGACGTGGCGCGCGAACTGGCCCCCGGCGCTGATCGCGGTCGCCGCGGTGGCGATTTCGAGACGCGGGTGATCGCGCTCGACAACAGCCCCGCGCAGGAAATCGCCGAGGTGGTCCGCCCGCTCCTGCCGGGCGAGGCGGTGCTGTCGGTGGTGCCCGAGGCGGGGCTGCTGATCCTGTCGGACCGGCGCGAGAATTTCCAGCGCATCGTCAAGCTCGTGGACCGGCTCGACAGCCCGACGCGCAGTGCCATCGAGACGATCCCGCTGCGCAACGGCAAGGCCGCCGAGATGCTCGGCGTCATCAACGCACTGTCGATCACGCCGCCCGGCGCGAGCCTGTCAGCCGATCCGCGATCGAACGCACTGATCGTTTCAGGTACGCCCGAGTTCCGCGACCGGGTGCGAAACGTGGTGGCCCAGCTTGACCGCCCGCAGCGCAGCTTCGCGACCGAGGTGGTGCGGCTCAACTATGCCGGGGCCGAGGACATGGCCGAGGTGATCCGCCAGAGCTTTGGCGGCGCGGGCGCGAGCATTGGGGCGGCGACGGGCGAAGGCGGGGCCGCCCCGGCGACCACTGGCATCTCGGTCGTGGCCGAAACCTCGCAGAACGCGCTCGTCATCACCGCGCCCGCCGACCGGATGCAGGCCATTGTCGCCGCGGTGCGTGGGCTCGACCAGCGCCCCGACCAGGTACTCATCGAGGCGGTGATCTTCGAGTTGTCGGTAGATAATTTCTCCGACCTGTCGTTCCAGTTCGGCGGCGTGATAGAGGACGCGACCGTGGGCGGTGTCGAGTTTGCGATTCAGGGACGGCCGACGCTTACCAGCCTCGTGACCACCGTGCTGTCGGGGGCCGAGCCTACCGGCGGAGGCACTGGTGGCAGCCTTGCGGCCTTCGACCGCAGCGGCATCGGTGGGTTCCTCGCTGCGCTCGCCTCAAAAAATTCCACGCGGCTTCTGTCTACCCCCTCGATCCTCACGCTCAACAACCGCGAGGCGCAAATCGTGGTGGCGCAGAACGTGCCCTTCGTCACCGGCAGCTTTGCCACAGTGGGCGACAGCGCGGTGCCCGATCAGCCCTTCCAGACCATCCAGCGGCAGGATGTCGGCCTCACCCTTACCGTCACGCCCCAGATCACCCGCGACAACACGGTGCGGCTGGAATTGCGGCAGGAGGTGTCGAACCTTACCAATTCCGCTTCCGCCGCCGGCAGCGAGATCACCGCCAAGCGGGAGCTTTCGACCAATGTTCTGGTGCGCGACGGGCATGTGATCATGCTGGGCGGCCTGCTGGAAAACGGCTCGGGCGCGGTCAACCAGCGGGTTCCGGGCTTGAGCGAGCTGCCGCTTCTGGGGCGGCTGTTCAAGGGGCGCTCGACCTCGCAGAACCAGCGTATCTTGCTGGTGATGCTGCGCCCTCGTATCCTGTCATCGGATGCCGAGGCCGCCCGTGAGACGCGCCGCATCGCCAAGGCCGCCAAGCGCGCGAGCGCCTATATCGCGCCGCCCGATGATGGTACCTGGCCGCTACAGCCCGATCAGGCCTTCCCCTTCGACGGGGCCGATCTTGATCAGCCATTTGACGCGGGCTTCATCGACCCGGCGGCGCGCGCAAGGCGGTTGCCGCCGCTGCCCTCGCGGCTGACCTTCGCGGATCGCTGAGCCATGTCCGCGCCGGTGCTGCCCTTTGCGCTTGCCCGCGACATGCAGGTGCTGATCGAGGGCGGGCGGCTTCTGGCCGGGCCGGAGGCGGGGGCGCGGGGCCTGCGCGAGGCGCGCCGCCGCGCGGGGCAGGCGCTCACGCTTGAACGGCTCGAGGCAGCAGAATTCGAGGCGCGGCTCGCCGCGCTCTACCGCGACGATGGCGAGACGGAGATGGGCGACGCGGGGCTGGCCTTCGATCTCGAGGAGGGGGCCACGCGGCAGGGGCCGCGCGATCTCCTGGAGGCGGATGAGGAGGCCCCGGTCATCCAACTCGTCAACCAGCTCTTGCGCCGCGCGGTGCGCGCGAGCGCCTCGGACCTGCATGTCGAGCCGCACGAGGCTGGATTGCGCGCGCGGATGCGGGTGGACGGGATGCTCCAGACCGTGCTCGACCGGGGAGATGTGCCTGTGCGCCGGATGATCTCGCGGCTCAAGGTGATGGCTGGGCTCGACATCGCCGAGACGCGCCTGCCGCAGGACGGCCATATCGCGCTACGCCTAGGGGGGCGTGCCATCGACGTGCGTGTATCCACTCTGCCGGGGAACTATGGCGAGCGGGTGGTGATGCGGCTCTTGGACCGCTCCGCGGGGCTGATGCCGCTTGAGCAGCTTGGCCTGCGCGCCGATCAGGAGGCCACGCTCAAACGCCTCGCCGACCGGCCCAACGGCATCATCCTCGCCACCGGCCCCACCGGCTCGGGCAAGACGACGACGCTCTATTCGCTGCTGCAACTGGCCAATGACGAGGTGCGCAACATTCTCACCGCCGAGGATCCGATCGAGTATGACCTGCCCGGCGTCAGCCAGACCCAGATCAATTCCGAGATCGGCATGACGTTTGCCGCCGGGCTGCGGGCGGCGCTACGACAGGACCCCGACATCATCCTCGTGGGCGAGATCCGCGATGGCGAGACGGCGAGCATAGCGGCGCAGGCATCGCTGACCGGGCACCTCGTGTTTTCCTCGCTCCACGCCAACGGGTCGGTGGGGGCGGTGGTCCGGCTGCGCGATCTGGGGCTCGACGATTTCCTGATCGCCGCCACGCTGCGGGGCGTGATCGCACAGCGGCTGCTCCGGCGGCTCTGCACGGAGTGCCGCGAGGCGCAGCCGGTCGATCCCGGGACCGCGCGCCATTTCGAAGCGGCGGGGCTGGAGGTGCCACGGGCGCATCACGTCGCGCGCGGCTGCGATGTCTGCCACGGCACAGGCTACACGGGGCGGGTGGGCATCTTCGAGATCCTCGAGGTCTCGGATGCGCTGCGCGCGGCCATCGACGCGGGCAAATCCGAGACCGAAATGAAACCACTCGCGCTCCCCCCGGCCGAGACTCTGTTCGGGCAGGCGCTGCGAGAGGTGGCCCAGGGGCGCACGAGTCTTGCAGAGGCGCTGCGGGTGGTGGGCGACGCGCTGTGAGGGCGTTCGCCTATACCGCCTTCACCGCCGAGGGGGCGCGCAAGCGCGGCACGCTGGTGGCCGAGAGCGAGGCGCAGGCCGCCGAAATCCTGCGCGGGCAGGGCCTCTTCGCCGAAGCGATCACCGCCAAGGATCGCGCCCGCGCCCGGCGCGGTGCGCTCACCCGTCGCACCCGGCTCTCTGCCGATATGCGCGCGGTCTTCACTCGACAGCTGGCGGTGCTGCTCGCCTCCGATCTCACGGCCGAATCGGCGCTCGAGACGGTGCGCGCCTCGGGCACCGCGCCCGCGATCGAGGCGGTGGCCGCCGAGGCCAAGGCCGCGCTGATGGATGGCCAGCCGCTTTCGGCGGCACTTGACATGGCCGGGGCCGGGTTCCCGCGCTTCTACATCGCGGCGGTGCGCGCGGGCGAGGGGTCGGGCGACCTGGCCGCCGTGTTCGACCAACTGGCCGATTACCTCGAAAGCGCGGGCGCGGATCGCGCGCAGCTAGCCACCGCGCTCATCTACCCTGCCTTCGTGGCCGCGGTGTCGCTGCTGGTGGCGGGCATCCTGATGGTCAACGTGGCCCCCGAGATTGCCGCCATGTTCGCCGTCACCGGCCGCCCGCTGCCGCCGCTTACGCAGACCGTCATGGGAATCAGCGACTTCGTTCAGGCCAACGCGGTTGCCCTCGGGCTCGGTGCCGTGGGCCTCATCCTCGGCACCGTCTTTGCCCTGCGCGTCCCCGCGATCCGCGACCGCTGGCACGCGCTTGCGCTGCGCCTTCCGGTGGTGGGGCGGCTGATGCGGCTCGCGGCGGCGGCGCAATACCTGCGCACGCTGGCGCTTGTCATCTCCAGCCGTCAGGCGGTGGTGGACGCGGTCTCGTCGGCCTCCGAGGTTCTGGTGGTCCGTCGGTTTCGCGACGAGGCCGAGGCACTCGCGGATGCCGTTCGCCGTGGCGAGAGCCTGAGCCAGGGGTTGGCGCGGATGAGCCTCGTGCCACCCGTGTGCCGCCAGCTCATCGCCGCGGGCGAGCAATCGGCGCGGCTCGGCCGGATGACCGAACGCGCGGCTGTGCTGGTGGAATCGTGGCTCGCGAACGAACGCAAGCGGGTCGCGGCACTCATTGACCCGCTGCTGATGTTGGTGGTGGGCACGATGGTACTGGTGATCGTGCTGGCGATCCTCTTGCCGATCTTCGACCTGCAGGCGGCCGTTGGCTGAGCGCGCCGTTGCGGCGCGCCTACCCGCCGCCTATAGTCCGCGCGACATGCGACGGAAGGCTGTACCGATGAAGGACACCGACAACATTCCCGCCCTTATGGCCGAGATCGGCGCGCGCGCCCGCGCGGCGGCGGCAGAGCTTGCGACCGCCGACGCCGGTGCCAAGCGCGCCGCGCTCGAGGCCGCGGCAGATGCCGTCTGGCAGCGGCGCGCCGATATACTTGCCGCCAACGAGCGCGACCTCGCGGCGGCGCGCGACAAGGGCCTGACGCCCGCGATGATGGACCGGCTCGCGCTCGACGAGGGACGGATCGAGGGCATCACCAAGGGACTGCGCGCCGTGGCCGCGCAGGACGATCCGGTCGGCACGGTCATTGCCGAATGGGACCGGCCCTCGGGCCTGCATATCCAGCGCGTGCGCACGCCGCTGGGCGTGATCGGCGTGATCTACGAGAGCCGCCCCAACGTCACCGCCGACGCAGGCGCGCTGTGCCTCAAATCGGGCAACGCGGTGATCCTGCGCGGCGGATCGGAGAGCTTTCATTCCTCCGCAGCGATCCATGCCTGCCTCGTGGAGGGGCTGCGCGCTGCCGGTCTGCCCGAGGACGCCATTCAGCGCGTGCCCGTCACCGATCGCGCGGCGGTGCAGGCGATGCTCACCATGACCGACACGATCGACGTGATCGTGCCGCGTGGCGGCAAGAGCCTCGTTGGTCTGGTGCAGCGCGAGGCGCGGGTGCCGGTTTTTGCCCATCTCGAAGGTATCGTGCATATCTATCTCGACGCGGGTGCCGACCCGGCAAAGGCGCTGAAGGTGGTGCTCAACGCCAAGACCCGGCGCACGGGGATCTGCGGTGCCGCCGAATGTCTGCTCATCCACCGCGACGTGGCCGACACCATCGGGCAGGGCGTGATCCGTGCGCTCATCGACGCGGGCGTGGAGGTTCGCGGCGACGCGGCCCTGCAATCCATCCCCGGCGTTGTGCCCGCAGGCGAGGAGGATTGGGGCCGCGAGTATCTCGACAGCATCATCGCCGCGCGGGTGGTCGATGATATCGACGCCGCCATCGCCCATATCCGCCGCTACGGGTCGGGGCACACCGATTGCATCATCACCGAGGACGATGCCGCTGCCGACCGCTTCTTCGCCCGGCTCGACAGTGCGATCCTGATGCGCAACGCATCGACGCAATTCGCCGACGGGGGCGAGTTCGGGATGGGGGCCGAAATCGGCATCGCGACCGGCAAGATGCACGCGCGCGGACCGGTCGGGGCCGAGCAGCTTACCAGCTTCAAGTATCTCGTTGTGGGGGATGGGGCGGTCAGGACGTGACCGCTTGGGCCAATGCGCGGAATAATGGCGCGGAACGCGCCGCCGTGCAGCGCCCGACCGCTCAGCCTTCGTCATCCTCCGGCAGGCCGTGGTCCTTGAACAGCCGCCCCTGCGTTATGAAGAAGACGAAGATCGCCGCCGTCAGGCCGAAGGTCTTGAAATAGACCCATATCTCCTCGGTCTGCGTCCGCCAGATCGCCTCGTTGAGTATGGCCAGCCCGAAGAAGAACAGCATCAGCCGCCGCGTCAGGAGCATCCATCCCCGGTCGGTGAGCGGCATCATCCCGTCCATCACCACCTGCAACCACGACTGCCCGCGCATGAGGCCAATCCCAAGGACACCGCCGAAGAGCAGGTAGATCATCGTCGGCTTCATCTTGAAGAACCGCGGATCGTTGAACCACACCGACAGACCGCCGAAGACCACGATCAGCACCGCCGTCACCGCCTGCATCCGGCTCAGATGCCCGGTCAGCCGCCACAGCGCCGCCATCGAGATCAGGAACACCGGGATGAACCCGGCGGTGACCACGATGAAGCCCTCATACTCGGTGCCGCCGATCTCGAAGCTGCGATCCTTGAGCAAGAGATAGGCCACGAAAAACGCGAGGATCGGGCCGAATTCCAGCGCCGGTTTAGCCCATTTCGGGTAGGTCTTGTCAGCCATGGACATCTCCTGTTTCAGCCGCCGAATTCAACTATCACCGCCCCAGCCGCGATCAACCCCATGAGCGCGATGCGCCGCGGCCCGACCGTCTCTCGCAGCACCAGCCAGCCGATCAACGCGGCAAAGACCGTAGAGGTCTCGCGCAGAACCGCCGCCTCGCCCACCTTGTCGAGCCGGGTGGCCAGCATGATCGAGCCGAACGATAGGAACGCCACCAGCCCGCCCGTCACCCCCCGCACCGCCAGCGGCCCGGGCGCGGGCCGCACCGGCATCGCGCGCCATCGGCGCCATGCCAGCGGCAGTATCGACAAACCGTCAAACATGAAGAACCACGCGAGAAAGGTGAAGGGATCGGCGCTCGCGCGGATGCCGTAGGCGTCATAGGTGGTGTAGAGTGCCACGAACAGCCCCGTCGCCACCGCAAGGCCGAGCGCCATCCGCAGCGTGTCGCGCTGCAGCGGGTAGAAGCGCAGGTTGTAGATCGCGAGCCCGTAGATACCCGACAAAAGCACCGCGACGCCCAGCCATTGCGTCGGCGTGAACCGTTCGCCAAAGAGGAGCCACGCGCCGATAACGGCAAAGAGCGGCCCGGTGCCGCGAACCACCGGATAGACCACAGTGTAGGCGCCGCGCGAATAGGCCATCGCCTGCAACACCTTGTAGCCGATATGGATGAGCACCGCGCCTGCGAAGATGGGCCACATATGCGGCTCTGGCCACGGCACCACAAAGAGCGCGAAGGGCGCGGCCATCAGTGAGTAGGAGGCGTCGATCGCGCCGCGGCTCAGCCACGGATCGTGCCGCCCTTTTTGCAGCGCGCCGAACACGGCGTGCAGAAAGGCCGCCATGACAGCGAGGGTGGTGGCCAGCAGGCTGCCGGCCTCGGTGCCCTCCAGAGAGATCAGCCAGGCACTCATCTAAAAGCCGCCGGGCTGAACCCCGGCCTACACCGCGCCGCCCGCGTAGGCCGGGGTTCAGCCCGGCACCGCCGTCTCACGGCTCGAGACCGGTAAGTGCGGCGGCGAATTCCTCGGGGTCGAACGGGGCGAGGTCGTCGATCTGCTCGCCCACGCCGATGGCGTGGATTGGCAGGCCGAAGCGGTCGGCCAGCGCCACGAGAACGCCGCCGCGCGCAGTACCGTCGAGCTTGGTCATCACCAGCCCCGAGACATCGGCGAGTTTGAGGAAAATCTCTACTTGGCTCAGGGCGTTCTGTCCCGTCGTGGCATCGAGCACCAGTAGCGTGTTGTGTGGTGCGTCCGGATCCTTCTTGCGGATCACGCGGACGATCTTGGCCAGCTCCTCCATCAGGTCGGCGCGGTTCTGCAAGCGCCCCGCCGTGTCGATCATCAACAGGTCCGCGCCATCGGCCTCGGCCTTTGTCATGGCATCGAACGCGAGGCTCGCCGGGTCGGAACCTTCGGGCGCGGTCATCACCGGCACGCCCGCCCGGTCGCCCCAGACCTGCAACTGCTCGACGGCGGCGGCGCGAAAAGTGTCACCCGCCGCGATCACCACGGATTTGCCCGCCGCCTTGAACTGGCTGGCGAGCTTGCCGATTGTGGTGGTCTTGCCCGAGCCATTGACGCCCACCACCAGCACCACCTGCGGGCGCTTTGAATAGAGCGGCATGGGGCGCGCCACCGGCTCCATGATGCGTGCGATCTCCCGCGCGAGGATGCTCTTGATCTCGCGCGAGGAAAGCCGCTGGCCCATCCGCCCCTCGGCCATGTTGGCGGTGACGCGGGTGGCGGTATCGACGCCCATGTCGGCGGTGATGAGCAGATCCTCGAGGCTTTCGAGCATGTCGTCGTCGAGCACCCGGCGCGGGGCGCCGCGGGCGTCACCGCGGCCAAGCAGCCGACCGAGAAACCCCGCACGCGGGGCGTCCGAAGGGGCTGGGTCGACCGGGATTTCCAGCGGAGCGGGCGTGGCCGTGGCCTCGGAGGGTGGCGGCGGCACCTCCTCGGGACGCTCAATGGGGGCCTCCTGCGGCGCGGGCGGCGGGGTCTCGTCGGGCCGCGGCGGGATGGTGGGCGGTTCGGGGCGGGGCTCAGGCTCTGGCCGGGGCTCCGGCTCGGGCGGGTCGCCGCCCTCCTGCACGATCGCGTCAAGCCCCTCGTCGAGCTTCGACGAAGACTTGAACAACCGTTCCTTGAGCTTCGAGAAAAACGCCATGCGCCCTCCATGCCGCCGATCACCCGATCCCTACTTCGGATCGGCGGCATATGGAAGCCCGTGCGGCCCTCAGATTTCCTCGGGGAAATGCCGCATGGTCAGCCGGATCGGGTTGGGGGCTGCTTGGCCCAGCCCGCAGATCGAGGCGTCGGCCATCGCGCCGCACAGCTCCTCCAGCAACGGCTGATCCCAGCGGTCGGCCTGCATGAGCTTCACCGCCTTCTCGCAGCCCACCCGGCAGGGCGTGCATTGCCCGCAGCTTTCATCCTCGAAGAAGCGCAGCATGTTGAGCGCGGCGTCGCGCGCACGGTCGTGATCCGAGAGCACCACCACCGCCGCCGACCCGATGAAGGTGTCATGCGGCTGCAACGTGTCGAAATCGAGCGGGATGTCGTTCATCGAGGCGGGCAGGAGCCCCGAGGAGGGGCCGCCCGGCTGGTAGGCCTTGAATTCATGCCCATCGAGCATCCCGCCTGCCGCCTCGATGATGTCGCTGATGGTCGAGCCCGCGGGCAGAAGGTGCACGCCGGGGTTCTTTACCCGCCCCGAGACCGAGTAGGAGCGCAAGCCCTTGCGCCCGTTCTTCTCGACGCCCGACAGGATATCGCCGCCCTCGCGCAGAACCCGCGTCACCCAGTAGAGCGTTTCCACGTTGTTGACGAGCGTGGGGCGGTTGTAGACGCCCACCTGAGCGACGAAAGGCGGGCGATGGCGTGGCAACCCGCGTTTGCCCTCGATCGACTCGATCATCGCCGATTCCTCGCCGCAGATATAGGCGCCCGCACCGCGGCGCAGCTCGACATACCCGGGTTCAATGAGAGCTTCGTCCTCCAACACCTTGATTTCACGGCGCAAAATCTCCAGAACGGCAGGGTACTCGTCGCGCATGTAGATGAAGCAGCGCTCGGCCTCCACCACCCAGGCGGCGATCAGCATTCCTTCAAGAAAAACATGAGGTTCCCGTTCGAGGTAAAAGCGATCCTTGAAGGTACCGGGCTCACCCTCGTCGCCGTTGACGGCGACGTAGCGCGGCCCCGCCTCGGCGCGGACGAAACCCCACTTCTTGCCCGAGGGGAAGCCCGCGCCGCCAAGGCCTCGGACGCCGGAATCGAGCAGCGTCTGCTGCACGGTTTCGAAATCACCGCCTGCGCGCAGGGCACGCAGGGTGGCATATCCGTCGCTTGAGGTGTAGTCCGCAAATGTCTGATATTGTGGAATATGCGGGTGCGTGTCACCAGAGGAGACGGCGGCCTGCACCTTTTCCGGCGTGGCGTGGTCGATATGATTGTGGCCCAGTTCCAGCACGGGCGCGGTATCGCAGCGGCCCATGCAGGGCGCGCGCATAACGCGCACTTCTGACGGGTCGAGCCCGTCCTCGAGCGCGGCCTTGAGCTGTTGTGCGCCCGCGAGTTCGCAGGATAGCGAATCGCACACCCGGATGGTCAGCGCAGGGGGCGGCGTCTCGCCTTCCTTCACCACGTCGAAATGCGCGTAGAACGTCGCCACCTCGTAAACTTCGGCCTGTGCGATGCGCATTTCCTCGGCCAGCGCGCGCAGATGCGCCGCCGACAGGTGGCCGTATTCGTCCTGGATCAGGTGCAGGTATTCGATCAGCAGGTCGCGCCGCCGGGGGGCGTCGCCGAGAAGCGCGCGCACCTCCTCCCAGGCCTGATCCTCGAGTTGGCGGCCCTTGGGCGTGTGCCGTCCCTTGCCCTTGCCGGATTTCCAGACGCCCTTGCGTTCGTCGAGTGCCATTGCGCTGTCCTCCTGCGTCGCTGACGAAGCCATATCCCTCCGGTCGCGTCATGGCGGGACCAAAAGCGACATTTGCGGCGCCGGATGCGTTGTCTTGCCGTGTAATGCCGCATGTTTTAACGGGTTGCGCCCTGTGCGTACCATGGTTTGCAGGGTAATCTGCGCACGTCAAAGGCAAATCACAAGCCGGGGCTGGCCCATGTTTCTCTTCGCGCTCGCCGCATCCTTGCCACTGGTGCTGGTGGCGCTCGCCGCGCTTTGGGGCGGGGTGTGGGGCTGGCTGGCCGTTGGGTATGTGACGGTGTTCGTGTTCTGCCTTGATCGGCTCAAGGCGCGCGGCATGGTTAACGCCGATCCGCAGGCCGAGTTTCCCGGTGGTGACAGGCTCTTGGTCGTGCTGGGGGCGGGGCATTTCGTGGTGCTGGCGCTGGCCGTGCGCGGGGTGGCCGGGGCGGGCGGACTCGACCTGGCCGGGCGGGTCCTTCTGGCGGTTGCGGCGGGGCTGGTGGCCGGGCAGATCGGGCATCCGGTGGCGCATGAGCTGATCCATCGCGGCGCACGGGCGAAGCGGCGGCTGGGGCGGCTCATCTATACCTCGCTGCTATTCGGTCACCATGCGAGCGCGCATCTGCATGTTCATCATGTTCACGTCGCCACCGCCGATGACCCGAGCAGCGCGCGCCCCGGCGAGGGGTTTTATCGCTACGCATTGCGGGCCTGGGGTGGGGCGTTCCGCGCCGGGCTGGATGCCGAGACGCGCCGCCACCGCGGTGCGGTCTGGCGGCACCCTTATGCGCTCTACCTTGGCGGGGCGGCGGCGATGCTGGCGGGTGCAGCGGTGTTCTGGGGATGGCAAGGCGTTGTTTCCCTTGGCGTTATCGCGGGGTATGCGCAGGTGCAGATCCTGCTGTCGGATTACGTGCAGCATTACGGGCTACGCCGTATACGGCGTGCGGACGGGCGGATGGAACCCGTGGGCCCGGCGCATTCGTGGAACGCGCCGCATTGGTATTCCTCGGCGATGACGCTCAACGCGCCGCGCCATTCCGACCACCACGTGACGCCGTCGCGGCCCTTTCCGGCGTTGCAGCTCGCGCCTGACGCCATGCCGATATTGCCGCATTCCCTGCCGGTTTGCGCGGTGGTGGCGCTGGTGCCGCCGCTCTGGCGGCGGATGATGGACCGGCGGGCGGCGCGGTGGCGCGAAACCGGTGGCGTGGCGGCCGGCGATCTGGCAAGCTGAGACTATGCGCCTGATTTCCTTTGTCCTTGCTTTCGTTCTGGCTGGCCCTTCCCTGGCCGGGATGGGCGCAGACGAATTTGATACCTACACGCGCGGGCACACCTTCTATTACGGGGCCGAGGGTGAGGAGCCCTATGGTGCCGAGGAGTACCTGCCCGGACGTCGGGTGCGGTGGTCCTTTCTCGATGGCGAATGTCAGGAGGGGTACTGGTATGCGCAAGGTTCGCTCATCTGCTTCGTCTACGAGAACCGATCCGAGCCGCAATGCTGGAGCTTCGAGCGCCGAACCGGGAGGTTGGTGGCGCGGTTCGAGGGCGAGACGCCGATGATCGAGCTTTACGAGGTGCGCAAATCGCGTGAGCCGCTGGAATGCCCGGGGCCGAAGATCGGCGTGTGAGTTTTTGATTATCAATCTCTACGCCCGCTCCGTAAGAAACTTGCGGGGTAAAAATGTTAAAAAATCGATATTTCACTAGTTATCCATAACTGCGTGGGCAGTGCGCGCGCGTCAGTCTAGGCGCTTGCTCTGACCGATTTGCAAATCTACTCTGCGAGATAAGCAAATCTGCGAAGGAAGGGTCGAGACCATGGCGACGCGGAAACTCTATGCCGGGGTCAAGCTGCGCGAAACGCGTCAGCGGCTGGGGCTTACTCAAAAGGATTTTGCCGCGAAACTGGGGGTCTCGCTGCCATATCTCAACCAGATGGAGAACAACAACCGCCCGCTCTCGACAACCGTGGTCTTGGCGCTGGCGCAGGAATTCGGCTTTGACGTCACAGAACTGAGCACCGGCGATGCCGAGCGGCTGGTCTCTGACATGCGCGAGGCGCTGGCTGACCCGGTTTTTGGTGCCGAACCGCCGCCACTGGCCGATCTGCGGCTGACCGCCTCTAATGCGCCGGCGCTGGCGCGGGCATTCCTGGAGTTGCACCGCGCCTATCGGCAGACCCACGAGCGGTTGGCGAGCCTCGATGAGGCGTTGGGGCGCGAGGATGCGCGCAGCCCGGCAAGCCCGTGGGACGAGGTGCGCGATTTCTTCCATTATTGCGACAATTACATCGATGCGGTGGACCGCGCCGCCGAGCGGCTGGCCGAGGGCGCGGGACCGGGCGGGATCGAGGTACTGGCGCGCGCGCGGCTGCGGGACATGGGGATCGGCGTGACCGAGGCGGATACCACCACGCTGCGCCATTTCGACCGCGAGACCAGCACGCTGACGCTTTCGGCGCGCGCACCGGCGGAGACGCGGCGCTTTCAACTCTTGCTGCAACTGGCGCTCCTCACGCAGGATAACCTGCTGGAGGCGACGCTGGATTTCGCGCGCTTCCAGTCCGAGGCCGCGCGCGCCATCGCAAAGATGGGGCTGGCTAATTATTTCGCCGGGGCCGCGCTGATGCCCTATGGCGCGTTCCTGAGCACGGCGCAGACCGTTCGCCACGATCTGGAGGTGCTGGCGCTGCGCTTCGGTGCCTCGATCGAGCAGGTCTGTCATCGGCTCTCGACCCTGCAACGCCCGGGCGCCAAGGGCATTCCGTTCTTCTTCGTGCGGGTCGATCAGGCGGGCACGATCACCAAGCGCCATTCGGCCACGCGCCTGCAATTCGCCCGTTTCGGCGGCGCCTGTCCCTTGTGGAACGTGCATCGCGCCTTTGAGACGCCGGGCCGGTTCCTGCGGCAGCTGGCCGAGACGCCGGACGGGGTGCGCTATATCAGCCTTGCCTGCGATGTCAGCAAACCCGGCGGCAGCTTTGGTGCGCCGGTGCGGCGATTTGCGATCGCGCTGGGCTGCGAGGTCAAGCACGCGGGCGATCTGGTCTATGCCGATGATCTGGACGTGACCAATGCCCGCGCTTTCGAGCCGATCGGGATTTCGTGCCGCATCTGCGATCGTACCGAGTGCCACCAGCGCTCGGTCCCGCCGCTGGAGCGGCGGTTGCAGGTCACGCCCGACGAGCGCGGGGTGCTGCCATATCGCGTAGGATAGGGCGGCGTGCGGCGGCAGACCCGCGCCTCTATCCTTGGTGCTCCGCGCCGATCCCCTGAAACATGGTGCGCAGGTCGACGGTGCTTTCCTCGCCGATCCGGTCGAAGCAGCTATCGAGCCACGCGGCGGCCGTCTCGCGCCCGACATCGCGCAGGCGGGTGAGGAACGCCCATTCCACGTTCATCTTGGACGAGGCGCCCATCGGTTTCAGCGTGTCCTCGTTCTCGACCAGGTGGACCTTGACGGGGCGGTAATGATCGACTGTGAGCTTGCCCTGCCGGATCAGCCGATCGACGAAGTCGATGGCGCGCAACTCCTTGAGCAGGCTCGCGTTGAAGCTGATCTCGTTCATCCGGTTCTGTATTTCCTGAGCGGTGCGCGGGGTACCCTTGCGCTCGACCGGGTTGATCTGGATGACCACGATATCGTCGGTGCCGGTCTTGCCGTAGAGCGGGAACAGTGCCGGGTTTCCCATGTAGCCGCCGTCCCAATAGGGTACGCCGTCGATCTCGACCGCCTGATAGATATGCGGCAGGCAGGCCGAAGCCATCACCATGTCCACGGTCAGGTGCTCGCGCGGGAAGACCTTGACCCGGCCCGTCTCGACATTGGTGGCGGAGATGTAGAGCTCGAATGCCGTACACTGGCGCACCATTTCGAAGTCCACGCTCTCCTCGACCAGGTCGCGCAGCGGATTGATGTTGAGAGGGTTGAGCTGATAGGGAGAGGCGACGCCAGTGAGCGCGTTCATGAAATGATAGAACGGGTTGTTTTCCAGCCCCCAATTGCCGGTCACATGATCCATCGGCGTGCGTTGAAGCGGCGTGTGGCTGGCGCTCGCGCTCATCGAGCGCCAGAATTCGTCGAGCGCGGCGCGCGCGCCATCGGGGCCTGCACGGGTATAGCCGTCGGCCAGCGCCACCGCGTTCATCGCGCCCGCCGAGGTGCCCGATACCCCGGCGATCCGGAGTCGTCCGTCCTCTAGCAGGAAATCGAGCGCGCCCCAGGTGAAGGCTCCGTGCGCACCGCCCCCCTGCAGGGCGAGGTTGACGGGTTTCTGCCCCTTGGCCATCGCGGGTCTCCTTGCTGCGTCGCCGCGCATCACGTCTTAGCGCAGATCGGGCGCGGGATGTAGGGGAAATGCGGCGCAGCGAGTCACGCTTGCGTGGGATCAGCGGGTGAACGCCACCGGCAGGTTGAAGCGGTGGCGTGCCCCGGGCAGGTGATCGGGCGCGGCGGGCAGGCGGGCGCGGCGGACCGCCCTGACCGCCGCCGCGTCGAGCCGCGCGTCGCCAGAGGAGCGCCGTAGCCCCACGCCGAGGAGCTGCCCGTCGGCGGCAACGTCGAGCACGAGATGCGCGGTGCCGGAAGCGCGCGTGCCGGATGGGTAGCGTTTGTGCCGCTCGATCCGCGAGCGGATCGTCCCGCCCCACTGACCCATGAGGCTGGCGCGGGTCGCGTTGTCGATCCGGGCGGGGGTGGCGGTTTGCGCCTGGCCACCTGCCTGCGCGCCGCCGGTGCCGCGGGCGACTTCCTCTCGCCTTGCAGGGGCGGGCGTGGCGGGGCGCGCCCGGGGTCGCGTGTCCGGTGGCGGCGGGGCTTGCACGGCAGGCGGGCTGCGGTCCACCTGTGGCAGGGCTGCCATCGCCGGGGCGCGGGGCGCGTCGGGCGTGGCGGGACGTGGAGTTGGGACCGGGCGGTTCGGGGGCGTGGGGGCTGCCTCTTGCGGTGCCTCGGGCGGCTGCGACGCGGAGGGGGCGCGGGTCTCTACGCGCGGTACGGGCAGGGGGAGTGGTGCGCTCTCCACCTGCGGTCGGTGGGGGGCGCGGGTGGTGTCGGGCAGGGCGTCCGGCGTGGGCGGGGCTGCGTGCCCCGCCTCGGGACGTAGCGCCACGGGTTGGGTATCCGGTGCGGGTGCAGGACGCGGCGCGGGGGCCGCGTCCTGCACCGCGACCGGGCGCTGCCAGGTCTCGACCAGCGCGGCCATCTGCGGGGTGGAGGCGGCGAGCGTGGCGGTATCGGTCCCGGTCTCGCCGCCCGCGCCGCCGCCCTCGGGCGCGGCGGTCCAGAGCCCGGCATGGACAGCGGCGGCGAGGGCTACGAAGCCCGCGAATTCCAGCCCCCGGATCATTTCGCCCCCGTCACGATCTCGACCTGCGCGATCCCACGCGCGGCCAGTTGCGGCAGGAGCCGGGCCAGCGCGCGCGCCTCCATCCGCGCATCGGCACGGATTTGCAGGGCCTCGTCGGGCGTGGCGCGGGCGGCGAGGGCGTCGAGCACCGCGTCGCCGCGCGCCTCGTTGAAGGCGAGACGCCCCTTGGCATCCATGTAAAGCGTGTCGGTGGGTGTGGCGTGGTCTCTGTCTGCGCTTTTCGGAAGGGTCACGTCGAAGGGGGCGGGGGGTGTTATCTGCGCGCTCATCAAGAAGAAGATCAGGAGCAGAAATACCACGTTGATCATTGGCACGATGGGCTCTGGTGCACGGCGGCGGCGGGGGGTGGTGAACTGCATGGGCCTACTCCACCACCACGATCCGGCTCAGACCGGCGGCGCGCAGGCTGTCGCTCACCGCGATGAGCCGTTGCAGGGGTACGCCCTCGGCGGGGCGCAGCACGACGATGTCAGAGGGTGCGGACATCAGCGGGTCGAGCGCCGCGGGCAGGGCCTCGGGGGCAATGGTCTGCCCGTTGAGGGCAAGGCTGTCGTGGCCGATGACCACCAGGCGCGGCGGGCCGTCATAGACCGTCGCGCCGCCGCCTGTGGCCATGGGCAGGCTCAGGTCATGGCCGAAGCGCGCAGCCAGCATGAAGAACACCAGGAGCAGGAATACCACGTCGATCATCGGCGTGAGGCTCGGGCGGCGGGCGTGGCGGGGTGTGCCGAACTGCATCATGGCCGCGCCTCCGGCGTGGTGAAGATGCGGGTGGCGGCGTCCTCCATGTCGGCCTGCACATGGTCGGCCACGCTCTCGAACCAGGTCAGCGCCATCGAGGCGGGGATCGCCACGGCCATGCCCGCCGCCGTCGTCAGCAGCGCTTCCCAGATGCCGCCGGCGAGTACGGACGGGTCGGCGCTGCTGCCGCTCGTCTGAAGCGCCTGAAAGGCGGCGATCATGCCCAGCACCGTCCCCAGTAGCCCCACGAGGGGCGCGATGGTGGCGATGAGTTCCAGCACGCGCAGGCCGGTGCGCGCCTCGTTCAGCAGGGTCTTGGCCACGCGGGTGGTTTCCTCGCGTGCCTGCGCCTCGGTCCAGCGGGTGGCCTGTGCTGCCTCCATCGCGGCAAGGGCGAGCCGGGCGCGCAGGCTGCGGCGCGGGCGCAGGAGTGATGTGGCCTCGGTCGCCTGCCCGTGCTGCCAGAGCGCCACCGCGCGTTCGGTCATCGCGCCCGACCACGCGCCGGTGAGTATCAGGCGCCAGATTTTCCACAGGATGAGCGCCAGCGTCAGCACGGAAAGCGCGGCGATCACCCAGAGCGCCGGGCCACCGCGGTCGAGAAAGCCGGTGAGAGTAGTCTCATCCATGACGGGCCTCCTTGGCGGTGTCGGTGGATTGCCAGAGCGCCACGCCGCGCGCAACCGCGTCATGCACGGCGCGGCCCACGGCCTCGCCCACGCCTGTGTGGAGCCCGGCATAGCGCGTGGTCCCGTCGGGCGCGGCGATGGCGATGCAATCGGTGCCGGTGCCGGTGGCGGGTCCGGTGGGCAGGGGTATTTTCGCGGCCATGATTGCGGCGGTTCGGGCCTGGGTCGCAATGCTGAGCGCCTCGAGGCGGGCGGCCTCGGTCAGCCCGGCGTCGATCTCCACCGCGACGTTGATGGTGCCCCAGCCACGGGTGGCCGCGGGCAGGCGGGTGCCCACCGACTCGGCGTTGGATAGGCCCACCGTGGCCACGGCGCGTGCGCGGATGCCGTCGGCCTCGGCCTCGGCGGTGGTGAAGCGGGCGACGTCGCAGGACGTTAGAAAACAGACCGCGTCACGCGCGCCGCGCGCGGCCAGTTGCGCGTCGAGCCACTGGATCACGTCGAGATGTTCGGGCAGATCGGCATTGCGCACCTCGCGCCACAGGATGCGCCGGGCGCGCACGAGGCCGGGGCGGTTCACGGCCCAGCTGAGCACCGGCATCTCGTGCGGCAGATCGAGGCAAAGCCAGGGGGGATCGAGGCGGGGCGCGGTCATCGGATCACCTCGAGCGGTTGAAAGACAGGACCTTGGGGCGTGGTCGCGTAATGGGCGCTGACATGGAAGATGCGGGCGAGGTTTTCGGGCGTGAGCACCTCGGCGGGCGGACCGTCGGCGGCGAGCCCCCCCTCGCCGAGAAGAATGAGCCGCGTGCAATGTCGCGCGGCGAGGCCGAGGTCGTGGAGCGAGGCGATGACCGCGCGGCCCTCGCCCGCCAGCCGGGCAAAGACCTGCATGGTGGCGATCTGGTTGGCCGGGTCGAGCCCCGCGATCGGCTCGTCGGCCATCAGGAGCGGGGTCTGTTGTGCGAGCGCCCGGGCGATGAGGGCCATCGCCTGCTCGCCCCCCGAAAGCCGCGTCGCGGTGCGGTGGCGGAGGTGCTCAAGCCCCATCGTTTCGAGCGCGGCGTCCACGTGGGCACGATCCTGCGGCCCCATCCCCTGCCAGCCGCTGACATGCGGCGTCCGCCCCAGCGCGACCAGCGTTTCCACCGTGACCGGCCAGGCAATATCGCGCGCCTGCGGCATCCACGCCGCAGCCCGCCCGCGTGCCGCCGGCGGCAGGACGGCGAGGCTGCTTGTGCCCTCGTGCGGCAGCAGGCCGAGGGCCGCGCGCATGAGCGTGGTCTTGCCCGCGCCGTTGGGGCCGATGAGGCCGATAAACTCGCCAGCCTCCACGTCGAGGGTGACGTCCGTGAGGATCGACCGCCCGCGCAGGCGCACCGAGAGATCGCGCAGGGAAAGCAGGGTCATGTCTGTCCTCCCCGCGTCTTGTAGATGAGGTGGAGGAAGAGCGGCGCACCGACGATGGCGGTGAGCACGCCAAGCTTCAAGTCGCGTTCGGGCAGGACGAGGCGCACGGCGATATCGGCGGCGAGCACCATCGCCGCGCCCCCGAGGCCCGAGGCCCAGAGAAGTCGCGAGGGCCGCGCGCCGACGAGCGGGCGCAGGAGGTGCGGCACCACGAGGCCGACGAAGCCGATGGCGCCGGCCACCGCCACCGCCGCGCCGACCATCGCCGCGGTGCCCAGCACCAGCGTGAGCCGCAGGCGCGCGAGCCGTAGCCCCATTGCCTCGGCCGCGTCCTCGCCCAGCGTCAGCGCGTCGAGCCCGCGCCCCAGCGTCAGGAGCGCCACCCCGCCCGCCAGCATCAGCGGAGCCGCGAGCCAGACATGGGTCATCGAGCGGTCGGCGAGCGAGCCCATCATCCAGAACACGATTTCCGAGGCGGCATAGGGGTTGGGCGAGAGGTTGAGAACCAGCGAGGTGAGCGCCGCGGCGAGCGCCGAGATGGCGATCCCGGCGAGGATCAGCGTGATCGACCCGCCGCGCGGCCCCGCCAGCAGCAGGATCAGCAGCACGCCGGAGCCCGCGCCCGCCAGCGCCGCCACCGGCAGGGCGAGCGTGGTGACGGCGGCGAGGCCGGTATGGATGGCCAGCACCGCGCCCAGCGCGGCGCTGCCCGACACGCCGATCAGTCCCGGCTCGGCCAGCGGGTTACGCAGGTAGCCTTGCAGGGCCGCGCCCGAAATCCCGAGGCTCGCCCCGATCATCACGCCGAGGAGTGCGCGGGGCAGACGGATCTCGCGCATCACCAGCGGTTCGGGGCCGTCGCCGCCAAGGATCAGCGCCGACAGACCATCGAGCGCGCCGATGTGCGCGGGCCCCACGCTGAGCGAGGCGAGGAACAGGGCGGTCGCGAGCGCCGAGAGGCAGAGCGCGAGCGGTTTCATCGCAGCCCCCCCCGCGCCGTGACGAGCGTTTCCACCGCGTCCAGCACGTGTGGCGTGCCGCAGATCCAGTCAGGCGAAGTGATGCGCAAGCCGGCGGTGTCGGCGGTGAGGGCGGCGAGGGCCGGGTGGGTCATCACCGCCTCGGATCGAGACGCACCTGGCAGTGGAGTGCCGCGAATGAGCAGGTCGGGCGCGGCCATGACCAGCCGCTCCAGCGGCACCGTGCCGCCGCCCCGCAGGCCGAGTTCGCGCGCGACATTGCTGAATCCGGCAGCGCGCAGGATGTCGTCCGCGAGCGTGCCGTTGCCCAGGCTGTAGCCGTTGGGGTGGTAGATCGCGGCGCTGTGGGTCGTCTCTCCCGCGCGCAGCCTCGTTAGCCGCACATCGAATTCCGCAATGAGCGCTGCGCCGGCCTCTTCGTGGCCCAGCACGCGTGCCATTTTTGTGATCAGTGCGCGGGTGTCGTCGAGAGATTTCACGGTGTCGAACTGCACCACCCGCAGCCCTACCCGGCGCAGAATTCCCACCGTGGCGGGATCGGTATAGGCCCCGGCCAGCACGAGGTCGGGATCGAGCAGGTAGACTTCCTCGGCGCGGCCATGGTTGGCCTTGTAGGCGCGGGCCTCGCGGGCCATCGCTGAGCTGTGCGGATCGGCGGCGAGCTTGGAGACCGAGACGAGCTGTCCGGGGGCGGCCAGCATCATCGCCAACTGATCGGTGCACAGGTTGATCGACACGACACGGGCAGGAGCCGGGCCGGCGCTGACCGTGGCCCCCGCGAGCGCGAGGGCCAGGCCAAGGGCTATGAGCCTAGAAAGACGCACGCAGCCCCGCATAGGCCGCGCGGCCAGGCGTATTGAACCCGCCCGCTGTCTCGTAATCCTCGTCGAAGAGGTTTTCCACGCGGAGCAGGGCATCGACGCTGTCGGTGACCTCGTATGTGGCGTTGACGTGGAAGAGCGTATAGTCGCCCACCTTGTTCGCCGCCGGGGCAAAGGGCGACGGCGTTACGCCGCCGACATGCTGAACCGTGAACTGCGCGTCGAGCCGGGGCGAGATCGCGGCGCCGAGGCCGATGGCCACGTCGTGTTCGGGCACGCGGGCGGCGGCAGCACCGTTCTGCTCGGCATCGGTATACGTGTAGGCACCGGTCAGCGTCAGGAAGGCGTTGATCGCCACCTGTCCCGAAAGCTCGATTCCCTTGCCCTTGAAATCGCCGGTCTCGAAACAGCCGAATCCGCTGGGACAGCGGGTCGAGGTGCCATCGAAGAATATCTGGTTGTCGATATCCGTGCGAAACAGCGTGGCGCGGACGAAATCGTCGCCCTCGAACCGCTTCTCGATCCCGAGGTCGTAGCTTTCGCTGGTCTCGGGCTGGAAATTCGGGTTGCCGAAGAACGGGTCGAGCTGCACCAGAGTGGGCGCGCGGAACCCGTCAGAGGCCGAGGCGCGCAGGATCAAGTCCTCCTTGATCCGCCACGCGAGCGCGGCGCGCGAGGACCATTCGCCGGAAAACTCCGAATGGTCGTCGTGGCGCACGGAGAGGGCGATATCCACCGCGTCGGTGGGGGCGAGCAGCACCTCGCCCTGCACGCCGGTGATGTCGATGGCGAGGTTGAGATCTTCTTCCTCGGTGTAGTCGGCCCCGAAATTGAACGACCAGATGCCGCCGGAATCATAGCTGCCGCGGTAGTCGATGCGCTGGCGCTCGCCTTCGAATGGCGTGGCAAAACCGTTGGAAAAGGAGGTGCGGTCGCTCTCGAAATAGCTCAGTGCCAATTCGTGGTCGAAAGCCCCGGTGGCGATCTCGGCAAAGGCACGCGCGCCGTGAGCCTCGCTGGTGTTGAACTCGTCAAACGGTGCGGTCCCGTCGCCGCCGAACTCGTCGAACTCGGCGTCGCTGTCGATGTGGAGCGCGCTCAGCCCGGCGGCGAACGTGTCCGTGAACTGGTGGCGCAGGTAGAGATTGACCCGGCGCGCCTCGGAGCCGTCCGGCTCGGAGCCCGCAGCGGAGGCGGAAAAGCCGTCGGTCTCTGTCCGGCTGAAGCTGAAGGCAAGATCGGTGCGGTCGGTGCGCGCGGTGAGGCCGAGTACGCCCCGGCGGAAATCGTAGCTTCCGGCCTGGACTTCGGCAAAGCCGTGGACGCCGTCCTCGGTGGGGCGCAGGCTCTGGATATTGATGACGCCGCCCACGGCGTTGAGCCCGAAGCGCGCCGATTGCGAGCCCTTGAGCACCTCGATCCGGCCGAGCCCCGCATTGGTCAGCCCGCCGAAATCGAAGCCGCCGCCGCTCGAGGCGGGGTCGGTTACGTCGATACCGTCGATGAGCACCGGCACGTAGGCCCCGCCGAGGCCGCGAATGCGCACGGTCGAGGTGGTGCCGAGCGGGCCGTTGGCCGAGGCGGAGATGCCCGGCTGGAAGGTCAGGAAATCGCCCAATCTGGCCGTGGGCGCGTCGCGCACCTCCTCGGCGGGCAACACCTCGACGGTGGAGCCGCTGCGCTTGAGCGCGGTCTGGGTCTGGTTGGCGATCACGGTGATCGTGTCGAGATCGAAACCCTCCTGTGCGAGGGCCGGGGCTGTGGCGAGTGCGCAGAGCGCGCAGGTTACGAGATATCTCATGTCATGTCCCCCAATACCGGTTGTCGGCATCGTGTTGTCCATCGGGTCGGTCGTTGGAAGAGGACATGCCTCTCCGCAGACGGTGAAAGTGCCACCACTACGGAAAAGGTCCGTTATCCACGGCGCGCCCCGCGCCCGGATAGGGTGATCACTTCGGCAGGTCTCCTGACTTGCGGGTCATCGCTTGGCCGAACCTTCCCACACCCCGTTCAGGTGCAGTGGCATTTTTCCGGCCTCGCTCACCGCTTACAGTTGCGGGGGCAGTCACGGATTTGATCCGATGATCGGATCGCACCGTATTCCCTATTACCGGGGTATTTTCCCGGACCGAAGCAGCCCCGCGTTACGCCTGAAGTCAGATTCGCGCAAGTGTAAATCGCGCTTGCCGCGCGTCGCACGCGCGCGGTATCCCTGCGCCGCCAAGTGGATTTCGAAAGGGTGCGGGTCATGGGCTGGGCCGAGTATGCGGCGGCGCTGGCGGTGTTTTTCCTCAGCCATACGCTGCCGCTGCGGCCGCGCGTGAAATCGGCCCTGGTGGCGCGATTCGGTCAGCGGGGGTTCGCGCTGGGCTACTCGGCGCTGTCGCTGGGGGTGCTTTACTGGGTGTTGATGGCGGCGGGGCGCGCGCCCCATGTGCCGCTCTGGGGTTGGGCGGCGTGGCAGAAGCATGTGACGTTGCTCGCGATGCTCGCTGCCTGCGTGTTGGCGGCGCTGGCCATCCGGCGGCCCAACCCGTTTTCCTTTGGCGGTCGTGCCGGAGCCGGGTTCGATGCCGCGCGCCCCGGCATCCTGCGCTACACGCGCCATCCGCTGCTGGTGGCGCTGGCGCTGTGGGCGGGCGGGCATATGGTGCCCAATGGCGATCTGGCGCACGTGGCGCTCTTCGGTCTTTTCGCGGGGTTCGCGATGCTGGGGCAGCGCATCGTGGACCGCCGCCGCAAGCAGGCGCTCGGGCCCGAGTGGGAGCGGCTTGACGCGGCGCGGCGCGCCGTGCCGGCGTGGCCGCCGCGCCCGGCCTCGGTCCGTGGCGGTATTGTGCGGCTGGGGCTGGGCCTTGCGGCGTTTGCCGGGCTGGTCGCGATTCACCCGTTGGTCATCGGCGTTTCGCCCCTGCCGTGAGCCCCTGCGACCATTCGGGGCACTTGACCCCGCGCGCCGCACTCGCCAAGAACCGGTGCGAACGAGAGGGAGTAGACGGGAATGGTGCGCAAGGCCGAGAACGGCGCCGATCTGCTGGATCGCGAGAAATCAAAGCGCGTACGCGCGCTGGCCGAGCTGTGGCCGTTCCTGCGTCCCTACCGCAAGCTGCTGGCCGCTGCCGTTTCGGCGTTGGTGCTGACCGCCGCAGTGGCGCTGATGCTGCCGATGGCGGTGCGCCGGGTGGTGGACAATTTCGGCAACGAGGATGGTGCGCTGCTTGATCAGTATTTCGGCGCGGCGCTCGTTATCGCGGCGTTGCTGGCGCTGGGCACCGGGCTGCGCTACCTGCTGGTGTCGCGGCTGGGCGAGCGGGTGGTGGCCGATATCCGCAAGGCGGTGTTCAACCGGGTGATCGGCATGAGCCCGGCCTTTTACGAGCGGGTGATGACCGGCGAGGTTCTGAGCCGGATCACCACCGACACCACACTCATCCTGTCTGTCATCGGCTCGTCCGTGTCCATCGCGTTGCGCAATCTGCTGCTGTTCTCGGGCGGCATGGTGCTGATGCTACTGACCTCGGCCAAGCTGACCGGTCTCGTGCTGTTGATCGTGCCGCTGGTGGTCGTGCCGATCCTGTTTCTCGGTCGGAAGATGCGCGTACTCAGCCGCGAGAACCAGGACTGGATCGCCAACAGTTCCGGCAACGCCTCCGAGGCTCTTTTGTCGGTGCAGACGGTGCAGGCATTCACCCATGAGCGCGAGAGCCGGGCGCGGTTCGGCGATGTGACCGAACGCAGTTTCGAGGTCGCGCGCCGCCGCGTGAATACCCGCGCGCTGATGACCGTGATCGTGATCTTCCTCGTTTTCACCGGCATTGTCGGCGTGTTGTGGATCGGCGCACGGGACGTGCGGGCAGGGGACATGAGCGCCGGCAGCCTCGTGCAGTTCGTGATCTACGCGGTGATGGTGGCGGGCGCGGTGGCGGCGCTGTCGGAAATCTGGGGCGAGTTGCAGCGCGCGGCCGGGGCGACCGAGCGGCTGGTCGACCTGCTGCACGCAGACGACCCGGTCCGGGACCCTGCGGCACCGGTGCCCGTGCCGCAGCCGGTGCGCGGCGCGATCGCGTTCGAAGGTGTGCGCTTTGCCTATCCGGCGCGGCCCGAGACCCCGGCGCTCGACGATTTCAGCCTGTCGATCAAGCCCGGCGAGACGGTGGCGCTGGTCGGCCCGTCGGGAGCGGGCAAAACCAGCGTGATCCAGTTGATCCTGCGGTTCTACGACCCGGAGGAGGGGCGCATCACGCTCGATGGCGTGGCGCTCGCGGAGATGGCGCGGCACGAGTTCCGCCAGGCGCTGGCGCTGGTGCCGCAGGAGCCGGCGATCTTTGCCGCCTCGGCGCGCGAGAACATCCGTTTCGGCCGACCCGAGGCCAGCGATGCCGAGATCGAGGCGGCCGCCCGCGCCGCCCACGCAGATGACTTCATCGCGCGTTTGCCGCAGGGCTACGACACCTATCTCGGCGAGCGTGGCGTGATGCTGTCGGGTGGGCAGAAACAGCGCATCGCCATCGCCCGCGCGATCCTGCGCGATGCGCCCGTTCTGTTGCTGGATGAGGCTACGAGCGCGCTCGACGCCGAGAGCGAGCGCGCGGTGCAGACCGCCGTCGAGGGGATGGCGGAGACGCGCACCACGATCATCGTGGCGCACCGCCTTGCGACGGTGAAGAAGGCCGACCGCATCGTGGTGATGGATCAGGGCCGGATCGTGGCGCAGGGAACGCATGACAGTCTCGTCGCGGAAAACGGGCTTTACGCACGGCTGGCGCGGCTGCAATTCACCGATGGCGCCGCGGCCTGAGCGCGGCGAACGGTCCCTTGCCCAAGGCCCCGCAATCTGGGATAACATCTAAGACTTCAGATCGGAGACGCCCATGCGCGCACGCATCTACAAACCCGCCCGGACCGCCACGCAATCGGGCGTGGCCAACACGCAGAAATGGGTGCTGGAATTCGTGTCCGAGTCGGCGCGGGAGATTGACCCGCTGATGGGGTGGACCTCGAATGCCGACACGCAGGCGCAGGTGCGGCTACGCTTTGACACGAAAGAGGCGGCGCTTCAGTACGCCCGGGAACACGGCATCGACGCTGTGGTGCAGGATCCGCACAAGCGCAAGCCCAACATCCGCCCCGGCGGCTATGCAGAGAACTTCTCGACCAAGCGGCGGCAGGTCTGGACGCACTAAGCGTCGTCCGCCGGTTCCGGGCGCCTTCCGGACTATGCGGGACGTGCCGGTACATCACGGCCCGTCACTTAACCCGCCATCAGCGCCTCGGCGGCGGCGCGGGCCTCTTGGGTGACATGCTCGCCCGAGAGCATGCGAGCGATTTCGTCCACGCGGTTGGCCCCGTCGAGGGTGCGCACGGTCGAGAGTGTCATCTCGTCCTCCACCCGTTTCTCTACCCGCCAGTGATGCGCCCCGCGCGCCGCAACCTGCGGCGAATGGGTGACAACCAGTACCTGCCCGTCTGTCGCCAACCGTTCCAGACGCCGCCCGACCGCGTCCGCCGTGGCGCCGCCAACGCCGCGGTCGATTTCGTCGAAGATCATGGTCAGACCCGCATCGGGGGCGGACAGGCACAGCTTGAGCGCAAGCAGAAAGCGGCTCAACTCGCCCCCCGAGGCGATCCGGCTTAATGGTCCGGAAGGCGCGCCGGGATTGGTCGCCACGGTAAAGCTCACGGCGTCGTGGCCCGAGGGACCGGGATCGGCAGGGGCGATTTCGGTCGTGAAAATGGCGCGTTCCATCCTGAGCGGTGCAAGCTCGGCCATCACGGCGGCGTCAAGTCGAGCGGCGGCCTCGCGGCGGGCGTGGCTCAGTGCCACTGCCTCGTGGTCATAGCGCTGTGCGGCGGCGTCCCGGTCTGCGCGGCGGGCCGCCAGATCGCTGTCGCCTGCGTCGAGCGCAGCCAGTTGCGTGCGCAGGGTGTCGGCGAAAGCAGCAAGGTCATCGGGCAGAACGTCGTGCTTGCGCGCCAGCCCGCGAATGGCAAAGAGGCGTTCCTCGCAGCGTTCGAGGTCGAGCGGGTCGAAGTCGAGCGCCTCGAGCGCGGCCTGTGTCTCGCGCCCGGCCTCGTCGAGTTCGACCAATGCACGCGAGAGCGCGGCGAGTGCGCCATCGAGCCGCCCCTCGGCCTTGTCGGAGACGCCTTCGAGCCAGCGCAGCGCATCGCCCGCTGCCCCCTCGGCCCCGTCGAGGCCAAGCACATGCGCGGCGCGGGCGATATCCTCGCGGATGCGCTCGGCCCCTTGCATCAGGCGGCGGCGTGTATCGAGCGTCGCCTCTTCGCCGGGCTGCGGGTCGAGCGTATCAAGTTCGGCCACCGAATGGCGCAGGAAATCCTCTTCGGCGCGCATGGAGGCGAGAGCCGCCTCGGCCTCGTCAAGCGCCTTTTGCGCGGCGGCGCGCTCGCGCCACGCCGTCCTGACGGAGTTGCGCTGCGCGTCCAGCCCGCCGAAGGCGTCGAGCATGTCGCGATGGCCGCGCGGGTCGAGCAGGCCGCGATCATCGTGCTGGCCATGCAGTTCCACGAGCGTCGCCGAGAGCCGTCGCAGCACCTCGCCCGAGACGCGGCGATCGTTGACCCAGGCGGTCTTGCGCCCGTCCTGTGCGTTGACGCGGCGCAGGATAAGGTCGTCCTCCTCGGGCAGCCCGGCCTCGGCCAGAACCACGCGGGCCGGGTGATCGGCGCCGAGCTCGAACACCGCCACGACCTCGCCGCGTTCGGCCCCTCCGCGCACCAGATCGGCGCGCCCGCGCCAGCCCAGCACGAATCCGAGGCAGTCGAGCAGGATGGACTTGCCGGCCCCGGTCTCGCCGGTGAGCACGTTCAGCCCCGGCCGGAACCCGAGCTCCAGCCGGTCGATGATGAGCATGTCGCGGATTTCGAGCGTGGCCAGCATCCGGTCATTCCGTGGGGCAGGGGTACACCCCGCCGCCCCCTAGAGCCACCGACCGAGCACGGTCTGGCGGTAGATTTCCTGCAACCAGCCGTCACCTGCGGCCTCGAGCGTGTGACCCTGGCCGGTCAGGAGCGAGTAACTCTGCTCGTACCACTCGGTGCCGCGGAAATTGTGGCCAAGGATCGCGCCGGCGGTGCGCGCCTCGTCCACGAGCCCGAGCGAGAGGTAGGCCTCGACCAGCCGGTGCAGTGCCTCGGCGGTGTGGGTCGTGGTTTGGAAATCCTCGACCACCACGCGAAAGCGGTTGGCCGCGGCGGCGAAGTTGTCGCGCTTGAGATAGTAGCGCCCGACTTCCATTTCCTTGGAAGCGAGATGATCGTAGGCGAGATCGAACTTGAGGCGTGCGGACGTAGCATACTCGCTTTCGGGGTAGCGCTCGATCACCTCGCGCAGCGCCTGAAGGGCCTCGAAGGTGAGCTGTTGGTCGCGGCCAACCTCGTCGATTTGATCGTAATAGCTCAGTGCCAGCAGATACTGGGCATAGGCGGCGTCCTCGTCGGCGGGATAGAAATCGAGATAGCGCTGCGCGGAGGCGCGGCTTTCCTCGTAATTGCGGTCGCGGTGATGGGAAAAGGCCTGCATGATGACGGCGCGCTTGGCGAACCCGGAATAGGGATAGAGCCGCTCGACCTCGGCGAAGCTCTGGGCGGCGAGCTTGGGCTTGTTTCGTGAAAGATCGTACTCGCCGCGTTCGAATATCTGTTGCGCGGTGAAATTCTCGTAGTTGAGATTGCCGCGCTCCACGCTCTCACCGCCATCGCAGCCTGCGAGAAACAGAACCACGAGAGCCGCCCCCGCGATCTGCGCCGGACCCTTGCCGATTGTCATGCACATTCTTCCCGTCGTGTTTCGCAAAGGCGTTCCCACCGCCACGGTCTCGCTCTAGCACATAAATCTGCGGTGCAAAACGGGTTTGGCGCGGGGAACGCGATCGCGTGTCAGGCGACGCGGGGAATCTCGCCGATATGCACGCCGGCGCCGGGCAGGCGCGCTGCCGTGGCCGCGTCACAGGTGACGATCCGATAGTTGGCCTGATCGGAAAACAGCGCGTGCAGCAGGTCGTTGGTGAGCGCATGGCCCGCACGCATCCCCTGGTAGAAGCCGAGGATCGGAAGCCCTGCGAGCCCCAAATCGCCGACCGCGTCGAGCATCTTGTGACGCACCGCTTCGTCGGCGTGGCGCAGCCCGCCGGGGCTGAGCACCTCGTCGCCGTCTACGACGACGGCGTTTTCCATCGTGCCACCGAGCGCGAGGCCGTTGGCGCGCATGGTCTCGACATCGGCCTTGCGGCAGAAGGTGCGCGAATTCGAAAGCTCGCGCACGAAGCTGCCATTGGACATGTTGAGGCTCTTGGTCTGTACGCCGATGGCCGCGTCCTCGAACTCGATGGTGAACTCGATGCGCAGCGTAACGTCGGGCGAGAGCCGCGCGCGTGCTGCGCCATTTGCAACCTCGACGGGGCGCAGGACGCGGATGGCGCGCACCGGAGCGGCCTGCGGTGTGAGGCCCGCGGCGAGTATCTTGGTGACGAACGGCACGGCGCTTCCATCGAGGATCGGAACTTCCGGACCGTCGATCTCCAGCGTGGCGTTGTGGACGCCGCACCCGACCAGCGCTGCCATCACATGTTCGACGGTCGAGACAGACGCATCGCCCGCGCCCACCAGCCGCGTGCAGAGCGGCGATTGCACCACCCGGTCCCACAGTGCGGGAATTGGTGGGGTGGTTTCGTCCAGATCCGTGCGGTGAAAGACGATGCCGGCCCCAGCGGGCGCCGGTCGCAGCACGAGACGCGCGGGCCTGCCCGAATGCAGGCCAACACCGTCGAAACTAACCGCCTGTCTGATCGTTCTTTGCACGCTCTGTTCCGATCATTCGACCAGATGGCTCACTGCAGCGTGGCGTGCCGCTGTGGGCCGCCCATGACGCGAGCATATGGTCATGAAATTTTAACTGAGACGTGTCTAAAGGCTGCAAGGAACAGCCTCAACTCAATCTTTGCAACCGATTGAAACATCGTGGCGCGTGGCGTGGGCGGGATTCTGCCTATGCCGCCCAGGTGTTGCTATTGAAACGAAAAAGCCGCCCCGAAGGGCGGCCAGATCGGGCGGTGATGCGCCTTCTTTCAGTTTGCCTGACGCCGCAGGAAGGCCGGGATCTCGATCTGATCCTCCTCTTCCTGCTCGCGGGGGGCGGGCTGCGCGGAGCGCGCGGCCTGCATTGGGGGCTGCTGGCGCGCGGGGCGCGGGGCCTCTTGTCCGCCATGCCCGGTCATCCGGTTGATGAGCGAATTGATCCCGAACCGCGGCTTATCGTCCGGCGCGGCCCCGTCCCCGGACGGGGCGGGGGCCTGCTCGGACGCGGCTGGTTGTTGCTGGCGCGCTGCCGCCTGCGAGGGGACCTTGCTCACCGCCACCTGGAGCCGCTGCATCGCCTCAGGGGAGGGGGTGCCGGGCGCGGGCGCGCGTGGCGCGAGGAAGGCGTCGAGCTCTTCCTCGATCTCCATGTCGGTCTGGCCTGATGCCACGGCTTCTTCGGCGCGGGGCTGGTAGGCGGGTGGAGGGAGATCGTCATCGGCGCCCTGCGCAACGAAAGTATCGGGTTGGGCAGGCTCGGCCCGTGGTTCCTCGGTGCGGTCGAAGAGCGAGGGTTCTTCGGCCACGGCGGGGGTGGCCCCGCCATGCTCGGCGTGAAGGTCGGCCTCGATGGCCTCGGGCTGCCGGAGGGGCTCTGCCAGAGAGCGGCGCGGTACGGGCACGTCGGCAGAGTTTTCACTGGCGTCGATGCCGGTGGCAACGACGCTCACGCGCATCCGGCCCTCCATCTCGATGTCGAGCGTCGAGCCGACGATGATGTTGGCGTCGGGGTCCACCTCCTCGCGGATGCGGTTGGCGGCCTCGTCAAGCTCGAACAGCGTCAGGTCGTGGCCGCCGGTGATGTTGATAAGCACGCCGCGCGCGCCCCTGAGGCTGATTTCGTCGAGAAGCGGGTTGGCGATTGCCTTCTCGGCGGCCTGCACGGCGCGGGTTTCGCCGTCGGCCTCGCCGGTACCCATCATCGCCTTGCCCATCTCGTCCATCACCGCGCGCACATCGGCGAAATCGAGGTTGATGAGACCGGGGCGCACCATCAGGTCGGTGACGCCCTTGACACCTTGGTAGAGGACGTCGTCGGCCATGCTGAAGGCCTCGGTGAAGGTGGTCTTGTCGTTGGCAAGACGAAACAGGTTCTGGTTGGGGATGATGATGAGCGTATCCACCATCTTCTGCAGTGCCTCGACACCGGCCTCGGCCTGCTTCATGCGCTTGCCGCCCTCGAACTGGAACGGTTTCGTGACGACGCCTACGGTCAGCACGCCAAGCTCGCGCGCGGCCTGCGCGATGATCGGCGCGGCGCCGGTGCCCGTTCCGCCGCCCATTCCCGCGGTGATGAAGCACATATGCGAACCCGCGAGGTGATCGACGATCTGCTCGATCGATTCCTCTGCGGCGGCGGCGCCGATCGACGCCTTGGCCCCCGCGCCGAGGCCCTCTGTCACCTTCACGCCCAGTTGGATACGGCTCTCGGCCTGGCTCTGGCTGAGGGCCTGGGCGTCGGTATTGGCGACGACGAAATCAACGCCGTCGAGGGCCTTTTCGATCATGTTGTTGACCGCGTTACCGCCAGCGCCTCCGACACCGAACACGGTGATCCGCGGCTTGAGGTCGTCCTGACCGGGGAGTGATAGGTTGAGTGTCATTGCTCTGTCCGCCTGTCTCTGGGCCTGTCTGCGCAGGCCGTTTTCCGCCTGATTGTCCCCATTCTTACCGATGGTTGCGTCAATCGTCACCAAAAAAACACCGTGAAACTACCAAATATGCCCTGATTTCTGGGCGTTTCCGCGGGATTTCGCTCATTTCGCCACATGTTGCGGTCACCAGTTGTCCTTGAACCATTTGACCGCCCGCCGCAGCGAGCGTGCCGGGTAGCGGTCCACGGGGATGTCGAAATCCCACCATTCGTCCTGTGGGTTGGCCGCGAACAGGCACATGCCAACGGCGCTGGCAAAGGCCGGGCCGGTGGCGGCCTGCGGCAGACCGTGCACGCGCAAGGGGCGCCCGAGGCGCACGCGCTGTCCGAGGATGCGGCTCGCGAGCCCGTCGAGGCCGGGGATCTGGCTGCCGCCACCGGTGAGCACGATTTGCTGGCTGGGCAGGTGGTCGAAGCCGGCCGCATCGAGCCGCGCGCGCACCTCTTCGAGGATTTCCTCCACGCGGGGGCGCATGATGCCGATCAGTTCGGCGCGGCTGACCTTGCGGCGGTCGTGCTCGTAATCGCCGGTCTCGCCGCCGGTCTCGATCATCTCGCGGTCATCCATGCCGGTGGCGACGACCCCGCCATAGAAGGTCTTGATTCGCTCGGCGGTGGCTTGCGGCACCTGGAGACCCATCGAGATGTCGCTAGTGACGTGGTCACCACCGATGCGCACGCAATCCGCGTAGATCATGTGCTTCTTGATGAAGATCGAAAGCCCCGCGCTACCGCCGCCCAGGTCGATGCAGGCGGCACCCAGCTCCTGCTCGTCCTCGACCAGCGCGGCGATCCCCGAGACATAGGCCGAGCTGCCGACGCCCGCGAGCTCCATGTCGCAACGCTTTACGCAATGCGCGAGGTTCTGGACGGCCACCCCGTCCACGGTGAGCATGTGCATATCGGTAGCCAGCCAGTTTCCGATCTGGCCGCGCGGGTCGATCAGCCCGGAGCGGTGGTCGAGCGCGAAATTTACCGGCTGGGCGTGCAGCACTTCGCGTTCCTCGCCGATATCGGGCACGTCGCACGCGCTGAGCACGCGGCTGATGTCGTTTTCGGTCACGGTCTGCCCGGTGATGTCGACTTCGCCGGCGAGCCCGTAGCTGCGCGGGCGCGCGCCAGAGAAACAGGCGATGACGTGATCCACGCGAATCTGCGCCATCTTCTGAGCTGCCTGCACGGCGGTGCGGATCGCGCGCTCGGTCTCGGCCATCGCCTCGATCTCGCCCAGACGCACCCCGCGTGAGCGCGTCGTCGCCGCACCGATCACGCGGAATCCCGCCTGCCCGGCCATGCGCCCGACCTCCTCGGCCGCGGCAAAGCGCCCGGTGCCGTCGAAGCGCAACACCAGGCAGGAAATCTTGGATGTGCCGACATCCAGGACCGCTACCACGCCGCGCTGGATCGCGGCCTTGCGCATCGCGCGCATCGCGCGCTGGGATTCGTAAAGTTCGATCATCTGGTTTCTGTCCCTGACGAAATGGCTGGCAGGCCGGACGCGCGCGTGATGCGCCACCACTCCTCGGTGGCATGTTCGCTCATGCGTACCGTGGGTCGCGTGCTGAGGCGCATGTCGATGCTCACAAGGTCGCGTTCCAGCAGGTCGCTGGCCCGGTCGAGCACGATTACCCGCTCGACCGCGCGCACTGGTTCGCGCTCGGGCAGGCGCACCCGCCTGCCGTCGCCAAGCACGAGGTCCCAGCGCCGCTCGCCCATACGCACGAGGCCGCGCAGCGGGCGTTTCAACGCTGTCGCCGAGGCGAGAATGTCGAGTGCCTGCGGCACCGCGAGGTCGGCACCGCTTCCCGCCAGCACCGGCAGGTCGGCATGCGTTGTGCGCGCCTCGACCGTGGCGATGGCCGCGCCACTGATGTCGAGTACCTCGAATCCGTGGCGCGTGCGCCATAGGGTTACCGGCACGCGCTCGGTCACGGCGACGCGCAGCACGCCGCCCTGCCGGATACGCAGCTCGGCACGCGCGACGGCCGGAAGCCCCTCGATCATCTCGCGGAGCGCGGCCATGTCGAAATCGAAGGAGCTGGCGGGCAAGTCATACGGGAATATCTCATGAATATCCTCCTGCACACCGGCGCTGGCACCCTCAAGTTCGATCAGGTGGACCATGAATTCCGGTCGCGTTTCGATCTGGCGGCGGATCTCGGCGATGCGGTCGGCGATATTCGCGCGCCGGTCGGCATCGTAGAGATATCCGCCCGCAACGCCCGCGACGACCAGCAGTGGCAGGCCTAGCCGCGTCAGCCGCCGGTAGCCCGGTGTGAGACGCATCCGCTCCAGCCGGTAGCGCAGCCGCGAGGGGGAGGGATCGGCGCGGGGGATCACCGGTCGCATGACGCGTCCTCCACCATCCAGCGAACGAGGTCTGGAAAGGATATGCCGACCGCCGCCGCCTGTTCGGGGCTGAGCGAGGTGGGCGTCATCCCTGGCTGGGTGTTGGTTTCGAGCAGCACCAGCCCGTCTGCCCCGCGCCCCTCGTCCCAGCGGAAATCGGTTCGGCTCAGCCCGCGGCAGCCCAGCACCTCGTGGGCGCGCAGGGCGTGGGCGAGGCAGGCGTCGAAAATGTCCTGCGGCACCTCGGCGGGGACCACGTGGCGCGATCCGCCGGGTTTGTACTTCGCATCGTAATCATACCAGCCGTCGGTGAGGATGTCGGTAACCGTGAGCGCGCGGTCGCCCATCACGGTGGTGGTGAGTTCGCGACCCGGGGCATAGGCCTCTACCATGACCGTCTCTGGCATCTCGTCCGACAGTTGCGGTGGCCCGTTCGCGGCCTCCTGCACGAGGTAGACGCCGACCGAGGAGCCCTCGTTGTTGGGCTTGACCACGTAGGGCGGGGCCATCACATGGCGCTTGCGCACCGCCTCGCGCGGGGCCAGCAGGCTTGCCACCACTGGCAGTCCGGCGGCGCGGTAGGCGGATTTCGTGCGTTCCTTGTCCATTGCGAGTGCCGAGGACAGTACGCCGGAATGGGTGTAGGGGATGCGCAGCCATTCCAACAGGCCCTGAACGCAACCATCCTCGCCCCAGCGACCGTGCAGCGCGTTGAAGACCACGTCGGGAGAGATGTCCTGAAGTTGTGCGCAGAGATCGAGCCCGGCGTCGATCTCAACGACCCGGTAGCCTGCGTCCCGAAGCGCTGCGGCGCATTCACGCCCGGAGGAGAGTGACACCTCGCGCTCTGCCGAGGGGCCGCCCATCATCACCGCAACCATCGGGGTTGTTCTGCCCGAACCAACCACCTAGTGCCTCAATTTTCCGGGCCGCTTCGCGCGACCGCGTTATCGTTCTGACTGCTCTTTGTCGGGGCTGTCGCCCGGGGCCGGTTCGCCGACCCTCATGATTTCCCACTCTAGCTGTATTCCGCTGTTTTGGAAAACCCTTTTTCGTACCTCCTCGCCGAGACCCTCCAGGTCGGCCGCGGAGGCCCCGCCGGTATTGATGAGGAAATTGGGGTGCTTCCCGCTCATCTGTGCGCCCCCGCGCCGCGCGCCGCGCAGCCCCGCGCGGTCAATCACCGACCAGGCCTTGAGGTCGTGCACGTCGTCGGCGCGACCTGAGCTGCTAAAACCGGCCGGGTTGCGGAAGGTGCTGCCGGCGCTGCGATCCTTGGTGGGCTGCGTGGCGTCACGGCGGGCCACCTGATCGTCCATCTTGGCGATGAGCGTTTCGGGCGCGCCGGGCGGACCCCGGAACGTGGCCCCGGTGATGATGCAGCCCTCGGGAAGGTCACTGTGGCGATAGCGGAAATTCAGTGCCTCTGGTGTCAGCGTCAATAGCTCGCCCGCGCGCGTCACCGCCTGCGCCTCGACGAGGTGATCGGCCACGTAAGAACCGTAGCAGCCCGCATTCATCCGCACCGCGCCGCCGATGCTGCCAGGGATGGTGCGCAGAAAGGTGAGGTCGATCCCGGCCTCGGCTGCGCGCCGCGCCACATGCGCGTCGAGCGCCGCCGCTCCAGCGGTGACGCGGTCGCCGTTCGCCTGGATCGTGTTGAAGCCGCGCCCCAGCCGGATCACCACCCCGCGGATACCGCCGTCGCGCACGATGAGATTGGAGCCCACGCCCATCGGGAATACCGGGATGTCCGGGTCGAGCGCGCGCAGGAAATCGGCGAGGTCATCGGTGTCGGCGGGCTGAAACAGCCAGTCCGCCGGGCCGCCCACGCGCAGCCAGGTCAGATCGGACAGGGGGCGGTCGCGGCTCAGCCGCCCGCGCGTCGGTGGCATCTCGGTCATGGCGGTCCTTGTGCCCCGGCGGGGCCGGGAGGTAAAGCCGCCTGTCAGTTGCGCGGTGGCACCAGCTTGCCGGGATTCAGGATATTGTCGGGGTCGAGCGCGGCCTTGATCGCCCCCATCATTGCCCAGCCGCCCCCGTGTTCGCGCGCCATATAGCCCAGCTTGCCCACGCCGATGCCGTGCTCGCCGGTGGCGGTGCCGCCCATGCTCAGCGCACGCTCCACCATCCGATCCGAGGCGGCTTTGGCGCGCGCGATCTCGGCTTCGTCGGCCATGTCCACCATCAGCACGGCGTGGAAATTGCCGTCGCCGACGTGGCCGAGGATCGGTCCTGCCACGCCCGCCTGCGCGAAATCGGCGCGTGTCTCCTCGATGGCCTCGGCCAGGCGCGAGATCGGCACGCAGATATCGGTGACGATGGCGCGCGCGCCGGGGCGGCTGGCGAGGATCGCGTAGTAGGCATTGTGGCGCATGGTCCAGAGTGCGTTCCGCGCCTCGGGGCGTGTGGCCCAGTCAAACCCCTTGCCGCCGTGATCGCTGGCGATCGCGCCGAAGGTTTCGGCCTGTTCGCGCGCGCCCGTTTCGCTGCCGTGGAATTCGAGCAGAAGGTGCGGCGTCTCGGCGAGGTCGATGCCGGAATAGGCGTTGACCGCGCGCACGCTGTCCTCGTCCATCAGCTCGATCCGCGCCATCGGTACGCCGCTCTGGATCGTGTCGATGACCGTCTCGACCGCGTCCCCCACGCTGTCGAACGCGCAGACCGCCGCCGAGATCGCCTCGGGTTGGCCGTGGAGCCGCAGGGTCAGCTCGGTGATGAGGCCGAGCGTGCCCTCGGAGCCCACGAACAGCGCGGTGAGGTCGTAGCCAGAGGAGGATTTGCGCGCCGCCGTGCCGGTGCGAATCACCTCTCCGGTCGCCGTCACCACCTCGAGCGCCAGAACGTTGTCGCGCATCGTGCCGTAGCGCACGGCGGTGGTGCCGCTGGCGCGGGTTGCGGCCATGCCGCCGAGGGCGGCGTTGGCACCGGGATCGACCGGGAAAAACAGGCCGGTGGCGCGCAGCTCCTCGTTCAGCGCCTCGCGCGTCACGCCGGGCTGGACGCGCGCCACCATGTCGGCCTGCGCCATCTCGAGGACGCGGTTCATGCGGCTGAAATCCACCACGATCCCGCCGGAAAACGCCTGCGACTGTCCTTCGAGCGAGGTGCCGGTGCCCCATGCCGTGACCGGCATGCGGTGGCGCGCGCAGATGGCGACGATGCGCGCCACCTCGTCGGTGGTTTCGGGATAGGCGACAGCATCGGGCGGGCTGAGCGGGAAATACGACTCGCTGCGACCGTGAAGGTCCAGATCGGACTTGGAGAGGCTGAGCCGTTGGCCTAGACAGGTATGCAGGTCGTCAAGGGCTTTTTGCGTGTCCATTGGGCAACTTTCGTTCGTGAGTGTCACGATACCCTAGGCGATGAAGCCGCGATGCGAAAGCAGCGCAGTCGGATGGTAACGTGACGCAGCCCGGGGACAGATCGTTTTTCGCGCGATTGCGCAGACAGGCGGCGATTCGCCTGCGCGGGGGCTGGCGGATGCTGCGCAGGCGCGGGCCGAGCCAGTTCCAGTTCTGGGTGATCGCGCTCCTGCTGGGAAGTGCCGCGGGATACGCGGCAGTGCTGTTTCGCAAGGGTATCTCGGCGCTGGAGGGAGTGGTCTACCAGACCGGGGACGTGGCTCGGCTACACTCGCAAGCCGAGCATCTGCCGTGGTTCTGGGTGCTGCTGGTGCCGGTGGCCGGGGGGCTGATCGTTGGCTTGGTCCTGCACCGGTTCACCGATGACGGGCGCGTGCGCACGGTCGCGGACGTGATCGAGGGCGCGGCGCTTAGCGAAGGTCGGGTCGAGCGGCGCGCGGGGCTGGCCTCGGCGCTCGCGTCGCTGGTGACGCTGGGCACAGGCGGCTCGTCGGGGCGAGAGGGACCGGTGGTGCATCTTGCTGCGGTCATCTCGGGCTGGGTGAGTGACCGCCTAAATGCCGACGGCATCACCGGGCGCGACCTTTTGGGCTGTGCGGTGGCCGCCGCCGTTTCGGCGTCGTTCAACGCGCCCATCGCCGGCGCGCTCTTCGCGCTCGAGGTGGTGCTGCGGCATTTCGCGATCCACGCCTTCGCGCCCATCGTGATCGCGAGCGTTGCGGGCACGGTCATCAGCCGACTGCATTTCGGCGACGTAACCGAATTCACGCTGCCGGTGAGCAGCGTGCTGTCCTTCTACGTGGAACTACCCGCCTTCCTGATCCTCGGGCTGGTCTGCGGGCTGGTGGCGACGCTGATGATGCTGGCGATCTTTGTGGCCGAGGATGTGGCCGGACATGTGCAGATGCGCCTGCGCATACCGCGCTGGCTGCGGCCCGCAGCGGCGGGGCTGATGCTCGGGGCGTTGGCGATCTGGTTTCCGCATATCATCGGCGTGGGCTACGAGACCACCTCGGCGGCGCTGACCGGGCGGCTGGTGTGGCACGAGGCGATCGTGTTCGCCGTGCTCAAGGTGCTGGCGGTGGCAATCACGCTGGGTGGGCGCATGGGTGGCGGCGTGTTCTCGCCTTCGCTGATGGTAGGGGCGCTCACGGGGCTGACCTTCGGGCTGCTGGCGACGGCGGTTCTGCCCGACTATTCCGGCGCAGCCACACTCTATGCGCTAGCCGGGATGGGTGCGGTGGCGGCGGCGGTGCTGGGCGCGCCGATCTCGACCACGCTGATCGTGTTCGAGCTGACCGGCGACTGGCAGACGGGCCTTGCCGTGATGGTGGCCGTCTCGACCTCGGTGGCGCTCTCGGCGCGACTGGTCCGGCGCTCGTTCTTCCTGACACAGCTCATGCGGCGCGGCATCCGTCTGGCCGCGGGGCCGCAGGATTACCTGCTGGGCATGTTCCGCGTGTCACGGCTGATGCGCGAACCCGATCACGCGCGCGCCGCCGATCCCGACCAGTGCTGGTCGCTGATCGAGCAGGGGATCTATGTCGATGCCAGCGCCACGCTCGAGACGGCCATGCCGGTTTTCGAGCGCGCGGGCGTGCCCTTCGTGCCCGTGGTCACGCTCTCGGGAGGGGATGCCCCGCCGGACCTCGCGGGGGCGTTGTTTCACGTCGATGCGCTCAAGGCGTATAACGGCGCGCTGGCCGCCGTGTCGAAGGAAGAGCACGGCTGAGCGCGTCCCCGCGCGTCGCCCGGCAATCAGATACGCTCCACCGCGACCTTGTCGGTCGTGTAGAACGCGATGTGCCCGGCGATCCGCGTGGCCTCGGGCTTTGGCGCCTCGTAGCTCCAGGCGGCGTTCTCGATGGTCTGGCTCTTGGTCTCTATGGAGAAATAGCGCGCATCCCCTTTGAACGGGCAATGGCTGGTTTGTTCGCTCTCATCTAGAAACGCCATCGCAATATCTTCGCGCGGGAAATAGATCACCGCGGGGTACTCGCCCTCGGTCAGTTCCAGCGCGTTGCGGCTTTCGGCGAGGATTGCGCCGCCCGCGCGCACCGTCCAGGTGCCGTCTGCCTTGCGTATCGTTATCTTGTTCATGTGTCGTCCTTCCTGTCGTTTCGGTGTTCTTGTTCGGTCATGTCTGCCGTCGGAGTGTCACGGGAATGTGTCACAGCGGCGCGGTCTGTTGCTGCAACCATACCCGTGCCGGTGCCGAAAGCAGAGGGCCGATCTTGTCGCGGCAGGCCGCGTGATAGCCGTCGAGCCAGGCGCGCTCTGGCGCGGATAGCAGGTCTGAGCAGATCAGGCGGCGGTCAATGGGCGCGAATGTGACGGTTTCGAAGTCGATCTGCGTGGCCCCGTCGCCGCCCGTCACGGGGGATGCCTCGCGCACCACGATCAGGTTCTCGATGCGGATGCCGAAGGCCCCTTCGCGGTAATACCCTGGCTCGTTCGACAGGATCATTCCGGGCGCGAGCGGCACCTCCGACAGGCGCGAGAGTCGCTGCGGTCCCTCGTGCACGCAGGAATAGACGCCGACCCCGTGCCCGGTGCCGTGGCCGTAATCGCAATCGTCGAGCCACAGATGATAGCGTGCCAGCACATCTAGATCGCGGCCCGCGAGCCCCTTGGGGAAGCGCAGGCGCGAGATGGCGATCATGCCTTGCAGCACGCGGGTAAAGGCCGTGCATTCCGCGTCTCCGGGCGTGCCCATTGGCAGGGTGCGGGTGATGTCCGTGGTGCCGTCGAGATACTGCCCGCCACTGTCGAGAACCAGTAGGTCGCCCGCCCGAAGCGTGCGGTTGCTGGCCTCGGTCACGCGGTAATGCGGCAGCGCTCCGTTGGGGCCCGAGCCGGCGATAGTGTCAAAGCTGATATCGAGCAGGCGGCCGGTGGCGGCGCGGCATTGCTCCAGCTTTGTCACCACGTCGATCTCGGTCAGCGTACCGGTGGGCTGCGCGTCGAACCACGCAAGGAATTCGCAGACCGCCGCACCGTCGCGCAGGTGGGCGGCGCGGGTGGCGTCGATCTCGGCGGCGGTTTTTTGCGCCTTGGGCAGGATACAGGGATCCTCGGCCCATGTATGTGCGACATCCGCCGCCTCGAGCCGCTGCACGACCCAAACCGGCACGCTCTTGCGGTCTAGTTGCACTGGGCCCTCGAGTGCGTCGAGCGCGGGGCCAAACGCCTCGGGAGCGGCTGACGTCACCTCGTCGCCCAGATGCGCGCGCGCACGGGTATCGAGCTTGGCCGGGTCGGTGAAGAGCGCCACACGGCCCGTGTCGTGCAGGATGGCGAAGCCCTGCGGCACCGGGTTGCGGGGGATGTCGGCACCGCGGATGTTCAGCAACCAGGCGAGGGAATCGGTGAGCGTGATGACCGCCGCGCGCGCACCGGACGTGCGCAAGCTCTCGGCCAGTTGCGCGCGTTTTTCGGCGTGGGTCGCGCCCGCCAGGGTCTCGGGCCAGGGCTGTATCGGGCCGCGCGGCGGGGCGGGGCGGTCGTGCCAGACGGCATCGACCAGGTTGTCGGACGGCACGAGGCGGACGCCTTCGGGCAGTGCCGCCTCGATCTCGTCTACCTGTCCGGGTGTCCACAGCCACGGGTCGAACCCCACCGGGCCGCCCCCGGGCAGGTGCCGGGCTAGCCACGGTCCGGGCCTCGTCTCGGGCCAGTCCACGGGGGTGAAATGCCCGGTATCGATCTGCCCGCTTACCTGCACGCGGTAACGCCCGTCCACGAACACGCCCGCCACATCGTTCAGCACCACGCAGAGCCCAGCCGAACCGGTGAAGCCCGTGAGCCACGCCAACCGGTCGTCGCAGGGCGCGACATATTCGCCCTGGTGCGCGTCCGCCCGCGGCACGAGAAAGCCCACCAGACCCGCCTCGGCCATCGCGCGGCGCAGGCGGGCAAGGCGCGGCGGGCCCTGTTCGGGGCGCGCGGTCTCGGTAAAGCTCTGGAACAAAGGCCGTCTCTCTCGTGGTGCGGGGTGGGGTTCAGTGCTAAAGAAGAGCCCGTGAAATGGCAACAACGGGGGCGGGGCAATGGAAAGCCGGGTACGCGCGGGCGAGAGGCTGGTCGAGGTGCCGGAGGCAGGCGACGCGGCCCTGCACTTCATCGGGCGCATCCGCACGCCCTGGACCGAGCGAAAGGACTGCCCCCGGCAGGGGCGCGTGGATGGGCCCGAGTGCCGGGTGGAGGTGTTTGAGCCATGGCAGGAGGCGCTTATAGGGGTCGAAGACTATGCCCATCTCGACCTGCTCTATTGGCTCGACCGGGCGCGGCGCGACCTCGTGGTGCAGAACCCCGGCAATGACGGTGTGCGCTATTTCGGCACCTTCGCCCTGCGCTCGCCACAGCGGCCAAACCCGATCGGTCTCTCACGCGTGCGGCTGGAGCGGGTCGAGGGGGCCACGCTGATCGTGCGGGGGCTCGATTGTCTCGATGGCACGCCGCTGATCGATATCAAGCCGGTGACCTGCGAATTCACCCCCAAGGCCCCGCCCAAGGGCTGAGCAACGCGGAGGTTTCAAGCATCTGGCGAAGGTGCTAAGCCCGCGCGCAATCCATCCCCACGAGGACGCCATGACGACCATCCGCCTCTATAACACCCGTACCCGGCGCAAGGAAGATTTCGCGCCTTTGGACCCCGAGAACGTGCGGATGTATGTCTGTGGGCCGACGGTCTATGACCGGGCGCATCTGGGCAACGCGCGGCCCGTGGTGGTGTTCGATGTGCTGTATCGGCTGCTGCAGCATGTCTACGGGCCGGATCACGTGACCTATGTGCGGAATTTTACGGATGTGGATGACAAAATCAACGCGCGCGCGGCGGAGAGCGGGCGCGCGATTGGCGAGATCACGGCCGAGACGACGCAGTGGTTTCTGGATGACATGGCGGAACTGGGGGCGCTGAAGCCCGACCACATGCCGCGTGCGACGCAATATATCCCGCAGATGGTGGCGATGATCGAGGATCTGATCGCCAAGGGCCACGCCTATGAGGCCGAGGGCCATGTGCTCTTTGCCGTGGACTCGTGGCGCGAGGGCTATGGCAAGCTGTCGGGGCGCACGGTCGATGACATGATCGCAGGCGCGCGGGTCGAGGTCGCGCCCTACAAGCGCAACCCGATGGATTTCGTTCTTTGGAAGCCCTCGGATGAGGATCAGCCGGGATGGGACTCGCCCTGGGGCCGGGGGCGGCCCGGCTGGCATATCGAATGCTCGGCGATGGCTTATGAATTGCTGGGCGAGAGTTTCGACATTCACGGCGGCGGCAACGATTTGATGTTCCCCCACCACGAGAACGAGATCGCCCAAAGCTGCTGCGCCCATCCCGAGGGCGATTTCGCGCGGGTCTGGATGCACAACGAGATGCTGCAGGTCGAGGGCAAGAAGATGTCCAAGAGCTTGGGCAATTTCTTTACGGTGCGGGATTTGCTGGATCAGGGCGTGCCGGGGGAAGTGATCCGGTTTGTTTTCCTCTCGACGCATTATCGGAAGCCGATGGATTGGACGGCGGAGAAGGCGCGGGAGGCGGAGAAGACGCTTCGTAAATGGTATGCCAAGGCCGCGCAGGGTGTTGGAACGGGGCAACCCCATATCGCTGTCGTTCAAGCTTTGGCAGATGACTTGAACACGCCTTTGGCGATCAGCGAATTGCATCAACTCTATCTCGCGGATGACGTTGCGACACTGCGTTATACGCTGCAGTTTCTCGGATTGCTTGCCGCAGACCTGCCGGACTGGGTCTCGGGGCCAACCTTTGATCTGTCGATACTTGGCGACATGCTGAGCGAAGAACGAAGTAGGGCCATGAAAAATAAAGACTTCTCGGAAGTGGATCGCCTCAAAGCTCTCCTGATCGACGCAGGCATTGAGGTTCGCATGCGCAGGGAGGGCGTCGAACTGGTGCCCGGCCCTGATTTCGACCCCGCGAAGCTGGAGTCGTTGAAGTGACGCGCCTTTCAGCACACCGCCGACATGCCGCGCGAGGGCCCGACCGCGGGGGGGCGCTACAACGCTTGTGGGGGGCGATTTATGGTTCCGATTACTGCGACGACTGTTCGGGTGGCAACGTTGTAAAAGCGCCCGCCCGGGGGGCGGTCGGGCGCTCGCGCAGCGGCGCACAAGTGCGCCTCGATTCCGCGCGCGGTGCCTGTGGAGAGGGGCATGTTGCATGACTAAGGAACGCCTCTATTTCTACGACACCACCCTGCGGGACGGGCAGCAGACGCAAGGCGTGAGTTTCTCCACGCCCGAGAAAATCCAGATCGCGCAGGCGCTCGACCGGCTTGGCGTCGATTACATCGAAGGCGGCTGGCCCGGGGCAAACCCCACCGACAGCGCCTTTTTCGAGGCGGTGCCGCGGACCCGCGCCACGCTGACCGCCTTTGGCATGACCAAGCGGGCGGGGCGGTCGGCAGAGAATGACGATGTGCTGGCGGCAGTGATGAACGCGGCCACGCAGGCCGTCTGCCTTGTCGGAAAGACCCATGATTTCCACGTCACCGAGGCGCTCGGCATCACGCTGGACGAGAATGTCGAGAACATTGCCAAATCGGTCGCGCATCTGGCGGGGCAGGGGCGCGAGGCGCTGTTCGATGCCGAGCATTTCTTTGACGGCTACACCGCCAATCCCGATTACGCGCTGGAGTGCCTGCGCGCGGCATATGAGGCCGGGGCACGGTGGATCGTGCTGTGCGACACCAATGGCGGCACGTTGCCCACCGAGATCGGGCGCATCGTGGGCGAGGTAATTGCAGCCGGCATCCCCGGCGAGCGGCTGGGCATCCACACCCATGACGACACCGGCAACGCAGTGGCGGGCAGCCTCGCCGCAGTGGACGCGGGCGCGCGGCAGGTGCAGGGCACGCTGAACGGGTTGGGCGAGCGGTGCGGCAATGCCAATCTTACCACGCTCATTCCCACGCTGATGCTGAAGCCGCCCTATGCCGGGCGGTTCGAGACGGGGGTGAGCCATGAGGGGCTGACGCGCCTCACAGCGGTGAGCCGGCAACTGGACGAAATCCTCAACCGCGTGCCGCTGCGGCAGGCGGCCTATGTCGGGGCCTCGGCCTTTGCCCACAAGGCGGGGCTGCACGCCAGCGCGATCCTCAAGGACCCGAGTACCTACGAGCATATCGACCCGGAGACGGTGGGCAATGCGCGCATCATCCCGATGTCCAATCAGGCCGGGCAATCGAATCTGCGCCGCCGTCTCTCGGAGGCGGGGATCGAGGTGGTGCCGGGCGACCCGAGGCTTGCGTTGCTGCTGGAGCGGATCAAGGAGCGTGAGGACCAAGGCTATACCTATGACAGCGCGCAGGCGAGTTTCGAAATCCTCGCGCGCAAGGAACTGGGGCAGATGCCAGAGTTCTTCGAGGTCAAGCGCTACAAGGTCACGGTGGAGCGGCGCAAGAACAAGTATGACCGGATGGTAAGCCTCTCGGAGGCCGTCGTGGTGGTCAAGGTCGATGGCGAGAAGAAGCTGTCGGTGAGCGAGTCGATGGACGAGGCAGGCTGTGACCGGGGGCCGGTCAACGCGCTGGCGCGCGCGCTGGCCAAGGATCTGGGGCCGTATCAGGACCAGATCGCCGACATGCACCTCGTCGATTTCAAGGTGCGCATCACGCAGGGCGGCACCGAGGCGGTGACGCGGGTCATCATCGACAGCCAGGACAGCGCTGGCCGGCGCTGGTCCACCGTGGGGGTGAGCCCGAATATCGTCGACGCGAGCTTCGAGGCGCTGCTTGATGCCATCAACTGGAAGCTGCTCTACGAGGGGGCGGAGTGAGCCTCACCTTCGATGACGATCTAATCGCCTGTGCAGACCTTGTGCGCCGCGCCGACAGGCCACGATTTCAGGCGGCGATGGCGGCGCCGGTGCCCGCTCGGGCGGTGTTGTTTCCGATCTACGCCTTCAATGTCGAGGTGGCGCGCGCGCCGTGGGTGACGCAGGAGCCGATGATCGCCGAGATGCGCCTGCAGTGGTGGGCCGACGCACTGGCGGAAATCCGCGCGGGCGGCGTGGTGCGGCGGCACGAGGTGGTAACGCCGCTCGCGCATGTGCTGGATGCCGACGGGGCTGGATTGCTAATTGAGCTGATCGAGGCGCGACGATGGGACACCGGGCGCGAGCCGTTCTCGGACGAGGTTGAGTTCACCGGTTATATCGAGGCCACCTCGGCCAATCTGGTCCGGGCGGCGGCCCATGCGCTGGGGCCAGCCGAGGACGCGGTGCTGCGCGACGCGGGCTACGCCCTGGGCCTCGCCAACTGGTTCCGCGCGATCCCGGCGCTGGAGGCGGCGGGACGCAGGCCGCTGCCCGATGGACGACCGGAGGCGGTGGCGGCGCTGGCGCGAGAGGGTCTGCGGCGACTGGTGCGGGCGCGGGGGCGACGCGCGGAGGTGTCACCCGCGGCGGCGGCCGCTCTCTTGCCGCTGTGGGAGGCGGGCCCGGTGCTGCGCGCGGCGGCGCGGCGGCCCGCGCGCGTGGCCGGGGGCACGCTCGACCCGGCCCCGGTTCGCAGCCGACTCACGCTGATGTTGCGCGCGACGTCGGGACGGTGGTAGCCGCCTCAGCCGACGAGGCGACGCGCCTGCGCGAGGATCGCGGGGATCGACGGGCTGTCGCGGTTCGCGCGCGTCATCACGAGGAGCGCGACCATCAGGCCCTGCAGCACCCGCGCGGTTTCCGTGACATCCGGCGGCGAGGTTTCGCACCGTGACAGGCTGTCAGCGAAGAACGCCTCGACATGCGCCATGCAAGCCCCCACCATTGCTGCGATCTCGGGGTCATGCGGCGCGCGTTCCATCGCGGTATTGATCATTAGGCAGCCGCCGGGGAGCTTTGGGTCGCCGCGCGCCGCCGCTTCGAAGGCGGCAAGGATCGCTTCGCGGGGCTCGTGCTCGCGCCCCAGATGATCGAGATAGCCGGTGCGATAGGTGGCGTCGAAATGCCTAAGCGCGCGCAGGAAGATGGTGCGCTTGTTGCCGAAGCCGGCGTAGAGACTGCCACGGTTGAGACCGGTCGCGGCAACGAGATCGGCCATCGACGTGCCCTGGAAGCCATTGCTCCAGAATGCACGCATCGCCGCATCGAGTACCTCGGCCTCGTCATATGTCTTTTCCCAGGGCATGGCCGCTCCGCTCGGCATGGCGCGGGTCGGCGAGGTGCCGGGCCGCGTGTTCGAGCCTATGCCATCCCCGACACCCCGAACAAGGCTGAGTAATGGGCCTTGGACAGGATGCCGGGTAAGTTTCGGACTGCCGTCTTGTTGCCGGAGATAGGAAAGACGGCCCCCAATTTATCGTGAGTGATGGCGCCTCAGCGCATCCCGATAAAGCTGTATTTGGAACGAGCGGTCAAATAACAAAGCCGTGCGTGGCGCGTGAGACGCCTATAACGTGTGTTCGGTCAGCGGCGGCAATCCCGGCGTTCCCGAGGCCTCGGGATGCGTCTGCATGTGGCGCGCCTTGATCGCGGTCGATGTCTCGCGGCTGCCGTCATGGCTCCAGCCCGGTGGCATGATGCAGTAATTGAGCCGCTCGCGCCATGTCAGCCCCGGCTGCGTAGCGTCGCGGAAGATGCCCATCCATTCGTGAAAGGCCACGCGGATGGGATTGAACGTGCCCAGGTTGTGGACGAGGCCGTAATCGACCTTCTCCTCCTCCATCTCGGGGACAAAGGTGCCGAATATCTTGTCCCAGATGATGAAGACACCCGCGTAGTTGCAGTCGAGATAGCGCGGGTTGCGCCCGTGATGCACCCTGTGGTGCGAGGGCGTGTTCATCACCGCCTCGAACCAGCGTGGCATCTTGCCGATCGCGTCGGTATGGATCCAGAATTGGTAGATGAGATTGAGCCCGCCCACGAAGAGCACCATGGCGGGGTGAAAGCCCAGCAGGATCAGCGGGGCGCGCACCACCATCATGAAGGTGAATGTGCCGGTCCATGTCTGGCGCAGCGCGGTCGTGAGATTGTAGTGCTGCGAGGAGTGGTGGTTGACATGGCTGGCCCAGACCCAACGGATGCGGTGGCCGAAGCGGTGGACCCAGTAATAGCGCAGGTCGTCGAGCACAAAGCACAGCGCGATCATGGTCACCGAGGTGCCGAGATCGAGCGGCGTGATCTCCCACAACACCATGAAGAACCCATAGGTGATGAAGCCGAGGAGAATCCCGCTCGCCACATTGCCCGCGCCCATCAGAAGAGAGGTGAGCGCGTCGCGCGTCTCGTAGCGCCCGCCGCGTCCTCTGATGGCGATCCAGAGAAGTTCGGCGAGGATGGCGGCGATGAAGAAGGGCACCGCCCAGTTCACCACGTCGGGAAAGGTGATCATGTCGCTCATGCAGTCTCTTCCAGCGAGTTCTGCCACTCTGCAGTTTCGCCCGCGTCGAGTGTGAGTTGAATGCGAGGCGCGGTATAGTCGGGCAGGTCGATATGCAGACCGGTCCGGGTGGGCTTGATCTGTGCGCCGTTGAGATAACGTGCCGTGGTATCCGCGCCCATCGGCCAGATCACGCCGCGGCCCGTGTCGGTTGCGATCAGGGCGGCGGAGCGGTCGTGGCAAAGCGTCACGCGCAAGGGTGCATCACCGGGAAACTCGCGCAGCCACGCGGCCCGCGCCGCGGCCTCATCGGCAAGCGTTGCCTGGCGCGACAGGCCCAGCAGGTGCAACAGCACCGCGATGCCGGAGATGCCAAGGCCGACCATCGGCACCAAGATGCTCAGCGGCATGATCCCCTCCCTCGGCCCGGATTTAGCCAAAGGGGAGGCGCATTTGTCAAAGGGGGCGTTGCGTCACCTTTCGCTGCCGTCCCTCGCGCCACGCCAGCAGCCCCGCGCCACACAGCACGATGGCGGCCCCGGTGATCGAGATGGCATCGGGCCAGACCCCGAAGATCACCCCGTCATAGAGCGCGGCAAAGACCAGCGCGGTGTAGAAGAACGGGGCCACGTAACTTGCATCGCCCCGCGCCACGGCATTTACGAAACAGGCCTGTGCCAGCGCCATCAAGAGGCCGATGCCGATCAGCGCCGCCCATTGCGCGGGCGTGGGGGTGGCCCAGACCCAAATCACGGCGGCGGTCGCGATGCCAAGGCCGATGGCGTTGTTGATCAGAAGGATCTGCCACGGCCCTTCGCGGCCCGACAGCAGCTTGATGAATATGAGCTCCGCCCCGAGGCACATCGCCGCTCCGAGCGCCAGAAGGGCGCCGGGTTCGATTACGCCGCTGCCCGGTCGCATCAGAATCGCGGCCCCCGCAAGGCCGATGGCGGCGGCGCACCAGCGTAGCGGGCCGACCCGTTCGCCCAGGAGCGGTATCGCCAGCATCATGCCGAAGACCGGGTTGAGAAAGCTGATCGCCGTGGCGTCCGACAGCGGGATGAACGCCGCGGCGGCGAACATCAGCGTGACCCCGGCCCAGCCAAAGCCCGAGCGTTTGGCATGGGTCGCGAGATCGGGCCACGTGAAATGCGGTCGGATCAGTGCCGTCATCACCCCGATGGCGAGAAAGGCGAAGAGAAACCGCCCGTGGCTGACCTGCAGCGCGTGCAGCGGCGGGCCGAGCGCATCGGTCCCAAGCGCCTTTGCGAGCAGCGTGGTACCGGCAAGAAGGGCGGCGGCCACAAGCGTGAGCAGGGCCGCAAGCGCCGGGTTGGGAGCGTGCGGCGTGAACATGGCCGATCTATGCGACAGGGCCGCTGCCCTGCAAGCGCGAAGTACCGCAGGGACAAGACGCGCGGCGGACAAATTCCTGTGTAGCGCGATCCGAAAGCGACATGGCGTCGCGCGCTGCCAAGCCGGGGCGCGCAGCGCGTGGCAAAGCCGGGGTGAAGGAGAGCCCATGCACCTGCGTTCCGTTCCCGACTGGCTGCGCCATCCGCCCACCCCTTCGGTGCGCGGTTTCGGCCTCCTCGCGGGCATTGAGGCAATCGCGCGCGGCATTCTGATCTCGGTCATGCCGCTCGAGATCTATCGCGCGCTGGGCGCGGCGGCGCGGGTTTCGGAGGTGTATTTCCTCGTTGGCCTCCTGTCGCTCGGCACCGGGCTAATGGTGCCATACGCGACGCGCTTCGTGCCGCGCCGCTGGGTCTACGCAGGGGGGTGCGCGATGTTCGCGGTCGGCGCGGCCCTCGGGGCAGCGGGTGGGGTGGTTGCGATGGTGGCAGCGCTGGCGATGGTGACGGCGGCCACGGTGACGATCTTCGTGTGTTTCAACGCCTACGTCCTCGACCATATCGCCAAGGCCGACCTGGGCCGCTGTGAGACGTCGCGTATGTTCTTTGGCGCACTCGGCTGGACGGCGGGTCCGTGGCTCGGCGTGACGCTGCTCGATCTCTGGCGACCGCTACCGTTTATCATCGCCACACTTGCCGCCCTGACCATGCTGGGCGTGTTCGTATGGCAGCGCTTGGGCAATGGGCGGCTCATCACCCGTGCGCGCGGCCCGGCGCCCAACCCGCTGGCGTGGCTGCCGCGCTTCGCCGCGCAGCCGCGGCTCGTGGCGGGCTGGGTGTTCGCCGTGATCCGCTCCTGCGGCTGGTGGGTCTACGTGGTTTACCTGCCGATCTTCGCGGTCGAGCGGGGCCTGAGCGAGGCTCTGGGCGGTATGCTGCTCTCGGCCTCGAACGGGATGCTCTTTGCGACGCCGCTGATGCTTGCGTGGATGCAGCGCCGCTCGATTCGGCAGGCGGTGCGTACCGGGTTCACCGCCGCTGGGCTGCTCTTTGTCATCGCTGCTGTGCTAGGCGGGTGGCCCTGGGCGGCGGTTGCGGCGCTGGCGCTTGCGTCGGTTTTCCTGGTGCTGCTCGACATCTCGGCGGGGCTGCCATTCCTGCTCGCGGTCAAGCCGTCGGAGCGCACCGAGATGTCGGCGATCTATGCCAGTTTTCGCGATGTCTCGGGCATCGTGACACCGGGGGTGGCGTGGCTGGTGCTGCTCGCTGCGCCGCTTTCAGGGGTTTTTGCCCTGACCGGGGCGGGACTGCTGGGCTGCGCGCATCTGGCCCGGCGACTGCATCCGCGCCTCGGCACCGTGCACCGTCGCGAGATTCCACTTTCCCATGCACCGGAAAGTGGGTAAAGCAGCAGCATGACCACGCGCCTGATATATTCCGCAATCCGACGCCGACGCACCCGCGCCTGACGTCCCGCGACGCCCGTGATCCCCGGCGCATACTGCGCCACTCTCTTCCAGATCGTTGACTTGCCCCCGCCCATGCGGCACTCAAGGGGCTTCTTGCTGAAGGACCATGCCATGATCCCGTCGATCCTGCCGACCTATAACCGCGCGCCGCTTTCCTTTGTGAAGGGCGAAGGCGCATGGCTGATCGAGGCGGACGGGCGCCGATTTCTCGATCTCGGGGCCGGCATTGCGGTCAATGCGCTGGGCCATGCCCATCCCGACCTCGTGGCGGCGCTGACCGAGCAGGCCGGCAAGCTGTGGCATACCTCGAACCTCTACCAGATCCCCAAGCAACAGGAACTGGCCGACCGGCTGGTGGAGGCGACATTCGCCGACACGGTGTTCTTCACCAATTCCGGCACCGAGTCTTGCGAGCTCGCCATCAAGATGGCGCGCAAGCATTTCTTCGATGCCGACCAGCCAGAGCGCACGGATATCATCGCCTTCGAAGGATCATTCCACGGACGGTCCTCGGCGGGTATCGCTGCCGCCGGGTCTGAGAAGATGACCAAGGGCTTCGGCCCCCTGTTGCCGGGCTTCAAGCAGGTGCCCTGGGGCGACCACGACGCGCTCCATGCCGCTATCGACGACAATACCGCCGCTATCCTCATCGAGCCGGTGCAGGGCGAGGGCGGCATCCGCCCGCTGCCCGATCAATGCCTCAAGGGGCTGCGCGATCTCTGCGACCAGAGGGGCATCCTGCTCATCCTCGACGAGGTGCAGTGCGGCGTGGGGCGCACGGGAAGGCTTTTTGCCCATGAATGGGCGGGGATCACGCCCGATATCATGATGGTCGCCAAGGGCATCGGCGGTGGCTTTCCGCTGGGTGCGGTGCTGGCTACGGAAAATGCCGCTGCGGGCATGGGAGCAGGCACGCATGGCTCGACTTATGGCGGCAACCCGCTGGGCTGCGCCGTGGGTTGCGCGGTGATGGACCATGTCGCGACGCCCGAGTTCCTCGCCGAGGTCAACCGCAAGGCGGGGTTTATGCGCCAGCGCCTCGAAGGGCTGGTAGCCGCGCATCCTGACATCTTTACCGACGTGCGCGGGCTGGGCCTGATGCTGGGGCTCACCTGCAAGGTGGCAAATACCGACGTGGTCAAGGCGGGTTATGACACGCTGCTGGTCACCGTCCCGGCGGCCGACAACGTGATCCGCATGCTTCCGCCGCTCACGATCACTGAAGGTGAGATCGCCGAGGCAGTTTCCCGACTCGACGCGGCTGCCACCACGTTGGAAACCGCCTGAGTTTCTTCTGACCAGACATATCCCGGGGGTGTGGGGCTTGCCCCCACGGGTGCCCCAATTGCAAAAGTGAAACACGACATGACCCATTTTCTCGACATTCACAAAACCGATCCGGCCGATCTGCGCGCCATTATTGACCGCGCGCGTGCGATGAAGGACGCGCGTGATGGTTGCCCGCGCGGCACGCCCGACGGCGAGCAGCCGCTCGCCGGGCGCATGGTTGCGCTCATCTTCGAGAAGCCGTCGACGCGCACGCGGGTCTCGTTCGACGTGGGTGTGCGGCAGATGGGCGGGCAGACCATGGTGTTGTCGGGCACCGACATGCAGCTTGGCCATGGCGAGACCATTGCCGATACCGCTCGGGTCATGAGCCGCTATGTCGATCTCATCATGATCCGCACCTTCGATGAATCGGTGCTGCTGGAAATGGCCGAGCATGCGGATGTGCCGGTGGTCAACGGGCTCACTGACCGCACCCATCCCTGCCAGATCATGGCCGATATCCTGACCTTTGAGGAGCATCGCGGGCCGATCACCGGCAAGAAGGTGGTGTGGTCGGGCGATGGCAACAACGTCTGCGCCTCGTTCCTGCATGCCGCGGCGCAATTCGGGTTCGATCTGACCTTTACCGGACCGATGCAGCTTGATCCCGAGCCAGAATTCATCGGGCTGGCGCGCAAGGCGGGGCGCAACGTGACCATCGAGCGCGACCCCGCCAAGGCGGTGGCGGGGGCAGATCTGGTGGTGACCGATACCTGGGTGTCGATGCATGACAGCCAGTCCACCAAGGAGCGCCGCCACAACATGCTGCGCCCCTACCAGGTCAATGCCGACCTGATGGCGCAGGCGAAGCCGGATGCGCTGTTTATGCATTGCCTGCCCGCACATCGCGGCGAGGAGGTGACATCGGAGGTCATGGACGGGCCCAATTCGGTCATCTTCGACGAGGCCGAGAACCGCCTGCACGCGCAGAAGGCGATCCTTCGCCACTGCCTCGGGGTGTGAGGGGCGTGCTTGCATTTTCTTGTGTCAGCGCCTAGGGTTAGACCTATCCGTTAGCGGTATCGGAGAGGGGATGGCCAGCGCGAGGATCGGCATATACGGCCTCGGCACGATGGGCAGCGCGCTGGCGCTGAACGTGGCCGAAAAGGGCTTTGACGTGGCCGTGAGCAACCGCGAGGCCGAGTGGATCGCGCCCTTCATCGACGAGGCGGGGGGGCTGGCGGATCGACTGTATCCCCATGAAAACCTTGCGGATTTCGTCGCCGCGTTGGAGTGTCCCCGCGTCATCCTATTCATGATTCCCTCGGGTGCTCCGATGGACGCGATGCTGCGCGAGATCGACCCGTTGCTGGCGCCCGGCGATATCGTGATCGACGGCGGCAACGCCGATTTCCACGACACGAGGAGACGGGCGCAGGAATTGTCGGTATCGCGTCGGTATTACGTCGGTCTCGGCGTCTCGGGCGGCGAGGCGGGCGCGCGCACCGGCCCGTCGATGATGGTGGGCGGCCCCCGCGAGGCATGGCAGCGGATCGCCCCCATCCTCACCGCCATTGCCGCCCGGCACGAGGGCAGCCCATGCGTGGCGCATCTGGGCCCCGATGGCGCCGGCCATTTCGTCAAGACCGTGCATAACGGCATCGAGTATGCCGACATGCAGATCATCGCGGAGATATACGGCCTGTTGCGCGGCGGCGCGGGGCTGTCGCCGCCCGAGATCGGGACGCTGTTCGAGACATGGAACGCGGGGCCGCTGCGCTCGTTCCTCGTGGAGATAACCGCCGAGGTGCTGGCCGCGCGCGACCCGCAGACGGGGCATCCGGTGGTCGACGTCATCAAGGACGCGGCGGGGCAGAAGGGCACCGGGCGCTGGACGGTGATCGAGGCCCTGCGGCTGGGACAGTCGGCCAGTGTGATCGAGGCGGCGGTGGGCGCGCGAAGCTGGTCCTCGGAAAAGGAAGTGCGGCAGGCGGCCGAGGCGGTGCTGGGCGGTGCCGCAGGCGCGATCGTTGCCACACCGGAGACACTGGCCGAGGCGTTCCTCGCCGCGCGCCTGCTGGCCTATGCACAGGGGTTCCGGGTGATCGCGGCGGCGTCGGAAGAGCACGGCTGGGCGTTGGAGCCGGAGGTGATCGCGCGGATCTGGCGGGCGGGCTGCATCATTCGTGCCGATCTGCTCGACGATATCGCCGGTGCCTTTGCCGCGGGTGCGCCGGAGGGCGAGCTGCTTCTCGCGCCCGGCTTCGCGGAGCGCCTGGTCAGGCATCTGCCAGCACTGCGGCAGGTGGTGGCCGAGGCGGTCCATGCGGGCCATCCGGTGCCTGCACTTTCGGCGGCGCTGGCGTGGTATGACACGATGCGCCACGGACATGGAACCGCGGGGCTGATACAGGCGCAGCGCGACCGGTTCGGTCATCACGGGTTCGAGCGGCTGGGGCAGCCGGGGCGCCATCACGGACCGTGGTGGGACTGACGCTGGCGCAGGCGGCCCTGCCCGGAGAATGTGCAGCGCAAAAAAAAGGCCGAGCACTAAGCTCGGCCATAGTCCAACAGGGAGGTATGAGGGTGATAGGCTTTCGCCCGGCACCGTCATGATTGGGAAATAATGACGGTGCCGGGCGCGATCAAGGTCAATAATGCCGCATGTGCAACATGGCCGGTATGATGCGAGCGCATATCTAGTACCGGAACTGCCTGCTGGCTGGGCGGGGTGATTACGATCCGGTCACGCGGATTTGGGGCTGGTCCGCGCGGTCAGGCGTGGGGGTCACTCGCGCAGGCTGCGGCGATAGGCGACGATCTCCTGCTGCACGAAATCGCGGAAGGCGGATACACGCTTGGATTGCCGCAATTCTTCCGGGTAGGCGAGAAATACCGGCACGGCCGTCGAGGTAAATTCCGGCAGGACACGAACGAGCTGCGGGAAATCGTGGCTGAGGTAATCTGGCAGCACGCCGATGCCGAGATCGTGGAGCACGCCCTGAAGCACACCAAAATAGTTGTTGACCGTGAGCAGCGAAGAGATGTCGTTGGTCATCAGCTCGCTGACCAGCGTCGCCGCGGCCCCGACCTGCGCGGAGCGCGGGTTCTGGCAGATCAGCCGGTGGCCGGTCAGCGCCTCTTGATTTTCCGGCATGCCGCGTTTCTCCACGTAGCTTTCCGTGGCAAACAGGCACATGTGCACCGTCATCAGCCGCTTGCGGATCAGGTCGGCCTGGCTCGGTTCCTTCATGCGGATGGCGATATCGGCCTCGCGCATCGGCAGGTCGAGCACGCGCTCCTCTAGCATCAGGTCGATCTTGAGATCGGGATACTTCTCGTAGAGCTTGGGTAGCCGCGGCGCGAGCCAGAGCGTGCCGAAGCCGGTGGTGGTGGTCACGCGCAACTCGCCAAACACCTCTTCCTCGCTGTCGCGGATGCGTGCGGTCGCCGCTTCGAGCCGCTTCATCATCGCGCGGGTGGCGTCGAACAGCAGTTCGCCCTGCTCGGTGAGAATCAGGCCGCGCGCGTGACGGTGAAACAGCGTCGCGCTGAGCGAATCCTCGAGCGCGCGGATTTGGCGGGAGACCGCCGATTGGGACAGGTGCAGCAGGTCGCCAGCATGGGTCAGGCTCCCGGCATCCGCCACCGCGTGAAAGATTCTGAGTTTATCCCAGTCCATTGCGCTCTAATCCGAAAAGTATCAGCACTCGTGACGTAATAGCAGAAAATCCCGTTACGGCGATAGCAAGAGCACGATCTTTTTATGAAATTCCGCTTTATAGGTCACAAATTATGACCTATTATTACCCTATATTGAGACCTAGCTCTCAGGAAGGGAGGCGCGACATGACGATGCAGAAGGTTTCGCTCGACGATCGCTTCGATCTGGAGAAATCGCCGGTTCTTCTCAATGGCACGCAGGCGTTGGTGCGGCTGATGCTGATGCAGAAGGCACGCGACCGGGCGGCGGGGTTGAATACTGCCGGGTATGTCACGGGCTATCGCGGCTCGCCGCTGGGCGCGGTGGACATGCAGATGACGCGCGCCGAAAAACTGCTGCGCGAATCTGACATCCGCTTTCAGGCAGGGCTCAACGAGGATCTCGCGGCCACCGCGCTGTGGGGCACGCAGCAGGCGGAGTTGCGCGGCGAGGGGAAGTATGACGGCGTGTTTGGCCTGTGGTACGGCAAGGGCCCCGGCGTGGACCGCTCGGGCGACGTGATGCGCCACGCCAACATGGCAGGCACCGCGCCCAAGGGCGGCGTGCTGATGGCGATGGGCGACGACCATACCGGCGAATCCTCGACCGTGCTGCACCAGAGCGAATGGGCGCTCGTGGATGCCTACATGCCGGTGGTCAGCCCCGCGGGCGTGCAGGAGATCATCGATTACGGCATCTACGGCTATGCGCTGAGCCGGTTTGCCGGGGTCTGGGTCGGCCTCAAGACGATGAAGGACACGGTCGAGGCGACGGCGGTGGTCGATGGCCGCCCCGACCGGGTGCAGATCGTGACGCCGGAGTTTCCAATGCCCGAGGGTGGGCTGAACATCCGGCTGATCGACACGCCGCATGCGCAGGAAACGCGAATGATCGACTTCAAGCGCTTTGCCGCAGAGGCGTTCAGCCATGCCAACGGCATGGACAAGCGCATGTGGGGCAAGCCGGGCGCCAAGATCGGCTTTGTCGCGGCGGGCAAGAACTGGCTCGATCTGGTGCACGCGCTGGCGTTGCTGGGCATCGACGAGGCCGAGTGCGAGCGGCTGGGGATCACCACCTACAAGGTCGGGCAGGTCTTTCCGCTGGACATGCAGGGGTTTCATGACTGGGCCGAGGGGCTCGACCTGATCGTGGTGGTCGAGGAAAAGCGCAAGCTGATCGAGGTGCAGATCAAGGAGGCGATTTTCGACGATCGTCGCGGGCGGCGCGTCTATGGCTGGTACAAGGGCGGCGCGGGCGGCATGCATCGCGAAGAGCTATTCCCGACGCGCGGCGCGCTTGATCCGATCTGGATCGCCGAGAAACTGGGCGGCATCCTGATCGAGGAGGGGCGCGGCACCGACCGGATCAAGGCAGGGCTTGCGTCGCTCTCGGAGGCGCGCGCCGGCGACAATGCCGAGGAGATCGCGACGCGGCTGCCGTATTTCTGTGCCGGGTGCCCGCACAATTCCTCGACCCGGCTGCCCGAGGGGGCCCGCGCCTATGCCGGGATCGGCTGTCACTACATGGTGCAGTGGATGGACCGCGAGACCACCGGGTTCACCCATATGGGTGGCGAGGGGGCCAACTGGATCGGGGAGGCGCCGTTTTCCAAGCGGGGGCATGTGTTTCAGAACCTCGGTGACGGCACCTATAACCATTCCGGGGTGCAGGCCATCCGCGCGGCGCTCGCCGCGGGTACGACGATGACCTACAAGATCCTCTACAACGACGCGGTGGCGATGACCGGCGGGCAGGCCAACGATGGCGGGCTGGATGCGCCGCAGATCGCGGCAGAGCTGCGGGCGATGGGGGTGAAGCATCTGGCGGTCGTTTATGACGAGAAGGAGGATGTTGATCCCAAGGCCTTCCCGCAAGGCATCGAATTCGCGGAACGCTCCGATCTGATGGCGGTGCAGGAGCGGCTGGCACAGGTCGAGGGCGTCAGTGTCATCCTCTACATCCAGACCTGCGCCGCCGAGAAGCGGCGCCGCCGCAAGCGCGGCAAGTTCCCCGACCCCGACCGCCGCGTGTTCATCAACACCGACGTGTGCGAGGGGTGCGGCGATTGCGGGGTGCAGTCGAACTGCGTGGCCATCGTGCCCGTCGAGACGGAGCTGGGCCGCAAGCGGGCGATTGATCAGTCAAGCTGCAACAAGGATTTTTCCTGCCTCAAGGGGTTCTGCCCGTCCTTCGTCACGCTGGAAGGGGCGAAACCGCGCAAGGACAGCACCGCCGATCTGAACCTGCCCGAGATGCCCGCGCCCACGCTGCCCGCGATCGACGGCACGCATAACGTGGTGATCACCGGGGTGGGCGGCACCGGGGTCGTCACGGTCGGCGCGATCCTCGCGCAGGCGGCGCAGATCGACGGCAAGGGCGCGGGCATGATGGAGATGGCCGGCCTCGCGCAGAAGGGCGGCGCGGTGCATATCCATTGCCGCATCGCCGAGAAACCGGGCGATATCAGCGCTATCCGCGTCGCCACCGGCGAGGCGGATGCGCTCATTGGCGGCGATCTGGTGGTGTCCGCGGGGGCCAAGACGCTGGGGCTGACGCGTTCCGGGCGCACGGGGGCAGTGGTCAACAGCCACGAGATCATCACCGGCGATTTCACCCGGCAGCCCGAGTTCCGCCTGCCCGCTGACCGGCTGCAACTGGCGCTCGAGGCGCGGCTGCGCGAGGATGTGCAGCTCTTCGATGCCACGGAGCTGGCCAAGGCGGTGATGGGCGACTCGATCTATTCCAACATGATGGTGTTCGGCGCGGCGTGGCAGCGCGGGCTGATCCCGCTGAGCCACGAGGCCATCGCCGAGGCGATCCGCCTGAACGGCGCGGCGGTCGATGCCAACTTGCGCGCCTTCGAGGTGGGCCGCTGGGCGGCGCACGCGCCCGACGAGGCGGCGCGTTTGGCCACGCCCTCTGTGATGGAAAAGCCCAAGAGCCTGGAGGAAAGGATCGCGTATCGCGCCGACCACCTGACCGCTTATCAGGGCAAGCGGTTGGCGAAACGTTACCGCAAGCTGGTGGACGGCATCGCGGATGAGGGCGTGCGCGAAGCGGTGGCCACGGGTTATCACAAGCTGCTGGCCTACAAGGACGAGTACGAGGTCGCGCGGCTGCATCTGGAAACGGCGGAAAAGGCGCGGGCCGAGTTCGGCGGTGATTTCACGATGAAATTCCACCTCGCCCCGCCAATCCTGTCGCAAACCGGCCCCGACGGGCGCCCCAAGAAGCGTGAGTTCGGACCGTGGATGCTGCGCGCGTTTCGCGTGCTGGCACCGCTGAAACGCTTGCGCGGTACGCCCTTCGATCCGTTCGGGCGCAGTGCTGAGCGGAAAATGGAGCGCGCGCTCATCCGTCAATACGAGGCCGACATGGCGGAGGTGCTGCCCAAGCTCGATGCGGCCACCCGCGACGCGATCATCGCGCTGGCGGAGCTTCCGCTTTCCATCCGCGGTTTCGGCCCGGTGAAGGAGGCCAATGCCGCCAAGGCCGAAAAGCGGCGCGAGGAGTTGCTGGCCGCGATCCGCGCGGGGGGTGGCGACCTGGCGCGGGCGGCGGAGTGAGCGTCATGATACTGTCATGTGATCTGGTCATGAGCGTCGCGTAAACGTAGCCCACGCGCGACTCAGACCAGGACAGCCCATGCGCCCAGCCCGCCATATCGCCCGCGACATCAGCTATGCCTACTCGGCCCAGACCAAGGGCGGGCGCGCGATGATCCGCACGATGGAGAACCTGACGGGCCGCATCGGGCTGATAAAGCGGGCGGCAGGATACGAGCGCGAGGTTTCGCAGGGGCGCAATTTCTGGGAGGTGATCGTCGAGCGCTACGGGCTGAGCCTCGACGTCATCGGCGGCAGCCTCGACACCATCCCGCGCGACGGGCCGTTGATCCTGATCGCCAATCACCCCTACGGTATTCTCGACGGGCTGATGATGGGGCATATCCTGAGCCGCACGCGGGGCGATTTCCGCATCCTTGCCCACGAGGTGTTTCGCAAGGCCGAGGACCTCGACCGCGTGATTCTGCCGATCAGTTTCGAGGAAACCAAGGAGGCCGTGGCGCTTAACCTCGCAACGCGCAAGAACGCGCTCTCGTATCTCGGGCAGGGCGGGGCCATCGGCATCTTTCCCGGCGGCACGGTGAGCACCTCGGCCAAGCCGTTCTCGCGCCCGCTCGACCCCGGCTGGCGCGGCTTTACCGCGCGGATGATCGCCAAGAGCGCGGCCACGGTGGTGCCGGTTTATTTCGACGGCCATACAAGCCGCCTGTTCCAGTTGGCGAGCCACATGCATTCCACCCTGCGGATGGGCCTGCTGATCAAGGAATTCAGGGCGCGCGTGGACAGCCCCGTGCGGGTGGTGGTTGGCAATCCGATCCCGCGCCCCGAGCTCGACCGGTTCGCGGGCGACACCAAATCGCTGATGGCGTTCCTGCGCCAAAGGACGTATGAGTTGTCGCCGGACCCGGTCGAGGCCTCCGAGATCGGGTTCGAGTTCGACTGATCTCTTTCGAGGCGGGTTCATGGCGGTTGGAATTTTCGACAGCGGGCTGGGCGGCCTGACGGTCTGGGACGCGGTGCACAAGCGCCTGCCCGATGTGCCGTTGGTCTATCTGGGCGACAACGCGCACACGCCCTACGGGGTGCGCGATGCCGACGACATTTATGAGCTGACCAGGTCCGGTGTGGCGCGGCTGTTCGATGCGGGCTGTGATCTTGTGATCCTGGCGTGCAACACCGCGTCCGCGGCCGCCCTGCGCCGGATGCAGGAGGCGTGGGTACCGCAGGGCAAGCGCGTGCTGGGCGTTTTTGTCCCGCTGATTGAGGCGCTGACCGAGCGGCAATGGGGCGACAATTCCCCCCCCAGAGAGGTGGCGGTAAGCAACGTGGCGCTGTTTGCGACCCCCGCCACGGTGGCGAGCCGCGCGTTCCAGCGCGAGCTGGCATTTCGTGCCATCGGCGTGGATGTCGAGGCGCAGGCCTGCGGCGGCGTGGTGGATGCCATCGAGGAAGGCGACATGATCCTTGCCGAGGCGCTGGTGCGGTCCCATGTGGACGCGCTCAAGCGCAAGATGCCGCACCCGCAGGCGGCGGTTCTGGGCTGCACGCATTACCCGCTGGTCGAGGAGGTATTCCGCGATGCACTGGGCCCCGAGGTGTCGGTCTATTCGCAACCGAGCCTCGTGGCGGCGAGCCTTGCCGATTACCTCGGGCGCCATCCCGACAAGCTGGGACAGGGGGAAGAGGGGGTATTTCTTACCACCGGCGATCCCAAGCGCGTTTCGAGCCGCGCGACGCAGTTCCTGCGACGAGAGATCGCGTTCCAGCCCGCCTGATCCCTGACTGACCATCCTCTGCGAGGACACCGACATGACCCATAAGATCGCCATCCTCGGCGCTTCCGGCTATACCGGGGCCGAGCTTGTCCGGCTCATCGCCACCCATCCCGCGCTCAAGATCGCGGCGCTTGCCGCCAATTCCAAGGCGGGGCAGGCGATGGGCGCTGTGTTTCCCCACTTGCGCCATCTCGACCTGCCCGACCTCGTGACCATCGACGCCATTGATTTCTCCGGCATCGACCTGTGCTTTTGCGCGCTGCCGCACAAGACCAGCCAGGAGGTGATCGCGAGGCTGCCACGCGATCTGCGCATCGTGGACCTGTCGGCGGATTTCCGGCTGCGGGACCCGGCGGATTACGAGAAATGGTATGGCAACCCCCATGCCGCGCCGGAGTTGCAGAAAGAGGCGGTCTATGGGCTGACCGAGTTCTACCGCGATGAGATCGCCGCCGCGCGGCTGGTGGCCGGGACGGGGTGCAACGCGGCGACGGGGCAATACATGCTGTGCCCGCTGATCGCCGCGGGGCTGATCGACCTGGACGAGATCATCCTCGATCTGAAATGCGGGGTGTCGGGGGCGGGGCGCAGCCTGAAGGAAAACCTGCTCCATGCCGAGCTTTCCGAGGGCTATCACGCCTACGCGGTGGGCGGCACGCATCGGCACCTGGGCGAGTTCGACCAGGAATTTTCCCGGATCGCCGGGCGGCCGGTGCAGGTTCAGTTCACGCCGCACCTCGTGCCGGCCAATCGCGGCATCCTCGCTACGGGCTACGTGCGGGGCGAGGCGGGCGCGATCCACGAGGCGCTCGCCGCCGCCTACCGCTCCGAGCCGTTCATCGAGGTGCTCCCCCTTGGCGAGGCCCCCAGCACGCGCCACGTCCGGGGCAGCAATTTCTGCCATGTCGGGGTGGTGGCCGACCGGCGCCCGGGGCGCGCCATCGTCATCGCGGCGCTTGATAACCTGACAAAAGGTAGCAGCGGGCAGGCATTGCAAAACGCCAACCTGATGTTATCTCTGCCCGAGACCGCAGGGCTGATGCTGGCCCCGGTCTTTCCCTGACGAAGGGTGGAGCCCATGAAAACCCTCAAGAAGAAACGCCGTGTCCAGGTCGTGGCCATTGCCGCGCTGGCGCTGATCGCGGCCACCGCGCTTATCGGCTACGGGATGCGCGACGGCATCAATTTCTTCCGCTCGCCCAGCCAGGTCGTCGCCGAGCCGCCCGCGCCGACGGAGGTGTTTCGCATCGGCGGGCTGGTCGAGGAGGGCAGCATCCGGCGCGGCGAGGGCGAGACCGTGCGCTTTGCCGTCACCGATGGCGGCGCGTCGGTGCCGGTCACCTTTACCGGCATCCTGCCCGATCTGTTTGCCGAGAACCAGGGCATGGTCGGCACCGGCTCGTTGCGCGATGGCGTCTTTGAAGCGTCCGAAATCCTCGCAAAGCACGACGAGGATTACATGCCCAAGGAGGTCGTGGACGCGCTCAAGGAGCAGGGTGTCTACCAGGAACCGGGCGGAAGCTAGGGCTGTCGGCGTCGGCTTTCGAGTATTTTAACCAAGAAGAAGCCATGATCGGCTGAGACGTCGGCGCGCGCTGCGTCAGGCGCGCGTTAACCTGTATGCCACGATCCTCTCGTCCGTGTTTCACAGGGCGGGACGGACAGGCGGATGCGAAGTGTCGAGCGGATAGCTGAAGAGATCGTCGCCCGCGAGGGCGGCTTCGTCAACGACCCGGACGATCCGGGCGGGGCCACCAGTTTCGGTGTGACGATCCACACGCTGCGGCGTCTGGGGATCGATCTCGACGGCGATGGCGATGTGGACGAGGCCGACGTGCGGCGGGTGACACGCGCGCAGGCGGTCGATCTCTTCATCGAGCACTATTACCACCGCCCCGGTATCGCGCGGCTGCCACAGGCGCTGCGCGCCGGCGTGTTCGACATGCAGGTGAATGCCGGGGCGAATGCCGTGCGTATCCTTCAGCGGCTGTTGCGCGAGATGGGGCAGGCGGTGGCGGTGGACGGGGTGATCGGCCCGCGGACCGTGGCCGCCGCAGAAGCCGCCGCACGCGCCGCCCCCGGCCACATCGCCGACGCCTACGGGATCGCGCGCCGCAATTACTATTTCCGCCTCGCCGATGCCCGCCCGGCCCTGCGCAAGTTCGCGCGCGCGCGGTCCGGCGGCAAGGGCGGCTGGATACGGCGCGCCGAGGAGTTCATCTCGCCGCGCTATCACCTGAGCGACGCCGGGTTTCAGAGGAGGGTGGCGGAATGGTAGGCGATATCCTGCGGGTGCTGTTCGGCGGTGGCGGCAACGTCGTGCGCGAAACGGCCGAGGTGTTTCGTGTCAATGCCGAGGCCGCCGATGCCCGCGCGGCCGCGATGCAGCGCGCGGCGCTCGACCAGATGGCGGCAGAGTTCCGACCGGAGGGCAGCGGCCTGTTCGACCGGGTCATCGACGCGCTCAACCGCCTTCCGCGCCCGGCGATGGCGCTCGGCACGCTGGGCCTGATGGTGGCGGCGATGGTCGATCCGCTGTGGTTTGGCGAGCGGATGGCGGGGCTGGCGCTGGTGCCCGAGCCGCTGTGGTGGCTTCTGGGCGCGATCGTGAGCTTCTATTTCGGGGCCCGCCACCAGGCCAAGGGGCAGGAGTTCCAGCGCGGGCTGGCAGCAAGCCTCGCACACGCGCCGCAGGTGCTCGCCACGATCGAGGGCCTGCGCCGCCTGCGCCATGACAGCCCCGGTGCCGCCGATCCCGGTCCGGATGCGCGCGCCACGCTGGGCGCCGTCGCGCCGGAGGAAAACGCCGCGCTGACGGACTGGCGCGCCGGGCGCTGAGGGGTGCCGCGACAATGTGATCCGGGATTTACGCCGATTGCGATTGGATGGCGGGCGCGCAGCCCCTATACTCACAGTCATGATTATCGAACTTGGCCACTTCTCCCTCATCCTCGCCCTTTTCGTGGCCTGTCTTCAGGCCACGATCCCGCTCATTGGCGCGCATCGGCGATGGCCCGGATGGATGGCGGTGGCCGAGCCGGCCGCCACCGCGCAGTTCCTGTTGATCGCGGCGTCTTTCGCCGCGCTGACCTATGCCTTTGTCACCTCGGATTTCTCGGTGCAACTCGTGGTGCTCAACAGCCATACCGACAAGCCGCTGCTCTACAAGATCACCGGCGTCTGGGGCAATCACGAGGGCTCGATGCTCCTGTGGGTGCTGATCCTGTCGATCTTCGGCGCGGCGGTGGCGTGGTTTGGCGACAACCTGCCGCCGACGCTCAAGGCGCGGGTACTGAGCGTTCAGGCGATGATCGGGGTGGCGTTCCTCGCCTTCGTGCTGTTTACGTCCAACCCGTTTTTGCGCATGGCCGTGCCGCCTTTCAACGGGCAGGACCTCAACCCGTTGCTGCAAGATCCCGGCCTCGCGTTCCATCCCCCATTCCTCTACCTGGGCTATGTCGGGCTCTCGATGACCTTTTCCTTTGCCGTGGCGGCATTGATCGAGGGGCGCGTGGATGCCGCGTGGGGTCGCTGGGTGCGGCCCTGGACGCTGGCGGCATGGGTGTTTCTCACCATCGGTATCGGGCTGGGGTCGTGGTGGGCCTATTACGAGCTGGGCTGGGGTGGTTTCTGGTTCTGGGACCCGGTCGAGAATGCGAGCTTCATGCCGTGGCTCGTTGCTGCCGCGCTCTTGCACTCTGCCATCGTGGTGGAGAAGCGCGAGGCGCTCAAGAGCTGGACGATCCTGCTGGCGATCATCGCCTTCGGATTCTCGATGGTGGGGGCGTTCATCACCCGCTCGGGGGTGCTGACGAGCGTGCACGCCTTTGCCACCGATCCCGAGCGCGGGGTGTTCCTGCTGGCCATTCTCGCGGTGTTCATGCTGGGGGCGCTCACGCTCTTTGCCGCGCGGGCCGGGGCGATGCAGGCCAAGGGCGTGTTCGGCGTGGTAAGCCGCGAATCCGCGCTTGTGCTGAACAATATCCTGCTCGCGGTCGCGGCGTTCGTGGTGTTCTTCGGCACGCTATGGCCGCTGGTCGCGGAAATGGCGTTCGACCGCAAGCTGTCGGTGGGGGCGCCGTTCTTCAACGCGGCCTTCACGCCGTTCATGGTGGCGCTCGGCCTCGTGCTGCCGGTGGGGGCGATGCTGTCGTGGAAACGCGCCAAGGTGGGGCGCGTGCTGCGCGCGCTGGCCCCGGCCTTTGTGCTGGCGGTGGCGGTGGGTGCGCTGGCCTGGGCGATGCAGAGCGGGCGCTCGGCGCTGGGGCCGGTGGGGATGTTGCTGGCGGCGTGGCTCGTCTCGGGCGCGGCAGTGGACCTGTGGTCGCGCACCGGGCGCGGGCGCGGGCGGCTCGCCCGCCTGACCCGTCTGCCGCGCGCCGACTGGGGCAAGTCGGTGGCGCATGCCGGGTTCGGTGTGACCATCGCGGGCATTTCCGCGATGATGGCGTGGGAGGCCGAGGACATCCGCGTGATGCAGGAGGGTGACACGCTGGAGCTGTCTGGCTATACGCTGCGCCTCGACGAGGTGCATCGCGAGCAGGGGCCGAACTATATCGCGACCGTCGCCACGCTGACGCTGGGCCGGGATGGCCGCGAGATCGGCACCATGCGGCCCGAGAAGCGGGTCTATCCCGTGGCGCAGATGCCCACCACCGAGGCCGCGCTCGACAATGGCTTCCTGCGTGACATCTATGTGGCCATCGGCGACCCGCAGGATGGCGGCGGCTGGGCGGTGCGCAGCTATTACAAGCCGCTGGCGAACTGGATCTGGGGGGGTGCAATCCTGATGGCGCTGGGCGGTTTCATCTCTCTGAGCGACCGTCGTTTCCGCGTGGCCGCAGGGGCGCGCAAGGTGCCGCAGGGGGTGCCCGCGGAATGAAACGGCTGATCCTTGTCCTGTGCATGATCGCCGCGCCCGTATTCGCGGTGCAGCCCGACGAAGTGCTCGACGACCCGGCGCTCGAGGCGCGCGCGCGCGATATTTCTGCCGGGTTGCGCTGTCTCGTGTGCCGCAACGAGAGCATCGACGATTCCAACGCCGAACTGGCGCGCGATCTGCGTCTGCTGGTGCGCGAGCGGCTGGTGGCGGGCGACACCAACGAGGAGGCGGTGGACTACATCGTCGATCGTTATGGCGAGTACGTTCTGCTCAAACCCACGGTTGGCGGCGCGAACCTCCTGCTCTGGCTCGCCGGGCCGCTGATGCTGGGCGCGGGGCTGGTGATGGGGGGGCTCTACTTGCGGCGCCGCTCGGTGGCGACAGAGCCCGGGACGGCCCGGCTCAGCGCGCAGGAAGAAGCGCGGTTGCGTGAAATCCTCGACGATTGACGCGCCGTCCCCCTTGGCCTTGCCGGCTGCCTGCGCTTTGATGGCGTGACAGCACGCAGGAGGCGCGACACCATGAAGCATTACGAGACCATAACGCTCGACATCTCTGACGACGTGGCCACGCTGTGCCTCGACCGGCCCGAGCGCATGAACGCACTCAACACCCGGATGCGCGCCGAGATCACCGATGCCGTTACCCACGCGGGCCGCGAGGCGCGGGTGGCGGTGCTCACCGGCAATGGCCGCGCGTTCTGTTCGGGGCAGGACCTCAGCGACGGCGGCAATGCCGCCACGCTCGATCTCGAACGGGTGCTGCGCGAGGAATACGTACCGATGCTGCGCGCGATCACCGACTGCCCGGTGCCGACGATCAGTGCGGTGGGCGGTCCCGCGGCGGGGGCGGGGGCCAACCTCGCGCTGGCGGCGGACGTGGTCATCGCCGCCGAGAGTGCCTATTTCCTGCAGGCATTCACCCGCATCGGGCTGATGCCCGATGCTGGCGGAACATGGGCATTGCCGCGCCAGATGGGGCTCGCCAAGGCGATGGGGGCCGCGCTTTTTGCCGAACCGATCAGCGCAAGGCAGGCGAGCGACTGGGGCATGATCTGGGAATGCGTGAGCGACGAGGGGTTCGAGGCGCATTGGCAGGCCCGCGCGGCAAAGCTTGCCTCCGGGCCGACGCAGGCCTACCGCGCGGTAAAAGAGGCGATCCGGGGGTCGTGGGACAATACGCTTGAGGCTCAGCTGGACCTTGAGGCAAGGCTGCAAGGCGCCTGCGGCCAGAGCCGCGATTTCCAAGAGGGCGTGCTGGCCTTTCTTGAAAAGCGCAGCGCGCGGTTCGAAGGGCGCTGAGGCGACGGGGCGTTCCTAGTCTGGGGCGGACGGCGGGACTAGCATCGCGCGGCTTCTCAACCGTCAGGCCAAAGGCAGAAACAGGCCAATCCTGACACCATCCCCGAACAAGAAAGGCCCGCCATTGGCGGACCTTTTCCATCAAATCGCATGGCGCGAACTGAAATCCTTAACGCTTCTCGATATCCACGTAGTCGCGCAGCGTCGCACCCTGATAGAGCTGGCGCGGGCGGCCAATCTTCATCTGCGGGTCGCTGATCATCTCTTTCCACTGGGAAATCCAGCCGATTGTGCGTGACACCGCGAAAATGGGCGTGAACATCGAGGTCGGGAAGCCCATCGCCTCGAGGATGATGCCCGAATAGAAATCCACGTTCGGGAACAGCTTCTTCTCGGTGAAATACGGGTCCGCAAGCGCCTGTTTCTCCAGCTCCTTGGCGACCTGCAGCGTCGGGTTGTTATCTATGCCCAAAAGCTCCAGCACCTCGTCGGCGGATTGCTTCATCACCTTGGCGCGCGGATCGAAATTCTTGTAGACGCGGTGGCCGAACCCCATCAGGCGGAACGGGTCGTCCTTGTCCTTGGCGCGGGCGATGAATTCGGGGATGCGGTCGGGCGTGCCGATCTCCTGCAGCATTTCCAGGCACGCCTGGTTGGCGCCGCCATGCGCGGGCCCCCACAGGCAGGCGATGCCGGCGGCGATGCAGGCGAACGGGTTGGCCCCCGACGACGAGGCCAACCGCACCGTCGAGGTGGATGCGTTTTGCTCGTGATCGGCGTGCAGGGTGAAGATGCGATCCATCGCGCGGCTGAGGATCGGGTTGACCTCGTAATCCTCGGCCGGGACCGAAAAGCACATGCGCAGGAAGTTCGACGCATAGTCGAGATCGTTGCGCGGATATTCGAAGGGCTGCCCGATGGAGTACTTGTAGGCCCAGGCCGCGATGGTCGGCATCTTGGCGATCATGCGGATCGAGGCCACTTCACGCTGCCACGGGTCGCGGATATCGGTGCTGTCATGGTAGAAGGCCGACATCGCGCCCACGACGCCCACCATGATCGCCATCGGGTGCGCGTCGCGGCGGAAGCCGCGGAAGAAATACACCATCTGCTCGTGCAGCATGGTGTGCCCGGTCACGCGGCTCTCGAAATCCTCGAGTTCCGCGGGCGAGGGCAACTCGCCGTAGAGCAGCAGGTAGCAGACCTCCAAAAAATGCGACTTCTCGGCCAGTTGGTCGATCGGGTAGCCGCGGTGCAGCAATTCGCCCTTGTCGCCGTCGATGAAGGTGATGGTGCTGTCGCAGCTTGCCGTCGAGGTGAACCCGGGATCATAGGTGAAGACGCCCGCCGTGCCATAGAGCTTGCGGATATCCACCACGTCAGGCCCGGCCGTTGGCGAAAAGATCGGCAACTCATAGGTCTTGCCTTCGATCTCCAGCTTTGCGGTTCTTTTTTCGTCTGACATTCCGGGGTCCTCCCTCTCGGAGTCCGGCGCGCCCTGGGCGCGTCGGACTGGGTATACTTATTCTCCTTGCCAGAGGATTACCCCTCGTCGCAAGCGGCGTCGGTCAGCCGGGCGATCGTTTCCTTTCGCCCGAGGACCAGCATCATGTCGAACACGCTCGGCGTCGCCGTGCGCCCGGCCAGCGCGGCCCGGAGCGGCCCCGCCAGCTTGCCGAATTTCATTCCGTGAGCCTCGGCTATGCCATTCGCCACGGTCTCGAGACTGTCGCGGGACCACGTAGCATTTTGCAACTGCGGCGTCAATTCTATCAGTATACGACGGGATACATTGTCGAGCTGCGCTGCCGCCTTCTCCTCCGGGACGATGGGGCGATCGGTTATGATAAATGCCGCTTTATCAAGAAGTTCTGGAAATGTCTTGGCGCGATCCTTGAGGCAGTACATGCCCCGTTCCATGAGCGCCAACTTTGCATCAGACAGCGGGGGCGCACCGGTCACGGCCAGGAATCCCTGCAATTCATGCAGCAGTGCAGCATCCGCCGTTGCCGCGATGTGCTGACCACAGAGATTCTCCAGCTTCTTGAAGTCGAGCCGCGCGGGGGCCTTGCCGATCCTGGTGATGTCGAACCACTTCCGCGCCTGCGCGTCGGTAAAGAATTCGTCATCGCCGTGGCTCCAGCCGAGACGGGCGAGGTAATTGCGCATCCCAGCCGCCGGATAGCCCATGTCCCGGTATTCCGCGACCCCGAGCGCGCCGTGGCGCTTCGACAGCTTCTTGCCGTCGGGGCCGTGGATCAGCGGGATATGGGCGTAGGTGGGCAGGGGCCAGCCCATCGCCTGGTAGATCAGCATCTGGCGCGCGGCGTTGTTGAGGTGGTCGTCGCCCCGGATCACATGGGTCACGCCCATGTCGTGATCGTCCACCGCGACGGCGAGCATGTAGACCGGCGAGCCGTCGCTGCGCAACAGAACCATGTCGTCGAGCTGATCGTTGCGGATCGTCACGTCGCCCTGCACCACGTCGGCGATCACCGTGGTGCCCTCGCGCGGGGCCTTGATGCGGATGACATGGGGTGCGCCCTCGGGATGGCTGGCCGGATCGGCGTCGCGCCACGGACTTTGGTAGAGAGTTGAGCGGCCCTCGGCGCGGGCCGTCTCGCGGAACGCCTCGATCTCTTCCTGCGTGGCGTAGCAGCGATAGGCCTCGCCCGCCTCCAGAAGCTGATACGCGACCTCGGCGTGGCGGTCGGCGCGGGCGGCCTGGCTCACGGCCTCGCCGTCATGGTCAAGGCCCAGCCAGGCCAACCCGTCGAGGATCGCCTGTGTCGCCTCGGGGGTGGAGCGGGCGCGGTCGGTATCCTCGATGCGCAAGAGAAAGCGGCCGCCGCGACCGCGCGCATAGAGCCAGTTGAACAGCGCCGTGCGCGCCCCGCCGATATGCAGGAAACCGGTAGGCGAAGGGGCGAAACGGGTCACGACCTGTTGCGTCATGGGCGGGCTTAACCTTTTCTTAACGATGCCGGGGCGAGGATGCGGCCTATCTATCGGCCCACCGGGAGGGAGACAAGTGGCGCGCATCGCAGAGGTGATCGAGCGCGGCTGGCTCCTCCAGCGCGGGGCGCTGTTTCCGTGGGTTCCGGTTCTTCTGGCCTGCGGCATCGGCGGGTATTTCGCCCTGCCGGATGAACCGCCCGGCGCGGTGCTCGCCTCCTGCGGCGCGCTCGCGGCAGCGGTCCTCGCACTGGCGCTGTGGCGGGGGCGGGAATGGTCCGGGCCGCTGGGCTGTGCGCTGGCGGTATTGCTGGCCGGCGTGGCGATCGCGGGCATGCGCACGCATCTGGTGGCGGGCCCGGTGCTGGGCTTTCGCTATTACGGCCCGGTCGAGGGACGGATCGTCGCGATTGATCGGTCGGCCTCGGACGCGTTGCGCCTGACGCTCGACCGGGTCACGCTCTCTCGGGTCGATCCCGACCGGGTGCCGGTGCGGGTGCGCGTTTCGTTGCACGGGGTTGCCGATGCCGAGGATGTCGTGCCGGGGCTGCGGGTCATGACCACCGCCCATCTCGCGCCGCCCGCCGGGCCGGTGGAGCCGGGCGGTTTCGATTTTCGGAGGCATGCGTGGTTCCAGAGGATCGGCGCGGTGGGCTATACCCGCGTGCCGGTGATTGCGCTGGCCGAGGCCGGAGGGGAACAACACCTGTTCCGCATCCGGATGGCGCTTGCCGATCACGTCCGCGCGCGCCTGCCGGGTCAGCCCGGTGCTTTTGCCGCCGCGATCATGACCGGCGACCGCTCGGGCCTGTCGCAGGATACGCTGGAGGCGATGCGCATATCGAGCCTCGCGCACCTGCTGGCGATCTCGGGGCTGCACATGGGGCTGGTCGCGGGTTTTGTCTTTGCCGCCGTGCGGCTGGTGCTCGCGGCGGCGCCTCGGGTGGCGCTCAAATGGCCCATAAAGAAGATTGCCGCCGCGCTCGCGCTGCTCGCCGGGGCGGGTTATCTCGCGTTGTCGGGGGGGAACGTGGCGACCGAACGCGCCTTCGTCATGGCCTCGGTGATGCTGATCGCGGTGATCCTCGACCGCCGCGCGCTCAGTTTGCGCGCGGTTGCGGTCGCGGCGATCATCGTGCTTTGCCTGCGGCCCGAGGCGCTGCTCGGTCCCGGCTTCCAGATGTCCTTTGCCGCGACGGTGGCGCTTGTCGCCGTGTTCGGTTGGTTGCGCGACGCACAGGTGCCGCTGGGGTCGCGCTGGCTGCGCCCGGTGCTGGCGGTGGTCATTTCGTCGGCTGTGGCGGGGGCGGCGACCGCGCCGGTTGCGGCGGCACATTTCAACCAGTTTGCGCAATACGGCCTGCCCGCGAACCTTGCGAGCGTGCCGCTGATGGGGGTGCTGGTGATGCCCGCGGCGGTGATCGCGGCGCTATTGCTGCCCTTCGGGCTCGACGGGTTGCCGCTGTGGGTGATGGGGTGGGGGCTCGACTGGATCCTCGGCGTTGCCGATTGGTCCGCGGGGCTTGAGGGGGCGCGCGTCCCGGTGGTGGCACCCGATGCGAATGCGCTGCCGCTGATCGCGCTGGGCATGCTATTCGTGGTGCTGTGGCAGGGGCGTGCACGCCTCATGGGCCTTGCTCCGGTGGCGGTGGCCGCGCTCCTGTGGGCGCAGGCCGGGCGCCCGGTGCTGCTCATCGCCGACAGTGGTGGACTGGTGGGCGTGATGACCGAGGCGGGGCGCGCGCTCAACAAGCCGCGCGGGGGCGGCTTCGTGGCCCGGAACTGGCTGGAAAACGATGGCGATGCCGCCGCGCAGGAAGAGGCCCATGCGCGATGGAGCGATGATCTGCTGGCCCCCTTCGCGGTTTCCGTGCGTCTTGGTCGCGCCGCGGCGCGTGGCCCGATTGACTGTGCAGGCGCGCAACTTCTGGTGTTGACGACCGATCCCGAGGGGGTGCCCGAGGGCGGTTGCCGCGTGGCCTCGCCGCGCACGCTGCGCGTGACCGGCTCGCTTGCGATCTTTGCTGACGGAACGCTGTTGCAGAGCGCGGCGATCGTGGCGGGGCGGCGCCCGTGGGCGCCGGGCCAGGATCAGTAGGTGCGGATCAGCCCGACGAGACGACCCTGCACGCGCACCATGTCCTCGGGCAGGACACGCGGCTCGTAGGCGGGGTTAGCGGCCTCGAGAACGATGGTGTGCCCGCGGCGCAAGAAGCGTTTGAGCGTTGCCTCTTGGTCCTCGATCAGCGCGACCACGATATCGCCGTTATCGGCCACCTGTGTTTCGCGAATAATGACCACGTCGCCGTTGTTGATGCCGGCGTCGATCATGGAATCGCCCTTGACCTCGAGCGCGTAGTGATCGCCCCGGCCCGAGATCATCTCGGCGGGGACGCTGATGTTGTGGCTGGCATGGGCGATCGCCTCAATCGGCGTGCCGGCGGCGATGCGACCCATCACCGGCAGCGACAGCGCATCGGCGGTTTCGACCGGCATGGCGTTGGCGGGCTGTGGCGGGGCGTAGCGGCGGTCGCCCTCGACCACGCGCGGGACGAAGCCGGTCTGCCCCTGGTCGGCGATCATGTCGGGCAGGCGCACGATCTCGATTGCGCGGGCACGGTGCGGCAGGCGCCGGATGAAGCCGCGTTCCTCCAGTGCCGTTATCAGACGGTGGATGCCGGATTTTGACCGGAGGTCAAGCGCTTCGCGCATCTCGTCAAAGCTGGGCGGGACGCCGTCGCGTTGCACGCGCTTGTGGATGAAATCGAGCAGGTCGCGTTGTTTTCTGGTCAGCATCCCGGCCTCCGTGCGGACATGTCGCTCATGTTCTACAGGTGTTCCCGTTTTGTGTCAATCCGTTCCAGGCACAGGTCACATCCGCACGCCGGTGCCCTGCAAGACCCCGTGTTCGAGCGCGTAGCGCGTGAGCCCTGCGGTCGATGAGATGCCGAGCTTGCGCTTTATGTTCTTGCGGTGGGTTTCGACCGTGCGCACCGAGATGTCGAGCGCACCGGCCACTTCCTTGTTGGATTTGCCCTGCGCGAGCAAGAGCAGGATGGTCTGTTCGCGGTTGGTGAGTTGTTCGCGGTCGGGCGCGACAAACGGGGCGAGCGAGCCCTGCGCGCCGGTGCAGAGATAGCGCTGCCCGGCCATCACCGCGTCGATGGCGTGCTTGATCTCGTCTACCGGCACGTCCTTGAGCACGTAGCCCGAGGCCCCGTGGCTGAGCGCCGAAGTGATGTATTCGGGGCTGTCATGCATGCTGAGGATCAGGATGCGCGTGCCGGGGCGGCGTTCGAGCAGGATCTCGGTGGTTGATAGCCCGCCGATCCCCGGCATGTTGAGGTCGAGCAGGACCACGTCCGGGGCGAGGTCTCTGATCTGGTCAATGATTGCATGCCCATCGGCGAGCGCGGCGATCACCTCGATATCCTCGTAGCTTTCGAGGATGGACTGGATGCCCTCTGTGACCATCGGATGATCGTCGACGATGACGACGCGGGTGGGAGCGTGGGTCATGCCGTTGCCCTTTTTGTTTCGGGGGCCGTCTCGGACTGGCCCTGCGGCGTCAGAAGATGGGTGAGCGGCACCGTGGCCTCGATCTCGGTGCCCTCGGGCGAGGAGCGGATCTCGAAACGCCCGTCGATCTGCTCGATGCGCTCTTGCATGTTGCGCAGGCCGAGCCCGCCGCCTGCGCTCGCGCGCGCGGCGTCGATGCCACAGCCGTTGTCGGTGATGCGCAGTGTGCCACCGCTTGCGTGGCCGCGCAGGTCGATATGGACGCGCGTCGCAGCGGAATGGCGCTCGATATTGGTGAGCGTCTCCTGTGCGATGCGGTAGAGCGCGATCTTGGCTTCCTCGTCGAGCCGGTTGCGAAACACCACGGTCGCAAACTGGGTCTCGATGCCGGTGCGGCGGCCGAAATCCTCTGCCAGCGCCTTGAGCGCGGGGCCGAGGCCGAGATCGTCGAGCGCGCCGGGGCGCAGATCCCGGCTGATGCGGCGCACCTCCTGGATGGCGGTGGAGAGATGCGCGGCACCGCGGTCGAGCGTATCCCCGGCGCGCGCATCGCCTGCGGCCAGCCGCCGCCGTGCGGTTTCCAGGGCGTAGCGCACGCCCACGAGTATCTGGCTGATGCCGTCATGCAATTCGCGCGCGACGCGCCCGCGCTCTTCTTCCTGCGCGTCGAACACACGCTGTGTCAGCATCTTGAGCTTGGCATTTGCGAGGCGGCGCTCGCGGATCGTGATGAAGAGGCCGGTCACGAAGACGAAGATCAGCGCGAGCATCGTCGCCCCGCCGACATAGAAAAAGGTGCGCTGCACGCGCGTCTCCACTTGCTGTCGCGAAGCGGCGACCGCTGCGATCACGTCGTCGATGAATACCCCCGTACCGATCGCCCACTGCCAGTCCTGAAGCCCGATGACATAGGCCACCATCTGCGTGCGCTCGCCGGTCGAGGGCTTGGGCCAGATGAAGCTGTGATAGCCCCCGCCCGAGCGCGCCAGACGGATCAGCTCGTCAGTGACGGGCACGCCCGACGAATCCTCCAGCCCGGTCCAGTTGCGCCCGATCAACTCGGTGCGCCGGGGGCTGACGAGGTTGGTGCCGTTGTAGTCGAAGACGAAGAAGTAGCCATCCTGCCCGTAGAGCATGGCGGCGAGGATCTGGCTGACCTGTTCCATCGCCTCGCGGTCGTCGGGGGCGGCGCGGCCATAGATGTTGACGAAGGCGGTGCGCGCGATGGAGATGTAATTCTTCAGCTCCGCGCGCTTGGCCGAGATGAGCTGCGCCTCCAGGGTTTCGATCTCGCGTTCGGCCATCTGCCGCGCTTGCAGCGTGACCACGACCGAGACTGCCACCGCCGTCAGGATCAACGGCAGGGTGGCGAGCAGAAACAGCTTCTGCCCGTAGTTGAGCCTTGCGGTTGCGAGCCAGCCTTTCATACGAAAGCGATAAGGCCAAACCGGTACCATTTCCAGCCTCTTGCCGCGAGGGCGGCACCGATCGGGTTCCGGTCGCGCGGGATCAGCGGTCGGGATCGTGCCACTCGGCCTCGGGCACCTCGCGCCGCCTGAGCCGCATGGCGAGACCAAGCGCCACGCCCACGCCAATGGCCAGAGTGAGATCCGTCAGCACCGTGAGCACCAGCGTGATCAATAAGAGCCCCTGATCCGAGCGCCGCGCCGCCAGGTGGCGGTGCCAGTGCTGCGGCTCGGACATGTTCCATGCGGTGATGAGCAACAGCCCCGCCAGCGCGGGCATGGCCAAGAAACCCGCAAGTGGCGCTGCAAGCAGCATCACGAGCAGGATGACGATGGCATGGATCATTCCGGCCACCGGCGTCCTGCCGCCTGCGTGAACATTGGTGGCGGTGCGCGCGATGGCCCCGGTCACGGGCAGCCCGGCAAAGAGCGCCGCGCCCGTGTTGGCCACGCCATTGGCGATTACCTCGGCATTGGGGCGGGTGTTGCCCCCGATCATCCGGTCGGCAACGGAGGCCGACAGGAGCGATTCCACCCCGGCGAGAAAGGCGATGACAAGCGCCGAGGGAAGCAGTTCGGTCATCCGCTGAAGGCTGAGCTCCGGTATCTGCGGCCAGGGCAGGGTATTGGGCAGCGCGCCAAAGCGCGATTGCAGCGTGTCCACGGGCAGGTCCAGCAGCACGACCGCCCCGGAACAGAGCGCCATGGCCACGATCAATCCCGGAAAGCGCGGGGCGAGACGGCGCAGCACGAGGATCACCGCCAAGGTGCCGCCCCCGATCGCGAGCGCGCGCGGATCGAAGGTTTCGCGCGCCTCCCAGAGCGCGGCGAGTTTGGGCAGGAAATCGGCGGGCAGGTCGGTTGCGGACAGGCCGAAGAGGTCGCGCAACTGGCTGGTGGCGATGATGATGGCGATGCCGATGGTAAAGCCGCTGATTACTGCCTCGGGGATGTGCCGGATAAGGCTGCCGGCGCGAAAATATCCGGCGATCACAAGTATCAGCCCCGCCATCAGCGTTGCGAGCACCAGACCGTCGTGACCGTGCTCGGCGATCACCCCGTAGACCACGACGATGAACGCCCCGGTCGGTCCGCCGATCTGCACCCGGCTGCCGCCGAGCGCCGAGAGAAGGAAGCCGCCGATGATCGCCGTGGTCAGACCCGTTGCGGGCGACGCACCCGACGCGATGGCAATGGCGATGCTGAGCGGCAGCGCCACCGTGGCCACGGTGATCCCGGCGATCAGGTCGGCCCGGAACAGCGCGGCGGTATAACCGGGCAGTGTGGTGAGGATTTTCGGCTTCATGGCCGTGTTGAACACCTGCGCCCGCGCGTGTGCAAGGCGGAATCGACACGGGAAGGATGCGACAAAAATCCGTGTGACTACGCAGTAATCGGTATTTGCAGGTCGCGAATCGCGGGCTAAGGTCTGCGCACTTTAACGATCCGCGGAACGTCCGGGAGAGGGGCGACCGCTCAAAAATGGGGAGGGAACCATAATGGATCGCCGTTCGTTTCTGAAAAATACCGCGATTGGCGGCAGTGCTGCCGCTGCCGGAACGCTGGCCGCGCCTGCCATCGCGCAGGGCAATCGCACGCTGACGATGGTCACCACGTGGGGCCGCGGTCTTGCCGGTGTGTTCGACGCCGCGCAGCGCGTGGCCGACAGCATTAACGGTATGTCCGATGGCAGCCTCACGGTCGATGTAAAGGGCGCAGGTGAACTCGTCGGTGCGTTCGAGGTGTTCGACGCCGTGACCGCCGGTCAGGCCGACATGTATCACGGGGCCGATTACTATTTCGTCGGTCAGCACCCTGCGTATGCCTTCTTCACCTCGGTGCCCTTCGGCATGACGGCGCAGGAACTGGTGAACTGGTATTACCACGGCGACGGCGCCGGCTTCCACGACGAGTTGGGCCAGATTTTCGGTCTCAAGTCGTTCCTCGCGGGCAATACCGGCGCGCAGGCGGGCGGCTGGTTCTCGAAGGAGATCAACGGCCCCGAGGATTTCAACGGCCTCAAGTTCCGCATGCCGGGCCTGGGCGGCAAGGCGCTGGGCAAGCTGGGCGCGAGCGTCCAGAACCTGCCCGGATCGGAAGTCTACCAGGCGCTTGCCTCGGGGGCCATCGACGGCACCGAGTGGATCGGACCCTGGGCCGATGAAAAGGCCGGATTCCAGGAGATCACCAAGACCTACTACACTGCCGGTTTCCACGAGCCGGGCGCGGGCCTGTCGATCGGCATGAACCGCGAGGTGTTCGAGAGCCTGAACGCACAGCAGCAGAAGATCGTCGAGATCGCCTGCGCCGAGGCGCATCAGTGGAACCTCGCGCAGTTCCTTGCCAACAACTCCGCCGCGCTTCAGCGCCTGCAATCCGCGGGCGTCAAAACGCTGGAATTCCCCGACAGCGTTTGGGACGCGTTCGGCCAGGCCTCCAACGAGGTCCATCAGGAAAACATGGGCGACGACATCTACAAGCGCGTCTACGACAGCTACATGGCGTCGATGGCGGCCTCGTCCTCGTGGATCCAGAAATCCGACGGTGCCTATACCGCACAGCGTGACCGCGTGCTGGGCTGAGGCCAATCGCCGGTAACTAACGGCGCAGGCCCCGGGGTATCCGGGGCCTGCGCGCCTACCTGGCAGGGGCAGGTGCCCGCGCGGAGGATCGCGGGTGCGAGGGGGAAACATGATCGACGCAGTCCTGTGGTTTTTCCAGAACGTCGCAATGGCCTTCGTGAACTTTGGCTACGCGGTCACGCATCCGGGCCTCTGGCTCGACTGGTCCGACAAGCAGGCCATCATGCGGGTGGTTTATTACGGCGGATCGGTCGAGTTCTTCTTCGTGGTATTCACCACCTTCCTCGTGCTGACCGGCATCGGCATCTGGCGCAAGGGCGTGATGTGGGCCTGCGTACGCGGCCTTGAGGGCTTTGCCAACACGGTAGGCCGCCTCGTGGCCTGGGCGGGCCTCGTTATGGTGATCCAGCAGATCGTCATCGTTTTCGTTCAGCGGATATTTGCGCGGCCTGACATCGTTCTGGGCGTGGGCATACCGCTGGAATTCGACATCAGTTGGTGGGCCGAGGAACTCAAGCTCTACAACGCCATGGTGGTGGCGCTGTGCTGTACCTACACCTTCGTGCAGGGCGGGCATGTGCGGGTGGACCTGATCTATGCCCAGGTCAGCCACCGTGCCAAGCGGGGGATCGACATGGTGGGCAGCCTCGTCTTCATGATGCCGATGGCGGTGCTCATCTGGATGTATGGCTGGTTCTTCCTCTGGCGGCACCTGATCGTGCCCAAGCCATCGGCCTCTGACACCATTGACCGGCTGCTACTGAAGGCGCGGGCGCTGCGCTGGAACGTCGAAACCATCGGGTTCAGCCCCAACGGGTTCAACGGGTATTTCCTGTTCAAGGTGCTGCTTGTGTTCTTCGCCGGCATGATCTTCCTGCATGCGATGGCGTTCTTCTGGCGCTCGCTGCTGGAATACCGCGAGGGGCTGGAAAGCACCGACAGATACCTCGACCGCGACACGCTGGGCGAGGGCGAAGAAGCCTATGAAGGCACGCATTAAAGGGGCGGGTGAGACATGCTATTCGGACTTGACGGCGTCGAGATCGGCCTGATCATCGTGTTCCTGTGCCTGTTCGGGGGGATACTCTCGGGTTTTCCGGTGGCCTTCGCCATCGGCGGCGCCGGGATCGTTTCCTTCGCGATCATCGCCGGGCTCGACAGCGCGGGGCTCTTGATTCACCAGGCCATCGACACGTCGAGCGAGGCGTATAACGCCCTCGTCGCCGGTGGCGCGCGGCCCGAGTCCATCTCGATCTTCCGGTACCCCGAGCTGCCGCGTAGCGGCATGCCGGTGTTCCCGCAGGGCTGGGAGACGGCGCTCGACCGCAATATCTCGTTCATCGTCAATCGCATCAACGAGCGCGTTCTGGCGGGCGCGGCGATCGAGACGCTGCTCGCGGTGCTGATGTTCGTGATGATGGGCATCACGCTGGAGCGGTCCAAGATCGCCAACGACCTGCTCACCACGATGGCGCGGGTGTTCGGGCCGTTGCCCGGGGGCCTCGCGGTGTCGGTGGTGGTGGTGGGCGCGTTCCTCGCCGCCTCGACCGGGATCGTGGGCGCGACGGTGGTGACGATGGGGCTTCTGAGCCTACCAACCATGCTGCGCAACGGCTATTCGCCGCAGATCGCTACCGGGGTGATCGCGGCCTCGGGCACGCTGGGGCAGATCATCCCGCCGTCGATCGTGATCGTGCTTCTGGGCACGCTGGCGGGCGATCTCTATTCCGTGGCGCAGGAGAACCGCGCGCAGCTTGCCGGCTGCTCGGACGCGCTCACCTACCTGGGCGAGCCCGCCGTGGTGTCGGTGGGCACGCTTTTCCAGGCGGCGCTCTTGCCCGGCATCCTGCTGGCGCTGCTCTATGCGCTCTATGCCTTTGGCTACGCGCTGGTGAACCCTTCGAAGGCCCCGGCGGTACAGCTTGCCGATGGCGGCGGCGAGCCGATCACCCGCGCCGAACGATTCACCTGGTTCGCCGGGGTGCCGGTGGCGCTCATCGCGGGCTCGATGCTGCTGTCGTCGCTGGGCGTGGTCGGCTCGCAGGGCCTGCGGGTGGATACGTTCACCGACATGGGTGAGACGGCCTCGCTGCGGACCAATGTGAGCGACGAGTGCCGCGCCTCGATGATCGATCTGCACGGACAGGCGGCCTGGGACGACGCGGTCGCCGAGCAAAAGGCCATCGACGAGGCAGGCGGGGTGGAACAGAGCGTGCGCCTCAGCCCCGAGCGGATCGTCGAGTTGCGCGCCGAGAAGGCGGCGAATGCCGCGCCTATCGGAACCGGCGTGGCCACGATCATGGTGATGCTCGGGCTGGTGCTGGCGCTGGCGCGGGGTGTGTCGCCCTCGGCCTCGCCGGCGCCGCTGCTCGTCGGCGCGCTCGGCATCGTGCTGGGGCTTCTGGCCGATATTCTCCTCATCCCGGCGACGATGTCCTCGGGGGCGACATGGCTGATCCTCGCGATCCCGATGGGGCTTGCCCTCTACGGCTGCGCCCATGGCGCGGTGCGGCTGGCGGGTAACGAGCTCATCCGCGTTGTGTTCCCGCCGCTGGTGCTGATCGTGGCGGTGCTGGGCTCGATCCTGGGCGGCATCACCAACCCCACCCCCGCCGCCGCGCTTGGCGCGGGCGGGGCGATCATGCTGGCTGCCTACCGCAAGCTGCGTGACCAGGACCGCTCGCCGCGGATCATCCTGTTCTCCACCTTGGCGATCGTGCTGGCGATCCTCATCGGCATCAATTTTGACCTGCGGATCAATATGGAGGAGGTCGGTTTCGAATCCTGGGTGGCGTTCATCTTTGCCTATGGTGCCTATCTCTACGCGCTCTTCGGCCTGCTATTTGCCTGCTGGGTGCTCTTTACCGGCGGCGTGCTCAGCCCGGTGGTGCGCGAGACCGCCAAGGTCACGAGCATGGTGTTCACCATCCTGATCGGCTCGCAGCTTCTCAACCTCGTGGTCATCTCGTTCGGTGGCGAGCATTACATCCAGCAATTCCTCATGAGCTTTGACAACGAGTTCAAGGTGTTCCTGATCGTGATGCTGGTGCTGTTCTTCCTCGGCTTCGTGCTCGACTTTCTCGAGATCATCTACATCGTGATCCCGATCGTCGGCCCGGTGATCTATGGCGGCAGTTTCGACCCGAAATGGGTGACGATCATGATCGCGGTGAACCTGCAGACCTCGTTCCTGACACCGCCCTTCGGCTTCGCGCTTTTCTACCTGCGCGGGGTGGCACCGAGGGGGGTGACGACCGGGCATATCTATGCGGGGGTGTTTCCCTTCGTGCTGATACAGGTGGTGGGGCTGGCGATCCTGTGGTTCTTCCCCGATATCGTGACGATCCTGCCGGACCTCATGAGGTGAGGCGCCACCGGTGACAATGATGTGCATCAATTACAAAGGTTAAGTGGTCCGTTTAACATTTCCTTCATGGCGCCTGTCCCGGGGGGCAGGGTCAGTGATACACTGGAGGTTATGATGGGTTCTTTAAGTAACAGGAGATTGCCGCAACTGGCGGCGCTCGCTATTGGCGTCGGGATGTTGGGCGCGTCGGCCAGCTTTGCTGCCGATCAGGGTTCGATCGCGCGTGGCGGGAAACTTTATGACAAATGGTATAAAGTGATCAAGGAAGAGCCACCGGCCGAGTCGCACAAGCTCTATCCCGCTGATGCGACATACGCCGACAAGGCCAAATCGAACTGGCGTTGCAAGGAATGCCACGGCTGGGATGGCATGGGCGCCGATGGGGCCTATAGCAGCGGCAAGCATTTCAGCGGTATCAAGGGCATAAACGGCATGAAGGGTGGCGATCCGGCGGCCGTCGTGGCGCTTCTCGCAGGGCCGGGACACGGCTATGGCGACTATCTCTATGAAGAGGATCTGACCGATCTGGCGAATTTCGTCGTTTCCGGGCAGAGCAATTACGGCGATTACATCGAGGACGGCAAGATCGTAGGTGATGTCGAGAACGGCAAGCAGGTCTATGCTACGGTTTGCGCCAATTGCCACGGTGCCGACGGCAAGGAACCCAAGGAGATGCCACCGCTCGGCTCGCTTACCGGAAACCCGTGGGAGTTGATGCACAAGGTGCTCAACGGCCAACCCGGCGAGACAATGCCGGCCCTGCGTGCCATCGACCATCAGATCGCGGCGGACGTCATCGCCTATATCGACGCGGAACTGCCAGAGCAGTAATCGCCTCAGCATGACATCGTCTGGCCGGGCGCAGCCTGTTGCGCCCGGGAATGTTCTTGTTTGCGGGAAAAACGGCAATGATACGACTTATCAAGCGGCTATGGCACTGGTTCACGCGGCCCAGTGTACTGATCGGGCAGGGCGTGTTGCTGGTGATCGGTGGTATTGGCGGCATCATCTTCTGGGGCGGATTCCATACCGCGATGGAGGCGACGAACACATTGGAATTCTGCGTCTCCTGCCATGAGATGCGTGACACCGTCTACCAGGAATACAAGACCAGCGTGCACTACAAGAACGCCTCGGGCGTCCGCGCCGTCTGCTCGGATTGCCATGTGCCCCACGCCTGGGGGCCCAAGGTGGTGCGCAAGATCCAGGCCACCAACGAGCTTTGGCACAAGGTGCGCGGCACTATCGACACGCCGGAGAAATTCGAGGCCAAGCGCGAGGAAATGGCCAACCATGTCTGGGCGGCGATGACGCGCACGGATTCCCGTGAATGCCGCAACTGTCATAGCTTCGAGGCGATGGATTTCGAGAAGCAGGGACGCCGGGCGCGCGAAAAGATGGAGGTGGTGGCCATTGAAGGCCATGCGCCGGACGGATCGTCAACCTGCATCGACTGTCACAAGGGCATCGCTCACAACCTGCCCAAGGTTGAACGCGACGATTGACGCTGGTCGCGCGGCCCCGTGGCCGCGCGTCAGACCATCATCTCCTTGGTCGCCGAGAGTGTCACCTCCGGGTAATCCCGTTCGACCCGGTCGATATCCCATTGCAGCCGCGTGAGATAGACCACGTCGCCGTCATGGTCGTGGGCGATGTGTTGCTTGTTGGCGGCGATGAACGCCTCGACCTTGTCGCGCGGGCCGGTGACCCAGCGCGCCGAGGTGAACTGCGAGCCCTCCAAGCGCACCGGTAGCCCGTATTCCAGCTCGATCCGGCTGCCCAGAACCTCGAACTGCAACTGCCCCACCACGCCGACGATGAAGCCCGAGCCGAAGGCGGGCTTGAACACCTTGGCCGCGCCCTCCTCGGCGAATTGCATCAGCGCCTTTTCCAGGTGCTTGGCCTTCATCGGGTCGCCTGCGCGGGCCTGTTGCAACAGTTCCGGTGCGAAGGAGGGGATGCCGCTGACGCGCAGGTTCTCGCCCTCGGTCAGCGTGTCGCCGATGCGCAACTGCCCGTGGTTGGGGATACCGATGATGTCGCCCGCCCAGGCCTCTTCGGCGAGTTCCCGGTCGGCGGCGAGAAACAGCACCGGGGCGGAGACGGTGATCGGCTTCTTCGCGCGCACGTGGGTGAGCTTCATCCCGCGCCGGAAATGCCCCGAGGCGAGGCGGAGAAAGGCCACGCGGTCGCGGTGGCGCGGGTCCATGTTGGCCTGCACCTTGAACACGAAGCCGGTGACCTTGTCCTCTTCGGGGGCGATCTGGCGGGGGGTGGCGCGCTGTGGCTGCGGTTCGGGGGCGTAGGCGCCGATCCCCTGCATCAGCTCGCGCACGCCGAAGGAGTTGATCGCCGAGCCGAACCATATGGGCGTCATGTGCCCCTCGCGCACGGCCTGCGCGTCGAGCGGAGGCAAGAGCTCACGCGCCATCTCGACATCCTCGCGCAGCTTGTCCAGCAGGGCGGGCGGCACGTGGTCGGCCATTTTGGGATCATCCAGCCCCTTGATCTCGATGGTTTCGGCGACGCGGTTGCGGTCGGCGCGGTCCATCAGTTCAAGCCGGTCGTGGAGCATGTCGTAGCAGCCCAGGAAATCGCGCCCCTGCCCGATGGGCCAGCTTGCGGGCGTGACGTGGATGGCAAGCATCTCCTGGATTTCGTCGATGATCTCGAATGTGTCGCGGGCCTCGCGGTCCATCTTGTTGCAGAAGGTCAGGATCGGCAGGTCCCGCATCCGGCAGACCTCGAACAGCTTGCGCGTCTGGCTCTCTACCCCCTTGGCGCCGTCGATCACCATCACCGCGGCATCCACGGCCGTCAGCGTGCGGTAGGTATCTTCGGAGAAGTCAGAGTGGCCCGGCGTGTCCACGAGATTAAAGCGGAATTCCTTGAAATCGAAGGACATGGCCGAGGCCGAGACGGAAATGCCCCGGTCCTTTTCCATCTGCATGAAATCCGACCGGGTGCGCCGGGCCTCGCCCTTGGCGCGGACCTGACCGGCCATCTGGATCGCGCCGCCATAGAGCAGGAATTTCTCGGTCAGCGTGGTCTTGCCCGCATCCGGGTGCGAGATGATCGCGAAGGTGCGGCGGCGCGCGATCTCGGGCGGCAGGGCGGGGCGGTTGGGGCTCTGGTCCAGCATGGCCCGCCGTATAGTGGCGCGTCTCGTGGGGCGCAATGGCCCTTGGGGCCGCCTGTCAGCGTAGCGAGGCGCGGCGCAGAAGGTCGGCGGCGTCCGGGTGGTCGAGCAGGGCGCGCCCGATCTCGAACTGCAGGTGCGCGGGGGTTTCGTGGCCGGGCGTGTCGGGCAGCAACTCGGCAGGCAGCGCCGAGCGCGTGCGCGGGTCGAGCAGCAGGGTTTCGGCGGCTATCCCCTCGGCAAAGATGATCTGGTGCCGGTCGAACAGAAGCTGGACATAATCGACATGGCCGCCGGTCTCGATGCGCACGCTGTCACCGTTGACCAGGTGGCGCGCGCGCACCAGCACTTCGCGTCGCCCGGCCCCGACAGCGTCGTCGCGCTGGTAGATGAACAGGCGGTGATCGGGGCTGACCAGCAAGTCGCCATCGTTGTTGAGGGCGCCCGCCCGGATGCGCACCGGGGCGAAATCGCCGATGGCGCGCAGCGTGGTCTGCCCGATCCAGCGCAGCGGCTGCGCGCCCTCGTCGCGGGTAAGCACCATGTCGCCGGGTTGGAGCGTCTCGACCGGTTTCTGCGCGCCCGTGGCCATCGTGATCCGTGTTCCGCGGGTAAAGGAGACGCAGGCCGCCTGCGCGAATCGTTGCCGCGCAGTATCGCGCTCGACCCGCACCAGGGCGTATCCTGTGCGCGGGGCCATGTGCGCCAGCGGCATGGCATAGACATTGGTGACGCGCGCCTCGTCATCGGTCTCGACGAAGATCAGCACTTCGGCCACGCTGCCGGTGGCAGGCATCAGCGTGAGGCAGCAATCGAGGTGCAGCGGCGCGCCGGGGGTGCCGATTTCCGAGCCTTCGCCCACGCGGAACGGGCCGGCCCCCTCCATCACGAGACCAAGGCGCCGGGCGCGGGCGCGCGGCCCGAGTTCGTAAATGTCATCGAGATCGAGCTCGGCAGCAAAGGACAGCGCGTCGCCGAGATTGGCCCCGCTGACCACGCGCAGATCGGCGGCCTCGAAAACGTTGACGAATTGCGCGGGGCGTGGTGCGGGCGTGGTCATGAGGTGTCCGGGTCGGGGCTGTGCAGGCGTGCGGCGTCGATACCGTCCGCGATGCCGTTAAGCTAGGTCACGATTAAGCTAGGGCACGATTGTGGCACGTTCTGGTCGATTTCGGCAAGATTTCCCGGCAAGCAGGCAAAAGCAGGGCAGGCCGGAGGTGCGGCCCGCTGGTCATCCTGCGCCCCGTAGTGTTAATTCTCGGTGAACAAGGAAGGGGAAACGCAATGGACATGGGAATTCGTGGCAAGAGGGCGCTGGTCTGTGCCGCGTCGAAGGGGCTTGGGCTGGGCTGTGCGCGGGCGCTTGCCGAGGCGGGCGTTCATCTGGTGATGAACGCGCGCGGCGCCGAGGCGCTGGAGGCTTCGGCGTCGGTGATTCGCGCGGATTTTGGAGTCGAGGTCGCCACCGTGGCCGCCGATATCACCACCGAGGAGGGCCGCGCCGCGGTGCTTGCCGAGGCTGGCGCGGTGGATATCCTCGTCAACAATGCGGGCGGCCCGCCGCCGGGCATGTGGACCGACTGGGACCGCGAGGATTTTATCGCCGCGCTGGACGCCAACATGCTGGCGCCTATCGCGCTCATCAAGGCGCTGGTGCCGGGGATGATGGAGCGCGGCTGGGGCCGGGTGGTCAACATCACCTCGCAATCGGTGAAATCGCCCATCGCGATCCTCGGCTTGTCGAACTCGGCGCGCGCCGGGCTGACCGGCTATGTCGCGGGTACCTCGCGGCAGGTGGCCGGCAAGGGCGTGACAATCAACAACCTGCTGCCCGGCATCCACGCCACCGACCGGGCCGTGGCGCTCGATACCGGCGTGTCCGAGCGCGAGGGCATCACGCTGGACGAGGCCAAGAAGAAGCGCTGCGCCACCATCCCCGCGGGCCGCTACGGCACGCCGGAGGAGTTCGGCGCCGCATGTGCGTTCCTGTGCAGCCAGCACGCGGGCTTCATCGTCGGGCAGAACATCCTGCTCGATGGCGGAGCGGTGAACGCCACGCTGTGAGCCGGGCTTGCCCGCGCGGGGCGGCGGATTAGCTCCCCCGAAATCTGGTCGGGGAGAGGTCGCATGCGTGGCGTCATTGCCGTCTGTCTTGTCCTGATGCTCGCGCGCTGCGCCGGGCGGCCCGCGCTTCGACGACTGGATGTGGCAGGTTGGCGAGGACCGCGTGCTCAACCGCGCCTACATGGACAAGCTGGGCGTGGAGATCGGCGAGGTGATCATCTGGTTTGAGAAGCGGGGGTAGGGGGCCTTCGGCCTGGAGATGGTGCGGCGGGCTTCGCCCTCGATTCCGCGCCGGGCCCAAGAACCGAATGGCAGCAAAAGACCACGTCGCGCCCTTACAGCATATGCCCTGATTTCGCCGCCTTGGTCGCGAGATAGGCCCGGTTGTGGTCGGTCTCGCCGAGCCGGAGCGGCACGCGTTCGGTCACCGAGATACCGTTCTGCGCCATCATCGCGAGCTTGGCGGGGTTGTTGGTCATCAGGCGCACCGAGGAGAATCCCATCCGGCGAAGCAGGTCCGCGCCGATGCGGAAGTCGCGTTCGTCATCCTCGAATCCCAGCCGGTGATTGGCCTCGACCGTGTCGAAGCCCTGATCCTGGAGGCTGTAGGCGCGCATCTTGTTGGCGAGACCGATGCCGCGCCCCTCCTGGTTGAGATAGAGCAGCACGCCCGCCCCCTCGGCCCCCATCTGCGCCAGCGCGCCGCGCAGTTGCGGGCCGCAATCGCATTTCAGGCTGCCCAGCAGGTCGCCCGTGAAACAGGCCGAATGCAGCCGTGCGAGAACCGGTGTGTCGCGCCGGGGCTGTCCGATTTCGACCGCGTAGTGCTCCTCGGCGCCATCCTCGGGGCGGAATACGTGCAGACGTCCTGCCTCTGACACCGAAAGCGGCAGGCGCGCGCTGACCACCGGGTGCATCGGGCTGGTCTCGACAAGGTGCGGCGCGGCGGCGGCGGCGTCGAGTACCGTCAGGCCGTGCCGCGCGGCAAAGTCCGCGCCGTCGGACAGGTCGAGCAGTACCGCCGCGGGCAGCAATCGAGCCGATTTCACCAGCGTGAGCGCCAGACGGTGCAGGCCCGCGTCACCGCCGCGGTCGCTCTCGAGCGGGCCCTTCATCGGGGTCTTGAGATCGTCGGCCGGGTCGGCCACCGCCAGCACCCACGACAGCCGCGCATCGGGTGGCAGCACCACCCGTGCGAGATCACCATCGTAGGCGCGCGCCTTGAGTGTCGCGGCACGCCGTGCGGTGATGGCGAGTACCGGCGTGCCGCCCAGCGCCTGCACATCCGCAAGCCGCTGGGCATCGAGCGTTTCGGCCGCCAGCACCAGCGCCGCGCCGTGTGGGCCGCGCAGCACCACCGGCACGCCCATACGCAGGTCTCCGCGCGCGCGCGCGACGGTTTCGGTCAGGTCGGGGGCGAGGCTCATCAGGACTCTCCGGCATATCGCTCTTTGCGGTAGCGTATATTGTAACGAAATGCAAAGAACGGCTCGCGCGGTAACACGTGGCCGTGAAAGCTGTGACGAGCCTCTTGCCGGGCGCGTGCGGCTTGCGCATCTTGGCGGACAGGAAGAGGAACTCATCATGGCCCAAGTCAAGAAGATACTGCTTGTCGATGACGATGACGACCTGCGCGAGGCGCTGGGTGAACAACTCGTGATGACCGAGGATTTCGACGTGTTCGAGGCCGCGACCGCCGCCGAGGCGATGGCCCGGGCCAAGGACATGATTTATGATCTCATCATTCTCGATGTCGGCCTGCCGGATACCGACGGGCGCGAATTGTGCCGCCTGATGCGCAAGCAGGGGGTGCGCGCGCCCATCCTCATGCTGACAGGGCATGACGGCGATGCCGACACGATTCTCGGCCTCGACGCGGGCGCCAACGATTATGTCACAAAACCGTTCAAGTTCCCGGTGCTGCTCGCGCGCATCCGCGCACAGCTTCGCCAGCACGAGCAGTCGGAGGACGCGATCTTTCAGCTTGGTCCTTACACGTTCAAGCCGGCGATGAAGATGCTCATCACCGAGGAGGACCGCAAGGTGCGCCTGACGGAGAAGGAAACCAACATCCTGAAGTTCCTGTATCGCTCGCCCGAGGGCGTGGTGCCGCGCGATGTGCTGCTGCACGAGGTCTGGGGCTACAATGCCGGGGTGACGACCCACACGCTTGAGACGCATATCTACCGGCTGCGCCAGAAGATCGAGCCCGACCCGGGCAACGCTCGCCTTCTGGTAACCGAGTCGGGCGGCTATCGCCTTGTGGTTTAAAGGTCACGGTCGCTTGACCTCGATCAAAGGCATATCTGGATTCTATGATATGTGTGGTATCGTTCACCTACGGTAAAACGTGAACCTCCCTGTTGGACTGGCCCCGGCATCGCCCGGGGCCCTTTGTTTTAAAGGGAACGAAGAGCTGATCCGGGGGCGGGGGCTGGCCCGAAACGGTGGTTGGCATCGGCCGCGCCGGGGCCAGGGCCAGTATGGCAGGATCAGGCCACCTGCTAGCCCGACCTCAATTCGCGCCCGGCGGCGTAGAGACACAGCAGGTCGCAGGCGAGCGTCGCCGCCGCCAGCGCGGTTATTTCCGAGACATCGTAGGCAGGCGTCACCTCGACCACGTCCATGCCCCGGAGCGCGATCCCTTCCAGCCCGCGCAGGATTTCCTGCGCCTGGAAGGTCGAAAGCCCGCCCACCACCGGCGTGCCGGTGCCTGGCGCCATCGACGGGTCGAGCGCGTCGATGTCGAAGGTGAGGTAGCAGGGCCGGTCGCCGACGATGTCGCGCACGCGGCCCGCCACTGACCGCGGGTCCGATAGGTGCACTTCGCGCGCGTCGATCACGTGCACGCCCAGCGGGTCGGGATTGTGGGTGCGGATGCCCACCTGCACGGATGTCTCGGGCACGATCAGACCTTCGCGCACCGCGTGCCAGATCATCGTGCCGTGGTCGATGCGGCCGGGTTCGTCCTCCCAGGTGTCGGAATGCGCGTCGATCTGGATCAGCGAGAGCGGCCCGTGTTTCTCGGCATGGGCCTTCAGCAGCGGCCAGGTGATGAAGTGATCGCCGCCCAGCGTCAGGAGCGCGGTGTCGCTGGCCAGCACGTCGCGCGCGGCCTGCGCGATGGCCTCGGGCACCTGCGCCGGATAGCCGGGATCGAAAAAGCAGTCGCCGGTATCCACCACCGCGAGCCGCTCGAACGGGTCGAACGCCCACGGCCACGGCGCCGACCACGCGATATGGGAGGACGCGGCGCGCACCGCCCGCGGCCCCAGCCGCGCGCCCGACCGCCCCGATACCGCCAGATCGAAGGGCACGCCCATCACCGCCACGTCGGCGCCGGCCAGATCGCGGGTATAGCGGCGGCGCATGAAGCTGAGCGCGCCGGCGTAGGCGGGCTCGGCGATGGTGCCGTGCGCCTCCTTGCGGGTGAAGGCCAGATCGCTGTCGGTGGGCGTGACGCTGGTGCTGTCGGTCATGGGGATCCTCTCAGGCGGCGGAGACTGCGCCCGAGATTGCCCCGCGTCCGACCCCGTGTAAACCGGGATTGCCCGCTTGCGGGGCCGGGCGGTCAACGGGGGTGGACGTCGCGCCCGAGGGGCCGTAGGTCTGCGCCAAGTAGAAAAACAGGACCGAAAGCCCATGCCCCTTACCGTCGCCACCTGGAACATCAACTCGGTGCGGCTGCGCGCGGATCTCGTCGCACGGCTCTTGCGCGAGGAGGGGCCGGACGTGCTGTGCCTGCAAGAATGCAAGAGCCCGGTGGAGAAGATCCCCGCCTCGATCTTCGCGGCCCTCGGCTATCCCCACATGATCGCGCGGGGCGAGAAAGGCTATAACGGCGTGGCGATTCTGTCGCGGTTGCCCATCGAGGAGGCCGGAAGCCTCGATTTCGCGGGGCTGGGCCATGCCCGACACATCGCCGGGCGACTGGAGAACGGCGTGACCGTCCACAATTTTTACGTCCCCGCCGGCGGCGACGTGCCCGACCGCGAGGTAAACGCGAAATTCGGACAGAAGCTCGACTACCTGACAGACATGCGCGATTTCTTCGGGCAGGAGCGCCCGGAAAAGTCCATCCTCGTGGGCGACCTCAACATCGCGCCGCGGGAGGATGACGTGTGGTCGCACAAGCAATTGCTGAAGGTGGTGAGCCACACGCCGGTGGAGGTGGATCACCTCGGGACCGCGATGGAGGCGGGAGGCTGGCACGACGTCACCCGCGCCAACATCCCCGAGGGGCAGCTCTATAGCTGGTGGAGCTACCGCGCGCGCGACTGGGACGCCGCCGACAAGGGCCGTCGGCTCGATCACGTCTGGGCGAGCCGCGACATCCGCGAGGCGGGCCATTCCAGCCGCATCCTGCGTGCCGCGCGCGGCTGGGAGAAGCCCTCGGATCACGCGCCGGTGTTTGCGACATTTGATCTTTGACAGCGGGGAACGCGCCCACATATAGGGTGCATTCGGATAGAGGGAGTCTCGACATGCTGGAACTGGGCAAAACCGCGAACGGTCCCGCGGCGGGCGATCTCGTCCGCGACGTGAATGAGGCGGATTTCATGGCCGAGGTGATCGAGGCCAGCCAGAAGGTGCCGGTGATCGTCGATTTCTGGGCCGCGTGGTGTGGCCCGTGCAAGACGCTGGGCCCCGCGCTTGAGGCTGCCGTGACCCGTGCGGGCGGCAAGGTGCGGATGGCCAAGGTGGACGTGGATCGCAACCAGGCCATTGCCGGGCAACTGCGCATCCAGTCGCTGCCCACGGTCTATGCGTTCTGGCAAGGCCAGCCGATCGACGGCTTCCAGGGGGCGCTGCCGCAATCGGAGGTCGATGCCTTCGTGAACCGCGTGATCGAGGCGGCGGGCGGGGCCGCGGGTGATGACGGCGAAGGCGGACTCGACGCGGCGCTCGACGCAGCCGACGAGATGCTCGAGACCGGCGCGCTCACTGACGCGATGCAAACCTTCGCCGCCGTGGTGCAAGAGGACGGCAAGAACGCGCGCGCCTTTGCCGGCATGGCGCAGGTGCAGGTGGCAGCGGGCGATCTCGACCAGGCGGAGGCGATCCTCAACGGTGCCCCGGCAGAGATCGCCTCGACCCCGGAGATAGAGGCCGCGCATGCGAAGATTGCGCTTGCCCGGCAGGCGCAGGACGCGGGCCCGGTGGACGATCTGCGCGCTGCCATCGAGGCCGATCCCGACAACCATCAGGCGCGGTTCGATCTTGCCACCGCGCTTTATGCCGGAGGCCAGGTGCAGGAGGCGGTGGACGAGTTGCTCGAGCTTTTTCGCCGCGACCGCGAGTGGAACGACGGTGCGGCCAAGGCGCAGCTCTTCACCATCTTCGAGGCACTGAAGCCCAACGATCCGATCCTGATTGCCGGTCGGCGCAAGCTCAGCTCGATGATATTTGCCTGAGCGCGTCGCCGGGCTAGACTACCCCTCATGGCACAGCGTTTCGATCTCCCCGAGATCATCCCCGTATTTCCGCTGCCCGGTGCGCTGCTGCTGCCGCGCGCGCGGCTGCCCCTTCACCTGTTCGAGCCGCGCTACCTCGCGATGCTCGAGGATGTGCTCAAGACGCGCGAGCGCCTCATCGGCATGGTGCAGCCAAACCCCGCGCCGGGCCGCGACGGCTGCACCGGGCTGCACAGGATCGGTTGTGTGGGCCGGGTGACGCAATTCTCCGAGACGGAGGACGGGCGCTACATGATCACCCTCACCGGGCTGTCGCGGTTCCGCATGACCGAGGAGGTCGAGGGCTTTACTCCCTACCGGCGGGTGCGGGTTTGCTGGGACAGTTTCGATCGCGACATGGGCCCAACAGAGACCGATCCCGGCTTTGATCGAGACGGGTTCATGAACCTGCTGTCGCGCTATTTCAACGCCCGCGCGCTCGAGACCGACTGGGAGTCGCTCGAACAGGCGGATGACGAGTTGCTTATCAACTCGCTGTCGATGCTGCTTGGATTCGAGCCCGAGGAGAAACAGGCCCTGCTAGAGGCCCCGTCGCTCGCTACAAGGCGCGAGACGCTGGTAATGCTGTTGGAATATGCGCTGCGCGGCGGCGACAACGAGGATATCGTGCAATGAGCGATTGGACCGATCCCCCGCATTCCCCCGAAGACACCTCGGAAAGCGAGGCGTCCGGACCCGGCTTCGACCGGCGGATGCTCGAGGCGCTCCTGTGCCCGCAGACCCACGGGCGGCTGGAATACGATGCCGAGCGGCAGGAGCTTGTCAGCAAGTCTGCCGGGCTCGCCTTTCCGATCCGCAATGGCATCCCGGTCATGCTGATCGACGAGGCAAGGCGGCTCGACTGAGGCCGGCCTGAGCGATCTTTTCAGGCCAGCCGCTTCGGGCCGGGATGACGATGGCCTGGTCGCCGGTCGTCGTGCCGAACCAACCCCTCTTTTCGCGGCGCAGGCGATGGGCTAGACCGGCCTGACCCAAGCGCAAAGGCCCGCAGATGAGACCCGTCCGCCTGCTTTCAGGTATCCTGACCGTCAGTGGCTGGACGCTGATGAGCCGCGTGCTGGGCTTCGTGCGCGACGTGATGATCGCGAGCCTGATCGGCCCCGGCGTGCTGATGGATGCCTTCGTTGCCGCGTTCCGCCTGCCCAACATGTTCCGCCGATTCTTTGCCGAGGGGGCGTTCAACGCGGCGTTCGTGCCGATGTTCTCCAAGCGGCTGGAAGCGGGCGATAACCCGCTGGGCTTCGCGAGCCTCGCGTTGTCGGGGCTGGGGCTGGTGGTGTCACTGCTCACGGGTCTTGCGATGGTGTTCATGCCAGCGCTGGTCTGGGCCACCGCAGAAGGGTTCGCGGGGGATGCGCGCTTTGGCGTCACGGTGGATTACGGGCGGGTGGTGTTTCCCTATATCCTGTTCATTTCGCTGGCGGCGCTTCTGTCGGGGGCGCTCAACGCCGCAGGGCGATTTGCTGCCGCCGCGGCAGCACCCGTGCTGCTCAATGTGTTGCTGATCACAGCGATGGGGGCGGCGGCATGGATGGGCGGGGAGGTGATGCAGGCGCTGGTCTGGGCGGTACCGGTGGCTGGGGTGGCGCAGCTCGTCCTCGTTTGGGTGGCCGCCGAGCGGGCGGGGCTGCGCATCCGTCCCGTGCGCCCACGCTGGACGCCAGAAATGGCGCAGCTCGTGCGCGTCGCCATCCCGGCGGCGCTGGCCGGGGGGGTGATACAGGTCAACCTCGTGGTGGGGCAGCTTGTCGCCTCGCAGACCGACAAGGCAGTGAGCTGGCTCTACGCCGCCGACCGGCTCTATCAGTTGCCGCTGGGCGTGGTGGGAATCGCGGTCGGGATCGTTCTGCTGCCTGATCTGGCGCGCAGGCTCAAGACCGGGGATGATGACGGCGCGCGGTATGCCCTGTCGCGCGGCGGCGAGGTGGCGCTGGCGCTGACGGTGCCGTGTGCCGTGGCGCTGGTGGCGATCCCGCTGCCGCTCGTTTCGGTGCTGTTCGAGCGCGGCGCGTTCGGTGCCGATGACAGCGCCGCAACCGCGCTCGCCGTGGCGATCTACGGGCTGGGGCTTCCGGCCTTCGTGTTGCAGAAAATCTTGCAGCCGATCTTTTTCGCCCGCGAGGATACACGCCGCCCGTTCCACTACGCTGTGGTGGCGATGGTGGTGAATGCCGCACTCGCCTTTGGCCTCGCCCCGGTCATGGGCTGGATCGCCGCGGCGCTGGCGACCACGGTGGCCGCCTGGGTTATGGTTTGGCAACTGGCGGTTGGCGCGCAGCGCTTTGGCGAGGTGGCGCGGTTCGACGCGCAGTTCCGCCGCAGGCTGTGGCGGATCGTGCTGGCCGCGGGCCTGATGGGCGTGGTGCTGTGGGGTGCGGCGGTGGTTCTTGGCCCGTTCCTCGCGCTGGGCGGCTGGCGCTGGCTGGCGCTGGTGCTGCTGGTCGGCCTCGGAGTGGTGAGCTACGGGCTCTTTGGGCAGGGGCTGGGCGCGTTCCGCCTGCAGGAGATGCGCGGGCAGCTGCGGCGCTAGCGTATCAGCCCGGCGCCTGTCCGTCAGTCATGCCGCAGCCGGGCGCGCAGCCGGGTGAGGCCGCCGGGGCTGAGCGGCACCGACACGGCAAAGCCTGCAATGAACCCCGCCACGTCCGCCACCCATGTGGGCGAGCCGCCGAACAGCAGCGCAAAGACCAGTTGCAGCGCCATAAGCACGCCGATCAGGGTGAAGGCGCGGGCCTGGTTGGCGCCCATCTGCCCCAACCGCAGCCACATCACGTAGGTGAACCCCCCGATCATCCCGTAGACGCCGGGGAACGCCCCGATGAGCCACGGCCGGTCGCCCGGCAGCATCCCGTAGGCGAGCGCGCCGCCCACCGTCGCCGTGGCGAAGATCACCAGCACCGCCCAGTGGCGGAACACCTCGCCCAGGAACTTGCCCAGCGCCAGAAGCAGCACGGCGGCGAAGAGCGCGTGGGTGAAGCTGCCGTGGACGAAGGCATAGGTGACGAGGCGGCGCAGGTGTTCGGTCGGTATTTGACCGGTTTCGATCATCCAGCGCAGGATCTGGCCGTGAAAGGCGTAATCCTGGATTGCCGCGCTTCGCCAGCCCACGGCGTCGGCGCCGCCGATGATCCCGCGTGCGCCCAGCGAGAACGCCGCTTCGACCCCCGCGATAACCAGAAACAGCACCACCACCACCGGCGGGATCGGGTTGAGGGGACTGGGATCGTCGCTCATGGCAGCTCTCCTTGATGGGGCACTGGTTGACGGGGCACGGGCGCATGGGTAAGCGAGACCTTCAGAGAAATCCACCACGGAGTGCGCCCATGAGCGAGGCGGCCTTTACCCCCCGCGTCTTTTCGGGAATCCAGCCCTCGGGCAACCTGCATCTCGGCAATTACCTCGGCGCGCTCAAGCGTTTTGCCGAGGCGCAGGATCGGGGCGTCGAGACGCTCTATTGCATGGTCGATCTGCACGCCGTCACCGTCTGGCAAGAGCCTGCCGACCTGCGCCGCGCCACGCGCGAGCTTGCTGCCGGGTTCATCGCCTCGGGGCTTGATCCCGCGCGCTCGATCCTTTTCAACCAGAGCCAGGTGGCCGAGCACAGCCAGCTTGCCTGGGTATTCAACTGCGTGGCGCGCTTGGGCTGGATGCAGCGGATGACGCAATTCAAGGACAAGGCTGGCAAGAATGCGCAGAACGCCTCGCTCGGGCTATTTGCCTACCCGGCGCTGATGGCCGCCGATATCCTCGCCTATCATGGCACCCACGTGCCCGTGGGCGAGGACCAGAAACAGCATATCGAGCTGTCACGCGACATTGCCGCCAAGTTCAACCACGATTACGGGGTGGAGTTCTTTCCGTTGCCCGAGCCGGTGATCGAGGGGGCGGCGACGCGGGTGATGAGCTTGCGCGACGGGACCAAGAAGATGTCGAAATCCGACCCGTCGGATATGAGCCGGATCAACCTTACCGACGATGCCGAGACCATCGCCAGGAAGATCCGCAAGGCCAAGACCGATCCTGAACCGCTGCCTTCGGAGGCCGAGGGGCTGGAGGACCGACCGGAGGCACGTAACCTCGTCAATATCTATGCGGCATTGGCGGATATGGACATCGAGCAGGTGATGGCCGAAGCGGGCGGTCAGCCTTTTTCCGTATTCAAGCCGCGTCTGGCCGATCTGGCGGTCGACCGGCTCGCGCCGATCTCGACCGAGATGAAGCGGCTGATGCACGACGAGGCCGAGATCGACCGCATCCTCGCCGAGGGTGCGGGCCGCGCCCGCGCCATTGCGGCACCGATCCTGCGTAGAACCTATGATATCATGGGGATGGTGAGCGCGCCGGGCGGCTGACGCGGTGGGCGGTCGACAGGGGATCAGCGCAGTCGCAGGCGCGGGGCGGAACCAAGGGGGACGGGGCCGAGCCACATCCGACCACCGCCGAAGCCCAGCGGAATGTCGAGCGTGTCCGGGTTGCCTTTGAGGCGTGCCATCATGCCGAGGCCGTTCTCGACGCTTGAGGCGAGGCTCTCGGGCAGTGCCCCCGCGCTGCGCAGGATGGTCACGATCTCGCGCCAGTTGCGGGCCTTGAGCGTGATCTCGCCATCGGGCCAGCCATCGGGCGTCACGTCCACCTCGCCCGCCGCCTGAAGGAGCAGATCGCCCCAGCGTCCCTCGGCCAGACGCACGCTCAGATGGGTGGGTTGCGGGCGGGCACGCTCGATGGCGGTGCGGTCCCACGGCTTGTCGAACGTGGCGGTGACATCAGCGGTAAATCCGCTGATGCGGTCGGGCAGGCGGCCCTCCGGATCGAGCCGCGTCCGCGCGGGCGCGGCGAGCGTCAGCCCCTCGGCGCGCAGGCCGAACCGGTAGGTTGAGCCCTCCTGCCGCTCGGCGGCGAGGCTGAGGGTGGAGAGCGCGGTGGTTTCCCCGGGGCGTGTCTCGGAGGTGACGCGCACGAAATCGGCGGTGAGCGTCATGCGCCGGGGCGCGAGCGCCGCGTCGGGCGCGATCACCAGCGAGGCGCGCATGTCGCGGCTCTCGATCCGGAACTTCTCTTCCGGGGTGGCGATACGCTGTTCGTCGGGCCAGACGGCGATGACGTGATTGGGCCGATAGCTCAACGCGTCGATCTGGAAGCGCGGCGCCTCCCACGCCAGCCCTGTGGCGGGATCGGCGAGGATCAGGTCTTCGAACACCACGTCGAAGCGGTTGGGAAAGCCCTGCACGCCGAGGCTGCTCGTCTCGGCCACCCAGCCCTCGGCGCGGCGCGCGTCAAACCAGCCCTCGAACGCCGAGTGGGTGGTGCGGCTGCCAATAACCCAATAGCCGGCCCAGAGCCCGGCGGCGACGAGGATGACGGCCAGAAGTGCCCGCATGGCTTGCCCCTTTCATGCCCTTCGCGAAGGGTGTTTATAGGGGGCGGAACGCGAGGAACAGGGGAAAAGGCATGTGGGTGTTCGGCTATGGCTCGCTGGTGTGGAATCCGGGCTTTGACACGGTGGAGCGGGTGATCGCGCGGCTGCCGGGCTATCGGCGCAGTTTCTGCATGCGTTCGATCCACCATCGCGGCACGCCCGAGACGCCGGGGCTGGTGCTGGCGCTGGACCGCGCGACGGATACAGCCTGTTCGGGTGTGGCGCTGCGCGCCGACCCTGCGCGCGCCGACGAGGTGCTGGCGTATTTGCGCGAGCGCGAGCTGGTTTCGGCGGCTTATCACGAGACGCGGCTGCCGGTCATGCTCACGGACGGGCGCGAGGTGGAGGCGGTGACCTACGTGGTCGATCCGGACCACGCGCAGTATTGCGGCGGGCTCGATCTGGAAGAACAGGCGCAGATCATCGCCCGCGCGCATGGCGGGCGCGGACCGAATACCGAGTACCTGTTCCAGACCGATGTGCATCTGCGCGAATTGGGCCTCGGTGATCGCGATTTGGACTGGCTCGTGCGCCGGGTGCGCCATATCTGCGGATAAGCCTTGGCTTGCGCGGGCAGGCGGCGTAGGGTTGCGCCTGCAAAGACGTGCAAAAACCTGCAAAGAAACGTGTCGGGAGCGTCCAGATGGACCAGCCGGACCGCGAGGCCGAGCCGCAGTTTTCCACCCCCTATCGGCAGATCCTGCTGATGCTGATCGTGCTGGCGCTGACGGCGGTGGGGGCGTTTCTGGCGCTGCCGCGGGTGCTACCGGTGTTCGAGGCGAACCCTTGGCTCAACGGGTTCATCTTTTTCGTCTTCGTTCTGGGGGTGATCGCGACCTTCTGGCAGGTCATCCAGCTCATCGGTTCGGCGCGCTGGATCGAGGGGTTTGCCGCGCAGACGCCGGGGCATGAGCTTACCCACCCGCCCTCGCTTCTGGCACCGCTGGCCACCATGCTGCGCGGGCGCGGCAAGCGGATGCAGATCGCGTCAAGCTCAGCGCGCTCGATCCTCGATTCGGTGGCGCAGCGTATCGACGAGGCGCGCGAGATCACCCGCTATATCGTCAGCCTGCTGATTTTCCTCGGGCTGCTGGGTACGTTCTACGGTCTCGCCACCACCGTTCCGGCGGTGGTCGATACAATCCGCAGCCTGGCCCCGCAGGAGGGCGAGGAGGGAATCGCCATATTTAACCGGCTGATGACCGGGCTGGAGGAGCAGCTTGGCGGAATGGGCGTGGCCTTTGCCTCGTCGCTGCTGGGGCTGTCGGGCTCGCTTGTCGTGGGTCTGCTGGAGTTGTTTGCCGGGCACGGGCAGAACCGGTTTTATCGCGAGTTGGAGGAATGGATATCGACCATAACCCGGCTTGGCCTTTCCGAGGGCGACGGCGAGGATGGCGGCGGGCGCGCGATGGTGGCCGAGGTGCTTGACCACATGACCGGGCAGGTCGAGGCGTTGCAGAGCACCATCGCGCAATCCGAGGTGAGCCGCGCGATGGTCGACGAGAAGCTCGGCGTGCTGGCCGATTCCATCGAGCGACTGACGCACCGGATGAGCGATCAGAGCCCGGTGCAGGTGGCGCTGATGCGGGTAGCCGACGGGCAGGAGCGGCTCATCGAGGCGATCGAGGCGCGCGAGACGAGCGAGGGGCTGGATGCCGAGAGCCGGATGCGCCTGCGCTCGATCGACGTGCAGATGCTGCGCATTCTCGAGGAAATCAGCGCCGGGCGTCAGGAGACCATGACCGAGCTACGCACCGATCTGGCGGCGCTGACGCGGCTCATGGGGCAGGCGCGCGGCCCTACGCCGCGTCCCGTGCGCCCGGTGGTGCCGCGCGGCGGCGACGCGTCCGGCGAGGGGTCGGGCGAGTCTGGCGAGGGCGGCTGAGATGGCGCTGTCGCGGCGCACCGGCGCGCGGTTTCAGAGCGCGATCTGGCCCGGCTTCGTCGATGCCATGACCGGCCTCCTGCTGGTGCTGATGTTCGTGCTCACGATCTTCATGGTGGTGCAGTTCGTGCTGCGCGAGGAGATCAGCGGGCAGGCCACCAAGCTCGACGCGCTGTCGGCTGAGGTGGCGGCGCTGTCGCGGGCGCTGGGGCTGGAACAGGACCGCAACGCCACGTTGCAGGAACGGGTGGGCATGTTGACCGCGACGCTGGGCGACGCCCGCGCGCGGGCCGAGGAACAGGCCGATGTGATCGCGTCGTTGCGCGCGGAGACCGCGGCGCAGTCCGATGCGCTGACGGCGGCGGAAGGCCGGATCGCGTCCTTCGAGGAACAGGTGGCGCGGCTCTTGTCGCAGCGCGACGCGGCCCGCGACCGGGCCGCCGGGCTGGCGGATGAGCGCGATGCGGCGCGCGACGAGGTGGCCGCGCTGGAAGGGGAGCGCGCGGCGTTGCTCGATGAGCAGGCGGCGCTGGAGGACCGGCTCGCCGGGCTGCGCGACGAGGTCGATGCGCAGACCGAGGCGGCGCGGCTGGCGGCGGCGAGACGCGAGGCGCTGGAGGCGCTCATCGCGGACTTGCGCGCGCGCAATGCCGAGGCACGGCAGGCCGGGGCGGCGCTGAGCGAGGAGGTGAGCGCGCTCGAGGAGCAGTTGAGCGAGGAAGAGGCCGCGCGGCTGGCCGAGGCCGAGGCGGCGGCTGCGTTGCGCAAGCGACTGGAGAACGCGCAGACAGAGCTGACCGCGATGACCTTGGCCCTCGAAGAAGAGCGCAAGCGGGCGGAGGAGACGCTGACCCTGTTGGCCGCGGCGGAGGCGGCGCGCGACGATCTCGACGCCGCGCTGGCGCAGGCGCTGTTGCGCGCCGAGGAGGCCGAGACGGCGCGCGAGACGGGGATCGGCGAGGCGCGCGCGGAGGTTGAGGCCGAGCGCGCGGCGCGTAGACAGGCCGAAGCGGCGCTGGCCGAAGCCCGGACGGCGCTGGAAGAGACTGGCGGGACGCTGGAGGAGCGCGAAACGGCGCTGGCCGAGGCGCGGGTTGCGCTGGAGACCGAGCGGGCGGCACGGGCTGAGGCGGAGGCCGCGCTTGCTGATGCAAGGGCGGCTCTGGACGAGACGGGCGGCACGCTGGAGGACCGCGACGCGGCTCTGGCTGAGGCACGGGCGCGCATCCGGGCGCTCGAGGCTGATCTGGCCCGCGCGGTGGCGGCCAAGACAGATGCCGAAGCCGAGGCGCTCGACGCCGAGGAGGTGCGCGCGCGGCTGATCGCGGCGCTAGTCGCGAAGAAGGCGGCGGAAGCGCGGGCCGAGGAAGGGATGAGCGAGGCCGAGCGGCAAGAGGTGCTGTTGGCGGAGGCGCGCGAGAAGCTTGCCAAGGAACAGCAAATATCCACCGAGGCGCAGCGGCAGCAGGCGCTTTTGAATCAGCAGGTGGAGGCGCTGCGCACGCAACTCTCAGAGCTTCAGGCGCTGCTCGACGATGCCGAGGCGCGCGAGGCGGAAGCGGAGGTGCAGCTTCAGTCGCTGGGCAACGAGCTCAACACCGCCCTGGCGCGCGTGGCCGCCGAGGAAAGGCGCCGGCGGCAGGCCGAGGAAGAGCGTGCGCGGCTTCTGGAGGAACGGGCCGAACGGTTGGCCGCCGAGAAGGAGGACCTGGAGAAATACCGCTCGGACTTCTTTGGCCGGATGCGCGAATTGCTGAGCGGCCAGGAAGGGGTACGGATCGTGGGCGACCGGTTCGTGTTCTCCTCGGAGGTTCTATTCGCGCCCGGCGAGGCCGAGTTGTCGGTCGAGGGCGAGCAGGAGATCGCAAAGGTCGCAGGCATCCTGCGCCGCGTGATTGGCGATATTCCCGAGGGGATCGACTGGGTATTGCAGGTGGACGGGCATACCGACGATGTACCGATCGCGCCCGGCGCGCGCTTTGCCGATAACTGGGACCTGAGCCAGGCGCGGGCGCTGTCGGTGGTACGCTACCTGGTCGATTTCCTCGGGTTTCCGCCCGACCGGCTCTCGGCCAACGGGTATGGTGAATATCAGCCGGTAAATCCCGCGGACACGCCCGAGGCCCGCGCGCAGAACCGTCGGATCGAGCTGAAGCTGACCACACGGTAAGGCGGGGCAGCGCGTCAGGGGCGCACGGTGATGTCTGCGTGGCGCGTGGCGATAAGCGTGTCGCCACGCCACAGCCGAACATAACCGCGATAGGCACCGGCGGGCCAGCCGTCCTTGGGCGCCCGGCGCCCGAACGCGCGAAAGAACTGTGCCTTGGGGGTGTCGAGCGAGACCTCGTGGCGGAAGATGTCACCGTCGGGGCCGCGCGCGGAAAGCGTGAGGCGGTCGCCTGGCTGCGCGTAAAAGACATGGCCGTAGAGCACGATTGGCGCGTCGATGCCTGCGAGAGTGACGCGAGCGGCCCCGGATTTCACGGCGTCGAATTCGGGCACGGCGGTAGAGAAACCGGCGGTAAAGATCCCCGACGGAGTATAGGGCAGGGGCGTATCCCAAAGCCCTGTGCCAGGGGCGGGATCGCAGGTGTCGCGCGCCAGCCGGGCAAAGGGATCGACGATGCGGCCCTCGTGCAGCACCCCGAGATGCAGGTGCGGCGCGTTGGTCAGGCCGCTGAGCCCGACCGCGCCGAGTATGTCGCCGCGGGCCACACGGTCGCCGGGGCGCACGGTGAGCGAGCCGCGCCGCATGTGGCAATAGAGCGTCTGCCACCCGTCCCCGTGATCGACGCGCACGGCATTGCCGCATTCACGTCCGGCGATGGCGTCGCGGGTCTCGGGCGTCACGGGCGTGTCGGCCATGCCGTCGCGGGTGGCGGCGACGGTGCCGGGGGCGGCGGCAAGTACGTCCACACCCGTGCGCATCGCCGCGAATGAAGGGAGCATGAAATCGGTGCCGCGATGGTCGTCGCGGCTCTTGAGGCCGCAGGCGTGATCGCGATTTCCTGGGCCGGGGTCGGTATCGACGTAGTCCTCGATCACGCAGGTGCGGCCATAGTCGCAGTCGAGCGGCAGCGACAGCCGGGGTGGCTCGGCGACGGCGGGGCGCGCGGCGCAAAGCGCCAGCGCGAGGACCGCCGCCGCCCGCCGTCTCATTCGGCGGTGAGCAACGGTGGCTTCTTTTTGCCCGAGAGGCGGCGGGTGGCAGGGCCCTCCACGTCGAGTGCGATCTTGCCGTCGCGCACGCCCACGCGGACTGTGCCGCCCTTGGCGAGCCTGCCGAAGAGCAGCTCCTCGGCGAGCGGTTTCTTGATGTGCTCCTGGATCACGCGGCCGAGCGGGCGGGCGCCCATGCGGTCGTCATAGCCTTTGTCGGCGAGCCATTTCGCGGCCTCGTCGGTCAGCTCTATGGTCACGTCGCGATCCATGAGCTGTGCCTCGAGCTGGAGGACGAACTTCTCGACCACCTTGAGGATGACGTCGGAGGGAAGCGCGCCAAAGGAGATCACCGCGTCGAGCCTGTTGCGGAACTCGGGCGTGAAGGTACGCTCAATCGCCGCCGTGTCCTCGCCCTCGCGCCGGTCGCGGCCGAAACCGACAGCCGATTTCGCCTGCTCGGTGGCCCCGGCATTGGAGGTCATGATGAGGACGACGTTACGGAAATCGACGCTGCGCCCGTTGTGATCGGTGAGCGTGCCGTGGTCCATGACCTGAAGCAGGATGTTGAACACGTCCGGGTGTGCCTTCTCGATCTCGTCGAGCAGGAGCACGCAATGCGGGTGCTGATCGACCCCGTCGGTCAGCAGACCGCCCTGGTCGAAGCCCACGTAGCCCGGCGGCGCGCCGATGAGGCGCGAGACGGCGTGTTTCTCCATGTATTCGGACATATCAAACCGCAGAAGCTCGACCCCGAGCGTATCGGCGAGCTGTTTGGCCACCTCGGTCTTGCCCACGCCGGTGGGGCCGGCGAAGAGGTAGTTGCCGATGGGCTTTTCCGGCTCGCGCAATCCGGCGCGCGCCAGCTTGATTGCCGAGGAGAGCGCCTCGATAGCGTTGTCTTGCCCGAACACCACGCGCTTGAGCGTGCCTTCGAGGTCCTTGAGCACCTCGGCGTCGTTCTTGGAGACGTTCTTGGGCGGGATGCGGGCGATCTTGGCGACGACGTTCTCGATCTCCTTGACGCCGATCGACTTGCGCCGCTTGGAGGCCGCCACGAGGTGCTGTGCCGCGCCGGCCTCGTCGATCACGTCGATGGCCTTGTCGGGCAGCTTGCGGTCGTTGATGTAGCGTGAGGACAAGTCGACCGCGGTGCGGATCGCCTCTTGGGTGTACTTGACCGAGTGGTGATCCTCGAAATAGGGCTTGAGCCCGGTGAGGATCTTGATCGTGTCCTCGACCGTCGGTTCGCTCACGTCGATTTTCTGGAAGCGGCGGGCGAGCGCGCGGTCTTTCTCGAAATGCTGGCGGAACTCCTTGTAGGTGGTGGAGCCCATGCAGCGCAGCTTGCCGCCCTGCAGCGCGGGCTTGAGCAGGTTGGAGGCGTCCATCGCGCCGCCCGAGGTGGCGCCCGCGCCGATCACGGTGTGGATCTCGTCGATGAACAGAACCGCGTCGGGGTGCTTCTCCAACTCGGTCACCACGGCCTTGAGCCGTTCCTCGAAATCGCCGCGATAGCGGGTTCCCGCCAGAAGCGCGCCCATGTCGAGCGCATAGATGGTGGTGCCCGAAAGCACCTTGGGCGTGTTGCCGCCGACGATCTTGTGGGCGAGCCCCTCGGCGATGGCAGTCTTGCCGACGCCGGGATCGCCCACGAGGATCGGGTTGTTCTTGCGCCGCCGGCACAGCACCTGGATGCAGCGCTCGACCTCCGAGTCGCGGCCGATGAGCGGATCGACATCGCCGCGCCGCGACTTCTCGTTTAGATCGACGCAGTATTTGGCCAGCGCCGAATCGCCCGGCTCGACGGCGTCGGTCTCGACGTGTTTCTCGGCGCCCTCGTCATCGACATCTGTCGCGCCCGTGATCGGGCGCGATTCGCCGAAGGCGGGGTTCTTGGCCACGCCGTGGGCGATGAAGTTGACCGCGTCGTAGCGGGTCATGTCCTGCTCCTGCAGGAAATAGGCGGCGTTCGATTCGCGCTCGGCAAAGATGGCGACGAGCACGTTGGCGCCGGTCACCTCGGTGCGCCCGGAGCTCTGGACATGGATCGCCGCGCGCTGGATCACGCGCTGGAAGGCGGCGGTCGGCACCGCCTCGGACCCGTCGATATCGGTCACGAGGTTGGCGAGATCATCGTCGATGAAATCGACCAGCGTGGTGCGCAGTTCCTCGGTATCGACGCTGCACGCCTTGAGCACGCGGGCGGCGTCGGGTTCGTCCACGAGGGCGAGCAGCAGGTGCTCGAGCGTCGCGAACTCGTGCCGCCGCGCATTGGCGAGCGCGAGCGCGGCATGGATTGCCTGTTCAAGTGTGGTCGAGAATGAAGGCACGGTCGTGCTCCTTCTGATCTAGCCCGCCGGGTACGTCGCCCGACAAGTCTGGCCTCGGTATGTTAAAGTTTGGTCGATGATGGCCCGGCTTCAAGGAGTTTTTTGTCAAACGACCTCACTTTTCGTCATCTTCTGGCGGAATGTTCGTAACATGCGCGTCAAAACCTGTCCTTTCGGCTGCGGATTTCGGCGAACACCTCGATATCGGTCGCCCCCGTCATGCCAAGATGCGCGCGGATCGCCGGGTCGTGGGCGCGCAGGAACGGGTTGGTTTCCAGTTCCTCGGCGAGCGAGGCGGGCACTGTGGGTTGCCCGGCGGCGCGGGTCCGAGTGATCTCGTCGGTGCGTGCGGCGAGGCGCGGGTTGTCGGGATCAACGGTGCGCGCGAAAGCGGCGTTGGTCTTGGTATACTCGTGGCCCGAATAGATCAAGGTCTCGGGCGGCAGCGCCGCGAGCTTGGCAAGGCTCGCGTGCATCTGCGCCGGCGTGCCCTCGAACACCCGCCCGCAGCCGAGCGCCATCAGGCTGTCGGCGGTGAAGACGGCGCCGCTGTCGGGGAAGTGAAAGGCGATGTGTCCCACCGTGTGGCCCGACACGTCGATCACGCGGCCCGTCTCGGACCCGATCGTCACCTCGTCGCCCTCCGATACCGCGATGTCGAGCGGCGGCAACCGATGGGCATCCGCCGCCGCGCCGATCACCCGGGCGGGGGCCTGCGCGAGCACTTCTTCCAGCCCCTCGACATGGTCGCCGTGGTGGTGGGTAATGAGCACATCCGATAGCTGCCACCCATGTCGCGCAAGCGCATCGAGGATCGGCGCGGCCTCGGGCACGTCAATGACGGCGGTGGCCCCGGTCGCGGAGTCGTGTGCGAGATAGGCGTAATTGTCCGTGCGGCAGGGGATGGTGAGGATTTGCAGGCTCATGCTATGTTCCCCGCTGTCATGAGATGGTAGCGTCAGAGTGACGGATCAAGGGCGGCACTGCAATGCATCTCGACGTGCAGGACCTGCGAAATTTCTACTACCGCAACCCGCTGGGGCATGCGGTTCAGAAGGTCTTGCGCGCGCGGATCGCCGAGTTCTGGCACGAGGCGCACGGCAAGAGCATCGCGGGATTCGGTTTCGCGGTTCCGTTCCTGCGGCCCTACCTCGCCGATGCGCGGCGGGTGATGGCGCTGATGCCCGCGCCGCAGGGCGTGATCGGCTGGCCGCAAGGCATGCCCAATGTCTCGGTGCTGTGCGAAGAGACGTTCTGGCCGGTGGAGACAGGTCACGTCGATAGGCTCCTCGTGGTACATGGGCTGGAGACCTCGGAGCAGCCCGGCGCGCTGCTCGACGAATGCTTGCGCGTGCTGGGCCCCGGTGGATCCGCGCTGTTCATCGTACCGAACCGGGCCGGACTGTGGTCGCGCTCGGATCGCACGCCCTTCGGCTTCGGGCGCCCCTACACCCAGACGCAGCTCGAAACGCAGCTCAAGTCTCATGGGTTCCTGCCCGAGAGACACGCCACCACGCTCTTCCAGCCGCCCTCGGACCGGCCTTTCTGGCGGCGCACGGCGGGCATGTGGGAGCGCATGGGCGCGCGCATCTCGGTACTGGCGGCAGGGGGGGTGCTGATGGTGGAGGCTACCAAGCGCGTGCAGGCCCCGAGCGGGACGGGGTTGCGCGAGACCGTAAGGCGGCCCCTCGGCGTGCTGGCACCGAAACCGGAGGCGAAGCCGGTGTGAAGGGGCGGGACAGGCCGGAGTGAGGACGCAAGGGGCCTGGAGGGGACGTCGGGCGCTCGCACGGCGGCGTACAAGCACGCGTTGACTCCACGCGGGGCCAAGATGCGAATGGCGGGATTAGGCCAAAACCCGGCCCTGACCCCCGCCCCCTCAGCCCTTGCGGCGGATGCCGATGCGGCTGCCCACACCCTCGGGTCGGGGCAGGGCGGCATGGGCCTGCGCCATCTCGGCCACCCGGGCGGCGATGTCCTCGGGCATTGGGGCCACGCGAGGGCCGGACATGTCCACGTGCAGGGTCAGGCTCTCGCCGGTGGCCGCGCACCAGCCCTCCTCGTGGAACAGTTCCTGGAAGAAATGGAACCGCTTCTCGTCATGGTCGAGCAGGTAAAAGCTGCTGCGAACCCGGTCGCCGAGCTTGACCTCGCGCAGGTAGCGGATGTGGAACTCGGCGGTGTAGGTGGTGAGGCCCCGCGTCGCCACGTAATCGGGGCCGAATCCCATCCCGGCAAACGCCTCGTCGGCGCAGCGATCCATGACCACGGTGTAATAACCCATGTTCATATGGCCGTTATAGTCGATCCAGCCCTGCTCGACCGTGTGAAAGCTGGACATGAAGGGCGTGGCATCAGGCATGGATCGAACCTTTTGAATAAGCGGCGCGCGTGCGTTCTAGGAGGTTTCGTGGCATGATTGCAATGGTGCCTGCGTGCGCGCTGACACACAGCCCGCGATTTTGTGATTTGGATGTCGGCGGTTCGCCCCCAAATCACGGGCAGGTGCAAGCGAGGAGATTAACATGGTGAACAAGTTTGGACGGCGGGTTTTCATCGCGGTGGGCGTGGCGGGGCTTGTGGCGATTGCGGCGGTCGCGGGACAGAAGTACCTCGGCGGTTTCGAGGAACTGGCCACGGCCCCGGTCTATGCGCCCGATGGCGTGGCGATCCGTGGCACCGATCCGGTGGCCTATTTTACCGAAGGGCGCGCCGTGCCCGGCACACCCGAGCACGCGCTGGAATGGAACGGCGCGACCTGGCATTTCGCCAGTGCCGAGACCCGTGATCGCTTTGCCGACGATCCCAAGGCTTATGCCCCGCAATATGGCGGATTTTGCGCATGGGCGGTGGCGGAGAAGGGCGAGCTCTACTCCACGCAGCCCGACAACTGGGCGATCGTGGATGGCAAGCTCTACCTCAACTACAACGACGATATCCAGGCGCGCTGGCAACAGAACATTCCCCGCTTCATCACAGAGGGCGATGAACGCTGGCCCGAGATCCTGAAGGCGGGATCGTAAGCCCCCGACTCAGACCCAGGGGCCGCGCCGGCGCGTCTGCCCGGCCATCTCGCGCAGCGCGGCGATACGGTTTTCGGGCGCGGGATGGGTGGAAAAGAGCTTGTCGCGCGCATGGGCGTGCAGCGGGTTGACGATGAACATGTGCGCGGTGGCGGGGTTACGTTCGGCCGCCTCGTTATCGATCCGTGCCACCAGCCCCGAAATTTTTCCCAGCGCCGAGGCGAGCCAGAGTGGATTGCCGCAGATCTCCGCACCCACCCGGTCGGCCTCGTATTCGCGACCCCGGCTGATCGCCATCTGCACCAGCGCGGCGCCGAGCGGCGCGAGGATCATCAGCGCCAGCGTGCCGATCAGGCCAAGCGGGTTGTTGCGGCTGCCGCCGAAGAACAGCGCGAAATTGGCCAGCATCGAGATCGCACCGGCAAAGGTCGCGGTGATCGTCATGATGGTGGTGTCGTGGTTGCGGATATGGGCCAGCTCATGGGCCATCACGGCGGCGATCTCTTCGCGCGAAAGATGCTGCAGCAGGCCCGTGGTGGCGGCCACTGCGGCGTTTTCGGGATTGCGCCCGGTGGCAAAGGCGTTGGGCTGGTCGTTGTCGATCACGTAGACTGCGGGGGGCGGCATGCCCGCGCGGTCGGCCATCTCTCTTACCATGTTCGCCAGCGCCGCCCCCTCGGGGCCGTCGGCGGGACGCGCGCCGTGCATCCGCAGCACCATCCTGTCGGAATTCCACCAGATATACGCGTTCATCGCCACCGCGATCACGAGCGCGATGAGCGCGCCGCCCATACCGCCCAAGAGCGCGCCGAGACCGAGGAAAAGCGCGGTCATCGCTGCCATCAGCACTGCGGTGCGCAGGTATCCGGTCATCCAAGCCTCCTTTGATCATCGCGAATATGGGGGCGGGCGGCTGGGGTGCAAGCGGGCCCGGCGCTGGGGGGTCGCGAATTTTATGCATTTTCCAGGCTGCCGTTAAGCGGGTCTTGACCGGCGGCGGAGAGGGTCGTGCGAAACGGAGAAACGCATGGCCATCACATCCGAACTGCCTATCGAGATAGATGCCTCTGCGATGGACATGGCCAACGCCATGTTCGGTGCCGGCATCAGCGTGCTCGACGCCAGCTATCAGGGGGCGGAGCACGCCTCTGGAATCTACTCACAGGGCGACAGCGTGGCACCGGGCTTCACCCCGTCCGACAGCGGCGTGATCCTGTCCACGGGCCGCGCCACCGACATCACCAATTCCTCGGGCGATGCCAACATCTCCGCCGGCACCTCGACGAGCAATCTCACCTTGGGCGACGCGGACCTGAGTGCGATCTCGGGGCGCAGCCGCTGGGCTGGCTGGGGATCAGCACGCGGCGGGCTGAAGGACCGGATGCGCCCGTGCGTATCGCGGCGGGCGCGTTGGGGGATCACGTGGCGCTGGACCTGTCGCCAAATCACCGGGTGATGATCACGAGGCCGACCGCGGACCTGCTCTTTGCCGAGCGCGGGGTGCTGGTGCGGGCGCTTGACCTCGCTGGCCAGGCGGGGATCGCGCGGTGCGAGGACGGGCGCGCGCTGCGCTACGTGCACCTGCTCTTCGACCGGCACGAGATCGTGTGCGCAAACGGGCTGTGGAGCGAGAGCTATCACCCCGGCCCCGAGACGATGAACGGCTTCGACGTAGAAGCCGAAGCCGAGCTGCGCCGCCTGTTTCCCGAGCTGTACGAGGGGATGGGGGCCCGCGCGCTATGGCCCCGCCGCGCGGCGGGTGCTGCGCCGCTACGAGGCAGGGCTGCTTGTCGCGACCTTCCCGCCCGGCGGCAGGGTTGTGCAGGGTGGTTCGGCAGGCCTCCGAGAGCGGGTGATGCGGTAGCGCGCCCGCCCGCCCCGGGGTGCGGCGCGTAAGACTCGTTCCCTGCCGCCCCGTCCCAGCCTAGACTGGCGGGATGATCCTCTCGCGCGACCGTGGCTATATTTTCGTTCACATTCCCAAGACCGGGGGCACCTCGCTCGCGCAGGCGCTGGAGGCGCGGGCAACCGCCACCGACATCCTGATCGGCGACACGCCCAAGGCGCGGCGGCGGCGCGGGCGGGTGGCGCGCCTGCGCGGTCAGGCACGGGGACGGCTGTGGAAGCATTCCACGCTCGCCGATATCGACGGATTGCTGACGCCCGCAGAGATCGCCACCATGTTCACTGTCACCCTGGTGCGCAACCCGTGGGACCGGATGGTGAGCTATTACAACTGGGCGCGCGCGCAGAGCTTTGATCATCCGGCGGTGCGGCTGGCGCGGGCGCGCGATTTCGCCGGGTTCGTCACCGCGCCCGAGACCCGCGCCGCCTGGTCCGCGCATCCCGCGCGCCACTACATGACCGCCTCTGATGGCCAGGAACATGCCCGCCTCTGCATACGGCTCGAGGCGTTCGAGGCCGATGCCGGGCCGCTCTGGCAGCATCTCGGATTTCGCCTCGACCTGCCGCGGCTCAACACCTCGGCGCGCGGCGATTACCGGGGGTATTACAGCGACCACACCGCAGCGATCGTGGCCGACATCGCCGCCGAGGATATCGCGCGGTTCGACTATTGCTTCGAACCGCATGGGTCGATTTGATCAAATCGTGTTTCACCTCTGGCCAATCCGCGCGACCTGGGACAATGTCAGCGGCACTGACCTTTGCCCCGGGAGATCGCCATGACCCAACCGCCCCTGCGTATCGCCATCAATGGGTTCGGGCGCATCGGCCGCACGATCCTGCGCATCCTGATGCGCGAGCGCCGCGATTTCGAACTGGTCTGCATCAACGAGATCGAGCCGATCGAGACCTGTGCCTATCTCTTCCAGTATGACAGCGTGTTCGGCCCCTGGCCTGGCACGGTGACGTGGGAGGATGCGGCGACATTGGTGGTGGACGGGTGTGCGATCCCGTTCCACGCGGCGCGCGACCTGAGCGAACTCGACCTCTCGGGCGTCGATCTGGTGCTCGACTGCACCGGCATGGCCGGTGCGCGCGCCGTGGCCGAGCGGGGGCTGGCGGCGGGCGCGCGCATGGTGCTGGTCTCGGGGCCTTCGGACGAGGCCGATATCACCGTGGTGATGGGGGCCAACGAGGAGGCGCTGGCCGGGCAGCGGATCGTGTCGAACGCATCGTGCACCACCAACGCGCTCGCGCCGCTGGCGCGGCTTCTGGACGAGGCGTATGGCATCGAGAGCGGGCAAATGACCACGGTGCATTGCTATACCGGCAGCCAGCCCACGGTGGACAAGCCGCGTGGTGCGCCCGAGCGCAGTCGCGCCGCCGCGCTGTCGATGGTGCCCACCACCACGAGCGCGCAGCACCTGACGGGGCAGGTTCTGCCCGGCCTCGCGGGACGTATCGAGGCGCGGGCAATCCGGGTGCCGACGGCGTCGGTCTCGGCCATCGACCTGACGGTGCAGACCCGCGCTCCGGTGACGGTAGAGGCGGTGGCCGCGATGCTGCGCGACGCCGCCGCGCGCCATCACTGGCTGGGCTGGACCGAGGCGCCGCTGGTGTCGTCGGACCTGCGCGGGCGGCCCGAGAGCCTGATTGTCAGCGGCCCGCAGATATCGGTCTCGGCGGGCGGGCTGTTGCGAGTGTTCGGCTGGTATGACAACGAGTGGGGCTTTTCCGCCCGGATGCTCGACATGGCGCTGCTCATGGGCTGGGGGGCGGCGCGCCCGCCCGCAGTCTAGCGCAGCCGCACGTTCTCGAAGCCCATGCCGCGTAGCCGCGCCGCGCCTGCGCGCGCGTCCGTCATTGAGCCGAACGGCCCGGCGAGCACGAGGGTTAGCTTGCGCCCGTCGCGTTGAAGCGTGCCGCGCCGGGCGGGCATCCCGGCCCCGGCGACACGACGCGCCGCGGCAAGGCCCTGAGCGGCATCGGCGAAGAGACCCGCCTGCGCGTAATGCGCGGTTTGGCGCGGCTTTTGCGGGGCGGGCGTTGGCTTTGGCTCCGGCACGGCAGCGGTGGTGGCCGGGGCCGAGCGCGTCGAGATCGAGGTGAGAGGTGCGCTGGCCTGTGCGCGCTGACGCGCCTCGGTTACGGTGACGGGATCTGGCACGTAGCTGCCGCGCGTGGCCACGGTCACCCCGGCGGCGCGCTGCTCGTCGAAGCTGGTATAGGGCGGCTGAAGCCCCGGAAAGTTGTGGATCACGTCGGCCCCGGTGCTCCGGTCGATGAGGCGGCGCGGCACGGTGTTCGTCCACATCAGTTCCATCCGCGCCTTGCCCTCGAAGGTCTGGTGCGCGCGGCGCGGGTTGAGGCGGTCGTCTTCCCAAGCCGGTTTCATGCCGTCGGGCACGCTGATACCGGCGAGGCTGGTCTGCTGGCTGGCGTAGACGCGGGCCGGCGCGACGCGGGTGCCGGGCGGCACGCTCTCGGGCGTGGCGATTGTGCCCGGCGGTGGGGTGACGGCAGTGCTGCCGCCTCGTGCATAGGTGATGTAGTGCGCTTGTTGCGGGCCGCAGCGCACGGGCGAGCCGTTGTGCTGGACGGTATAGGCCGCCGACACGCCGCTGATCCCGGCGCAGGCGGTTTGTCCGGGGTCGGGGGGCGTGATCTTGCGCGCGGGCCGTCCTGCGGGTTTGGCCTCGGGCTTCGGCGCGGCTTGCGGCGCGGTCTTGGGGGTGACGATGACAGTGACGCGCTCCGGCGCCCGCGGGGCGGGCCGGGCACTGGCTGTGCGGGGTGCGGTGGCGGGCTTTGCCGGGGGCTTCGCGCTACGTGGCGCGGGTGTCGGCTTGGGCGCAGCCGCCGTTCGTTGTGTCTTTTGAGCGGGTTCCTCGTCTGCCTTGGCCTTGGCGAGCGAGGGGCTAAAACCGCAAAGCGGCTGGCGCGAGCGAGTGAGGCGCGGCACCCACGTCTCGGCCGCCCCAACGCCCGCCCGGATGAAGACGCAGCCCGCGCTATCGACATATTGTGTGCCACTGTAGGAATCGGGTGGAAATTCGGCCGGAACGGGCAGGTTACGAAGGGATTGCGCCTCGCCCGGCCCTGCGGTCAGCGCAACAGCCATGCAGGACAGATACAGAAAGCGACGAACCGACATGCGACCCCCCTAGATCAATACCCGGAAACGTGCCTTATTTTCACCGCTTAGTAAACAGGTATTGGCTCATCTAGTGGCGTGCGCGTCACTTACCGCAGATGCTGGGGGTCGGTCCCGGTGCCGAAGCCCCGAGTTTGGGCCGTCCGGTCCTCAGGCAGGGGGTTTGCGGGTCGAGTGAGTCGTGCTAAGACCAAAATGGTTTAACGTTAAACGATCGTTGCGTTATGCTGATCGGAGACCGGGAGGAGACCCATGACCGATAGCCCCAAGGACATCCTGCGCGCGGCGGCGCTTGAATATCACGAGTTCCCCAAGCCCGGGAAGCTGGAGATACGCGCCACCAAGCCGATGGCCAATGGCCGCGACCTGGCGCGCGCCTACAGCCCCGGCGTGGCCGAGGCGTGCATCGAGATCAAGGCCGACCCGCAGACCGCGCGCCGCTATACCGCGCGCGGCAACCTCGTGGCAGTGGTCACGAACGGCAGCGCGGTGCTGGGCCTGGGCAATATCGGCGCGCTTGCCTCCAAGCCGGTGATGGAGGGCAAGGCAGTGCTCTTCAAGAAATTCGCCAATATCGACTGTTTCGACATCGAGGTGAACGAGGCTGATCCTGAGCGGCTGGCCGAGATCGTTTGCGCGTTGGAGCCCACCTTCGGCGCGGTCAATCTCGAGGATATCAAGGCGCCTGACTGTTTCATCGTCGAGCGCATCTGTCGTGAGCGGATGAACATCCCCGTGTTCCATGACGACCAGCACGGCACAGCCATCGTGGTGGGTGCGGCGGCGACCAATGCGCTTCATGTAGCGGGCAAGCGGTTCGAGGATATCAAGGTGGTCTCGGCGGGAGGCGGCGCGGCAGGCATCGCCTGTCTAAACATGCTGCTGAAGCTGGGGGTGAAACGCGAGAACGTGTGGCTGTGCGACATTCATGGGCTGGTGCACGAGGGCCGCGAGGTAGACATGAACCCCGAGAAAGCCGCCTTTGCGCAAGCCTCGGACTTGCGCAGCCTGGGCGACGTGATTGCGGACGCGGACCTGTTCCTAGGGCTGTCGGGGCCCAACGTGCTGACGCCGGAAATGGTGCGCGAGATGGCGGCGCGCCCAATCGTCTTCGCGCTGGCCAACCCCGACCCCGAGATCATGCCCGATAAGGCGCGCGCGGCGGTGCCGGACGCGATCATCGCAACGGGGCGCTCGGATTTTCCCAACCAGGTCAACAATGTGCTGTGTTTCCCGTTCATCTTCCGCGGGGCGCTGGACGCCGGTGCGACCGAGATCAACGACGCCATGCAGGTGGCCTGCGTGCAAGGGATCGCCGATCTCGCCCGCGCCAGCACCAGCGCCGAGGCGGCGGCGGCCTACCGCGGCGAGGCGATGACTTTCGGCCCCGATTACCTGATCCCCAAGCCGTTCGACCCGCGTCTGTCGGGGATCGTGTCGTCATCGGTAGCGCGCGCGGCAATGGAGACCGGTGTCGCCACGCGACCCATCGCCGACCTGGAGCAGTATAAGGCCGATCTCGATGCCAGCGTGTTCAAGTCGGCGCTGCTGATGCGTCCGGTCTTCGAGGCTGCGCGAACCGCGGCGCGCCGTCTCGTCTTTGCCGAGGGCGAGGACGAGCGCGTGCTGCGCGCCGCGCAGGCGGTCCTGGAGGAGACACCGGAACAGCCGATCCTGATCGGGCGGCCCGAGGTGATCGCTCGGCGCTGCGAGCGGGCGGGGCTGGCGATCCGGCCGGAGCGCGATTTCAACGTGGTCAACCCCGAGAACGACCCGCGCTACCGCGACTACTGGGAGACCTATCACGCGATCATGGCGCGGCGCGGAGTGACGCCCGACATCGCGCGCGCGGTGATGCGTACCAACACCACTGCCATCGGCGCGGTGATGGTGCAGCGCGGCGAGGCCGACAGCCTGATCTGTGGCACATTCGGCGAGTTTCGCTGGCATCTCAACTACGTGTCCCAAGTGCTGGCTGATGGCGAGCATCATCCACACGGCGCGCTCAGCCTGATGATCCTCGAGGATGGGCCGCTCTTTATCGCCGATACCCATGTCTATTCGCTGCCGACGCCAGAAAACCTCGCCGAGATCGCCATCGGGGCCGCGCGCCACGTTCGCCGTTTCGGGATCACGCCCAAGGTGGCGTTCTGCTCGCAGTCGCAGTTTGGCAACCAGTCCGAGGGTTCGGGCAAGCGGTTGCGCGCGGCGATCGAGCTGCTCGACGCCGCGCCGCGCGACTTTGCCTACGAGGGCGAGATGAACGTGGATGCCGCGCTCGATCCGGAACTGCGCGACCGGCTCTTGCCCGGCAACCGGCTGGAGGGGGTGGCAAACGTGTTGATCTTTGGCCATGCCGACGCGGCTTCGGGGGTGCGGAACATCCTCAAGGCCAAGGCTGGCGGGCTGGAGGTGGGGCCGATCCTGATGGGCATGGGAAACCGCGCGCATGTGGTGACGCCGGGGATCACGGCGCGGGGTCTTCTGAACATGGCCGCGATCGCCGGAACACCGGTGGCGCATTACGGATAGAATCGCCGGTTAGCAGGGGTTTTCAGGAAAATTTGCAAAGTTTCCGCTTCGGGAGACTAGAAAGCCCTCCTTGCCGATAGTTTGCAAAAATTTGCAGGCTATCTGGGGGAGTTTCTGCAAATATTTCGCGGCCTTCTGCCGCGCCGCCGCGCTCGACGCTTGCCGCAGGCCCACGCGATCCGTAACACCGATGCAAAGGATCGGAGGAGGATACGATGGGATACAAGGAGATTTACGCGCGTTCGCTGGCTGACCCCGAGGGATTTTGGCTTGAACAGGCCGAGGCGATCGACTGGGCGCGCAAGCCGTCGAAAGCGCTCTTTGCCGAGAACGCCCCGCTCTATGAATGGTTCAGTGACGGGCTGGTGAATACATGCTGGAATGCGGTGGATCGCCATGTCGAGGCCGGGCGCGGCGCGCAGGCGGCGATCATCCATGACAGTCCCGTGACCGGCATCAAGCAAAAGATCAGCTATGCGCAACTGCGCTCGCGGGTGGCGCGGCTGGCAGGTGCCTTGCGTGCGCGCGGCGTGGAAAAGGGCGACCGCGTTATCATCTACATGCCGATGGTGCCCGAGGCGCTGGAGGCGATGCTGGCCTGCGCGCGGATCGGCGCGGTACATTCGGTGGTGTTCGGCGGGTTTGCCGCGCACGAGCTGGCGGTGCGGATTGACGATTGCGCACCGAAGGCGATCATCGCCGCCTCCTGCGGAATCGAGCCGGGCCGGGTGGTGCAGTACAAGCCGCTGCTGGACGGGGCGATCGAACAGGCCGCGCACAAGCCCGAGTTTTGCGTGATCTTTCAGCGCGAGGAGGAGGTTGCCCATCTCGAACCGGGGCGCGATCTGGACTGGCACGCCTTTCAATACGGGGTCGAGCCCGCCGAATGCTTGCCCGTCGAGGGCAACCACCCTGCCTACATCCTCTATACCTCTGGTACCACCGGGCAGCCCAAGGGCGTGGTGCGCCACACTGGTGGGCACCTGGTGGCGCTCAACTGGACGATGAAGAACATCTATGACGTGAACCCTGGCGAGGTGTTCTGGGCGGCGTCGGATGTGGGCTGGGTCGTAGGGCACAGCTATATCTGTTACGGGCCGCTCATTCACGGCAACACCACCGTCGTGTTCGAGGGCAAGCCGGTGGGCACGCCCGATGCCGGCACCTTCTGGCGGGTGATCTCCGAGCACAACGTGCGCAGCTTCTTTACCGCGCCAACGGCGTTCCGTGCGATCAAGCGCGACGACCCGGAGGCAAAGGAGCTGGCGAAATACGACATTTCCTGCCTGCGCGCGCTCTATCTCGCGGGCGAGCGCGCTGATCCCGACACGATCAATTGGGCCGCCGACAAGATGGGCGTGCCGGTTTATGACCACTGGTGGCAGACCGAGACGGGCTGGACCATCGCCGGCAACCCGGCAGGGTGCGAGCCGATACCCGTCAAGATCGGCTCGCCCACCGTGGCGATGCCGGGTTATGACGTGCAGATCCTCGATGAGGGCGGGCACGAGGTGCGGCCAGGCACGCTGGGCGCCATCGCGATCAAGCTTCCGCTGCCGCCGGGCACGCTGCCGACGCTGTGGAATGCCGAAGACCGCTATCGCAAATCCTACCTCGACCATTTCCCCGGCTATTACGAGACCGGCGACGCGGGCATGAAGGACGAGGACGGCTATCTGTGGATCATGGCGCGCACCGACGATGTGATTAACGTGGCCGGGCATCGCCTGTCCACCGGCGCGATGGAGGAGGTTCTGGCCAGCCATCCGGACGTGGCCGAATGCGCCGTGATCGGGGCGAGCGACGCGCTCAAGGGGCAGGCGCCGGTGGGATTCCTGTGCCTGACCAAGGGCGTCAACCGCGGCCATGATGAGATCGTGCGCGAATGCGTCGGCCTCGTTCGCGACCAGATCGGGCCGGTGGCGGCGTTCAAGCTCGCTGTGGTGGTGGATCGCCTGCCCAAGACCCGCTCGGGCAAGATCTTGCGTGCGATCATGGTACGTATCGCCGACGGGCAGGAGTACAAGATGCCCGCCACGATCGACGATCCGGCGATCCTCGACGAGATCAAGAGTGCCCTGCAAAGTATTGGTCTGGCAAAAGATTGACGAAATTCCCCCGCGCGGGCGGACCCGCGCGGGGGATCGGCTTGCCCGGTGCGCCGGGCAGGAGAAGAGCCGTGCCTCAGGACGAGCGCGCGGTCAGGATCGTTACCGTCACGGGGTTGGGGATGAGACTGGTTACAGAGGCCGCATCGGGGCTGTTTCCATCCCGCTCCGGATACAAGACGATTCCCGCGACGATCAGGCTTCCAAGCAGAAGTATCCTGATGGCATTCATTACCCGCATGACCGTGCCTCCCTTCCCTGACATGGCACACCTGCGTAGTGCAGGCAAAGCGAGGGTGCGCAAGTCGGGGTAGGACAAGCAATAGCGTGCTGATGATATCCGATAACAAGGAGGGGTGCGCGCGCTTGTCAGGGGAGCTGTCTCCACATGAGGAGACACATCGTGTGCCTTCATATCCATGCATTTTTTGCTTGTCTGGTCTGTGCCATACCCGATCCGTCATCCGACGGTTACGTGCCGCAGCCACCCGGTGCCCATCGCTTTTTCACCGATCAGGTGGTGGGCGACGTCTCCGCCGGCGAGGCGCGGGGCGCGGGGCGCGGGCGCCACGCGGCATTTGCGGCTCACCGGGACGGTGAGCACGGAAATTCGTTGCGGATTCATTCAGGCGTGGGCCGATCTGGATGTGCCTTTCACGGATTTCGCGGCATCGGGGCGCTGTTGCGCGGCGGGTCGCGCCCCGAGACGGTGAAGAGCCTGGCTGCGATGGCCTATGGGCGCAACCACGATGCAGACCTCTCGTTTAAATGGCTGGGCCTTTACAGATCAGCTTTGTGCAAGCCTATGAATTTTTTTGTGGATAACAGAGCCATTCTGGTCACTTCAGGTAAACTGTTCGCGCAACAACCGTTCCTCCAGCCCGTGGCCGGGATCGAACAGGATGCGGTGGCGGATGTCGGTGCGCGAGCGGATTTCCACCCAGTTCACGCTTTCCACCCAGCGGCTGTCGGCATCGGCCATCACCGGACGCTTGTCCGGCTCGATCACGTCGAAGCGGACACAGGCTGTCTTGGGCAAGAGCGCGCCGCGCCAGCGTCGGGGACGGAACGCGGCCACCGCGGTGAGCGCCAGTACGTCCGAGCCGATGGGCAGGATCGGCCCGTGGGCGGAGTAGTTGTAGGCGGTGGAGCCGGCGGGCGTGGCCACCAGCGCGCCGTCGCAGATCAACTCCTCCAGCCGCAACCGCCCGTCGATGGAGATGCGCAGCTTGGCCGCCTGCGGTCCGGCGCGCAGGAGCGATACCTCGTTGATGGCCAGCGCCTCGTGCACCGTGCCGTCATTGGCCTCGGCGCGCATGGCCAGAGGGTTGATGATCTCTTCCTCGGCACTGGCGAGCCGCTCGGGCAGGTCGGTTTCGGTATAGTCGTTCATCAGAAAGCCGACGGTGCCACGATTCATTCCGTAGACCGGCGTGTCGAGCGCCTGCGTGCGGTGCATGGTGTGCAGCATGAACCCGTCCCCGCCCAGCGCCACGATCACGTCGGCCCGCGCTTCGGGTGCATCGCCGAAGCGCGCGACAAGGGCGGCGCGTGCGGTTTGGGCGCTGGGCACGTCGCTGGCGACAAAGGCGATCTTGCGGCGCATCTGGACTCCTCGCGGCTTTGGCGCGCGGATCGAAGCACAATTCGCGCCCCAAGGCCAGCCATGCCGGTGTGGCGGGCGGATGTGTCGCTTTGCGATCTTTCCTTGAGGGCACCTTTCGGCTACGTGATCGCGAAAGTTATCTTCTGGCGGAGGACAGCACATGCCCCATGACGGAATCCGGCCCATGGCCGATAGCGGCTTCTTCACCGAGGCGCTGGCCTCGCGCGATCCCGAAATTTCCCGCGCGATAGAGCAGGAGCTTGGTCGCCAGCGCGACGAGATCGAGCTCATCGCGTCCGAGAACATCGTCTCGGCGGCGGTGATGGAAGCGCAGGGCTCGGTGATGACCAACAAGTATGCCGAGGGCTATCCGGGGCGGCGCTATTACGGCGGCTGCCAGTTCGTGGACATCGCCGAGAACCTCGCCATCGAACGGGCCTGCGAACTCTTTGGCTGCGGCTTTGCCAACGTGCAGCCGAATTCCGGCAGCCAGGCCAACCAGGGTGTGTTCACCGCGCTCCTGAAGCCGGGCGATACCATCCTCGGCATGAGCCTCGATGCGGGCGGGCACCTGACGCATGGCGCGGCGCCCAACCAGTCCGGCAAATGGTTCAACGCCATCCAGTACGGTGTGCGCAAGCAGGACAACCTGATCGACTACGACCAGGTGCAGGCGCTGGCCACCGAGCATCAGCCCAAGCTCATCATCGCTGGCGGCTCGGCGATCCCGCGCCAGATCGATTTCGCGAAGATGCGCGAGATCGCCGACAGCGTGGGCGCGTATCTTCACGTCGACATGGCGCATTTCGCCGGAATCGTGGCGGCGGGCGAGCATCCCAGCCCCTTCCCGCACGCGCATGTGGCCACCACCACCACGCACAAGACGCTGCGCGGCCCGCGCGGGGGCATGATCCTGACGGATGACGAGGCGCTGGCCAAGAAGTTCAACTCGGCCATCTTCCCCGGTATCCAGGGCGGACCCCTGATGCATGTGATCGCCGCCAAGGCAGTGGCCTTCGGCGAGGCCCTGCGCCCGGAATTCAAGAGCTATATCAAAGCCGTCGTGGCCAATGCTCAGGCGCTGTCGGACCAGCTCATCAAGGGCGGGCTGGATACTGTGACGCATGGCACCGACACCCACGTGGTGCTGGTGGACCTGCGGCCCAAGGGCGTGAAGGGCAACGCCACCGAGAAGGCGCTGGGCCGCGCGCATATCACCTGCAACAAGAACGGCGTGCCGTTCGATCCCGAAAAGCCCACGGTGACGAGCGGCATCCGCCTCGGCAGCCCGGCGGGCACGACGCGCGGCTTCGGCGAGGCGGAGTTCCGCCAGATCGCCGACTGGATCATCGAGGTGGTCGATGGCCTCGCCGCGAATGGCGAGGACGGCAACGGCGCGGTGGAGGAAAAGGTCAAGGCTGAGGTCGAAGCGCTCTGCGCGCGCTTCCCGATCTACCCGAACCTGTGATTGTTAAGAGGCGCGCCTTCGGGCGCGCCTCATTCGTCGAGCGAGCCGTGCACCGCCACGAGATCGAGTTCGGCCCCCTGCGGCGCGATGGTACTGAAGCTTTCGCGCACCCCGGCCTCTGACAGTTCGCGCATCACGGTGAGCAGCGTGTTGGGCGCGTGCTCGTCGCACAGGTCGGCCATCTGAGCAATCTCGTCCCGTGCCACGGGCAGGGCGGCCTGTATATCGGGCGCGCCGTAGACATCGACGAAGTGCTGCGCCAGCGCTCGTGTCACGACCTCGGCCTCGTCCGGCTCGATCTGCGTGACGGCGACGAAGGTGGCGCGGCCGAAGGTCTCGACCCCGAGCCAGCCATTGGCGAAGGCCTGCCGTGCCTTGCCGACCAGATCGCCCTCGCCCCAGTTAGAGAATTCGAAGCCGCCGGAAATGCACCATTCGCCGGTGCGTGCTGGGCTGTGATAGACGCGCAGGTCGCTCTCGTCGAAATGGATCGCGCGGGCGAGTTTCATTGTGTGACCTCCAGCAGCGAGGTGAGGGGGATCAGATGGGTGATGTCACCCTCGCGCATGAGCATACCGAAATCCTCGTCCACACCAACCCACGTGCCGGTTAGGCCATCAAGCGTGACCGCCTCGCCCATGCCCCAGGCGAGGCCGCGCCATTCGGCGTGAAGAGGGCGCGGGCCCTCGTCCTCCCAGCGGGTGATCCAGACAAGTGTGTGCCGCGCCCAGGCCTCGAGCAGCATGAGAGGGTCAAGTTCGGCGCAACCTTCTTCGAGCAGGGCGGTCTCGTCCGGGGTTTCGCCGGGGTGGTCCGTGCCGGGGGTAATCGGCACGTCCAGCCCCACCACGAGCCAGCCGGGCAGGGCAGCCGGGTCGGTACCTCCTGCCGCCACGCGCAGCCGCCCGCAGCGCGCGCCGTTGACCCGGATGCCGCCCGACCATTCGAGATGCACCGCCACCTCTGGCGGGGCCAGCGCGCCGAGCGCGTTCTGAAAGCCGATACCGCAGGCGGGCAGCATCGCCATCGCCTGCGCCAGCGGCACCTCGGGGGCCATCACGAGCGCCGCTGCCAGTTGCCTGTCGGTCACGTTGTGCACGATGAGCCCCGCGTCGCAGCCTAGCGCGGCCATCGCGCGGGCCTTGTCGAAGGGTGATATCGCGCCGGTGACGGCGAGGCCCGACATCAGCGGCGGAAAGGAGGGTGCGCTCATGCCACGCCGCGCGAGACGAGATCGCGCGCCACCTGCCGAAACGCCTGGGCCTGCGGGCTGTCGGGCTTGGTCACCACGATGGGCGCGCCGCCATCCGAGGCCACCCGGATATCGAGATGCAGCGGCACCTCGGCCAGTAGCGGCACGCCCATCTTCTCGGCCTCGGCCTTGACGCCGCCATGGCCGAAGATGTGCTCTTCGTGCCCGCAATTGGAGCAGATATGCGTGCTCATGTTCTCGATCAGGCCCAGGACCGGCACCTTGAGCTGGGTGAACATGTCGATTCCCTTGCGCGCGTCCAGAAGCGCCACGTCCTGCGGGGTGGAGACGATGATCGCGCCGTCCACCTCGGTCTTTTGTGCCAGCGTCATCGACACGTCGCCGGTGCCCGGCGGTAGGTCGACGATCAGGCAGTCGAGCGCGCCCCATTGCACCTGCATCAGCATCTGTTGCAGCGCCCCCATAAGCATGGGTCCGCGCCAGACCACGGCCTGATCCTCGTTCACCATCAGGCCGATGGACATCATGGTGACGCCGTGATTGCGCAGCGGCAGGATGATCTTGCCGTCTGGGCTGGCGGGACGACCCGAGACGCCCAGCATGCGCGGCTGCGACGGCCCATAGACATCGGCATCCAGCAGGCCCACCCGGCGGCCCTCGGCGGCGAGCGCGCAGGCGATATTGGCCGAGATGGTGGACTTGCCCACGCCCCCCTTGCCGGAGGCGATGGCGATGATGTGGTCGACGCCGGGCACGCGTTGCGGGCCCTTGGGCTCGGCCTTCTTCGCGGGCTTGAGGTCGGGCGGCTCCTTGGCCGAGTGTGCGGTCAGAACCGCCGAAACACTGCCCGCACCTGCCGATTTCGCCGCCGCCTCGGCGGCGTCGCGCACCGGCCCGTAGGTCTTGGCCTTGGCCGGGTCGATCTCGAGGACGAAACGCACCTCCTCGCCCTCGACATTGAGCGCGCGCACCACGCCCGCCGCCACGATATCAGACCCGCTCACGGGATCGGTGATCTGCTTCAGCGCCTCTAGGACGCTCTCGCGTGTTACCGCCACTTCAATTCTGCCCCTTGATCTTTCCGGTCACCACGTGCTCGACATCGAGCCCCTCGACGGTCAGCACCACCTTGGCCTCGAATTCCTGGCCCGCGGTCGCGCCCTTGGCACGCAGCCCCTCCTCGATGGCCTGCTGCGAGGTGACGCCCACCTGCTTGAGAAACTTGCGCATCGACATGTTGAAATCGTCACTCATCGCGGTCTCCTTCCTTCTGATCGTCCGCTTGACGCGGATATAGTCTTGTTTCTACGGTCCGGTATGGTTCGTCGCGTTCCGATATTCGCGTGCCTTTGCGGCGCGCTGGCGCTGGTGATGGCGGTCGTTTTGCCTTTGGCGGCGCAGGCCGATGCCAAGCGGTTCAGTCTTGCCGTGCCCGCGTCGCTGGTGGAAAGCGGGCTGCTCGATTACCTGTTGCCGCGTTTCTCGTTGAAGACTGGCGTTCGGATCGAGGTTGTGCCGGGCAAGGCCGCGGCCGAGGCGGAGCTTGGCACGCAAGAGGGGCGCGCGGTGTTCACTGGTTCGGGGGAGACATGGCGGCTGCGCATCAGGGACGATCATCCGGGAGCGGTGCGCTTCGTGGATTGGCTGACCTCGGAGATTGGGCGGCGTACGGTCACGAGCTACGAGGTGGCGGGCACGGCGCCCTTCACGCCGCCCGAGGCCGACGCGATGGAAGGGGAGGCTCCAAGCTTCGACGGCGACGCCGCGTTGGGGCGACGCGTTGCGCAAGCCAAGTGCGGGCGCTGCCACGTGGTTGATCCCAACCGGCGCGGCGGCATCGGCTCGACCCCGTCCTTTCCGGTGCTGCGCACGCTGAGCGACTGGGACGCCCGGTTCCAGACGTTCTACGCCCTCAACCCGCATCCCGCCTTCACGCAGGTGCCCGGCGTGACCGAGGGCTTTGCCAAGCACCTGCCGCCGGCCATCGTGCCCGTCGAGGTGAGCCTGGGCGAGATCGAGGCAATCCTTGCCTATGTGGCGGGCATCGCTCCCGCCGATCTGGGGGCGCCGATCCAATTTCAGTGATCCTTGCGGTTCGGCGTCTGAACCTTGCGGTTCGACAGGTAATCCTCGGTGGTGCGCGGGCGCGGGCGCTCGCCCGACGAGAACGGGCTGTCTGCCGTACCAAACTGTGCGTTGATGCGGCAATTCTCGCACATCTGGATCGTGCGCGCGGCGTCGGGTGTGCCGAACATGGAATGCTTGCCCGCCAGCTTCTCGGTGATCTTTTCAATTGTCGATTTCGAGCCGAAGAGCGCACCGCATTCGATGCAGGCAAACGGCTCTTCCTCGTTGAGCACCACCTGCCCGAGCGCGGCCTCGGTCACGTTCATGCGCGGCTCCAGCGTGATCGCCTTTTCCGGGCAGATCGTGGCACAGATGCCGCATTGCAGGCAGGCATCCTCTTGAAAGCGCAGTTGCGGCAGATCCTCGTTGTCCAGCAGCGCGCCTGAGGGACAGAGCGACACGCACGAGAGGCACAGCGTGCAAGCGTCCTGGTTGACGAGAACTGCGCCATAGGGTGCGCCCTCGGGCAGGGGCAGGCTCTCGGCCCCGGGGTTGAGAGCGCGGGCGGCCAGCCGCGCCACCTGCCGACGGCTGCCCATCGGCAAGACCGGCTCGGCGAGCGGCGCGGGGGCCTCGATATTGTAGAGCGCGTCGCAGAGCATGTCGGGGTCGGCGAGGTCAAGAAGGCGTATCGGGTGGCCGCCCGCCATCGCCTGCGCAAGCGGCAACTCGGCGTCAGGCGCGTCGCGCTCGGTGCTGGGCGACAGCAGCACAGACACCTCGGCAAAGCCCGAGGCGAGGGCGGCGAGAATCTCGGCATGGCCAAAGCTTGCGAGCGCGCTCATCTCCAGCGGGATCACGTCGGCGGGCAGGCCGCGCCCATGGCGTGCGGCGAGGCGGATCATCTCCGCGCCAAAGTCTGCGTCATGCACCAGCAGCCGTGGCGCTTCGCCGCCCGCGCGGCGATAGGCCGACGCCAGCGTCTGGATGCGGCGCAGGATCATGTCGGGTGGCGGTGCGTCATAGGTGATCGCGCCCGATGGGCAGCGCGCGGCGCAGGCCCCGCAGCCCGCGCAGACCATCGGATCAACGCTGACATGCTCTCCCGCGGGTGTGATCGCGCCGGTGGGGCAGATGTCGAGGCACTTGGTACAACCGGTCTGCTCGGCGCGGGAATGCGCGCAGAGAAGCGGCTCGACCGCCACGTAGAGTGGCTTCTCGAAGGTGCCGGTAAGCTGCGAGGCGGCGAGGATCGCGTCGGCCACCGCTGGCAGGCTGCCGGGATCGGCGCGCAGGTAGCCCTCACGCTTTTCCGGGGCGGGAAACAGTGGGGTGCCGACGGTGAGGTCTATGATGACGTCGCAGGTCGTCTCTGCCCCGTTGCGCGGCGCGGTCCATTCCAGCGCGCCGCGCCCGCCGGGATTGACCTGGCGCAACTCGTCGAGCCGGAGGTGGAAGCCGCCGAGCGCACCCTGTGCCGTCGTGATGCGCGCGCTGATCGTGTCGAAATCGCGATTGTCGGGCGGGGCGCTGTCGTCTGTCAAAAGGACCGTGACCGCCAGCATCGGCGCGAGCCGCTCGGCGGCTGACAGTGCCACCTCGGCCTCACCGATGACTAGGCACAGCCCCTCGGAGGTGACGTCCACGCTCCTGTCGGGGCGCGCGGGCAGGGTGGCCTCGGCCACGAGCGCGGACATTTTGGGTAGCGTCGAGGCCTGATCGTCGGTCCACCCGGCGCGGTCACGCAGGTCGAGGCAGGCGGGAGGCTCGACGCCCAGATCGGCGGCAATCTCGTCGAAGACTCGGCGCTCCTGCGTGCAGCAGATTATCGGTTCGTCGCCGTCCGCGGCGGCGATGGCCTTGGTGGCGGACCCTGTTTCGGCGGTGCACAGCGCACTATGCATCCGAGAGCACACAAGCCCGGAAGTCCGCGAAAGCGCCGCGGCGTCGATCTCCTGAGAGCCGGAGCAGTCGCATAATATCAAGCGTTTGGGCATGTTTCCCCCGGGTGTTTCGGTTTCGGGAAAGGCGCGTTTGGCGCGGATCAGGCAGAAGCTTAGACATGATTCGAGGTCGCCGTAAACAGCCATTCGAATCACGCTGCACGATCGTGAGCGGCTAATTTCACGGGTTCGTAAGCCTGATTGATTCCATTTGTTTTCAGCATCTTGCTATGCGGCGGCGCAGCATTTTGGCGCCGATCCGGTCAATCTGTCCAATCCGGCACGGTTGCCGTGGCGGTGTGGTTCAAAATGTCCGGGATCGTGCCGCGGTAGACCGTTGCGCACAGAAAATGCTTTGCGTGGTCAAAAAACTGCACCAATCTTGGCAAGGCCAGCAATTGGGGACATCGCCAGCCGTGACCGCCGTCGCACATGACAAGCAATTGCTCCTGCCCCTCGGGGTTGTCGTACGGCGTGCGCCGGGGGTGACGCGGTGGGTGCCGTGGTGCTGGCGTGCGGTGGCTGTGTTACCTGGCGCGGGTCCCGCAGAATGGCGTGAATTGCGCCGCGACGGCGACGTCGTCGAGTATCACGCCGCCACGCTGACCCTCGATCTCCACCACACGCAAACCGATGCCTATCTTGAGGCGCTGCGCGCACGGGTTCCGTCAGTTTACGTTGTGATGCGCCCGGTGGCGGCGCAGGGCGGGCAGATGCCTTTCGAGGTGACGCTGGTCACCGCCTCGCCCTTCGAGGCGCAGGATTACTGCGACACCGGCGAAGAGATGGTGGAGCGGGTGCCGATGCCCGAGGGGTTGATCGCGCTGACCCGCGATTTCGTCGCCGCGCACCACGTCGAGGAGGCGTTCAAGAAGCGCAAGCGCGATCGGGTCCGGGTGACGGGATCGGAGGATGGGATCGGCGATGCGCGCATCCCACAGACGGCGGATGTCTACCGCGCGCCATCGCGCGCCCGCAAGGAGAGGATGCATTGACCGGGGCCGCGGATTTCTGGTCGCGCCGCAAGGCGCGGGTCGCCGCCGAGGACGCGGCAGAGGAACGTGCCGCCGCCGCGCAGGCCGAGGCCGAGCGCGAGACCGAGCTGGCCGACAAGTCGGACGCGGAGATTTGCGAGGAACTGGGCCTGCCCGATCCCGACACGCTCGAGGCGGGTGACGATTTCCAGGCTTTCATGGCCAAGGCCGTGCCCGAGCGCCTGCGCCGCCGGGCGCTTCGGCGGCTGTGGCTGAGCAACCCGGCGCTCGCCAATCTCGATGGGATGGTGGATTACGGTGAGGATTTCACCGACAGCGCCTGCGTGATCGAGGGAATGCAGACCGCCTATCAGGTGGGCAAGGGAATGCTCGCCCATATGCAGGAGATGGCCCGGCAGGCAGAGGCTGCCGCGGAGGCCGAGGGCGAGGCACCCGAACCGATGGCGCTGACCGAGGCGGAGCCCGTGGCAGAGGCCGAGGTCGCGCCGGAAGCGGAGGCCCGTGAACAGGCTGCGCCTGTGCCGAACGAGGCCGCCGATGCCGATGCGGAAGATGCATCGCAACCGCCGACGCGTCGGCGGATGCGCTTTGCCTATGCCGACAACGCCGGAGAGCAGGCATGACCAACCAAGAGGCCATTATGGACACCACAGAAGCCGCGCCCGCGATCGCCGAAGAAGACCGCATGCGCGCTGATCTCTACGACTTCCTCGCCGTGCTGCTGGCACGCCCCGCCGATGCCGCGCTGCTGGAGCGGACCGCTGCGCTGAGCGGCGACGACACTGCGATGGGGCAGGCAGTGTCGGCGCTGGCGCGGGTGGCGAAGGTGAGCACGCCGCGCGCGGTGGAATCGGAATTCAACGCGCTCTTCATCGGGTTGGGGCGGGGCGAGTTGCTGCCTTACGCCAGCTATTACCTCACCGGCTTTCTCAACGAGAAGCCGCTCGCCAGTCTGCGCCGTGACATGGCTGCGCGCGGGATGCGGCGGGCCGAGAACGTCTACGAGCCCGAGGATAATATCGCCTCGCTCATGGAGATGATGGCCGGGCTGATCCGGGGTCGCTTTGGTGCGCCGGGCAGCCTCGAAGATCAAAGGACGTTCTTCGCACGGCACATCAGCCCCTGGGCGGGGCACTTTTTCACGGATCTCGAGGGCGCTCAATCCTCTGTTCTCTATGCCTCGGTCGGCGCGCTCGGCCGGGTGTTCATGGAGATCGAGGCTGAGGGCTTTCGGATGAGCGGGGCGTGAGCCACGCAACAACCGGCGGCGTGTGCCGCCATTAACGAGGGGAGGGACCCTAGAATGACACGGAAACCCGAGGAGGCCACAAGCCGCCGCGATTTCCTCCGGCTCGCTGCCACTGGCGCGCCGGTTGTCGCCGTGGCCACGGCCGTGACCGGCAGCAAGGCCGAGGCCGCAGAGCCCGACCTGTCATCCGACCGGATGCAGGACACGGCGCATACCCGCGCCTATTACGACAGCGCCCGGTTCTGACCCCCGGACGCCGTAAACCGCCGCTGACGACTGGTTGCGTGACGCCCGACTGTCAGTGGAAACCGCAGTACCCAGCCTGAATCCAGGCCCAGGGAGGAGAGAGAAACATGCTTAGGAAAAAGACCAACGGGGTTGCGCGACGCCCCCAGCGGACCAGTATCCTGTCCGAGGTCGGCGGCAAATCCGTCGATCGCCGCGCGTTCCTGCGCGGCAGCGGCCTGGCCATCGGTGGCCTTGCCGCGGTGGGGGCATTGGGTGGTACCGTCACCCGCGCCAACGCCCAGAGCGCCGCCAAAGAGGCGGTGAAGACGGTGAAATCCGTCTGCACCCATTGCTCGGTCGGGTGCACGGTCGTGGCCGAGGTGCAGGACGGCGTCTGGACGGGCCAGGAGCCCGGCTGGGACAGCCCCTTCAACCTCGGCGCGCATTGCGCCAAGGGCGCGTCGGTGCGCGAGCACGCGCATGGCGAGCGCCGCCTCAAGTACCCGATGAAGAAAGAGGGCGGCGAGTGGAAGCGCATCAGCTGGGAACAGGCGATCAACGAGATCGGCGATGGCATGATGCAGATCCGCGAGGAAAGTGGGCCTGACAGCGTCTACTGGCTGGGCTCGGCCAAGCACAGTAACGAACAGTCCTACCTGTTCCGCAAGTTCGCCGCCTACTGGGGCAGCAACAACGTGGACCATCAGGCGCGCATCTGTCACTCGACCACCGTTGCAGGCGTTGCGAACACATGGGGCTACGGCGCCATGACCAACAGCTACAACGACATCCACAATTCCAAGGCCATCTTCATCATTGGCGGCAACCCGGCGGAGGCGCATCCCGTCTCGCTGCTGCACGTGCTGAAGGCCAAGGAGGAGAACAACGCGCCGCTCATCGTATGCGACCCGCGTTTCACCCGCACTGCGGCCCATGCCGACGAATACGTGCGCTTCCGTCCCGGCACCGACGTGGCGCTGGTCTGGGGCATCCTGTGGCACATCTTCGAGAACGGCTGGGAGGACAAGGAATTCATCCGCACCCGTGTCTGGGGGATGGACCAGATCCGCGACGAGGTGAAAGGGTGGACGCCCGAGGAGGTCGAGCGTGTGACCGGGACACCGGGGTCGCAGCTTCGCCGCGTGGCGCGGACGCTGGCCAACAGCCGTCCCGGCACCGTGATCTGGTGCATGGGTGGCACGCAGCACACCAACGGCAACAACAACACCCGTGCCTACTGCATCCTGCAACTGGCGCTCGGCAACATGGGCACCTCCGGCGGTGGTACCAACATCTTCCGTGGCCATGACAACGTGCAGGGTGCGACCGACCTCGGCGTGCTGAGCCACACTCTACCGGCCTATTACGGGCTGAGCGCCGGGGCTTGGGCCCATTGGGCGCGCGTTTGGGGCGAAGACCCCGAGTGGCTTGCCGGGCGGTTCGCCACGATCAAGGCCAAGGACGGCAAGGATCAATCGCTCCAGAACCTCTCCGGTATCCCGGTGAGTCGCTGGATCGACGGCGTGCTCGAAGACCCCGAGAACATGGACAACCCCGACAAGGTGCGCGCCATGGTGCTCTGGGGCCATGCGCCCAACAGCCAGACCCGCGGCAAGGAAATGAAGACCGCGATGGAACAGCTCGACATGCTGGTCGTGGTCGATCCCTATCCGACCGTGTCGGCGGTGATGCATGACCGCACCGACGGGGTCTACCTGCTGCCCGCGGCGACGCAGTTCGAGACCTATGGCTCGGTCACCGCGTCCAACCGCTCGCTGCAATGGCGCGAGAAGGTGGTCGATCCGCTCTTCGAGTCGAAGCCGGATCACGAGATCATCGGGCTGTTCGCCAAGAAATTCGGCTTCCACGACCGGTTCTTCCGCAACATCAAGATCGAGGATGACGGCGTGACCCCGAATGTCGAGGACACGCTGCGCGAAATCAACCGCGGCACCTGGACGATCGGCTATACCGGGCAGAGCCCCGAGCGGCTCCGGCTGCACATGGCCAATCAGCACACCTTCGACCGTACCTCGTTGCGCGCGGTCGGCGGGCCCGCCGATGGCGAGACCTACGGCCTGCCCTGGCCGTGCTGGGGCACACCGGAGATGAAACATCCCGGCACCCATGTGCTCTATGACATGTCCAAGCCGGTGAGTGAGGGCGGCCTCACCTTCCGCGCGCGCTTCGGTGTCGAGCGGGACGGTGACAACCTCTTGGCCGAGGGCGTCTACTCGGTGGGCTCCGATATCCAGGACGGGTATCCGGAATTCACCATGCAGATGCTCATGGACCTGGGCTGGGATAGTGAGCTGACCGACGAGGAACGCGCGGCGATCGACGCCGTTGCGGGGCCCAACACCAACTGGAAGACCGACCTTTCGGGTGGGATCCAGCGGGTGGCCATCGCCCATGAATGCGCGCCGTTCGGCAATGCCAAGGCCCGCGCGGTGGTGTGGACCTTCCCCGACCCGGTGCCGCTGCACCGCGAGCCGCTTTATACGCCGCGGCGCGACTTGGTGGCAGATTACCCCACCTACGAGGATCGGCACGCCTACCGGCTGCCAACCCTCTATGCTTCGATCCAGAAGAACGACTTCTCGAAGGAATATCCTATGATCCTCACATCCGGCCGTCTGGTCGAATACGAGGGTGGCGGCGACGAGAGCCGGTCGAACCCGTGGCTGGCCGAGCTTCAGCAGGACATGTTCGTCGAGATCAACCCGCGCGACGCCAACGATCTGGGGCTGCGCGACGGCGAACAGGTCTGGGTCGAGGGTGCCGAGGGTGCCAAGGTCAAGGTCATGGCGATGGTGACCGAGAGGGTGGGCGCGGGCGTGGCCTTCATGCCCTTCCACTTCGGCGGTCATTTCGAGGGGCGCGACCTGCGGGAGAACTATCCCGACGGGGCAGACCCCTACGTGCTGGGCGAGGCCAGCAATACCGCCCAAACCTATGGCTATGACAGCGTGACCCAGATGCAGGAGACCAAGTGCACTCTCTGCAAGATCATGCCAGCGTAAGGAGATAGAGACATGGCAAGAGCAAAGTTTCTGTGTGATGCCGAACGCTGCATCGAATGCAACGCCTGCGTCACCGCCTGCAAGAACGAGCACGAGGTGCCGTGGGGGATCAACCGCCGCAAGGTGGTGACGATCAACGACGGCACGCCGGGTGAACGCTCGATCTCGGTGGCCTGCATGCACTGCTCAGACGCGCCCTGCATGGCCGTCTGCCCGGTGGATTGCTTCTACCAGAACGAGGACGGTGTGGTCCTGCACTCCAAGGACCTCTGCATCGGCTGCGGCTATTGCTTCTACGCGTGCCCGTTCGGCGCGCCGCAATTCCCGCAGGCGGGCAACTTCGGCAGCCGCGGCAAGATGGACAAGTGCACCTTCTGCGCCGGCGGCCCCGAAGAAAACAACAGCCAGGCCGAGTTCCAAAAGTACGGACGCAACCGAATCGCCGAGGGCAAGCTGCCCATCTGCGCCGAGATGTGCTCGACCAAGGCACTTCTGGCCGGCGATGGCGACGTTGTCTCTGCCATCTACCGCGAACGCGTCGTGGCGCGCGGTTTCGGCTCTGGCGCCTGGGGCTGGGGCACGGCCTACGGGCAGAAGGGCGGCTGACCCGAGAACCTGTCCGGCCGGGCCGCGCCCGGCCGGATACCGGTGCCGGAAGGCTCTCAGGCCGTCGGTACCGGAAACTTGAAAAGTTTCCGATCCGGTTTCCTCCACGGAAATCAGGTTCCCGCACAACAATCGAGGACATCATGCGCGCACTACTCAGCATGGCTTTGTGTTTCCTGCTCGCCCTGCCCGCGATGGCGCAGGAGACGCCGGATACATCCGCCCCCGATCGGTCCGCGACCGGTGGCGCGCAGACGCTTGAGGATATCCTCGCCCGCCAGCGCGGCGAGCAGGTCGACAGCAGCTTTCGCCGCAACGCCACCGGCAACCCCGAAGGCGCTGCCGGGATGGCCAGCCAGCTTGGGACGCTGGGTGGGGCTTCGGATGCCGAGGTGTGGCGCGCGCTGCGCTATGGACTCGAGGATGTGAAAGTGTCCGCGGGTGGACCGGAATCGCGCGTGCTGATTCAGGATTCGGGCATGTGGTGGCTGCAATTCCGAAATGGGCCGTTGGCGACCTACGGCGCATGGCTTCTCGGTGGCACGCTGGCGCTGCTGGTGCTGTTCTATCTGATCCGCGGCCGCATCCGTATCGATGGCGAGAAGACCGGGCGCACCGTCACGCGCTTTCAGGCGGTTGAACGGTTCGGCCACTGGCTGATGGCGGGCTCTTTCGTGGTGCTGGCAATCACCGGGCTTCTGGTCCTCTTTGGCCGCATGGCAATCATTCCGCTGCTGGGGCTTGAGGCGTTCTCGACCCTCGCAGCCGGCTCGAAATGGGTACACAACAACATCTCCTGGGCGTTCATGCTGGGGCTGGTGATGGTGTTCGTCATGTGGGTGCTTCACAACATCCCCAACCGCACCGACCTGAAATGGCTGGCTGTGGGCGGCGGCATCTTCAGCAAGGGCGTGCATCCGCCGGCGAAGAAGTTCAACGCCGGGCAGAAGCTGATCTTCTGGGCGGTGATCGTGTTCGGCGCGTCGATCTCGGTCTCGGGGCTGTCGCTGCTCTTTCCGTTCGAGTTGCCGATGTTCGCCAAGACCTTTCAGATACTCAACGATACCGGTCTGCCGCAGGCGGTGGGCTATGGCGCGCTGCCCGAGACGCTGGCGCCGCATGAGGAGATGCAGTTCGCCACGCTCTGGCACACGATCATGGCCTTCGGGCTGACGGCCATCATCCTCGCGCATATCTATATCGGTTCTGTTGGCATGGAGGGCGCGTTCGACGCGATGGGCTCGGGCGAGGTCGAGGAGCAATGGGCGCGCGAGCACCACGGGCTGTGGCTCGAGGAACTGCAGGAAAAAGGTCACGCGCCTGCGCCCGACAAGGCCACGCATCCCGCAGAATAGGCCATGCGCACGCTGATCGCCGGATTGTGGTTCTTGGCCGCGGCGCCCTCGGTGGCGCAAGAGTTTACCACGCTGAAAGGGCATGGCGGGCCGGTCATGGGGCTGGCCAGCCTGCCCGGTGGCGAGGTGGCGTCGGCGAGTTTCGACAACTCGGTGGGGCTGTGGCAGGGCCGAGAGCCCCACTGGCTGGAAGGGCACGACGCGGCGGTGATCGCGTTGGCACCACTGGGCGAGGTCGGGCTGGTCTCGGGCGGCGACGATTTCGATGTGATCGCGTGGGACAGGGACACAGGCAAAGGCCGCCGTCTGGAGGGCCACAAGGGCAAGATCGCCGGGCTGGCGGTGTCGCCTGATGGAGCGTGGATCGCTTCGGCAAGCTGGGATGGCGCGATCGGCCTCTGGTCGGTGGCGGGAGGCGCGGCGCGGTTTCTCGACGGCCATGATGGGCCGGTGACCGATGTGGCGTTCGGCGCAGATGGAACGCGGCTTTATTCCACCTCCGCCGATGGCACGCTGCGCGTCTGGGACTGGCGCGAGGCTGACCCGGTCGCGCGCATCCTTCTCGATCAGGGGTTCGGCATCAACAAGCTGGTGATCGGGCCGCGGGAGACGTGGATCGCCTATGGTGCGGTGGATGGTGCGACCAGGGTGATCAACCCGGCGACCGGCGACGTGATCGCCGATTTCACCCTCGACCGGCGGCCGATCCTGGCGCTCGAGCACCACGCCGCCACCGGGCAAATCGCCGCCGGCGACGGGCAGGGCTATATCATGGTGATCGACACCGAGACCTGGACGATTGCCCGCGATTTCAAGGCGGTGGCGCGCGGCCCGGTCTGGGCGTTGGCGTTCTCGGGCGATGGACAGATGCTCTACGCTGGGGGCCTGAGCAATGTGGTCTATGGCTGGCCGGTGACAATGCTCGACACGTTTGACCCGGCGGGCGAGACCGAGCACAGCTTTCTGCGCCCGCCAGAGGAGATGAAAAATGGCGAGCGGCAGTTCATGCGCAAATGCTCGATCTGCCACGCGCTCACCCCACCGCCCTCGCGCAAGGCGGGGCCAAGCCTTCACGGGCTGTTCGGGCGGCAAGCGGGCAGCGTGCCGGGCTATCCCTACTCGCCTGTGCTCGCCGATTCGGATATCGTGTGGACGGACGAGACCATCGACCTGCTGTTCGACCTTGGCCCCGATCACTATATCCCCGGGAGCAAGATGCCGATGCAGCGCATCACCGCCGCGCAGGACCGTGAGGACCTCGTGACCTACCTGCGCCGTGCCACCAAGTGAGAGGAGAGACGACCCGATGAAAGCGATGCTTGCCGCCTTTGTGGCCTGCGGGGTAATCGCCGCTGCCGCGCCGACCGTGCTCACGGAACTGGGCTATACCGTCGAGGCGACGCGCGCGGGCGACAATGTCAGGTTGGGCGAAGCGCCCGAATGAGCACCCGTGCCGCCGTCCGAAAGCACACCCCCCGCGACGATTATGGCGAGAGCCTCGCGCGGGCCGCGATCCTCGTCGTTGATGACGAGCCGGGGATGCGCAACTTCCTGACCAAGACGCTCGGCCCCCGCTGCCGACATGTAGAGCTGGCGCGATCCTGCGCCGAGGCGGGGGAAATCCTCGACCAGGTGCATTTCGACCTCGTGATCCTCGATAACGTCATGCCCGACAAGACAGGGCTCGACTGGCTGGAGGAACAGCGCCGGGTTGGGCTCTTTGCCGAGACCATCCTGATGACGGCCTATGCCGATCTCGACACGGCGATCAAGGCGTTGCGCGCTGGCGTTACCGATTTCGTACTCAAGCCGTTCCGTGCCAACCAGATACTCAACGCCGTGGCGCGCGCGTTGGACCGCAAGTATCTCGCGCGCGACAACTACCTGCTGCGGCACGAGTTGTCGGGGGGCGGTGGCACGGCGCGCGGGCGGCTGTTGGGTAATTCTCCAGCGATCCGCGAGGTGCGGGACCTGCTTGCGCGGCTCGGGCCGATGCCCACGCCGGTGCTGTTTACCGGGGCGAGCGGGACTGGCAAGGAAATCGCCGCGCGCACGCTCCACGCCCTTTCTGACCGTGCCGACAAGCCCTTCGTGGCGGTTAATTGCGCCGCTTTCTCCGAGGGGCACATCGCCGAGGAACTGTTCGGCGTGATCGAGGATGGTACGCGGCACAAGGATGGACTGCTGTTTCATGCCGAAGGCGGCACACTCCTGCTCGACGAGGTGGCGCAGCTTCCGATGGCAGTGCAGGCGGCGCTCTTGCGGGTGCTGGAGGACCGGCGCATCCGGCCCATTGGCTCTGAGCGCGAGGTGCCGCTAGACCTGCGATTCCTGTTCGCAACCAATGCCGATCTGACGGTCGAGGTGGCGGCGGGACGGTTCCGTGACGATCTGTATCACCGCATCAATATCGTCAATGTCGGGATGCCCAGCCTGCGCGAGCGCAAAGAAGATATAGCGGAGCTGGCCGCGCTGTTCATGAGCGAGTTTGCCACCGCGCTGGGGATGCCCGCGTTGGAACTCAACGATCAGGTGCTGCTGAAGCTCACCCGCTACGACTGGCCCGGCAATGTGCGCGAGTTGCGCAACCTGATTGAACGGTCGGTGATCCTCGGGGAATTTCCGGCGGAGTTCGAAGGGCAGGGCAGGGTGACCGGCGCGCAGGCCATCGAGACGCTTGAGATGGTCGAGCAGCGCCACATCCTCGCCGTTCTCGACGCCTGCGGCGGCAACCGGGCCGAGGCCGCGCGGCGGCTTGGCGTGGCGCGCAAGACGGTGGACCGGAAATGCGCCGCATGGGGGGTGTGAGCGGGCTGCCGGACCTCGCGTGATCCTTGGGGGGAGCCTGAAGCGCGCGCCTCTCTGCTCGTGCCTTTTTCGAGAGGCTGTTCGCCGTCCCACCGATCACACAACCGTGCCAAACGGTCTCGGGATGGTGCGCTCCCGCGTGAGTTCATCAGGGTCAAAACCCAAACCGCTTAGGTGTCCGGTGAAACGGGGGCAAGATCACGCGCCGCTTGGTACGAACAGGTGCCAAGCAGGAGGATGAGCGCGCATGCCACGGCCGATCTCATGGCCGGTGGCAAGGTTGCTTCTCCTTGAGCCACGATAACGCGGTCTTTCAATTCCTTATCTTGTCCGAAGCCGTGCGACTGTCGCAAGATAATCCAGCATGTCGATCCGTCCAGCCCGCACAATCCGTCACAGGGCGGTGAACACCATTGCCGTCACAGTACCAGTCGGCCTACCTTGGCATGAGCCGAGCGTTCCCCCGCCGCACGAGGACGGACCCAGCCATGCCCGAGAGCCTTTTGAATGTGCTGCGACGTATCCGGGCCCGGATCGCCTCTGGACGGTCCCGGCCCGATACCTCGGCGGTGACCACGGAAGGCCGCCTGCCGGTGCTGATCTACGGGGCCGGGCAAACCGGCCAGCAGCTTGCCGCCGCGCTGTTGCGTGATGACCGGCTGCGCCCGGTGGCCTTTGCCGATGACGAGCCCCGGCTTCGGGGGATCATCGTGTCGGGTCTCCGCGTACACAGCCCCGAAGAGATCGAGGCGCTTGTGGCGCGGCACGGGATCGGGCGCATCATCCTCGCCATGCCCAGCGCGAGCGAGGCGGCGCGCACGCGACTCACCCGCCGGCTAGCCGCTACCGGCTGCGAGGTGCACGCGCTGCCCTCCTTCGCCGATCTGGTAACAGGCCGCGCGATAACCCCCTACGAGAGCCATCCCATCGACCCGACAACCCTTCTGGGTCGTGACGCGCTGGAAAACGAGTTGCCCGGCGTCACCGACGCTTATGCCGGGCGACGCGTCCTCGTGACCGGTGCGGGTGGTTCCATTGGCTCGGAACTGTGCCGCCAGATCGCGACCTGCGCGCCGAAGACGCTGATCCTGCTTGACCACGGAGAACACGCGCTTTTCCAGATCGAGCGCGAATTGCGTGAACTCGCCCCCGAAGTCGAGATCGTTCCCATCCTCGGCTCGGTCTGCGAGCCGGCGCTCGTCTCGGTGCTGATGCAGGCCAAGAAGATCGACGTCGTACTCCACGCCGCCGCCTACAAGCACGTTCCGATGGTGGAATCCAATGCCATCGAGGGGATGCGCAACAACGTGATCGGCACCCGCACCGTGGCCAGCGCCGCGCTCGATGCCGGTGTCGAGCGGTTCATCCTCGTCTCTACTGACAAGGCGGTACGCCCCACCTCGGTGATGGGCGCCTCCAAGCGGTTCGCCGAGATGATCGTACAGGATCTCGCTACCCGCGCCGCGCGCACGCGCTTTTCCATGGTGCGTTTCGGCAACGTGCTGGGCTCGTCGGGATCGGTGATTCCCACCTTTTCCGAACAAATCGCGCGGGGCGGTCCTGTCACGCTCACGCATCCGGATGTCACGCGCTACTTCATGACCATCCCCGAGGCGGTGCGGCTGGTGTTGCTGGCGGGCACCATTGCGCGCGGCGGCGATGTGTTCGTGCTCGACATGGGAGAACCGATCCGCGTGCGGGACATCGCGCTGCGGATGATCGAGGCGTCGGGGCTCACCCTGCGCGACGCGGCCAATCCCGACGGCGATATCGAAATCGCCGTGACCGGGCTGCGCCCGGGCGAGAAGCTGCACGAGGAATTGCTCATCGGCTCGGATATGCTTACCACGCCGCATCCTCGCATCCTGCGCGCGCAGGAGGGGCACCTCTCGGAGATTGAGCTTGCCAAGGCGCTCAGGTCGCTGTCCGAGGCGATCGAGACCCGCGACGTGGCTCTCTTGCGCACCATACTCGCGCAATGGATCGAACAGGCCCCTGAGGGAGAGGCTGTGAACGACTGACGGGATGAGCAGAGTGGCAGCGAGCCAGGCAGCGCTACTCCACCTCCGGTTTCAGCCCCGGATATCGGCGAAGATGTTGATTTCTTCACTGGGCTCGGGGCGATCGCGCTTGGCCGGCTTGGTGTCGGGGTCCGGAGCTACACGGCGTGGCCGCACGCGGCGCCGCGCCGCGATCCGCTGCACGCGCGCCCGGTGCGAGAACACCGAGGCCCGGCGCAAACGCCGCTCGTCCAGTGTGAGATAGCTCAGCAGCACGCCGCAGCAGAGTGTCAGATCATACCAGAAGGCCGACAAATCCTCGAAGGAGCCGACGATGAAATTGGTCGTGAAGCTCGAGACCAGCACGAAGAGCGCAAGGCTCAGCGCGGCAAGCCGCAGGGCCGCGCCCAACATGAACCATATCGCCAGCGCCAGAAGCGCGGTTGCGCCCGCCACCCCGCTGATTGCAGGGCCGAGGATGGGCTGGAACAGGACCGCAGGGTCGAAGCCATTGACGAGCTCGAGCGCCACCGCCGTGAAGAAGGTGCCGGTGACGATCCGCAGCAGGTTGATGCCGATCTGATCGACGCCGGGAGCGGGGTCTTGGTCCATGACGGTCGGGCCTTTCTTGCCGTGTGCGGGAAACCGGACGTCACTTGCAACCAGAACGAAAGCTCTGTGGTGACAATTGCCGCGAATTCTGGCCGGAATCTGACCGTTTCAGGGAAAATGCGCGCCCGGCGTCAGCCGAGCGCGTCCTCCGCATCGGCGTCTTCGTCGGTCTCTTCGGCGCGGTCGGCGATCCACGCGACCGAGACCACTTCCTCACCCTTTCCGGTGTCGAACACCCGAACGCCGCCCGCGCTGCGCGAACGGAAGGAGATGCCCTCGACCGGCACGCGGATGGATTGGCCGGTGGAGGTGGCGAGCATGATCTGATCCTCCGGGCTGACCGGGAAGGAGGCGACGAGCGGCCCGCCGCGCATGGCGCGGTCGATGGCCGCCACGCCCATGCCGCCGCGCCCGCGTACCGGGTAGTCGTGGCTCGATGACAGCTTGCCGGTGCCACGTGCGGTGATCGTCAGGATCAGGTTCTCGGCCGCTTGCATTTCAGCGAAGCGGGTGGCGTCAATCGCCGCCCCGGCATCGCCCTCGTCCTCGCCCGTTTCGTCATCGGGAGTCCCGGCGGCGGCGCGGCGCATCTTGAGATAGGCGGCGCGCTCGTCCGCCGTGGCCTCGAAATGCCGGATCACGGACATCGACACCACGCGGTCCCCGTCAGCGAGGCGGATGCCGCGCACGCCGGTGGATTTGCGGCCCTTGAAGACGCGCACATCGGTGACGGGAAACCGGATTGCGCGACCCGAATCGGTGACCAGCATCACGTCGTCATCGGGGGTGCAGATGCGGGCGTTGACCAGTTCGACGCCCTCGGGCAGGTCCATCGCGATCTTGCCGTTGCGTTTCACGTTGGTGAAGTCGCTAAGCGCGTTGCGGCGCACGTCGCCCGCAGAGGTGGCGAACACGATCTGGAGGTCGTCCCATTCCTCCTCGGTGCGGTCCACCGGCATGATTGCGGCGATCGAGACGCCCGTAGGGATGGGCAGGATGTTGACGATCGCCTTGCCGCGTGATGTGCGAGACCCGAGCGGCAGGCGCCATGTCTTGAGTTTGTAGACCATACCGTCGGTGGTGAAGACCAGAAGCGGCGTGTGGGTGTTGGCGACGAAGAGCGAGGTGACAACGTCCTCGTCCTTGGTGGCCATGCTCGACAGACCCTTGCCACCGCGTTTCTGCGCGCGGAAATCCGCCAGCGCAGTGCGCTTGACATAGCCGCCTTGGGTAATGGTCACGACCATGTCCTCGCGCTCGATGAGGTCCTCATCTTCCATGTCGCCGGACCAGTCCACGATCTCGGTGCGACGCGGCACGGCGAACTGTTCGCGCACCTCGCGCAGCTCGTCCGAGATGATCTGCATGATCCGTTCGCGCGAGGCGAGGATGGCGAGGTAGTCCTTGATCTTGCCGGCAAGCTCCTGCAACTCGTCGGTGACCTCGCGCACGCCAAGCTGTGTCAGGCGTTGCAGGCGCAGGTCGAGGATGGCGCGGGCCTGCGTCTCGCTGAGGTTGTAGGTGCCGTCCTCATTGGCGCGGTGTGTGGGGTCGTCGATGAGCGCGATATATTCAAGGATGTCGCCCGCCGGCCAACGCCGTTCCATCAGCTTCTGCCTTGCCTCGGCGGCGTCGGCAGAGGCGCGGATCGTGGCCACCACCTCGTCCACGTTCGATACGGCGACGGCGAGACCGCAGAGCACATGCGCCCGCTCACGCGCCTTACGCAAGTCGTGCGCGGTCCGCCGCGCGACCACCTCCTCGCGGAACATGACGAACAGCGACAGGAAGCGGTGCAGGGTCAGTTGCTCGGGCCTGCCGCCGTTCAATGCCAGCATGTTGCAGCCGAACGAGGTCTGCATCGGCGTGAAGCGGTAAAGCTGGTTGAGCACCACGTCGGGGGTGGCGTCGCGCTTCAACTCGACCACCACGCGGACGCCGTTGCGGTCGCTCTCGTCCTGGACGTGGGCGATGCCCTCGATCCGTTTTTCGCGGGCAGCCTCGGCGATCCGCTCGATCATCGTGGCCTTGTTCACCTGGTAGGGGATTTCGTCGATGACGATGGCGTATCGGTCCTTGCGCAGTTCCTCCACCCGGGTCTTGGCGCGGATGATGACGCTGCCGCGCCCTTCCAGATAGGCCTTTCGCGCGCCGGAGCGGCCCAGCATCAGCCCGCCGGTCGGGAAATCGGGGCCGGGGACGTATTGAATGAGATCCTCGCTGCCCAGATCCGGATCCTCGATCAGTGCCAGCGTGGCGTCGATCACCTCGCCCAGGTTGTGCGGCGGAATGTTTGTGGCCATGCCGACGGCGATGCCGCCCGCGCCATTGACCAGCATGTTCGGGAAACGCGCGGGCAGAACCGTCGGCTCGCGGTCCTTGCCGTCGTAATTGTCCTGGAAATCGACGGTGTCTTTCTCGATATCGGCGAGCAGGAAAGCGGCCGGCTTGTCCATCCGCACTTCGGTATAACGCATGGCCGCCGCGTTATCGCCGTCCATGGAGCCAAAATTGCCCTGTCCGTCGAGGAGCGGCAGGGACATCGAGAAATCCTGTGCCATGCGCACCAGCGCGTCATAGATCGCACTATCGCCGTGCGGGTGGTATTTACCCATCACGTCGCCGACCGCGCGGGCGGACTTGCGATAGGGCTTGTCATGGGTGTTGCCGCCCTCGTGCATGGCGTAGAGGATGCGCCGGTGCACAGGTTTCAGGCCGTCACGCAAATCGGGAATGGCGCGGCTCACGATCACGCTCATCGCGTAATCGAGATAGGAGGTCTTCATCTCGTGGGTGATCGAGACCTGCGGACCGGAGGCCGAGGGCGTCGTTTCATCTGGGTTTTCAGGGGGTTGAGGCGTATCGCTCACGTTTTTGACCGTCCTGTGACATGCGCTATATCTTGCCCCTCCGTCTATATCAGAGCCACGATATGGGGTGCAATGGCGCAGGGGCGGGGCGCGTGGCAGCCACTGATCAAGAGTGATAACACACTGTTTTTATTGAAAAGTAATTCCTTCATGGCAAACTGATCGGGTCAGGCAAAGACAGGAGCAGAAAATGGAGATGACCGAGACGGAAATGTTGCTGAAGGGCTACGGGCTGACCACGGCGGAATTCTTCTACCGGATGCCGGATTATCGGAACGTGCTCAACAGCTACCTGTGGCAGGATTACGATCTTGCCCCCGATCACCCGAAGCTTTTCGATTTCATCGAGTTCTGGCAGCGCGAGATCGAGGGGCCGCTACATTCGGTGCGCTTTTCCCATCGCAAGCTGATCGCGCCGGGCGAGTGGCGCAACGTGACGGGCGAGTTCACGCTTCATTGAGCGAAGGGTGGGGGCACTGCCCCGACACCCCCGGAAATATCTGGGGCAAGATGAAGGCGGCGGCGGCGCGACGGGGGCGGTGCGGCGCAATTAGCTGTTGAAATCGGGGGGCGTCCTGCTGTTACTGCGCGTCAGCCCGCATTCCCGGTGAGGATAGTGCCGCCCATGAGCCCCGATCAGATATTCGTTCTGCTGTTGCTGCTCGGGGTCTTCCTGTGTTTCTTCAAGGAGGTGTTCCCGCCATCGGTGACGGCGCTGGGCGCGTCGGCGGTGCTGCTGGCCACTGGCATCATAGAGACCGAGGCGTTCCTGAAGGTGTTTGGCTCGGAGGCGCCGATCACCATCGCGATGATGTTCGTCATCTCCGCGGCACTGGAACGCACGGGTGTGCTGGAAATCATCGGCGGATGGCTGCGCGCGCAGGCGCGCGGATCCTACCTGCGGGCGCTATTTCTGATGATGGCGGCGACGATGATGGCCTCGGCATTCATGAACAACACGCCGGTGGTGATCCTGCTCACGCCTGTGATGATCTCGGTGGGCACGTCGCTGGGCGTTAGCTCGTCGCGGCTGCTCATTCCGCTGAGCTACGCGGCGATCTTCGGCGGTACGTTGACGCTGGTGGGCACCTCGACCAACATCCTGATGAGCGGGGTGGCGCGCGATGCGGGTCAGCCGGCGCTCACCATGTTCGAGATGACGCTGCCGGGACTGGTAATGGCCACGGTGGGGGTGGTTTACATGGCCTTTGCCGGGCGGTTCCTGTTGCCGGACCGGTCGTCGCTTGCGAGCGCGCTGGGACAAGAGGGCAAGCGCAAGTTCCTCGCCCGGCTGCTTATCCCACACGAGTCGCGCTATATCGGCAAGAAGCTGGAGGATTTGCCATTCAACCGGGCGGGAGCGCGCATTCTCGACGTGGTGCGTGGCGAGGTTTCGATGCGCCGCCACCTGCGCGACCTGGTGCTGGAATCCGGTGACCGGGTGGTGATCAAGACCGATACCGGCGAGATCCTCGGGCTGAAGGAAAACGGTGAGATCGAGTTTCGCGGCATGGATGATAGTGGCTTCGAGCCCGTCACCGCCGAGCGGACTGTGACGATGGAGGCAAGCGTCGGGCCCCACTCGCATCTGCGCGGGCGGCCCATCAAGGATCTCAAGCTGCGGCGCAAGTACGGCGTCTACCTGATGGCCGTGCACCGGCAGGAGCAGAATATAAGCCGTGACTTGCCGGAGGTGCGCCTGCAATTCGCCGATACCGTTCTGCTTGAGGGGCCGCCCGAGGGGCTGCGGCGGCTGATGGAGGATGGCGGCATCGTCAACCTTACCGAGCCCGCCGATCAGGCGATGCGCCGTTCGAAGGCCCCCATCGCCATCGTCACCATTGCGGCGGTGATGATCCTCGCCGCGCTGGGCGTGATGCCCATCGCCGGACTGGCTGTGATCGGGGCGGTGGTGGTGATGATGACCGGCTGTGTCGAGGCCGACGAGGCGTTCGAGGCGATCGACTGGCCGATCCTGTTCCTGATCTTTGGCATGCTGGGGATGAGCCTCGGGCTGCAGGAGACGGGGGCGGCGAAAGTCATCGTCGAGTCGATGGTGGGGCTTATGCAGGGCCTGGGACCGCTGGCGGTGCTGGCGGCGGTCTATTTGTTGACCAACTTGCTGACCGAGATGGTGACCAACAACGCGGTGGCGATCCTCGTGGGACCCATCGCGATCGCGCTGGCGCTTGAGCTGGGTTATGATCCGCGCCCGTTCATCATCACGGTGATGTTCGCCGCCTCGGCGAGTTTCGCCACGCCGATCGGCTATCAGACCAACACCTTCGTTTATGGCGCGGGGGGCTACAAGTTCCGCGATTTCCTCGTCGTGGGCCTGCCGCTCAACCTGCTTTACGCGGCGGTGGCAATCCTCGTGATCCCGTTCTTCTTTCCGTTCTGAACGGGGCACGCCTGCGCCAAGCTGCCGCTTTCGCACGGCGGCAATCTGGCCTATGGCTCGGGCGTCAAGCAGGAGAGACGCCGCGATGATGCCCCAACCCGTGCCGCTGAGCCGCGACCTCGTTCTCGTGGGGGGCGGGCACGCCCATGCACTGGTGCTGCGCATGTGGGGGATGGATCCGCTGCCGGGAGCGCGGCTGACTGTGATCGACCCGAACCCCGTGGCCCCCTATTCGGGGATGCTGCCGGGGATGGTGGCCGGCCATTACCGGCAGCGCGACCTGGAGATCGACCTCGTGCGGCTGGCGCGCTTCGCGGGTGCGCGGCTGGTCGTGGGCGCGGTGTGCGGCATCGACACACAGGTGCGGCGGATTACGCTCGGGGACGGGCGCGAGATCGGCTATGACGTGGCGTCGGTCGATGTGGGCGTGCATGCGCGGATGCCGACCCTGCCGGGATTTTCCGAACACGGCGTGGCCGTCAAGCCGCTCGGTCCCTTTGCCGCGCGCTGGGAGGCGTTCGTGGCCGATGTGGCGGTGGGGCGACAGGCCCCCGAGGCGGCGGTGATCGGCGGCGGTATCGCGGGGGTCGAGGTGGCGTTGGCCATGGCGCACCGGCTGCGGCAGGTGGTGGGACGCGCCGAGGTCAGCCTGATCGAGCGCGCGCCCGAGATCGCGCCCGATGGGCCGGTGCTGCGCCCGCGGCTGATGCGGGCGCTGGCGGATATGGGGGTGAGGGTGTGCACGGGCGCGCAGGTGGCGGAAGTGCAGGCCGGGGCCGTGGTGCTGGACGGCGGTGAGAGCGTGCCCGCGCGCCTGACGGTCGGGGCGGCAGGGGCGCGGGCGCATGGGTGGCTGGCAGACACCGGCCTGCCGGTGACGGAGGGCGGCTTCGTGCGCGTCGCTCCCGATCTGCGGGTTGAGGGGGAGGAAGCGCTTTTCGCCGTGGGCGATTGCGCGCATCACTCAAACGCGCCGCGGCCCAAGGCCGGTGTCTTTGCGGTGCGCGCGGCGCCGGTGCTGCGCGACAACCTGCGCGCGGTGCTATCGGGCGGGGAGACGCGGGCGTTCCGGACGCAGCGTGACTATCTCAAGCTGGTGTCACTGGGCGAGCAAAGGGCGGTGGCCGAGAAGTTGGGGATCGCCTTTTCCGGGCGACTTCTGTGGCGCTGGAAGGACCGGATCGACCGCGCCTTCATGGGCAAGTTCGACCCGTTGCCGGAGATGCGGGCAGACCCGCCCCCGCGCGTCCGCGCGCTGTCGGACGAAGGGGGGGATGAGCCGATGTGCGGCGGCTGCGGGGCCAAGGTGGCGCCAGCGGTGCTGCGTGACGCGATCGCGGGTCCGGGCGACGACGCCGCGGTGATCGAGACGGGCGGCGTGCGGCAGGTGCTGAGCACCGATCATCTGCGCGCCTTTACCCAGGATCACGGGCTGATGGCGCAGATTGCGGCGCTGCATGCGCTGGGAGATATCTGGGCGATGGGCGCGCGCCCGCAGGCGGCGCTTGTGTCGGTGACGCTGCCGCGGATGAGCGAGGCATTGCAGGCCCGCAGCATGGCCGAGATCATGGCAGGCGCGCGCGCGGCGCTGAATCCCGCAGGGGTTGAGATTGTCGGCGGCCATTCGAGCATGGGGGCGGAGGCGAGCATCGGGTTTTCGCTCACCGGGATCGTCGAGGGCGCGGCGATCACGCTCGGGGGGGCGCGACCTGGCGACGCGCTGATCCTGACGCGACCGATCGGGTCCGGCACGCTGCTGGCCGCCGAGATGCGCGGAGAGGCGGAGGGCCGCGATATCGTGGCGCTGTTCGCGCGGCTGGCGGTGCCGCAGGGCGATGCCGCGGCAATCCTAGCGCGGGCGCGGGCAATGACGGATGTGACGGGCTTTGGGCTGGCAGGGCACCTGCGCAACATCTGCCTGGAGTCGCGCGTGGCAGCGTGGATCGATGCGGACGCGGTGCCGATATTGCCGGGGGCCGAGGCGCTGGCCGCGCGCGGGGTGCGCTCGACCATCTGGGCGGCCAACCGGCGCGCGGCCCCCGTGGCCGGGCTGGGCGAGACGGCGCGGGAGGCGCTGCTGCATGATCCGCAGACGGCGGGGGGACTGCTGGCCGCGGCGGAGGCCGGGCACGCCAACGAACTGGTGGCGCGGCTGCGCGCCGCCGGGCACGACGCGGCGCTGATCGGCGGGATCGAAGAGGGGATGCCTGGCGCGCTTCGGTGTCGCGGTACGGCGGGGTGAGGCTGGCGGCGTGCAAGCACGCCTTTGCTTTGCGCGGGGGAACGTCCTGTCCGTCCGAACCGGACCAATCGCGCCGCTCGGTCCGGAGTCTCGGCCTGTCTGCTAGAAATCCCCGCCCGCACCTTGCTGCCAGGGTTTCACGAGGTTTCCGAAGCGCGTGAACTGGTCCTCGAAGCTGAGCTCCACCGTGCCGATGGGACCGTGGCGCTGCTTGCCGATGATGACCTCGGCCTTGCCTTCGAGCCGGGCCATCGCCTCTTGCCAGTCGGCCATTTTTTCAAGCTCGTGGTCGCCCGGTTTCTCGCGTTCCTTGTAATAGACCTCGCGGAAGACAAACATCACCACGTCGGCATCCTGCTCGATCGAGCCCGATTCGCGCAGGTCCGAGAGCTGCGGGCGCTTGTCCTCGCGGCTTTCCACCTGGCGCGAGAGCTGCGAGAGCGCGAGCACCGGGATATCGAGCTCCTTGGCGATGGCCTTGAGGCCCATCGAAATCTCGCCGATTTCCTGCACCCGGTTCTCGGCAGTGCCGCGCACGAGCTGGAGGTAGTCCACGATCAACAGGTCGAGCCCGTGGGTGCGCTTGAGCCGCCGCGCGCGCGCGGCGATCTGGCTGATCGGCAGCGCGGCGGTGTCGTCGATGAAGAGCGGGCAGGATTCGAGTGCCTTGGCGGCCTCGACGAAGCGGCGGAACTCGCCCTCGTCCATGTCACCGCGGCGGATTTTATGCGAGGGAATTTCCGCGGCTTCGGACAGGATGCGGCTGGCGAGCTGTTCGGCCGACATTTCGAGCGAGAAGAAGCCCACCACGCCGCCATCCACGGTGCCCTGCGTGCCGTCGGGGAGCGTGCCCTTGCGGTAGGCGCGAGCGATGTTGAAGGCGATGTTGGTGGCGAGCGAGGTCTTGCCCATCGAGGGTCGCCCGGCGAGGATCAGAAGGTCCGAGCGATGCAAGCCGCCGAGCTTGCTGTCCATGTCGTGAAGCTCGGTGGCGAGCCCCGCGAGGCCACCGTCGCGCTGGTAGGCGGCGTTGGCGACATCGACGGCATCCTTGACCGCCTTGAGAAAGCTCTGGAATCCGCTCTCCGACTTGCCCTGTTCGGCGAGCTGGTAGAGCTTCTGTTCGGCATCGACGATCTGGTCGCCCGGCTCGCTGCCGATCTCGACGCGAGCGGCACGGGCGGCGATGTCGTGACCCAATGCGATCAGTTCGCGGCGGATGGCGAGATCATAGATCATCTGCGCATAGTCACGCGCGGCGTAGGTCGAGATCGCAGCCCCCGCGAGATTGACGAGGTAGGCGGGACCGCCGAGTTCCTTGAGCCCGTCATCTTCTTCGAGGAAGGCGCGCAGTGTCACCGGCGAGGCAAGCGCGTTGCGGGTGATGCGTGCCGCCGCAGTCTCGAAGATACGAGCATGGACGGGATCGTAAAAATGCTGCGGGCCGATGATGGCGGCCACGCGGTCGTAGATGTCGTTGTTGGTCAGGATCGCGCCGAGAAGCTGCTGCTCGGCCTCGATGGAATGGGGCACACTGTCGGCGGCCTCGATCCCTGCCCCGGTGGGATTGAATACGCTGACCTCGTTCATGCCCGTGCTACCCTCGTTCTTCGTGATGTCCAGCGTTCGCGTGTTCTACGCCAAAGCCAAGGTTCGCGCCACATGGACAAAGCTGTGGACGATAGCGGGGATAAGGGGGCCGAGACCTCAGCCGCGCGACGTCCTGTCCCGCATCCTGTGGTGTTACGCGGTTACTCTACCATATCTGGAGTGGAATTTCGATTCGAGTGGCGGGTTATCCACCGCTTTTGGACGTGAATTTATTTCTTGTTTGCTTCCTGCCACTTACGGGGTGCGTGCAGAAACGCCTCGACCTCGTCGAGTGTCGCGGCGGCAAAGGCTCCCTGCGCGCGCGCCTCGGCCAGCACGTCCCACCATGTGCAGAGGTGGTGGAGCGCCACGCCGTGATCGCCGAGGGTGCGCTCGGTCTCGGGGAAGATGCCGTAGTAGAAGATCACCGCCGTGTGCGCGCAGGTGGCCCCGGTCTCGCGGATGGCATCGACGAAGCTGAGCTTGGAGCCGCCATCGGTGGTGAGGTCCTCGACCAGCAGCACGCGCTGACCCTCGGCCATGGTGCCTTCGATGCGGGCGTTGCGACCGTAGCCCTTGGGCTTCTTGCGGACATAGGTCATCGGCAGGGCCATGCGCTCGGCCACCAGCGCGGCGAAGGGGATGCCCGCCGTCTCGCCGCCGGCGACGTTGTCGAACGCCTCGAATCCGGCCTCGCGCATCACGGTGATGCTGAGGAAATCCATCAAGGTGCTGCGGATGCGCGGGAAGGAGATGAGCTTGCGGCAGTCGATATAGGTCGGCGAGGGAAGCCCCGAGGCCAGCGTGAAGGGGGTGTCCGCGTTGAAATGCACAGCGCCGCTCTCCAGCAGCATGCGGGCGGTGAGGCGGGCAATTTCATCCTTTGGGGGGTAGGTGGCGGGGATCATGGCGTGGTCCTTGGGTCTGGGCGGTGTGCCGAAGAACTATGATGCCTCCGGCGGGGATATTTCGGGCAAGATGAAGCTCAGTCCACCCGCCAATGGAGCGGAAAGCCGGGGTCGAAGACGGTGACGGGGCCGTCGCCGGTGTCAATCTTGTCGGGGTAGGGGACCGGATCGCCCTTGGTCAAGGTGATCCGCGCCTCGTTCGGGGGCAGGCCGTAGAAGGCTGGGCCGTTGAGTGACGTGAAGCCCTCGAGCCGGTCGAGCGCGCCCTCCTCTTCGAACACGTGGGCGAGGATCGAGAGCGTGTTCGTCGCGGTAAAGCAGCCGGCGCAGCCGCAGGCGCTTTCCTTCAACGGGTCGGTATGGGGCGCACTGTCGGTGCCGAGGAAAAACCGTGCGTCGCCCGAAGTGGCGGCAGCGCGCAGGGCGAGGCGGTGGTCCTCACGCTTGGCCACGGGCAGGCAGTAGTAATGCGGTTTGATGCCGCCCACTAGGATGTGGTTGCGGTTGATGACGAGGTGATGGGTGGTGATCGTGGCGGCGAGGTCGCGGTCCTGGGATGTGACATAGGCCACGGCATCCGAGGTGGTCACATGCTCCATCACCACACGCAGCCCCGGTGTGGCGCGGCGGATGGGATCGAGCACGCGGTCGATAAACGCCGCCTCGCGGTCGAAGATGTCCACCTCTGGGTTGGTCACCTCGCCATGCACGCAGAGCGGCAGACCGACCTCGGCCATCTTCTCCAGCACGCCGCGCACGCGGTCGAAATCGCGCACGCCGGAGGCCGAATTGGTGGTGGCCCCAGCCGGGTAGAGCTTGACCGCCGTAATCAGTCCCTCGGCATGGGCGGCGGCCACGTCGTCCGGGTCGGTTTCTTCCGTCAGGTAGAGCGTCATCAGGGGGGTGAAGTCCATCCCCTCGGGCAGCGCGGCCATGATCCGGTCGCGATAGGCGCGGGCTTGGACGCCGGTGACGACCGGCGGCACGAGGTTCGGCATGATGATGGCGCGGGTGAAGTGGCGCGCGCTCTCTGGCAGGACGGCGGCCAGCATCGCGCCGTCGCGCAGGTGCAGGTGCCAGTCGTCGGGGCGGCGGATGGTCAGGCTCGATTGCATGGTCCGAGCGCATACACAATCGCGCGCGGCTGCGCCAGTGCTAGCCGTCGCGTTCCGCGAGACGGGCCTGCGCCCTGCTCAGCGCGTTTCGGTAGCGCGGGCCGCCCCGTTTCCGGGCCAGCGCGTTAGTGCAAAAGAGCACGGTAAGCCCGTCACGCTGCTCGTTGACCAGCCGACGCAACAACGGGAAGAGATATCCCTGTTCCTCTCGGCGCTTGCGCCAGAGCCGGGCGAGGCTCTGGCAGTTGAGTTTGTCCGCGCTCATTTGAGCGAGGATGCGCGGAAGTAAGCCCATCTGCGAGAGCGTCTCCTCGATGGAATAGCCAAGGTGGCGGGTGCGGAAGCGCAAAACGTTGCTGCGGTTGAACAGTGCCGAGTGCATGGCATCGAGTTCGATCTCGGGATCGTAAAGCAGCACCGCGTGGGCGGCGGCGTCGAGCATGTCGGGTGCATAGCCGTAGCGGTCGGTGAAGGAGGTGCGGCGCATGGCCAGATAGCGGTCATCCCACTCGGCCACGCGCGGGTCGAGCGTGGCCTGCGGACGCAGCATCAGCACCTTTGCCCCCGGCGCGGCCACTGAGAACGCGGCTGCGGCATAGCCGCGGGGCCCCGCGCCGTAGAAGATCACCTGCTCGAACTCGTCAAAGAATCCGTCGTCGATCAGTCGGTCGAAAAAGCCGTAGACGCGGGCATCGCGAAACCACGTGTCGCCGTTGCTGAGCAGGCACAGATGCGACCAGCCGAGCGCCTCGAGCATGGTCCAGCCGAAGGGGTGCGCGCGCTCCGAAAGCAATTCGAGCCGGTCGAAGCTCTCGAAAGTGACAAGCAGCACCGGCTTGCGCTCGCAAAACAGCGCCGCGTGCTTGTTCCCCAATGGTTGCATGTAGCCGTCATCGCCGATCACCGTTTCGGCGCGGTCGAGCCAGTCCTGCCAGTCACGCCCCGTGAGATCGGCACTGGTGATATCGCTCTTGTCTTGCATCCGCTCCGACCTTGTCTGCTACACACTGCCCCGTCGCGGGTCTGCAGCCCGCTTCGAGGTCAGAAATTGCCGTTCGAATGGGGCGAAACTTGGGAAAATCCGCGGGCTTTCTGCGAGGTCGCAGGTGACGAGGGTTGCGGGTGCGCGCCCTTGACCGGGGCACGCGGGCCATGCAGTTCTGTGCGGGGCGAGGAAGACGGAGGTCTGGCAGGTGAATATCCCCCAATCCATTGGCGCAGTGCAGGACATGCTCGGCGCGCAAGGCTATGTCTGCGGGCGCGCTCTGGGCACCGTCGCCTTTCTCGCGCTGCGGCTCGGGCGGCCCTTGTTTCTTGAGGGTGAGGCCGGAACCGGCAAGACCGAGATCGCCAAAGCGCTCAGCCTTGCGCTGGGCCGCCGCCTGATCCGGTTGCAATGCTACGAGGGTCTTGATGCCGCCACCGCCGTATACGAGTGGAACTTTGCCGGGCAGATGATCGCCATCCGCACCGCCGAGGCCGCGGGCGGGGTGGATCGCGCACATCTCAAGGACGAGGTTTTCACCGAGGAGTTCCTGATCGAGCGCCCGCTGTTGCAGGCGATGCGGCCGCAATCAGGCGGCGCGCCGGTGCTGCTCATCGACGAGATCGACCGCACCGACGAGCCGTTCGAGGCGTTCTTGCTCGAAGCCCTGAGCGATTTTCAAGTGACGATTCCCGAACTGGGCACCATCGCCGCCCCCGAGCCGCCTATCGTCATCCTGACGTCCAACCGTACCCGCGAAGTGCATGACGCGGTCAAGCGACGCTGTCTCTACCACTGGGTGGAGTACCCTGATTTCGACCGCGAGATCGAGATATTGCAGGCCCGTGCCCCGGAGGCTGCCGAAGGCCTCAGTCGCGAGGTTGTGGCCTTTGTCCAGCGCCTGCGCACCGAGGACCTGTTCAAGAAGCCGGGCGTGGCCGAAACGATCGACTGGGCCAAGTGCCTGCTGGCGCTCGACGTGGTTAGCCTTTCCCCCGAGGTGATCGCCGACACCTTGGGCGCGGTGCTCAAATACCAGGATGATATCGCGCGGTTACAAGGTTCGGAAGCCAAGCGTATTCTGGATGAGGCGCGGGCGGGACTGGCACCTGTCTGATGTTTTTTCTTGATCGAAATACGCCGGGGGCGTGGGGGCAGTGTCCCCACGAGACGCCATGACCGAATCCGCGCCATTCGATCTGCCGGACAACCCGAAACTCACCCATAACATCGTCCATTTCGCCCGCGCGCTCAGGGCCGCCGGGCTGCCGGTGGGCCCCGGGCGCGTGATCGACGCGGTGCGCGCGGTCGCGGCGGCGGGGTTCACCTCGCGGTCTGATTTTTTCTACGCGCTGCGCGCCTGCTTGGTGACACGACCCGAGCACCTGACTGTTTTCGCTCAGATATTCCGCCTCTACTGGCGCGATCCGCGCTACATGGAGCACATGATGGCGATGATGCTGCCCGCCATTCGCGGCGTGCAGGAGGACCGTGGCGCTGCCCCCGCGGAGAAGCGCGCGGCGGAGGCGCTGCTCGACGGGGTGGACCGGGCACCGGCCGAGAGCGACGGTGAGGATCTCGACGAGGAGACGGTGATCGAGATCGACGCCACCGCCACCATGTCGCGCGAGGAGCGGCTGCGCAGGCTCGATTTCGAGCAGATGTCCAATGCCGAGATCGCAGAGGCGAAGCGGATGCTGGCGCGGCTGTCGCTGCCGGTGCGTCCGCTGGCCTCGCGGCGCGGGATCGCCGATCCGCACGGGCCGAGGCTCGACGCGCGCGCGAGCCTGCGGGCGGCGCTGCGGCGGGGGGGGGAAATGCGCCGAGTGCATCGCAAGACCCCGCGGGAGCGGTGGCCGAACCTTGTGGTGCTTTGCGATATTTCAGGGTCCATGAGCCAATACAGCCGCATGGTCCTGCATTTTCTTCATGCCGTCGCCAATCGAAAGGGGGTCGGTTGGGCGCGGGTCCATGCCTTCACATTCGGCACGCAGCTCACCAACATCACCCGCCACCTGGCCACTCGCGACGTCGATGCGGCCCTTGCCGCCGCCGGAAAACAGGCGCAGGATTGGGAGGGCGGCACGCGGATCGGCGCTTGCCTGCACGCCTTCAACCGCGACTGGTCGCGCCGGGTGATGGGGCAGGGGGCGGTGGTGCTGCTCATCACCGATGGGCTCGACCGCGAGGAGGCGGGACAACTGGGCCACGAGATGGAGCGGCTGCACCTCTCGGCGCGGAGGCTGATCTGGCTCAATCCGCTGCTCCGGTGGGACGGGTTCGCGCCCAAGGCCCAAGGCATCCGGGCGATGCTGCCGCATGTCGACGCGTTCCGCGCCGGCCATTCGGTTGCCACTCTCGAAGAGCTTGCCGAAGCGCTCTCGCGCGTCGAGGATGGCGGTGAGAGAGCGCGCCTGATGGCAGCGATGGAGGGGTGATAAGGCATGACGGACCGGTTTGACGATATTCCCGAGACCGCGCTCGCCTGGCACCGGACGGGCAAGGGGGCGGCGCTCGCCACCGTGGTCGAGACCTGGGGCAGCGCGCCGCGTCGGGTGGGCAGCCAGTTGGCAATCAGCGGCGAGGGCGAGATCGCGGGCTCGGTCTCGGGTGGTTGCGTCGAGGGCGCGGTGGTGGTCGAGGCGCTGGACGCCATAGAGGCGGGCCGCCCGGCGATGCTCGAATACGGCGTCACCGATGACGACGCTTTTGCCGTGGGGCTCGCCTGCGGTGGTACGATCCGGGTGCTGGTCGAGCCGGTGGGGTCGGTCATGCCCGAAGACGTGCTGGCCGACTTGGTGCTGGCGCGGGAAGGCCGGGTGCCGGTTGCCTATGTCACCGGCATGACGGCCCGGCGGCGGCTGGAGCGCGAGGGGCACGAGGTGCGGTTCCGCATGGACCGCTCGGGCTTCGAGGAGGACGGCGAGACCTTCGTCGCCATCCACAATCCGCCGCTTCGTCTCATTGTCGTGGGAGCCGTGCACATCGCGCAGGCGCTGGTGCCGATGGCGCGGATCGCGGGCTTTGACCCGGTGGTGATCGACCCGCGCGAGAGCTTTGCCTCGGAGGCGCGGTTTCCGGGCGAGACGGTTCTGGACGACTGGCCCGACGAGGGCTTGCGCGCGCTGGGGCTGGATGGGCGCACGGCGCTCGTGCTGTTGACGCATGATCCCAAGCTGGACGATCCCGCGCTCGGGGAGGCGCTGCGCTCGGAAGTGTTCTATATTGGTGCCTTGGGCTCGACCCGGACCCATGCCAAGCGGGTGGCGCGGCTGACCGACGCCGGATTTTCCGAGGTCGAGATCGCGCGCATTCACGGCCCAATCGGCCTCGATATCGGGGCGGCGGGGCCGGCAGAGATCGCGGTAAGCATCCTGGCCCAGATGACGCAGGTTCTGAGGAAAGGCACATGAAATTCGGCGCCGTGCCGCTGGATCAGGCAGAGGGTGCGATTCTCGCCCATTCCGAGCAGGTGGCCACGGGGCGGTTGCGCAAGGGGGCGGTGCTGGGCGCGGACGAGATCGCGGCGCTGGCGGCGGCGGGCTATGATCATGTCACTGTCGCGCGATTGGAGGCGGGCGACCTGCACGAGGATGCCGCGGCCGATACGCTGGCGCGCGCGCTGCATGACGGGGCCGACGGGATTGGCCTGAGTTCCCCGTTCACGGGCCGCGTGAACCTGATAGCCGAGGCGCCCGGCGTGGTCTGCCTCGACGCCGCCGCCATCAACGCAGCCAACGCCATCGATTCGATGATCACTGTGGCCACCGTGCCCGACCACCACCAGATCCGAGCGGGCGGCATGATCGCGACGGTCAAGATCATCGCCTATGGTGTGCCGAGTGCGGCGGTGGAGCGCGCGGCGGAGTCGGCGCGCGGTTCGATCCGGCTGGCCACGGCGCGGTATGCGACCGCGAGTCTGATCGTGACGGATGTCCTTGGCGGGCCGGGCGACAAGGGCGCGGAGGCGATCGCCGCACGGGTCACCGGGCTGGGGATGGAGATGGCGGGAACGGCGACCTGCGCCCATGACGCGCTGGCGCTGGCGCGGGCGATCATCGAGGCACCGGGCGAGATCGTGCTCATCCTCACCGCCTCGGCCACCTCGGATGTACGCGACACAGCCCCGGAGGCGCTTTGCCGCGCGGGCGGGCGGCTCATCCGATTCGGGCTGCCGGTCGACCCCGGCAACCTGCTGTTTCTGGGTGAGATCGGCGCGCGGCCCGTGATCGGCCTGCCCGGCAGCGCGCGCTCGCCCGTCCTGCACGGGGCCGACTGGGTGCTGGCGCGTGTCGCCTGCGGCCTGCCCTGCGGGGCCGAGGAAATCGCGGCTATGGGGGTGGGCGGGCTGCTCAAGGAAATTCCCACGCGCCCGCAGCCGCGCCGCGGCCCGCGAGGCTGACCGTCGGCGCGCGGTTGGCATGCTCAAGTATCATTTGAGTTTTGCGGAACGGACGCTAGGCTCAGGTCAGGAAGTTACGAACAAAGCAACCGGGAGGAGCCAATGCCAGAGGTCAGCATGACCGTGAACGGCAAGCCGGCGAAAGGCCAGATCGAGGGCCGAACGCTGCTTGTGGAATTCATCAGAGACAATCTCGGCCTGACGGGTACGCATGTGGGCTGTGACACCAGCCAGTGCGGTGCCTGTGTGGTGCATGTGGATGGGCGCGCAGTGAAAGCCTGCACCATCTTTGCCGCCGAGGCAGAGGGTGCCGAGGTGAAGACCATCGAGGGGATGGCCGAACCCGACGGCACGATGCATCCGATCCAGGCTGCGTTCCAGGACCATCACGGGTTGCAATGCGGGTTCTGCACGCCGGGCATGGTAATGTCGGCGGCGGCCCTTCTGGCCGAGAACCCGACACCCACGGAGGCGGAGATTCGCGACTATCTCGAGGGCAATATCTGCCGCTGCACCGGCTATCACAACATCGTGAAAGCGATCATGGCGGCGAGCGGCCAGGATGTGAGCCGGGTCGCGGCGGAATAGGCGATATCGAGGGGGCGCTGCCCCCGCGCCTGCGGCGCTTCCCCGGAGTATTTCGGGCAAGATGAATCGCCGCGGGTCAGGGACGGGGGAGACCCCGGAAGATTCAGGGAGGATCGAGACATGCCAAAGGATGGAGGCATCGGTGCCAGCAGCAAGCGGCGCGAGGACGTGCGCTTTCTGACCGGCACGGGAAATTATACAGACGACATCAACCTGCGCGGCCAGGCCTATGTGCATTTCCTGCGGTCGGATGTCGCGCATGGGCGGCTCGAGAAGGTTGATACCACCGATGCCGAGGGCATGCCCGGCGTTATCCGGGTCTTTACCGGCGCGGATTTCGAGGGTGTCGGCGGTATCCCCTGCGGCTGGCAGGTTACCGACCGGTTCGGCGAGGTGATGCAGGAGCCGGCGCACCCGGTGCTGGCGCAGGGCAAGGTGCGCCACGTCGGCGACCCCATCGCCGCCGTGGTAGCCGAGACCCGCGAGCAGGCGCGCGACGCCGCCGAGGCGATCGTCCTCGATATCGAGGAATTGCCCGCGGTCGTGGACATGAAGGCGGCGCTGGAGGACGGCGCGACCAAGGTCCATGATGATCTCACCTCGAACCTCTGTTACGACTGGGGCTTCGTCGAGGAGAACAAGGCGGCGGTGGACGAGGCGTTCGGCAAGGCCGCGCATGTCACCTCGCTGGAGCTCGTGAACAACCGGCTCATCGCCAACCCGATGGAACCGCGCGTGGCGGTGGGCGACTACAACCGCGCGAGCGACGAATCGACCCTCTACACCACATCCCAGAATCCGCATGTGATCCGGCTGCTGATGGGCGCCTTCGTGCTGGGCATCCCCGAGCACAAGCTGCGCGTGGTGGCGCCCGACGTGGGCGGCGGGTTCGGCTCGAAGATCTACCACTATGCTGAGGAGGCGTTCTGTACCTTTGCGGCGCGCGCGCTCAATCGCCCGGTCAAGTGGACCTCGACCCGATCGGAGGCGTTCATGTCGGACGCACACGGGCGCGACCACGTGACCAAGATCGAACTGGCGCTCGATGCGGACAATAACTTTACCGCGCTGCGCACCGATACCCATGCCAACATGGGCGCGTATCTGAGCACCTTTGCGCCCTGCGTGCCGACCTGGCTGCACGGCACTCTGATGGCCGGAAACTACAAGACGCCGCTGATCTACGTAAACGTCAAGGCGGTGTTCACCAACACCGTACCCGTGGACGCCTATCGCGGGGCCGGGCGGCCCGAGGCGACTTATCAACTGGAGCGCGTGATAGACAAGGCGGCGCGCGAGCTCGGCGTCGATCCGATCGCCCTCAGGCGGCAGAATTTCATTACCGAGTTTCCCTATGCCACGCCGGTGGCAGTGGAATACGACACCGGTGATTACCACGCCACGATGGACAAGCTCGAGGAGATCGCCGACATCAAGGGCTTCGCCGCTCGGCGGACCGAGAGCGAAAAGCGCGGTAAGCTGCGCGGCCTCGGCGTAAACTGCTATATCGAGGCCTGCGGCATCGCGCCGTCGAACCTCGTCGGCCAGCTTGGTGCGCGCGCGGGCCTCTACGAGAGCGCAACGGTACGCGTTAACGCCACCGGCGGGCTCACCGTGATGACCGGCAGCCACAGCCACGGGCAGGGCCACGAGACCACGTTCGCGCAGGTGATCGCCGAGATGATCGGCATCGACGCCGACCAGGTGGATATCGTGCATGGCGACACCGCCCGCGTGCCGATGGGCATGGGCACCTATGGGTCGCGCAGCCTCGCGGTCGGCGGCTCGGCGATGGTGCGCGCCACCGAGAAGATCATCAACAAGGCGCGCAAGATCGCCGCCCACCTGATGGAGGCCTCGGAGGGCGATATCGAGTTGAAGGACGGCCAGTTCACGGTCGCGGGCACCGACAAGTCGGTGGCCTGGGGCGACGTGACGCTGGCGGCCTACGTGCCGCACAACTACCCGCTGGAGGATATCGAGCCGGGGCTGGAAGAGACGGCGTTCTATGACCCGGCCAACTTTACCTACCCGGCGGGGGCCTATGCCTGCGAGGTGGAAGTTGATCCCGAGACCGGGCGCGTAACCATCGAACGGTTTGCTGCCGCCGACGATTTCGGCAACGTGGTCAACCCGATGATTGTCGAGGGGCAGGTGCACGGGGGCCTTGCGCAGGGCATCGGGCAGGCGCTGCTCGAGGGCTGCGCCTATGACGAGAACGGCCAGCTTCTGACCGGCAGCTACATGGATTACGCCATGCCCCGCGCCGATGACGTGCCGTTCTACCATGTCGATCATTCCTGCCAGACGCCCTGCACCCACAACCCGCTGGGCGTGAAGGGCTGCGGCGAGGCCGGGGCCATTGGCAGCCCGCCCGCCGTGGTCAACGCGGTCGTGGATGCGCTGCGCACGGGTGGCAGCAACATCACCCATATCGACATGCCGCTCTCGCCGTCGCGGGTGTGGCAGGCGATGCAGGGCTGAGGGAGGACAGAACATGTATGCTTTCGAGATAGACCGGCCCACCACTCTGGCCGATGCCGTGAAGGCGCTGGGCGCCGAGGAGTCGCAGGCGCTGGGTGGCGGGCAGACGCTCATTCCGGCGCTCAAGGCGCGCCTGGCTGCGCCCGCGCGGCTCGTCGCACTGTCGGGGGTGGACGAGATCAAGGGCATCTGTACCGCCGACGACGGTGCGCTGTGCATCGGCGGGGGCACCAGCCATGCCGACGTAGCGAAGGGCGCGGGAGCCTATCCGGCGCTGGCTAGCCTCGCCGCCAATATTGGCGACCCGGCGGTGCGCAACCGCGGCACGATTGGCGGCAGCCTCGCCAATAACGACCCGTCGGCCTGCTACCCGGCGGCGGTGTTGGCCTCGGGTGCCACGGTGGTGACCACCAACCGGCAGATCGCGGCGGATGACTTCTTTGACGGGATGTTCGCCACAGCGCTGGAGGACGGCGAGATCATCACAGAGGTGCGGTTCCCCGTGCCCGAGAAGGCCAGCTACCAGAAATTCGACCAGCCGGCCTCGCGCTTCGCGCTCGTGGGTGTGTTCGTGGCAAAATACCCGGACGGCGTGCGCGTGGCGGTCACCGGTGCGTCCGAGGATGGCGTGTTCCGCTGGTCCGAAGCCGAGGCTGCGCTCAGCTCCGATTTCTCGGCGGGCGCGGTCGAGGGCCTGAGCCTGTCGGGCGACGGTATGATCTCGGACTTGCACGGCTCGGGCGAGTACCGCGCACATCTCGTAGGCGTGATGACGCGCCGGGCGGTGGCGGCGGCGGGCTGAGGTCCGGTCACGGAATGGCCAGGTCGAGGGCTGCGTCGGGACAACCGGCGCGGCCTGCCTTCATTCACTGACCGCGCGGTTCGAGCACCGTTACCCCGACCGCCGCCGCCCGCGCGAGACCCTCGTCTAGAGACATCGGGATGTATTCGCCGCGTCTCCAGAGCTGGGCGAGGTCGTCGTAATGGCGGCTCAGGAAATGACCCGACTGGCCGGTTGAGGAGACGAACACACTGCTGTCGGGATCGGCGAAATCATAGACGCCGCGATAGCCCGCCCCGTGGACGTTGTGAAACGGGTCCGGCCCTGTACCGCCGCGGGTGCGCCCGCGCAGGAGCGTGTTGTCACCGCCCGAGGTTGATTGGCGGATGTTGACGAAATAGCGCAGGAGCGGAACTTCGCCCAGCACCTGATGATCGTGCGTGGCCTGGTGGGCGTCGCCCCATCGCAGGCTTTCCAATGATCGGCCATAGCGCTCGGATATCCAGATCAGCGCGTCGTCGAGCGCCATCCGCGCGATGTCAGTGCAGGTCTCGCGCGCGGCTGAGTGCCGGATGTCGCACCATGCCGACGCCCCGTCCACGTCGCGAAACACCCGCTCGATGAACACCGGCTCGGGGTGATCGAAGTCGCGTACAAGTGGCCCGAGATCGTCCTCGATGAGCCGCTTCATCAGTGATCGCATCCATGCCGCGTAGATAAGTGGCTCGGGCAGGTGCTCGTTCATCTCGCCGTTCCAGTCGGCCAGCAGTTCTAGCGCGCGCTGGCGCAGGCGCTCTGGCGTGCCCTCGGGGGCGGCCTCGCCGGTGAACCACAGGTCCGCCCCGATCAGCGGCAGGAGCGAGCGCGCGGTAAAACTTACCGTGTCAAGCTGTGCCTCTATGAAACTGTCGCGCGTATGCACCTCGCGCCGCTGCATCAGCTCGCGCCAGCGATGGATACGCTGCGTGTCGCCCCAGTTGTGGCTGACATGCATGGGAAAGGGGCGGTCCACGATCTTGTTGTTGGTATTGCCGAGGATGCCGCCCGAGGGGTCGATGAATTCCGGGTTCGCCGCGGTTGGCAGCATCCCCTGCCAGCGGTTCTCGGCAATCCAGCCGCGCGCGGGCATACGGCCCTCGCTCTCGTGGCGAGCGTCGCGGCGGGGCATCGCGCCGATGAGCTTGAGCGCGATGCCGGTCTCGTCTGCGACCGTCAGGTTCTGCGAGGGCGCAACAAAGAGCCGCGTGCTCTTGATCGCCTCGGCGACCGACCCCGCCTGCATGAGCCGCATGGCGGCAGTCATGGTGGTGTCATCGCCCGAGAGCGCTGTCCAGTTCACCGCCGCCACATGGCCCTGCGGCGTCACCTCGCCGAGGTCGTAGTGGCTGCCGGGCAGGACCGGGCCGTTTTCCGTCCAGCGCAGAGTGAGGGTGACGGGGTCGGCGTCCTTGACTTCGACGATCGAGCGCGTGGTGCGAAAGGGAGCCCAGCCATCGGGTGTTAGGTACTGGTTCGAATCATCTGGGTTGAGCCGTTCGATGACTACGTCCTGATCGTCGAGGTAGGACGAGGTTAGCCCCCAGCCCAGCCGCGCGCTACGGCCTGTCAGGATAGCGGGTATGCCGGGAATGGTGCCGCCGATCACCCCGCCCGTCTCGAGCTCGAGTCGCGCAAGATACCAGATCGACGGCGCGGAAAAGCCTAGGTGCGGATCGTTGGCCAGCAGTGTGCCGCCCGATGCGGCGCGGTCCGGGGCTGCGGCCCAGGCATTGGACGCCCCTGCGAATGCGCGCTCCTTGAAGGGCGAGAGCGGGTGGCTTTGGGCATCCGCCTCCGCCGCGCGGGCAAATTCCGCGTCGGGGAACAGGCTTGCGTAATCGGGCAACGCCGCGATGCCGCCGCCGGGCGCGTCCGGGAGGATGTCGTCGAGCCGGTCCTGATCGTCGAGCGCAAGCGAGACGCGCGCGCGAAGCACCTCCTCGCTCAGATGTCCCGACAATTGCACCGCCATCAGCTTGATGAGCGCAATCGAATCGGCAGGCTGCCACGGGGCCACGGGGGCGTTGAACATGAACTGCTCCGGTGCACCACGCCCCAGCGCCTCACGGTTGATCTCGGTCAGGCGGGCATTGACCCCGTCGGAATAGGCCTTGAGCGCCGCCAGCGTCTCGGCATCTTGCGCAGCGACCGAGGCCCGCGCGAGATTGTAGAGATCGAAACGCCTGAGCGTGGTGTCGATCTTGACGGTACGCGGCCCGAATACCTCCGACAGCCGTCCCTGCACGGTGCGGCGCATCATGGTCATTTGCCACAGTCGGTCCTGCGCATGGGCATAGCCGAGGCCAAAGAAGGTGTCGGCGTCGGATTCACCGAAGATATGCGGCACGTTTGCATTGTCGCGCACGATCTCGACCGGGTCGGAAACCCCCTCGACGGCGAGCCGCTTGTCATAATCCGGCAGCGAGCGCGCGAGCAGCATATAGGCGAGAACCATCGCCACCAGTGCCAGCGCAACCAGCCCGCCCGCGGCACGCAACAGCCATTTAAGGATCACCGGCATGGGCGGTGCCTTTCCGAGTTTGTGCTTGCATCCCCGCCGGGGATAGTCAGAAATCCGGGGCGAGACAATGGGCACGCGACAGGAGGAAAGCGACATGGCAAAACTGGCATTTCTTGGATTGGGCGTCATGGGCTACCCGATGGCCGGGCATCTTCAGGCGGCGGACCACGAGGTCTGCGTCTTCAACCGCACCGCCGCCAAGGCCGACAAATGGGTGGCCGAGCATGGCGGACGGTCTGCCGCCACACCGCGGGAGGCGGCGCAGGGCGCCGAATTTGTGATGGCCTGCGTAGGCAACGATGACGACCTGCGCAGCGTCTGCCTGGGCGATGATGGTGCCTTCGCCGGCATGGCGGAGGGCGCGATCTTCGTCGATCACACCACCGTATCGGCGAAGGTCACCCGCGAGCTTTATTCGGCGGCGCAGGCGCGCGGCGTGGGCTTTGTCGATGCGCCGGTCTCCGGCGGGCAGGCGGGGGCCGAGAACGGGCAGCTCTCGATCATGTGCGGCGGCGACGAGGCCGTCTATGCGCGGGCCGAGCCGGTGATGCAGGTCTATGCCAAGCTCTGCCGCCGCATCGGAGAGAGCGGCGCTGGGCAGATGACCAAGATGGCCAACCAGATTGCTATCGCCGGGCTGGTTCAGGGCCTCAGCGAGGCGCTGCATTTCGCAGAGGAGGCAGGGCTCGACGGGCGCGCGGTGGTCGAGGTTATCAGCCAGGGGGCGGCCGGTTCATGGCAGATGTCCAACCGCTACGAGACCATGCTCGATGACAAGTGGAACCATGGATTCGCGGTGGACTGGATGCGCAAGGATCTGGGTATCTGCCTCGATACCGCCGATGAGGTGGGCGCGAGCCTGCCGGTGACCGCGCTGGTCGACCAGTTCTACAAGGACGTGCAAAAGATGGGCGGCGGGCGCTGGGACACCTCCAGCCTGTTGGCGCGTCTGCGCAAGCTGGGCTGAGACCCGGCCGCGGTCAGGCGACCTCCCGGTCGCCTGACAGCCATTTGCGCGTGTCGAGCGCGTCAAGGACCAGCGACACTGTATCAATTGCCAGCAGGATCAGAAGATAGCCCCGGTAAGCGGGAGCGATATCCTGCGCCAGCAACCACGCCACCAGCCCCAGCATCGGTGTCCAGATCGCCACATGCGGCAGCGCCATAAGCTTGGAAAACCCGCGCTCGGCCAGCATGATCGCGCCGTTGAGCAGCATGGCGCCCACCGCCATCGCTGCGACCCACACGCCAGAGGGGTGCGAGACAAAGGTCAGGGAGGCAGCGTTTACTGGCACGAGAAACACCGCCACCCAGAGCTGAACCCAGAGGGGCAGGCGGCGGTAGCCGTGCCAAATCTCGCGGATCATGCGCACGCTCCCGGTTTCTTCTTGGCAAAAATACTCAGTATCCGCCGCTGCCGCCAGCGGTCAGGCCGCGCGTGGGCGCATCGCCAGCCAGATGAGCGCACCGCCCGCGAGTGTAAGGAACGGCACCATTGCAACGTTGACAGCAGTCCAGCCGGCCTCTGCTGTGCCGCCCGAGCAGTTCATCAGCCCGCCTGAGGCGAGCGAGGCGAAGGTCACGCCGCCGAACACGATGAGGTCGTTCATCCCCTGCACGCGGCCCCGTTCATGCGGCTCGTGCTCTCCTGCAAGCATGGCCGTGGCCCCGATAAAGCCGAAATTCCAGCCTAGTCCCAAGAGGATGAGCGCGGCGTAGAACCTGTCTATCGTTACCCCTGAAAGCGCCACCGCGCCGGCGCCCGCGAGGATGACGAGGCCGGTGGTCACGATCCGTTCGACCCCGAATCGCGCAATCAGGTGGCCGGTGAAAAACGACGGGATATACATTGCCAGCACATGCGCCGACACGATATCGGCGGCGTGGCTGGGCGTGAAGCCGCAGCCCACCACCGCGAGCGGTGTCGAGGTCATCACCAGGTTCATCAACGAATAGGCCACCGTCGCGCAGATCACCGCCACGGCGATGCGCGGGGTTTTCAGCAATTCGAGCCGCGAGCGTCCGCGCGGCGCGTCATGCGCCGGCACCGGCGGGCGCGGGATGTCGAGCAGCAGGAATAGCAGCGCCCCCACGAGGTTGACCGCGATCACCGCGAGGTAAGTGCCGAGAAACGGGATCACCATGCTCATCGAGGTGAGCTTGACCAGTTGCGGGCCGACGATGGCGCTCAGGAGACCGCCTGCCATCACGTAAGAGATCGCCTTGGGACGGAACGCGTCGCTTGCCGTATCGGCGGCGGCGAAGCGGTAGAAGCCCTGCGCCGACATGTACGTGCCGGTCAGGAAGCTGCCCAGCAGGAACACCGGGAAGGAGGCGGTATAGAGCCCCCACGCACCCACCGCAGCGCCCACCGCGCCGAAAAGCGCGCCAAGGAAGAAGCCCGTGCGCCGCCCGAAGCGCTGCATCACGTGCGCCATCGGCGTCGCCGACAGCATAGAGCCCAGCACGATGAGCGAGATGGGCAGCGTCGCGAAGCAGGGGTTGGAGGCGAGCGATTGCCCGGCCAGCCCGCCCACCACGAAGATCATCGGCATCTGCGCGCCGAGAACAGCTTGTGCACCCACAAGTACGGCCACGTTGCGGCGCGCACGGCTGTCGTCTTGGGGGAGGGCGGTGTCGGTCATGCACGCAGTGCTAGACCGCGGTCGGGGCGGACGCAAGAGGCTGTGCTCAGCCCTCGTGTGGGCGCACGCGGTGGTAGTCGCCGCTGAGATAGGTGAGCGGCTTTTCCCCGGCCACCGCCAGCGCGCGGACCGATCCGATGCAGATGGCGTGGGTGTTGTGCAGCACGTGTTCCATCAGCACGCAGGAAAAGCTCGTGGCGCGCGGCAGCAGGGGACCGTGCGCCCCGTAGGCGATCTCTAGGTCACGGAATCGGTCCGCCGGGTCGTCGGGCGACGGGCCGGCAAACGCGCGTGCCACGTTTACCGCGTCCTCGGGCAGGACGTTGACGCAGAATGCGCGGTTATCCAGAACCGTGCGTGCGATCCGACTGTCGGCGCGCAGGCAGACGATGACCGAGGGTGGATCGGCCGAGAGCGAGGTGAAGGCGCTCACCGTTGCACCCGCGCGCCCCGCCGACCCGTCGGTCGTTACCACGGTGACGGTCGCCGCGACCTGTCGCATGGCGGCAAGGAAGGCATCGCTGTCCACGACGGCACCGGTAACAGTCACGAGGCTCTCCCTGTCGTTTGCCAGGCATGGGTAGCGGCGAAACGTGCCCCGGTAAAGGCCCGCCCCGGACGGATCAGGTAGCGTGGCCCCGTGTGGTTTCCAAGTGCCGTAATGGCAAGGTCTCGAAAAACGCCATGCGGCGGGGGCTGTCGCCCCCGCCGCGCGTGGCCTGCAGTTACGCGGAGCACAGGCTAGCGCATGATAAGCTCCGGCCCCATGAAGGTATTGGGCAGGATGGTTGACAACCACGGCACGTAGGTGACGATGATCAGGAACACGAAGAGTACCGCGAGGAACGGCAGGGCCGCGCGTACCACCGCCATCATCGGCATCCCCGCCACGCCGGAGGTGACGAAGAGGTTGAGCCCCACCGGCGGCGTGATCATACCGATTTCCATGTTCACCACCATGATGATGCCGAGGTGAATGGGGTCGATCCCCAGCTCGATCGCGATGGGAAAGACCAGTGGCGCGACGATCACGAGGAGGCCCGAGGGCTCCATGAACTGTCCGCCGATGAGCAGGATGATGTTCACCACGATAAGGAACATCACCGGCCCGAACCCCGCCGAGAGCATGGCGTTGGCGATGGATTGCGGGATCTGCTCGTCGGTCAGCACATGCTTGAGGATGAGAGCGTTGGCGATCACGAACAGGAGGGTTACCGTCAGCTTGCCCGCCTCCAGCAGCGTGCGCTGCGTGTCGGCGTGGAAGAACGCCGTCACGAGCGCCTGTGGCTTGCGCAGTAGCGAGGCGTTGCGTTCGTCGCCCTCGGTGGCGAGCGGCCCCATGTCCTTGTAGACGAAACACGCGATGAAGAAGGCGTAGACGGCGGCTACTGCTGCGGCCTCGGTTGGCGTGAAGATGCCACCATAGATACCGCCCAGGATGATCACGATCAGGAACAGACCCCATGCCGCATCCCGGCCCGAGGCCAAGATCTCGCCCCAGCCCTGCCACTCGCCCTTGGGCATGTTGCGGATGCGTGCCATGATGTAGATCGTCGACATCAGCATCCCGCCCGCCACCAGGCCAGGAATGACCCCGGCGAGAAACATCCGCCCCACCGACACATCCACCGCGGCGGCATAGACCACCATCACGATGGACGGCGGGATCAGGATGCCGAGCGTGCCGGCATTGGCGATGACACCGGCGGCGAATTCGCGGGTGTAGCCGACTTGGCGCATCCCCGCGATCACGATGGAGCCGATTGCCACCACCGTCGCCGGCGACGAGCCCGACAGCGCGGCAAACAGCATGCAGGCGAACACACCGGCAATCGCCAGCCCGCCATGCAGGTGCCCCACGCAGGCGATGGAAAAGCGGATAATCCGCTGCGCCACGCCGCCTGTCGTCATAAAGGCCGATGCGAGGATGAAGAACGGGATCGCGAGCAGCGTGAAATGCCCCTCGAAGGCCGAGAACAGGGTCTGCGCGATCGAGGCGAGCGAGGATTCCGAGAACCACAGCAGGAAAAGCGTCGAGCTGAGTCCCAGCGAGACGGCGATCGGCACGCCGATGAGCAGCAGGCCGATGACCAGTGAAAAGAGAAGTGCGACTTCCATCAGTCCTGCCCTCCGTGCTGCGCGCGCACGCTTTCGAGTTCGTCCTCGACCTCGTGGCTGGCCACCAGCCGGTCGTCACGGCCCTGCCAGATGGCGATCGCCACCTGTGCGAAGCGCAGCGTCAGAAGCAGCATTGACAAAGGCAGCACAACGTAAGGGATCGCGCGCGGCATCTTCTCGTATTCCTCGCCGTAGTTGATCCAGTCCTCGACGAACCGCAGAACCTCGGGCATCGGCACGCTCTCGACCTCATACCAGCCCTGCCCGCGGGCGTCGAAATTGAGCCCGGTGGGGAGCCAGCGCCCGGTGGTGGGTGGCAGTTCGGCAAACACCGACCAGTAATCCCACGCGCCCTTGAGCAGAAAGAGAGAGAAAACGAGACAGCACGCCACCGACACCAGCGCAAGCACGCGGCGTGCGGGTGGCGTCAGCATGTTTAGCACCACATCGACGCCGAGATGGGCGCGTTTCTTGACAGCGTAGGACGCGCCGAGCAACACCAGCCAGGCGAACATGAACACGGTCAGTTCCAGTGCCCAGAGAATATTCGAGTTGAACAGGTAGCGCGCGACGACATTGGCGAAGGTCACCACTGTCATCAGGCCGAGAAGCGCGGCGATCAGCGTCTCCTCGATCCGGTCCACCATGCTGTGACGGGTCTGCATCGTTCCCTCCTCCCCGGAGTACTTGCAAAAGGGGCGGGCCAATCGATTTTGGCCCGCCCCGTAGGCCGCGCGCTCAGGCGCGGCACGCGATCTTACATGCTGGCATTGATCGCCTGGGCCGCGTCGATGTTCTCCTGGCCGACATCGTCCGTGAACTGATTCCAGACCGGCTTCATCGCGTCTACCCAAGCGCTGCGTTGCTCGGGCGTGAGCGTGCGCACCTCGCCGCCGGCGTCGATAACCGCCTGCTTGGCAGCCTGGTTGACCTCGTAGGACTCCTTGTTGCGGGTCTCGGTCACCTCGTCCAGGATCGTCAGAAACTGATCACGCACCTCCGGATCGAGGCTGTCGAGCCAGTCGACGCTGGTTACCACCAGATAGTCGATGATGCCGTGATTGGTTTCGGTCACGCCGTCCTGCACTTCGAAGAACTTCTTGCCGTAGATGTTCGACCAAGTGTTCTCCTGCCCGTCCACGACCCCCTGCTGGAGCGCACCATAGACCTCGGAGAAGGCCATCTTCTGCGGGTTGGCACCCAGCTGCTCGAACTGTGCCACCAGCACGTCGGATTGCTGTACGCGGAACTTCAGCCCCTCGGCGTCGGAGGGCTCGATCAGCGGTACGTTGGCCGACATCTGCTTCATGCCGTTATGCCAGTAGGCCAGTCCCTGAAGGCCACGGCGCTGCATGGAATCGAGCAGCGCCTGCCCGTTGTCGGAGGCCTGGAAGGCATCGACGGCGTTGATGTCCTTGAACATGAAGGGCAGGTCGAACAGGCGAAACTGCTTGGTGAACTTCTCGAATTTCGAGAGGCTCGGCGCGGCGAGCTGCACGTCGCCCTGAAGCATTGCCTCGAGCACCTTGTTGTCGTTGTAGAGCGTGGAGTTGGGGAACACCTCCATGCACATCGTGCCGTCCATCTCTTCGTTGACGCGCTTTTCCAGCAGCGAGGCGGCGATGCCCTTGGGGTGTTTGTCGGTGTTGGTTACATGGCTGAACTTGACGACGATCTCGCCGTCGTCGCAGGCGGCCATCGCGGTGGTCGCGCCCGCGGTCAGAGCCAGTGCCGATACGGCAGCGGTCAGGAATTTCATCTTGGGTCTCCTCCCATAGGTTCTGAGTCTTCCACAGCGCCAGTGCGGCGCGGTACGGCCATGGTGGGAGAAACTGGCGCGCCACTCAAGTTTTTGTGCAATTGTCGGGCGTGCTGCCTGTTTTTGAAGCGTGTTCAGGCTATTACACACCACTCTTTGCATGGCGGCCTTGTACTTGCGTCATGGCTTGTGCGGTATTCCGCACTGGGGGCACAGTGATCGTGCGGATTTCCGCACAGTTTACTGGCGGCTTAGCGGCGGTAATCCTCGGGGCGAATCCCGTAGCGCGCCAGCTTGTCGTAGAAGGTCTTGCGTGGCAGCTTGAGCGCCTCCGCCGCCTGCGCTGCCCGCCCGTTCTGCCGCCCCAGTGCCGCGATCAGCAGCGAGCGTTCGAGCCGCGCCATCTGTTCGGCGAGACCCAGCTCCGCCGTGTCGGCACCGCTGTCGGGCATACCCAGTACGAAGCGCATCGCCGCTGACATGAGCGAGCGGGCATTGCCTGGCCAGTCCTGCGCCATCAGCGCGGCGAGGTGATCGGGGTTGATTTCCGGCGCGGCGAGCCCCGCCTGCTCGGCGGCCTGCGCGACGTAGTGACGAAACAGTACCGGAATGTCCTCGGGCCGCTCCGACAGCGCCGGGATGCGGACACGCAGCACCTCCAGCCGGTAATAGAGATCGGCGTTGAAGCGTCCGTTGGCGGCGGCCTGCGCCAGGTCGGCGGTGCTGCCTGCGATGAGCCGCGCCTCGCCGCCGGGGTCGAGCCGGTCGAGCAGGGCGTATTGACTCTCGGTGGGTAGGACCATCACTTCGTCGAGAAACAGGTTGCCGCCCGTCGCTTGCCCGTAAGCGGCATCGAGCCCGTCCGGGGTGAGTCCGGCCGCGGCGCGCTTGATGAAGGGGCCGTTCGCGCCCTTCGACATCAGGTGGATAACCTCGGCCACCTTGGACACGCCCGCACCGGGTGGGCCGGTGACCAGAACCTCGGTGCCCGCGCGCGCCGCCTGCCGCACCGTGTGACGCAGGCTCTCGGACAGACCCGAGGTGCCGAAAATCATGCGCGCCGCCGGATCGCCGGTTTCCAGCTGTGCCTTGAGGTGGCGGTTTTCCAGCACGAGGCGACGGGTGTTGAGCGCGCGGTCGATCACCGCGACGAGCTGTTCGGGCGCGCAGGGCTTTTCGAGAAAGTCGAAGGCGCCCGCGCCCATCGCCTTGACCGCCATCGGGATGTCGCCCTCGCCGGTCAGCAGGATGACCGGCAGTTCGGCGTCGATCCCGTGCGCGTGGTCCAGCAGGTGAAATCCGTCGCGCCCCGGCATGCGGATGTCCGAGAGGATCACGCCGGGGAACTCGGCGGCGATATGGTCCTTTGCCTCGATGAACGATCCGGTGGCGCGCACATTGCAATCCGCCAGTTCCAGAGTCTGCGCCAGCGCTTCTCGCACCGGGCGGTCGTCGTCCACGACGAGTACCTCGCGGTTCATGCCGCGCTCTCCCGCGCGTCGTTCCACTGGTCGAGTTCGATTGTGAATTCCGCGCCGCTCCCGGTGTTGCTGCCGGTGATGCGACCACCAAAGCTCTGCACCAACCCGTAGGAGATCGACAGCCCTAGCCCCATGCCCTCGCCGCCGACATCCTTGGTGGTGTAGAACGGATCGAATATCTTGTCGGGCTCATCGATTCCGGGGCCTGTGTCCCGCAGGCTCAGACGCACCGGTGCGCCGTCGGCGTGTTCGACCGTGATCGCGATGCGACGCTCGGGGCTCTCGCGCATGGCGTCGGCCGCATTGGTCATCAGGTTGACCAGAACCTGCCCCAGCCGGACTTCGCCGCCTTGGACAAAAACCGGTTGCGGCGGCCGCTCCCAGTCGATGGTGATCTTGTCCTTGCGGAGCCGCTCAGTCATCATGTCGAGCGCGGCATCCACCACGGCGCGGATATCGACGCGGCCCATTGGTTCGTTCTCGTTGCGCACGAAGGCGCGCAAGTTACGGATGATACGGCTCATGCGGTGTGCCATCTCATCGATGCGCGCGAGGTTCTCGGCGGCGCGGTCGGGGGCGTCGCGGTGCAGGAAGGCGGCGGCGTTGCTCGCAAATTGGCGGATTGCCATGAGTGGCTGGTTGAGCTCGTGGCTGATGCCGGCGCTCATCTTGCCCAGCGCGCTCAGCTTGCCGGCCTGCACCAGTTCGGCTTGCGCGCGGCGCAGGGCGGCCTCGGCCTCCTGCCGCTCGCCGATCTCGCGCTGGAGCGCACGGTTCGTGCGGCTGAGCGTCTCGGTGCGCTCGGCCACGCGGTGCTCGAGATCGGCATTGGCCGCGGCCAGCGCGCGGCGGCGTTCCTGCGCCAGCAATAGCAGCATTCCGAAGAACAGGAACAGCGCCGCCACCGCCCCTGCCTGAAGCGCGGCAAGCCGGCGTGCCGGGGCGGTATCGACAAGCGCCGCGCCGGTCATGCCGATGCGCGGCACGTCCTGAGCCACTCGCAGCGCCTGCCGTGGCAGGTAGTTGCCGAGGTCGATGTGCCAGATCTCGTGTGGTCCGCCCTCGCTTTGCTCCATCGGCACGGGCGCGCCGCCCGGCGGGATCAGTTGCGCCCGGTCCGATGCCTTGCGCCAGCCCAGAAGCTCGGATCGGTTGGACAGGAACACCGTCCCCGCGCCGTCCACCAGGAACACCGCCGTGCTCATGCCGCGCCAGCCGAACTCCATGTGCTCGGCCGCTGCCACCGAGATTACCGCGCCGGAGACGCTCCCGTCGCGTGCGAAGGTGGGAGCGGCGAATTCGAAGACCCTGCCGCCATGTGCGCGGGCGTCGGCTCGGGCGGTCCCGAGCGCGCCATCCATCGCGCGCTTGAACACCGCGGTGCCGGTAAACGCGCCGCCATGCACATCGGTTCCCGCGAGGATATTGCCCCCGGTATCGGTGTAATATAGGGCTGCCGCTCCGGTGCGGTCCGCAGCGGCGGTCAGAAGGCGCTCGGCCCGGTTCCGCGCTTGCGGCGCCGCCGGTCCGGTAAGCGCCACCAGCGTGGGGTGATCGGCCATCGCCACAACCTGGTCGCGGTAGCGTTGAAGATCGGCCACCAGCCCGCCCACCACCAGCGACAGGTCGGCCTTTCCGCGCTGCACGAGATCGTCCAGGGCCTGCCGGTATCCATATTGCCAGACCGCGCCGGTGATCATCGCCGATACCAGCAGGAACGGAATAACGAGGAAAAAACGTGGGGTCGCGCGCAGCATGGTGCGCAGATTACCGCGTCTGCCGCGCGGTTGGCCAGTGCCAACCGTCTCAGGCGTGCCCGGCATCTGACGACAGCGTCAGCGACGAGATGCCGAGGCGGGTGAGCGCGGTTTCCCATTTGTCGGCATCAATGCTGTCGAAGACCAGATCGGCATCGGCGTCGCAGGTTAGCCAACCGTTCTCTGCCAGCTCTGATTCGAGTTGCTCGGGCCCCCAGCCGGCATATCCCAGCGCCAGAATGGCCCGATCCGGCCCGCGGCCTTGCGCGATATCCTCGAGAATATCGAGCGTCGCCGTCATCCCGAACCCCTCCGCCACATTGAGCGTTGCGATGTCCGAGCGGTAGCCGTCATCGTGCAGCACGAAGCCCCGGCCATGCTCTACCGGGCCGCCGAAATGCACCGGCATGTCGCGCATTTTAGGGCCCGGGGTGATTGACAGGTGTTCGAGCAGGTCGCACATCTGGAGGTCCTGTGCGGGTTTATTGACGATCAGTCCCATGGCACCCTCGGCGCTGTGCGCGCAGAGATAGACGACCGAGTAGGCAAACCGCGGATCGCCCATTCCGGGCATCGCGATCAGGATCTTGCCGGTCAGGTCGACCGGCGCGGTGGACGGCATGGGAGCGCTCATACCCCGAGAATGGGGAGGGGAGCGGGACTGTGCAAGCGGTGTGTTGACGCGCGTGCAGGAATTCTCGCCTGTTTGTGAGTTGGCTTTGATCTCAAAATGCCCCATGTCAGGCCCATGTTCGCGAGATATCTCCTGTCTATCGTCCTCTTGGCGGTAACCGTGGTCGCACCGGCGTCGGCGCGCACGCCGCAGGATATGGTTGCGGTCAGCATCCTTCCGGGCTGGCGCATGGCAGATGGCACGCTAATGGCGGCGCTGCGATTCGAGCTGGCACCGGGATGGAAGACCTACTGGCGCGCGCCGGGCGAGGCGGGCATCCCGCCGCGGTTCGATTGGCGAGGGTCGCGCAATGTCGGCGCGGTCGAGGTTCTGTGGCCCACGCCACAGCAGACCACCACCAACGGGTTGCGTACCATCGGCTATTCGCACGACCTGATCCTGCCGGTTCGCATCACACCGGCGCGGACGGGGGAGCCTGTTTCGCTTGCCGGTGATCTGGAGATTGGCGTGTGCAGCGATATTTGTGTGCCGGTCGAGACGGAGGTGAGCCTTGATCTTCCGCTCGGCGGCGACGGCGACCGCGATCCACGGATCGCGGCGGCGCTTGCCGCGCGACCCTACACAGCCACCGAGGCCGGTGTCGGGCAGGTGATCTGCCGGGTTGCGCCGGTGGCGGGTGGCATGGAACTTGCCGTCGAGATCGAGATGGCGCAGATGGGCGCGCGCGAGATGGTGGTGGTCGAGAGCGGCGACCCCGAACTGTGGGTGGCGCAGGCCGAGACCGCGCGCGCGGGCGGTCGGATCAGCGCACGCACCGAAATCTACCATGTCGACGGGCGTGGCTTCGTGCTCGACCGCAGCGCGTTGCGCTTTACCGTGCTCTCCACCGGCGACGCCGTCGATATCCGGGGTTGCACGGGACGCTGAGGGTGTTCGCGCCCGCGGCGTGACACGTTTTCGCGCTCCCGCGCCCGGAGGCATTCGTTGATCTGGCATGTTCGGGTGGCTCGAAACCGGCATGTACGCCCAGGCAGGACGCCGCGGCACGGTTCAGACCCATTCAACCCCTGCGCCGCACCGGTCCGGTATCGGGTAGCGAGATATTGGCGACCTGTTCGGCGATCGGGTCGTTGACCAGCGGATGCGCCCGTGAGCGAAAGGCGTCGGGGTCATGGACGCGTTGCCAGCGCCCGCCCGCATAGACATCCAGCCCCGCAAACGCCGCCTTGTAGCCCATCTTGTCGCTGCCCGGCACCCAGTAGCCCAGGTAGACGTAAGGCAGCCCGATCTCGCGCGCGATCTCGACATGATCGAGGATCAGGTAGGTCCCGAGCGACGCCTTGGGCAAGTCCGGTTCGAAGAAGGAATAGACCATGCTCACCCCGTCATCGAGAATATCGGTGAGGCTGGTGGCCACGAGAGCGCCGGTCTCGGGGTCGAGATATTCCACCACGCGCGTGCGGATCGGTGTCTCCTCGATCATCGCGGCGAATTCGAACGTGTCCATGTCCGCCATGCCGCCGCTGGCGTGGCGGCTCTCGAGATAGCGGCGGAAGAGGGCGTATTGCTCCTCGGTAGCCCAGGGCGAGGCGACCTGCCGTTCGAGACCGGCGTTTCGACGCGCAACGCGCCGCTGCGTGCGCGAAGGGGAGAAATCCGCCACGTCGATCCGCGCCGAGAGGCACGCCGCGCAATCGGCGCAGGACGGGCGGTAGAGCACATTCTGCGACCGGCGGAATCCCTGTTTCGACAGCCCGTCATTGAGCCGCTGCGCCCCCTCGCCCTGAAGTGCGGTAAACAACTTTCGCTCCATCCGGCCCGGCAGGTAGGGGCAGGGCTGCGGCGCCGTCACGTAGAACTGGGGCGCTATGGGAAGCGTGTGTCTCATGCGGGTGTCCAGTGGTATTCAGCCCTGACGTTAACAACGAAACCCCGGCCCGCCAAGGGGAACGTCACCGCGCTGTTACATCGTGGCGCGACGGTTGAGCGCGACCGTGCCCAGCACCAGATCGCTCAATCCTTCGCCGCGCGGACGCGTCAGCATCAGCACAATCGAGATCACCTGCAACAGCGGCAGCGCGAAAGAGATCGCGAGCCCCAGCGTGTGCGCAAAGGCCAATCCGAGGTCGAAGCGGCGGCCATCGGCGGCGCGGAACTCGATCGCGACGAGGCGCATCCCCCATGTGGCCGAGCCGCGCGCGATGGTCACGACGCGATAGGCAAACCCGATCACAGCCATCAGAACCGGGAAGAAAAAAAGCCCGGTGAAGGCGGTAAAGGGCACCACCAGAAGGCTCAGCACGATGATTACGAGCGTATCGACGACAAAGGCCACCAGCCGCTTGGCCGCGACATCGGCGTAGAATTCGGGTTGCGTGTCGGGGTCGGGCAGGGCCCATGTGTCGTGCATCGCCATGCGCTATAGCTTGGCGAGGGGGCCGCCGATTGCAAGAGGTCAGGCGGTGAAATCCGCGCGTTGAGCCCCGGAAATCTCCATGAGCCGCCCCGGAGCGATCCCGAACAGGTGGCGCGGCGTGCCCGCCGCGGCCCAGACCTCATCGAAGCGCAGCAAATGCGGATCGAAGAAGGCACGCGGCGGCGTCAGGTGACCCACGGGCGAGACCCCGCCGATGGCAAAGCCTGTCTGCGCGCGGATCAGCGCGGCATCGGCGCGGCCCAGGGGCACGCCTGCCACAGTGCCTGCCGCCGCCAGATCGACCTGATTGGCACCAGAGGTGACGAACAGGATCGCGTCGCCGCTGCTTTCGTCGCGGAACATGATCGACTTGGCGATCTGCGCCACGTCGCAGCCCACGAGGTCCGCGGCCATCTGCGCGGTGGTGGCGTTGCCGGTCTCGATCGGCTCTATATCCAGACCGGCGCCGGCGAGGGCGCGGCGCACGCGGGCGACACTTTTGCTCATCTGTATCCTGTCGGTATTCCGTCGGTATTGCATCAGTGTTTCACGACGCCGGGCCATTGACCAGACCCGCCGCGCCTGTATCACTCGCGCTCATGACACTGGCAGATCGCCTCACCCGCAGCCCGCGCGCCTATTCCCCCGAAGAGGGGGCCGAGGCGCTGCGGCACGCGCCCGGCATGAGCGGCCCGGTGGCTGACCTCGTCACCGGGGCGGCGGGGAGCAGCCCGTTCTTGAAGTCGCTCGTGGAGAGCGAGGCCGATTGGCTGGTCGGCGCGGCGCAGGCCCCCGAGGCGGCGCTGGAGGCCATCCATCACGATCTGCGCGAGACCGGGGCCGACCGGCTCGGCCCCGAGTTGCGCCGCGCCAAGCGGCGGGTGGCGCTCATCACCGGGCTCGCGGACCTGGGCGGCGTGTGGTCGCTGGAGGAGATCACCGGGCACCTGACCGATTTCGCCGATCTTGCCTGCGATCTCGCGCTGCGCGCGGCGCTTGGCACCGAGATACGGCGCGGCAAGCTGCCGGGTATGGGCGAGGATGACATCGCCACCGGCGCGGGTATGGTCGTTTTCGCGATGGGAAAGATGGGGGCGCGCGAGCTCAACTACAGCTCGGATATCGACCTCATCTGCCTGTTCGACGAGACCCGGTTCGAGCGCGACGATTTCCACGAGGCGCGTTCCTCGCTCGTGCGTGCCACGCGCAGGATGTCGGCCATGCTCAACGACCGCACCGCCGATGGCTACGTGTTTCGCACTGACCTGCGGCTGCGCCCCGATCCGTCGGTCACGCCCGTGTGCATGGCGATGGCGGCGGCGGAGACCTATTACGAGAGCCTCGGGCGCACATGGGAGCGCGCGGCGTGGATCAAGGCGCGGCCCTGCGCGGGCGATCTCGCCGCCGGAGAGCGGTTCCTCGCCACGCTACGGCCCTTCGTCTGGCGCAAGCACCTGGATTTCGCGGCGATCGAGGACGCGCACAACATGCGGCTGGCCATTCGCGCACACAAGGGGTTGGGCGGCGCGTTCTGCCTTGAGGGGCACAACGTCAAGCTGGGCCGTGGGGGTATCCGCGAGATCGAGTTTTTCACCCAGACACGGCAGTTGATCGCGGGCGGGCGCGACCCGGACCTGCGGGTGCGCGGCACGGTAGAGGGGCTGGCACGGCTGGCGGAGAAGGGCTGGGTGCCGCAAGAGGCGGCGGATACGCTGACGGAGAATTACCGGTTTCATCGCGAACTCGAGCACCGCGTGCAGATGCTGCGCGACGCGCAGACCCATCTGTTGCCCAATTCGGCCGCCGAGTTCGACCGGCTCGCCGCCTTCATGGGGCGCGAGACCGGCGAGCTGCGTGACGAGATCGCCGAGCGTGTGGCGACGGTGGATGACCTGATCGAGGGGTTCTTTCGACAGGAGGCGCCGGGTGGGGACGCGGCGGAAGAGGTGCCGGAGGCCGCGTTCGACGAGGAGGTGATCGCGCGCTGGCACGGCTACCCGGCGCTGCGCTCGGAACGCGCGCAGCAGATATTTGAGCGGCTGCGCCCGGAGATCCTCGCGCGCCTCGCCCGTGCGGCCAATCCTGACGAGGCGCTTCTCGCCTTTGACGGGTTCCTGCGTGGGCTGCCCGCCGGGGTGCAGGTCTTTGCACTGTTCGAGGCAAACCCGCAGCTTATCGACCTGCTGGTTGATATCGTCGGCACCGCACCGTCGCTGGCTCAATACCTGTCGCGCAACGCGGGCGTGTTCGACGCGGTGATCGCAGGTGATTTCTTTGCGCCCTGGCCCGGGCGCAGGGCGCTCGAGACGGCCCTGGCCGAGCGGCTGGAGGCCGAGCCCGATTACGAGCGTGCCCTCGATCTCGCACGCCGTTGGCACAAGGAATGGCATTTCCGCGTCGGCGTGCACCACCTGCGCGGGCTGGTCGATGCGGCGTGCGCGGGCACGCAATACGCCGATCTTGCCGGGGCGGTGATCGGTGCGCTCTGGCCGCGCGTGGTGGCGCAGTTCGCCACAAGGCACGGGGTGCCGCCGGGGCGTGGCGCGGCGGTGATCGGGATGGGCTCGCTGGGGGCGGGGCGGCTGCACGCGCGCTCGGACCTCGACCTTATCGTGATCTATGACGCGGGCGATGCCGAGGGTTCGGACGGGCCGCGCCCGCTGTCGGTCCGGCCCTATTACGCGCGGCTCACGCAGGCGCTGATTACCGCGCTGACCGCGCCGATGGCGGAGGGGCGGCTTTACGAGGTGGACATGCGATTACGCCCCTCGGGCAACCAGGGGCCGGTGGCGACAAGCTGGCCGAGTTTCCGGAGCTATCAGGCGGACGAGGCCTGGACGTGGGAACACCTGGCGCTGACGCGGGCGCGGGTGATCGCCGGGGATGCCGGGCTGGCAGACGATTTCGAGGCGTTCCGAACCGCGCTCATCGCCGACAAGGCCGCGCGGGGGCCGGTGCTGCGGGCCGTGGCCGACATGCGCGCGCGCGTGGCCGGCGCCAAGCCGCCGGAGGGGGCTTGGGACGTCAAGCTGGGGCGCGGGCGGCTGTTGGAGCTGGAGCTGGTCGCGCAGGCTGGCAACCTTCTGGTCGGGCATGGCGCGCGTGATCCGGTCTCGGGGTTGCGCGGGGCTGTCGCATCCGGGTGGTTGGATGCCGCGGGCGGTGCAGCGCTCGAGGCCGCGTTCGGGCTTTGCTCCACCTTGCAGATGGTGGCGCGCCTCTTTGGGGACGGCCCGCTCGATCCCGACCGGATCGGCAAGGCGGGGGCGGCCTTTGTGCTGCGTGAAACCGGGGAGGAGAGCCTGGAGATGCTCGCGCATCGGCTTGACAGAACATGCGACGAGGCCGCCTGCGTGATCGACGCGGCGCTTGGCGCGGGCGAGGGAGGCTAGGCGATGGCGCGTGGCGACGCACTCGATCCCAAGGGGCTCATTCGCGAGGCCTATCGCATCGATGGCATCGACGAGGGCGAATGCCGGTCGATCTTTCTCGACTGGGCGCTATCGCTGCCGCAGGGGCAGGAGGTCCCCGCCGCGCTCGAGGCGCTGCTGGTGCGCCATGCCACCGACGCCCCCGACCACCCGATGACGGCGGTGCTGCGCGCAGGGCTCGCGCAGGCGGAAAGTCCGCGCCGCCGCGGCGGCTGGCGCGGGCGCAAGCGGGACTGAGCCCCCGCGCGGTGCCTGCCCGCGAAATGCACAGGGTTTGTCTAAAACGAGCCGTATTCTGCGTGCACAAAGAGCCTCGTTAATGAGGCTTTGTCCACGGAGACGACCATGTACCTTGTCAGATTGATTGCCGCACTCATGCTCGGTCTGGGCCTTTCGGCCTGCGCCAGCGTCGAGACCGCCACGAGAAACGCCCCGCTGGATGCGCCCGCGCTGCGGCCCGCCGCGGTGTCGCTCGACGTGCAGGAGGTACGCGTGCGCGTGCCCCGCAGTCTCAGGGTGTCGGAGGCCAACCGCTACCTTCCCGGCGGCGATATCGTCTGGCGCGAGGACCCGCCCGGAGATCGGCACGCGCAGGTGGCGGCGATCCTCGAGCAGGGGCTCGAACGCGGCGTCGCCGCGTTGCCCGTGGGCGTGGTGCCGGTGGTTCTCGATGTCGAGCTGACGAAATTTCACGCGCTGAGCGAGAAGGCACGCTATACCTTCGGCGGGGTGCACGCGATCCAGTTTACCTACACGTTGCGCGATCCCGAGACCGGTGTCGCGCTTACCGAGCCGAAATTCGTCAAGGCCGATTTCAAGGCGCTTGGCGGGCAGAAGGCGATTGCGGCCGAACGGCGCGGCATTACGCAGAAGGTGCGCATCACCGGGCAGTTGGCGAACGTGATCCTCGCCGAGCTTGGCGCCGGGGACGGCTATCGCGCGCAGGCGCTCGGCCTCATCGGCGCGCTCAACCAACTCTGAGCTTTCCGGAACAATCGAAACGGCGTAAGGGGGCGGCATGACATCGTCCCCTTATCCCGTGATCCGCCTGCGCCCCAAGGCCGAAGCCCGCGCCATCCGCCACGGCGCACCGTGGGTATTCGACAATGAAATCGTCACCGACCGGCGCACCCGCGCTCTGGCCCCCGGCACCATCGCGGTGCTGGAGGATGCCGAGCGTGCGCCGCTTGGTCTGGTCGCGGTCAATCCGGCCTCGCGCATCATGGGGCGGATGCTGGATCGTGACGCGGCCGCGCGGATCGACTCGGAGTGGATCGCGGCGCGGCTGGCGCGCGCCCACGAGATGCGGGCGCGGCTCTACGATGCGCCGTTCTACCGGCTGGTTCATGCCGAGGCCGATGGCCTGCCCGGCGTGGTGATCGACCGCTTCGACGATATTGCCGTGATCCAGCCAAACGCGGCTTGGGCCGAGGGTCTGCTGCCGCAGATCGTGGAGGCGGTGCAGGCGGTCACCGGCGTCACGACCGTGCTCAAGAACGCCGCCGGGCGCGCGCGGACACTGGAGGGGCTGGACGAGGAGAGCTCTGTTCTCGCGGGTCGCGCGCCTGAGGGGCCGATGCCGGTGCCGATGAACGGGGCCACCTACATGGCCGATCTCTTGGGTGGGCAGAAAACCGGGATATTCTACGACCAGCGGCCCAACCATGCCTTTGCCGCGCGGCTGGCGCGGGGGGTGCGGGTGCTCGACGTGTTTTCCCATGTCGGCGGTTTTGCCCTTGCGGCGCTTGCGGGCGAGGCGACGCATGCGCTGGCGGTGGACGGCTCGGCCCCGGCGCTCGACCTGGCGCGGGAGGGCGCGGAGCGGACGGGGGTGGCTGACCGGCTAGAGATCCGCCGCGGCGATGCGTTCGCGGTGATGGAGGCGCTGGCGGGCGAGGGCGCGCAATTCGACGTGGTGATCTGCGATCCACCGGCGTTCGCGCCGTCGAAGAAGGCCCTCGAAAAGGGGCTGCGCGCCTACGAGCGGGTGGCCCGGCTGGCCGCCGGGCTGGTGGCACCGGACGGCTACCTTGGCCTGTGCTCGTGCTCGCACGCCGCCGATCTTGCCCGGTTCCGCACCGCCTGCACGCGCGGTATCGGACGGGCAGGGCGCGACGCCGCGCTGATTCACACGGGCTTTGCCGGGCCGGACCATCCGCAGCACCCCCACCTTGCCGAGAGCGGCTACCTAAAGGCGCTGTTCTACCGGCTATGAGGGTGCTTCTGGATACGTGCGTGATCTATCCCACGGTGATGCGCGAGATGATCCTCGGCGTGGCCGGGGCGGGGGCGTTTGTCCCGCTCTGGTCCGAGCGGATCATCGGCGAATGGCTGCACGCGGCGGCGAAACTGGGCCCCGATGCGCAGGCGCAGGCGGCGGGCGAGGCGGCGCTGATGGGCGCGCGCTGGCCCGAGGCAAGTGTTGCCTGGAAGCCGTCGCTGGAGGCGCGGCTGTGGCTGCCCGATCCCGCCGACACCCACGTTCTGGCCGCCGCCATTGCTGGGTCGGCGGACGGTATCCTGACCCTTAACGCCCGCGATTTCCCGCGCAATGTGCTGGCCGAGGAGGGGGTGTGGCGGGCCGATCCCGATGGGTTCCTGCATGGCATCTGGCAGGCGCAGCCGGGGATGGTGGCGGAGGTGGCCGATGGTGTTCTGGCCAAGGCGCGGCACCTGTCGAAGGGAGATTGGGAGATGCGCCCGCTGTTGAAGAAAGCGCGGCTGCCGCGACTGGCCAAGGCGCTGTCGGGAGGGTGAGAGGGTGGTTTTGGCCGGGGGTGTTGGCCTGAGCGGTCTTTGGATGCAACGCTTGGGAATCCGCGCAGCGCCCGACCGCCGGGTGGGCGCAGTTCGGATTGTGTTATGCGATTTATGGTGCAAGATACTTCACAGATTACAGCTACTTGCGACGTTGAGGAGCGCCCGCCCGATGGGGCGGTCGGGCGCTGCGCGGCGGCGCGTTCCGCGCCTTGATTCCGCGCAAGTAGGCCAAGACCGGAAGGTCCGGTCCAGGCCAAGACCACCCCCAACCCCTGAGCACGGACGCCCCCTCAGCGCACCAGTGCCTTCATCCCCTGGTCGAGCCCTTCGAGCGTCATCGGTACCATGCGGTCGTCGAAAATCTCGCGGATCATGGCGATGGAATGGGTGTAGTCCCACTCGCGCCGGGGCACCGGGTTGATCCAGAGGTGGTCGGGCCATTGCGCGCGGGCGCGTTCCAGCCAGACCTGCCCGGCTTCGGCGTTCCAGTGCTCGTTGGCGCCGCCGGGATAGGCGATCTCGTAAGGTGACATGCTGGCATCGCCGACGAAGATGCACTTGTAATCCGGCCCGTAGGTGTTGAGCACCTCCCAGGTGGGCGTCTGCGCGTTCCAGCGCCGGGCGTTGTCGCGCCAGACGCCCTCGTAGAGGCAGTTGTGGAAATAGTAGTATTCGAGATGCTTGAACTCGGCGCGCGCGGCCGAAAACAGCTCTTCCACCACCTTGATATGCGGGTCCATCGAGCCGCCCACATCGAGAAACAGCAGCACCTTGACGGCGTTGCGCCGCTCGGGTCGGGTTATCACGTCGAGATAGCCATGCTCGGCGGTGGCGCGGATCGTGCCGTCGAGGTCCAGCTCTTCGTTTGCACCGTCGCGCGCCCATTGCCGTAGCCGCTTGAGCGCCACCTTGATGTTGCGGGTGCCGATCTCGACGCTGTCGTCGAGATTGCGGAATTCGCGCTTGTCCCAGACCTTGACGGCGCGGCGGTGGCGGCTCTCGTTCTGGCCGATGCGCACGCCCTCGGGGTTGTAGCCGTAGGCGCCGAAGGGCGAGGTGCCAGCCGTGCCGATCCATTTCGACCCGCCCTGGTGGCGGCCCTCCTGTTCGCGGAGACGGTCCTTGAGCGTTTCCATCAGGCGCTCGAAGCCGCCAAGTGCCTCGATCTCGGCTTTTTCCTCTGGGGTGAGGTGCTTCTCGGTCATCTTTTCCAGCCAGTCGGCGGGCAGGTCAACGGCTTCGAGCACGTCCTCGGCGCTGATGCTTTCCAGCCCCTTGAAGCTGGCGGCAAAGGCGCGGTCGAAGCGGTCGATGTGGCGCTCGTCCTTTACCATCGCGCTGCGCGCGAGGTAGTAGAACGCCTCGATGTCGTAAGTGACGAGCCCGGCGCGCACCGCCTCCAGAAAGGTCAGGTACTCGCGCAGAGAGACCGGCACGCCGCCCTGTCGGAGGGACTCGAAGAAGGGCAGGAACATCGTTGCCTCACACGGAGGCGCGGTGCAGGATCAGGGTGAGGAACAGACCCGCAAGCGCGAAGATCAGACCGTAGACGAAGGCGTAGAGCAGGATGTCGGCCAGCTTGCCCTTGCGCCGCCACGCGATCATGCTGCCCCCCGCGGCCCCGAGTATTGCGCCGATAATGACGATCATCGCCTATCCGTTCGGTCCCCTCAGAGGACTGAGCGCCCCCACTTCGCGGAGCTTGGCCTGCACGGCCCAATCCGCCCCATAGCCGTAGCGCGCCCAACCGAGACTGTCCAGCCTGACCGACTGTGCCTCGGCGACGCGGTTCTCGATCTCGAGCGCCTCGGCCTGGAGCATCTTGAGCGTGGCGACGAGCGCGGCATTTTCGAACCGTTCCGCCACGGCCACCTGCGGGGTCAGCATTTCGAGCGCCTCCTCGCCGTCGCCCCGGGCGATGGCATGGCTGGCAAGCTGTGCTGCCACGTAGGCGCGGTGCAGCCCGGTGCCGGGCATCGTGGCGTAGAATTTATCGGCGATCACGAATTGCTTGCGGGCGAAATCGGGGTCGCTGGATTGCGCGAGACGCCCCAGCGCGAAATGGCTGAAGGCGCGGCGGTGGTCGGTCCAGCCGACGGTCTGCGCGATGCGCACGGCGTCGATCGCGGCGGCGCGGCGTGCGGATGTGCGCGCGCCGGGGCCGAGCGCGGTCTGGATCGCGTCGATCCAGGCGCGTGGCGTCGGACCGGCGAAGCGCGGCGCGATCCGGTCGCCTGCGGGGTTGAGGCGGCTGAGGATCGCGGGCAGGCGCTGCGCCACCTCCTGGCGGGACATGCCCGCGCGCAGTTCGGGTGCATAGTAGGCGCGCAGGATCAGCATGTCGAAGCCCGTCAGAACGGCGTGCACGTTGTCGTCGTTGAACACGCTGTCGGAAAGCCGGTAGAGATCGTTGAGGGGCCCGAGCGCCTGCGCCAACTCCTCGTGGAGGCAATCGCGTGTTTCCTGCGGGCTGGCATCGTTGGGCACGAAGATCGCGATCTTCTCGCGCCGGGTGATGCGGGTCCAGTCGGTGGCTTGTGTGCCCCGGGCGCGGCGGTATTCGGCGAGGCTGTCGACATTGGGCACCACGAAACAGGCGGCGCTTGGCAGGTTGCGGCGGATGTCGTCGCGGCTCACCGCCTCGATGGTGATGTTGGCCGCACCACCCGAGACGCGGCGGATGTCGATCCGTGCCTCGTCGCGCAGCCGGTGGATCACCCGGTTGAGATCGGCCATCAGCGTGATCGGCACATCACCGGTCACGCGCACGGTGACGGGGCCCTCGAAGCGCGAGAACCGCTCTAGAACCCGCCCCGATTCCATCTGGAAGGCGAGATCGAGAAAGTCGCGCAGGATGTCGCGGTTCGCGCGTTGCGGCGGCACCGGGTTCGGGGCCGAGAAGCTCTTCATCGGGGGCAGCGCGCTGTCGTGTGACGGCGCTGCGCGCGACGCGGTATCCGACTGATACGAGGCGGGAACACAGGCGCCGAGAACCAGGCAGATGGGCAGGAAGACGTGGCGCATGGTTCCCTCGACTTGCAAATTCCCTGTGAACGCGCGCAAACGCGACGGGAACCAGCACTGGCCGCGGTTCCTGTTCTGGTTAAGGAGCGGCCAAGGCGAAACTGTGACACAGCCCCCGGTGTGGATCAAGCACGCGCCCGGGGGGCGTTCGATGGCTGCAATTCCAGCGCGTGGGTTTCCAAAATAGAGACAATCCCGGCGCACTGGCCGGGATTGTTTTGTTTTCCATAAGGCGGTTTTGCGTTGGCAGCGCGGGATCACTCCACCAACAGCCGAGCCTCGTGGTGCTTGAGAGAGCGGCGCGCGGCCTGGTAGGCCTCGGCGCTCGTGCTTTCCCGCAATTCGGGGAACAGGGTGAAGATTTCCTCGCGCGAGGCATCGCCCATGCTGTCGAGCACCTGCTCGCCGGGCTGAAAGCTCTCGGTCCAGGCCCCGTCGGACAGCACCACCTCGTGCCGGTCGCACATGAAGTGGATGTAGGTCGTGCCGTTGGCACGGACCTCGTCAATCCCCTCGATCCCGGTGAGGTGCTTGGCCGCTGCCAGGACCTCGCGTTCGCCGAAATAGAGCGCGGCACGCTCGGAGGTGAGCAGCAAGCGGTGCTGCGGGCTCACGAGCATGTCGCGCTCGGGCAGGCCGTGGCCGAGAGCACCGGCGCGGATCAGCACGGGCCGAAGATGCGGCGCTGTTTCCATGTCTGCGGCCCCGAGCGCACGCGCGCCCACCCAGCGGATTTCCTGCAGGCCGTTGTCGCGGGTGATGATCCGGTCGCCCTCGCGCAGATCCTCGACCGCCACCTCGCCGCGCGGCGTCGCGATCCGCGTGCCGGGGGTGAAGCAGGGGATGATGTTCTCGATATTCTTGAAGTCGACCTGGCCGGTCTTATTACCGTCACCATCGAAATACCGCACGAAACCGTCGTAGCCGTTTCCGTCACTGTCAGGACCGGTGATTTCGACCTTAAGTGTGCCGTCGCCCGCCGTGCCGGTCAAGTCGAGCGTGTCGTCGTCATTGCCGCCCGCCCCGCCGAAAACCACGTTCTCGGCGTCATTATCGAAGCCCTTGAACGTGTCGGCATCGTCACCGCCGCGCGACACGTCATTGCCGGATGCAGCCACGATCGTGTCATCGCCGCTGCCACCCTCCAACTGATCGTTGCCGTCGCCACCGTCGATGAAATCATTACCAGAGCCACCCGTTATCTGGTCGTTTCCGGCACCGCCCAAAAGGGTGTCATCGCCGTTGTCACCCGAGATATGATCGTCGCCATCCCCGCCAAGGATCGAATCGTTGCCATCCCCGCCGATCAGCACGTCATCGCCACCGCGCCCGTCGATCGTATCGTCGCCGGCGCCGCCATCGAAGAAGTTGCTGTACACGTCCGGGTCCGAGGTTCCCTGATGGTCGAACCCGGTGAGCACGTCGTCAAAGTCCGAGCCGATCACGCCGTCGATGCCGCCGATGATCGTGTCGTTGTCGGCATCCCCGCCCGACAGGCTGGAGGTGGAGAGGTCCACATTCACGGCCGCGCCGGAGCCGGAGTAGTCGATCACGTCCTCGTCGCGGCCGCCGTCGAACTTGTCGGCACCGGCGCCGCCGATGAAGACGTCGTCCTCGTCGCCGCCGCGCAGGATATTGGTGCCCTCGCCGCCGGACAGTGTGTCGGCGCCTTGTCCACCTTCGACCGTATCGTTGCCAGCACCGGCATCGACGTAATCGTCGCCCTCATAGGCGAAAATGACATCGTCGTCGCCGTCAGCGCCGTCGACCTGGTCGCCATCGACATCAATGAAGAGCGGCAGGATCACATCATCGTTTGTCGTTCCGTCGACAATCCCGTTCGGGCCTATCCCCGATCCCGAGCCTGAGCTTGAGCCCGATCCAAATCCAAAACCACTCATTTGCGAAATCCTTCTGTTTCCAGACCCGTAGATTCATGCTGCGACCCGCGGGCTGTCATGCGTGCCGACAGGTCGTGGTTGCCCACAACGCTGTCCCCCGGCAACAACTGGTCCTCACACGTCTCTTCCGGACGATGTGAAAAGCGATTAAGACTGCCGGAAAAAGCAGCGGCATGTGCGCTCGACGCGTTTCGACCACCCCATGCGCGGCGAGGTGGTGCTGCCTGGCCGGACGGGCAAGATACTGACTGAGGGAGAGCGCCATGACAGACGGCGAAACCGAGGCGGAGGCCGCCGAGATCGCTCGACGGGCCTCTAAGCTGCTGGGTCGGCGGGTGTTGCGCATCACCGCACCCGCCGCGCGCGATCAGGCCAGTTGGCGAATTCATCTGTCCGACGCCACCGTGATCGTCACCCGCCGCCCGGACCCGGAGCGAGCCGCACGCGAGCGGCTGGTCCTGACCCGGCTGGCACCGTTGACCGACGCGGTTCCGCGCCTTCTGGCCGCCGAGGGCGAACTGACGATCCAGTCCGATCTTGGCCGCGACCGCCTGAGTGTTGCGGCACATCGCGCCGACATCCGGCAGCGGCGCATATTGGCACAGAGCGCGGTCGCCTCGATTCTTTCGGTGCAGCGTGCGGCGGTTACGGCCGGGCTGGCCGACGAGCCTGCGCTGCCTGCGGTTGGGCTCGATGCCCAGATCACCGGTCGCCGTCTGGACATGATCGCGGCGCTGGCACATGCGCTCGGCGCGGAGCCGCCGGCCATGGACCGCACTCTGGTGACCGAGGCGATGGCCGTTGCCCCTGCCGGGTTCGTGCGGGGCGACTGCCGCGCGGGCAACGCCGTGCTGGACGCCGCCGGGAGGGTGCGTTGGTTCGATTTCGAGGACGCCGGTCGCGGTCCGGGGGCTGAGGATTTCGTCCGCCTTATTAACGACGAGACATGGCCAGTGCCGCCCGAGGAGATGCTGGATATCATCGCTGCGGGTCTCGACCCGCGGGATACCGATGATCCATCCGCTTACATCGCCGATCTGCGTGCCCGCGCAGTCCTTCATGCGGGCGGTCGTCTGGGCCGGATTCTGCGCCGTGCCCATCGCGAGGGCTGGCAGAGCCCCGCGGACATCCTGCGCCGCGACCGGCTGGGCGCGCATCCGGCGATGGCCGCTGCTCTCGCCGACCGGGCGGCGCAACTTGCTGCGGCCTGTCCGCTCTGCCACGGCGCGGCCCCCGTGTTCGTCATGGCCGGGCGCGCCGTGCGCGCTGTCTGGAAAGAGCCCAAGTCGGACGAAATTGCCAACCCGCCGGGCAGCACCTAGAGCTTCGTCAAACGGGACAGGTGTTTGCAAATGCTGGCCAACAGGCATGTCCTCGTGGCCATCGGCTTCGCTGTTGCGGTTATTCTGGGGGACGTCGAGAAACAAGTCGACAAACAGGTATGCACCGTTTTTGCCTTCGACCCTATGCATCGCCATGTCACAACTCCAATTTCGCGAAGCGGCCGGGACGACCGGTTCTCCGACGTTCGAATCCTCTGCCCCGGACCGATGAATATGCCGAAAGGCCGCGACGACCGTCGTAACCGCGAACGAGAGGGAAATGGCCTAGCGTCACGGCGGTGCCGTGCGATTTTGGAGGCCGGTCGATCGACCGGCAATCAGGCGATCACCTCTCCGTATGCGCGACGGATCGCGCAGCGGATACAAGCGGTCGCCCCCGTGACCTATGAACATGACCCCCCAGTTGGGCTGAGACCGTTTTACGTCAGTGCAAACGTTAGCCCAAGAAGAATCTTGTCATAATTGGGCCCGCAAACAGCAGGTTTCGAACGATTTTCGCCATCTTTGCCATGATCTTGCCATGATTGCCCGGGGGGATTGTTTCGCGCAACATACCCAAAAGTTGCGCCAATACCGGAAAAATCAGGCGTATCCGTTGGCTTTCACGCGTTCTGCCGGGCAACAGGGGCGCGATTGTTTCCAATACAAGGCCGTCGGTCCCATGTGCCGATGTCTGCCGCCATACGAGGCAAATGGTTAGTGTCGCCGTCTACAAAGCGGGACCAATTCGTTCAAAGACGTGTAATTGTTTCCAGTTTAGGGGCAATCCTGCCGGATGGCAGGGGCTCTTCCTGATTCGTCGGTGCCCGTAATCACGTTTGCGTTAATCCTGTCCCCGCCCCTCGGCGCGCGCGCGTGCCGCGGAACTTTCGGCCTCGCCCAGACCCATTGCGTCGCGCGCGAGGTCGAGCACGGCGACCTCTTCGGGCGCACAGTTTCCGTCCGACAGCACGACGTCCCACAGGGCTTCGAGCGCGGCGCGGCGCGCGTCGATGGTGACGCGGTCGCGGATCATGTGGCCGAAACGGTCGGTGTCCGGGGCGGCGCGTTCGAGTCGCTCACACGTCGCGCGCATGCGCGCCGCCTCGATCGGTCCGATCCCGTAAAGCGCTGCGAGCAACCGGTCGATTCGCTTGATTTCAGCCAGAGCATAGTCGCGGTCTGACTTGGCGATGCGCACCATCAGCGCCCCGAGGGCGAGCCGCTCGTCGGGTTCGGGCAGCGGGGCGGGTTTTGGCGCCGATAGCGCGGTGAGGATGCGGGACCACATACGTAAAGCCTAACCGCGCGTGCCGCAGGGCCAAAGCGGAAATTCGGCACGAACACTCCGGTGTGAACACTCTGTTCACAACCCACCCGTTTCTGCCGCATCGTTGCCACGATTGTTCCAAAGAAATCGCGTGTTGCGGCCAGAGCTTGTGCGGGATGCCCAATTTCACAGGATGATTGCATATGACAAGACCATTGTCGGCCCACGCGCGGAGTGATGAGACAAGCTCGGAGATTGGCAGGCTGGAGCCCCTGTCGGGTGACGCCCTCGCGGTGGCGCTCAACTCGATCGACTGGTCGGAGAGCCCGTGCGACGGGCTCGGACGGATCATGGCGCGCCGCGATGTCGATCTCGCGACCGCGCTGTGCGTGTTCTTTCGCGGCGCGCCGGAGCGGTTCAACTACCTGCCCAAGCCGCATGTGCCGGACGGGTATCGCGCGGTCGCGCGCCATCTCGACAACATCTGCCTGCGCATCAACAGCGGCTTTTACCTGCCGCAGCCTGACGGTCGGCTGGGGTGCCGGGATACGCTCGACCGGTGGCTCGACTATCAGCGCGCCGACCGACAGGAGGGGCGGTGTGGCCGGTGGGTGCTGGACGAGGCGGTGCTGATGCCGCTTTTTGATTCCGCGTGGTATTGTGAACCACGGTCGCACCACCGCGAACGGGATGCGCCAAGTCTGTGGCACGCGATCCTGGGGTCGTTGCGCGACCTGCGGGGGCCGCGCGCCTTCATGCGACTGCGCAAGTGACGGATGCGTCGGGCCCCTTGATCTGGGGGCGGCAAATCCCCCCTACCCAAAACCTTGCGGCTGTCCTATAGTGCCTGTGGATAACCGGGCGGCAGACCCACGATCCGAGAGGCAGAGAAGAAAAGGGGGACGGGGATGCGCTGCCCGTTTTGCGGAAATGTCGACACGCAGGTCAAGGATTCCCGCCCCGCGGAAGAGCATGTCTCGATCCGCAGACGGCGGTTCTGCCCGGGCTGCGGCGGCCGGTTCACCACCTATGAGCGTGTGCAGTTGCGCGACCTCGTGGTGATCAAGACCAACGGGCGGCGCGAGGATTTCGACCGCGACAAGCTCGAACGCTCGATCCGCATCGCCATGCAGAAACGCCCCATAGAGCCCGAGCGCGTGGAGCAGATGATCTCTGGCATCGTGCGTCGGCTAGAGAGCATGGGTGACACAGACATCCCCTCCAAGACCATCGGCGAGATCGTGATGGAGACGCTCGCGCGGATCGATACCGTGGCCTATGTCCGCTTTGCCAGCGTCTACAAGAATTTCCAGGCTGCCGACGATTTCGACCGCTTTGTGAGCGAGTTGCGCCCCGATGACGGTGCGCAGGCAAAAGACTGACGGCGTGCCCCACGACGATACTCGCTTCATGGCGCTGGCGCTGTCGCTTGGGCGGCGGGGGATGGGGCAATGCGCGCCCAACCCGGCCGTTGGCTGTGTCATCGTGCGTGACGGGCGCATCCTCGGGCGCGGGGTGACGGCACCCGGCGGGCGGCCCCATGCCGAACCGCTGGCCCTGGCGCAGGCCGGCGCGGCCGCGCGCGGGGCCACCGCCTATGTCACGCTGGAGCCGTGCGCGCATCACGGGGCCACCCCGCCCTGCGCCGAGGCGCTGATCGCGGCAGGTGTGGCGCGGGTGGTCGCCCCCTTCGACGATACCGATCCGCGCGTCTCGGGGCAGGGCTTTGCCGCGCTGCGCGCCGCCGGGATCGAAGTGGAGACCGGCATGCTCGCCGAGGAGGCGGCGCGCGAGCACGCCGGGTTCCTGCTGCGCAATGCCGAGGGGCGGCCCATGGTCACGCTCAAGCTGGCGACGAGCTTCGACGGACGGATCGCCACCGCCTCTGGGCACAGTCAATGGATCACCGGCCCGCAGGCGCGGCGTGCGGTCCATGCCATGCGCGCGCGCCACGACGCAGTGATGGTCGGCGCGGGCACGGCGCGGGCGGACGATCCGATGCTGACGGTGCGCGGTATGGGCGCGCGGCGGCAGCCGGTGCGCGTGGTGGTGTCGCGCAGGCTCGACCTGCCGCTGACGTCTCAACTGGCGCAGAGCGCGGGCGAGGCGCCGCTGTGGCTGTGCCACGGCGACGCGGTCGATCCGGAGCTCGCGGCGGCGTGGCAGGGGCTGGGTGCGCGGCTGCTGCCCTGCGCGGTGGTGGCGGGGCAGGTGGAGCCGGGATCGGTGCTGCGCGCGCTGGGGGCGGCGGGCCTCACGCGGGTGCTGTGCGAGGGCGGCGGGGCGCTGGCGGCGTCGCTGATGTCGGCGGGGCTGGTGGATGAACTGGTAGGCTTCACCGCCGGGCTTGTCATCGGCGCCGAGGGCTTGCCGGGGCTGGGCGCGCTGGGTCTGTCACGGCTCGACGAGGCGCCCCGGTTCGAGCTGGTCGAGACGCGGCCCTTGGGCGGCGACGTGATGCACCGCTGGATGCGGGCGGGGTGAGGGGTACGGGGGACAGGCCCGGTTGGCCTTGAGCGGACGTTTGGGATTTGGTCCCGGCGCGGCTCACCGCAACGACCGCTCAAGGCCAACCGGGCCTCCCAGGCTCATCCCCCCGCTGCCGAGTTCCCGTCGGTGCCAAGCCGTGTGCGCACCTCGGCGATGAAATCTTCACCGCGCCGTTCGAAATTGTCATACTGGTCAAAGCTTGCCGCCGCGGGGGCGAGGAGCACCACCTCGCCGGGCTGCGCCTCGGCTATCGCGGCCTCCACGGCGGCGGACATGGTGGTGCAGATCGCCGCCTCCACCCCGTCGAGCCCGAGCGCGAACTGCGCCGCCTCGCGCCCGATCACGTAGGCCTTGACCACGTGGGGCAGGCCGGGGGCGAGGGCGGCGAGGCCGCCCTCTTTTTCCAGCCCGCCGCAGATCCAGCGGATGCGGGGGAAGGCGAGGAGGGCCTTGAGCGCGGCATCGACGTTGGTGGCCTTGCTGTCGTTAACGATCCGCACGCCGCCCGTTTCGGCCACGAGCTGGCTGCGGTGGGGCAGGCCGGCAAAGCTGTGAAAGCCCTGCTCGATCACGCGCGGGGCAAGCCCCGCGGCGCGGCAGGCGGCATAGGCGGCGCAGGCGTTCTGGTGGTTGTGCGCGCCGGGCAGGCCCTTGACTTCGCGCAGGTCGATGGCGCCCACCTGCTTGCCCTTTCGGGTCTCGGCGAGAAAGCCCTTGCGCGCGAACACGGCCCATCCCGGCCCGGAGAGCTTCTGCCCCGAGGAGACGCGGATCACCCGGTCGTCGGCGGGGGCTTCGCTCAGTTGCCCGGCGAGGAAGCGGCCCTCGTCCTCGTCCACGCCGATCACCGCGCGGTCGGGCCCGCCCTCGGCAAAGAGCCGCCGCTTGGCCGCGAAATAGCCGCCGAGCCCGCCATGGCGGTCGAGATGGTCGGGGGAAAGGTTCGTGAAAACAGCGATATCGGGGGTGAGGGCGCGGGCCAGTTCGGTCTGGTAGCTGCTGAGTTCGAGCACGATCATGCCGCCATCGCCCGGCGGGTCGAGATCGAGCACGCCGCGCCCGATATTCCCGGCAAGCTGCACGGGCTTGCCCGCCTGTGCCAGGACATGGTGGATGAGGGCGGAAGTGGTTGATTTCCCGTTGCTTCCCGTCACCGCGATCACCTTTGGCGGGGTATCAAAACGGTGCCACGCATCGGTCGCGAGCGAGCGGAAGAAGAGGCCGATGTCGTTATCCACCGGGATACCAAGGCCAAGGGCGGCGGCGACCACGCGGTTGGGGGCGGGGTAGAGATGCGGGATGCCGGGCGAGACGATGAGCATGTCGAGCCCTGCCATCGCGCCGTCGCGGGTGAGGTCGGCGATGGCGATGCCCTCGGTTTGGGCGGCGTCGCGGGGGGCGGGGGTGTCGTCCCAGGCCACCACCTCGGCGCCCCCGGCCATCAGGGCCCGCGCCGCCGAGAGGCCGGAGCGGCCCAGCCCCAGCACCGCCACGCGCCGCCCGGATACCCCCTGAACCTCGATCATCGCGCCCTGTCCCCCTCGGATATGCCAGCGCGGGGCAGAGTGCCCCGGCGGGGCGGCGCGCGCAAGCGGGTTAACGAGAGGTTGCGCAGGGCGCGCGGGGGGATGGGTGGGGAGGGGCGAATCAGCAGGTTAACAAGGGGGATGGGGGGAAATGGCACGTCGGTATCGCGTCGGTATTCCGGCGGTATCGCGACGGTGCGAGGGGCGGGGAGAGGGGGAGGTTAACGGCGCGCGCGGGGGTGTGCAGGCGTCATTCTCCGGCTTGACCGGAGGACCAGTTGCCGGGGAGGTCCTCGGGTCAAGCCCGAGGATGACGGTGGTGCAGGGGGGGCGGAGGTCAGTCGTCGGGGAGGGCGGCGAGATCGCGTTCGACCACCCCGAATTGCGGATGGTTGGTGGGAAGCGTGGCGCGGAAGATGGCGAGCGCCCGCTCCAGCAGCGGCCGGGTCTCTGCGGCCCGGTTCAGTTTTACCAGCACACCCGCGAGGTTGTTAAGGTGGGTGGTGATGGCCCAGGTGAACAGAAGTACGGCAACCAGCCCCCCCCCCGGTTCCGCCAAGTTCCTTGCTGTGGTCAGAGAGAAAACCCAGAAATGCATCCAACATCGGTAAACCGTTCGCTTGCTGCTCGCGATCACAATACCCGTTTGAGGCGATGTGGGAAGGGTCGCATCCCCCGCGCGGAATCGAGGCGCGCCCTGCGCGCCGCCGCGCATCGTCATGCCAGAGGCATGCCTTCGGCATGACGCCGCCCCCCGGCCCGGCGATATGACTGCCACCTGCGCGCCGCGCGGGCCTTTTTCGGATTTGGCTGCCATAAAGTGCGGCAGAACTACCGTTGGATCGCCGCGCCGCGGCCCGTCGATGCGCGGCTTGTCCGACCGCCCCCTCGGGCAGGCGCTTTTACAACGGTGCAAATAGCTGACAGATAGCAGGTATCTTGCATCATAAATCGCAGAGCGGAAGCGGGCTTGCGCCCACCCGGCGGTCGCGCGCTCGCGCGGCTCAGCGCGTGATGCTCGACGGCAGGTCCAGGCTGGAAACGCCCGCCCCTACCGCAATTTCAGCGTCGCCAGCCCGATCATCGCCAGTATCAGCGCGATGATCCAGAAGCGGATGACGATCTGGGGCTCGGCCCAACCCTTCTTTTCGTAATGGTGGTGGATGGGGGCCATCAGGAACACGCGCTTGCCGGTGCGCTTGAAGTAGATCACCTGCACGATCACGCTGAGCGCCTCGGCCACGAACAGCCCGCCGACGATGCCGAGAACCAGCTCGTGCTTGGTGGCCACGGCGATGGCGCCCAGCGCGCCGCCCAGCGCGAGCGAGCCGGTATCGCCCATGAACACCGCCGCCGGCGGCGCGTTGTACCACAGGAAGCCCAGGCCCCCGCCCACGAGCCCCGCCACGAAGATCAGGATCTCGCCGGTTCCCGGCACGTAGTGCAGCCCGAGATATTCGGTGAAGTCGGTGCGCCCCACCGTGTAGGCGATGATGCCGAGCGCGCCCGAGGCGATCATCACCGGCATGATCGCGAGCCCGTCGAGCCCGTCGGTGAGGTTGACCGCGTTGGCCGAGCCGACGATCACGAACATGGCAAAGGGCATGAAAACCCAGCCCAGGTTTACCAGCACGTCCTTGAACACCGGCAGCGCCAGTTGAAGCTGCAACTCGGCGGGGTGGTGCCAGGTGGCCCAGCCCGCGGCGGCGAGCGCGATGGCAAAGCCGAGGATCAGCCGCACCCGCCCCGGCACGCCCTTGACGTTGCCGCGCGAGACCTTGGCGTAATCGTCGGCAAAGCCGATCAGCCCGAAGGCCAGCGTGACGAACAGCACCAGCCAGACATAAGGATTGTCGAGCCGCGCCCACAGCAACGTCGAGGTGACCAGCGCGCCGACGATCAGCAGGCCGCCCATGGTGGGCGTGCCGGCCTTGGTGAAGTGGGTCTCGGGCCCGTCCTCGCGGATCGGCTGTCCCTTGCCCTGGCGGCGGCGCAGCGACAGGATGAGCGGCGGCCCGAACAGGAAGCCGAAGGTGAGCGCGGTGAGGAACGCGCCACCCGCGCGGAAGGTGATGTAGCGAAACAGGTTGAACACGTCGCCGCCATCCGACAGGAGGGTGAGCCAGTAGAGCATTAGCCTTGGTCCTTTTCCTGATGGCGGTCCGCGCGGCGCAGCGCCTCGGCGACGAGGCTGACGCGGCTGCCCTTCGATCCCTTGACGAGCACGACATCGCCCGCGTCCACGAGCCGGTGCGCGCGTGTGGCGAGTGCCTCGGCGGTGGCGGCCTTGTGGCCGCGCTTGGCGTCGGGCAGGGCGTCCCACAATGCGCGCATCCGCGGGCCCACGCAATGCACCTCGTCCACCGCCTGCATGGCAGGCAGTTGGGCGAGGGCGGCGTGGAGCGCGGCCTCGGTCGGGCCCAGCTCCAGCATGTCGCCGAGGATGGCGATGCGGCGTCCGCGCGCCACGCGGCCCACGTCGTCGAGCGGGCGGGCGGCGGCGAGGATGTCGAGCGCGGCCGCCATCGAGGCGGGGTTGGCGTTGAAGGCGTCGTCGATGAGGTCGATGCTCATGCCGTCGGCGGCGAGGTCGAGCACCAGCCGTTCGCGCGTGCCGCGCCCCTCGGGCGGGGCCCAGGCGGCGAGGTCGGCGATGGCCACCGCGCGGTCGAGGCCGAGCGCCTGAACGCAGGCCAGGACCGCCAGTCCGTTCATCGCGAAGTGCCGCCCCGGCGTGCCGATCTTGTAGAGCAGCGGCGTGCGCCAGGCGCGGGCGCGCGCCACCGTGGAGGTGGCGTGCAGGTCGGCCGACAGCAACCGGTGATGCGCGCCGCGCGCGCGGCCAAAGCTGATGGTGCGGGTGGCGTGGGTCGTGGCGGCCGCGCGCAGGATCGGGGCGGTGTCCACGTCGGCGTGGTAGAGGGCGGTGCCGCCGGGCTCCAGCCCCTGAAAGATCGACGCCTTCTCGCGGGCGATGCCCGCGAGATCGTCGAACGCCTCGAGATGGGCGGCGGCGACGGTGGTGATCAGCGCGATATGGGGCCGGGCCATGCGCGATAGCGGCGCGATCTCGCCCGGCGCGTTCATGCCGATCTCGATCACCGCGAATTCGGTGTCGGCGGGCATCCGTGCCAGCGTCAGCGGTACGCCCCAGTGGTTGTTGTAGCTCTGGACCGAGGCGTGGGTGCGGCCCTGGTGCGACAGCACCGCGCGCAGCATCTCCTTGGTCGAGGTCTTGCCGACCGAGCCGGTGACGGCGAGCACGCGGGCGGGCGTGCGCGCGCGGCCCGCGCGGCCCAGCGCCTCGAGCCCCGCCTGCACGTCGGCCACCACGAGGAGCGGCGCGTCGGCGGGGGTGCCCTCGGGGACGTGGCTGACCATCGCTGCCGCCGCGCCCCTGGCCAGCGCGTCGGCCACGAAGTCGTGGCCGTCGCGTGCCGCGCTCAGCGCCACGAAGAGATCGCCGGGCCGAAGCGTGCGGGTGTCGATGGAGACGCCGCTGGCGGCCCAGTCAGCCGTGTTGTGCCCGGCGGTGGCAGCGGCGGCGTCTGTCGCGGTCCAAAGCGTCATGCCACGCCCCCGTCGAGGACCGAGACGGCGAGGCTCGCCTGTTCGGCGTCGTCGAAGGGCAGCACGTCGGCGCCCACGACCTGCCCGGTCTCGTGCCCCTTGCCGCAAATCAGGAGCGCGTCACCGGGGCCCAATGTGTCCACCCCGCGCAGGATCGCCTCGGCGCGGTCGGCGACCTCGGTCGCGCCGGGACAGCCCGCGCGTACCGCGGCGCGGATCGTGGCGGGATCCTCGGTGCGGGGGTTGTCGTCGGTGACGATCACCGCGTCGGCGAACTGGGCTGCGGCCTGTCCCATCAGGGGCCGCTTGCCGCGGTCGCGGTCGCCGCCCGCGCCGACGATGGCGGTGAGCCGGCCCATGACGTGCGGGCGCAGTGCCTTGAGCGCGGTGGCCACGGCGTCGGGGGTGTGGGCGTAATCGACGAATACCGCCGCGCCGTTGCCGCGCGTCGCGGCAAGCTGCATCCGCCCGCGCACGGTGGTCATCGCGGGCAGGGCGGCGATCACGCGGGTGGCATCCGCCCCGGCGGCGATGGCGAGGCACGCGGCAAGCGCCGCGTTTTCCGCCTGGAACCCGCCGATCAGGTCGAGCCGGACCTGGTGGGCGCGATCCTCCCAGTCGAAGCGGAGCACCTGCCCGGTGGCGTCGAAGCGCTGGCCGGTGATGTGCAGATCGGCCCCCGGGCGGCGGCCCACGGTGATGAGGTCCTGCCCGCGCGCCGCCACGATCTCGGCCATGTGGGTGCCGTGGGGGTCGTCGATATTGACCACGGCCACCCCGTCCTCGGGCAGCACACGGTCGAAGAGCCCGGCCTTGGCCGCGAGATAGGCGGCGAAATCCGGGTGATAATCGAGGTGGTCCTGCGTGATGTTGGTGAACGCCGCCGCCGCGAGCCGCACCCCGTCGAGGCGGCGCTGGTCGAGCCCGTGCGACGAGGCCTCCATCGCGGCGTGGGTGACGCCCTGGGCTGCGCAGTCCGCCAGCAGCCGATGGAGCGTCACCGGCTCGGGCGTGGTGTGGCTCAGGGGCGCACGCACCGCCCCCTCGACGCCCGTGGTGCCGAGGTTGACCGCGGCAAGGCCCAGGGCCTCCCATATCTGGCGGGTGAAGGTGGCCACCGAGGTCTTGCCGTTGGTGCCGGTGACGGCGACCATCACCTCGGGCTGGGCGCCGAACCACAGCGCGGCGGCATAGGCCAGCGTCTGGCGCGGGTCTTCGGCGATGACGAGCGCGGCATCCGAGCCCGCGAGCGCGTCGGCGGCGAGGCGCGCGCCCGCGGCATCGGTCAGGATCGCGCCGGCGCCCCGGTCAAGCGCGGTGGCGATGAAGCGTGCGCCGTGGGTATGCGTGCCGGGCAGGGCGGCGAACAGCGCGCCGTCCTCGACCGCGCGGCTGTCGGTGGCGAGCGCCGTGACGCGTGCCTGCCGCCCGCCCTGCGCGGTCAGCCCCAGTTCTGCCAGTGTTCGGATCTGCGCCACGCGCCTGCCACCCCGGTTGTCATCTCAGTTCGATGCCCGCCTTATAGCAGCCGCCCCGACCTGTTCAATCGCGGGCCTGAGGCCCAGAAGCGGTGCGGTGCGGCGGATGATCTCGGCGGCCACCGGCACGGCGGTCCACCCGGCGGTGCGGCGCGGCTCCTCGCCCGAGGTCTCGACCGGCTCGTCGAGGGTGACGACGATCACGTAGCGTGGATCGTGGGCCGGGAACATGCCCGCGAAGGTCGCGATCACCCGGTCCTCGTGATAGCCGCCGCCACCGGCCTTTGGCTTGTCGGCGGTGCCGGTCTTTCCGCCCACGGCATAGCCCGGGACCTCGGCGAGGCTGGCGGTGCCATCGGTCACCACCCGGCGCAGCAAGTCGCGCATCGTGGCCGATGTCGTCTCGGAGATGACACGCGGCCCGGGCGCGCGATCCGGATCGCGCAGGAGCGTGGGCGTCACCCGCCGCCCGCCGTTCACTACCGTGGCATAGGCGGCCGCAAGATGCAGCGGGCTGATGGCAAGGCCATGCCCGTAAGAGATGGTCATGGTCGACAACTCGGACCATTTCGGCGGCAGGAGCGGCTGGCTGCCGCTGGCCTCGGTGATCTCGAGCGGCACGGGATCGAGCAAGCCCAGCGTGCGCAGAAACGCCTGCTGCCGCTCGGCCCCGATCTCGACGGCGATGCGCGCGGTGCCCACGTTGGAGGATTTCACCAGCACCTTCTCGACGCTCAACTCGCGTCCGTAGTTGTGGAAATCGCGGATCCGGTACTTGCCCCATGTCATCGGGCTCTGGGTGTTGATCATGGTGTCGGGTTCGACCTGCCCGCGTTCCAGCGCCTGCGCGATGGTGAAGGTCTTGAAGGTGGAGCCGAGCTCGTAGACGCCCTGCACCGCGCGGTTGAACAGCGGGCTGTCGTCGGGATTACCCTGCGCGGGTGGCGCGGGCCGCTGGTTGGGGTCGAAATCCGGCAGCGAGGCGATGGCGACGATCTCGCCGGTGTCCGCCTCCATCAGGATGCCCGCGGCGCCCTTGGCGTTCATGATGCTCATGCCGCCGGCGAGCACCTTTTCCATCGCCGCCTGCACGCTGAGATCGAGCGACAGCGCCAGCGGCTCGTGGGCGCGGGCCGGATCGCGCAGGCGCGCGTCGAGCGCTTTTTCGATCCCGGCCACGCCCACGATCTCGGCGGCGCTGACGCCCTCGTCGCCAAAGCTCGCCCCGCCCAGCACATGCGCGGCGATCTGTCCGTTGGGATAGAGCCGCATCTCGCGCGGGCCGAACAGCAACCCCGGCTCGCCGATGTCGTGCACGGCCTGTTTTTGCTCGGGGCTGAGGGTGCGGCGGATCCACAGGAACTTGCGCTTGCCGGTGAAGCCCCGCAGCAGCCGCGCGCGGTCGAGGTCGGGGAAGATGGCGGCCAGTTGTTCGGCGGCGCCCTCGGGGTCGATCATCTGCTGCGGCTGGGCATAGAGGCTGTAGGTGTCGAAATTCGTGGCCAGCACGCGGCCCCGGCGATCGGTGATATCGGCGCGCTGGGCGAGGATGCGCGCGCCGCTCGCCCCGGCGCGGGGTTCGGCCGGTTCCGACTGTGCCAGCACCGCCATCTGCCCGCCGATCACCGCGAACCCGGCGAGAAACAGCCCCGCCAGCACCAGCAGCCGCCCCTCGGCCCGGCGGCGGGCACGGTCGCGCATTTCCTCGTGGCGCAGGCGGATGTTTTCGCGCTCGATCGCGTCGGGGTTCTCACCCTTGCGGCGGGCATCGAGGATACGCGCGAGCGGGCGCAGCGGGGTGCGGATCATGGGCGCCCTCCGTCGCTCATGACATCGACGGGGTTCGTGATGGTGAAATCCGGTTTGGTCTGCGGGTAGGCGACCTGGTCGATGCGCCCGAACTGATGCGGTTGCAACGGCATCAGCCCGAGCCGGTCGTAATTCATCTCGACCAGCGCCGCGAGCCGGTCGGGGCGGTTGAGATACGCCCATTCCGCGTTGAGCATCCGCAGCCGCTGGCGTGCGGTGGCGATGTCGGATTGCAGCGTGTCGGCGCGCGCGAGCGCCTCTTGGGTGCGGTAATTCTCGCGGTAGGCCCAGAAGGCGAGGCCGATCACGGCGAGCGCGGTGAGGACGTGAACGAAGCTGCGCATCATCTCTCTCCTGCGAGCAGGGGCAGCCCGAGCGCGGTGCGGTCGCTTGTGCCCGGCGGGGCGTCGGTGCGGATGCCCATGCGCAGCCGCGCCGAGCGGGCGCGCGGGTTGGCGTCCAACTCGTCGGCATCGGCGGCGATTGGCTTGCGCGACGGCAGGGTGAACTGCGCGGGTTTTGCCGCGGCCTCGGGGGCGTGGCGGCTGCCGCCGCCGCCGTGTCCGGCGCGGTCCTGGAAGAAGCGCTTGACGATGCGATCCTCGATGGAATGGAAGGTGACGACCGCGAGCCGCCCGCCGGGGACCAGCGCGCGCTCGGCGGCCTCGAGCCCGTCCACGAGGGCGCGATATTCGTCGTTGACGGCGATGCGGATGGCCTGAAACGTGCGGGTGGCGGGATGTACCTGCCCAGGCTTGGGGCGCGGCAGGCAGCGTTCCACGATGGCCGCGAGCGCGCCGGTGGTCTCGAAGGGGGCCTCGGTGCGCGCCCGCACGATGGCGCGGGCGATACGCCGGCTGGCGCGCTCTTCGCCGTAGAGGAAGAGGATGTCGGCGAGGCGGGCCTCGGGGGTTTGGTTGACCAGATCGGCGGCGGTGGGGCCTTGCTGGCTCATCCGCATGTCGAGCGGGCCGTCCTTTTGGAAGGAGAACCCGCGTTCTGGCCGGTCGAGCTGCATTGAGGAGACGCCAAGATCGAGCACGACGCCGTCGAGCGCGTCGGCATAGCTGTCAAGTTGCGCGAAATTGCCCTGCACGAGGCTGAGCCGGTCGCCATATTCGGCCCCCCAGTCCTGCGCCATTTCGATGGCCAGAGGGTCCTGGTCGACGCCGATCACGTGCTCTGCCCCCGCGTCGAGCAGCCCGCGCGCATAGCCGCCTGCGCCCAGCGTGCCATCAAGCCAGGTGCCGCGCACCGGGGCCACCGCCGCCAGCAGCGGGCGCAAAAGGACGGGGACGTGCGGGGCAGGAGAGGGCGGTGTGGCAGCGGCAGCGGCCATCGTTCAGGCGCCTTCGGGATTGTCGAGCAGGATGAGCGGGTCGAAATCGTCGGGGAATTCGTCGAGCCATTCCTCGGTCTTGGCGAGTTCCTCGGACTCGTAGGTCTCGGGCTTCCATATCTGGAAGGTATCGCCCGCGGCGATGAAGAACGCCTCGCCCTCGAGGTCGATCTTGCGGCGCAGCTTGGCGGGCAGCACCAGCCGCCCGGTCTCGTCGATGCTGGTGGGAAAGCTCTGGCCGTGGAACAGCCGCTGAAGATGCTTGCGCGCGTTCGAGCCGCGGGGCAGGGCGGCGATCTTCACATCCACCTCCTGCATCGCCTCGACCGTGTAGCATTCGAGGAAATTGCGGCGGTGGTCGCCGTAGACGATGATGAGCTCGGGGCTGAGGCCGTCGGTCCAGTTGGGGTCGGAGGCCTCTATCACACGGCGATAGAGGGCCGGGATCGATACCCTGCCCTTTCCATCCACCTTGTGGAGGCTCTCGCCCCTGAATATTCGGCCCACTGTCCCGCTGGTCCCTTGTTGCGCCCCCGCGTCCCGAAAACCGCCCCCCCGATACGAAACAGCGGGTTGATCTGCTGCCACTGATCAACCCGCCGCCCTCGTCCCGCCTGAGCGGGGGGTCCGACTGCGCGCGCCACCTGGGGGGATGTCTGCTCGCCCGCGCGCCGGAACTCTTTGTTCGATGAAGCCGGGTGCCTGTATGAAACCTGACTTGGGAGTTCTCCGGAGGTCTTGATGCCTCTCTATGATCCCGTCCTCATCGTGTTTCCTAGATAATATGGGAAATCATCCCATGGCAATCATTTTCTGCGTTTCTCTGCATGTTTTGATGCCCTGTGTGCCCTCTCGGAATAAGAATGTGTACCAATATTCAGATATTTTTCCCTTCATATAGGTCTTGATTATCAAAATGACGCAATATATGCCACTCATTCGAAACTTCCCATGATTTCCAAGAAAGTTGTGAATTTGGCTTGGAAAATGCTCGGAAACATCGCGATTCCTGAGGTTCAACCGGCCTGGGGCGTGGAGTCTGGTGCGAATCGCGTGTGATTTGATTCGACTTTCCGGCCTTCGCTGGCCGCGCTCGTGTTCGCGCCAGATGTCGGCCCACGATTTCCCGTGGGAGCCGTGATGTGCCGGTGAGGTCGGACGGTGTGGGCGGCTGTGCTGTTTTGAAGCGCCCGGGGTGGAGGTGGGGTTCGCGGGCCTTGGGCTGACGGTGGGTGGATCGCGCGGAGCGCTGGTGCCGATCAGCCGCGCCTTCTAGCCTGCCAGCCCCAACCGCCGCTCGCGGCGCATGACCAGCCGGATGGTGACGACGCCCGCGACCCCGGTGGCGAACATCAGCCACAACAGCGGGAATGCCCCGCGTTCGGGCGTCAGCAGCAGCCCCGCCAGCGCCGAGAGCACGGCCCCCAGCCCGATCATCAGCGCGCCCGAAAGGCCGCTTGCCGTGCCGGCGAGGTCAGGCCGGATCGATAGCGCGCCGGCGGTGGCGTTGGGGATCACCATGCCGTTGCCCAGCCCCATGAACATCATCAGCCCGAAGAAGCTGAGCGGCGTGCCGAAGCCCGCGTAGAAGAGCGTGAGGTTGAGCCCGATGCCACCCGCGTTGAACAGTGCCCCCCATAGCACCATCCGGTTGACGCCGATCCGCGTGGAAAAGCGCCCAGAGGCGAAATTGCCGAGGAAATAGCCAACGGCGGGCGCCCCGAACAAAAGCCCCAGAAGCGAGGGCGACAGCCCGAACACCTGGTCGCCGACAAAGGGCGCACCGCCGAGATAGGCGAAGAACGACCCCGAACTGAGCCCCGCTGCCAGCGCGTAGCCCCAGAACCGGTAGGAGGTGAGAAGCGCGGGATAGTCGCGGAACTGCTGTGCCAGGGTGCGCCCCGAGAGCGGCGCGGTCTCGCCCAGGTCGTACCAGCACAGCCAGAACAGCCCGGCGCCCAGAACTAGGAGCGCCCAGAAATTCGCTTGCCAGCCGAACGCCTCGTCGAGCAGTCCGCCGAACGCCGGGCCGATCATCGGCACCACCGCCATGCCCATCGTCACATAGCCGATCATCGAGGCCGCGCGGTCCTGGGGCACCATGTCGCGCACGATGGCACGCGACAGCACCATCGCCACGACGATGCTGGCCTGCACCATGCGGAAGGCGAGAAAGACCGTGACGGTCGGTGCGAGCAGGCAGCCGACCGTGGCGACGAGGAACAGCCCAACCCCCCATAGCACCACCGGGCGCCGCCCCCAGCGGTCCGAGACCGGCCCCATCAGCAATTGCAGCCCCGCGTTCACCGCGAGATAGAGCGCCACGGATAGCTGGATCAGCCGATACTCGGTGTCAAAATACGCCACCATCCCGGGCAGGGACGGCAGGAAAATGTTGATCGCCAGCGCCGACAATCCCGCCATCAGGATCAGCGTGACGATATGTGGTGGGGTTGAGCGATCCAGAAACCGGACCTTGACCTCGGACTGCATGGCGGCACGCTAGGCGTATCGAATGGAGATGTCCATTTGCATAGGGTGCAAAACCGGGGTTGATTTGCCGATTTGCAGATATTCAAGAATTTGTTCGCAGCAATTTGCAAATTTGCGGGATTCCGTTTGGCCCCGTGATCCCGACTGCGTATGGTGCGCGCCAACGACGGCCGGGGAGGCCCGGTGAGGAAAGGGGACCGCCATGAAAGATATCCTTCAGGAACTCGAAACCCGCCGGGCCGATGCGCGGCTCGGGGGCGGGCAGGCGCGCATCGACGCGCAGCACGGGCGCGGCAAGCTTACCGCGCGCGAGCGGATCGAGCTGCTCCTTGACGAGGGCAGCTTCGAGGAATTCGACATGTTCGTCGCGCATCGCTGCACCGATTTCGGCATGGAGAAGAACCGCCCCTACGGCGATGGCGTGGTCACCGGCTGGGGCACGATCAACGGTCGGCAGGTCTATGTCTTCAGCCAGGATTTCACCGTGCTGGGCGGCTCGGTCAGCGCCACCCATGCGCAGAAGATTTGCAAGATCATGGACATGGCCATGCAGAACGGTGCGCCGGTCATCGGCATCAACGATTCGGGCGGCGCGCGCATCCAGGAGGGGGTGGACAGCCTCGCGGGGTATGGCGAGGTGTTCCAGCGCAATATCGAGGCGTCTGGCGTGATCCCCCAGATCAGCGTCATCATGGGCCCCTGCGCGGGCGGCGCCGTCTATTCCCCCGCGATGACCGATTTCATCTTCATGGTGAAGGACAGCTCTTACATGTTCGTCACCGGCCCCGACGTGGTGCGTACTGTGACCAACGAGCAGGTGACGGCGGAGGAGCTGGGCGGCGCGCTCACCCATACGCGCAAGTCGAGCGTCGCCGACGGGGCCTTCGACAGCGATGTCGAGGCGCTTGCCGAGGTGCGGCGGCTGGTGGATTTCCTGCCGCTGAACAACCGCGAGAAACCGCCGGTGCGCCCGTTCTTCGACGAGCCGGGCCGCGTCGAGGCGAGCCTCGACACGCTGATCCCCGAGAACCCCAACATGCCCTATGACATGAAGGAGCTGATCCTGAAGATCGCGGACGAGGCGGATTTCTACGAGATACAGGAGGAATTCGCCAAGAACATGATCACCGGCTTCATCCGGCTGGAGGGGCAGACCGTGGGCGTGGTGGCCAACCAGCCGATGGTGCTGGCGGGGTGTCTTGATATCGACAGCAGCCGCAAGGCGGCGCGGTTCGTGCGGTTCTGCGACTGTTTCGAGATCCCGATCCTGACGCTGGTGGACGTGCCCGGCTTCCTGCCCGGCACCGGGCAGGAATATGGCGGGGTGATCAAGCATGGCGCCAAGCTGCTCTTTGCCTATGGCGAGGCGACGGTGCCCAAGGTCACGGTGATCACCCGCAAGGCCTATGGCGGGGCCTATGACGTGATGTCGTCAAAGCATTTGCGCGGCGATTTCAACTATGCCTGGCCGACGGCAGAGATCGCGGTGATGGGCGCCAAGGGCGCGACCGAGATCATCTACCGCGCCGATCTCAAGGACCCCGAGAAGATCGCGGCGCATACCGAGAGCTACGAGGATCGGTTCGCCAATCCGTTTGTCGCCGCCGAGCGCGGCTTTATCGACGAGGTGATCCAGCCGCGCAGCACGCGGATGCGCGTGAGCCGCGCGTTTGCGTCCTTGCGCAACAAGAAGATCGCGCTGCCCTGGAAGAAGCACGACAACATCCCGTTGTGAGGCAATGGGGGCGCTGCCCCCGCCGCCGCGAGCGGCGCCTCCGCCGGAGTATCTGGATCAAGAAGAAGCAAGGAGAGGCGCAGGACATGGCCCGCGACCGATGGCATCTGACCCACGAGGAGGACGGCGCGCTGACGCTGGCGCGGCGGCTGCCCGTGCGCTTCGATCTGGCGGTCGAGGGGCGGGTGCCAGAGGCATCGCGTGCCCGTGTCGCGCACCGGTTGCGGCAGGACATGTGGCGGGCGCTGCGGCATTTGCGCGGCTTTGCCCCCGTGGTGCGGGTGTGGCGCGTGCCTGGCGGCCTGCATGTGCGCGCGGGCGGCGCGGTGGCGGGCCGGTTCGCGCGGGCGGAAGCGGAGGCGCGGATCGCCGCGCTGTTCCAGGATCCGGCGCGCGTGGCGCGCTGGACGGGGGTGGGCGGATGAGGCCGCTGGCGGGCATGGTCGCCGGCGCGCTGCTGGCGCAGGCCCCCGCAGCCGCAGCGCAGGAGGAGGCGCTGCGGCTGCCCTCGGGGCTGGAGGCGCGGCTCTTCGAGGTGGTGAGCGACCGGCCCTCTGGCGGCGGGCTGATCTATCGGTTCCGCTATGTCGCCGATGGGTTCACAGCCGTGGCGGAGCGGTTCGATGCCATCTCCGGCGATCTTGTGTGGCTGTGCGAGACGCACGCGCTGCCCCGGATTTCGAATATCGGCCCGCAGCCCGGGCAGGTGGTTGTTTCGCTGGCCGACCGCGAGTCGGAATTCGGCGTCTACGACGAGGCGGTCACGCAGGTCTTCGAGGCCTACCGGATCGAGAATGACCGTTGTACATGGGAGATGTTCTGATGTCGTCGCGATATCGCTCACGCAAATGGACCGGCCTTTGGCGAGGTGCGTCTTTGGGGACACATGCGCGTGGGATCGCGCATTCAATGTATTCAAATCGCTCGATTTCCGCTAGCGTTGTCTCAGGTTGCGCCCAAGCGACCTTTACCTCGCCAACGTGGCGGGTTTCGGCATTGTGCCCGAACGCGCCATCAACCGAAGACACGAGAGACAGGAGTATTACATGTCCAAGACCCTCAAGAGCGTTCTCGCCCTTGGCTTCGTTGCCGTCGTCGCCGCGTGCGCACAGCCGGCCGAGGAAGAATTCGTCGTGGTCGAGCCGGTCACGACCGAGCCGGAGCAGACCGGCAAGTACAAGTAAGCCCTTCGGGCTGACGGCGGGACGGGCGGTATCGTCCGTCCCGCCACACCTGCCAAACGTGCCGCACCTCTGCGTCTTTGGAGGTGCAACATGTTGAAACATCGCGGTTTTCCGGGGCGTCTTGCAGGTACAGACTACCAGTTCACAATCAGGCGGGGCAACCCGCGCGGGATCACGCCGCTCATCGCGCGCGAGCGCTATCGTGACCGCAAGCCAATTGACAGGCGTGCCGATACCGAGTTCCTGCGCGCCATCTGGGAGCATTTCGGCGACCAGCCCTTTGAACGGGGCAACCTCGATGCCGGGCGGCTGAGCTGGCTGCTGGGGCGCGAAATCAAGCCCGCAGAGGACCCGTTCGATCCGAAAAGTTACGAGGCGTTGCTGGTACTTGACCTGGGCGTTGCCCGGCAGAGCTTTCCCGAGGTGTTCGACGGTGGGGATGCACCATGAGTCGGGCCGGGATCGGCGGAGTCTCGCGCAGCCGGGCCGGTTTCCGGCGGTCGCATGCCGAGTGCGGGGCGCGTGTGATGCGGGGCTTGGCCCGGGCCGCCGTCGCTGACAGTCTTTTTGGAGCCATGGATCGTCTTTCCCCGAGCGCGCCATTTCGGCGCTTGGTCCATGGTGTCCCCTCTTGCGGGCAGTCCGGTGCCAGGTTGGTCTCCGGGCTGCCCCTTTTTGTGGGTGCAGGTGCCCGGGGCTCAGAAGCTGAACTGAACCGAGGTTTGCAGGCGCGTGGCGTCCTCCGAGGCGCCGCTGACAAGCTCGCGCTCGACCCAGCTCAGTTCTGCGCCGACGGTCATGCGATCGACCGGCTTGTAGAAGATCGACGCGTGCACCGTCTGGTGCTGGTCGCTGTCGGTGGGCGCGAAGGTGTCCTCGACCGAGTAGAAGCCGTAAGACAGCCCCGCCGTCACCTTGTCGGAGAAGTCGTGCGACACCTGCGCGGTGGCGCCGTAGGACTCGATGGTGTTGAGCCGTCCGGTGGCATCGACGAACGCATCCTGCCCGGCGCCGTCGATGATGTACCGGCCCACGCCGTCGCCATAGGTGAACGAGCCGACGATCCGGCCTCCCGCCCAGAGCGGTGCGCCGCCGGCGATGTTGATGCCCCAGCCGGTATCGCTGTCGCCGCCCATCTGGCGCGGGGCTTCGAGGTCGCGCAGTACCAACGCCCCGCGCAGGAGGGTGTCATCCTGCTGCCACTTGGCCGCGAGCACGAGGTCGGGCGACTGGTCGAAATCCGAGTTGTTGCCCGAGAAGGCACCGCCGATGGTCTCGCCGATGGGCACGGTCGCACCGCCGACCACGCCGCGACCGGAGAATTCGCCGTTCTCGAGCGCGACGGAGACATCGAGCCCCTTGCCCGCCGGGAAGGTGTAGCGAAGCTGCGCCTGCCGGATGAAGGGAATGCCCGAGGGGCCCTGGAAATCGACCGTCGAGGGGTAGGCCTCGATCGGCATGAACGTGGTCCAGGTCTGGCCCGCGGTCCAGCCGTTCCAGCGGCCATAGGCGTGGCGCAGGCGCGGGCGGTGCGAGCTGGACTGCACATCGTTGCCGCGGGTGCCGAAGAAGTCGATCTCGACGAAGGTGGTGAGCGGCCCCTTGTCGGTCTGGGTATCGGTGCGGAAGTTGAGCCGCGTCTGGCGCACATGGGCGTCGAAGCCGCCGCCATCGGGCGCACCGATCACGAGTCCGGGGACGAAGGTGGTGTCGCCCTGTCCCTGGTCGAAATCGTAGATCAGGTCGAGCTTGGTGTAGCCGCCGAAGGTGAGTGTCGTGCCCGCGGGCAGGTTGACGTGCCCGCGATCCTCGAGTTCGTTCACACGTTCGGTCAGCGCGCGCACCTGTTGCTTGAGTTCCGCGTCGCTCTCGGCGAACGCGGGGGCGGCATGGATTGCCACCAGCAGCGCGGATGGCGCAAGGGCCATTGCGACGTGTCGTTTCATGGGGTGGTCTCCTCCCGGTTGTGGTGTCAGGCGGGCACGCTGCGCGCCCCGCAGGCCGCGTCGCACAGGCGGCCTGTCCCACAATGGCAAGCGGTTGGATCACGCGCCCCTAACGTCAAGGTGATCTACGAGAATGTGTAAGCGTTTGAAAAAAAGTGATAATAAATCTTTCGTTACAGGCCCGTTACGGGAATGTGACACTGTCTGCGCGCCCCGCCGCGCGGGCCGGAACCGCTAGAGGAAGGGACGAGGAATGTTCAAGAAAATCCTGATCGCGAACCGGGGAGAGATCGCCTGTCGGGTGATAAAGACCGCGCGCAAGATGGGGATCGCCACCGTCGCGATCCATTCCGATGCCGACGCGCAGGCGCTGCATGTGCAGATGGCCGACGAGGCGGTGCATATCGGTCCCTCGCCCGCCAACGAGAGCTATATCGTCATCGACAAGGTGATGGACGCGATTCGCAAGACCGGCGCCGAGGCGGTGCATCCGGGCTATGGCTTCCTGTCGGAAAACCCCAAGTTCGCCAAGGCGCTGGAGGCCGAAGGCGTGGCGTTTGTCGGCCCGCCGGTGCGCGCGATAGAGGCGATGGGCGACAAGATCACCTCCAAGAAAATCGCGCAGGAGGCGGGGGTGAGCACGGTGCCCGGCGTGATGGGCCTGATCGAGGACGCGGACGAGGCGGTGAAGATTTCCGGCGAGATCGGCTATCCGGTGATGATCAAGGCGAGCGCGGGCGGCGGCGGCAAGGGCATGCGCATCGCGTGGAATGACGAGGAGGCGCGAGAGGGCTTTCAAAGTTCGAAGAACGAGGCGGCCAGCAGTTTCGGCGACGACCGCATCTTTATCGAGAAGTTCGTCACCCAGCCGCGCCATATCGAGATACAGGTGCTGTGCGACGCTCATGGCAACGGCATCTACCTGGGCGAGCGCGAGTGCTCGATCCAGCGCCGGAACCAGAAGGTGATCGAGGAGGCGCCGAGCCCGTTCCTCGATGAAAAGACCCGCCGCGCGATGGGCGAGCAGGCGGTCGCATTGGCCCATGCCGTGGGCTATGCCAGCGCCGGGACGGTGGAATTCATCGTCGACGGTGAACGCAATTTCTTTTTCCTCGAGATGAACACGCGCTTGCAGGTGGAGCATCCGGTGACCGAGCTTGTCACCGGCGTGGACCTCGTCGAGCAGATGATCCGCGTCGCGGCGGGCGAGAAGCTGTCGATCACGCAGGACGACGTGACGCTCAAGGGCTGGGCGATGGAGAGCCGCCTTTATGCCGAGGACCCCTATCGCGGCTTCCTGCCGTCGATCGGGCGGCTCACGCGCTATCGCCCGCCGCAGGAAATCGCCGCCGGGCCGCTGCTGGAGACGGGCAAGTGGCAGGGCGATGCCCCGAGCGGAGAGACCGCGGTGCGCAACGATACCGGCGTCTACGAGGGCGGCGAGATCAGCATGTATTACGACCCGATGATCGCCAAGCTATGCACATGGGCCCCGGACCGTGCGCAGGCGATCGAGGCGATGCGCGTGGCGCTCGACAGTTTCGAGGTCGAGGGGATCGGGCACAACCTGCCATTCCTCAGCGCGGTGATGGATCATGCGAAATTCGTCTCGGGCGACATCACCACTGCGTTTATCGCCGAGGAATATCCCGACGGCTTTCACGGGGTGGAACTGGCCGGAGACATCCTGCGCCGGATCGCGGCAAGCACGGCGGCGATGCACCGGGTGGCGGAAATCCGGCGCACGCGCATCTCGGGGCGGATGGACAACCACGAGCGCCACGTCGGCGAGGACTGGGTCGTGAGCCTTCAGGGCGAGAGCTATCCGGTCACCGTCTCTGCGGACCGGGAGGGCGCGAGCGTGCGCTTCGAGGATGGTGCCATCCTGCGCGTCGCCAGCGACTGGACGCCCGGCAATCAGCTTGCGCGGCTGGACGTGGATGGCAGCCCGCTGGTGCTCAAGGTGGGCAAGATCACGCAAGGCTTCCGCATCCGGAGCCGCGGGGCCGATCTCAAGGTCAATATCCGCACGCCGCGGCAGGCGGAACTGGCGGCGTTAATGCCCGAGAAACTTCCGCCTGATACGTCGCGGATGCTGCTCTGCCCGATGCCCGGCATGATCGTGAAGGTCCACGTGGCCGAGGGCGACGAGGTGCAGGAGGGGCAGGCGCTGTGCACCGTGGAGGCGATGAAGATGGAGAACATCCTGCGCGCCGAGCGCAAGGCCGTGGTCTCATGCGTCAATGCCGCGCCGGGCGACAGCCTCGCGGTGGACGAGGTCATCATGGAGTTCGAGTGAGGGGATGACCCGCGCCCCGCGCCATAATCCCGTGCCGGTGGCCTGTCTTGCCGCGCTGGTCATCCTCGCCGCCTGTCAGCGCGAGCAGGAGGCGGCGCAGCGGGTGTGGCTGGGGCATTGGTTCGCGCTGGGCGAGACGCTGTCCTTCGTGGCAAGGCGGGACTGTGCCGTGGGGCTCTACTCTGTGGTGAACGCGGAGGTGAAATCGGCCCTGCCGGTTACCCGTGACGTGGCGCAGATGCGCCGCGAGATCGCGGGACGGGGGGCGGCGGCGCTCGATCTGCCGGGGCAGGCGGCGGATGTGGCGCTGGTGGCGATGGCCAACCACCACCGCGAAACCGGCATGGCGATGCGCCGTGCCGGGATCGAGGCGCGGGCCTGCATGGACGCGCGCAGCGAGAGCGTGTTTCGCCATGCGCTCGATGACGGAGAGACGGTGCTGGCCTGGGACGGGGCGCGCCGCGCGCTCCTGCTGATGATGCCGGGCGAGGGGCTGCTCGTCGTGGCGATGGGGGAGGGCTGAGCGATGACCTGTGGTCAGCTTTCGCCCGCCTTGCCCTCGCGCATCTCGCGCTGGCGCGCCGGCAGCTTGTCGATGGAGCGCACGATCTCGCGCACGTGCCACGGCGCGGGCTTGCGCAGGTATATCTCGCCGTCCTTGCCGATGAGCACGAGGTTGAAGCCGCGCGGGCGCAACCGCTGCCGCACCTCCGAGCGCGCGGACGGGTCGGCATCGGTAATCACCACGACGTCGCGATACGTCAGCGCGTCGAGCCGGTCGGTGATGTATCCCATCTGCTCGATATATTGCGGATCGGCGGGCGTGTCGGAGAACACCACGAGCAGGCGCTTGATCCAGAGGAAATCGGTTGAATCGACCTCCTCGGCGTTCATGATCGAAGGCACCTCCTCATCGGGCGCGCTGTCCTGTGCGGTGGCGGGGACCGCCGCGAAGGCAAGCAGAGTGAGGGCGAGTAACGGTTTCATGCGATCTCCTGTCCGGCAAGATATAGGCGGATCGTGCCGGAATGCGAAGCCCGTTTGGCCGCATCGGGAAAAAACGACGCGGTTAATCCCGCGCTCACGTGTTGGTGGCATCCTGCGACCGGACGCCGGGCAGCAAGGGACGCGCGCGATCATGGATATCATTCTTCACCTCGGGGCCCACCGCACCGCCACAACGAGCCTGCAACGCCACGCGCAGGCGCAGACAGCCGCGCTCGCCGCGCACGGGCTGGCGTTCTGGGGGCCGCCGGTCACCCGCGATGGGCTGCTGGCCGGGGTAATTCCAGCGCCGGGCGACCATTTCGAAGCTGCGCGGGCCGCGCGCGCCCGCGGGCGGATCGCCCTGCGCGTGGCGCAGGCGCGGGAGGCGGGCGTGACGCGGCTCGTGGTCAGTGACGAGAACTTGATCGGCGCGCCGCGCACCTGCCTGCGGTGTCACCGGCTTTATCCCGGGGTGGGCGAGCGCATGGCGCGCCTCGGCGATGCCTTTGGCGGGCGGATCACCCGCGCCGTTCTGTCGATCCGGGCGCAGGACGCGTGGTGGGCCTCGGTGCTGGCCTATTCGGTGGCGCGTGGCCACCGGCTGCCCTCGGCGGGTGATCTCGACCGGCTGGTGACGGCGGGGCGGCAATGGCGTGACGTCATTGCGGACGTGGCCTGCGCGCTGCCGGGGGCCGAGATCGTGATCCTGCCGCATGAGGAATTCGCTGATCGTCCTGCCGCGCGTCTGGCGTTGATGACGGGCGAGGCCGACACGGGACATGGGCACGAGGCCGCCGCATGGCTGGGCCGCGCGCCCGACCTGCCCGCGTTGCGCCGCGCCGTGGCGCGCCGGGGCGGCGATGCCGCGCGCCTGCCCGGTGGCTCCGGGCGCTGGCACCCGTTCGGTGCCGCGCAGGCCGCCGCACTGAAAGAGGCTTATGACGACGATCTGTTCTGGCTGCGCGCCGGGGCGGACGGGCTGGCACGACTGGCCGGGGAAACCGGACCGTTGAACGCGGGGATACAGCCGCGCGACGGTCATCCGACAAGAGGACAAGACGATGGCATCGAAGAAAGACACCTGGCGTGAACTGGCCGAGGCGGAACTGAAGGGCCGCCCGCTTGACGACCTGACATGGCAGACGCTCGAGGGGATCGCGGTCGAACCGCTCTACACCGAGGAGGATGTCGAGGGGCTGCCGCACATGGGCAGCATCCCCGGGCAGGCGCCCTTTACCCGCGGCGTCAAGGCGACGATGTATGCCGGCCGCCCCTGGACGATCCGGCAATATGCCGGGTTTTCCACGGCAGAGGAATCGAATGCCTTCTACCGGCGCAACCTGGCCGCCGGGCAACAGGGGGTTTCGGTCGCCTTCGATCTCGCCACCCATCGCGGCTATGACAGCGATCATCCGCGTGTCGAGGGCGATGTGGGCAAGGCGGGCGTGGCCATCGACTCGGTCGAGGACATGAAGATCCTGTTCGATGGCATCCCGCTCGACAAGGTTAGCGTGTCCATGACCATGAACGGCGCGGTGATCCCGGTGCTGGCCAGTTTCATCGTCGCGGGCGAGGAGCAGGGGCACGACAAGGCGCTACTCTCGGGCACCATTCAGAACGACATTCTAAAGGAATTCATGGTGCGCAACACCTATATCTACCCGCCCGCACCGTCGATGCGGATCGTGTCGGATATCATCGGCTACACCGCCGAGCACATGCCGCGATTCAACTCGATCTCGATCTCGGGCTACCACATGCAGGAGGCGGGCGCGAACCTCGTGCAGGAGCTGGCCTATACGCTGGCCGATGGACGCGAATACGTGAAGGCGGCGATTGAGGCGGGGATGGATGTAGACCGCTTCGCGCCGCGGTTGTCGTTCTTCTTTGCCATCGGCATGAATTTCTTCATGGAGGCGGCCAAGCTACGCGCCGCGCGGCTGCTGTGGCACCGGATCATGACGGAATTCGGCGCGAAATCCGAGAAATCCAAGGTGCTGCGTACCCATTGCCAGACCTCCGGTGTCAGCCTGCAGGAGCAGGACCCGTACAACAACGTGATCCGCACCGCCTATGAGGCGATGAGCGCGGTTCTGGGCGGCACGCAGTCGTTGCACACCAACGCGCTTGACGAGGCGATCGCGCTGCCCACGGATTTCAGCGCCCGGATCGCGCGCAATACGCAGTTGATCCTGCAGGAAGAGACCGGCGTGACCAACGTGGTCGACCCGCTGGCGGGCTCTTACTACGTCGAGAAGCTGACACATGACCTGGCCGAAAAGGCGTGGGAGCTGATCGAGGAGGTCGAGGAGATGGGCGGCATGACCCGCGCGGTCGAGAGCGGCATGCCCAAGCTGCGCATCGAGGAGACGGCGGCAACAAGGCAGGCGATGATCGATCGGGGCGACGAGGTGATCGTCGGCGTGAACAAGTATCGCAAGGAGAAAGAAGACCCGATCGACATTCTCGATGTCGACAACGTCAAGGTGCGTGACAGCCAGATCAAGGCGCTGGAGCGCATCCGCGCCAGCCGCGACCAGGCGGCCTGTGATGCTGCACTCGATGAGCTCACTCGCCGCGCGGTCGAGGGCGGCAACCTGTTGGATGCGGCGGTCGAGGCCGCGCGCGCACGCGCCACTGTGGGGGAAATCAGCATGGCACTGGAAAAGGAATTCGGTCGGCACCGCGCCGAGGTACGGACGCTCGCGGGCGTCTATGGCGCGGCCTACGAGGGCGATGCGGGGTTCGCCGCGATCCAGCGCGATGTCGAGAAATTCGCCGAGGACGAGGGCCGGCGACCGCGCATGCTGGTGGTCAAGATGGGACAGGACGGGCACGACCGCGGAGCCAAGGTGATCGCCACGGCGTTTGCCGATATCGGCTTTGACGTGGATGTGGGGCCGCTCTTCCAGACGCCGGAGGAGGCGGCGCAGGATGCCATCGACAACGATGTGCATGTGGTCGGAATCTCTAGCCAGGCAGCGGGGCACAAGACGCTGGCGCCCAAGCTGATCGAGGCGCTGCGCGCGCGCGACGCGGGCGACATCATCGTGATCTGCGGCGGGGTCATCCCGCAGCAGGATTACGAGTTCCTGCAAAAGGCGGGGGTCAAGGCGATCTTTGGGCCCGGCACCAACATCCCCGACGCGGCGCGCGATATCCTCGATCTCATCCGCGCGGCGCGCGGCTGAGGCAAGGTGTCAGAGCGGGGATAAGGATCAGCGGTCAGAGGGGTGGTTGACGCCGTCCTCCCACGGGATGGGGTCGAAATCGCGCGGGTTCACCCCCTCGATCGCGCCGAGATTGACGCCGTATTCGTTCGGGTTGGACCGGCGCCGGTGATGGGTGTAGATGCCGCAGCGGCTGCAGAACCAGTGCTGCGCCGTGCCGGTGCCCCATTGGTAGAGCGTCAGCGCGGCTGCGCCCTTCACGATCTCCAGATCGCCCAAGGCGACGCTGATCGTGGCCGGGCCGCGCCGTCGGCAGAAGCTGCAGTCGCAGCGATGCGCATCGCCGAGATTGGGGTCGACCGGGCGCAGGCGCAACTCGACCGCGCCGCAATGGCAGGTGGCCTTGAGCGGGGCGGTCATCGGCGTCTCCCGACGCGCGGTATGGGCGTGCGGCGAAAGCGGTAGCGTGTCCCGGGGTTGGGCGGCACCCCGTCATGGAGCGCCCAGAACCGCGGCCCGCCCAGCCGCAGGAACACCGGCAGTGTCAGGATTATACCAGCGACGAAGCCGCCGGCATGGGCCCAGTAGGCCACGCCGCCCATGTCCGGATCGCTGCCCAGCCCCGCGACCACCTGGATGGCGAACCACAGCAGCAGCACCAGCGCCGCCGGGATCGTGATGATCCGCACGAAGAAGATGATGATGATCAGGATATCGACCCGCGCGCGCGGAAACAGCAGCATGTAGCCCCCCATAACCCCCGCGATCGCCCCAGATGCGCCCACCGTCGGCACCATCGAGCCCGGTGCGCCCATTACCTGCGTGGCCCCCGCCGCCAGCCCCGAGGCGAGGTAGAAGGCGAGGAAGGGCAGGTGGCCCATCCGGTCCTCGAGATTGTCGCCGAATATCCACAGGAACAGCATGTTGCCCGCGAGATGAATCAGCCCGCCGTGCAGGAACATCGAGGTGAACAGCCCCGCATACTCTCCCCGTGCCGTGACCAGCGCGGGGATCATCGCCCAGTCGCGAAAGAACAGCCTGAGCGCGCGCTCGTCCGAGAAGAGCTGCCAGTAGCTCAGGAACACAACCACGTTGAGCGCGATGAGCGCCCAGGTGACATAAGGGGTCGACCCCGACGGGTTGTGATCGCGGATCGGGAACATGGGCGAAAGCTAGCGCGCTTTGCCCGGCTGGGAAAGCAGGGGCACCGCTTTCTTGAAAAGAAAGCGGTTCGAAATCTTTTGAAGATTTCGGGGCCCAGCCCTGCCGTCAGGACATGCCGCCCAGAAGCGCCGCGTTGCCGCCCGCCGCGGTGGTGTCGACGCAGACATGCCGCTCGAGCAGGGCGTGGCCCAGGTCGGGCATGCCTGTGACAAGCGGCAGGATCGGCCCCGCGCGGCGCGCAAGCGCGTCCGCGTAGGCGCGGGCGTCTGCGTCGTTGCCCCACCAGAGTGCGCCGGACATCCCGCCGAGCGTGACGAGCGTTTCGGGATCCACCCGGCCCGTGGCCGCAACCGCGACGCCGCCGAGCGCCTCCACCGCTTGTTTCTGCGCCTTCGCCGCCTCCTTGCCCGGCCCGAGACACAGAAGCGCTGCGCGCAGATGGGTGGTGAGCCGGTTCGATTCACCCGTGGGCCCCGGCAGAACGAGCGCCTCGCGCGGGCCGTGCGGCGCGGCGTTGGCGCGGTCGAGCGCCTCTTGCACCGATGCCACCGGCATCGCCGCGTCCCATTTCTCAGCCCGTTGCGAGGCGGGGTTGGCCGAAAAGCGCGCGAGATAATGCGGCCCGCCGGCCTTGGGTCCGGTGCCGGACATGCCCTCGCCGCCGAATGGCTGGCTTCCCACGATGGCGCCGATCTGGTTGCGGTTGACGTAGATGTTGCCTGCGTGCACGGCTTCGGTGACGTGCTGCACGCGGTCGTCGATCCGGGTCATGAGGCCAAAGGTCAGCCCGTAGCCGGTGGCGTTGATCGCCCCGATCACCCGGTCGAGATCGCGCGCCTTGTAGGTGGCGAGGTGCAGCACGGGGCCGAATATCTCGCGCTCCATATCGGCGATGCCGTTCACGCGGATCAATGTCGGCGCGATATAGGTGCCGGCGTTGGGCGTCTTCAGTTCGTGCATCAGGCGGCCCTCGGCGCGCGCCTGCTGGATATGCTCGGCGATGCCCGCGCGCGCCTCCTCGTCGATCACCGGGCCGCAATCGGTGCTGAGATTCCACGGGTTGCCGACCACGAGCGCATCCATCGCGCCGGTCAGCATCTCGGTGAAGCTTTCGGCGATATCCTCCTGCACGTAGAGACAGCGCAGCGCCGAGCAGCGTTGTCCGGCGGATTGAAAGGCCGATTCCATGATCGCCTGCACCGCCTGTTCTGGCAGCGCGGTGCTGTCCACGATCATGGCGTTGAGCCCGCCGGTTTCGGCGATGAGCGGCGCGCCGGGGCGCAGGTTGTCGGCCATGGTCTTGCGGATTTTCATCGCCGTGTCGGTGGAGCCGGTGAAGGCCACGCCGCCCACGCGGGGATCGGATGTGAGCATCGCGCCCACCTCGCCCGCGCCGGGCAGAAGCTGCAGCACCGTTTTCGGCACGCCCGCGCGGTGCATCAGGCTCACGCCCAGATGCGCGATGAGCGGGGTCTGCTCGGCGGGTTTGGACAGCACCGCGTTGCCCGCCGCCAGCGCCGCCGCGATCTGCCCGGTGAAGATGGCGAGCGGGAAGTTCCAGGGCGAGATGCAGGTGAAGGTGCCGACGGGCGTGCCCTCGGGGGCATTCGCCGCGTAATAGCGCAGGAAATCCACCGCCTCGCGCAGTTCGGCCACCCCGTCGGGGATGGATTTGCCGGCCTCGCGGTGCAGGATGGCGAATATCTCGCCGTGGTTCTCCTCGTAGAGATCGGCCACCTTGTTCAGGATCACCCCGCGTTCGGAGGCAGACGCATCCCACGGTGCGGCGGCGGCAAGCGCGGTTTCGACATCCCCGGGGCTGGCCCATGCCGCGGTGCCGGGGGCATCCGCCGGGTCGGCGGGGTTCTCGACCTTCTCGGGCGGTTGGGGATCGGCCTTGCCTGCAAGGATCGGCCCGGCCTGCCAGGCCTGGGTGGCAAAGGGCGCGCGCGCCGCCTCGATAGCGTCCAGCGTTGGCTGGTGGCGCAGATCGAACCCGCGCGAATTGGGCCGCTCGGGCAGGAACAGCTCGGGGCCGGTGGGCAGGTGCGGCACGGGGTCGTTGACCGCCTCGAACGGGTCGCGCGCGACCTCCTCGGGGGGCACGCTCTCGTCCACGATCTGGTTGACGAAGCTGGAATTCGCGCCGTTCTCCAGCAGGCGGCGCACCAGATAGGCCAGCAGGTCGCGATGCGCGCCGACGGGGGCGTAGATGCGGCAGCGGGTGCCCTCGGATTTCAGGATGATGTCGTGCAGCGCCTCGCCCATGCCGTGCAGGCGCTGGAACTCGAACGTGCCCTTGTCGGTGGCCATGTCGAGGATCGCCGCCGCCGTGTGGGCGTTATGTGTGGCGAATTGCGGGTAGATGCGGTCGGTCATCGCGAGCAGTTTGCGCGCGTTGGCTATATAGCTGATGTCGGTCGCGGGCTTGGAGGTAAAGACGGGGAAGCCGTCGACGCCCGCCACCTGGGCGCGCTTGATCTCGGTATCCCAGTAGGCGCCCTTGACCAGCCGCACCATGATCCGGCGGTCGAGCCGCGTCGCGAGGTCGTAGAGGAAATCGAGCACCTGGCCCGCGCGCTGGCCATAGGCCTGCACCACCACGCCGAAGCCGTCCCATCCGGCGAGCGCGGGCTCGCTGAGGACCGCCTCGATCACGTCGAGCGAAAGCGACAGGCGGTCGGCCTCCTCGGCGTCGATGTTGAGCCCCATCCGCGCCGATTTCGCCAACAGCGCGAGCGAGCGGAGGCGTGGCACGAGCACGTCCATCACCGTCTCGCGCTGCGCCACCTCGTAGCGCGGGTGCAGCGCCGAGAGCTTGACCGAAATGCCGGGATTGTCGCGAACGTCCGCATTCTTGCAGGCATTCGCGATGGCGGTGATCGCGCGGGAATAGCTCAGGTGGTAGCCGGTGGCGTCGGCCTCGGTACGCGCGGCCTCGCCCAGCATGTCGTAGGAATAGCTGTAGCCCTTTTTCTCCATCCCCGCCGCGCGGTCCATCGCGCTCTGGATGGTTTCGCCCAGCACGAACTGACGGCCCATCTCGCGCATGGCGCGGCCCACGGCGGTGCGGATCACCGGCTCGCCCAGCCGCTTGACCGCGCCGCGCAGCGTGCCCACGAGGCCCGGCGCCTCGTCCTTGAGCACGCGGCCGGTGAGCATCAAGGCCCAGGTCGAGGCGTTGACCAGCGGCGAGGTGGAATGGCCCATGTGCCGGCCCCAGTCCGACGGTGCGATCTTGTCCTCGATCAGCGCGTCGATGGTCTCGGCGTCGGGCACGCGCAACAGCGCCTCGGCCAGGCACATGAGCGCGATGCCCTCTTCGGTCGAAAGGCCGTATTCGGCGAGGAATACCTCCATCAGCCCCGGGCTCGCCTGTCCGCGGATGGCGCGCACGAGATCGGCACCCCGCGCCGTGATGCGGGCGCGATCCTCCTCCGAGAGCGCCGCCATGGCGGTCAGCCGGTCGAGAACGACGCGCTCATCGGCATAGGTCTCAAGCTCGATGGCGCGGCGCATGTCGGTGTCGTAAGGCATGGGATCCCCCTTGAATTGCCAAACCATGTTAACACCTGTTCAGGGGTGACTTTTCCTGTTTGATGTGGTTTGACAGATCGATCCGGTCTTTCACGGGGATAATCATGAGCCAGAATGACCATTCCGATCTCGACAGGTTCGACCGGGCGATTCTGCGGGTGCTGGCCGCGGACGGGCGCATCAGCGTCACCGATCTCGCGCGCGAGATCGGGCTGTCGAAATCGCCCACGCAGGCGCGGCTTCGGCGGCTGGAAAAGGCCGGTGTCATCACCGGCTACCGTGCCTTCTTTGACCCGATCCGCCTGGGGCTCGATCATGTGAGTTTCGTCGAGGTGCGGCTCGACAACACCCGCGAGAGCGCGCTGGCTGCGTTCAACGCGGCGGTGGCGAAAATCCCCGAGATCGAGCAGGCGCATCTCATCGCGGGCAGTTTCGACTACTTGCTCAAGGTGCGCACGCAGGACATGACCGAGTATCGCCGCGTCCTGGCCGAGGCGATATCGACCCTGCCGCACGTGGCCAGCACCTCGACCTACGTGGCGATGCAGGCGGTCAAGGAGACCGTGCTCGGCGATGTGATTTGATTTTGCGCGGCTGCATGCCATCATAATAACCATGCTACGTGTTGTCGCCCTCCCGCTCTTGTGCCTGCTCGCACCTGTGGGCGCGCTCGCCTGTCCTGCCCCGCCCGATCACGGCGCGGCGCTCGACACGCTTTTTGACCGCGTGCAGGACGCAGAAAGCGAGCAGGATGCACGGCTGCTGTCCATCGAGATGTGGGATCTCTGGTCCGACGCGCCCGATGCCCACGCGCAGGAATTGCTCGACGAGGGGATGACCCGCCGCGCGTCTTACGATTTCGAAGGGGCGGTTGCGGCGTTCGACGCGCTCATCGACTATTGCCCGGACTATGCCGAGGGCTACAACCAGCGCGCCTTTGTCAATTTCATCCGGCAGGATTATGCTGCGGCGCTGCCCGATCTCGAACGCGCGGTGTCGCTCTCGCCGCGGCACCTTGGTGCGCTCACCGGCCATGCCATGACGCTCATGGCTCTGGAGCGTCCGGGCGAGGCGGCGCTGGTGTTGCGCCGTGCGCTCGATCTCAACCCGTGGTTGACCGAGCGGCACCTCTTGCCGGTGCTGGAACGGGCCGAAGAGGATATCTGAGCGTTCCCCGTCTCAAGAAATGCGTTTTCCTCGCCGCCCGCAGACGCTAGGACAGCGGGGCCTCGTGCGGGCGTGGCGGAATGGTAGACGCATGGCACTTAAAATGCCTGGGCCGAAAGGCCGTGCCGGTTCAAGTCCGGCCGCCCGCACCATTATTAACCCGTAACCATTATGTTTTCGCGGTATTTTCCATTCTCGCATTCGTCCTGGTCCGCCACTTGGTCCGCCAGTTGATCGACAAAGTTTTCCAGGTCGCGAAGGTGCCAGACAGTGCAGCCCTCCCGCTTTATCGGCTCAGGGTACCCCCGCCTGCACGCGCGCGTAGAGCGTGCTGCGGCTGATTCCCAGCATCCGGGCGGCATCATTGGCGCGGACAAGGAAGGGCGCGGACATTTATAACTGTATCCGTGAGGGTGCCGAACGGGAGAAGTTCTGACTGTGGAGCTGGTGACGCATCCGATGGAGATCGGGATCACCGATCGGGTTTGGGGAGTCGCCGATCTCCTGGCGCTCACGGATGCCTATTTGGCCGAGCGGAAAACTCAAGGAACAGAAAACCGGAACCGGTTTGGTCTATTCCGGACCTGCCAGCACTCCCTCGTCAGCCAGCTCGGCATGGATGCGGCGCGCGCAATAGGTCTCCTTTGACGCGAAATGGATCTTGCCGATCCGTTCGGACAGGCCGCTATCGGAAACAGCGCGTGCCGATGGTGGTCGCCTGGCCCACGCATGGAACCCGCTGCGGGATTCGCCCATGACCCTCGCCATCATCTGTATGGGGAAAACGGCCTGGTTCGCGGTCATGAACTCGAAGACCTCGACGAGCCGAGCTCGTCCCGCGCAAACCAGGCCGAAGCCTTTGACAGGATATCGCGCTCCATTCGAAGTTGCGCAGTAACAGATGGTGCTAGGGCATGGTCCCGAAAGCGTCTCAAGCGCTGAAGTCGCGCCTTGTGTGCCGATGCAGATCAAAATTGCAGAATAGTCGCATGGCGGCAGCCGGAGTTAGACGCTTTTGCAGAAGAAATTGGAACGACATCCAGTGATCTCCGTTGAATCGACTAGTGGCATAGCGCCGCGAACCAAACCAAAGGAGAAATAACATGCGTATCGACCTCAAGGAGATTGCCGGACTTGGTGCCGTCCTTGCGGCGTTGGCCGCCGGGCCTGCGCTGGCACAGGGAATGAGCAATTGGGATACCGACGGCGATGGCTTGCTTTCGCAAGATGAGTACGTTGAAGGCTGGCGCCTGGCCCAGGGTGAGCAGGACGGCACGTTCAGCAAATGGGATCAAGATAATGACGGCGTGCTCACCGAAGCCGAGTTCAATGCAGGTGTCTTCATGAATTATGACCGCGATCGTAGCGGCATGATCGAGAAACCGGAATTCGAAAAAGCTGACCGCGACATCCGCGAGGGCTTCTGGAAGCAACT